>CAILBC010000048.1 GCA_903832325.1 uncultured Sphingomonadales bacterium | reverse complement strand
TTGTACGGTATTGGGTGGTCGGGTGGGGGAGCGGGCCGGTACCGACTTCCCGAAACGGAGTTTCGGGTCAGACACTTACACCGGCTGCCAGATCAAGGCGTTGGGCGGAAAACTTCCCAAACTGACCACATCACCAAAAGATCCCGATCTGTCAGGCCTTTACCGGCAAGGCATCCAGGGCGAAATCGTATTCGACCTGATCATCGCAAAAGATGGCCATATACGAACGCTGACGGTCAAAACGTCGTCGCGATCACCCGAACTGGATGCCATTGCTGTCGGGCTGATCAAGGGCGGGACCTTTGCGCCTGCTGCGGATCATGATGGAAAGCCGGTGACCGTTCGGGCCACGCTTCCGGTATATTTCTGGAAGGACAGCATGATCGACCCCGCGTATTTCAAGAAACCGTGCCGCGATTTCCTGATCGATGCGGGCTGGCATGCGGACCATTTTCCCGAAGAAAAGCCCGAAAATTATCGCGGCTGGCTGCTCGCGAAAGGCGCGGTGGTGATGATCGCGTTGCGCGCCGGCGGTTTGAGCGCAATTGGGAAAACCCGCGAGTTTCCGAAAACCCGCGAGTTTCCGAAAACACCGGGCTATTCCGAGGTAATCGACGCATGCAAGACCACGCCCGACAAGCCGCTGTTTGATGTCATGACCGGAAAATGATCGTCAGGTCATGATCTGCGCCACGCCACTGGCCGGATCGGGCCGGTCAGTGGTCCCCAGGCGATCAGGCCAAACAGCGACAGCACCGCGGGGATGAGGAACGCCAGCCGAAACGAACCGGTGGCGGCGACCACCAGCCCGGTGGCCAGTGGCGCCACGACGCCGGACATATTGCAAATGGTGTTGAACACCGCAATCCAGCGCCCGGCGGCATAGGGCCCGGCCATCGTCTGGACCGACGTGTTGATCGCCGTGCACATCAGCCCGATGCAGAATGCTGCGCCGCCCAGGCACAGTTCCACCCAGCCATGCGGGGCGACCGTGGCGCCCAGCATCATCAGCGCGGTGCCACCCATGCCGGCGAGCATGAACCGCTTGCGCACGATGCCTTCGTCGTGCCCCGCGACAATCGCGCGATCCGATACCAGCCCGCTGACCACCGCGCCCAGCGCCTGGCAAATGGCAATCGCGGCACCGATCCAGGCCATCTGGATCAGCGTGCAATGTTCCGCATTGACCAGAAAACTGGGCAGCCATGTCATCAGCAGATAGGGTGAATAAGCATAGGCGAACCCGCCGATGGCCGTTGTCCACACCGCGGGCTGTGACAGCAATTCCCGCCAGCCGGGCCCGTTGCCCTGGCCTGGCCCGGACGGCCGCGAACGGGGCAGAGGCGTGGTCAACCAGCCCGGCAACCACAGCAACGACACCGCCCCGAGCACCCAGAACACCGCCCGCCAGCCATAATGCGCCAGCACCAGCCCGCCAAGCAGTGTGCCGACCATCGGCCCGAGCGCCTTGGCCGCTTCGATGGCGGCATTGGCCTGCCCGCGCTGATGCGGCCCGGCATGTTCGGACAGGAGCCGGGCATTGGCCGGATAGATCACGCTTTCGCCAAGGCCGGTCAGCATCCGCAACGCGAACAGGCTGGCAAAGCCGCCGGCAAGGCCGCACAGCATCGTTGACAGCGACCAGGCAAGCAATCCTGTGCCCAGCACCCAGCGCACGGGCCACCGTTCTGCCACCACGCCGGCCAGGGGCTGCGCCAGCGCATAAGTCCAGAAAAATGCCGACAGCAGCAGGCCCATTTGCGCCGGACCAAGAGCCAGATCCCGCCCCAGCAGGGGTGCGGCCACGGCCAGACTGCCGCGATCGGCATAATTGATCAGCATGGCCAGCGTCAGCATCAGCACCAGCCGCGCAGAAATGCCGCTGCGCCCGGCCGGAACCGCCCTATCTTCTGCAAATCCGGCCAGTGCCACCCGCCGCCCCCCCCAATCGCGTTGCACCGGATGATCCCAGCGCTGCACTGGCGGGTCAAGGGGCAGCGGCACCTTCGTTGGCGCGCAGAATAAGGCGCGATACCAGCCTTTGCATCGTCATCAATCCGCGATAGGCCGGGCGGATGACCGATCATGAAGCCACGATTGCCGCCACGCTGGCTGAACTCAACCGCCTTTATGACCGGGCGGTGGCGCTGTTGCGCGCCGATATTGCCGCGTTTGCGGCCGATGGCACGCTGCCCCCGGTCGGGCGGCGCGACGACGGGGCCTATGCCTATCCCGAATTGCGCATCGATCTGGCGCAGGACCCGGACAACCTTTCGACCGGGCGCGCGTTTGGCCGGCTGACCCAGCGCGGCGTCTATACCACCACGGTGACGCGGCCGGCGCTGTTTGGCGCCTATCTGGCCGAACAGTTGCGGCTGATCCTGGAAGATTACGATGTGACGCTGAGCGTTCGCGCCTCGCGGCAGGAAATCCCCTTTCCCTATGTGCTGGACGGGGCGTTTGGTGCGGAAATCGGCGTGGTGCGCCCGGCCGATCTGGCGCGCCATTTTCCCACCACCGAGCTGGCCGCGATCGGCGACGAAATTGCCGATGCCGAATATCTGGTGGGCGACGGGCCGATGCCGCTGTCGCTGTTTGACGGGTTGCGCACCGATTTCAGCCTGGCGCGGCTGGCGCATTACACCGGCACAAGGCCCGAGGATTTTCAGCGGTACATCCTGTTCACCAATTACCACCGCTATGTCGACGAATTCGTCGACTGGGCCGGGCGCCAACTGGATGGCACGCGGTTTGTCGCGCTGAGCGGGGCGGGCGGCCTTTCAATCGATGCGCGCACCGATGATGCGCGCGCCCGGCTTTCCGATACGGCGTGGCGGCGGCACCAGATGCCGGCCTATCACCTGGTGGCGCCCGATGGCACGGGGATCACGCTGGTCAACATCGGCGTCGGGCCATCGAATGCCAAGACGATCTGCGACCACCTGGCCGTGCTGCGCCCCGAAGCCTGGCTGATGATCGGGCATTGCGGCGGCCTGCGCCCGACGCAGCAGATCGGTGACTATGTGCTCGCCCATGCCTATCTGCGCGATGATCACGTGCTCGATCCGGTGCTGCCGCCCGAAATTCCGATCCCCGCAATCGCCGAAGTGCAAGTGGCATTGCAGACTGCGGCCGAACGCGTGAGCGGGATCGGCGGGATCGACCTGAAGCGGCGGATGCGCACCGGCACCGTGGTGACCACCGACGATCGCAACTGGGAATTGCGCTATTCGCATTCGGCGCGGCGGCTGAGCCTGTCACGCGCCGTGGGGATCGACATGGAATCGGCGACGATTGCCGCGCAAGGCTATCGCTTTCGCGTGCCCTATGGCACGTTGCTGTGTGTATCGGACAAGCCCCTGCATGGCGAAATCAAGCTGCCGGGGCAGGCCAACCGGTTTTACGAAGAGGCGATTGCCGCGCACCTGGCCATTGGCACGACCACGTGCGAACTGCTGCGCGAACAGGGCAACCGGCTGCATTCGCGCAAGTTGCGCGCGTTCAACGAGCCGCCGTTTCGATAAGGCCCGTTACCGCGCCGCGCTTGCGAGATGCGGGCGGTTGGCAGGCGAGAACACTTCGCTGCCAATCGTATCGAGCGCCAGGCGATAGCTTTTGACCACCAGCGAAAACACCGAAGGATCGATGCCGCGGCCGGTGATCACGTCCCAGGTTACGCTGACCGAGTGGTCGGGCGCAACGGTGACCGCGCCAAAGCGGTTATCACGCACGAAGGCGGCGGCGGCGGCGGCATCGAACGGTTTTTCGGGAATGAAGCTGGCGTTGAATTGCAGCGACTGGCAGCCGGCGTGGGTGATCTCGTTGCAATCGTAGAACACGACCTGGGTGGACCAGCCGCCGATGCTGGCCTTGATCAGCGGATCGCCGCTGCTGTCCTGCGTGAGCACTGCGGCATGGCCCGCAGCCTGCAGCGCGGCGACAACGCCGGCCGGTTCGGCCGCGGCAATACCATCGCCACGGGGGCCATCCGCGCCGGGTGCGGCAGCATGGGCGGGGGCCATGGCGAGCCCGGCCAGCAGCGCGATCGCGGAAAGGGAACGGGCAATCGGGTTGCACACCGATTTCATGATACGACATCCTCGGAACGATATTTTGTTATGCCCGGAACGTCTCATAAAGCCGGCGCGGCGGCAAGCGGCCTTGTTGCGGATTTTCACCGGCTCATCGTGCCGGGAATTCGCTTTATGCGGTTGTGCGGTGAGGGAAACTTATCGCACAGCGTGACGGCCAGGCGCCGTGCGGGCTTATACCAAGGCGCAGTGAGCCAGGCGCACGGCGTATTGGTATTATTCCCGGCCTTGCGCCAGCCAGGCGGCCAGCGCTTCGCCCAGATCGGGCAGGGTTACGCTGCTCATGTGCGTGCCGCGAATCGTGGCGCGGGCTGCATGGGGCAGCGCCTCGGCCAGGCGGTCGGCCGAGCCGTTGTCATTGTCCTGATCGCCGCAGAGCACCAGTGTGGGCATGGTGATCATGGCGAGCGCGGCGGGCGCGGTATCTTCCATCGTGCCGAGCAGCAGGCGCGCGGCAACGCGATCGACCGCGGTGGTCTTGAGGAACTGTTGCGCCATATAGGCCGGATCGCCGGGGCGGATCGTGCCGAAGCGATCGATCACGTCGCGAAAGAAATCCTGCCGCCCGGCCCAGCCTGCCAGTCCTTCCAGCCCCATGCCGGCCAGCACCAGCCGGTGCGGCCGCAGGCCGCCGATCACCGCGCGCGCGGCAGTGCGCGCGCCCAGCGAAAAGCCCACCAGATCGAAATCAACCAGCGCGCAATGATCGACCAGCGCGGCCAGATCGCGCGCCAGCACATCGGCAGGATAGGCGGCGGGATCATGCGGCGCGGCGCTGCCGCCGTGCGCGCGCAGATCGGGCATCAGGCAGGTGAAACCGGCATCGGCCAGCCGCGCCGCAGTGCCGAACCGCACCCAGTTCACATCGGCATTCGAAAACAGCCCGTGCAGCAAGACCACGGTGCGCACCGGAACGGCGGATTCGCGCGGTTCCAGGCGCAGCAGCACCAGTGGCGCGCCGTCAAAGCCGGGGAACGTTTCAGTTGTCACGGTCATGCAGAGCATCCTTTGCGGCGCGGTCAGGCCAGCAGTTTGTACCCGGAAACCAGCAGCACCACGGCCAGCACCGGGCGCAGCACGCGATCGGGCGATCGTGTTGACAAGTGGCTGCCGACCAGAACCCCGGGGATCGATCCGATCAACAGATTGACCAGCAGCAGCATGTTGACATCGCCGATGATCCAGTGGCCGAAACCGGCCACCAGCGTCAACGGCACGGCATGGGCAATGTCGCTGCCGACAATCCGCGACACGCCCAGCGCGGGATAGAGCATCAGCAGCGCGGTGACCCCGATCGCGCCCGCGCCAACCGATGACATGGTGACCGCAACGCCCAGCAATGTGCCCAGCAGCATTGTCGGCCAGGCCAGTGTGGTGCCCGCGCGATGGCCCAGCCACCTGGCAAGCCGCCCCGCCAAACGTGCCAGCCCCTGCTGAAACAGCGTGGCAACCGCGGTGAGGATCAGCATCACGCCCAGGATCATCAGCATCGTGTGGCTGGCCGCGCGGGGGGGGTGGCCCAGCCCCGATACGATCACCAGCGTGACCACCGCGGCCGGCACGCTGCCGCTGGCCAGGCGCCGCACGATCGCCCAATCGACCGTGCCGCGCCAGCCATGGACGGTGGAGCCCGCAATTTTGGTGCAGGCGGCAAACAGCAGATCGGTGCCGACCGCCGTTGTCGGGCTGACGCCGAACAGCAGCACCAGCACCGGCGTCATCAGCGAGCCGCCGCCAACCCCGGTCAACCCGACCAGAAATCCCACCAGCAGGCCGGCGAGTGCATGAAGGGCATCAAGATGTGCGAACATCGCGGCATTTCCGGACCGGGGTAGCGCGGATCGCCGCAAGGTCGCACCCCGCATACCGGTTGGACCGGCACATGGGCAATGCGCAGCGCACAAACTCTCGTTTGCGGCGACAAATGTTTTCCTGTCATGCGCGGCGCCGGCACGGTTGCGCGCGTACCGCATCCGGACATGTGCGCGCGGTGCATATGCTTGCATGACAGGCGCGAAAAGTTGTAGTCTTGCCAGAGTCATGGACAGTTATCGCACCTCCGGTCCTGTTGGTGACCGGCCATCTGGCCGGACCGGTTTCCCGGCGCGATCCCTTGGCCTGTTTCGGCCCGGTTTGGTGCGGTCCGGTTTGGTGCTGCCCGGTTTGGTGCTGCCCGGTTTGGTGCTGCCCGGTTTGGTGCTGCCCGGTTTGATGCTGCGGCGGCTGGCGCGGGATGGTCTGGTAATGGCCGCAGCCGCGATCATGGTTCCGGCGCCGGCGGCCCATGCGGTGACCCCGGCCAGCTTTACCGCCAGCGCCGACCAGCCTTTGCGGTTTGGCACGATGGTCACCGTGGGCAGCGGATCGCGCACCGTGGGACCCGACGGATCGACCAGCAATGCCAGTGTCTTTCCGCTGGGTGACCGGGCCAGCGGGCCGGCGCAGTTCACCATGACGTATGCGCGGGCGAGCGGCGATCACAACGCCTATCAGCTGATTTTCCAGTTCAGCCTGCCCGCTGCGCCCAATGTCAATGTGGCGGGGGTGCAGGGATCGTTGGGCGGATTTACCACCGATCTGCCGGGCGTTGCCATGCTCAACCCCGGCCAGACCGCAGTCTATACCATGCCCAACTGCGTGGCGGCGACGTGTTCGGTCACGTTTCATGTGGGTGGCACGCTGACCATCCAGCGGACCAGCGGCGGTGCCAGCCTGAATTTTCCGCTGACGCTGCTGACCACGGTTACCACGGTGTTCGGATGAACGCGCGACACGCCCTGGCTGGCCAGATGGCGCTGGGCATGATGCTGGCAGCGTTTTCCACCGAAGTTCACGCCGCGCCACCTGGGCAGAGCGCCGGTAGCACGGGACATGCTACGGGGTTGGCCACCGGGCTTGCCACGGCCACGGTGATCCGGCCGCTGAGCGTTGCAGCAACAACCGATATGGATTTCGGCACGATCACCCATGCCCCGGGTGCGGGCGGGACGGTTACGGTAAGCCCGCGGGTGGCCGGAGCCAGTTTCGGTGGCAGCGCAAGCGCGGTCTGTGCCGGATCGCTGTGCAGCGCGGCGCATGCCGCCGGCTTTGCCGTGCAGGGCGAAGCGCTGCGCAGTTACAGCATCCAATTGCCCCCGGGCATTGTCGCGCGCGGCACTTCGGGTGCGGCCACGCTGGATGTGGGCGCGCTGACCACGCGATCGGTGAGTGGCGGAGTGACCCCGCAACTGGACAGTACGGGCAGCGACCGGTTCGAAGTCGGCGGCACGATCACCCTGCCCGCGGACCTGCCCGCAGCGCGCTATCGCGCCAGCTTCAACGTGATCGTCAGCTACATCTGACCAGCGATATCTGGCCGGCGATATATGCCCAGTACGGGCAGACCGGTAGGCGGCAAAGCGAGCCCGAATTGCGCGTGATTAACCGCATCGGTTGGTCAAAATTGGTTTTACTTTACCATTTCAGACCAAGCGCCATCGCAAAAATACCTATATTATTCCGATGCTTGGTCGGCAACCGTTTGCCGAAAACCAACCATGGATAGTTGATCATCATGCTTAATATGGCTTAAGTTCTTCAAATATTAACCATGTTATGAAAATTGTTGGAAATAAATCTGCCGCTTTTTCAGATAATTCAGGAATGTTTTAACAATAATCACCGATCCGGTAAGTATAAACACTAGGCTATCGTTCAAGTCATCCCGTTAGAAGGGGTCATCACCGGACGCAGCGGCGCAATCCGCCACCTGCCGTCCGGCGACCATTTGGGGACACAGCGTATCCGGCAGCAGGGGTTGCCAGTGCGCGATCGACTTGGGGATTTGGTGATGAAGAAAATTCTGCTTTCGGCGCTCGTTGCTCTGACCGTGACCGCGCCCGCCTATGCCGCTTCGGGCAACACCTCGACCGCGTCCGGCGCGGCCGCGGCGAACGTTGTCACGCCGATCGTGCTGACGCACACCAGCAGCGCCACGCTGAACTTTGGCAGCTTCACGACCGGTTCGGGCGGATCGGTCTCTGTGGCCGCCGACAACACCTCTTCGACCACGGGCGATGTCGGGTTCGTGCCCGGTTCGACGCAAGCGGCTGACCAGTTCAGCGTGAAGGGCGATGCAGGTCGCAGCTTTTCGATCAGCTCGGGCAGCGGCACGGTTGCCAACGGCGCGGTGACGATGGCGTTTGTGACGGTTCCTTCGCTCGCGTCGACCACGCTGAGCCCGACGGGCACCGCCACGTTCACGGTCGGTGGTACGCTGACTGTGACCGGCAGCGAAACCGCGGGCGCCTACCACGGCACTTACGACGCGACAGTCGCGTACAACTGATCATCCGATCGGCCGGTTATCGCAGCCCGTTGACCGGGCACGCGAGGGACCGTAGCGTTACAGGCTGACCGGCCAGGGTTGCGGGCAGACGGGATTGATCCCGCTGCCCGCAAGACCGGACCGGGCCCGCCGTGACCAGGCAGGACATTTATTCATGATGCAGCGTCTTCTTTCCACCGCCGCGATCGCCGTTGCGATTGTCGCGCTTCCTGCGGGCAATGCCTTTGCCGCGTCGGGCAACACCTCCACCGCGGCCGGCTCGGTGACTGCAGCCGTGGTTGCACCGCTGGTGCTGACCCACACCGCTGGTTCTGCGCTGGGCTTTGGCAAATTTACCGTCAGCACCGGCGGCACTGTGGTGGTAACCGCAGCGGGCGGCGGTTCGACCACCGGCAGTGTCAATTTCGTGCCGGGCGGCACGACCGTAACCGCCGACAAGTTTTCGGTGACCGGCGACATTTCGCGCAGTTTCGCCGTGACCACGACCGGCGGCACGATCAGCAACGGCACCAAGACGATGGCGTTTACGACCACGCCCTCTGTTGCCACCACCACGACCAGCACAACGGGCACGGCCGCGTTCACGGTAGGCGGCACGCTGACCGCAACCGGCACCGAAACGACCGGCAACTATGTCGGCACGTACAATGCCACGGTGACCTACAACTGATCTTTTGCACAAGTGCCAGGGGGCAGGAACCGGCCGGCAGAGGGGAACAGACCCCCTGCCGGCGCGGGTCCTGCCCCTTTTTTTCGTTTCTGCCTTACGAAGGCGGCCCAAGGATTTATACCTAACCTGTTGTTAACCATCTTCGCTTAGATCCCGTTTTGCAGCCGGCGGACGGGCCGCGATCATCAGCGATCGCACCCCTGCCGAGCGCCTGCACAGGACCATGGCGAACGGACCCGCAAGGCCTTCGCATCAACGACGGGGCTTACGATGAACACGAACAAGGCAATTCTAATCGCAGCGGCCGTGCTGGCCATTGCTGGCGGCACTTCGGCGGCCAAGGCCGCTTCGGGCAACACTTCGACCGCCGCAGGGACCGCGTCGGCCACGATCGTGGCGCCGATCGTGCTGACGCACACCACCGGCGCAGCGCTGAATTTCGGCAAGTTCACGGTTGGCGCGGGCGGCACCGTTGTGGTGAGCGCGGGCGGCACCGGATCGGTGACAAGCGATGTCGGCTTTGTGCCGGGTTACTCCACTGCGGCCGACCAGTTTTCGCTGACCGGCGATGTCAGCCGCGCGTTTGGCATCACCACCACCAGCGGCACGATTTCGAACGGTTCGAAGACGATGAACTTCACCACGTCGCCTTCGGCAGCGAGCGGCACGACCAGCTCCACCGGCACGGCCACGTTCACCGTTGGCGGCACGCTGACCGTGACCGGCACCGAAACCGCTGGCAGCTATACCGGCACGTATAACGCCACGGTGGTGTACCAGTAATTGCCGGGGCGATTGGCTGATCCAGGAAGAGACCGGATCATGCACAAGATCATCCGCGCCATTGCGGTAACGCTGGCGGCCATCGCCAGCATGGCGGGCCATGATGCACTGGCCGGTTCGGGCACCACTTCGCGTGCTGCCGGATCGGCCAGTGCCCAGGTCACCGCGCCGATGCAACTGGTTGCGCTGGGTTCGCTGCAATTCGGCACGATTGCGCAGCCGACCACGGGGGGCACTTTGACGATGTCGCCCTATGGCGCGTTGACCAGCACCGGCGACATGGGCACGGCCAGCGCAATCGCACAGAGCGGATCGCGCGGGGCCGCCAGCTTTTCGCTGACCGGCACGCCCGGCGCGCTCTATACGATCAGCGGGGTCAACCAGGTAACGATCAGCAACGGGCCGGCAAAAATGACCGTCGGCCAGTTCACCACCAACGTGGCGTTCGCAGTGGGGCAGACCGGCACCAACGGCACGGCTTCGTTTGCTATCGGTGGCACTTTGACTGCCTCGGCAAACCAGGCCACCGGCAGTTATTCGGGGACATTTCCGATCATTGTGACCTATTACTGAGGCCACCAATTGCCATTACGGGAAAATACCAATACGGGCAAATACGAGTGACGCGGCCAGCCGTGCCCAGGCGGACGCCGCACCAGGGAGTTGACGTGCCATGATCGTGCCACCGGCCAACCCGCATCGCGTGCCGCTGGCCCTGCGCTGCATGACCGGCCCGATGCTGATTGTGGCATTTCCGGCGGCGGCCCTGGCCCAGATTTCCAGCGTGCCGGCGATCGACAATCCTGCGGGCGCGCGGTCTGCCGTGGTTTCGACCACCCCAAACACCAACCCCACCCCTGCCCCAAATGCGATCCCGACCGGATCGGTGGGCGGGATGGGCGATATCAACCTTTATCCCAAACGCGTGGTGATCGACGATCGCAACCGCACCGCCAGTGTGGGCGTCTACAACAAGACCGCCAACACCGGCGATTATGACATTACCATTGCCGACATGATGATGACCCCCGACGGACGGCTGGTCGAACCGGCATCGGCCAGGGCCGAAGATCCCACGCGCGCCCGGCTGAAAGGCGCGGTCGATCTGGTACGCTGGTCACCACACCGGTTCACCCTGCCCGGCAATGAATCGCAAATGGTGCGGATCATGGCGCGGATCGCGCCCGATCTGCCCGCGGGCGAATACCGCACGCATTTTTCTGCCATCGCGGTGCCGCCCGGTGATGACGGTCTGACCATCGACGACGTGACGAATGGCCGGCCATCGAGCGCGGGCATCGGGGTGAAGATCACGCCGCGTTTCGGCATTTCGATCCCGGTAATCATCCGCGTGGGCGATACCACGCTGACATCGGGGCTGCAGGACCTGACCGTTTCGAGCGCGGCCGACGGGCAGAAGCTGATCCGCCTGACCATCACGCGCAGCGGCACCCGGTCTTCGTTTGGCGACATCACGATCACCGCGCCGGGCGCGCCGAAGCCGGTGGCGACGATCAAGGGTGTCGGCGTCTATACCGAAGTGGATGCGCGCACGGTGACCGTGCCGGTGGAACCGACGCTGGATGCGCGGTTTGTCGCCAGTGGGGCAAAGCTGACCGTGACGTATGTCGACGATGACTTTGCGCCCGGCAAGACGCTGGTCCGGCAGGACTTCACCGTTCCGTGAGGCGGGTGGAGGCGCCCCTTGCGACCTCCTTACTGACCCCGGTTGCGCCTGCCCGGCATCGCGGAGCGGGCCGCTGGAGTCGCTACAGGCTTTTGGCCGGGGGGCTGCCTGCTGGAACGCTGTTTGCGCTGCCGATCGCCGCGCAGGCCGCACCCGGCCCGGCGCCGGCACCGCCACAGACCGTTTCACCGCCCAGCCTGCCGCCCGCCGCAGTGACGGGCAGGCCGGCGCCGATCGGGCAGAGCGTGGCCAGCGCCTATCCCACGCTGGGCGAAGACGATGAACTGATTCTCGAAATCCGCACCCAGCATCGCGAAATGACCGACACCATCACCGCGCACGGCACGCGCGGCGGGGTCTATCTGCCGCTGGCCGATCTGGCGCGTTTTCTCGATCTGCCAATCAGCGTGAGCGACGACGGCAACTATGCCAATGGCTGGTACCTTTCGCCATCGCGCACGCTGTCGATCAACCTGCGCGCCGGCACGATCACCCAGGGCGGCAAGGAGGCCCCCCTGCCAAAGCGCGATTTCGCCGCGTTTGATGGCGAAATGTGGATCAGGGCGGACCGGCTGGCCGACATCCTGCCGATTTCGGTATTGACCGATCTGCGCGCGCAGACCGTGGTGATCAAGACGCTGGAGGCGTTTCCGTTCGAGCAGCGCGCGGCGCGTGAATCCGCGCGCGAACGGCTTGGCAATGCAGGCGGCCGCGCGCAGGCGCCGGCCTATGAACGCCAGGCCACCCCCTATCACCTGTTTGACACGCCGATTTCCGAAGTGGAGCTGCGCGCGGCGGGCAATGATGGCGTGCGCGCGCATGTCGAGGGCGATCTGCGCGCAGCCGGCGATCTGCTGTTCATGACCGCGCGCGCCTATGCCAGCCTGTCATCGACAGACGGGCTGATCGCGGCCCGGCTGCAACTGGGCCGGCGCGATCCCGATGCGCATCTGCTGGGCCCGTTGCATGCCACCGAATTCGAAATGGGCGATGTTGCCAGTGAATCGATGCCGCTGGGGCTGCGCGGGGTGGCCGGGCGTGGCTTTGCCCTGACCAACGAGCCGCTGGAACACGCATCGGTGTTCGAAAAGGTGGATTTTCGCGGGGAGCTGCCATCGGGATTCGAAGTCGAGCTCTATCGCAACGATACGCTGGTCGGTTCGACGCGCGATGCGGTGAACGGGCAGTTCGAATTCCTGCAAGTGCCGGTCGATTTCGGGCTGAACGTGTTTCGCCTGGTGTTTTACGGCCCGCAAGGTCAGCGCCGCGAGGAGGTGCGACGGATCACCGTGGGTGATGGCCGGCTGGCCAAAGGCGCCTTCACCTACAACGTCTTTGCCGTGCAAAAGGACAAGACGCTGATCGCCGTGACCGAGCCGGGGTTTCAGCCGACATCCGGTCATGGCAGCTGGCGCAGCGGCGTGGCGGTGCAATATGGGCTGACCAACGCGGTGACCGTGGTGGGCAGCAGCGCGCTGTACCAGCCGGTCAACCCGTTGACCGGGCTGGTCATGGCCGGCGGCGCGCTGCACTGGCTGGCTTCGACAGGCCTGCGCACCGGGCTGGGCGGGTTTGCGGCAAAGCTGGATGCCGCAATTTCCAGCGGCGGCGGCACGGCGGTGGAAATCGGCGTGGCCGGTCGCGTGCTGGGCGCCAGCGTGGTTGCCACCCACGCGGAATATGGCCACGGCTTTCTCGACGAAGTGCGATCGCCCAGCAATCTGCCGCTGAGATCGATGACGCAGTTCGATTTGTCGAAAACGCTGCATCTGGGCCAGCATACCGTGCCGCTGGCGTTCAGTTGGCAGCATCTGGCCTATGCCGATGGCCAGGTCAGCGACATCGCCTCATTCCACCAGACGATGACGCTGGGGCGCGTGATGGCAACCAACGTGATCAACTATACCGACACCGCCATGCCCGGCGCGGTGACCGGCCACACCACCACCGGAACGTTTGATCTGGCGACCTTTGCCGGCAGCCACACGCAATATCGCGCCGAAGCGAGCTATAGCCTGGGCGCCCATGGCGGGCTGACCGCGCTGGGCGGCGAAGTGGCGCGCGATATCGATGCGCGCACCGGCGTGCGCGCATCGGTCAACCACACGTTCACCAACCGGCAGACCACGCTGGGGCTTTCGGCCACGCGCAAGTTCGGGCCGATCGCGGCCTCGTTCGATTCAACCTATGTCATGCCGACCAACAGCTTTGCCTTTACGCTGCGGCTGGGGGTGAGTTTTGGCCGCAATCCGCTGAGCGGGCGGATGTTTGCCGCGCGACCTGGCCTGGCCGGAAGCGGCGCCGTGGCGGTGCGCGCCTTTGCCGATACCAATGGCAACGGGGTGTTCGATCCGGGCGAGGAACGCATTGGCAAAGTGGCCTTTTTTACCGGATCGCAGCATGCCGTATCGGGCGCTGACGGCACGGCGGTGCTGACCGGGATTGGCGATGGCAACCGCACCGCGGTGCGCATCGACAGCACCACCCTGCCCGATATTGCCATGGCGCCGCACCGGCCCGGCGTGGAAATCGTGGCACGGCCGGGGCGCATTCCGGTGGTCGATTTCGCGATCGAGCAGTTGAGCGATATCGAAGGCACCGCAGTCTATGCCGATGGCAACCACAAGCGCGGCGTGGCCGGGCTGGTGCTCAATCTGACCGACCCCACAGGCCGCCACATGGCGCGTGCGCGCAGCGAAAGCGATGGCTTTGTGCTGATGGAACAGATCCGCCCGGGCGATTACACGCTGGAGATCGCCCCCGAACAGGCGCGCAACCTGAAAATCCGGCTGGTCAGCGAAACGCATGTGCACGTGGGCGTCGATGGCAAAGTGGTGCGGCTGAAGATTGTCGTCGCGCCGCAGTGATGTGCCGGTCCTGATCCTGGAAATTCGACATGCCGCGTTGGATTACATGGCGCGTTGGATTACAAGGGTATAGGATACGTTTGCGGCAAGTCGTGACAGGGGACAGCCTGCCGCATCTGGCGTGAACGCGCCCCTTCCCCCGGAGGTATACGCCATATGGGCGCAACCACAGCGGCTGTTCGCAGCATTTCCGATCTGGCCCGCATCGCCGGCGTTTCGGTATCGACCGTATCGCGCGCGCTGACCGGCAAAGGCACGCTGAACCAGGCCACGCGCGACCGCATCCGCGCCATCGCGGCCGAACACGGATTCCGGCTGAACGTGGCGGCGCAGAACCTGCGGCTGGGGCGCACCGGGGCGATCGGCGTGCTGTTGCCGCTGGGCCATGAACAGGGGCAGGCGCTGTCCGATCCGTTTCTTTCGGCGATGTTCGGCTATCTGGCGAGCGCGCTGACCGAACACGGGTATGATCTGCTGCTGTCGCGCATCCTGCCGCAGGGCGATCACTGGCTGGAAGATTTCGTGCGTTCGGGTCGCACCGACGGGATCATCATGATCGGCCAATCGAACCAGAACGCGGTGCTGAACCGCGCGGCGGAACATTACCGGCCCATGGTAGTGTGGGGCGCCTATGCCCCGGACAACCGCTATACCACGGTGGGATCAGACAATTTCACCGGCGGCGTGCTGGCAGCGCGGCACTTGCTGGCGCGCGGGTGCAAGCAGCTGGCCTGGTTTGGCCATGCCGACGCGCCCGAATTTGCGGCGCGTCAGGCCGGATTCCTGTCCGCCCTGCCCGACGATCTGCGCGCAAACACCGCCGTGGTGCCGATCCACATCACACCCGAGGGCAGTCGCGCCTCGGCCCAGGCCTTTTTTGCTGCGGGAAACCGGCCCGATGGCGTGTTTGCCGCCAGCGATGTCGGCGCGATCAGCGTGATTGCCGCGGCGGGCGAATTCGGCATTGCCGTGCCCGGCGACATGGCGGTGGTCGGGTTCGACGACATCCTGCTGGCGCAACTCACCAGCCCGCAGCTGACCACGGTGCGGCAGGATATCGAAGGCGGCGCGCGCATGCTGGTGGACCTGCTGATGCGTCAACTCGCCGGGGGCAAGACGCAATCGGTGCAATTCGTGCCGCGCCTGATCGTGCGCCAAAGCGCCTGAGAGCCCGAATTCAGGCCAATGGATTCAGGCCAACAGATTCAGGCCAGCAGGCCATCCAGCCGGCTGCGGACGATGCCTTGCGCATCGGCGATGATGCGGTCGATCAATTCCGCGCACGTCGGAATATCGTGGATCAGGCCCTGGACCATGCCGGCCCAGAACACGCCCGTGGTCATGTCGCCGGTCTGCAGCAGCGCCTTGCCCGCAACGCCCGAGACCAGATCGCGCACATCATCGAACGTGGCATCGGGCTGGGCCAGGCGGCGCACGACTTCTTCGGATACGGCGCTTTTGCCGACGCGTGCGGTGTTTTTGAAATTGCGGAAAATCAGGAAGCTGCCGCGTTCATCGTTGTCGATATAGGCCTGTTTGACGGCATCGTGGATCGGCGCCTCACGCGTGGCGCAGAACCGTGTGCCCATGTTGATGCCTTCGGCACCCAGCGCCAGCGCCGCGACCAGCCCGCGCCCGTCACCAAACCCGCCCGAGGCGAGCAGCGGAATTTTCACTTTGTCGGCCGCAGCGGGGATCAGGATCAGCCCGGGAATGTCGTCTTCGCCGGGATGGCCGGCACATTCGAAGCCATCGATCGAAATCACGTCGCAGCCGGCGCGTTCGGCTGACAGCGCATGGCGCACCGCAGTGCATTTGTGCAGGATGACGATGCCGTGGGGTTTGAGCATGTCCCAGATTTCGCGCACCGCAGGCGTGCCCGCGGTTTCCACCACTTTCACCCCGCCATCGATGATTGCCTGGGCATAGGCGCGATAATCGGGGGCGTTGATCGTGGGAAACACGGTCATGTTCACGCCGAACGGTTTTGCCGTCAGGGCGCGCGTGCGTTCGATTTCATCACGCAGGGCATCGGGACTTGGCTGGGTCAGCGCGGTGATGATGCCAAGGCCCCCGGCATTCGAAACCGCGCTCGCCAGTTCGGCATAGCCGACATTCATCATCCCGCCCTGGACGATCGGGTGCTCGATGCCGAGCAATTCGGTGATCCGGGTCTTGAATGCCATGGTGTCCTCCGCCGCGCGCCAGTTCGCACTGCGCATTTAATCAAACGATTAAGCGCCGGCGGGGCGGATGGCAAGGCGTTCAGCGCGCGAGCAAGGTCACGATGTGCCGCGCCGCCTCTGCCACATCGGCCCAGGCCGTGGCAAAATCATCGGCATCGCCATACCACGGATCGATCACCGCGGTGCCATGGCGGCCGGGCACGAGATCCATCACCAGGCCAACCCGGGCGAGCGGCCGGCGCGGGGCAATCTGCTGGAGATCGCGCAAGTTCTGCTGATCCATCGCAAAGATGTGGCTGAAATGCTGGAAATCATCCGCCGTGACTTGTCGTGCGCGGTGGCGCGACAGATCCACACCGTGGCGCAGCGCCTCTGCCTGGGCGCGCGGATCGGCGCCTTCGCCGTTGTGCAGCCCGCTGGTGCCTGCCGAATCGATGGTCAGCGCCAGACCCCGCGCAACCGCTTCGGCGCGCAGGGCGACTTCGGCCATCGGTGACCGGCAGATATTGCCGAGACACACGAACAAAACGCTTTTCTGGCTCATCGCGCGACGCATGTCCTTTGGTCGATATGGGATCCTTACCGATCAGTCGTGCATTCTGTCCCGTGGCGGAGTGAAACCGCAACGCCACCAAAAGTCCAGTGCCTTGGCGGGGTTGCCAAACGGCGGTTACGAAAAAACCCCTATGCCGCGCAGTCCGTGCTGATCCGGCTCAGGCAGCATCCACCGCGCGGCGGCCGAGCGCCGGATCGTCGGTGAAGAAGCCATCGAGCCCTTCGGTCAGATAGCGGCGGATTTCGGCCACGCTGCCATCGGGGTTGCGCGCATTGGGCCCGGCATCGTTGCGCCAGTCGGCAGCAAGGTACTGGTTTTCCGGGCGGAAAGTATAGCAGCCGACCAGCAGCCCGGACCGGTGCGCATCGGCGATCACCGCGCGCGGTTCGCCCAGTTTGCCATCGGCATCCAGCGGGATCAGCTGGCGGGTCCACGGCGCGACCCAATCGGCATAGGCGGCAATCGCGGCCAGCCCCTCGGCCGAAAGCATCTGGCCATACGTGAGCGTGCCGCCGGCTTTTGCCACATCGGCCGGGCGCAAGGCATCATCATCGATCAATTGCATGAACTGCAGATTGGGCATGTCGCCCAGCGTGGCGCGCATCGCCTTCAGATTGCCGATCTCGAACGATTGCAGGATCACCGGCGCAGTCTGCAGATAGCGGCTGGCGGCGATTTCGCGTGCGAAACGATCCTCCATCGGCAGGCCGATCCCGGCGAAATAGGTCGAATGCTTGATTTCCGGGATCAGGCCGATGGTGCGCCCGCGCGCGGCCGCCTCGGCGGCGAGAAAATCCGCGATTTCGGCCAGCGTGAGCACGCGGAACATGCCGTCATAGCCATGGCTTTCGGTGCGCAGACCATCGCCGGTCATGCGTTCCCTTGCGCGCAGGCTGCGCAGTTCATCCAGCGTGAAATCTTCGGTGAACCAGCCGGTCTGCGATACGCCGTCGATCACTTTGGTGGTCTTGCGCGCGGCAAATTCCTGGTGCGCTGCGATATCGGTGGTTTCGGCAATGTTGTTTTCGTGGCGCGCGATCAGCACGCCATCCCTGGTCACCACCAGATCGGGCTCGATATAATCGGCGCCATCGGCAATCGCCTTGGCATAAGAGCCCAGCGTGTGTTCGGGGCGCAGCGCGCTGCACCCGCGATGGCCCAGCACCACCGGGCGCACCGGGCGCACCGCGGCGCGCGCGCCGGTTCCGGCGCCGGCCAGCAGCGCGGCCGTCGCAGCACCGCCACCGGCCAGAACATCACGCCGCGCCATCCGCATCATTTTCCACTCCCGCAAACCATGCGCCCCCATAGACCTGCACGGCGGGGGAGACAAATGCGATCAGGTCAGATCGACCAGCGTAACCGGGGGCAGGCGCTCGGCGCCGGGCTGTTCGGCCCAATCGCGCGCATTGAGCACGCCGCCATCGGCGCGCAGCGTGGCGATGCGGCCCAGATCGAGATCGGCAAAGACCCATTGCGCACGCGATTCCGCGCCGATGGCCAGCACGCCGTCTTCGGGCATGGCAAAGCCCTGGCCCTGGTGCCGATCGGGCGGGGCATAAATGCCCGCCGCACCGCGATTGCGATCGACCGAGGGCGACCAGTCGGCATCGCCCACGGTGGGGCAATGGACGGCATAGCATTGCCCCTCCAGCGCGCGGGCCTGGCTGCCCAGACGCACGCGCCAGTATCCGTGCAGGGTTTCGGTGCAACTGGGCACCAGCAGCACTTCGGCCCCGGCCTCGACCGCAGCGCGCGCCAGCAGCGGAAATTCGCTGTCATAACAGATCAGCACCGCCAGCCGGCCCAAGGGGGTAAGGAACACGTTGATCCCGCCGTCGCCGCCGACAATGCCCCAGTGTTCGCGTTCGAACCGGGTCATCATCAGCTTGTCCTGATAGCCGGCGCGGCCATCGGGCGCGAACAGGCGCGCGGTGTTGACGAAACTGCCATCGGTGCGTTTGCGCGGTGCGCTGCCCGCCAGCAGCCAGATGCCGTGTTTGCGCGCCAGATCGGCGTGCAGCGCATCAACCCGCGGCAGCAGCGCCGAAACCGCCTCGATCGATCCGTGCAGATCGCCCATCGTTGCCGGATCGAGGCTGGACAATTCCATCGCGGCATATTCGGGAAACACCGCCAGCACCGCGCCGCCGGCAGCAGCCTCTGCCACCCAGCGCGACAGCTTGGTCGCATAGGCGTCCCAATCGGCGAGGGCGTCGATCGGATATTGTGCGGCGGCCACCCGCCAGGTCGATATTACCATTGTTTCAGCCAGTACTGCATGGGTTTGAACGTTTCAGCCAGGTCACCGTGGTCTTTCCAGCCAAGCCGGGTTACCAGCCCGGGCACTTTGGCATAGCCGCGCCGCGTCCAGAAGGCATCGTGCGGCACGTGGCCTGCGGGCCGCGCGGGATGATCATCGGGGCGGATCACCGCGGCAAAGCAGGCGGCATTGGCGCCGGTTTGCCGCGCCTGCGCCTCGCGATGATCGAAAAAGGCGTGGCCGATCCCCTGCCCGCGGTATTCGGGCAGCAGCACGCTTTCGCCGAAATAGAACAGCCGCGCGACATCGATGCCGCGTGCTGCAAAGGGATCGCGAAATTCGGCCTTTTGGTGGATCATCGGCGCGGCAGTGGCGGCGCCGATGATGCGCGCGCCATCGAATGCGGCCACCAGCACGGCATCGGGCGCGGCGGCGAATTCGGTGATATAGTCCGCCTCGTACGCCGCATCGCCATCGTACAAATAGGGCCAGTCGGCAAAGACACAGATGCGCAAGGCCGCCAGATCGGCCAGCGCGCCGGCCAGTTCGCCGCCGGTCAGGGGGCGGACCGCGACAGTCATGTGTCCGGTGCGACTTGCGCGGTCCAGTCGGCCAGATTGTAATACATTGTCAGCCGGGTGATGCGCCCGTCGGCCACGGCCAGGAATGCGCCGGCCGGCAGCACATAAGTCTGCCCGGCGGCAGGCGGCAGGCCCTCGTCAGTGGCAAGATAGGCGCCGTGGACCACGAATTCGGCCGCCGCGCGCGTGCCGTCATCGCTGGCCATGATCACGATATCGTCCAGCCGTTCCTTGTAGCAACGTTCCATGTGCGCAAGGAACGCGGTGAACGCGGCCTTGCCCGACTGGCGGGTGCCCTGGTTGATATCGTGCGCCACATCGTCGGACAGGCAATCGAGCATGCCCTGCCAATCGCCTGCGTTGAATGCGGTGTAATAGCGTTCGATCAGGGCCAGCGTGGCGGCGCGGTGCATCGGGTACCTCATGGCGTCAGGACAGTTCGGGCCTTGTCATAAAAGGCCGAACCGTCCCGACGCCATGGCAAAAATGCGGAATCAGAAAAAGAGATAGCCGGACCCGAAGATGGCAGGATCAGGCAAACAGCTTTGCCGCGGTTTCGGCGACGCGGCGGCCGAGATAGCGTGCGCTGTCAAGCTCGGTGGCGCTGGGCTGCCGGCTGCCATCGCCATTGGCGATCGTGGTGGCGCCATAGGGCGCGCCGCCGGTCACTTCGTCATTGCGCATCTGGCCCTGGAACCCGTAATCGAGCCCGACGATCGTCATGCCGAAATGCAGGAGATTGGTCAGGATCGAAAACAGCGTGGTTTCCTGGCCGCCATGCTGCGTGGCCGAGGCGGTGAACGCCGCGCCGACTTTGCCATTGAGCGCACCGCGCGCCCACAGCCCGCCGGCCTGATCGAGAAAGGCCGCCATTTGCGAGCTGATCCGGCCAAAGCGGGTGCCGGTGCCGACAATAATCGCGTCATACTGTTCCAGATCGGCAATGGTGGCGACAGGCGCCGCCTGATCGAGCTTGAAATGGGCGGCCTGGGCAATTTCGGCAGGCACGGTTTCGGGCACGCGCTTCACATCGACCGTGGCGCCGGCGGCGCGGGCGCCTTCGGCAATGGCATGGGCCATGGTTTCGATATGGCCATACGTGGAATAATAGAGGACGAGGACTTTGCTCATGGTGGGGACCTTTATGGGCAGGGTTGATGCCATGGCGGATAGCGCAAGCGCGCTAAGCGTTGCAGCTGGATAAAGCGCGATGGATTGTTCGATTTTATTGAAAAGTGGCGGCAATTCCGGCGGGACGGCCGGGCCGATTGCAAGCCTGCGCGATTTCGCCTATGGGCCCGTCCTCGTGAAAGACTCAAAGCAGGCCATAAGTGTGCCGCCCCAATGCCGGGCGCACCGGTTTTGCCGGGGTTTTTTGATCAGACCCCGTATTGCATTGCAGGCAAAGGCGCTATCGTCTGCCCTCGCTGCCACAGGAAGATAAGACTCATGTCCCGTCGCCGCCAGATCTATGAGGGCAAGGCCAAGATCCTTTACGAAGGCCCCGAGCCCGGCACCCTGATCCAGTATTTCAAGGATGACGCCACCGCGTTCAACGCGCAGAAGCGCGGGACGATCAACGGCAAGGGCGTGATCAACAACCGCATCAGCGAATATGTGTTCACGCGGTTGGCGCATATCGGCATCCCGACGCACTTCATCCGCCGGTTGAACATGCGCGAACAGCTGGTGCGCCAGGTCGAGATCATCCCGATCGAGGTCGTAGTGCGCAATGTGGCGGCCGGATCGATTTCAAAGCGGCTGGGCATTCCCGAAGGCGAACCGCTGCCGCACACGCTGATCGAATATTACTACAAGGACGATGCGCTGGGCGATCCGATGGTCGCCGAAGAACACATCGCCTGCTTTGGCTGGGCCAGCAACGAGGAAATGCACGACATTTCGTCGATGGCGATCCGCGTGAACGATTTCATGTGCGGCATGTTTGCCACGATCGGCATCCGCCTGGTGGATTTCAAGCTGGAATTCGGCCGCATCTGGGACGGCGATTTTGCGCGCGTGATCCTGGCCGACGAAATCAGCCCCGATGGCTGCCGCCTGTGGGACATGGTGACCGGCGAAAAGCTGGACAAGGACCGGTTCCGCCGCGACCTGGGCGGCGAAGAAGAAGCCTATCAGGAAGTGGCGCGCCGGCTCGGCCTGCTCGACAACGAAGGCGGCCCGTCCGAAGTGCTGGACCTGGGCGCGCATCGCAAACTGCGCACCAAGAAGTAAGGCGAAGGGGCCCCCGGTTAATAGGGCGCAAATCGGCCGCTTCGCCGGATTGACTGGTCTTGCCCGCCTGATACCCCTTGGACTGTGGGGTTGGGGGGGAAACATGGTCCAGCGACAAAGGCAGAATCACACCCTGTTCACCGGATGGCGCGGGGTTGTGGTCGGCCTGATCGCCTTTCTGGCATTTGCGCTTTGCGCCAGCGAAGCGCGTGAAAGTGTGAACCGGCTGGCAATCTTTGACCC
>CAILBC010000047.1 GCA_903832325.1 uncultured Sphingomonadales bacterium | reverse complement strand
GGCGAAGCATGCGCTGCTGTTTGACCGGTTCATTTCCGAAGAGCGCAAGGAACCGCCCGATATCGATGTCGATTTCGAACACGAACGGCGCGAAGAGGTGATCCAGTATATCTATCGCCGCTATGGCCGCCACCGCGCCGGGCTTTGCGCCACGGTGATCCACTATCGCCCGCGCATGGCGATCCGCGAAGTGGGCAGGGCCATGGGGCTGACCGAGGATGTGACCGGCGCGCTGTCACGCACCGTGTGGGGCAGCTGGGGCGGCGAAGTGGGCGCGAAAAACGTCGCGCAGGCCGGGCTCGATGCCGATGATCCGCATCTGCGCCGCGTGATCCGGCTGGCCGAGGCGATGATCGGCATGCCGCGCCACCTGTCGCAGCATGTCGGCGGTTTCATCCTGACCCGGCACGATCTGATCGATACGGTGCCGGTGGGCAATGGCGCGATGCCCGATCGCAGTTTTATCGAATGGGACAAGGACGATATCGACGCGCTGGGCATCATGAAAGTCGATGTGCTGGCGCTGGGCATGCTCACCTGCATCCGCAAATGCCTGAACCTGCTGGAAGATCACCACGGCCGCACGCTGACTTTGGCGAGCGTGCCGCGCGAGGACCCGGCGGTGTATGACATGCTGTGCCGGGGGGATTCGCTGGGCGTGTTCCAGGTGGAAAGCCGCGCGCAGATGTCGATGCTGCCGCGCCTGCGCCCGCGCGAATTCTATGACCTGGTGGTGGAGGTGGCGATCGTGCGCCCCGGGCCGATCCAGGGCGACATGGTGCACCCCTATCTGCGACGCCGGCGCGGGGATGAGGCGGTGGTGATCCCCGCGCCCGATCCGCGCCACGGCCCGCCCGATGAATTGACCTCGATCCTGGCGCGCACGTATGGCGTGCCGATCTTTCAGGAACAGGCGATGAAGATTGCGCTCGACGCAGCGCGCTTTTCCAGCGCGGAGGCGAACCGGCTGCGCAAGGCGATGGCCACGTTCCGCAGCCGGGGCATGGTGCATGAACTGGAAGAGATGATGGTCGGGCGGATGATCGCGCGCGGCTATGACCCCGATTTTGCCGCGCGCTGCTTCAACCAGATCAAGGGGTTTGGCGAATACGGCTTTCCCGAAAGCCACGCCGCCAGCTTTGCCCACCTGGTCTATGTGTCGAGCTGGCTGAAATGCCATTATCCGGCGGCGTTTGCCTGCGGCCTGCTCAATTCGCAGCCAATGGGGTTCTATGCCCCGGCGCAGATCGTGCGCGATGCGCGCGATCATGGCGTGATGGTGCTGCCCCCCGATGTGAACCACAGCGAATGGGACTGCACGCTTGAACCGGATCAGGCGGGCGGGGTCGCGCTGCGGCTGGGGCTGCGCCAGATCGACGGTCTGGGCGAATGCCCTGCCGCCGCGCTGGTTGCCGCGCGCCAGCATCTGGGGCCCTATGCCGATCCGGCCGATCTGCGCGCGCGCGCCGGGCTGTCACCCGCGGTGATCGAGCGGCTGGCGACCGCCGATGCCTTTGGTTCGCTTTCCCTGTCGCGGCGTGAGGCGCTGTGGCAGGCGCGCAGCCTGATCGCCGCGCCCGATCTGCCGCTGTTTGCCGCGATGGGCGCGCGCGATCAGGGGATAGAGGCGGTGCGCGCGCGGCTGCCGGTGATGCCTGCGGGCGAAGAAGTGGTGGTCGATTACCAGACACTGCGCCTGTCGCTGAAGGCGCACCCGCTGGCATTCCTGCGCCCGCGCCTGGCCGAACGCGGCTTTGTGCGCGCCTGCGATTTGCGTGGCCGGAAAAGCGGCGCGATGATCCATGTGGCGGGCGTGGTGCTGGTGCGCCAGCAGCCGGGCACCGCCAAAGGGGTGTGCTTTGTCACGCTGGAGGACGAAACCGGGGTGATCAACCTGGTGATCTGGCCCGATCTGAAGGAACGCCAGCGCAAAGTGGTGATGGGCGCGCGGCTGATGGAAGTGCGCGGCCGGGTGGAATATGATGATGAAGTGATCCACGTGATCGCCGCGCACCTGGTCGATGCCAGCGCCGATCTCGCGCGCCTGTCGGACCAGACGCTCGATCCCCCGCTGGCGCGCGCGGATGAAGTGGCGCGGCCCATCCTGGCGCCAACGCGCGGGCACCCACGGGACGCACGGATCATCCCCAAATCGCGCGATTTTCATTGAGAATACCGGCGCAGCCGTGTCGAAGTGGTTTCAGCGCGATGGTTGAAAGTCGCACAAAAAAAGCCATCCCCCTGAAGGAGGAGGGACTTTTCAGAACCGGCACGAGCGGAACCTCGGCGCCATGAGCAGGGCCTCATACGGATGTGCGATGCGTGGAACGCATCGCACAACGTGACGCTCAAGCGCCGCGCGGGCTTATACCAACGCGCAGTGAATCAAGCTCACTGCGCGTTGGTATCAGGTTCTCAGGCGTTCGATACCCTGGGCCAGCGCGACATAAAGCTTGCCCATGTCGGATGACAGCAGCGTCACGCCCAGCGCATTGCCATCGCGGGTGGACAGCAGCTGGCGCAGCATGCCTTCGAAATCGTGGATATAGCGGTTTACGTGGACGCGGAATTCCTCGTCGCCCTCGTAATGCTGCTGCACCGCGCGGGCTTCGCCGGCATCGAGCAACGAGACGGCGCGGCGGGTGAAAATGCCGCGTTCGCCGCGCAAGTATGAGGCCCAGGCGCTTTCCGACACGTCTGCCGACAGGATGCGGGTGATGTCGATCGCGGTGGAATTCAGGCTTTCGGTGATCAACGCGGTGCGGCGGGCGAAATCGCTGTCGACCTGCTCTTCGGCGCGTTCGCGCGCGCGGGCCACGCGGTTTTCCAGATTGCCCGCCAGTTCGTCGATCTTGGCCAGCTGGTCGCGCATCTGCAGCGCGGTTTCGCGGGCAGAGTTTGATGCGCTGTCCATCGCGTCTTCCAGCCGGGCGATCATCTGCGCGCCGCGCCCTTGCACCACGCGGGCCAGCGCGGCGCTGGTTTCTTCGCCAAAGCGCGCGGCCATCGCGCTGATTTCGGCGGCGGTGGTTTCGCCAAGGTCGGCGCCGGCCTTGTGCGCGGCAGCCTCCAGCTCGGCAATCGCGCCAGCCAGGCGCCGCTCGATCGATCCGGCCAGTGTGTCGCTTTCGGCCTGGGCGCCGCGCAGCATTTCGCGCAAGTTTGCCAGTTCGCGCTCTTGCGCGGCGGCGCGGGCCAGCACGGTTTCGTTGATCGTGGCAATTTCGTTCAGCATCGTGCCCAGCCGGGTATCGGCACCGCCGATCGTGCCGGCAAGCGCGGTTCCCGCTTCGCCCGCTTCGCGCAAACTGTCGCGCAGCGCTTCCACGCGCCGGTCCGCCGCATCCATGCCGGCGGTGGCGCTGCGCAAGGCTTCGGGAATTTGCACGCGGGTGTGCTGGCTGGCCGCTTCGATCAGTTCGAGCAGACGCACCGCGGCATCGGTCAGATCGACAATCGTGGTGTCTGTGCCCGCCAGCGCGCCGCGCGTCGCGTTCAGCCGCGCGGTCAGCGTGGACAGCGCGCCGTCAACAATTGCGGCGGTGCGCGATGTTTCGTCGGCGGTGCTGTCGATCGTTGTGGCAAAGCCGGCCACGCGCTCCGACAGCACATCGCAAGTTGCCGCCAGTTTGCCGATATTGTCGATCTGCCGCTGGCGCTGCGCATCGATGGCCGTATCGATCCGCGCCAGCCGGGTATCGATTGCATCGGCGGCATCGGCAGCGGCGGCGGCCATTGCCGCGCGGCGCTGCCCGATGGCCGCATCGAGCGTATCGAGCCGTTGCGCAAAGCCGTCGGTAACCGCGCCGAGCGCTGCTGCGAGTGCCTGGTGGCGCGCGGCCATCGCCTCATCAACATGGCCGGCCTGATCGAGCAGCGTGCGGCTGAGCGCGCCCGCGCTTTCTTCAAACCGGCGCAAGCGGTCGCGCGATCCGGCAATCAGGCTGTCATGATCGCGGCCGATTTCCTCGATTGCACCGGCAAGCGAGGCCGCGACTTTGCGCACATCGCCATCGAGCGCGGCAATCCGCGTGGCCAGCGCCGACAGGCTTTCTTCTTCGGCTTCGGCAATCACCGCGCGCTGGCTGGCGAGTTCGCCCGCCAGCGCGTCGGCGCGCGCGCGAATCGCGGCCAGCGCGGCAATCTCTTCCTGATCGATGCGCGCACGCTGGGCATCCAGTTCGTCCACCACCGCGCGCAGCCGCACGTCACCGGCCAGGCCGATGCGTTCGGTGGCCAGCGCAAAGGCATCGAGCGCGGCATCGACCTGCCGGCGCACTTCATCGACTTTGCGGCCACTGGCCGTGCCGAATTCGTTCAACCGGTTGAACCCGGCGATCAGATCCTCAAGCTGGCCGTCGGCAGTGCGCCCGGCCAGCGCGATGGCATTGGCAACATCCTTGGCCGAATTGCTGATTACCGGCAGGTGGGTGCGCAGCGTGGATATGTTTTCCAGCGCCTTGGCCGCGACCGTGCCGATTTCGTCCATGTTCCGGCCCTGATCGGTGATCAGGTCTTTCAGCCGCTCGGCCGATCCCGACAGGCGATCGACCGCGATGCGGCCCAGCGATTCCAGATCGCGGCCCTGTGCGGCGATGAAATCGCGCGCCAGCGACAGCTCGGTGTTCATCGCGCGCAGCCGCTGATCGAGCTGGCGACTTTCATCGGCCAGCGCGCGCACCACGGCGGCATGGCGGCTGGCATCGCGCAGGCTGGTGCGCGCGATCAGCACGCCCACCAGAACCAGCATGACCGGCAGGCACCACACCGATAGCAGCGCCACCGCGCCTTCGGCGGTGATCCCGTGCGCCAGATCGCCCGCCCGGCCAGCGATGAACAGCCCCGTCCAGCCCGCAATCAGCGCGGCGGCCAGTGCCGGCACGATCCAGCGCAGCGCCGCCTGCCGATCGGGCGCATAGTCTTCGCCGGTTCTGCCATCATCGGTGCTGCCGTGATCATCCGGCGCGCCCTGATCGCCGGCGCATGACAGCGCGCGGCCGTCGGCCTCTGCCCCGTGCGACAGATCGATCGCGACCCGCTCGCCATCGGCGCTGGTGCTCTCGACCGGCGAACCGTCGAGCGCGATGATGCGTGTTCCCCCGTTCATGGCGTTCATCCTAACACGCTTTTCGGGCCTTGCGTAACCCTGCCTTAACGGTTGCGGTGCGATGCAACGATCATGGCTTATCTTGGTGAAGCGATTGATGCGCATCTGGTCAGCGCGCTGGGTGATGATCCGGCGCTGCTGCGCGAATTGCGCTGCGCCTTTCTGGAAAGCGCGTTTGCCGCGCTGGATCTGATGGCGCGCGCCCGCTGCGATGCCAATTGGCGCATGGCGGCAGAACGGCTGAAGGGCCTGGCTGCAACGTTCCACGGCACCGAACTGATCGCGATGGCCGATGAGGCGATTGCCGGCGTGCCGGGCGATCCCGGCCTTTTGCGCCGCATTCGCCAGTTGCTTGGCGAAATCGATCCCGCAGCCTGACCGGTTCGGCCGGATCGTTTTTATCGGCAACCGCCCTGTGGACAGCACGCGGCTTGGCATCGGGCGGGGCTGCGCCTAGGGTGCGCAGCCGGCCGGGATGGCGGGGCGGGCCAGCCGCAATGGCGGGGCGGGACGGCCTTTTTGTGAAACAGGGCAGTAATGCATTGCGCACAGGCCGCTGGCGCGCGACGGGGGTAATCCCCGGCAGACAAGCCGGGCAGGCAGGAGTTCAGGGTCTTTGCGGGTTGCACTGCTGTCACTCATCGATGCCGTTGCCGGAGAACCGCAAGGTCTGCGCGGGTATCTGACCATCGGCGGGCGGTCGCTGGCCCGGCACCAGCTGGGGCTGGCGCTGGCGTTGGGATGCACGCGCGTGGTCGTGGTGGCCGAGGCGCTGACCGGTGAAGTGGTGTCGCTGCAGCGCGTGGCCGAGGCGCACGGTGCGCGGTTTCACGTTATCGCCTCTGCCCACGCACTGTTGCCGCTGGTCATGGCCGAGGATGATCTGATCGTCCTGGCCGATGGCCTGCTCGCGCTGCCCGAGGCTGCGCTCGCCCCGCTCGACGATGCGCCGGTGGTGCTGGCGCTGCCGGTGGAGCCGGGCATGGCGGCGGGTTTCGAACGGATCGATATCAACCATGCCTTTGGCGGCGCAATGCGGCTGCCGGGGCGTTTGGTTGCGGGGCTGGGCGACTTGCCGCCCGAATGGAATCCCCATGCCGCGCTGTTGCGCATTGCCGTGCAGGGGCGCCTGCCGCTGCGGCTGATGCCCGAATCGGTGCTGGGCGAAGGCCGCTGGCATCTGGTGCGCAGCGAAGACGAAGCGCACCATGTCGAGCCGCAGTGGCTGCGCCAGCACACCGCCAGCGAACATGTGCGCAGCCCCGGTGAATGGGTTGCGGCGCGCACGGTGCATCTGGTGGGGCCGGCGCTGCTTCATGCCGGCACGCGGCCCTGGGTGGTCGCGCTGGGCGGGGTTGTCGCGCTGCTGCTGGGGGTGGGGTCGGGCTGGTTCGGCTGGCGCACGCCCGGGTTTGTGCTGCTGGCGCTGGCCTGGGTGCTGGCGCGGGTTGCCGCGCTGCTGGTTCGCATAGAGCGCCAATCGCTGCTGGAAACCGGAAAACAGGCGCCAACGGGCCTGTGGTTCGAATGGATCATCGATGCCGGGTTCGTCTTGCTGGCCGCGTGGCGCAGCGATTTGGCGCATGTGCCCGGGATGACACCGGGCATCGGCTGGTTTGCGCCGATGGTGCTGATCCTGCTGCTGCATTTCCTGCCGCGCGTGGTGCCCGAACGCCGCACCACCTGGTGGCTGCGCGACAGATTGGTGGCCGGGTTGGTGCTGGCGGGCGCCAGTGCCTTGCTGCCGTTTGATTTCTGCCTGCGCGCGGGTGTGCTTGCCCTGGTGATCTGGGCCATGGCGGTTACCCCGCCGCGCGGCCCGGCTAACCCCGATTTAACCATCCGCGGCTAGATTGCAGGCCATGGCACAGGCGGCACATCCCGATCCATCCACCGATCACTCGGCTGGCGATGGTGCGATCGATCCGGCGCTTTGTCTGGCGCAGGCCGATCATCGCCTGGCCGGTGCGGTTTCGGTTCTGGCGGAAATGGTCCGGCTGGGCCCATGCCGGCTGCTCGATGATGAAACCGTGGCGCGGGTGCGCGCGCTGGTGGGCGATCTGGCGGCACAACTGGCGGCGGGTTGCGAAAATCCGGCCGTGGCCGACCGGTTGGGCGCAATGCTGACCGAAATGTTGTCTGGCCATCGCGCGATCCTGATGCATGCCCATGCGCTGGCGGTGGAATGGCGCCTGACCATGGCGCTGGCCACGCGCGGCGCGATCGATTCGCTGCTGCCGCCGCTGCTGCGCCATGCGCTCGACCGGCAGGCGGGGCCGGATGATCCGGGGGCGCCAGCACCATATGGGACTACAACCTTTCGGGCAGAACAGGCGTTGATCGCGGCGCAGACCAGGCTGGGCGAAGCGCTGCGCCGCATGCATCTGCCACTGGCCGAATTGCCGGGCGACTTGCTGCATCTGGCCTGCGCCATGCGCGATGCCGCGCGGGCCGATCTGGGCCTGCCTGAAACCCCTGCACCGCAAAGCGATCGCGCCGGGGCCGATCATCTTGCCGGGCTGGGCGATGGCCACGGGCGGCTGGCGCTTTTGCGCCAGGTGCTGGCGGGGCTGGGCGATCAATCCGGGCGCGCGCTGCGCATCGATCAGGCCGGGGTGCCGCTGTTTCTGTCGGCGCTGGCGCTGGCATCGGGCGCGCCGCGCGAACTGGCCACGCTGGCCACGGCCGAAGACGATCCGGTGCGGCTGGCGCTGTTGCTGCGCACCGCGGGGCTGTCTGCCGATGAGGCGGCGACGCAATTGCTGGCGATCCGCCCCGATGCCGATCCGGCGCTGGTCCATCTGGCCGCCGATCGCGCCACGGCCGAACGGCTGCTTGCGGCGCAAGGCTCGGTTGAGGTGGCAGGATGATCGGGTCCATTCCCCACGTGCCGCCATCCGGTGCGCCGGTGGGCGGGCTGTGCGATGGCGCAGACCGGCTGGTTTCGGCCGACGAGCCGCTGGCCGGGCTGCAAGTGCGCTGTGGCGGCGATCTGCAGGGCATGCTGGCGGTGCCGGCGCTGCTGGCGCTGGTGCGGCGCACGCGCACATCGGGCGTGGCGCAGATGCGGCTGCTGGGCGCGGTGGATGAAGGCCGCGCGATCACGTTTCTGGCGCATGTGGCGCCCGCGGGCGAGGGCACGCGCATCGCGCTGAGCCAATGGCGGCTGGCGGGTGAAGATACCGGCCCAACGCAGGCGGTGCTGGCCGATGCCATGCTGCATCACCTTGCCGTGCTTCATGCCGTGCTCGATGCCGATCAGCGCGTGCTGGCCACCGATCTGCGCGCCGCCGATGCCGATTGGGCGGCGGATTCAGCCGCGCTGGCCGCGTTGGCGGCGCATTGGCAGGCAGAACGGGCGCCCTGGAGCCAGGCGGTCGAGCTGATCGGCGTGGCGCATCGCCAGCCGCTGCATTGGCGGCTGCTCGACGATGTGGCGTTTCGCATTCCCGGCCGGATTGCCCAATCGATGCGGGTATGGCGCGCGCGGTTGTTGCCGCATGGTGATGCCGGGTTCGATCTGCTGATCCTGGCCGATGCGCTGGTCACACTGCCCGGGCCCGCGCAGCCGGTTGCAGAACCAGAACCGGCGCCCGAATGGAGCCGCCTGATCGGGCGCGATCTGGCCCCGGCGCTGCGCCAGCCGATCAACCGGATCGTCGCCAATGCCGAAACCATCCGCACGCGGCTGGCCGGGCCGCTGGCCGATGATTATGCCGGCTATGCCGCCGATATTGCCGAAGCCGGGCGCCACCTGCTCGGGCTGGTCGAGGATCTGGCCGATCTGGACGCGGTGGAGGCGCCCGATTTCCTGCCTGCGCCCGATCGCATCGATCTGGCCGATTGCGCGCGCCGCGCCGCCGGCATTCTGGCAATGCGCGCGCAGGAACGCGGCATCGTGCTGGCCACCCCGCCCGATGATCTGGCTGTGCCCGCCACCGGCGAATTCCGCCGCGTGCTGCAAATCCTGCTCAATCTGGTGACCAATGCCATCCGCTATGGCCCGGCGAATTCCACCGTGACCATCGAATGCGGCATTCAAGCCGGCAGGCGCGAACCCGGCGGGGAAGGCGCCTCGCTCGGCTGGATTGCGGTGCAGGATCAGGGCGATGGACTGTCGGGCGAGCAGGCGGCGCGCGTGTTTGAAAAATTCGAACGGCTGGGGCGCAGCGGCGATGGCGGCAGCGGCCTTGGGCTGTATATTTCACGGCGCCTGGCCCGCGCGATGGGCGGCGATCTGACTGTCGGCGGGCGCCATTCCGATGGTCATGCCGGCGAGACAGAGGGCAGCGGCGCGCGCTTTGTGCTGACGCTTCCCGGTCGAAATTCGGGGCCGGGGCCAAATCCGGGCTGAATTTCCGATTGGCGGGCCACCGGGATGCCCGTCAGGCACCCCGGGGCACGAGTTCAGCGCTGATCCAGCGGCACGTAATCGCGCGCGGTCGGGCCGGTATAAAGCTGGCGCGGGCGGCCGATTTTCTGGCCGGGGTCGGAAATCATTTCGTTCCACTGCGCCACCCAGCCCACCGTGCGCGCCAGCGCGAACAGCACGGTGAACATCGTGGTGGGAAAGCCGATCGCCGAAAGGATGATCCCCGAATAGAAATCGACATTGGGGAACAGCTTCTTTTCGATGAAATAGGGATCGTTGAGCGCGATCTCTTCCAGCCGCAGCGCGGTTTCGAACAGCGGATCGGTAACCTTGAGCGAGGCGAACACCTCGCGCACGGTCTGCTGCATCACGGTCGCGCGCGGATCGTAGTTCTTGTAGACGCGGTGGCCGAAACCCATCAGGCGGAACGGATCGTTCTTGTCCTTTGCGCGCTCGATGTAGTGCGGAATGCGATCGGGCGTGCCGATTTCCTTCAGCATGTTGAGCGCGGCCTCGTTGGCGCCGCCGTGCGCCGGGCCCCACAGGCAGGCGATGCCCGCCGCCATGCACGCAAACGGATTGGCGCCCGACGATCCGGCCAGCCGCACTGTCGAAGTCGATGCGTTCTGTTCGTGATCGGCATGCAGGATGAAGATGCGGTCCAGCGCGCGCTCCACCACCGGGTTCACTTCATAATCCTCGGCCGGCACGGCAAACGTCATGCGCAGGAAATTGCCGGTATAGGACAGCTTGTTGCTGGGATAGACGAACGGCTGACCCACCGAATATTTATAGGCCATTGCCGCGATCGTCGGGATCTTGGCAATCAGCCGGTGCGAGCTGATCTTGCGATGCACCGGATCGGCAATGTCGGTGGAATCGTGATAAAACGCCGACAGCGCGCCGACCACGCCGCACATCACCGCCATCGGGTGCGCATCACGGCGGAACCCGCGATAGAACGTGCTCAGCTGTTCGTGCACCATGGTGTGGCGCGTGATCGTGCTGCGGAAATCTTCCAGTTCGGCCGCATTGGGCAGTTCGCCATTGAGCAGCAGATAGCTGACTTCCATAAACGACGAATGTTCGGCCAGCTGCCCGATCGGATAGCCGCGGTGCAGCAGCACGCCTTCATCGCCGTCGATATAGGTGATCGCGCTGTCGCAGCTGGCCGTGCTGGTGAACCCGGGATCATAAGTGAACATCCCGGTCTGGGCATAGAGCTTGCGGATATCGATCACGTCGGGCCCGATGGTGCCGCCGGTCACCGGCAGATCCACGGTCTTGCCACCCGTGTTCAGGCTAGCGTGGGTATCGCTCACGTCTGTATCCTCCTGTAACCATGTCCGGCCGCAAGCCCGGTCCCATGATGAAGTCTTGTTGATGCAAAAGTCCTGTTATCCCGTCACCGCGCCGGTGTGTTGATCGCCGATGGCCTGGTCCCCAATTCTGGCTAATGCCTCATCGCGGCCAAGCAGCACAAGCACGTCGTAGATTCCGGGCGAAGTGGTCTGGCCGGTCAGCGCGGCGCGCAACGGCTGCGCCAGCTTGCCCAGGCCCAGGCCAAGATCTGCCGCCAGCGCCTTGATCGCCGCCTCCAGCGCCTCGGCGGTCCACTCGGGCGCCGCGGTCAGCGCGCCGTGCGCCGCGCCAAGCAGCGCGCGCGAATCATCGGTCAGCAGCGCGGCGGCCTTGTCATCGGGGGTGATCGGCCGCACCGCAAACAGGAACCGCGCGCCCGCGGCCAGTTCATTGAGATCGGCCGCGCGCACTTTCAGCACCGGCATCGCCGTGGTCAGCAGGGCCAGCGCCGATGCGCCGGCCAGATTCAGCCGCTGTGCCACTTCGCCCGCCAGCCGCGCATCGTCGGCCTGGCGGATATAGTGGCCATTGAGGTTCAGCAGCTTTTTCAGGTCAAACCGCGCCGCGCCCTTGTTCACATCGGCAATGTCGAACCATGCCACCGCCTGGTCGCGGGCAATGAATTCCTCGTCACCATGGCCCCAGCCGAGCCGCAGCAGGTAATTCACCACCGCTTCGGGCAGCAGGCCCAGCTCGTCACGATAGGCATCGACGCCCAGCGCACCGTGGCGTTTCGACAGCTTGGCCCCGTCGGCGCCGTGGATCAGCGGAATATGGGCATAGGCCGGATCGGGCCAGGCGCCGGTGCCATCGGCCTGTTCAATCGTATGCATGGCGCGGATGACGACAAGCTGGCGAAAGGCGTTGTTGATGTGATCATCGCCGCGGATCACGTGGGTTACGCCCATGTCGTGATCATCGACCACCACTGCGAGCATATACGTGGGGGTGCCATCGCCGCGCAGGATGACGAAATCATCGATTTCGCGGTTGCTGACAGTGATCGGGCCCTGCACCAGATCATCGATCACGGTTTCGCCCTCACGCGGGGCCTTGACCCGGATCACGTAAGGCAGGTCGGCGGGCCAGGTTGCCGGATCGGCATCGCGCCATTCGCTTTCGATGCGGAACGGGCGGCGTTCGGCCTGCGCGGCGGCGCGCCGTTCGGCCAATTCCTCCTGCGTCAGATAGCAGCGATAGGCGTGGCCCGCGGCCAGCAGGCGATGCGCCACTTCGGCATGGCGCGTGCTGCGCGCAAACTGGAACACCGGCGGTTCGTCGCCATCCAGCTCCAGCCACGACAGACCGTCAAAAATCGCCGCAATGGCCGGCTCGGTTGACCGGGCGCGGTCGGTATCTTCGATCCGCAGCAGATAAGTGCCGCCGTGGTGGCGCGCAAACAGCCAGTTGAACAGCGCGGTGCGCGCGCCGCCGATATGCAGAAAACCGGTGGGTGAAGGAGCAAAACGGGTGACGACCGCAGGTTTGCGGTCCGAAGTGCCCAAATCGGTTGCACTATTGGTCACGCTCGCACTTGCCATCCCTGCCGCAATCCTGTCTCGTTCCTGCCATGGCAGATCCGGCTATCGCCCGAACCGCTTTGCCCCCCGCCGTGCCGCCCGCCGCGCCCGGTGAAACCGGGGTGACTCGCGCCCTGGCCAAGGCAAAATGGCAAGGCGGGCCTTGGGACAGTTTGGGGCGCTTGTCCAGTGTGCAGCGCACCATCGAACAATTCCTGATGGCCCGCCCGTTTGAGCGCGGCCCCTGGCTTGCAGTGGGGTATGCCGCCGGAATCGCGGCCTGGGCCGTGCTGTCGGGCCCCTGGCAATGGGCGGCCATTCTGGCCTTGTGCGCTGCGGCCGTCGCCGGTGCGGTGCCGCTGGCGCGCGATGGCCGGTTTGATCATCTGGCGCAGGCGATCATCGCCATGGCGCTGGTGCTGGCGGCGGGCCTGGGCACGATCTGGATGAAATCCGCGCTGGTCGGATCGCCACCGATTGCGGCGCCGGCCACGGTGATGATCGGCGCGCGGATCATCGACCGGCTGGACGACGGCGCGGTGACGCGGCTGATGCTGGCCGCGCGGACGGCAGGTTTTGCAAAAGGGCAGGCCAAAGGGCAGGCTGGAGGGCAGGCAGGGGGGGCAGATCGCGCGATGCTGGTGGAGGTGCTGCTGCCCCATCCGCTGGATCAGCCCGGCCTTTTGCCCGGGGCGATATTCACCGCGCGCGCCCGGCTGGCGCCGCCGCCGCCGCCGATGCTGCCCGGGGCGCACGATTTCGCCTTTGTCGACTGGTTTCGCGGGCTTTCCGCCACCGGGGCGATTGCCGGGCCGATCACGGTGATTGCACCGGGCCACGCGCCCTGGCGGCTGGGTGATCTGCGCGCGGCCTTGCGCGATCATGTGCTGGGGCATCTGCACGGATCGCCCGGAGCAATCGCGGTAACGCTGGTGACAGGCGAACATGGCGCGATGGACCGCGCCGATGCCCAGGCGATGCGCGATGCCGGGTTTGCCCACTTGCTGGCAATCGGCGGATTGCATGTCGGTGCGGTGATCGGCGCGGTATACTGGCTGGTGTTTCGCGCGCTCGCGCTGTTGCCGTGGCTGGCGCTGCGCGTGCGCGTGCCGCTGGTGGCGGCGTTGGCGGGCGCTCTTGCCGGGTTGGGCTATGCGCTGATCACCGGGGGGCAGGTGCCCACGATCCGCGCCGGGTTTGTTGCGATTGCGGTGCTGGGGGCGCTGGCGCTGGGGCGCGATCCGCTGTCGATGCGCCTCTTGGCCGGTGCCGCGCTGCTGGTCATGCTGGTCTGGCCCGAAAGCGTGATGGGCGCCAGTTTCCAGATGAGCTTTGTCGCTGTGATGGTGGTGATCGCGCTGCGCAGCGCCGAAGCGGTGCAGGCCTATGCCCGCCACCGCGATGAAGGGCGCGCGATGCGGCTGTTGCGCCATGCCACGATGCTGTTGATCGGCGGGCTGGCCATCGAATTTGCGCTGATGCCGGTCGCGTTGCTGCATTTTCATCGCGCCGGGATCTATGGTGCCTGGGCCAATCTGCTGGCGATCCCGCTGGTCACGCTGGTGGCGATGCCCGCGCTGGCGCTGGCGTTGCTGCTCGATCTGGTGGGGGCGGGCGCGCCGGCGTGGTGGATCACGGGCAAGGCGCTGGGCTGGGTGCTGGCGATTGCGCGCGATACCGCGGCGATGCCCGGCGCCGTCACGGCGATGCCGACCATTCCCGGCTGGGCCTATGCGCTGTGGCTGGCGGGGCTGCTCTGGCTGGCACTGTGGAGCGGCCGGGTGCGGCTGTGGGGCCTTGGCCCGATGGCGCTGGCGCTGGGCGGGTTTGCGCTGGTGCCCGTGCCCGATATCCTGATCGCGGGTGACGGGAAGCATATCGGCATTACCGGCGCCGGGCCCGATCTGGTGGTGTTGAGCCCCGGCCCGGGGCGCTTTGCGCGCGATACCCTGCTCGAAGCCGCAGGGATGACCGGCAGCACGATCCCGCTGGAGGCCTGGCCCGGCGCGCGCTGCACTCACGATTTTTGCGCGCTGGTGCTCACCCGCAGCGGCCGGCGCACGGTGGTGATGATCAGCCGCAGCCACCGCCGGCTGGATGAGGCAGGCCTGGCGCAGGCCTGCGCGCAGACCGACCTGGTGATTGCCGACCGGGCACTGCCCGAATCCTGCCGCCCGCGCCAATTGCGCATCGATGCGCCCTTGCTGGCGCGAACGGGCGGGATGACCATCGATCTGGCCAACGGAACAGTGCGCACTGTCGCCGAAACCGGCGGCCAGCATGTGTGGGGCTGGTGAAGCGGTCAAATCGGGCGGCGGCAAACCTGTAAACCGGATTTTCAGTCCTGGTTCCGCATAACGGTCGTCTTCGGCGGGAGGCGGGTCTGGTGTTGTTTGACAGGGATGATCCGCGGGCCAGGTCGGCCCTTGTCGGTGGGCTGATGCTGTGCGGCGGGATCGGGTGTCTGACTTATCTGTTCGCCGGTCACGCAGACTCCGTCCGGTTGCTGGGCAAGCTCGCCGGGCTGTTGATCGTGATGGGCGTGGCGCGGCTTTGGCGTGCGTGGAAAAACGCACCGGCCACGGCCGCCGGGCCTGTGTCTGACGTTGCTGCGTCCGCCGTGCCTGCCTCCAAGCGTGAGCCTTCCCGGCTTGTGCGCAATCTGCTGGGGCGCTCGCTGCCGGCTGTGGCTGGCGATCGGGACCGTTTCTGGATGAAAGTCGGTCGCGCCGGCCTGGTGGTGATCGTGCTCAGCGTGCTGGGTGCATTTGTGTCGGGCGCGATGAACGCGTTCCGTCACACCGTTGTGCTGATCGGCGTGCCCGATCCCGCATCGGGGCCGGTCATGATCCTGGTTCTGGTGATCAGCCTGTTTTTCGGGACCAGCTGGGCGATCATCGGTGGGGCAAAAGGGTGGCGCCTGATCTTGCGCGCGGCTGCGATGTGGCTGCTGTTTGCGCCGACGCTGATGTTGTCGCTGGTGATCACCGGCAGCCAGCTGGCAGAAGCGGCTGTGTTTGCCGGGCACACCACCACCGCGATCCGCACTTTGCGGGTGCAGGGCGCCAGCCAGTCCCACGGGAGGGGCGGGACCAAATATTACGCGATGATCAATCCCTATCATTGCGACGAATGCCGCAGACCGGAAGTGCCGGTGGATCGCACCGCCTATGATACAATCACGGCCCATATGATCGATGTGCCGGCGAATCCCGATTTTCCGTGGGATCGCGGCAACAAGACGACCAGCCTGTGCATGACGTTCGCAGTGGAACGGGCGGTTCTGGCTGAACGCCTCCGGCTGGCCAATGGCCGCCCCTTCACGCAGGGCGATATGAAGCCGTGCCCCGCGGGCGTCGGTTGAACCGCGTTGGACGGATGGGCGCGATCGTGGCGCGCAAACGTCGCGCGCACCGGTATTATACCAATGTGCAGTGGGCCTGACTTGACGCCCATTGGTATAAGCCCGCGCGGCGCGTGAGCGTCACGTTGTGCGATGAGTTCAACTCATCGCACATCCGTATTACAGCGCGCTGCGATACTGATCGACCAGGTGCCGGATTTGGGCAGCGGTTTCGGCGGGCACGCCGCCCGGTGCCCACGAAACCGCGGCGACATCCCTGCCCGACATCGCATGATACAGGCACAGCGCCACGAAATAGCTGGCAGCGGGGGTGGGATGGTTGCCATCGCTCGTCAGTGGCACCGCGGGCAGGCCGGCGTGGAGAATTTCCCACACTTTGCCCACATTCACGGCATGCGCGCCGGTGCGGCGGGCCAGTTCGGCATGGGCGCCCTGGATTGCGCGGATATGCTGCGCGCGGCCATCGTCCACCTCCTTTGCCAGGGCCGGATCGCCCGCCCCGTCATATTCTGACCGGTCATAGGCCCAATTGACAATCAGCAGCGGCGGCGTGCGGCGGGGATGCGCGGCCTGCAGCAGGTTGGTACCCGATGCCATGAACCCGGCGGCCTGTTCGATGCTGCTCTGGCCACGGCTTTCGCCCTGAAACACGGCATCGTCCCACGGCTTGCCAATCTCGCGCGCAACGCGCCAATCGCTCGACAGGGATTGAAAACTCGATCCGTTCGGTGCGAGCAGCAGGACCTGGTACTTTTCGGGAGCATGGGCTGAATCGGCAATGCGGCGCAGCATCATGGGCAGGTCATTTTCTGATGTACGGCTGTTGCCCACCATCAGGATCGACCGCACCGGGCGCGGATCGGACCAGTCGCGCATGACTTGCACCAGTTCATCCACCGACCGGTCCTGCCCGAATTCGAACAGGCTGGCCCCGGCAAGGATCACGGCCAGGGCGAAGGTTTGGGGAAGTGCCATGCGCACGGCATAGCGTGATACTGTTCAAAAACCGTAAGCAGCCGGAACCTGCCCGAAACAAAGGGCCCGATCAGGCAGGATCGGGCCCTTCGGGATCAGTGATAGCGGCGCAGCAATCCGGCCAGCTTGCCCTGCACCTGGACTTCGCCGGGGGTGTAGAATTGCGGGTCATAGGCGGCGTTGGCCGGATCGAGCCGGACCATGCCCTTTTCGCGGCGCAGATATTTCAGCGTGGCTTCTTCGCCGCGCACCAGCGCCACCACGATTTCGCCATCGCGCGCGACATCGGTGCGGCGGATCAGCGCCAGATCACCATCCAGAATCCCGGCATCGACCATCGAATCCCCGGATACTTCCAGCGCATAGTGTTCGCCGGGGCCAAGCAGCGCGGCGGGCACGGGCAGCATGCTGGCACCTTCCAGCGCCTCGATCGGGGCGCCGGCGGCGATCCGGCCGTGGAGCGGGATTTCGATAATGTCATTGGCCGGTTCGCGCACTGGCACGGGCGCAGTGGGCGCAGTCTTTGCCGCGCGCACCGGTCCTGTGCTGCGCAAGCTGGCTGTGCTGCGGGCATTGGCCGCGCTGCGCGGGCTGGCAGTATCGGGTTCGCGGATCACTTCGAGTGCGCGGGCGCGGTTGGCCAGGCGACGGATGAAGCCGCGTTCTTCCAGTGCGGAAATCAGCCGGTGCACGCCCGATTTCGATTTGAGATCGAGCGCTTCCTTCATTTCCTCGAACGAGGGCGAAATTCCGGACTCCTCCAGCCGCGACTGGATGAAGGTCAAGAGTTCGTGCTGCTTTCTTGTCAGCATCACTTGCATCTCCCGCTGGGAACTGGCCACCAGTTCGTGAACGAATGCGGAACGATTAGGCAACCAAGCGGAACAGGTCAAGCATTTTGCGCGCAATTGCGCCAATTGGCGTCAAATTGGCCCGGTCAGATAGATTGGCACTGCGGTTCCGGCGGGTGCGGGCGGGGCGCCGGCTTCACGGATGACCAGCGCATTGGCGCGCGCCAAGGGTGACAGCGCGCCGGAATCCTGCAAGCCATCGAGCGTGACCGTGGCCCCGTCCCACTGCGCGCGCAAAAATTCCATGCGGCTGCCGCCTTTGCCCATCGGCCCGGCGAGCGGCACGGCAATGGCACGGGGCAGGGGATCGGCGGCGCCCAGCGTGGCGCGCAGCAGCGGCAGCAGGAACAGGAACCCGGTCACCCAGGCCGATGCCGGATTGCCGGGCAGGCCCAGGATGATCTGGGCCCCGCGCCGCGCAACCAGCAACGGCTTTCCAGGCTTGATCGCCACGCGCCAGAAATCGATTTCGGCGCCGATCGCGGCCAGCGCCGGGCGGATCAGATCGTGATCGCCGATCGAGGCGCCGCCGCTGGTGACCACGATATCGGCATCGGCCGCCGCGTCGAATGCGGCAACCAGCGCATCGAGCCGGTCGGGCACCGGGCCGATGCGCGTGGTGATTACGGGCAGGCCGGCGGCCATTGCCGCGATCATCGGTCCGTTGCTGGCGGGGATCTGGTGCAGCCCGGGCACGGTTCCGGGCATGGCCAGTTCATCGCCGCCATCGATCACTGCCATGCGCAAGGGGCCGCGCACAGGGACGCGATCATGCCCCGCGGCAATCGCCAGACCGATCGTGGCGGCATTCAGGCGCGTGCCCGCGTGCAGCACGGTTTCGCCCGCGGCAAAATCCATGCCGCGCGGGCGGATATGGCGTTCGGCCGGGCTGGGGGTGATCCCGGTCAGCGCCAGTGTGCCGTCGGTCGCGGCGCTGTCTTCCTTCAGCAGCACCATGTCGGCGCCAGCGGGGACCATCGCGCCGGTGCTGATGCGGATCGCCTCGCCCGTGCCGACCGTACTGCCAAACGGGTGCCCGGCGGCGCTTTCGCCCACCAGCCGCCACGGTCCGGGCAGATCGGCAGCGCGCATGGCAAAGCCGTCCATTGCCGACAATGGTGCGCCTGGCTGGTCGCGGACAGCGGCCAGCGGCGCGGCGAGGTAAAAGCCCGCGGCCTGCGCTGCATCGCGCATTTCCACAGGCAGCACCGGCGCCAGCGCCAGAATTCGCGCCTGCGCCTCGGCCAGTGGCAGGGGGAGGGGCCGCGAGGACGGCGTATCGGCGTTCACGCTTGCGCGTCCGCGCGCCAGGTGCCCGATTTGCCGCCGCGCTTTTCGATCAGCCGCACCGCACCGATTACCATGCCTTTGTCGATCGCCTTGGCCATGTCGTAAATCGTCAGCAATGCGATCGATACGGCGGTCAGCGCCTCCATTTCCACACCCGTTCGCCCGGTCAGCGATGCCGTGGCCGTGGCGGTGACGCCATCATCCGCCAGCGCCAGATCGATCGCCACGGCATCGAGCGCGAGCGGGTGGCACAGCGGGATCAGATCGCCGGTGCGCTTGGCGGCCAGGATCCCGGCAATGCGCGCGGTGGCAAACACATCGCCCTTTGGCACGGTGCCGCTGGCAATCGCGGCGCGTGCGGCGGCATTCATGCGGATGTGGCCGCTGGCAATCGCCACGCGCGCGGTTTCGGCTTTGCCGCCAACATCGACCATGCGTGCGGCGCCGTGTTCGTCAAGATGGGTCAGATCTGTCATGCGCAGCCTGATAGAGTCAGGACAGCGCCGCCGCAATGGCCGCATCGGCATGAAGCGTGGTGGTGTCGAACAGCGGCACCGGGCTGTCGGTGGCATCGACCAGCAGCATGATTTCGGTGCAGCCCAGCACAATGCCTTGCGCCCCGCGTGCGGCCAGCCGGTGCATCACATCGCGATAGGCGCTGCGCGATGCCGGCTCGATCCGCCCGGTGACCAGTTCCTCATAAATCACGCGATGGACTGTCGCGCGGTCATCGTCTTCGGGCACGATCACGTCGAGGTCGTGGTGGCTGGCCAGCCGGCCCCGGATGAAATCCTGTTCCATGGTGAAGCGCGTGCCCAAAAGGCCGATGCGCGACAGGTCGGCAGCGCGGATTGCCCGGCCCACAGGATCGGCAATATGGATCAGCGGCAGGGGCACCGCGGCCTCCACCGCATCGGCGCAGCAATGCATCGAATTGCTGCATATCACCAGATGGTCGGCCCCGGCATCGGCCAGGCGCTGCGCCGCATCGATCGTGCGCGCGGCGATGGCATCCCAGTCACCCACCATCTGCAGCGCCTCGATTTCGGCAAAATTGAACGACCACAGCAGCATCTGCGCCGAATGGGTGGGGCCAAGGGCATCGCGCACCCCCTGGTTGATCAGGCGATAGTATTCGGCCGAGCTTTCCCAACTGGTGCCGCCGATCAGTCCAAGTGTTTTCATGAAGGCGACTGTGGCGGGCAAATGTGGCGAAGTTCGGGCAGGCGGGGCCGACACGCCTTTGCGCCGGCCCCGCCCCGATCGTTGGCCCTAGCCGGCCTTTTCGTCGGCCTGCGCCAGCAGCGCCTCGCCCTTTTCCGACAGCAGCATGGCGATCAGTCCGGCCAGCGGATTGGCGCCATCCTGGCCATTGCCGCTGATCTGGATCCGCGGCACGACATCCACGCCCGAAGTTTCCAGCGCCTGCGCCAGCCGTTCGATCACCTGGCGCGTCAGCTGATACCGGGCGCCGCCGCTGGCTTCCACCTGGCGGGCGATGGTTTCGGCCGTTGCCATGCCGGTGCGGGTGATGCGTTCGGCATCGGCACCGGCAAGCGCCACCATCCGCGCGGCTTCGCCTTCGCCCATCAGCTTGATCTTGTCAGCTTCGGCGCGGGCCAGCATGCGGGTCTGGTCGGCCTGTTGCGTCGCCAGTTTCAGCTGCGCCTTGCCTTCGTTTTCCTTCACCGTGATCGACAGTTCCGATTGGGTGATCGCGGTCTGCTGGTTGGCGCGGGCTTCGGCTTCGCGCAGCGCCGTTTCGCTTTCGGCGGCCACGCGCTGCTTTTCATACGTCGCCACGCGTTCTTCGGCGACCTGGCGCGCGCGCAGCTGTTCCAGCACTTTTTCGATCTGGTTGTCATCTGCGGTCGACGGGCGCGGGGTGCCGATCAGCACTTCCTGCAATTCCAGGTTATAGGCGGCAAACCGTTCACGCATCTGTTCGCCGGCCATTTGCTGAATGTCCGATCGTTCCTGCAACAGTTCGATCAGCGTGCGTTTCTGCGCGACGTTCTTGAAATAGGCCGACACCATCGGGTCCAGCGTCTGTTCGACCAGTTTCTTGATATCGCCAAACCGCTGCACCACCAGCGGCGCCTTGCGATAATCGATGTGCACCACCACCGACAGCGGCAGCATCGGTTCGAACGCGTCGCGCGTGATCAGCTGCACTTCGGCCAGGTTTTCGTCAAAGCCGTGTGTACCGACTGCCGATTGCTGCCATTTCAGGATGAAATTGGTGGTGGGCACGATCAGGATTTTGCCGGCATACGTGTTGAACGCATATTTGCCGGGCAGCAGCGGATCGGACCACACCCCGCGCGATCCGCGTGCCACCAGTTCGCCATGGCGGTAATCTTCGCCCGAAGTGTCGGCGGTATCGGCGCCGTTATAGCTGATCACCACGCCGACATGGCCCACGTCGATCACCGTCTTGGACACCATTTCGACCGTGGCGAACAGGCGATTGATGTAATAGCTGCCTTCCACCAGCACTTGCAGCTGGCGCCCGCGCCGGCCGCCCGCGGCCAGGAACTTTTCCGGGTCCTGGAACGAATTGTGGAACGTGGCGGCATTGGCCTGGTCGGTACCGGCTTCGGGCGCGATGATCTGTTCGGCGCCCAGCGCGGGGCCGTCGTGCACCGTGATAATGCCGATCTGGTCGTTCGAATCCTTGATCACCACCGCGTCAAACCCGCCGCGCGAAGCGATGAGGGCGGCCATTTGTTCAAACACTTGCGCATCGCTGCGTTCCAGCATCAGCCCGTGGAGCTGATCGCGGCTGATCACCACGAACTGCGCCAGGTTGATGGCATAAGTGCCTTCGCGCAGGATCGTGCGCTGCGGCCCTTTTTGCCCGCCCCGCGTGAGGAAGTTGCGCACATCGAAGAAATCGGCCGTCGCGGCATTGCTGGCCAAAGTCTGCGTCGGTTCCAGCGGCAATCCGTCGCGCGCAAAGATATAGCCGATCTGCCCCTGGGGAATGGTCACCAGCGGTTCGGAATGAAGACGGTATTGAAACGGAAAGAAAAAGTGAAAGCCGCCGCGCAGCACTTCGGGCTGATAGCCGGCTTCGTGCGACAGCGCGATCAGTCCGCCCGAAACCGAGCCCGATCCGCTCCACAATTTTTCGACAATGGCAACGCGGTTGTTGCCGACATAGCGGACCATGCCGGAAACGCGCAAAAAGGCAATCGCCACCACCAGCGCGGCGGCGATAAAGACCCACACGGGGATATCGAACATGGGAATTGGCATCCTTGGCCAAACAGGGATCGCCGGCGGTCTTGCCAGCGACGGTCTATTTAGGCGCGTTCACTTCCGGACCCAAAGAAAAGCGGCATAAAGAACCGTAAAGACCGCGATTCTGTTGCCAAATTGTCGCACCCTTTACAGCCTCCCCGTGCCGGGGAGGATTTATACCAACGTGCAGTGAGCTTGACTTGACGCGCGTTGGTATAAGCCCGCGCGGCGCTTGAGCGTCACGTTGTGCGATGAGTTCCACTCATCGCACATCCGTATTACGCCTTGCCGCAAAAGACCTGACAAGTCCGGCGGTGGCCCAGGTCGGCGGGGCGGGACCATTCGCGCGTTGGTTTGTCGCTGCTATGCCCCTCCACCACCCTTCGGGTGGTCCCCCTCCCCGAGCCGGGGAGGATTTAGGTGGTGCCGGTCAGCAGGTTGCGTGTGGCGGCGGCCACGTCGGGTTCGCGCATCAGGCTTTCGCCCACCAGGAATGTGCGCGTGCCGCAGGCGGCCAGGCGCAGGATATCGGCGTGGGTGTTGATCCCGCTTTCGCCCACCAGCAAGGCGCCGGCGGGGGCCAGCGGGGCCAGCCGTTCGGTCACGCCCAGATCGGTGACAAAGCGTTTCAGATCGCGGTTGTTCACCCCGATCAGGCGCGATTGCAGGCCATGGGCGCGCTCCATTTCGGCCTCGTTGTGCACTTCGACCAGCACATCCATGCCCTGTTCGCGCGCGGCGGCCTCGATTTCGGCCATCTGCGCGTCATCCAGCGCGGCGACGATGATCAGGATGGCATCGGCGCCGATGCTGCGTGCCTCGGCACATTGCCACGGGTCGATCATGAAATCCTTGCGGATCACCGGCAGATCGCAGGCCGCGCGCGCGGCCACCAGGTAATCCTCGTGCCCCTGAAAATAGGGCGCATCGGTCAGCACCGACAGGCACGCCGCGCCGCCCGCCTGATAGGCGCGGGCATGGTCGGCCGGCTGAAAATCGGCGCGGATCAGGCCCTTTGACGGGCTGGCTTTCTTGATTTCGGCAATCAGCGCAAACCCGGCTGCGGCGCGCGTGCGCAGCGCCGCCTCAAACCCGCGCGGCGCGGATTGCGCAGCGGCGCGCGCGGCCAGATCGGCCAGGCTGGTCGCAGCCTGGCGCGCGGTCACTTCGTCGCGCTTGGTGGCGCAGATTTCGGCAAGTTTGTCGGTCATCTCTATCCCGCTGTTGCGGCTATCCAGCAATCGAGCAGGGCCTTGGCCAGCCCTTTGTCGATCGCTTCGGCCGCTTCCTCGACGCCGCTGTGCCAGTCGGCCGCTTCGCCCGCAATGATCAGCGCGGCCGCCGCGTTGAACAGCACCGCATCGCGATAGACACCCGGTTCGCCCAGCAGCAGCCGGCGCAGCGCATCGGCATTGTGCGCGGCATCGCCGCCGCGCAGCGCCGCAACCGGGGCAGGGGCCAGCCCGGCATCGGCAGCGGCCACGCGGCGCATCTGCATCGCATCGCCCGCTATATCGGCAATTTCATTGCCCCCGGCCAGGCTCAGTTCGTCCAGCCCTTCATCGCCCGATACGACAAAGGCGCGCGTCGTGCCCAGCCGGCACAGCGCCTCGCCATAAATCGGCACATAAGCTGGCCGGGCAATGCCGACCAATTGGCGCGTGACCCCGGCGGGATTGGCCAGCGGGCCCATCAGGTTGAAAATCGTGCGCCGGCCGATTGCGCGGCGGATCGGCATGATCCGCCCCATTGCCGGGTGGTGGCGCGCGGCAAACAGGAACGCGATGCCCAGATCCGCGAGCGTTGCCTCGGCCGTTTCGGCAGCGCGGTCGAGATCAAGCCCCAGCGCCTCCAGCGTGTCGGCGGCGCCGGCCTTTGAACTGGCGGCGCGGTTGCCGTGCTTGGCCACCGGCACGCCGCAGGCGGCGACAACCAGGCTGACCGCGGTTGAAACATTCAGGGTGTGGTGCCCATCGCCCCCGGTGCCGCAGACATCGATCGCGCCCTCGGGGGCGGCCACCGGGATCATCCGCGCGCGCATCGCCCGCGCCGCGCCGGTGATTTCGGCCGCGGTTTCGCCCCGGTCAGACAGTGCGATCAGGAATTGCGCAATCGCCGAATCGTCCGCTTCGCCATCCAGCAACGCGCCAAACGCGCGCTCTGCCGCCTGCTCGTCCAGCGGATCGGCCACATCGGGAAGCGCGGTCATGCGGCGGCGGGATCGGTCAGTTGCGCCGGGGTCATGCCGCAGATGCGCAGGAAATTGGCGATCAGCGCATGGCCGTGTTCGGTGGCGATCGATTCGGGGTGGAACTGCACGCCGTGGATCGGCCTGGTCGCATGGCGAAATCCCATCACGTGGCCATCGTCCGATCGCGCATTGACCACCAGCGCTTCGGGAATGTCGGTCACGATCAGCGAATGGTACCGCGTCGCCATGAACGGCGAAGGCAGCCCGGCAAACAGCCCGGAGCCATCGTGCGCAACCGCGCTGGTCTTCCCGTGCATCAGCCCGCCGCGCGCGACGGTGCCGCCAAAATACTGCCCGATCGACTGGTGCCCCAGGCACACGCCCAGCAGCGGCACCCCGGCATCGGCCGCCGCACCCACCAGATCGAGACTGATCCCGGCCTCGTTGGGGGTGCACGGCCCCGGCGAAATCAGAAACCCTTTCGCCCCCGAAGACAGCGCCTGCCCGGCCGATAGCTGATCGTTGCGCACGACTTCCACCTCCGCGCCCAGCTCCATCAGGTAATGGACCAGGTTCCAGGTAAAGCTGTCGTAGTTGTCGATAACGAGGATCATGCCAGCCCTACTGCCCGAACTTTGCTTCGCCCGCCACCCGGATTGCCTCGCGCGCGGCCGCAAACAGCGCGCCGGCCTTGGCCTCGCATTCGCGCTGTTCGTATTCCGGGTTGCTGTCGGCGACGATGCCGGCGCCGGCCTGCACGTGCATCACCCCGTCCTTCAGCACGGCGGTGCGCAGCACGATGCACGAATCGACCGAGCCATCGGGGGCGAAATAGCCGACGCCACCAGCATAGGCGCCGCGCGTTTCGGGCTCCAGCTCGGCAATGATCTGGCACGCGCGCACTTTGGGCGCGCCGCTGACCGTGCCGGCGGGAAACCCGGCAAACAGCGCATCGACCGAACTGGCGCGCGCCGTATCCAGCCGCCCGACCACGTTCGATACGATGTGCATGACATGGCTGTAGCGTTCGACGGTATAGCTTTCGGTTACGCGCACGGTGCCGGCCTGCGCCACCCGGCCGACATCGTTGCGACCCAGATCGAGCAGCATCAGGTGTTCGGCGCGTTCCTTGGGATCGGCCAGCAGGCTGGCTTCGTTGGCGCGGTCTTCTTCGGCATCGTGCCCGCGCGGGCGCGTGCCGGCGATCGGGCGGATGGTCACTTCGCCATCGCGGATGCGCACCAGGATTTCGGGGCTCGATCCGATCAGCGCAAAGCCCGGCAGATCGAGGAAATAGAGGAACGGCGAAGGGTTTATCCGCCGCAATGACCGGTACAGCGTCGATGCGGGCAGGGGGAACGGCGCGGTAAAGCGCTGCGCCAGCACCACCTGAAAGATGTCCCCGGCATAGATATAGTCCTTGGCCCGGTCGACCATCGCGGCATAGCGTCCGGGGGCCATGACCGGTGTGCGCACCGGATCGGCCGCCCCGGTCAGGCGGGGCTCGGCCGGCAGAGGCCCGTTCAAGCCGTTCAACGCCGCATCGATCCGGTCACTTGCCGCCGCGATTGCGCGGTCCGGCGCCGTGGCAGAGGCCCAGATCGGCGCCACCGCGACCAGTTCATCGCTCAGCCGGTCAAACACCAGCAGCACGGTGGGGCGCACAAACAGCATGTCGGGCAGATCAAGCGCGCTGTCGGGCGCGCGCGGCAGCTTTTCCACCAGGCCGATCGTTTCATAGCCGAAATAGCCGACCAGACAGGCCAGCACCGGCGGCAGCCCGGCGGGCACATCGATGCGGCAGGAATCGACCAGCGCGCGCAATTCGGCCAGGCTGTCGCCCGCCATCGGCGCAAACGCATCGCGATCGGTGGCCCAGGCGCGGTTGATTTCGGCGCTGGTGCCGCGCGCGCGAAACACCAGATCGGGGGCAAGGCCGAGCAGGCTGTAGCGCCCGCGCACTTCGCCGCCCTGCACCGATTCGAGCAGGAAATCGCCCCGGCCTTCACGCATCAGTTTCAACGCGGCGCCCACCGGGGTTTCGGTATCGGCAATCAGCCGCCGCCAGACGAGCGCAGGCCGCCCTTCGCCCAGCGCGGCAAGCGCCGCGGCGGCATTTTCGGGGGCGTCACCCGCAGGCGAGTCTGGCGCGCCCAACGTGGTCATTGCGCGCCGGTCAGGTTGCCCCGCACGGTGCGGATCGCCGTTTCGTTGCGCTTTGACCCGATTTCGCGGGTGATCGCGGTGCGCAGCTGTTCTTCATATTCGCGGCCCACCGCCTTGCCCAGTTCGCCCGCGGCCTGCTGCACCAGCGGATCGTCGGCGGCAATCGTGCCCGGCACGATGGCATCGAGCGTCACCACCAGCCAACCGGCCTGGTTGGGCGCGGCGATCTTTTTCGCCGTGCCTTTGGACATCGAAAACAGCAGCGCCAGCGGTGCGGGCACGCGGCCCTGCATCGCGCCAAGCTGTTCGCGCGTGGCCGCCATCGGGCTGATCGGGGGCAAGGCCACGCCCAGCGCCTTGCCCGCGGCATCGAGCGCGGTTTTCCTGCCCAGTGCGGCCAGCACTTTGTCGGCGGCGGCCCCGGCCGCGTCAGACCCTTGCTGACGAGTCCAGTCCTGCGCCACCGCGGCCTTGATTTCGGCCAGCGGCGCAGGCGCTGCAGGAATGATCGATCCCACATCAAACACCGCCGCGCGCGCCCCGCCGGGCAGGCCGGCAATCTGCGGCTGGCCTTCGCGGTCCATGGCAAAGGCAGCCTGCAACAGCGGCTGAAGATCGGGCGAAGGCTTGATATCGGGTTTGCCGGGCACGGTGCCGTCGGCCTGGATCGGGTCGGTGGTAATCACCGTCAGGCCATAGGCCTTGGCCACATCGGCCAGCCCCGTGCCGCCTTCGACCAGTTCACCGATATGGGTGGACAAGTCGATCATCGCCGCCTTGTGCTTTTCGGCGGCCAGCGCGGTGGTGATTTCGCCGCGCGCCTGGTCCAGCGTCTTGCCGGGCTTTTTGCTGATCGCATCAACCCGCGCGATCACCCAGCCGAGCGCGCCCTTGGCGGGCTCGATCACTTTGCCCTGCGCGCCGGCAAACACCGCATCGGCCACGGCCTTCGAACTGTCGGTGGCCAGCGCGTCATGCGTCTTGTCGGCAATTTTCGCCGGGATCAGGCCTTTGGCGGTGGCGGCCGCCTCGATCGTCTTGCCGCCTTTCACTTCGCCGGCAAAGGCGCGCGCGGCGGCTTCGGTCGGCAGGATCACTTGCGTGATCGATCGCGTTTCGCCGGGGGCATAAGTGGCGGCATTGGCCTGATAGCGGCGCGCGATTTCGGCCTCGGTGGGGGCAGGCACCGATTTCAGCGCGGCATCGTCAACAATCGCAAAGCGGATCGTGCGGCGTTCGGGCCGGTTGTAGCGCACGATGTTGGTCTTGTAGAACTGGGCGATCTGGGCGTCGGTCGGCGCGGTCTTGGGCACGAACACCGATGACGGCACAAACAGCAGATTGCCGCTGCGCTTTTCCTTCAGCAGCGCGGCATAGGCCTGGGTTACGGCCATGGGCATGGCCGCGCCTTCGCCGGCGCCGGCAAAGATCTGGTGGCTCATCAACCCTTTGGCGAGATCATCGCGCACCAGTTTGTCGGTCAGCCCGCGCTGCGCGAGCAGCTGGTTATAGGCTGCCTGGCTGAATTTGCCATCGGGCCCCTGAAACGCGGGCAGCTTGGCAATTTCGCTGTCGACCAGCCGGTCGCTCACGCCAAAGCCGTATTTTGTGCCCCATTCCCAGGTTGCGGCGCGATCGATCAGCCCGGTCAGGACTTCCTCGAACACGCCCTGCGCCAGAAAATCCTTCATCGTCAGCGTTGGCGTGCGCTGGTGTTCGCTTTCAAACGCGGTGCGGATGGTCTTGTCTACTTCGCCGGTGGTGATGCGCGATCCGCCCACGCTGGCCACGTTTTCGCCGCCCAGCAGATTGCCGGTGCGCATGCCGCCAACATCGGCGCCGGCAAAGGCCAGCACGATCAGCATCAGAAACACGAGACCGATGGCCGCGCCGATGCGCGATCTGGTCATGGCACGGAAAAAGTCGAGCATGGGGGCCGATCAAAAAGCAGAATGGGAACGCGGCCTGCCTTAAAGTTTGGGCAAGAATTGGCAAGGTACGAATTGGGCGCAACGCAATTGCCGGGGCAGCCCGGCAATCCGCCTGCCGGTGCGGCGGCAGGTGTCGGGAAATCTGTGTAAAAACCATAAGCTTCGGCGTTTAGCTATCGCCCCGCATTTGGTAGCGGCTAGGGGCAGGTGCCGAATCCGCCGGCGCCATTTGGCGGATATGCGGATACGAATGCAGCAAACAGGATCAACCCCATGGCGCATCGCCCTTATATCGTCGGCAACTGGAAAATGAACGGCAGCCGCGCGGCCCTGGCCGAAGCGCGCGCGATCGACCGGGGCGCGCAACGGTACAAGGATGTTTCAGTGGCGCTGGCCCCGCCGTTTCCACTGCTCGGCCTGTTGCGTGAAGAAGTGACGACCATCGGCGTGGGCGGGCAGGATTGCCACACCGCGGCCAAAGGCGCGCACACCGGCGATGTGTCGGCGGCAATGCTGGCCGATATCGGCGCCGATTTCGTCATCGTGGGGCACAGCGAGCGCCGCCGCGATCATGGTGAAACCGATGCCCTGGTGCAGGCCAAGGCCCAGGCCGCGCTCGTATCCGGGCTGGGGGTGATCGTCTGCGTGGGCGAAACACTGGCCGAACGCGACACCGGCCAGGCAGAGGCGGTGGTGGCTGCGCAGATTGACGGATCGCTGCCCGATGATGCGGCGGCGCATGATGCGGCGCTGCTCGGGCGGCTGTCGGTCGCGTATGAACCGGTCTGGGCGATTGGCACCGGGCGCGTTGCCGCGGTGGACGATGTCGTGGCGATGCACGCGGCCATCGGCGCGCGGCTGGCCGCGCGGTTTGGCGATGCGGCGGCAAAGATGCGCATTCTTTATGGCGGATCGGTCAATGGTGACAATGCCGCGGCGCTGCTGGCGGCCCCTGGCGTGCGCGGGGCGCTGGTCGGCGGGGCCAGCCTGACCGCCGATGCCTTTTTGCCGATCGTCGCGGCGGCGAGCAGCGGGGAAGGCTGATCGGGCCATTGTCCTGTTGGGGGCGGGGCTTGCACTGGGCCGCACCTGCGCCTAAGTGGCGCAGCAGCAGTTTCAGGCGGGTAGCAATGTCCTTGTTCATTTTTCTTACCGTGGTGCAGGCGATCGTTGCGGCGCTGCTGGTTGCCGTGATCCTCATGCAGAAATCCGAAGGCGGCGGGCTGGGTGTGGGCAACAGTTCGGCCGGGCTGATGTCGGCGCGCGGCGCTGCCGATTTCATGACCCGCGCGACCACTGTGCTGGCCACGATGTTTGTGCTGCTGTCGGTTGCACTGGCCGCGCTGGCGGTGGGCACGACAACGACTCACAAGATCGATACCTCGCTCACCCGCACAGCGCCCGATCCGCTGGCTGGCGGGGCTGGGGCACCGGCTCCGGCGCCTGCCAATCCTGCACCTGCAAACTCGGCACCCTCTAGTCAGGCACCGGCCGATCCGCTTTCGGGCGCCGCGAAGCAGTAACATCGCCCCGGCATAGGCGCTGCGGCGGGGTACGCTGCGGGCTTTGCTGCCGGTTTTCCCCTCTGTCATGCGAACCGGGTCCGTTCGCGCCGTGCCTTTGGGCCACGGCGAGGCTGGCGCTTTTTTCGTGTTTCACACTGGCTGTGGATTGCCGGGCAAAAACCCCGGCGACCGCTTGCGTGGCCACAACCTCTGACGTTAAGGTCCCGATCCCATGGCGCGGTACATTTTCATCACCGGCGGCGTGGTTTCCTCGCTCGGCAAAGGTCTTATGGCGGCAAGCCTTGCGGCATTGCTGCAGGCGCGGGGTTTCCGCGTGCGGATCCGCAAATTCGACCCTTATCTCAATGTCGATCCCGGCACGATGAGCCCCTATCAGCACGGCGAAGTCTTCGTGACCGACGATGGCGCCGAAACCGATCTGGACCTTGGCCATTACGAACGCTTCACCGGGGTGTCGGCGCGCCAGGCGGACAACATCACCTCGGGCCGGATCTATCGCGACATTATCACGCGTGAACGGCGCGGCGATTATCTGGGCGCCACCGTCCAGGTGATCCCGCACGTGACCGACGCGATCAAGGAATTCGCCCAGGCCGAAACCGGTGATCTGGATTTCGTGCTGTGCGAAATCGGCGGCACGGTGGGCGATATCGAAGGCCTGCCCTTCATCGAGGCGCTGCGCCAGCTGCATAACGAACTCGACCGCGAAGCGAGCTGCTTTGTCCACGTTACGCTGGTGCCCTATATCGCTGCGGCGGGCGAATTGAAGACCAAGCCGACGCAGCATTCGGTGCGCGAATTGACCGGGCTTGGCATTCAGCCCGATATCCTGCTGTGCCGCTGCGAACGCCCGCTGCCCGAAGGCGAACGGGCCAAGATCGCGCAGTTCTGCAATGTGCGCAAATCGGCCGTGATCCCGGCGATGGACGCCACCAGCATCTATTCGGTGCCGCTGCAATACCATGCGGAGGGGCTGGACGATGAAGTGCTGCGCCATTTCGGGCTGACCGCGCCGGAACCGGAATTGGCGCGGTGGATCGATATTGTCGACCGGTTCCACAATCCCGAAGGCGAAGTGACAATTGGCGTGGTGGGCAAATATGTCGGCCTGCCCGATGCCTACAAGTCGCTGAACGAGGCGCTGGTGCACGGCGGGCTTGCCAACCGGGTGAAAGTCAACATCCGCTGGCTCGATGCCGAACTGTTCGAACAGGATGATGCCGAAATCGCCGCCCGGCTGGAGCCGATGCACGGTATCCTGGTGCCCGGCGGCTTTGGCGAACGCGGCACAGAGGGGAAGATCGCCTCGGTCCGCTTTGCCCGCGAACGTCATGTGCCGTTTTTCGGCATTTGCCTGGGCATGCAGATGGCCTGCATCGAAGCCGCGCGCAACACCGCCGGGATTGCCGGCGCTGCCTCGACCGAATTCGGCCCCGCCGAAGAACCGGTGGTGGGCATCATCACCGAATGGATGACCGCCGAGGGCCTGCAGACCCGCGCCGAAGGCGGCGATCTGGGCGGCACGATGCGGCTGGGCGCCTATGATGCGCGGCTCGATGGCAACAGCCGCGTCGCCTCGATCTATGGCACGACAACGATCAGCGAACGCCACCGCCACCGCTATGAAGTCAACGCCGCCTATCGCGAACGGCTTGAGGCCGGCGGCCTGGTGTTCTCGGGCATGTCGCCCGACGGCCTGCTGCCCGAAATCGTCGAGCGCCCCGACCACCCGTGGTTCATCGGCGTGCAGTTCCACCCCGAACTGAAAAGCCGCCCGCTCGACACCCACCCCCTGTTCCGCGATTTCATCGCCGCCGCGGTAAAACAGGCGCGGCTGGTCTGATCGACGGGCCAATCTGCCTTGTCGTTCGTCATTCCAGCGAACGCCGGAAACGAAGTGCGCCGCAGGCAATCCGGTTCTGCCGCCGCCACGCCCCGCCACCAGGAATTCACCAGGCAAAAAGGGCGGGCCGTTGCCGACCCGCCCCACGCGTTACCAATATCGGTCAGCCGAAATCAGGCCGCCGCGCTCGATCCGCCGTCGATCACCGACAGCGGCTGTTGCGCGCCGATCAGCACTTTTTTCGGCTTCATCGCTTCGGGCACTTCGCGCACCAGATCGATGGTCAGCAGGCCATCGGCCAGGTCGGCATTGTCCACCCGCACGAAATCGGCGAGCTCAAACCGGCGTTCAAAGCCGCGGTTGGCAATGCCGACATGCAGGAACTGGCGGCTGGCGGGATCGATTTCCGCCTTGTTGCCTTTGACCACCAGCAGGTTCTGCTGCGCGGTGATGTCCAGCTCTTCGGGTTTGAAGCCGGCCACGGCCAGCGTGATGCGATACTGGTCTTCGCCGCGCCGTTCGATGTTGAACGGGGGATAGTTGTCCCCGCCCTGGGCGCGCGCCTGGCGTTCGAGCAAGTCGAACAGGCGATCAAAACCCACGGTGGTGCGGCGATAGGGGGTGAAGTCAAAACGGTTCATGGCATAATCCTCATGCTGAGCAATTTGCACGTGACCCGCCGCGAACCCTTGAATGGCGTCCGAACGGGCCGATCTATCAGGTCATACCCGGCTTGCGGCGCATGACCCGATGCGTCATGTGTGGTGGCCGGAATGAATTTCAAGAGGCGATGATGAGCGAAGCTGAAGGTCCCGGACCCCGCGTCGAAATCTATACCAAATGGGGCTGCCCCTATTGCTATCGCGCCATGGCCCTGCTCGCCGACAAGGGCGTGGCGCCGGTGGAATACGACATCACCATGGGTGGGCCAAAGCGCGCGGAAATGATCGCGCGCGCGCCCGGATCATCCACCGTGCCGCAGATTTTCATCGATGGCCGCCACATCGGCGGGTGCACCGAGCTGCTCGCGCTGGATGCGCAGGGCGGGCTCGATCCGCTGCTGGCGGCCTGACACGCGCCGTGGCGACAACCGATCACAACGCGGCGGTGCGCATTGCCGTGCTGCAGATGACCAGCGGGATTGACCCGGCCGCCAATGCCGCGACGATGGCCGAGGCGCTGTCGCGCGCGGCGGGCGAGGGCGCAGCGATGCTGTTCACCCCCGAAATGGCCGGCCTGCTCGATCGTGACCGCGCCCGCGGCCGCGCGCATATCCTGCCCGAGGCGCAAAGCCCGGCGCTGGCCACGCTGCGCGATGCGGCGGCGCGTGCCGGGATCTGGCTGCATATCGGATCGTTGCCGGTGCAGGCCGAACACGATGGCGACGGGCGCTTTGCCAATCGCGCCTTTGTGATCGATCCTTCGGGCGCGATCGCGGCGCGTTATGACAAGATCCACATGTTCGATGTCGATCTGGCCACGGGCGAATCCTGGCGCGAATCCGCCGCCTATCGGCCGGGCGATCAGGTGGTCACGGTCGATTGCCCGGTGGGCCGGCTGGGCCTGGCGATTTGCTATGATGTGCGCTTTCCTGCCCTGTTCGAGGAACTGGGCCGGCGCGGCTGCGACGTGATCACCATTCCGGCCGCGTTCACCGTGCCCACCGGCCGCGCGCACTGGCACCTGATGCAGCGCGCCCGCGCGGTAGAGGCCAGCGCCTTTGTCGTGTCCCCGGCGCAAAGCGGCCACCACGCCGATGGCCGCGATACTTATGGCCATTCGCTGGTGATCGATCCCTGGGGCGATGTCCTGCTCGATATGGGTGAAGGTGCGGGGCTGGGCTTTGCCACGCTCGATCTTGCCCGTCTGGGCGATGTGCGGCGCCAGTTGCCCAGCCTTGCAAACCGGCGCGACATTCCCAGATCAGGCGCATGATAGTCTACGATCTTGTCTGCAAGCCCGCTGACCACCGTTTCGAAGGCTGGTTCGGGTCTTCCGCCGATTTCGATGACCAGCAGGCGCGCGGCCTGTTGTGCTGCCCGGTCTGCGGCAGCGCGGCCGTGGCCAAGGCGGTGATGGCGCCCAACCTGGGCCGCAAAGCCAATCAGATGCCCGAAACCGCGCGCCCTGCGCCGGCGATGCCCGCAATTGCCAACCCGGCGCCTGCGCCAGCCGCGCCGAAGGTGCCAGCCGCGCCGCCACAGACTGCGCCCGTGCAGGCCCCCATGCAGGCCAGCGTGCAGGCCAATACCCCCCTGCCGCCCGAAGCCATCGCCGTGCTCCACCAGATCGCAAAGCTGCAGGCCGAAGCGCTGAAATCGTCCACCTGGGTGGGCAAGAACTTCGCCGAAGACGCCCGCGCGATGCATTATGGCGAAAAAGACGCCGCCCCGATCCACGGCGAGGCCAGCCCCGAACAGGCCGAGGCCCTGATCGAAGAAGGCATCACCATCGCCCCGATCCTGTTCCCCATGGCCCCGCCCGGCAAGGCCAACTGACCGGCGCGAGCGCCCCGCCAGCCCGGCACTTGGCATTGCAAGACCCGCCCAAGCCCCTTATGCACCACAGCGTGCGCCCGTAGCTCAGCAGGATAGAGCACCAGATTCCTAATCTGGGGGCCATGGGTTCGAATCCCGTCGGGCGCACCATATTTTTCAATGGTTTATCGTGAAGCCCATCGCCTGCCGCCAAGCTTGGGGCACATATGGGGCACAAACAAACAGCTGGATGGGTTTGAATTGGCTCAACCGGGGTAAGGTTGTCTAACCTACGCAGCTAATTTTCTTTGGCTTCGGTGTCGGCCCGAAGGATTCGTTTCGCCCGTGAAACCGTGGCCTCATGACGAGCTGGGCCATTGTAAAGTTTCTCAAGCAAACCCTCGACTATGCTCATTCCCGCAATCAGCTCATTTGTGTTCATCCCGAGGGCCTCATGCGCACCAGCATTACCTTTTTCACGAAGTCGATGCAGAAGCATTTTTTGATCGTCATCAATAAGTCCTTTTTTGTGTAGGTCATCAATTTTTTCTGAGAGATTATTACCCGAACAATTTTTATCTTTGGCAATAAATTCTATTGCCAATCTTAGCCCGATAGTTGCAAGTATCATTTTTGATCCGGCGAATGCGTAGAGCATTTCATCCAGAATGTTATCTAAATGTCCCGGTGTGGCCTCGGTGTTGAAATTGTATTTAGCCGATACAGGGGCAGGATATTGTTTCGAAATTTCGGCTGGTCGCCCATGTCCATCATCATCATATTCGATGTCCATCGAATCCCATGAGACAGTTTCGTAGCACACGTTATCACATGCGCCGCACCGATAGATGCAATAGTCCTCTCCACTGGATATGTGTTCATGAGGGTCGTTCCATAATCCAGAGCACTTTGCTTCAATATTATGGATCGTAACTCTTTTACAGGATGAACAATGCATTCTTTTTCGACCAGCGACATCGAGAATGCGTTCGAATTTTTCCATCATTTCGAAAATCCAATGACTTGAATTTAGTGAAAAATTCTATGTAATGATAATTATATTGGAAATTCTAAATTGCAGTCGAGAACATATGTCACACTGCCAGATCAAGGAACGCCCCAGAAAGCCCCGACTGGTGCTTAACGAGCCAAGCCTTCGGTGATTCCCACCCCGGCGCCACCGTGGCCACGTAGCGCCAAAATTCCGGTCCATGCGACCGATGGCGCAGGTGGGCCAGTTCATGCGCCACCACATATTCCAGCACCTTCCTCGGCGCGAAAATCAGGTGCCAATTGATCAGGACGTTGCCCTCGGGTCCGCAGGATCCCCAGCCGTTGGCGAAGTCGGCGACGCGGATCGATCGGGGCACCAGGCCGTGGCGCCGGGCTAGATCGTCTGCGATGGCTTTAACGTCGCGCCGGGCCCGCTGTTTCAGCCAGTGCCGCAATTCGCTGGCGACCAAGTGGTCGGGGTCGTCGCCGGCCCAGTGGGGCAGGTCGACGATGAAGCCGTTGCGGTAGGTCACGGTCGCCCGCTCGGAATCGGACCGGCGGACGGTCAGGGGCATGTTCCGGCCGCGATAGGGGATCTTGGATCCGGTCATGAACCGGGGCACGGCGTGGCGGCTGGCGGCGATGCGTTCCATGTCGCGCATGGTGTTGAACAGCCACTGGCGCTTGCGGTCGAGGAAGCCGGCAATGTCCTCGTCGCCGTCGGTGGTCAGCGCCATGACCTCGACATGCCCGGGCGTGACGGTGATGCGCCGCTCGGTCGCCGTGGCGCTGCGGCGCAGGTCATAGGCGATCTCGGCCCGGCCGATCTGGAGCGTGGGCATCAGGCGCCGCCGCCATAGGCGTGGATGGCAAATTCCTCGACCTTTTCGCGGATGACCGCTGTCTCGCCGATGCCGTGTGCGGTCAGGATGCGGCGGACCTGTCCCCGCAGGGTTCGCAGGTATCCGTCCATATGGGCGAACGCCGGCTGGGTTGCGGCGGCGTCGGCATAGACCGCGCCGATGGCGATTGCGGCGGCCTGCAAGGCGGCATGGTCGGGGCCATTTTCGGTCGTGACAATGATGGCCTCGATAATGCGCAGAATCGAAAAGGCATTTTCGTCCATGCCCAGTTCGGCATGCGCGCCCTGTTCGGCCTGAATGTCGCCGGTCAGGTCCTCGTATTCCTGCAGGCCATCGGCGGTGCTGATCTGGCCCGCCTCGAACCGGCGGATGATCTCCAGCACCCGTTCTGAAAACCGGCCATACTGGGCCGGGTTCTTGTCCACCAGTTCCCGGGTCACCCGGCGCAATTCGGCGGATTTGCGCACGAACGCCTCCTGCAATTCGTCGTCCGATTTGTCTCCGGTGGCAAAATCGTCGGTGAAGTTGGGGTCGGTAATGCTGCGCAGGCGGATGGTGGTGGACAGGCCGGTAACGTGGACGTGCTCTTCCAGCATTTCGCGGATCTTGCCGGAATAGCTGCGGTGGTCCAGGCTTTCGTCCTTGGCGATGGCCTGCGTGGCCAGCCGCAGGAACGCTGCTGCCCATTTCACCTCAGCGGTGAAGTCCAGGATAGCCGGATCAGGCGACAGGTCGGCATAGACCTTGATGAAGGTCCGGGTCAGCCGCTGTAGGTCAAACCATTCGTCCTCACGCCCGTCAGAGGCGATTTTGGCGGCGGCATAGGCGGCTGCCTTCTCGTCCAGGCCTTCGAGCCCCATGGCCCGTTTCTGGGCGCGGTAGCGGGCATGCGCCTCCTTCAGGTCGTTGCGCAGCACGGCAATGTCGCGCATCGCGTTTTCGACATCATCGGCGCGGTAGGATTTGAGCGCCTCGTCCAGGTGGTTGGTCACGCCGATATAGTCGACGATCCGGCCGTTGGGCTTGGTGATCGCGCCACCATCGGCCAGCCGGATCGAACAGGTCCGATTGGTCCGGGCAATGGCTTGGAGCAGGTTGTGCTCCTTCAGCGGCTTGTCCAGGTACATGACGTGCTCGATGGGCGCGTCGAACCCGGTCAGCAGCTTGTCGCACACGATCAGGAAGCTGGGTTCTTGGCCCTTCGCCTTGAACCGCTTCTTGGCGTCCTTTTCGCCCTCGGCGTCGAGATAGAACGCCTCCAGCCCGTCGCGCAGCGCCTTCACTTCTGCGTTCTCGCTGGGCTTGTTGTCCTCTTGGCTTTTCGAGAACACACAGGCGATCATCGCGTCGGCCTGCGCCTGCGCCGCCTCGGCCTCCATGCCGCCCTTGACCAGATCGGCGGCGATCACGCCGGACAGGGCGGCGCGGTAAAGTACGATGGCCTCGCGATCCACGACCACGATCTGCGCCTTGAAGCCGTCTGGCTGGCACACCTGCTTGAAGTGCTCCCAAATGTCATATGCGATCAGCCGGATGCGCTCGGGGTGCTTGGCGATGGTCGCCAGCGTCAGACCCTTGCGTTTCAGTTCCTCGCGCTTGTCATCGGGCAGATCGACAAACCAGCGGTCGAACAGGATGTCGATCTCGGCCTCGTTGATCGACCAGTCGGCCTTGCGGCCTTCATAGAGGATCGGCACGGTCGCGCCATCGCGCACCGCATCGTCGATCCCATACTTGTCGAGGTAGCCCTCGCCCGCGACGCTGAACCGGGCGTAGGTGTCCTTGTCGGTCGATTTGATCGGCGTGCCGGTGAAGCCGTAGAAATGGGCATCGGGCAGCGTCGCTTGCAGGAACGCGCCCAAGTCCTTTTCCTGCGTGCGGTGGCACTCGTCCACGAGCACGATCCAGCCCGCCGAGTTGGGGATCGGCACCTTCGATCCGGCGAACTTGAAGATGGTGGACAGCAGTATCTGCCCGTTGCCGCCCCGGTTCACCGCATCGCGCAGCGCCGCCACTGATCCGCACTGCGCCGGGTTGGGCAGGCCGCAGGCGACGAACGTCTTGCTGATTTGATCGTCGAGGTCGATCCGGTCGGTCAGCACAAGGATGTTGGGATTGGCCAGCGTCGGCGCGTCGAGCGTCAGGTGGGTTTTCAGCTTGAGCGCGAGGAACACCATCGTCAGGCTCTTACCGCTGCCCTGCGTGTGCCAGATCAGGCCCTTGCGGTGCTCGCCCGCTGCAACCCGTTGCACCGCCTTGTTAACGGCGCGGAACTGCTGGTAGCGGCAGACCTTCTTGATCTTCCGGCCCGTTTCCGGGTCGATCTCGAACACGATGAAATGCGCCAGCAGGTCGAGCAAGCGCGACGGCTCGCACAGGCACCACAGGTCTTTGGCCAAAGGATCCCCTGTAAAGCCCCTCCCCTTCAGGGGAGGGGTTGGGGTGGGGCCTCTCCCCAAGCGCCGAGCCAGGTCGAGAGCCCCCACCCCCGACCCCTCCCCTGAAGGGGAGGGGGGAAGGTGCGGTGCCATTGCAGCTTGGGGGAAGTCGGCAGGGTCGCGTGGCCAAGCGTCGGGCCACGGGGCATAGAACTGCGATGGCGAGCCGGTCGCGCCATATTCGGTGCGCATCCCATCGGTCAGGATGTTGAAGGCGTTAGGGTAGAACAGGCGCGGGATGTCGCGCTCATACTGCTTGATCTGCTCGAACGCCTCGTCGCCGGTCGCGGTGCCTTTCAGCGGTGACTTGGCCTCGATCACCACCAGCGGGATGCCGTTCACGAACAGCACGATGTCGGGGATGCGCGGGCGCTGGGCGGCGACGCGCAACTGGCGCACGGCGTGGAACGTATTGTTGCCGGGCGTCTTGAAGTCGATCAGGGCAATGGGCCGGTCGCGGTTTTCACCGGACAGGCGGCGCGAATAACCGCCGCGCAACTTGCGCTGCCATTCCTCGTTGTCGGACAGGGTGGCGAGGTCGTTATAGACTGCCTCGGCATCGCCCGCGCCAATGCCGTTCAGCGCCTGCAACGCCGCGATCAGCACCGGTTTGAGGATGACGCGGTTTTCTTCCACCCGCATCGCCAGCGCCGCCTCTGGCGCAAGCGGCTGGTAGCCCAGCGCCGCCAGCACTTCCATCGCGGGCTTCTCGGCGAGGCGATACTCGCTCATTACAGGTGCCCGCTTCCCGCAACCAGTTCGTCCAGAAGCAGGCTCCCAACACTATCAATGGCGTGCACCGCTTCTTTGGCTGCCTTCACAGCACACCGGATGTCGTCTAGCGTTTGGGCAATCTCTCTCTGTTCGTCGATTGTTGGCAGTTCAACAGGGATAAGAAAAAAGTCCTGCGGGTATAATCGCAGTCTGTCATCGGCAACGCCCTGCGAATAGCCATGAAGCAGTTTTATCATGGGCGCTGATCGCAAGGCATGAAATGCGAACCGTGGGTCAATCAGTTCGTTCGGGACCATCACGACATAGGCTGGACTGATACAACAATCCTCGGTCGCTAAACCGCAAGCACCTTGCCACATTCGCATCATATTATACGCGATGTCGCCAGTTCTGACGAGCTTGTGCCCTTCCGGCGTAAGGCTGCTCTCTACTCGACGTTCAAGGAAGCTCCGAGCGACCAACCCATGCTCAATGCTGACCGACGCAATCGGAAGCCCCGCTATGCCGGGCTCGGTCCGCTCTGAAAACAGATCGCCCAAACGGTAACGCTTTCGAGCATGTTGAACTTGTGCAGGTTTCTGTGGCCCGTCGATAGCGGAAGCGTCATCTTGTGGAACAGCATAGCCAAGGTGTTGTAAATGCTTGAGCATCCGGGCTTCAAATGAGTTGCGGCCTGACACCGTCTTAGCCAACTTTGCAATCTCGCCAGTCACACTAACAGTTTCGGCATCCGCGCCGGTCTGCACATAGCGGCTAATGTTGAGATTGTGCCCGTTGGCGGCGATCTCGGCCACAGGCACAACGCGGGCCAGCTTGTCGATGTCGGCAAAGCCATGCACCGCCTCGGCCAGCGCCTTGACATGCTCGTCGGTCAGGAAGTTCTGCGCCTTGCCGGGCTGGTAGGTGGCATCGCCGTTGACGATCAGCACCTTGCCGCGCCGGTCGGCTGGCTTCTTCTTTCGGCAGATCAGCAGCGCGGCAGGGATGCCCGCTCCATAGAACAGATTGGGAGCAAGGCCGACAACCGCCTCGATCACGTCGGCGGTCAGCATGGCCTCCCTGATGCGACCTTCGGCCTTGCTTCGATACAAGACACCATGCGGAACAACCACGGCCAGCAACCCGTCATCCTTGAGGCTGGCGAGCATGTGCTGGACAAACGCAAGGTCTCCAACTCCCTTGGGCGGGCAACCATACTCGTCGCGCCCGAACGGGTCGCTGTTCTGCCACAACTCGTATCCCCACACCTTCTCCGAGAACGGCGGATTGGCCAGCACCCGGTCATAGGCCCCGATGCCTTCCACAAACTCGCGGGCCTTGGGGTCGTATCGCTTGGGTGACAGGATCGTATCGCCCTTGGCGATGAAGGCGTCGTCCACGTCGTGCAGGAACAGATTGATCTCGGCGATGCCCCACGTGGCGAAGTTCTTTTCCTGCCCATAGAGCGACAAGCTGCGCGCATCCTCGCCGCGATCCTTGAGGTACTGCACCGCCTCCAGCAACATCCCCGCCGATCCGCAGGTGGGATCGTAAACCGACATGCCGGGGCGCGGGTCAATGATCTCGACCATGAGCCGGACGATGGACCGGGGCGTGTAAAACTCGCCGCCCTTCTTGCCAGCGCCTTCCGCGAACATCTTGATCAGGTAGAGGTAGGCGTCGCCGAGCATGTCGGCTGGCGCATCGGCATTGCGCAGGCGGTGCTTCTCGAAATGGGCGAGCAGCTTTTCCAGCAAGGCGTCGGAGAAGCGATCCTGATTGGCAAAGTCCACCGAGTTGAACACGCCGCGCAGCCGCAGGTTGGCATCTTCGATGGCCGCCAGCGCATTGTTCAGCCGCTGCCCGATCTGCGTGGACTGCTGGCGCATGGCATCCCAGCGGTGTTCGGTGGGAATGTGGAACCTGTGCTCGTCCGGGTCGGCGGCTTCCTCGCGGTCGCCCGTCTCGGCCAGCAGCTTCTCATATTCCTCGTCCCACACGTCGCAGAGACGTTTGTAGAACAACAGGCCGAAGATGTACTGTTTGTAGTCGCCAGCATCGACCGTGCCGCGAAGAATGTCCGCCGCGCCCCACAGATGGCGTTCAAGTTCCTGTTGGGTAAGTTTGGACACGATTCCCCCTGTGCGCCGCAATGACCCACCGTAGCACCCTTGGCGCCCGGCAGGTCAATACCGTGTCAGGGGTGGCTGGCGATCCAGACCGTTCCCGGCAAAGGGAAAAACGTGTGCCCGACCCTGGTCGGGGGCAGGGCGCCTACAGGGTGCTGAACAGGGACGTCCAGAGCCAGACGGTACGATCATGCAACAGCGGGATCAAAGTTTCCTTCCAGTGGCTGGTGGCAATTTGGCCGCTGCTCATGCCGCCCCGGGCAAAGCGCGGGACCAGGATAGAATCATGGTGATCCAGGGACTGGCCGGTCAGTGCCGCGAAAGTCGATGACAATATCAGGTCAAGTTCCGGGGTATATTCAGGCAGGGGGACGTGACACAGCGCCTGTGCCATTTCCATCCAAAGAAACGGATCCCCGCGCAGGCCCCAGGGCACATTGGTGGCCGGGTAGAACAAGTCTCCGACAACGGCACAATCTGCCACCAGGATCGCGGTGCGGTAACGGGTGCAACAGTCCGTCAGGCGATTCAGAAATTCGCCCATCCAGAAGCCGGCATCATGGCCAGAATGGAAGTCTTCCGGCACGGCGACATCGATCCGGGGCGAATCCTCGATCGCAAACCCCGTCACCGTCTGCAGAGCCCACCTGAGTCGGTCCGCAACGCCGGCACCCTGCGGCTGGCACAGATCGGCCCCGAAACACTCCACCAGGCGGTCAAACACCGCCCTGCCGCTGCCATAGTCCGCAAACAGGGCCGGATGGCTATGCTTGAATCGCTGGCGGGTGTGCGCACCGAGGCGGCCGACCCGGTGCTGGACATGCTGATTGCGCAACAGCCATCCAGCCATACGCTGGCCTTTCAGCTTGATGTGGTCAATCGGCTGGCGGCGGATATTCCCGGGTAAGGGCAGGGGCGCAAGCGGCGTTGCCAGCTTGGCGTGAATTGGTTAGTGTTGCTTACAAATCAGATGTCAAGCAGGACCCCACCGACCATGACCGCTTCCGCCTTTGCCGCGGCCGATCTTTCGGCCGACATTGCCCGCGTTTTCGCCCTGCAGCAGGCGCACCAGTGGGAGGCGAAAGCGTCCACTGCGGCACAGCGCAAGGACAAGCTGGCGCGGCTGAAATCCGTGGTGGAGGCGCATGCCGAGGCGATCATCGCCGCCGTGCTGGAAGACACGCGCAAGCCGGTGACCGAAATCCGCGTGACCGAAGTGTTGAACGTGACGGCCAACATCCAGCGCAATATCGACAATCTGGATGCCTGGATGGCGCCGACCGAGGTTGCCCCTTCACTCAATCCCGCCGACCGCGCGCAGATCCGGTATGAGGCGCGCGGCGTCTGCCTGATTCTGGGGCCGTGGAACTTTCCGCTGGGCCTGGCGCTCGGTCCGGTTGCGGCGGCGGTGGCGGCGGGCAACACCTGCATTGTCAAGCTGACCGACTTGTGCCCGGCAACGGCGCGGGTGGGCGCGGCAATCATCCGCGAGGCGTTTGACGAAAAGGATGTCGCGCTGTTCGAAGGCGATGTGAGCGTGGCCACCGCCTTGCTCGATTTGCCGTTCAACCACATTTTCTTCACCGGCAGCCCGCGCGTGGGCAAGATCGTGATGGCCGCGGCCGCGCGCCATCTGACCACGGTAACACTGGAACTGGGCGGCAAATCGCCGGTGATCGTGGATGACAGCGCCGATATCGCCAAAGTGGCCGCGCAGATTGCCGGCGCCAAGCAATTCAACGGCGGCCAGGCCTGCATCAGCCCCGACTATGTCTTTGTAAAGCCGGACAAGCAGGCCGCACTGGTCGAAGGGTTCACCGCCAGCGTGCAGGCCAACCTGTATGATGCCGATGGCGCGCTGAAAAAGGCCAGTATTGCGCAGATCGTCAATCGCGCCAATTTTGACCGGGTCAAGGCGATGGTTGACGACGCCGTGGCCAAAGGCGCCACGATTGCCGCCGGCGGCCGGTTCGATGCCGATGATCTGACCATTCACCCGACGATGCTGACCGACGTGACCCCGCAGATGACCATCCTGCAGGATGAAATCTTTGCCCCCGTCATCCCGGTTATGACGTATGACACGCTCGACCAGGCGATCGGGTATATCGAAGCGCGCGACAAGCCGCTGGCGCTGTATATCTATAGCGAAGACGAAGCGAATGTGGACAAGATCCTGGCGCGCACGTCTTCGGGCGGGGTTACCGTCAACGGGCTGTTTTCGCATTATCTGGAAAACAACCTGCCGTTTGGCGGGGTGAACACCAGCGGCATGGGCAGCTATCACGGCTATTTCGGGTTCAAGTGCTTCAGCCACGAACGCGCGATCTATCGCCATCAGTAATCAGTGCTGCGCATAGGGCGTTGACCCGGTGACCGGCCGCGGCGATAGTTCCGCCGGCGCCCTGCAATCGGGGTGACGGCGGAGGCGTGCGTTGGTCCAGAAATCGGCGGTGCCGCCATCGCCGGCGCAAACCGCGGTGGCGCGGGTTTCGTGGCGCATCCTGCCGCTGATCGGCGCGGGCTATCTGGTGTCCTATATGGACCGGGTGAACATCAGCTTTGCCGCGGCGCGGATGAACGCCGATCTTGGCTTTGGCGCGACGGTCTACGGGTTTGGCGGCGGGCTGTTTTTCCTTGCCTATGCCCTGTTCGAAGTGCCGTCGAACGTGGCTTTGGAACGGTTCGGGGCACGGCGCTGGCTGGCGCGGATCATGATCACCTGGGGCATTCTGGCCGCGGCCATGATGCTGGTGCGCACGCCCTGGCAATTTTATGGCCTGCGGTTTCTGCTCGGCATGGCCGAGGCCGGATTTTTCCCCGGGGTGATCTGTTATCTGGCGCTGTGGTTTCCCCGATCGGTGCGGGGCACGGCGATCAGCCGGTTCTATCTCACGCCGTCGCTGGCGGGGATCGTGATGGGCGTGGTTTCGCCCTGGCTGCTGTCGCTGGGCTGGTTCGGGCTGAAAGGCTGGCAATGGCTGTTTGTCATCCAGGGGCTGCCGGCGGTGGCGATCGGCCTGATGGTGCTGGCCTTTTTGCCCGATGCGCCCGATCGGGTGGCCTGGCTGAACAATGCGGAAAAAGGCTGGATCGCCGCGCAGCTTGCCACCGAAGAAGCCGTGCTGGAGCCGGCGGAGGGCCATGGCGTGATTGCCGCGCTGCGCCATCCGCTGGTCTGGCGGCTGGGGCTGTTCGGGTTTTTCACGATCGGCGCCTATCTCACGTTTGCACTGTCGGCGCCGCAATTGCTGGCCGAAGCGACCGGGCTTGGCACCGCGCAAGTCGGCCTGTTGACCAGCCTGGCCAGCGTGCTGGCGATTTTCGGCATGCTGCTGGGCGGGGTGGTGTCAGACCGGCGCGGCGAACGGTTTTCGACCATGCTGGCGAGCACCGGCGCGGTGCTGATCTGCTATATTGCGATGGCGGCGCTGATGCAGGGGCACGCGGCGGGGTTCATCGCGGCCTATCTGGTGTTCAATTTCGCCTGGCCGATGGTCACTTTGTCGAATGTGATGTCATGGCCCGATCTGCTGCCCCGGCGGCATTTTGCGGTGGGCAGCGCGGCGATCAACACGCTGTCGCAGCTTGGCGCGTTCGTGCTGCCATCGGCCTGGGGCGTGGTGCGCGATGGCACGGGCACATTCCGCGCCGGGCTGATCGGCCTTGCGCTGTCGAGCACCATCGCCTTTGGCCTGGCGCTGATAACCCGCGCGCATGCCCGGGCCCGGGCAATTCGTTAACTATCACCGCGCTTTGCCAGGCGTGGGCGCCGGCCGAAACACTGTCAGGCGTGGCAGGATATCTTAAAACCTTAACCACGTCCGGAAACCCGTATTAAGAAAATCCAACTTACGGCCAGCCCTTGAAGGACGGGTCCGGAAGGGGCCCTTTTTGCAGTTTCCACTGCCCCGCCGGTCCGGCGGGGTGGGGGGGCAAAAAGGTTGGCCGATTTCCGCAGCGTCCATGAATACATTCAAATTCAGGGACTTGCAGGTATCGCCATGGCCACGATTTCACCAACCATTTCCGGCGCCGTGCTCAGCCAGTCGACCGTTTCGGAAACCGCGATAAAACCGTTTGCCGGGATCACGATCACCGATACCAATCTGGGCACCACCGACACGGTCACGATTGTGCCCTCGGGCGCCGGCGGCACGTTGACCGATGGCACCGGCTTTGCCGGCCTCGTGCTCAATGCCGATGGCAGCTATTCGCTTGCCGGCAGCGCCGCGACGATCACCGCCGAACTGAATGCGCTGGTGTTCAAGCCCGCGGCAGGCGCTGCGGGCACGGTTTCGACCACCACCTTTGCGATCACCGATGTGGCCTCGGCCATCGGCGCGCCGGTCACGCTGTTGAATTTCAACAACACCAACGGCGCCTATGCCTTTGCAGGGCTGTCGATCGATTCGGCCGGAACGCTGTTTGGCGTTACGCAAAACGGTGGCGCCAGCGGGCTTGGCGCGGTGTACGATCTGTACAAGAGCGGCACCAGCTATGCCGGCCCGGTGCCGATTGCCACGTTCACCGGTGGCAATGGCAGCGCCCCGCATGGCACGCTGGCGCTCGATGCGGCGGGCAACATGTTCGGCACCACCAACACCGGCGGCGCAGGCAATCTGGGCACCGTGTTCGAAATCGTGAAAGGCACGATGTACAGCGCGCCGATCACGCTGGCGACATTCAACGGCACCAACGGATCGAACGCGCTCGACGGGTTGGTCATCGATTCGGCCGGAAACCTGTTTGGCACCACCAACAACGGCGGCGCCGCCACGTATGGCACGGTGTTTGAAATCGCCAGGACCACCACCGGCTATGCTCCGCTGGTCACGCTCGCTGCGTTCGACAGCACCACCGGGCTCTATCCGCGCGGGCTGGTGGTCGATGCCGCCGGCAACCTGTTTGGCGAAACGATCCAGGGCGGCGGCACCAACGTGATGGGCACCGTGTTCGAAATCGCCAAGGGCAGCAGCGGCTATGGCGCGCCGGTCACGATCGCCGCGTTCACCGGTGCCAATGGCGCCAATCCGCGCGGCGGCCTGCTGCTCGATGCGGCGGGCAACCTGTTTGGCGAAACGTCTGCCGGCGGCGCGGCGGCCAATGGCACCGTGTTCGAACTGGTCAAAGGCACCGGCGGCTATGGCGCGCCGGTCACGCTGGCGTCGTTCGATGGCGTCAACCAGATCAGCCCGCGCGCCGGGCTGATTGCCGATGCTGCGGGCGATCTGTTTGGCACCACGTTCAACGGCGGCCCGCTCAACGACGGTTCGGTGTTCGAACTGGTCAAGACCGGCACCTCGACCTGGAGCGCGCCGGTCACGCTCGTCACGTTCAATGGCACCAACGGCGCCTTTCCCTATGCCGGGCTCACGCTCGATACGGCGGGCAATCTTTATGGCACCACCAGCCAGGGCGGCACGGGCAATATCGGCACCGTGTTCGAAGTGACTGCGGCGCAGATTGCCAAGGCCTCCGCCGTGACGAAAATCACCGTCACCAACACCGATCCGATTGCCGCGCCGGTCACTACGCTGACCAGCAGCACCGCCACTTATACCGTGGGCGGCGCGGCGGTGGCGATCGGTTCAAGCCTGGCGATCACCAACACCGGCGTGACCAACCTGCAATCGGCCAGCGTTTCGATCACCAAAGGCCTTGCCGCGGGCGACACGCTGACGTTCACCGCGCAGACCGGGATCACCGCCAGCTATAACGCGACCACCGGCGTGCTGACCCTGTCGGGCAGCGCAGCGCTTGCCACGTACAAGACGGAGCTGGCCTCGATCAAATACGCCTCGAGCGCGCAAGACCCGACTTTGGCCAATACCGACACCGCGCGCACGCTGTCGCTGGTGGTCAGCAACGGCACCGTTGCGTCAACCCCGCTGACCATTGCGCTGTCGGTGGTGAAGCCTGCGGGCAAGACTTATACGCTGGGCACAACGGCGGTGACGATTGCCGGGGGCGCGGGCGATGATGTGATCAATGCCGGCGCGACCACGCTGCTGGCCACCGATTCGATCGATGGCGGGCTGGGCACCAACACGCTGAACCTTTCCGGCGGCGGCACGTTCAATCTGGGCACGCCCAAGGCGCTGGGGCATATCCAGGTGGTCACGGCCATCGAAAGCCAGACCGCGGTGCAGACAATCACGCTGCGCGCCGGGCTCAATGCCGATGTCAGGATCGCCAGCGGCACGCCGGCCACGGGCAACTCCGCGCCGGAGGCGATCACCATAGCCGGGGTGGCCGGGGACAGTTCGACCATCCACCTGGGCAAAGGCACCGACACCGTTACGCTGGGCAGCGCGACCGAAAGCATCGTCGGCACCGGCGGCACGGCCAATGTCATCGCCGCCGCCGCCGTGGCCGGCGCGCGGATTGCCGATAGCGGCGGCGCGGTTGCCCTCTCGCTCACGGGCGGGGGCACGGCCACGCTCAATACGGCAGACCTGGGGATCAAATCGGTAACGCTGGCCGCGGCAACCACGGCCTGGTCGTTCACCACCGATGCCGAATCCGGCCTTGCGATCACCGACAAGTCGGCCACGGCCGATCTGATCAATCTGCTGGGCGCCAATGCCACGGTCACGCTGGGTGCGGGGGCAAGCACGGTTGCGGTTCATGCTGCGCCCGGGCGCGACACGATCAGCGGCTTTATCGCCAGTGGCACCGGGCACGATACGCTGCAGATCGATCACACCGTGTTTGCCGATTGGGCCCACCTGCTGGGCGCAACCACGCAACAGGGCAGCGATCTGCTGATCACGATCGATGCCGCCGATTCGATCCTGCTGAAAAGTGTGACTCTGGCCTCGTTCACGTCGACCGACGCAAAAATCGTCTGATTTTCGCACGTCCCGGCGTTTAGCAGGCCACGGTGGCCAGCAGCGCCGGGCTGGGTGAGGGGATGCGCGTCAGCCCGTTGAGCGACATCACCCCGGTGCCGAAAAGCCCGAAGCTGCCGTTCTTTTTCACCGCGACAACGAAATGGCCGTACGACACATCGCCCATCGGCTTTACCCCGGTGCGCGCAGCGTTGCCCAACGCATCGGAAAACATCGTCAGCGCAAAGCCTTTGGGATCGTAATCGTTGGGCGTGATCCGCGCCAGCTCGGTGCCGGTGGCCATGCCCGGTTTCAGGTTTTTGCTGTCACCATCGTGATAGAAATGCAGAAATCCGCCATTGTCGGTCACCACCAGCGTGCAGCCGTTGACACCGCCGGTCATCACGATCGTGCCATCGGGCACGGTCTTGGGCACTTTCACCCAGCCCACCCCGGTGCGCAGCCACGGGTAGAAATAATCGACCACGGCGATTTTTGATTGCGGGTGCGCCGTCAGATCATAGATCCCGGTCTGGGCTTCCTTGCCCCCGACCATGCAGGGCCCGCCTTCGACCAGCGCGCCGGTGCCCGGAACCATGTCCTTGGCCGGCGACGTGCGATAGACATTGGCAAGTGTCGCGGAGGCCGGATCGGCCCGCAAGGCGGCAAGGGACATGGCGCATGATCTCCTGTTTCTGGGCCGGTTTTTGGCCGGCTCCCGCCCGCACAGGCGTGGCAGTGCAGACCGGTGGCGCCAGCATACCCCGAGGGTGCCCCAGGCAGCAACGTCAACTGTTTGACAGGCACCGGCATCGATCAGCGTCACCGCCGCACCGCCCTGGGCCAGCCGCGCGGCAATCAGGCAGCCCATGGCGCCCGCGCCCGGGATTGCGCCGGTTCCGGCAAGTCTGTGTGTAGTCATAGCCGTTTCGTATGGGTTTGATGGCTATTTGCAATAGCGTTCGGCGCCGGCATGCGGCATCATCGGTTGCCAAGGATGCATGAAAAGCCATGAAAGACAAAACCGATGACTGATGTGCGCACCGTGACCCAGGCGTTGTTGCGCCAGCTGGGCATGACCACGGTGTTCGGCAATCCGGGCAGCACCGAGCTGCCGATGTTCCGCGATTTTCCCGAAGATTTCCACTATGTGCTGGGCCTGCAGGAAAGCGTGGTGCTGGCCATGGCCGATGGCTATGCCCAGGGCACCGGGCGCGCCGCGCTGGTCAATCTGCACGCCACGGCCGGCACCGGCCATGCGCTGGGCAACCTGTTCACCGCGTTTCGCAACCAGACGCCGCTGGTGGTTACCGCCGGGCAGCAGGCGCGATCGATCCTGCCGTTCGAACCGTTCCTGTTTGCCGAACGCGCCACCGAATTTCCGCGCCCATTCGTGAAATGGGCGGTTGAGCCGGCGCGCGCGCAGGATGTGCCGGGCGCGATTGCCCGCGCCTGGGCCGTGGCGATGCAGCCGCCGTGCGGGCCCACGTTTGTTTCCATCCCGATCGATGATTGGGAACAGCCGTGCGATCCGGTGCATGCCCCGCGCCTGGGCGCGGCCAATCCGGGCGATCCGGCGCTGCTGCGCGAGGCGGCGGCGCTGCTGGCGGGTGCGGCGCGCCCGGCGCTGGTGCTGGGGGCAGGGGTGGCGCGCGATGGCGGCTGGCACGCGGCGATTGCGCTGGCCGAACGGCACCAGGCGGCCGTGTTTGTCGCGCCGTTCAGCGCGCGCGCCAGCTTTCCCGAACAGCATCCGCTGTTCGCCGGGTTTCTCGATCCGCGCCGCGAAGCAATCGTGGCGGCGCTGGCCGGGCATGATGTGATCATCGCGCTGGGCGGGCCGGTCAGCCTCTATCATGTCGAAGGCAGCGGGCCGCATCTGCCCCCGGGTTCGACCACGGTGTTCATTGCCGACAATCCCGCGCATGTCAGCTGGGCGCCGTGCGACCTGGGGATCGTGGCGCATGCCGGCCATGCGCTGGCCAGATTGCTTGACGCGCCGGCGCCGGCCGGGCGCGTGCCACCCCAGCAGCGCGCGGCGCCGCCTGTGCTGAACCCGGGTCTGTTGGATGACCGCTGGCTGCTTGACCGGGTGGCTGCGCTGCGCCCCGATGGTGCGATCATCGTGGAGGAATCGCCCACCGCGCGCGGGCCGATGCACGATCACCTGCCGATCACCGCGCCCGACAGTTTTTACACCTGCGCCAGCGGTGGTCTCGGCCATGGCCTGCCCGCGGCGGTGGGGCTGGCGCTGGCCCAGCCGCAGCGCAAAGTGATTGCGCTGCTGGGTGATGGATCGGCAATGTATGCGATTCAGGGGCTGTGGAGCGCGGCAAAGATGGGCCTGCCGGTCAGCTTTGTCATTCTCAACAACGGGCGCTATGAAGCGCTGCAGGGCTTTGGCCGCCTGTTTGGCATGCAGACCGTGGCCGGAACCGATCTTTCGGGGCTCGATTTCTGCGGTTTTGCCCGGGCGCAAGGGCTGGAATCGCGGCGTGTGGACACGACTGACGCGCTCGATGCGGCGCTGGCCTGGTCGTTTGCGGCTGCGGCGCCAACACTGGTGGAGGTGATGATCGCATGACCGGCGCCGATGCTGCCACCCCCGCCGCACTGGCGCGCCTGATCGACGATCGGCCGGAGGAGGGCGTGTTTCGCGTCCACCGCGCGGTGTTTGACGATCCGGCGGTGTTCGATCTGGAAATGGCGCGGCTGTTCGAAGGCGGCTGGGTGTTTCTGGGGCTGGCCTGCCAGGCAGCGGGGCCGCACGATTTCTTCACCACCACGATTGGCCGCGTTCCGGTGCTGGTCACCCGCGATGGTGCGGGTGTGCTGCACGGCCTGGTCAATTCCTGCCCGCACAAGGGCGCGCGCGTGGCGCAGCGGCAGGCCGGCACGGCGCGCCTGCACGTATGCCCTTATCACAACTGGAGCTTTGATTCGGCGGGTGCCAACCGCGCGATCAAGTGGAAATCCGCCGGCTGCTACCCGGACGGGTTCGATGCCGCCGGGCACGATCTGCCGCGCCTGCCGGCCTTTGCCGACTATCGCGGGTTCCTGTTTGGCAGCCTGACCGCCGCGGTGCCGCCGATTGCGGACTATCTGGGCGGGGCGGCGCGGCTGCTCGATCTGGTGGCGGATCAAAGCGAAGACGGCATGGAACTGGTGCCGGGCGCGGTCACGTTCACTTATCAGGCCAACTGGAAGCTGCAGCTGGAAAACTGTTCCGACGCCTATCATTTCACATCCACCCATCCCTCCTACATCCGCGTGCTGGAAGAACGGCGCAAATCCGCGCCCGCAGGCGTGGTCAAATCGATCTGGGAAGATACCGATTACTGGACCGGCGAAGGCGAAGGGGTGCAGGGCGGCAGCTTCAGCTTTGCCCGGGGCCACGTGCTCAATTGGGGCCGCTTCGGCATTTCGGCGGCGCATCCGCTGTATGAACGGCTGGACGAATTGCGCGCGCGGGTGGGTGAGGCGCGCACCGCATGGATGTTCAACATGCGCAACCTGACGATCTTTCCCAACCTTCAGATTGCCGAAAATGCATCGAGCCAGTTGCGCGTGATCCGCCCCCTTGCGGCGAACCGCACCGAAATGCGCACCTGGTGCCTGGCCCCGCGCGGTGAAAGCGCCACGGCGCGCGCGCACCGCATCCGCCAGTACGAAGATTTCTTCAACCCCAGCGGCATGGCCACGCCCGACGATACGGTCAGCTATGAAGCGTGCCAGCGCGGCTTTGCCAGCCGGGTGGAGCCGTGGTTGCAGGGCTATATGCGCGGCGCGACCGCTTCGCAGGCGGGGGGCAATGCCTTTTCCGATCCGCTGGCGATCACCCCGGCGCGATCGGTGCTGAGCGATGCGCAGACTTGCGATGAAACGCTCTATCAAAGCTATTATCGCGCCTGGGCCGAACGGATGTGTGCCGCAGGCGGTGCGGCATGAGCGCGCCGCTGAACCGGGCCACAGCCGAAGACCTGCTCTATTGCGAGGCGCACCTGCTTGATGAAGGCGTGGCCGATCCCGCCGCATGGCAGGCCTGGCTGGCGCTCTATACCGAAGCCGCGACGTTCCACGTGCCGGCCTGGCGCGATGAAACCACCCCGACCAGCGATCCGCAGACCGAACTGTCGCTGATCTGGTACCACGGCCGCCGCAATCTGGAAGACCGCGTGTGGCGCGCCACATCGGGGCTGTCGGTGGCGTCCAGCCCGCCGGCGCGGGTGGTTCACCTCATCACCAATGTGCGCGTGGACGATGCCGGTGCCGGCATCGTGTGCTCGACCTTTACCGCGCACCGCTATGACCGGCGGGCCGATGCCGCGCACGTGTTTTTCGGTCGATATCGGCACCGCCTGGTGCAGATCGACGGCGCCTGGCGGATCGCGGCCAAGACCGTGTGGCTGCTCAACGACACGATTCCCACCGTGCTCGATTTCTACCATATCTGACACCGCGGGACGTGCCGGCGCGTTCGCCATGCGTGTGTCATCGCGCTGTCTTGTGACGCGAATACCGCGTCTTGCGATGAACGGGATGAGACTTGCGCGGCCGGGCCGCCTGGTGCGGATTTGCGCGGCGGTGCTGGCGATTGTCGGCGCGGCGCCGGGCATGGCCAGCGCCGCGCCGCGCGCCTGGGTGGAAATGGCCCCCGCCGGCGGCAGCGTGGTGCGCGTGGTGACCGACGCTGCCGCGTGCCCGGTGCTGCGCGTGGACGGGCGGGACCGCCCGATGGCCGAACGCGCGGCGCCGGCCGTGCTGCCGATCCGCAGCAACAAGGCGCACGTGACCAGCCCCGCCAGTTTTGCAACACGGGTCTGCGAATTGCGACTGGCCCGCAGCGTGCGCCGCGCGATCTTTGGCGCAAAGCGGCTGCCGCTGCCTTCGGCGCATATCGATCGCATCGTGGTGATCGGCGATACCGGCTGCCGGTTGAAGGATGCTGATCGCGCCTGGCAGGGCTGCAAAGATCCGGCACAATGGCCCTTTGCCGCGATTGCTGCGCGCGCGGCGGCGCTGCACCCCGATATGGTGCTGCATGTGGGCGATTACCTGTACCGCGAAAATCCCTGCCCGCAGCAGGAGGCGGCGTGCGCGCAAACCCCGTGGGGCTATGGCGAGGCCGGCTGGAGCGCCGATTTCCTCGATCCCGCGGCGCCCCTGCTGGCGGCGGCGCCGTGGATCATGGTGCGCGGCAATCACGAGGAATGCGCGCGCGCCGGGCAGGGCTGGTGGCGGCTGCTCGATCCGCATCCGCTGGCCGCGCATCGGGATTGTGTCGATCCGGCCGATGATGCGGCGGGCAATCATGCCGAACCCTATCGCGTTGCGCTGGGCGGCGGTGCGCAGCTGGTGATTGCCGACCAGATGACGCTTGCCGGCGCGGGCCATGGCGATGCGCTGGCCGCAGCGACGCAGCGCGCCGACAATGCCACGATTGCGCGCCTGGCACGCGGCGCACGCACCACGTTCCTGGCGGCGCATTATCCGGTCAATCCCGTGCTCTGGGCGGCAGGCGGCACCAGCGCGGTGACTGTCGGCGCGCCGCCGGTCAGCGACCATGCCCCCGTGCCCCTGCCGGTGCGCGCGATGTTTGCCGGACATATCCATCTGTTCCAGTTTGCGCGCTTTGCCAGCCTGCCCACGCAAGTGATCACCGGGTTTTCGGGCACGCTGGAGGACCCGGTGCTGGCGCCGGCCAGCCTGGGCGATGTGGCGGGCAAACCGGGCGCAGCGGCGATTGCCGCACTGACCACGATAACGGGCCGGTTTGGCCATGCCCTGTTGACACGGCGCGGGAACGGATGGCGGCTGACCGTGTTCGGCCTTGATGGCGCGGTGATCGGCCGGTTTCGGCTTTAGGCCTGGGCCATCAGGGCCAGCGCTTCGTCCTCGGTCACCACTTCGGCATATTTGGCCTGAAGGTCGAACAGGTTGGCCTCATGCGGGGCCTCGTGCCGGTCGCCGCAGGCATCGCGCACCACAAACGGGATGAACCCGTGCTGGCAGGCATCGAGCGCGGTCGCGCGGATGCAGCCCGATGTCGATGTGCCGCAGATCATCAGCGTATCGACCCCCAGCGCAGTCAGGCTGGCGGCGAGATGCGTGCCGAAAAACGCGCTGGCATAGCGTTTGGTGATCACCATGTCGCCGTCATGCGGTGCCAGCCGCGCCGGAAACGCGCCCAGCGGATTGCCACGTTCGAAACAGCGCAGCGCCGGCACTTTGCGGAAAAACACCCCGCCATCGATCCCGCCGGACACATATTCGACATTGGTGAACAGCACCGGAAAGCCGTGCGTGCGTGCGGCCGCGGTCAGGCGGATCGCCGATTCCAGCGCGGATTCAATGCCGGCATAAAGCGGCGATCCGGGCTGGAGATAGGCCTCTACCATATCGACCACGATCAGCGCCGGGCGCTGGCCAAATGCCAGCCGCCCATCGAACGCGCCGGCATAGTTTGCGGTCAGGCCGGCGCGATCGGCGCGGGGCACGGTCAGATCACCCCTTGCGCGGCCAAAGCCTCAAGCTCGGCCGTGTCCAGGCCCAGCAGATCGCCATAGATTTCGGCATTGTGCTGGCCCACGCGCGATGGCGCGGGGCGGCGCACGCTGCCCGGGGTGACCGACAGACGCGGAAACACGCTTTGCATTTTCAGCGGGCCAAACCGTTCGGTTTCCACCTCGATGATCGCCTCGCGCGCCTGGAAATGCGGATCGGCGATCATGTCGGGCGCGCGATAGACGCGGCCGGCCGGAATCGAATAGTCCGTCATCAACGCTTCGACTTCGTCCACGCTCAGCGTGCGGGTCCAGGCATCGATCATCGCGTCGAGATCGTCCTGGTTGGTGCCGCGCGCGATATGCGTGGCAAAGCGCGGGTCATCACCCAGTTCGGGCCGGCCCATCGCCTGCGCCAGCCGTTTCCACAGCGAATCCTTGTTGGCGCCGATCATGAATTCGCCATCGCGGCAGCGATAGACATTGGACGGCGCAATGCCTTTCAGGATCGATCCCGATCGTTCGCGCATCAGGCCCATGCGATCATATTCGGGCACCAGCCCTTCCATCACCTGAAGCACGCTTTCATAAAGCGCGGCATCGATCACCTGGCCGCGCCCGGTCTGGTGGCGCACGTGCAGCGCGGCGAGCACGCCCATGCAACCATAAGTCGCGGTCAGCGTGTCGCCGATCGAAATGCCCATGCGGCTGGGTGGTCGGTCGGGTTCACCGACGATATAGCGCCAGCCGCCCATCGCTTCGCCAATGCCGCCAAACCCGGCGCGATCGGCATAAGGGCCGGTCTGGCCATAGCCCGACATGCGCGCGATGATCAGGCCGGGGCTATCCGCCAGCAGCACATCGGGCCCAAGGCCCCATTTTTCCATCGTGCCGGGCTTGAAGTTTTCGATCACCACGTCGGCCCCGGCAATCAGCCGGCGGACCAGCGCCTGGCCCTCGGGCACGCGCAGATTGGCGCTGACCGAACGCTTGTTGCGCGCGATCACTTCCCAATTGACCTTTTCTTCGCCCTGGCCCCATTCGCGCATCGGATCGCCGGTTATCGGCGGTTCGACCTTGATCACGTCGGCGCCCATGTCGCCCAGCAACTGGCCGCAGAACGGGCCGGCCAGCAACTGGCCCAGCTCGATCACGCGAATGCCTTGCAATGCTCCTGTCGACACCCGCTTACTCCGCTGCTGCCAGATGCGGCCAGACCGGCTGTACCGGGGCAGGCAGGCCGGTGTCCGCCAGGCTGCGCGCGCGCAGTTCGTCAATGCCGGGGCCATAGTTGAACAGCGGCAGATCACCCCGCGTTGCGCGGATTTGCGCGCGCAGCGCCTCGGTCGCGGCGCTGTCGACGGTGCCCAGATCATCGGCCACCACGCCATAGGCGCGCGCGCCGGTGCTGGTGATCAGCCCTTCGCGGATTTCACGCGCCACGATTGCGGCATCGCGTTCCAGCGCATCGCCCCAGCCACCGCCGCCCCAGGTGATGAAATGCAGCTGATCCCCGGCCTCGACCGCCAGATCCTCCACTTTGTTGCCCACGATCTGCGTGGTGCCGTCGGCCTTTTCCAGGATCTTGCGCGCGCGGCCGCCGGGTTCGCCGCCGTTCACGCCCCAGGGGGGGACAAACCAGCGATCATCGTGGATCGCGATCACGCCCGCGCTGAGGAAGCGATAGGTCATGTGGATGCCATCGCCGCCGCGATGCAGCCCGGCACCGCCGCTGTCGGCCGCGCATTCATAGCGTTCGATGCGCAGCGGGAAATAGCGTTCCAGAAATTCGTTGGGCACGTTGGTAAAGCCCGGCCACAGCGAATGCCCGTCGGGCCCGTCGCCCATCGGCCGGCCGGGAATTCCGCCGAAACCGATCTGGAACAGCTGGAACCAGTCGCCCGAGGCACCGGGCCGGGTATCGTTGCCTGCATAAAAAAGGTGGGGGCTTGACGAGAAACCGGCGGCGTTCAGGAACTCCGGCGTTTTCTGGCCAAGCAACCCACCCAGGATGTCAAAGATGCGGCCAAGCGCATGGGTGCGACCCGAGAGCGCGGCAGGGAACTTCGGCTTCAACAGCGATCCTGCCGGAATTCGCACGTCGATCAGGTCATAGAAACCGTCATTGAACAGGATCTGTGGATCAAAGACCATGATCATGTAGATGCCGAAGAACATCTTGAACATGTTTTCGTTGAGATAGAAATTGATCGAGGCGCTGGATTGCGGGTCGGTCCCGTCAAAATCCAGCACCACCTTTTCGCCTTCGCGGCGCATTGTGCAGCGGATGCGATAGGGGCCGCTGCCCATGCCATCGTCGCAGATATAGTCTTCAAAGCTGACGGGCTCTTCGGCGATGGCCATGCCGATCAGCGCCTTCATCGCGCGATGGTTGCGCGCCAGCAATTCCTGCGTTGCCGAAAAATAGACGTCGTCACCAAACCGTTCGGCCATTTCGATGACTCGCCGTGCCGCGACGCGGCAGCTGGCGATCAGCGCGTTCAAATCGGCCTGGCACCAATCGGGCTTGCGCGTCTGGTGCAGCACAAGCTTCAGCAGATCTTCGTTGAAGGCGCCTTTTTTCCAAAGCTTTACCGGGGGAATGCGAACCCCTTCCTCAAAGATCGAATGCGCGTTGATCGGCATTGACCCGACCACTTTGCCGCCGATGTCGCTCTGGTGGCCAAACATCGAGGTATAGCCGATCAGCCGCCCGTCCTTGAACACCGGCAGCAGCACCAGCCAGTCGTTGGAATGGCTGACCGCGCCATCGACCGAATAGGGATCGGACAGGAAAATCAGGTCGCCGTCTTCCAGCGTGCCGTCAAAATTGCGCAGGAACCCGTCGATGAAGCTGCCGAACTGGCCCACGATCATCTTGCCGGTGTGATCGGCGATCAGCGGAAAGGCATCGCCCTGTTCGCGGATACCCGGGGACATCGCGGTGCGCACCAGCGTCGCGTCCATTTCGATGCGCGCATTGCGCAGCGCGTTTTCGATGATGTCGAGCGTGACAGGATCGATCGGCACCCGGTTGAGCGGAACGGGATTGGTCTGGAGAATGGTTGCAGGCATGGTCGGTACCCTTCAGGCCAGGTGAATCAGGATGTTGCCGCAATGGTCGACCGTGCCGGTGCAGCCGGCCTCGATCAGCGTGGTCGAATCCATTTCGCACACGATGGCGGGGCCCGGGATCACATCGCCCGCGCGCAATCTGGCGCGGTCATAGATGGCGCCGGTCTGTTCGCGGCCATCCATCCACAGCACGTGTTCGCGCATGAACGCCGCGGCCGGATTGCCATCGCCGCGTTCGATTTCGGGCGCGGGCAGATCGGGCACCTGGCCCAGCGCGACAGCACGCAAATTCACGATTTCGTGCGGCGTTTCCATGTTGAACGTGAACAGGCGCAAATGTTCGGCATCGAACCGGGCAAGAATTCCGGCAATGCCATCGCGCCGCAGATCATCCGGGGTGATGGTCAGCGGCACCTCGAATGCCTGCCCGGCATAGCGCACGTCAACTTCGAACAGGCTGGAGATTTCGGCGGCGGGCACGCCATCGGCGACGAGTTCGGCACACGTCTGCGCCGCCATTTCGTCCAGGATGGTGATCAGGTCTTCGGCCCGGGTCTGCGTGGCCAGCCGCGAGAAACTGCGCGCGGTTTCGGTGCGCATGCGCGTGGTGGCATCGCCCAGCGCGCAAAGCACGCCCGGCGAAACCGGCGAAATGGCGGGCCAGCTGCCCATCAGCCGCGCCACCGCATTGACATGGAGCGGCCCGGCGCCGCCAAAGCCCATCAGCGCGAAATCACGCGGGTCATAGCCCTGCTGCACCGAAATCATGCGCAGCGCGCCAAACATGTTTTCGTTGACGATATCGATGATGCCGCGCGCCGCTTCCATCAGGCCGATGCCCATCTTGTCGGCAATCGTCTGGACTGCGCGCCTCGCGCCTTCGCGATCGAGCCGGAATGTGCCGCCCAGCAGGTTTTCGGGCAGATAGCCGAGCACGACATTGGCATCGGTCACGGTCGGCGCCTCGCCGCCTTTGCCATAGGCGACCGGGCCCGGCACCGCGCCCGCCGATTGCGGCCCGACGCGCAGCGCGCCGGTCAGTTCGGGCACATAGGCGATCGATCCGCCACCGGCGCCCACGGTTTTCACATCAAGCGCCGAGGCGCGCACCGACAAGTGGCCCACTTCGGTGGTGCGCTGGCGGCGGGGTTCCAGGTTTTCGATCAGCGCGACGTCGGTCGAAGTGCCGCCCACGTCCAGCGTCATGATATTGCGGATGCCGGCATTGCGCCCCACCCAGATCGCGCCGGTCACGCCGCCGGCCGGGCCCGACATCAGGATGTTCACCGGCTGGGTTTCGGCTTTTTGCGCGCTCATCAGCCCGCCATCGGACCGCAGCAGCGAAAGATTTCCGGTCAGGCCCGCCTCGGCCAGGCGGGTGCGCAGATTGGCAACATATCTGCCCACGATCGGCCGCACCGCGGCATTGGCGACAGTGGTCAGGGTGCGTTCGTATTCCTGCATTTCGGGCAGGACTTCGTGGCTGAGCGAAACGGGCACGCCGGGCAGCACTTCGCGCGCAATGTCGCCGATCTGCGTCTCGTGCGCACCGTTGACATAGGCGTTGATCAGGCTGACCGTCACCGCCTCGACACCCGCAGCCTTCAGCAGGCCGAGCTGGTGGCGCACGTCGGCTTCATCGATCGGGCGCACTTCGGCCCCGTCGGCGCCCATCCGGCCCTTGACCGTCACGGTGTTTTCCAGCGCGGCGAGCGGCTGCGGCTTTGGCCAGATGATCCAGCCCGCCAGCCCGCCCGGCACAAAACTGCGCGCGATCTGCATGATGTGGCGATAGCCTTCGGTGGTCACCAGGCCGACTTTGGCGCCTTTGCCTTCCAGCACCGCATTGGTGGCCACGGTCGTGCCGTGCAGGAAATACGCGATTTCCCGGGGCGCAATGCCTGCCGCGCCGCAAATCGCGGTCACCCCGTCAAGAATGCCGACCGAGCTGTCGTGCGGTGTCGACGGAGTCTTGTGCCGCCAGAATGCGCCCGTGCCGGTTTCCAGCAGCAGCAGATCGGTGAACGTGCCACCCACATCAACGCCCAATCGGTAACCCATGCAAACCCCCAGAGTGATGTGCCCGCGCCCGGCCCATGCGGCCGGGCAGAGCCTTATGCAATTTTCGGAAATACCGGAGCACGCGCAACCATGCCGGGCAGGGTACGGTCCATTACCGTGCCAAGCCAGCGGTTTGCCGTGACCAGTGCTGCCAGATCGATCCCGGTGCCAATTCCGGCGCGTTCCAGCATGTAGACGACATCTTCGCTGGCGACATTGCCCGATGCACCCGGCGCAAACGGGCATCCGCCCAGGCCGCCAATGGCCGCATCGACCGTGCGAGCGCCTTCGGCCACCGCCGCCCAGACATTGGCAAGGCCGGTGCCGCGCGTGTTGTGAAAATGCACCCGCACCGGGATCGGCCCGATTGCGGCGCGCACCCGCGCCACCAGCCGCGCGACATGCGCGGGATTGGCCACGCCGATCGTGTCGGCCAGGCCGATTTCGAAGGGATCGGACCTGGCCAGTGCCTCGGCCATTGCCACCACGCGGTCTTCGGCCACTTCGCCTTCGAACGGGCACCCGAATGCGGCGGCGATCGTGGCTTGCCCGGTGCGGCCGGCCTCGCGTGCCAGCGTGATGATTTCGCAGGCCGCCGCGACCGATGCGTCGCTGGTCTGGTTCTGGTTGGCGATGGCAAACGTGTCGGTCGCCACCGACACCGCGCCCAGCTGGTCGATCCGTCCCGTTGCCAGCGCGCGCTCGGCCCCGCGCCGGTTCATCACCAGCCCGATATACGTCACATCATCGCGATCGGGCAGCGCGGCGGCCACTGCATCGGCATCGGCCATTTGCGGCACGGCGCGCGGGTTGACGAAACTGGTCACCTCGATGCGCCGCGCCCCGGCGGCAATGGCGTGTTCGATCAGTGCGATCTTGTCGGCAGTGGAAATCGCCTGCTTTTCGTTCTGGAGCCCGTCGCGCGGCGAGACTTCGAGCAGTTCAATGGCGTTTGTATACATTATGCCGCCACCTCGATCAGGTGCGCAGTCATCGCGCCATTGCCCGAAAGGGCAGGTCCGGGCTTCGCTGCCGACAGGCCGCGATGGGCATCGGCATAGGCGTGATAGGCGCGCAGGATATGGCTGCGCATGATCCCTTCGGCCCAGGCGCCATCGCCCCGGGCAAAGGCGGCGATCAGTTCTTCGTGTTCGGACCACGACCGGTGCAGCGCGTCGGGCCCATAATGGTGCGCGGTGCGCCAGACCACCGGCTGTTCCACCAGCGACCCCAGTTGCGCGACCAGCCGGCGCGATCCTGCCGCCTCCAGAATCGCGGCGTGGAACAGGCGGTTGCCTTCAAGAAAGGCGCCAACATCGGGGCGGGGCAGTGCCACGGCCTGCGCAATCTGGGCATTGGCGGCGCGCATGCGGCCCAGCGAATCGGCAGTCATGCGCTCGGCGGCGCGGCGCGCGGCATAGCCTTCGAGCATGGCGCGCAGATCGAACGCATCGCGCACATCGTGCAGCGACCATTCGGCGACAAAGCTGCGCTGGGTGTCGGTGCGCACGACCAGCATGTCGCTTTCCAGCCGGCGCAGCGCATCGCGCACGGGGGTGCGCGAAACCCCGCATTTTTCGGCCAGGGCCTCTTCGCCAAGCTGCGTCCCGGCGGGCAATTCGCCTGCCAAAATCATGTTGCGGATCGCTGCATAGGCCCGATCTGAAGCGCGTGACATGCGATGTCCCAAGGAACTTGACCTGAGGCATTTGTATACAATATTCTCTCCCTTCGGCAAGCCCCGATCACCCGACCCGTTTGCACGGTCCGGATTCGGCCTTTGGGCAGATGTGATCGCCGGCAGGGGGGACGGGTGCGCCGGGCAGGGATCGATCGTGTGGTCCGAATGAACATGAGGGAGGCTTAAAATGCGAAATACCCGGTGGCTTCAGACCACAGGCCTGACTTTGAAGTCCGGATTGATCGGCAGCCTTGCGCTGGTCGCGGTTCCGGCTTTTGCCGAACAGGCGGCGGCGCCCAAGCCGTCAGACGATATCATCGTGACCGCGCGGCGCCAGAATGAACGCCTGCAGGATGTGCCGGCCTCGGTTTCGGTGCTGACCGCCGCGGCGCTGGCCAACACCGGTGCCAAGCGCGCCGAGGATTTCACCAACCTGACCCCGGGCGTGACGATCGTGACCGGCACCGCCGAAGCGGGCGACACGCAGATCAACATCCGCGGCATGAACGGCGCGCGCGATGCCGAAAGCTCGGTCGCGCTGGTGGTCGACGGCATTCTCAAGACCAACACCGCCGAACTGAACCAGGACCAGGGCACTGTTACCCAGGTCGAAATCCTGAAAGGTCCGCAGGGCGCGATCTATGGCCGCAACGCGGCGGCCGGTGCAATCGTGCTGCAGACGCAAAAGCCGACCGACATCGCCACCGGCGGTGCCTCGATCGGCTATGGCATGTACAACACGCTCGATGCCAAGGCGCATGTCGCAGGGCCGCTGACTGACAACATCGGCTATGTGCTGGCCGGTACGTACTTCCGTACCGACGGGTTCTATCACAACGAATTCACCGGCAATTCCAAGACGGTGGACGAAAAGGAAAACTGGTCGATCGATGGCCGCCTGGTCTATGGCAAGGGCACCGACACCCAGCTTGATTTCAAGGCACGCTATGCCCAGTTCCACGGCGCCTCGCTGCCGTTCAACGCGGCCTTTGCGCTGCCGGCGCTGGGCGGGGCGTTCTACGAGGACGTGAACCAGCACCCGTTTCATTTCTACAGCAACATCAAGCCCACCAACGACCAGTATTCGTTCGATACCTCGCTGCGGCTTGACCACCAGGTCAACGACAAGCTGAAGCTGACCGGCTGGGTGCTCTATTCGAATGTCGACCAAAGCCTGGTGGCCGATGGTACTTCGGCAGACTTCGCGCGGTTCCTTTCGGCCGCGAACCCGGCCGCCGCGCCGGCGGTAACCGCCTGCTTCACCTCCACTGCGGCGCTGACCGGCTTTCCGGTCAACCCTCCGGGCGTGATCGGTTCGATCCCCGTGCCGTTCATCTTTTCGCCGACCAACGGTTCGACCTTTGGCCCCTACAGCCCGACGACTTGCGACGGCACGCAGTTGCAGACCCGCCGCCAGAAGGACATATCGACCGAATGGCGGCTTGAATCGACCGGCAATGGCCCGCTCAAGTGGCAGGTCGGCGCCTATTACCTGCACATCGATCGCACTGTGGGCGTCAGCCTGGGCGCGGACGAAGGCAAGGGCGTGCTTACCAATCTCTACAACGCGCCGGATTCGATCAATCCGACAACGCTGCTGCTGTGGGACAAGTTCTCGACCAACGTCATCGCCGGGTTCGCTTCGGCCGAATGGAAGCCGTCGAACGAATTCGCGGGCGGCATCGCGCTGCGGTATGACCGCGAAAGCCGGCACACCAGCTCGCTTGTGCCAACCGCGACCGATCCGTTCACCGGCGGGCCGATCAACCCCGGCCAGGCGTTTGGCGCGCTGACGCCGAAGTCGGCCACGTTCGACCAGATCGAACCGAAAGTCACGCTCAGCTACAAGCCTGCGCCGGGCTTCAACATTTATGGCAACTGGGGGATCGGCTTCAAGTCTGGCGGGTTCAACAACCAGGGTTCGGCCGCGATCATCAAGGGGAACTTTGTCGACGCGCTGGGTTCGCAAGTGAACATCACCGACCAGTACGCCAAGGAATGGTCGAGCGCATTCGAAGCCGGGCTGAAAGGTGGCGTGCTCAACAATGCGGTCACTTTCGATCTCGCCGGGTTCTACACCCAGGTCCACAACATGCAGTTCTTCGAATTCTTCGTGGGCAGCTTTGGCCTGCTGCGCGTGGTTTCGAACATCGACCTGGTTGACCTGAAGGGTGCGGAATTCAACGTAAACGTCCGTCCGGTGAAGGGCCTGCGCCTGTTCGGTTCGGCGAACTATACCGACAGCTCGATCAAGCGGAACAGCGTCCGCCCCGAAACGATCGGCAATGAATCGCCCTATACCGCCAAGTACACGATCAACGCGGGCGCCGATGCGGAAACCGTGATCAAGCCGGGATTCAGCCTGTTTGGCCGGGTTGATTACCGCCTGACCGGCCCGACCTGGTTTTCGACCGTGCAGAACAACAGCGTGCCCACGCTGTTTTCGTACCTGCTGCCGATTTCGACGCTGGGCAAGGCGCTCGGGCTGACTGCAGCGGCCGGCAACGCCAGCTATGCCAAGACCCGGCGCGATGCCTTTGGCATCGTCAACATGCGGGTGGGGGCGCATATCGGCCAGTACACCGTGGCGGCCTATGCCGAGAACGTGTTTGACAAGAAGTACCTGAACGAAGTGATCCCGGCGGCCGAATTTGGCGGCTCGTTCATTTCTCCGGGCGGTCGCCGCCTGGTCGGGGTGGAGCTGTCGGGCAAGTTCTGACACCGGAAACAGTGACACATGCGGGGGGCGGCGGTGAACAACTGCCGCCCCTTTTTTTGCATGTGCTTGCTGCATTGGCCAGCCACCGCAGGCCGGGTGTGTTCGTGTTCGGCTGGGCGACGTGGATCGTGCTCGTCGGGCTGGCCGCTGCGGATCTGTGATGAGCGGAACCCATCGCACAACGAAACGCTCAAAAGCCGCGCGGGTTTGTACCAACGTGCAGTGAGTCCCATTCACTGCACCTTGGTCTGTGCCACAATCAGCCTGTTCCGGCGCCCGCGTGAACCGGGGCGCTGCGGAATTCGTTCCCGCCGCCCGGGCCGGTAGCGGCGTTCAGCTTTCGTGCAGGCCGCAGCGCGCTGCCTGTCGCCTTCGCGGACGAAGCCGCAAGGTGCGGCCCTGTTTGATTGCTTACACGGCCCGATCGCTGAGACCACCCGATTGCTGAGACCACCTGATTTGAAAAATCCCGTTTGCCCAGTTGGTTGCCGATCGGGGTTGCAATCATCACCGGATTTTGCGACCCGCATAACACCGAGTTATGGCATCATATCAAAAAGCGATCATATCAATGTCGACCACCGAATTCGCCCGCGAACCGCTGCCCGCCCGGATCCTGCGCAAAGCCCGCGCGCTGTTTGGCCCGACAGGCATGTTCATGAAGGGATTTGCGAAAAACCCGGTCATGGTCGGAGCGATCGTGCCATCGTCGCAACGGACGATCGCGCGCGTCCTGTCCCCGGTTGATTGGGACAACGCCCGCGTTTTTGTCGAATACGGGCCCGGCGTGGGCACATTCTGCCGCCCGGTGCTCGACCGGTTGCGCCGCGACGGCATACTGATCGCGATCGACACCAATCCTGATTTCATCGCCTACCTGCAGGCAACGATCCACGATGCGCGATTTTGTGCGGTGCTGGGTTCGGCGGCCGATGTTGGCGAAATCATCGCTGCGCACGGCTTTGTGCAGGCGGACTATGTCTTGTCAGGCCTGCCGTTCAGCACTTTGCCGCCCGGCACAGCCGCCGCGATCATGGCCGCCACCAGCCGGGTGCTTCGTCCTGGCGGCGCATTTCTGGTCTATCAGTACACGCGCTTTGCCCGCCGCCTGATGCAGCAGTATTTTCCGCGCGTGGACAACGGGTTCGAACCCCGCAACGTGCCCCCTTGCGTGATCGGCTGGGGCTGGAAGGACTGAAACCTCGCGCACTGCCGGATGATGGTATCGCGTGGTGCGCGAAAGGCGTGTTTCCGGTCAGGCGTGCGCTTCGACAAAGGCGCGTTCGGCCACGAAGGTGCCCGGGCGGTGGGTTGACCCTTCTTTCAGGCCATGCGCCAGGCAGATCGCCTTCAGCGCGTGGTTGACCGGAATGCTGCCGCAGATCATCACGCGGTCGGTTTCGGGGTTGAACTGCGTCTGGTTCAGCCCGAGTTCGCGGAACATTTGCCCCGATGTGATCAGGTCGGTCAAACGGCCGGTGCGGATGAAATCTTCGCGGGTTACCGATGGGTAATAATGCAGCCGGCCCTGCACGATATCGCCCAGCAATTCCTCGTTGAAAATGTCGCGTTCGAGAAATTCGCGATAGACCAGTTCGCGCACAAACCGCACCCCGTGGCACAGATAGACATTGTCGAACTTGCGCTCGATCCCCAGGTCTTCATCGCCATAGGTGTTGATATCGCGGGCAATGCTCAGCCACGGGGCAAGCCCCGTGCCGGTGCCCAGCAGAAACAGGTTGCGCCCCGGTTCCAGCGCGCTGTGCACCAGGGTGCCGGTCGGTTTGCTGCCCAGCAGGACATGATCGCCCGGCTCGATATGCTGCATCCGCGTGGTCAGCTGGCCATCGGGCGCGACGATCGACAGGAATTCCAGCGTTTCGGCATAATCGGGCGACGTGATCGAATAGGCGCGCGGTTTGGGCTGAAACCCATCCTTTTCGGGCATGTTCAGCATCACGAACTGGCCCGAATGGAATTTGAATCCATCGGGGCGGGTCAGCACAAAGCTGAACAGATCGGGCGTCCAGTGGGTAACGCCGAGAACTTCCTGACTGGTGAACATGGTTCGAACCTCCGCTCGAAATTGATCGTGAACAAACTGATCGGGAACAGGGCGTTGCAATTCGTGTTCCGGGGCGTGTTTCGGGGAGGAAACGCTGGCAGCCGCTCTATCGCATGCGACGGGCGTTTGTCACGGCGGCAAATCGGGTGATGGGGGGGAGGGCCGCCGGGTGCGCCTCAGCGCGCGATCAGGCGCAGGATCAGCGCATAAAGCCGCGGCGCATCGATGCTGCGCACGGCATCGACCGGCCGTTCGCCAAGCCCGGGCTGGTAATGCTCGCGCCAGCTCAGCGTGTCGCCATAGCCGGGGCCGAACTGCGTGTTGGCATCGATGTACAGCCGTTCGTGATCGGTCACCAGCGCGGGATCGAGCAGCACCGCGGCGGCGATTTCATCCCACAGCGGAAAATTCACCGGCAGCGCATGCATCATCGGCTTCAACGGGGCCGGCGCCGCGGTTTCAAGCTGCGCGATGAAGGCCGGGGTCAATTGCGTGGCGGTGGACGGATCGACCGGAACCATCGTGATCTGCCGCCAGGGGCTGTGCGCCACAATCGCCGCCGCCTCCGGGTCGAACCGCACATTGAATTCGCGGCGCGGGGAATTGCTGAATTCGCGTGCAAAATCGGCCGCCGCCGTGGTGTTGAGCACCTGATGGGGGTTGAGGCTGCCGCCCATATAGACCAGCGCCCGGGCAAGCTGCGCAAATTCGGGATCGAGCCGCTGCGCCAGCGCCAGATTGGTCATCGGCCCGCAGGCGACGATGGTGATCTGCCCTGGCGATGCGTGCACCATGCGGATCAGGAACCGCGCCGCGCTTTCGTCAACCGGATGCGTGGCCGGCAGGCCAAAGGGCAGTGACGTCACCGGATCATCGGGGCCAAAATAGGGCGGCGCAGGCTGTTCGGTGGGTTCGACCCAGCGGTGCATCCACGCCCCGCGCCAGGTCAGCTTGCCATAAAGCGCCTCCCAGCGGTCGGTCAGCGCCTCGCTGTTGACCAGCGGATAGGTCGCGCCCTGTGCCACGGGAATGTCGCTGCGGCCCAGCAGTTCCAGCCCGCGCAGCGCCCGCGCGGTAACCCGATTGGCCCAGGCATCGCCCGAAACCGTGGTTATGCCCACCACGGCGATGCCCGGCGCCTTGATCAGCATGGCCTGCATCAGACCAAAGCCATCGTCATCGATGATGACTTTTTGCGGCGGGGTGGCGTCAGAGTCTGACTCGAAACTCGCGAAAGGGCGAGTTTCGAAGTCGGTACCGGCCCGCTCCCCCACCCGACCACCCACGTAATTGTACGGTAT
>CAILBC010000046.1 GCA_903832325.1 uncultured Sphingomonadales bacterium | reverse complement strand
AGGCGATCTTCGGTCAGAGGCTGATCGAACTTCTGGGTGGCGTCGAGCATCATTTCGACAACACCTTCGACATTGCGATCGGCGGGCACCAGACCGCTGATATCCATGCCCAATCTGCGGGCGAGAGAAGAGCGCACCTGCAGCCTGTTCAGGTCTTCACCCTCGATTTCGCTGGATTTGATGACATCGGCAGTCAATGTGGTCAGCATGGCTTCACTGCGGAGATCGAAGCCGATACCTTCCATGCGTCCCATCAATCGCCCCTGGCGATGGCGCACGGCGGCCAACGGAGCGGCAATTTCTCCGTCACGCCATTGATATTTGGGCCAATCCGCCAATTGATGGATGAAATCCATATTCTCCGCGCTCCTTGCGGTGATTATGGCAAGTTTTCTCCGCAACAGCAATTATAATCACCGCGCATTATGCGGATATTATCCCCCATAATCTCCGCATGCATTTTCATGTGGATTGCCTCAGACCCGGAGCCTCCTGTGCGTTGCGCTATGATGCCTGGGATATTATCCCAAGTTGACGATCAGGCCCGCCGCCAAGGAGACGCCACATTATGCCCATGGCCGAAACCAGCGACGGCCTTGAAGCCGACTTCGCGGTCCGGGAGGCAATCGGCGCCCACATCGATGCCATAATCGAACGGTTTGTGCCGCAAAGCGCAATCCAGAAGACCTTGCGCAAGTGGTTGGTCGGACACGCTGATCTTCCGGAAGACGACGACGCCCAGACGTGCCTTTTTGTGATGGCCGCCGATCTGGAAATGGTCACGCCATCAATGAGTGGGCGGACTTTGGTCGAGCGCTATCTTCGCACGCAGGCACCGAAAACGTCCGAAGACCAGCGGGCTCTGCAAGCCTTGAGCACCGCGCAATTTCATCTGGTCAGAATTGTGGACCGGCAGGGGCCCGACATTGTTCGCGTAAAAGATCTGGTCACCGGCGAAAACCTGTTGCTGCTGGACGAAAGGATATCGCCCGAGGCTGCCGGGCTCCAGACAGCCATGCGCCTGTGCCCGCTCGAAAGCGGCCGATACGTCCTGATCTCACCCCTGTTCGCGATGGACGAGGCGATGCTCGACGAGGCCATGACATTCGTCCGTCACGGCCGGCCGCTCGGGACTGGCCATCGCTGTGCGGCGAGTCTTTACCGCAACGTGGCCCGGCGCGGATACCAACCCATGCCGCAACTGATCGGTGAATTGGACGAGGATAAACTCTTCGATTTTCTGCGCGATGTGGAAGAGAGCCTTTCGCCGATCCAGCACCTGGCCGCGCGTTGGCTTGCAGCGGATGAGGCAGAACCCGATCTGGAGTTCGAGGCGCGCGCACTGGCAACGGTGGACAGAAGCTTTCGGCGAACTTCGCGCTCTGGCCCGCGATGCGGATGTCGCACATGCACGCAAGATCGCAGCCAGCGCCGATCGCCGGCCCGTTGACGGCCGCGATCACCGGCACCTCGATCGACTCGAACAGCAACGGAATTCGCTGGATGCCGAGCCGGTAGTTGCGCCGCGTTTGGGCGGTCTGCTCGGCATGAAGCCCCGCGCCCTTCTTCATCGCGGCGATGTTGCCGCCCGACGAGAAGGCACTGCCGGCACCGGTCAGGATAACGACCCGCGTCGCCATGTCGGCATCCGCGGCCTCGACCACACCGACGATCGCGTCGATCATCGCCGGATCCGAGATCGGGTTGCGCAGATCGGGCTGGTTCAGCGTCAGCGTGACGATGCCTCCGGCGGCCTCGCGCAATACCAGATCGGTCATGTGCCCCTCCTCATCTCAACCCCATGCCACGGGCGATGATCCCCCGCAGTACCTCGCGCGTGCCGCCGCGCAGCGAGAACGACGCCGCCATCGATGTGGTCTGCGCCCGCGCCGCCATCGAACACGTTGTCATGCGCATCGCCGATCAGCGTGTCGTTGAACGCCGATCCGGTAACATTCTGGATATTGGCATACGTATCGCCCTGGGCGAAGCCGCCACTGCCCTTGCCCGTGCCCAGATCGACCGTGACACCTTCGTTCGACAAGTCATAGACCACGGTATTGGTGCCGGTGCCGCCATCGATCTGATCAGCCCCCGCGCCGGCGTGGATGGTATCGTTGCCATCCCCGGCGTTGATCACATTGCCCGGCGGGTTGGAAAACAGCACATAGACCGGATCGCCGGTGATCGTGTCGGTAACGGTCATGTCACCGGCCGTGTTGACCGTTTTCACGCCAAAATGGTTCGACACCTGGGTGGCATAGGTCGAAGTCTTGCCGTCGGTCGACAGGCCCAGTTCGACCGGCAGATAGAATTCCTTCTGGAATCCCGAACTGTTGGCTGCGGCCGCGGTCGACGGCACGGCATAGATCAGCTGCACATCGAACGTGAAAAAGCTCTCGCTCGCGGGCGCGGTCTGCAGCGTGGTCTTGCCGGTGACAGGATCGGTGACCGAAATCTGCGTCAGCCTGGTGATGTTGCCCTGCGTGGCGTCGACCAGCCAGCCATCGGCGGTGTGCGTGGCGTTGGCCACGGCATAGCCCGCGGGCAACGACGGGATCAGCACCTGCAACAGGCCCAGATTCTTCGCCGGCACTTCGGCCACGACATGCAGCACGCGCAGCGATGTGCCCGCCGGCGCATGCGCGGGATTGTCGGCATAGATCACATCATCGCCGCCGGTTCCGGTCAAGGTTTCGGTGGCCGATTGCCCGGCATAGCTGGCATCGGTGGACGATCCCTTGGCGCCGGTATCGCCCTTGATCACGGTCTGGCCGTTTTCGGTGGTGTTGGTCACCCCTTCGGAATTGAACAGGGTATAAGTCAGCTTTGGCACCAGCTTGCCGATGCCCGCAGGCCCCAGCGCATCATCGGGCGCGGGCGTGGCCGAGCGCGCCGAAATCACCCCCGGTGCCGACGCCGTGGAGGATACCGTATTGCTGATCTTTTCGGTCAGCGCCTTGCCGGCTTCGTCGGATTTGTGCTGGTTCTGCTCCTGCTGGGCCTCGGCCGCCTGCGTCTGTTCGGAATCGCCGGGCTGGACGGCGTCGGCTTTCTCCTCTCCGGCGCCGGCCTCGGTGCCAGACGCGAGATGCATGCTGATCGCGCTGTCGTGCTCCTTGATTTCGCCCACCGTGGCGATCAGATCGTCGGCAGTCAGCGTGCGATCATCGAACACCAGCGACGGTTTGTGCCCGGAAAACGAGGCCAGCGCCATGTTCGGCACGATGACGCGGCTGCCATCGCCAAACACCAGCATGACATCGACATCGATGATCTGCACCGTGAACGGCGCATAGGGCATGGCAATGCGCACTTTGTCGGCGCTGTCCATCTGCGCCAGCCGCGCCACGCCATAGCCCGAACCGGTATCGGCCGTGCCGGCATCGGGGGCTTCGTGCAGCACGGGATCCGCCAGATCGCCGGCTTTCGCCCGGCCCCGGCCTTTGCCCGCACTTTTGCCCCCGCCCGATTTGGGCCTGGTAATCCGCACCATGTCATCCCCTTGGAACCTGGAAGACATGGTTTATGCCGCGTTATCCCTGACCATCTGCCCAAGTGCAAACCGCGTAATCACCCTTATATGCCGCGACCAATGACCGGGGCATAATCACGTAACGGCCACGGGGGCCCGTTCAGGAACGGTTTGAAATTCTGCCAGATGCCGCCGTGTGACATCCTGTTTCTGCACCAGAACATGCCTGGCCAGTTCCGCCACCTGGCCGCCACGTTTGCCGCTGCGCCCGGGTTTCGCGTCTCCTTCCTGACCCGGCGCGAAGGCGCGGCGATGCCGGGCATTCGCACCATCCCCTATCCTTCGCCCGATGAAACGCGCGAAACTGCCGAGCCGCTGCTCGCCCCGGTGGAAAAGGTGCTGCGGTTTGGCCGCGCGGTGCTGAAGGCCGGGCTGGCCTTGCGCGCCGAAGGCTATCACCCGGCGCTGATCATCGCGCACCCCGGCTGGGGCGAGGCGCTGTTCCTGCGCGAAATCTGGCCAAAGGCGCGGATCATCACCTATGGCGAATATTATTACCGGGCCGAAGGCGGCGATATCGATTTCGATCCGCTGTTTCCTGCGCGGCCCGAAGGGCTGGCGCGCGCGCGGATGATGAACACCCACCTGCTGCTGGCGCACGAACAGGCCGACCGCATTATCAGCCCGACGCAGTGGCAAAAAGACCGCCATCCGGCCCTGCTGCACGACCGTATCGACGTGATTTTCGACGGCATCGACACCACGCGGGTAAAGCCCGACCCGGCTGCGCGCTTCGTGCTGGATGATGGCACCGTGCTGACCGCGCAGGACGAAGTGATCACGTATGTTGCGCGCAATCTTGAGCCGCATCGCGGCATCCACGTGCTGATCCGCGCGCTGCCCGCGCTGCTGGCGGCGCGGCCGCGCGCCCGGGTGGTGATCGTGGGCGGCGAAGATGTCAGCTACAGCCCCGCGCCGCCGCCGCCGCACGCCAGCTGGAAAGCGCGGCTATTGTCAGAGGTCGATCTGGGCGCGGTGCAGGCCCGGGTGCATTTTGCGGGCAAGCTGCCCTATCAGACGTATCTGGCGCTGCTCGCGCTGTCTTCGGTGCATCTTTATCTGACATTCCCGTTCGTGCTGTCGTGGAGTTGCATGGAGGCAATGGCGACGGGCTGCCTGATGGTGGCATCGGACACCGGCCCGGTGCGCGAAGCGATCGCCCAGGGCGAAAACGGCCTGCTGTTTGCGTTTCACGATCACGCGGCGCTGGTTGAAACGGTGTGCGCCGCGCTCGATGACCCGGCGCGCGGCGCCCGGCTGCGCCAGGCCGCGCGCGAAACCGTGGTGTCACGCTATGACTTGCGCCAGTGCCTGGTCGATCAGGCGCGCCTGATCGAGCGGGTGCTGGCGGGGTAGAGCCCCGCCCCTTGGTCGCAGCGGGCCGGTACCGACTTCGAAACTCGCCCTTTCGCGAGTTTCGAAGTCAGACTCTCAGCGATCATCGGGCTCCATCGCCTCGGGCGGCAGTTTATCGCCGCTGCTGACCAGATCGAACAGGCCGCCAAGGCCCTGGAGCACGCGATATTCGGCCAGATTCATCGCGGTACGGTTGACGATCTGGTTGGCGCGCGCGTTGTACAGCGTCTTTTCGCTGTCCAGCACTTCAAACACGGTGCGCCGGCCTTCGCGGAATTGCTGGCGATAAAGATCGACCACTTTTTGCGCCGAGACGATTTCTGCATCGATCGTGGCAATTTTCTTGCGCGCGGCATCCAGCCCTTCGTAATCGGTGCGCACGCTTTCTTCCACTTCACGGCGCCGCCGGTCGAGTTCATAATCGGCTTCGCGCACGCGCGCACCGATGCGGCGGCGCAATGCCAGATCCGCCCCGCCGTTGAGCAGGTTGTAGGACACGGTCACCATCGCGCGGGCATCGTTGGCCATGCCGGTCTTGCCCAGCACATCGTATTTGTGATTGGCCTGGACCAGCATGGTAACATGCGGAAGGAACGCGCCGGTTTCGCTCGCCTCCTGGCGCGCGAGCGATCGGCGATCTTCCACCGCCTGCGCCATGCGCGGTGAATGGTCATCGATCATGTCCACCGCGTCGTCTGCGCTGGCCGGCAACATCGCCACTGCCGGGGCCAGTTCGCGCGTGTTCGCCGGCAAGTGCCCGGTCAGCCGGCGATAGGCAATGCGCGCCTGCTGCAGCGCGCTCTTGCGATCGAGCACCAGCGATTGCGTCCCGTCGATCTGCGCCTGCGCGCGGCTGATATCCGCCGACGTGGTCAGCCCCAGATCCTTTTGCACGGTCACCATGTGCAGCACGCGCTTGTCCGCCTCGATCTCTTCGAGCGCCAGCGCGACCAGTTGCTGCTGCTGCAACACCCCGACATAGGCGCTGGAGATGCCATAGGAGATCGCTTCGATCTTTTCGCGCACCGCCCATTGCGCGCTGCGATAGCTGGCGCGCGCGCGGCGAACATCATTCATCGTCACGCCGAAATCCCAGATGTTCTGCGACAGGGTAACTGTGCCTTCCAGCCTGTTTTCACGCGTGGTGGCGCTGGTGCCGGCCTTGGCCAGTTCGCGGCCAAAGCCGACCGAGGCATCGAGATGCGGCATCCACGCCGCGCGTGCTTCGGCAATGCCGTAATAGGCATCATCCTGCTGGGCGAGCGCGATCTGGATATCGGGATTGCCCTTCAGCGAAGCGACAATCGCATCGCGCAGCGATTCCACCGCATCGGCGGGCGGTTCGGCATAATCCGGTGCAGGCGTGGTCATAGCGGCGGATTTCTTCGATTTCTTGGGAGCCGCCTTTGACGTTTTTTTGCCCGCAGCGGCCGGGGCCGGCGCATCGGGCGCAGGCGTCAGGCCGGTGGCAACTGCACCGCTGTGCCCCTGCAACGCGGCGGCCAGAGTGGAACCATCGGGCATGGGCCCCGCAGGCAGGCGCTTCGGCCGCGCCGCGCCGGTGTCCGCCACAGCGGCCACATCGATCTGCAACGCACCCGCTGCTGCACCGAACGAGGGCGCCGGAAACGCGATCGCGCCAAGCACCAGCGGCAGGGCCGTGCCGGTCATCACACGACGAAATGGGGTGTTCACAAGCTTGCGCCTTCATGCTGTTCTTGCCTGGGAAAAGGTCTAAACAAACATGGATAACGCGGGAAAAACCGTGCCTTACGTGATCCTACGGAGCGGTGATGTCACGCCGCCCGGGCCACGTCCTCTCCGGCGGCAAGCACCTGGCGCAGCGCCGCATCGGGCAGCACCTTGTCAAACCGCAGGCCATAGCCGCGCGGCGAGGTGCCCATGATCTCTCCGGCAATCGCCAGATCGCCGATGCGCAGGATCACATCGCCGCTTTTGCGCGCCAGCAGAAAGGCCAGCGCCGGGCGAAACATCGCCCCGCCGATCGACATGTCGATCAGCTGGCCTTCGAACACCACGCCGCTGTCGCACAGTTCCAGCTGGCCGGGCACCTGGCAGCGGAACCGTTCCGCCGACCGTTCGCGCCATTTGCGCCGCCGTCCACCAAACATTGCCATCCTCAAATCCTTTCGTTTCACCGCAAATCGTTTCGTTTCAATCGTGCGTGCCGGTGGCACGGCCATCGGCGGGATCGGCCGGGCGCGCGGCGCCGCCGGTTTCAAAATCGGCCTGCAACCGGGCGCGCAGCGTCTGCAACAGCGCGCGCCCGCCGGTCGCCGGCGGGGCCGGTTCGGCCTGCGGAGGGGCCATCGGCAGCAGATGCAGCCGCACGCGCACCGCGGCCAGTTCGGCGCGCTGTGCGTCGGACAAAAATGCCAACCGTTCGATCTGGCGCCGATCGCGGTCGCGCCCGTGCTCCATCGATTCCAGCCGGCGGCCGACCAGCCGCCCGGCCTTGCGCAAGCTGCGGCGATTGCCGGCGAGCGCAACGGTGAGATCGCGACGCAAGGCGGCGATTTCGCGGCGTTGCGCCTGAAGATGGGATTCGATGCGGCGATTGGCCTGGCCCTGCCATGACCACGACCACCATGACCACCACGACCACATCGGCCTGAGCCAGTTCGGCGGAGCGGCACGCGCCGGTTCGGGTGAAGATCCCGACGCGGCGGCAGCTTCGCGCTCCATCCCGGCAGCCTGCGCCTGCATCGCCAGCAGGCGATCGAGCTGGCCATGCAATTCGGGGCCATCGACCGCTTCCAGCCGGTCCACCGCCAGTTCCAGCACGCGCAGCAGGCCGCGCAGGTTTTCGCGATCGCCCGCCGCATCGGCCTGCAACGCGCGGGTGCGGTCGAGCATGTCGGCCTGGTGCAGCGCCAGCCGGTCGATCGCGCGGGTGATCGGGGCGAGCACGTCACGCGGATCGGCCAGCGCGCCAATCGCCTCGGTCATGCCGGTCATGGCCTCGGCCATCGTGGTCATCGTGCCGTGCAGGCGGTCAATACGGGCCTGTTCGGCGCGCACCGCGTCGGTATTTGCCGCGGCCAGATTGCGCAGTTCCTCCAGCTGGCGCGTGCCCGCTTCGACCACACGGCGCAGCGCACGATCATCGCCCGCCACCGGCGCACCATCGGCAGGCATGCTTTCCAGCGCGGCCAGCTTTGCCACCCAGTGTTCGAATTCGTTGCGCAGCGTTTTCATCGCGCTGGTCATGCAGCGTTCCAGCGCGCCCAGCACCATCGAGGTCATCAGCCCGAACAGCGACGAGGAAAAGCCCACCGACATGCCCGACAGCGGCGCCTTCATCCCCTCGATCATCTTTGCAAAGGCATCGGGGCCGCCTTTGCCCGACATGTCCATGCTGCCGATCAGATCCGACACCGAATGGACCGTTTTCATCAGGCCCATGAACGCGCCAAGCAGCCCCAGAAACACCATCAGGCCGGAAAAATAGATCAGGGTCGATTTGCGGTCGTTGATGCGCAGATCGACCTCGTGGACCAGGCTTTGCACCGTGGCATTGGTGATCTGCAGTTCGTTCTGCTTGCCCAGTTCCTCGGTGATCAGGCGATAGCCTTCGCCCAGCAATTCGGGCTGCTGAAACACCACCGCCGGCTTTGCCATGTCGACCGCGCCACCGCGCCGCCGCCCGCGCGGATCGTAATCCGCCTGCAACGCCTTCAGCGCGATCACTTCGTTCTTCAGCGCAAAGACATGGCGAAAGCCCAGCCACGCAGCCAGCCCGAAAAGCGCGAAAATCGACAGGTTCAGCGCCATCTTGGCCTGAATGCCGGCCCACACGAAATCGCGCGCATAAATGCCAAGGCCCACCAGGACCAGCATCATGGCGAACATCTTGGCCAGTTCTGTACGGATCTTTTTTTCCATGATTCGGTCCTGGATGTCGGTCTTGGGGGGTCGATCTTTGGGGGGTCGGTCTTGGGGGCTCGGTCCTGGATCAGGGCTTCAGCACAACGCGCACGGTGTGCCCGTCGGGCTGTTTGGGATCGATGATGCGGATCTGGGTGAGGATGGATTTGGGTGCCACGCCGGCCTTGACCAGCAGGTTGCGGGTCATCGCGGCGCGATAGAACGCCACGCGCTGCGCCTCTGACACCGAACCGGTCTGCGGGACGAACGACCAGATTTCATAGGCCACACCCGGGTTGGGATGGGCGTGGAGGAATTCGACCACCTTTTTGGTGGTGCCATCGTCATAATTGAGCGCATCGGGTTCAAAGCTGACTTTCAGCAGGGTATCGGCGGTGGTGACCGCCACGCCCTTGCTTTCGCGCGGCACTTCCACCGCTTTTACCGCCAGCTTCAGCGTTTCGGGCGTATCGCGCGTGCGGATCGACAGGCGTTCATCGCCATCGGGCGGGCTTTCGATTTTCAGCACCGCGCCCAGTTCGGCAACAGAGCTGCCATCGGGGGCGGCAGCGGGAGAACGGACCGGGGCATTGTGGCCCTGCCCGATGGCGATGCCCGCCGCGGCGCCGCTGCCGGCAGCGGCGCCCGGCGCGGCGCCGGCCATCGGGTGGCCCGCCTGCGCCGCCTTCAGCTCGATCTCTTTGATCACGCGCTGCGACAGCACCATCACCGCCGCGCTCATGATCACCAGCAGAAAACTGACGACCATGATCACGGTGGTGAGCACGTCGACAAACGCCGGCCAGTGATTGACCTCGCCCTCGCTTGATGATCCGGCCATGCGCCCTGCTCCCCGCGATTATCAGGCTGCGCGCGTATCGGCGCGGCGCGAATTGGCATCGCGCAGCATCGCCAGCACGTCGGATTTGGGCCGGTCGGCAACAATCCGCCCGTCTTCCAGCCAGATCACGCGATCGACCAGATCGAGCAGCGCCAGGCGGTGCGTGGCGATGATCAGCGTGCGGTCGGCGGCGGCTTCGCGCAGGCCGGCAATGATCGCCTGTTCGCTGGTGATGTCGAGCGAAGCGGTGGGTTCGTCCAGCAACAGCACTTGCGGATCGCGGATCAGCGCCCGCGCCAGCAGGATGGTCTGCCGCTGCCCGCCCGACAGCGTGCTGCCGCGCGGGCCGGTTTTGCGCATATAGCCTTCGACCGAGCGCGCGATGAAGGTATCGAGCCCCGAACAGCGGATCGCGCGTTCCACCAGCGCGGCATCGGGTTCATCGATGCCCAGCAGGATATTGTCCCAGATGGTCGTATCGAAAATATCGCCGTCCTGCGCCGCATAGACGATCGACCGGCGCAATTGCGCCACGCCATAGTGATCCATGGCGTGGCCATCGACCGCCAGATAGCCCTCCTGCCGCGGCAGCAGCCCCGCCATCAATTGCAGCGCAGTCGATTTGCCCGATCCCGAACGGCCGATCAGCGCAACCTTTTCGCCCGGCGCAATGGCAAAGCCGATGCCGCGCAGGCTGTCTTCGCTGGCCCCGGGAAAGCGATAGGTGATGTCGTTCAGCACGATCGCGCCGGTCAGCCGCCCCGGCGCGATCGCCGGGTCCGACACGCGGCGTTCGGGCTCGGTCTTCAGCACGCGCACCAGCGCGGTAATCTGCGACAGGCTTTGATACAACCGCGCCATCGTGCTGATCGCCGAGGAAACCGGGCCCATCGTTCGCCCGGTTAGCATGATCACCGCGATCATAGCGCCCTGCGTCATCGCGCCGGCCTTGATTTCGAACACCCCGATCATCACCACCAGCACCGTCACCAGCTGCACCAGCAGCGTTGACATGTGCAGCGGCATGTCCTGCCATTTGCGGCTGTCGCGCGTGGACAGGCCGATGTGATCGCTGATCGTGTCCCACCGCGTCAGGAACCGGCCTTCGCCCTGGTTCGCCTTGATCGTCAGCCAGCCTTCGGCCACTTCGACAATCAGGTTGTTGCGCGCCTGCGCCAGCCGGCTGGCCTTGCGGCTGGCCAGCTTGAGCGCGAAATTGGTTACCAGCCCCACGCCGACCAGCGTGACCGCGCCCAGCACCGGGCCCAGCACCGTCCACCCGCCGATCAGCGCGATCAGCGCGAAATAGGCGAGGATCGAAGGCATATCGACCACGAATGTCACAAACGCCATCGGCACCAGCAGCGCCAGCTGTTCGGTATCGCGCAATGCCGTCATCAGCGCGCCGACATTGTTTTCCCGATCTTGCGCGCGCCCGCGCAAAATCGCCGAAACCGCTTTGTGCTGCACCGCCTGGCCCACGCGCACGCCGACGCTTTCGACAAAACCGGCCTTCACGTGGCGCAGCATCAGTTCGAACAGCAGCGCGATCACCACGCCGGCCGACAGCGCCCACAGCGATTCAATCGCCAGATTGGGCACCACCCGGTCATAGATCGCGCGCATGTAAAGCGGGATGGTCAGCGCACACAGATTGATCAGCGCGCCGGTCAGCGCCAGCTGCCCCAGCCGCCGCCGTTCGGCCAGAAACGCCCCCGCCAGCCACAGGCGCGGATTGCGCCGCACCAGATCATCGGTTTCGCCATCATGGCCATGCTGATCGGGATCGGCCGGTCCAACAACCAGCACATCGTCTTCGACCAGCGAAGCGAGCCGCGCCAGCACCACCGGATGGCGGCCCTGGCTGTCTTCGATCACGCCAAAACCGCCGGTCAGCACCGCATGGAGCACCAGCGCACCGCCCTGGTGGCAGCGCAGCAGCGCGGGCAATTCGGCTGGCCCCAGCCGGTCCACCGGAATTTGCAGCCACTGCGCCAGCAATCCGGCGCGCGCCAGCGCTTCGGGCACGAAACCGGACGCCATATCACCACCCACGGTGGGCAGCGCGCCGGCAAAACTGCCGCTCAGGCCCCCGCGCCCGAGCGCCAGGCACAGCGCCTCGATCCCGGCGACCATGGTAAACGGCCGCAGCGATCGGGCCGCATCGGGCATCGCGATGGCAGATGCAGCGGCAGATGCAGCGGCAGGCGCATCGGCGCCGCCCTGCGGCAGTACCGGTGTGCCGTGTTTACCGTGTTTATCGTGATCGAATCGCCGTTTCTGCCAGATCTGCATGCGCAAAGCCCCGTTGTATGTGGGGGGCATTAAGCATCATTCACCATAAGCCGGCGCTAAGCCTGAATAAGGTTTGGCCCATAGTCTGGATCGAAACAAATATGCATGATCAAGACTTAACAGCCGTGGTTACGCCCCCGTGGCCGATATCGGACCCGGTGCCACATTCCGGCAAAACGGCAGTTGAGGCAGACCATGAAGCTTTATCCCTCGCGTGAACGCATTATCCGTGCCCTGGGCGGTGCCAGCCTGTTCGAAGACGCATCCCCTGCCGAGGCGCAGGCGGCGATGGCCGGCGCAATGCCTGCCGGCCATCACCCGGTGGCCGGGATGATGCCCTGGAGCGCCCGCACGCGCGCCGACCACCATTCACACACGCTGCGGCTGCTGGCGCTGGCGATTGTCACCTTTCTGGTCTGGGCCAGCGTGTTTACGCTCGACAAAGTCACGCGCGGGCCGGGGCGCGTGCTGCCCGGGGTGCAAAACCAGATCGTGCAGCACCAGGAAGGCGGGATCATCCAGCAGATCCTGGTGCAGGAAGGCGAGCGCGTAAAAAAAGGCCAGGTGCTGATCCGCGTCGACAATGTGACCACCGGTACCGAATATGCCACCAGCCAGACCGACGTCCTGTCAAAGCGCATCACGCTGGCGCGGCTGGACGCGGAAATTTCGGGCGCGTCCGGCTTTGTCGTGCCCCCCGATCTGGCCCGCGCCGCGCCCGACATCGCCCGCAGCGAAGAAGCGCTGTTCCGGTCGAGCCTTGCCCAGCGCGGGCAGGCATCGGGGATCATCAGCGAACAAGTGCGCCAGCACCAGGCCGAGGCGGTGGCGCTGCGCGCGCGGCTGGTCAATCTGCGCACCGAACAGGCGCTGGGCGAACAGCAGCTGGGCAAGCTGGAACGCGCCTATGAGGCAGAGGCCATTTCCGAACGCGAAGTGCTCGACAAGCGGCAGGCGCTGGCCGCGCTGCGCACGCGCATTGCCGATGTGGAAAACCAGATCCCGCAGATTGCCGCCCAGATTTCCGAAGCCGGCGCGCGCCGCGGCGAAGTGTTCACCAAAGACATGGAAGACGTGAAGAGCAAGGCCGCGCTGCTGCGCATGGAACTGGCCAAAGCCGCCGAAACGCTGAACGCCGCGCGCGACAAATCCACCCGCGAGGAAATCCGCGCGCCGCTCGATGGCATTGTCAACAAGCTGTATTTGCAGACCGTGGGCGGGGTAATCCGCCCGGGCGAGCCCGTGGCCGAAATCGTGCCGGTGGACAAAGTCGTGACGATAGAGGCGCATGTCGCCCCGCGCGACCGCGCCAACGTGTGGCCCGGCCTGCCCGCGAAAGTGAAAATTTCCGCCTATGATTCCGCGATTTACGGCGGGCTGAATGCCAGCGTGATCGATGTTTCGCCCGATGTGATCCAGGACCCGAAAGGCGAAGCATACTACCGCGTGCGGCTGCGCGCCGACACCAGCGATTTTGGCCCGAAACGCCCGGTGATCCCCGGCATGACCGCCGAAGCCAATATCGTGGCAGGCAAGCAGACCATTCTCGATTACATTCTGGGGCCCCTAATTCGCATCCGCGATTCCGCACTGCGCGAATGATCCGGATGTGGCACAGCGTGACGCGCAAGCGCCGCGCGCGCCTTTACCAATGTGCAATGAGACAAGCTCACTGCACATTGGTATAACCGGGGTTGATTGTGCAGCACCTCCCCGCCAAGCAGGGGCGATGCGCATTGCCTTGTTCGAACCGGAAATTGCCGGAAACGTTGGTGCCGTCCTGCGGCTGGGCGCCTGCATGGGGGTGGCCATCGATCTGATCGAGCCGATGGGTTTCGTGTGGGAAGATCGCCGCGTGCGCCGCGCGGCGATGGATTACATCGACCATGTGGCCATTGCCCGCCATACAGGGTTTGCCGCGTTCCATGCCGCGGCAGGCGCGCGCCGGCTGGTACTGTTTACCACCAAAGCCAGCCAGCCGCTGCACGACTTTGCCTTTGGCCGGGACGATATCCTGCTGTTCGGCAAAGAAAGCGGCGGCGTGCCCGAGGCTGTGGCCGCCATGTGCCAGGCGCGACTGCGCATTCCGATGGTGCCGCACGTGCGATCGATGAACCTTGCCACTTCGGCTGCGATTGCGCTGGGTGAGGCGCTGCGCCAGACGGGCGGCCTGCCCGGCCAATCGCCACCCGAAGCCGGCACAAATTAACCCGTTGCCCGGCACCCGCTCCAAAGCGGGACAGCGTTAACACACTGTCAAGCAATGGCTATTCAACCCCTCGAATTGCGTTACGCTGGCCCCGTTACGACGCCTTTCGAAGGAAGCGGGCAATGCGCATGGCCGGTACGATCTGGACGAATGCCGCGGGAGCGACTTCGATCGAATACGCCTTTATTGCCAGTTTGATCGCGATGGCGGCGGTGGGCAGCACGGCGCTCGCCGGCAATGCGCTGGGCAACACGCTGACCACGGCATCGAACCAGCTGGACACCGCCCCGGCGCTTCACGCCAAAAGCTGATCAGCCCCGCTTTCCCCCGGCAGCTTGCGCACACCACGCGCCGGCTTATGCTGGCGGCGTGCAAGACCGCGAAAAATCTGAAAAGACCGGGGCCCGCCCCAGGATTTCCATCACCGATGTGCTGGCCGGGCTGTCGGTTGCCGGGCTGCTGGTGCCCGAAGCGGTCGCTTATGCCGGGATTGCCGGATTGGCGCCGGGCCGTGCGCTGATTGCCGGGGTGATCGGCGGGCTGGTCTATGCGCTGGTCGGGCGCAGCCGGTTTGCCGTGGTATCGGCCACATCGTCTTCCGCCTCGATCCTGGCCGCCGCATTGGGCAGTCTGGCGGCATCTCCGGGCGCTGTGGGCGGCCTGACGGTGGATGCGCTGGCCACCGCGATGACGCTGATGGTGGCGGTGATGTTCGTCGGGCTGGGGCTGTTCCGGCTGGGGGGCCTTGCCGGGTTCGTATCGCGCCCGGTGCTGCGCGGGTTTGCCTTTGGCCTGGCCGCCACGATCATCATCCGCCAGTTGCCGCATCTGGTGCATGTGGCCGTGCCCGGGGGCCCGATCGGCGCGGTGCTGGCGGGCGTGATGCTGGCGCTGCCGCATTGGGACTGGGCCAGCCTGGCGCTGGGGATTGCCGCGCTGGCAGGGCTGATCACGCTGCGCCGCGTGCCCGGGCTCCCCGCGAAATTGCCCGCCACGCTGATCGTCATGGCGGCGGGCATCGCGCTGGGCCAGGTGGCGCAAATGCTGCACATGCCGGTGGCGCTGGTCGGCCCGACACCGATGACCATGCCGCCGCTGGCGCTGCCCGCAGACCCGGCGGTGTGGGCGCGCATCGCCCAATTGGCCGCGCCGCTGACGCTGATCATCTTTGCCGAAAGCTGGGGCACGATCCGCGGGCTGGCGCTGAACGGGGGCGATGCGATTTCGTCAAACCGCGAACTGACGGCAATCGGCCTTGCCAACGGGGCGGCGGCGCTGGCGCAGGGCATGCCGATCGGCGCGGGGTTTTCGATCGGATCGGCCAATGCCGCGGCCGGCGCGCAAAGCCGGCTTTCGGGCGCGGTGGCCAGCGTGGCAACGCTGCTGCTGGTGCTGTTTGCCGGGCTGCTGATTGCGCGCATACCCGAACCGGTGCTGGCCGCGGTGGTGATTGCCGCGCTGATCCATGCGCTGAACCCGGCGCCGATTGCGCGGCTGTTCCGCCTGCGCCGCGATCACTGGATCGCGCTGACCGCGGCGCTGGGGGTGCTGGTGCTGGGCGTGCTCAATGGCATGCTCGCGGCGATCGCGCTGTCGCTGGCACAATTGCTCTATCGCTGGTCACACCCCGCGATCAGCGAGCTTGGCCGGATCGGCAGCAGCCACGATTTCGTCGATCTGGACCGCCACGGCGATGCGCTGCGCGTGCCGGGGGTGGCAATCTTTCGCCCCAATGCGCCGCTGTTCTTTGCCAATGCCGAAGGCGCGCTGCGCAGCATTGCCACGGCGGCCCGGGCCGATGGCGCGCGCGTGCTGATCCTGAGCCTGGAAGAAAGCGACGATCTGGATGCCACGGCGATCGATGCGCTGGGCGAATTTGCCGCGATGCTCGCCGCGCGCGATTGCCGGCTGATCCTGGCGCGCGCGCACGACCGGGTGCGCGATGTGCTGGCCGCCGCCGGGATGGGCGCGCTGGCCGCAGCGGCGGCGTTCAGCGTTTCGGATGCGGCGCACGCCGCCACGACCATGCTGGTTTCAGATCAATGACAGGCAGCCCGCGGGCTGGTATCGCAAACCCCAATTCCTGCCGGGACTCGTGAATCATGGCCTTGTCGCACCCCATCCACCCCATCCTGCACCCCGTGCCGATCGAAGATCTGCGCCCCACCCAGATGACCGTCGGGATGCGTGAAGTGCGGGCCAAGCGCAACCAATGGCGCGACCGCCCACGCGATGCCGCGGGCAAATATCTGGGTTCGCACATGATCCCGGCGGTGATCGGGCCCGACAACCATCCGTGGATTGTCGATCACCACCACCTTGCGCTGGCCATGCACAAGGAGGGCGTGACCGAAGTCATGGTGTCAGTCGTCGCGCGGCTGGATGCATTGCCCAAAAAGCGGTTCCTGGCGTTCATGGATGCGCGCAACTGGCTGCACCCCTATGACGAGAAAGGGCGGCGGCGCGAATTTGACGATCTGCCCCGCCGGTTGACCGATCTGGTGGACGATCCCTATCGTTCGCTGGCGGGCGAAGTGCGCCGCGCCGGCGGCTATGCCAAATCCGCCACGCCCTACACCGAATTCCTGTGGGCCGATTTCTTTCGCGACCGGATCAAGACCGGCCACCTGGACGATGATTTCGATGCCTGTGTCGTGGCGGCCGTGCCGCTGGCGCGCGGGCCGGATGCGCGCCACCTGCCCGGCTGGGCCGGTGCGGACGGGGGCGATTAGGCCCTGAACCCCAGTCACTCCCCGCCAAACGCGGGGCAGGTCGAATCATCGGGGCAATAGGCGTGATAGGCCGCCACCCAGTCGGTGCGCAGCGCAGTCTGCGCCGCTGCCAGCGGCAGGCGCGCTTCGCCCGGCGGGGGATCGCAGACCAGCCGGTATAGCCGGTATTCCAGCCGGTCCTTGGCCCAGGCGTTCATGCCATCGCCAATCCGGCTTTCGGGCCACAGGTTTTCTTCCACATCGCGCCCGCCCAGCGACAACGGCACCAGATGATCGACTTCGAACGAGCGCCCGCCATCGTGCGGGTTGACCAGGTGATAGGCATCGAACACGTCGTTCTTTACCGCCGACGAGGTGTGCCGCGCCGCCTTGGAATATGTCAGATCGCCGCCTTCCTGCGGGGGATCGCCCGGTGCCCAGTCGTGCGCGCAGATCGTATCATCGTTTACCGCGGGATCGATCGCGCCCGGGGTCAACCGCCGGTCGGGCAGCGCGGTTTCGGATGCAGCCACGGGCGCAGCCACGGGCCGCTGGTGCAGCGCCATCCACACCACGATCAGCGCCAGCGACAACGCGATCAGCACCAGCGCCACGATCAGCGGTGAAACGCCGGGCTGGTCCTGCCGAGATCCTTGCCGTGTCATCGCTTTATCGCCTAGCACGCCCGCGCGCGTTCCGGCACGGTCTCGACCAGGAAATCCACAAATGCGCGAATCTTCTTGGCCGGGCTGCGGGCAGGATGGGTAACCGCATAGGCCGCACCCAGTTTCAACAGCGGCTGATCCAGCGTCACCTCGACAAGCTGCCCGGCGATCAGCGCGTCAGAGGCAATGAAGCGCGGGCCATAGACCAGCCCCGATCCGGCGACAGCGGCTTCGACCAGGGCTTCGCCATTGTCGGCATGAAGCGAACCCTGCACCGGCACGCGCAACTGGCCATCCGCACCAAACCGCCATTCGCGCCCGGCCGGCTGGGATAAAGTGAACCCCAGGCAATCATGCCCGGCAAGATCGGCAACCGACCGGGGGATGCCGCGCCGGGCCAGATAAGCGGGCGCGGCACAGATCACCATGTGCATATCCACCAGTTTGCGCGCGACAAGCCGGCTATCAGCCAGCCGCCCGATGCGGATTGCCACGTCCCAGCGTTCCTCAACCAGATCGACCACCCGGTCCGACAGGCCCAGTTCCACTGTAACGCGCGGGTGCCGCTGGTTGAACCGGGCCAGCAACGGCGCAATGTGTCGCACGCCGAAGGTCGCCCCGACGGTTACGCGCAACAGCCCCTCGACCACCACCGCACGCGCGGCGGCTTCGGCCTCTGCCTCGCGCAGATCGCCAAGAATGCGTTCCGCCCGTTCCAGAAAATCCGCCCCGGCCTGCGTCAAAGACAGCCGCCGCGTGGTGCGATTGACCAGCGTCGTGCCCAGCCGCGCCTCCAGCGCATTAAGGTGCTTGGCAGCCATCGCAGGCGACATCGACAGTTCGCGCGCTGCGGCCGACAGCCCGCCCAGCCGCATGGCCCGCGCAAAAACCTCGATCCCGATCAGCCGATCCATCATATTTTCAACTGCTGGTTGAAAGAATATCGTTTCAATCAGCTATTATCATCGGGGCGTGACATGTCTACATCTGCCAAGGCTGCGGAAACGGCCGCGCGCCGATCTCCGACCAACTACCCCCCATCGCCTTTTACCAGACAGGATCATACCATGATCAGGACCATCGCCCTTTCGCTGATTGCCGCCACACTGATCCCCGCCATGGCCAGCGCCCAGACCACCCCGCCAGTTCCCGCCGGCACATATGCCGTCGAAAGCCACCACACACTGGCGATGTTTGCGATCAACCACTTCGGCTTCAACGAGTTCTATGGCACGATTCCCAATGCCACCGGCACGCTGACGCTGGACCCGGCAAACGCATCGGCCGACCGGCTGGACATTTCGTTGCCGGTTGCCGGGCTGTCAACCACCAACAGCGTGCTCGATGGCGAATTGAAGGACCCGACCTGGCTCGATGCGGCGAAATTTCCCGAAATCCATTTCACCGCCACCAAAGTCACGCAGACCGGCGCCCGCACCGCGCATATCGACGGCAATCTGACGCTGCACGGCGGAACCCGGCCGATAGCGCTTGACGCCACCTTTGGCGGTGCCGGGACCAATCCGATGGACAAGGCCTTTACCGTGGGCTTTTCGGCCACCGGCGTGATCAAGCGGTCGGATTTCGGCGTGGCCAAATATGTTCCGCTGGTCAGCGACGACGTGAAGCTGACGATTTCGGCGGCGTTTGAAAAGCGCCCCTGACGCCGTTCGCGCCCTGCCCGGATGCGTTTTCGGGCAGGGCGCGATTGACCACACGTGTGCCGATCAGCGCAGCAGCACTGCCGCCTTGGCCGCAGTCTGCCAGATACCCCAGCCGATCGGGGCCAGCACCAGCAACCAGGCCGCCACCACCGCCGGGGTCACCGCCGGGGTCACCCCGGCCGCCACCTCGTCACCAGCCCGCGCCGCGCCGCGGGCGTGCGGCGCGGTTGCCTCGGCCTCGCGATGCAGTGCGGGATCGACCGGTCGCACCATCAGATTGATCAGGAACGCTGCAACCAGCAGACCGGCGAGCGTCCAGTAGATCGGCGGATAGACTTGGGCAGCCGGCACTTTGGCGGCAAGCGCATGGTCGCGCATCGTCGTCACGATCAGCGGCCCCAGCACGCCGGCGGTCGACCACGCCGTCAGCAGCCGGCCATGGATCGCGCCGACAAAACGCGTGCCGAACACGTCAGCAAGGTACGCCGGCACCGTGGCAAAGCCGCCACCGTACATCGACGCGCACAGGCAGAACACCAGGATGAACAGCCCGGCCGACCCACCGATCAGCGACGGTGCGGCCAGGCCGTACAACAGCGCACCCAGCGCGGTCATGATCGCATAAGTCGGCTTGCGCCCCAACCGGTCGGACGACGTCGCCCAGAAAAACCGCCCGGCGATGTTGAACAGGCTGATCACCCCGACGAACCCGGCGCCGATTGCGGCGATCGCTGCTTTTTGTGCCGGATCAAGCGCGGCAAAGGCCACTGTCGGCTGCCCGATCAGGCGCCCGGCAAAGACCTCTTGCAGCATCGGCGAGGCGACGCCGATGATCCCGATCGAGGCCGACACGTTGAGCAGCAGCACCGCCCAGATCATCCAGAACTGCGGCGTCCTGTGCGCATCGTCGAGGTGAACGTAGCTGCCTTCACCCGCACCCGGGCCTGTCGCCGCAGGCGGCGTCCAGCCGGCCGGCTTCCAGTCTTCGGCCGGCACACGATAGCCGATCGCGCCGGCCATCATCGCCACGAAATAAAGCGCGGCCAGCACCAGAAAGGTCGGCCACACGCCCACGCCGTGGGCGTCGGCAAACGTCTTCATCAGCTTGTCGGCCAGCGGGCTGCCGATCATCGCGCCCCCGCCAAAGCCCATGATCGCCATGCCGGTGGCAAGGCCGCGCCGATCCGGAAACCATTTGATCAGTGTCGACACCGGGGAAATATAGCCCAGCCCCAGCCCGACCCCGCCAATCAGCCCGGTGCCGAGCCACAGAAGCCACAATTGGTGCCACGAAACGCCCAGCGCGCCGATCGCGATCCCGCCGGCCCAGCAGCAGGCCGCAACCACACCCGCCTTGCGCGGGCCGACCCGTTCCAGCCAGCCGCCCCAGATCGCCGCCGCCGCGCCCAGCACGACGAAAAAGATCGAATACGTCCACATCAGGTCGCTGACCCGCCAGTCGCAAGTGGTGGTGGTCATCGCCTGGACCAGCGTCATGGCTTTGCATTCGACCGGCTTTGCCACGCCCAGCGCGCGCGACAGCGGCAGCCAGAACACCGAAAACCCATAGGCCATGCCGATGCTGAGGTGCATCGCCAGCGCACAAGGCGGCACCAGCCAGCGGTTGAACCCGGCCGGCGCGACGGTGCGGCCGCGATCAAGAAATCCATATGCATTTGGCGCGTCGTTGGCGCCGGGTGCGACCCCGATTGTCATCGCTCTCTCCTCATTGCCGGCCCGTTTGCGGAGCAGTGGCCTGCGCCTGTACCATCAACAAGGGACAATTGCAGTGATCAAAGGGGCAATCTGGCCATGTTTTCCCGAGAGATTGATCGCAATGGCACCACCACGCATCAATCCGGCGCGCTGACGATCATCCGCACTGTGCTTGGGTTGAACCCGTTGCACGGGTTGTTGATCTGCGGGCAGTTCGACACGACCACGATAACGTCCATATCCGCCACCAGATCGACATGCAGCCCCGGCGCCGAAATGCCGTCGACAATGCCCAGCGATCCGTCGGGTTCGACCGGCACGTTCATGAAGAAATTGATGTTCGACACCATGTCGCGCTTGGTGCGGCCATATTCGGCATTGGCGAGCAGGAAATTGTCGACACAGGCATGCTGCGCCTTGGTGTGGTGGCCATAACGCAAGGTGTTGGATTCGCAGCTGCACGCCCCGCCGATGGTGTCGTGCCGCGCGACCGAGGTCGATCCGATGGTCATCATCGGCCGCCCTTCGTTCGACAGCAATTGCGTGCCGGTGTTGAGATAGACATTGCCCTGTGCGGCGATGGTATCCTGCGCGCTGTAGCGTTCGGCATCGTCGGCCGCGGCATAAAGCAGGAAATCGACCGCCTGGTTGCCCTCCAGATCGACAATGCGCAGCGTTTCGCCCTTTTTGACCAGATGGTGCCAGGGCGCGCGCGCCGCGACGATTTCATCGTGGACAATCGTGCCGGGCAAGTCGGGGACGGGAGTGTTGGGGATCATCTCGCGTTACCTCCGGTAATAGTCTTCAACGTTTTCAAACGCGCGCAGCCCTTCGGGCGTGGCCAGCCGCACCGGATCGTCCTGCGCCGTCACCGCCCCGCGCCAGGCGGTCGCGCGCAGCGGGGTAACGGTATAGCCATCGCGCGGTTCGCGCACGTGCGGGCAATTGGCGATCACCACGATCACATCCATTTCGGCGCGCAGCGTGATCGCCTGGCCCGGGGCAAACGGCCCGGTATCCAGCTCGATCGCGCCATCGGCGGCAATCGCCACCGGCTTGAACCAGTTCACGCAAGGGTGGATATCGCGCCGGTTCATGCCGAATTTGGCCAGCGCGATCACGAACCGGTCACGCGCATTGGGGTGCGCGCCGTGGTTGAACCCGTCGCCATATTTGCGCGCGTTCGATGCCAGGTTCGATGCCCCGCAAAAGGCATCGTGGCCGTGCGTATCGTCCTCGATCACGCTCATCAGCACGCGGCCCATGTCTGACAGCAGCAACCGGCCCGCGCCGAGATAGGCATTCCACTGCACTTTCACCGTGTCGGCCACGTTCAGCCGCTCCACCGGGCGTTCGGCATTGAACACCAGCATCGATGCGCAGGCATCGCCGCGCAGATCGACCAGCCGCAGCCGGCTGCCGCGTTTCAGCACGCGCGCGGCATAGCCGCCAGGCGCCAGCGTTTCGTCCCACACCACATCGTCTGCCACCACACCCGCAGGCAGATCGGTGGCGGCGGTGGCGGGGATTGTCGGCATCGCCTCTACCCGGGTGCCGGCCATGGCGCGGGCGTGGGCGCGCGCACCGGCCGGATCGGCGGTGGTGCTGGACGTGGTCATGGCCTGCTCCTCTCTCGTGTGCTTTTTCAATTCACCAGTTTCAGCGTAAGGCCGATCGTGCGCGGGTGCACGGTATAGCCTTCGGTCACGGTGTTGATCTGGGGGCGCTGGATGATGGTCTGGTTGTCGAACAGGTTTTTGGCATAGAGCGTGATCTGGTTCGCGCCAAAGCGCAAAGCCAGGCTGGCATTCACCACGCCATAGGCGGGGTTGTAATAATTGGTGTCGGCCAGCAGATAGCTGCCATAGCTGTGCCCGGTATAGGCATAGTTGGCCATGGCGACGACCACCGCCGTGGGCCCGACGCGGTGCTGGTAATTGGCACCGGCAGTGGCAGTGAAATCGGGCACATCGATCAGATGCTGGCCCACCGCCACGTCGATCGGGTTGTTCGACTGGATCACTTTGGCATTGTTCACGCTGGCCGAGGCGCTGAGCGACAGGCTGGGGGTCAGTTTGAACGAGGCTTCGGCTTCGGCGCCCCAGATCCGTGCATTGCCGATGTTGCTGGTGAAGTAATAGCCGCAGGTGGGCAGATAGATCTGCTGCTGGATGTTTTTCCAGTTGGTCAGATAGCCCGCGGCATTGAGCCGGATGCGCCGGCCGGCAAATTCGTTTTTCGATCCCACTTCATACGTCCACAGGCTGTCGGAATCGAACTTGGTGGGCTGGGTGGTCTGGCCGATGTTCTGGAAATCGCCATTGCACACCGATGTCGGGCCAAACACGATCGGGCCGGTCGGCCCGGGCAGGCGAAAGCCCTTTGCCGCGGTGGCATAGACCGAGCTCGTGCCCGAAAGATCGTGATAGAGCGTGGCCTTGGGCAGGAATGACTGGCTCGTGCCGCTTTGCGTATAGGGCGCCGCGGCCGGCTGCCCGGCGGTTTGATAGCCCAGGTTGCCGATCTGGTAGAACCCGGTTTCCACCGAAACATAATCTTCGTGCGCGGCCGAAAAACGGCCACCCAGATCGAGCTTCCACCCTTTGGCGATGGCGATGCTGACCTGGCCAAACACCGCAAACTGCTGCTGGCGATAAGTGCGGTCATCGCTTTCATCGATATCGCCGGGGAACAGCGGGATCGCCGCGCCGCCGCCCGGCGTGCCATAGGCCGTGTTGCCATAGGCCGTCTGCACCAGCGACTGATCGAGCGGCACGCCATAGATTGATTGGAACGTGGTGTTGATCCCGTTGATCGTCTGAAAATCGGTGTTGTGCACGCTTTGTGAGGCGAAATAGGCGCCGACCTGCCATTTCAGCCATGATGCGCCGGCGCTGCTGTCATTCGACGACAGGCGGATTTCCTGGCTGAACTGGCGATAATGCGTGCGATAATTCACCACCGACGGCAGATTGGCGATCACGCTGTCGTTCACGGCGGCATTGGCGGGATAGACCGGATCGAGAAAGAACAGCGCAAACGCCGTGCTGTTGAAATAAGTGCCATCTTCCTGCCGCGCGGCAACACGGTCGAAATAGCCGGTTACCGAGGTCAGATCGGCAAAGCCCATCGCCTTTCTGATCGTCAGGCTGCCCAGCGCAACGGTATCGTGGCTGGGTTCGGCAACCTGCTTGTTCTGTTTCCACATCCCGGTGCCCGGGCCGTTATCCAGATAGAACGCGGCGTTGTCGGCATTGTTGGCACGCTGGTAAAAGAACGCCGGGGTGATCGTCAGGCTGGCATCCGGGGTCCAGGTTGCGCTGATCCGCGCGGTCAGGCTGTTGGCGCTGTTCACGCCCTTTTTGTCGAGCGCGCCGGCCGTGGTGTAATGATCGACCCAGCCGCTGTCGTTCTGGTAATTCACCGCAGCGTGGAGCGACAGCGTATCCTTGACCAGCGGCAGGTTGAAGCTGCCGCTGGCGCCGTAATTGGTGCCACCGTGCTTCGTTCCCGAAAGGTCGCCGGTCACCGTGGCGGCCAGCTTTTCGGGGTTGGCCTGGGTGGTGATGAAGCGGATCGTGCCGCCTTCGGAACTGTCGCCATAAAGCGTGCCCTGCGGCCCGCGCAGCACTTCGACGCGCTCGATATCGGGCAGGCGCACTTCGATCGACCCGTCGCGATAAAGATTGGGCACGGTGATCGACACGTCATCGAGATAGAGCCCGACAGTGGACGCGCCCGAAACCGAGCTGACCCCCCGGATCACGATATTGGTGCGGCCTTCCTCACCGGCCACCGCGTTGAACGCCACGCCCGGCACCGCGCGCGACAGATCGTCATAGCTGGCGATCTTCTGCTCTTTCAGCGCCGCGCCCGACAGCACGGACAGGCTGATCGGCACGGTGCGGATATCTTCGCTGCGTTTTTGCGCGGTCACGATGATTTCGCCGCCGGTTTCGGGCGCGGGTGCCGCGGCGGGGGCTTCCGCTGCGGGCGCGGCCTGCGCCCATGCAGCACCGGGCAGCGCCAGCAGGCCGATCACCGATGTGGCGGTGCAAAATCCGGTCCGGAGCCCCGATGACAAGACGGACAAGCCGCGGCGTGACGACATCATGCTGATTCCTTCGTGCTGCATTGCAGTGCAGCACGGGAAGTGCCAAACCCCCGGCCATCACGGTAGACGCCAATTTTTGATGATAGGCATAGATCGGGTCTATGGGACCGAGAGACGCCACCGATCATGGATCGCCCTGCAACATTCGATTGCGCACCCCGCGCCCGATCGTCAGGGTGGTGGCCGATGATCCTGGTGCCAACCCATCCCGCCGCGCACTATCTGGGCGATGCCTGCGCCTGGGTGGCGGCGAGCCTGGCCGGATATGGCCAATACCGGCTGTGGCCTGGCGAAGCGCAGCGGCTGGCGCGGATTACGGCGCCATCCTATTTCATCTGGCTGGCGCTGGGCGGGCTGGGCGGCGCCTGGCTGGCCGGATCGCTGAACACGGTGCCGGTCGGGCTGGCGCCGTCACACAGCATTGCCGGCGCTCTGGCCGGCGCGATTGCGGGCGTGGAGCTGTGGAAATGGCGCCATGGCGTGCGCGGATCGACCGGGGGCGCGTTTGTCCTGCCGATTGCCACGGGGATCATGATCGGGCGCTGGGGCTGCCTGTTTGCCGGGATCACCGATGCGACCTATGGCGTGCCGACACGCCTGCCCTGGGGTGTCGATCTGGGCGACGGCGTGGCGCGGCACCCGGTGGAAGTGTATGAATCGCTGGCGATGGCGCTGTTCATCGCGGGGTATGTCATCGCGCGGCAGCGCGGCGCGGGCTGGGCGCAGACCCGGGCGTTTTACGCCTTTGTCATCTGGTATGGCGCGCAACGCTTCTGCTGGGAATTTCTGAAGCCTTATCCTACGCTGCTGGGGCCGTTCAATCTGTTTCACGGCATTTCCCTGGGGTTGGTCGCGTATGGCATTGCATGGTGGCGAAGCGGTGATCGCGCAAAATCCGGCGGCAGAGCGCAAGGCGGCGCCCTATCTGTTCCACAGCCAGACCACGAGCCTGTGCGAAACCTGCCTGGAGCTGGTCCCGGCCAAAGTGATCATCGAGGATGATCGCGTCTATTACCTGAAGCGGTGCCGCAAGCATGGCGTGATGAAAACGCTGATCAGCGATGATCCGGAATATTGGTGCGCGCAGAAACTGTGGCTGAAACCCGGCGACCGCCCGCTGACCGCGCAGACCCGCACAGAGGCCGGCTGCCCGTTCGATTGCGGCCTGTGCCCCGATCATGAACAGCACAGTTGCCTGGCCATTCTTGAGATCAACCAGGCCTGCGACCTGGCCTGCCCGGTGTGCTTTGCCGATGCCGCCAATGTGCACGGCAGCCACCGCCCGCTGGCCGAGATCGAGCGCATGCTCGATGCGCTGGTGGCCAGCGAGGGAGAACCCGATCTGGTGCAATTGTCGGGCGGAGAGCCGACACTGCACCCCCAATTCTGGGCCATTCTCGATGCGGCAAAGGCGCGGCCGATCCGCCATCTGATGATCAACACCAATGGCGTGCGCATCGCGCAGGACCCGGCATTTGTGGCGCGGCTGGCCACGTACAAGCCGGCGTTGGAGATCTATCTGCAGTTCGATTCGCTGAACGACGATGCGCTGATGAATTTGCGCGGGGCGCGGCTGTCGCGCATTCGCCAGGCCGCGTTGCAGGCGCTGGAGGCGCACGATCTGTCCACCACGCTGGTCGCGGTGATCAAACGCGGGGTGAATGACCACGAAGTGGCCGATATCGTGCGCCATGCGCTGGAATGGACGTGCGTGCGCGGGGTGACGTTTCAGCCGGTGCAGGATGCCGGGCGCAATGACGGGTTTGATCCCAACCAACACCGCGTGCTGCTGACCCAGATCCGCCGCGAAGTGGGCAAATCGGGCGTGTTCGCCACAGAAGACATGATCCCCCTGCCCTGCAACCCCGATCAGATCGCGATCGGCTATGGCCTGCGCAACGGCCGCGAGGTTATCCCGATCACCCGCCTGATCCCGCGCGAGGTGATTCTGGAAGGGCCCAACACCGTGGTCTATGAAGCCTTTCCCGATCTGCGCGATCGCATGTTCGACTTGCTGTCGCTATCTACCGCGCAGGCCAACACAGGGGAGAAACTGGCCGGGCTGCTGTGCTGCCTGCCGCAGGCGATGGTCCCGGCCGAGCTCAGCTATGCCAATTCGTTCCGCGTGGTGGTGATGCAGTTTCTCGATCGGTACAATTTCGACCTGGCCACGGTAAAACGCAGCTGCGTCCACTTTGTCACCCCCGAAGGCCAGATCTATCCGTTTGATACCTACAACACATTCTATCGCGCCGGGGCCGAAGGCGCGGGCGTGGTGGCGCGGCACAGGGCCCTGACAGGGGCGGAGGACCTGGCATGAAACAGCTGATTGGCGGCCTGTTGCTGGCGATGGGCATCCTGATCGCGGGGGCAAGCGGCCTGTGCTCCAGCGCGTTCATTGTGATCGGCCTTGTCGGGGTGCTGTCGTCGCACAGCATCGGCGAGGGAGTCAGTGGACTGGTGTTTGGCGGGATGCTGGTGATGTTTGTCGGCGGCATCCCGTTCGGCATCGGATTGGCGCTGTACAAGACCGGCCGCTTTCTGCTGCGCGAGGCGCCTGAAATCCGATAGCGCAGCAGGGCTTTGCTATCGACGCCGCTCAGGCGGCGCGGCGGCTGGCCACAGGCGCGCTGTCCATGGTGGAAAAGCGTTCGACGTCGGTCAGCACGGGAGTTTAGTATAATGTCCCCGGAATTCCCCAGTATAATGTCCCCGGAATTCCCAGCTTGCGCGCCGTTCCAGCGTTACGCGGATTCCGCCGCCCGACGAAGTACCAGGCTCCCGATCCGGGCCGCCATCCCCCCCAGCGTCACCCCGGGCCTGACCCGGGGTCCAGCTTTTCTTTGCGCAGGGATGATACAGGATGGCGTCATGGAACAGCTATTTCGTATACTGTCCCTGGAATTGCCCTGTCCCTGGAATTGCCTGTCCCTGGAATTGCCCTGTCCCTGGAATTGCCCTTGCCGCAAACCCCACTTCTAGGAAGTGCTCATTTTTCACCGATCAATTGCCGCCTTGACCCCATCCAAATCCATGCATTGAGATAAATCACTTTCATTGGGATTGTCAGAAACGTCAAATTTACATATTTTTTCGATAGATTTTTCCTCTCCTATTTCACTATCAATCACGAATTCAAGTATTGAAAGTTTATTTTTTTTATCTAATTTTCCCATACTGTCTTTAATTAATACAATTTCGTGCATCCCATCTGGATAACTATACATATTAAATTTCCAATCAATGGCACAAATACGATCCCCAGACCGAGACCATTCAAATATTCTATTCCATTGCTTTGCCGGCTTTGCAGGCAGAAATTTCCATCCAGTAATATTGGGCGCATTCTTTATGAAATTTTGGCAGTCTTTTAGTCTTTCGCGCGAACCTGCTGGAGATATAGCCAAGTAATCCCCTCCACTAGGAAATGGGCCAAATTCCCACGAATCAAAACCGAAATAACTTAATTTCTTATCTAATTCAGCAAAAAAAATATCATCAATTTGACCAGAATTTAGTTTGAATTCGATCCATCGCCAAAAACTGAGCGCATCTAAATTTTCATTTATTGTCATAAACATATCCTAAATAAACACCATTTATGTTCAGCTATCTCATTTCTCCTATTGTCCAAATTAGATACCTCTCTGGTGCTATTTATTTGTTCTTGCTCAGCCCTTCTTCCATGGTTCTGCGGCACAATTCTAACAATAGTTGCTTGACTCCGGTCTCGTATACTACGAATTCCGGGGACAGTATACTAAATTGCCCCACTGCGCTTCTCCTGCTACAGCCAGGCCATGGCCAGACTTGCTAGAATCGTGATCCCTCATGTTGCGCACCATGTGACGCAGCGCGGCAACCGGCGGTTGCCCGTGTTCTTCACGGATGCGGATCGGCGGGATTATCTCGGCTTGCTGGCCGATTATGCGAAGGACACCGGCACCCAGTGCCTTGCCTGGTGCCTGATGACGAACCATGTGCACCTGTGCTGGTGCCACAGGATGCGGATGGCTTGCGCGCCATGCTCGGCGAGGCACATCGGCGCTACACTCGCCAGATCAATTTTCGCGAAGGCTGGCGTGGTCATCTGTTCCAGTCCCGCTTTGCCAGTTATCCGATGGACGATCGCCATCTTATGCTGGCGGTGCGCTATGTCGAGCAAAACCCGGTTGCCGCAGGTTTGGTGGCCAAAGCCGGCGATTGGCAATGGTCAAGCGCGCGCAGCCACATCGCCGGCAAGCGCGCCAAGGATGACCCATTGACCGATCTTGCCGCCCTGACCCACTACGTTCCACGCTGGCGGGCGATGCTGCGGCACGGGCTTGAGGCCGGGGATGTGTCGGATGAAGGTGAGGCCATCGCACTGGCCATAGAGGCCAGACTGAACACGGGCCGCCCACTCGCCGCAGAGGATTGGATTGCCGAACAGGAAGCCGCCCTTGGCAGGCATCTGGCCCCCCAAAAGCGTGGACCGAAGCCGAAGCAGGCTGGGGAGGGAATTTAGTATACTGTCCCCGAAATTTCACCGAAATTTCCCCAAGCAGGCTGGGGAGGGAATTTAGTATACTGTCCCCGAAATTTCCCGCGTTGGGTGAAACTGCCATCGGGTGGGCGCATTTAGACTATTTTAGCGGCTTTTGTGCAGACCTGACTGTCATGCACCCGTTCTGTGGGTTGGCCGCCATAGCTGTCAGCCCAGGATCGCCGCATATTCGGGGATACGTTTCAGACGGGCGTGAATGATGTGGGGGTTCACGTGCAACAGAACGGTGGCGTGCCAAATTTCCAGCAGAAGGTCACCGATGATCTGCTCCGCGCTCGCTTCCGACCAATATGGATCACACGCCCCGAAAACCAGAGGATATTGATCGCGCTGGCGAGCGTCATCGGGGGCGGACAGCACGTCGACCACGCTATTTTTTGCATCGATGCAAATGATTGCGTCGCGGATGGCAATGGGCGGTTCGCAGGCGGCCATGGTGCGTCTCGTGAAAAAGGCGTCGTCAGAAATATTTTGGGTAAATCAATTCGGGGTCCAAAACCGAAATGATCATGGATTTGAAATCGCCCATTTTGCTGAAATGATCGCCGTGGCGGCACGACCAAAAGAAAAAGAAACGGGGTTCAATTCCATAGCTGACATAGGTCGCGCGCCCTGTACGCCGCGCCCACAACACATGCAGGCAATGACATTTGTTGGAGGCACGCTCGCGATAGGCGCACAGGCGCAGCAGCGTATCGTCCTGCTCGGCGATTTCAAAACCGGACTGTATCAATTCGTTACGTACAAGTTGGTATACGTCGACAGCAGGCGCACCTACAATCATGCCCTTGTTCAGCCAGGGCATCTTGAGAATGTAATGACTGAAACGCTGGCGATTGGTTTTATACATGTTCTGCAACCGAGATTTTTCTGCCTTGTTTTTGCCACTTACCCAAATTTAATCCATTTTCGCTGCGATAATCTCGCCGGGTCCTTGCAGCCGGGGAATGGCATGAACCGACATTTCCCAGATGGCCCCCAAGAGAAGGCCGATTGAGGGCAAGATTGCCGTATGGGATGGCATTGCGCAACCGGATTTTCGCGAATTCCGGGGACGTTGCGTAATTGAAGTAGTCATCCACCTTGTTGGTACGGAGTCGCGGGCGCGCTCCAAACAAGGGGATGACCGATGACAATTTATGCAGGATTGGACGTGTCTGACAAGCAGACTCATATTTGCGTGGT
>CAILBC010000045.1 GCA_903832325.1 uncultured Sphingomonadales bacterium | reverse complement strand
GGTGCGGGCGCGGGGCGCGCGGGCGCGGCGCGCGGTTCGGCCGGTGCCGCGGCGCGCGGCGCCGGCTTTGGCGCGGTTTCCACGCGCGGCGCTTCGGGCTTGTCGTTCGGCTTGACCGGCGATGGCCGCGCCTTCAGGCCCAGACGATGCGCCTTGCCGATCACGGCGTTGCGGCTGACCCCGCCAAGTTCTTCGGCGATCTGGCTGGCGGTGGCACCGCCTTCCCACATCTTGGTCAGTTTTTCGATCCGCTCTTCGGTCCAACTCATGCCTGTTCCTTCACCGGCGCGCGCAGCGCCCGACTTCTTTGTCATTCCCACGCCATAACGACCTTTTGTGCAAGGGCAATCGTGCCCGGTCGTCGGGTGCTTGCTATTCCATGGCCCGCGCGATACCGCGATGACCATGCCTGATCAACCGATCCCCACGGTGACCCGACCAACCGGTGACACCGACTTGTCGTCACGCGCGCTGGCCGGACATTTTCTTGCCCCCGGGCAGCCGGTGTTCCGCGGCTTCAACCGGCTGGGCCTGTGGACTCTCTATATGAAGGAGGTTCGCCGCTTCTTCAAGGTGCAGCTCCAGACGATCTGGGCTCCGGCGGTCACGACTTTGCTCTATCTGGTGATTTTTACGCTGGCGCTGGGCGGCGGCGGGCGCACCGTGCTTGGTGTGCCGTTTGCCAGCTTCGTTGCGCCAGGGCTGATCGCGATGGGCATGATCAACAATGCCTTTGCCAATTCCAGCTTTGGCCTGCTGGTGGGCAAGATGCAGGGCACGATCGTCGATTATCTGATGCCCCCGATTTCCGAGGCAGAGCTGTTGCTGGCGCTGGTTGGTGCAGCGGTCACCCGCGCCATTCTTGTGGGCCTGGCGCTTTATATTGCGATGGTGTTCTGGCCCGGTGTCGATCTGTCGATCCACCATGCCTGGGCGGTGATCTGGTTCGGGTTGATGGGATCGGTGCTGCTGGCGCTGATCGGCGTGCTGACTTCGCTGTGGGCCGACAAGTTTGACCAGAACGCCGCCGTGACCAATTTCGTGATCGCGCCGATGGCGATGCTGTCTGGCACGTTCTATTCGGTGACCAAGCTGGCCCCGACCTTCCGCATGATCAGCAGCTACAACCCGATCTTTTATGTGATGTCGGGGTTCCGCTATGGCTTTCTGGGGCAAAGCGACATCGGATCGACCGATGCGGCGGTCCTGGGCGGCGCAATCGGGCTGGGCGCGCTGAATGTGGTGCTGGCCGCGGCGACTTATGCCGTGCTGCGTTCGGGCTGGAAACTGCGCACCTGATGCGCGCAATCCCGTTCGCGGGTTTTCAGTGCGACAGCTTGCGGCGCAGGCGATAGCGCCCGTCGCGAAACGCTTCGAACATTTCGGTGACCGAAGGGTGATCCACCGGGCCTGCCTCCGCATCGGTCAGCAGGTTTGCCTGGCTGACATAGGCGACATAGCTGTTTTCGCCATTTTCGGCGAGCAGGTGATAAAACGGCTGGTCCTTGTTCGGGCGCACCGCTTCGGGGATCGACTGGTACCATTCATCGGTGTTGGCAAACACCGGATCGATATCAAAGATCACGCCGCGAAAATCGAACAGCTTGTGGCGCACCACTTCGCCGATTGAAAAGCGCGCCTCGCAAATCGGCGGAGCGACGATTTCGCGGCCACCCTGGGCCGAAACGTAATTCCCGTGTTCCATGACCTTCATATAGGTCTGCCGCTCGCGCCAAACAAGCAAGGCTTTGGTGCTGCCAACACCCTTGATCGCAGGGGCCACGGTTTTTCCGCTTGGCAAGCACGAAACCTTGCGCTAACCGCGCGCTTCCCGACCGGGGCCGCACGCAAAATGCGCCCCATGACACTTCGCGGAGAGGTGGCAGAGTGGTCGAATGCACCGCACTCGAAATGCGGCATGCTCGCAAGGGCATCCAGGGTTCGAATCCCTGCCTCTCCGCCAGTTTCCCTGGATATCAGGCTCCTGTGGCCCTGAATGAATGCGCGCAATCCGGCAGAGTGCGGCCCGCGCTGATCGCGCGCTGCCGCGTCAGGGCAGCGTCGCCTGCGCCTCATAGCGCAAGTGTTGCGATGCCGGGTGCCCGGCGGTGATGTCGGCCGGGGCCAGGTCGATCCGTTTGAACCGGTTTTGGGCGTGCATCTGCACCTGGTCGGTCAGGTGTGCGGTGCCGTGGCCTGCCGGATCGATGAACTGGTTCTGCCCGCCGGCTTCGGTGATCGTATAGATCGCCGGGTGTGCCGGGGTCAGCTCCATCATGCCCACCCATTCCTCGCCACCGTTGAGCGGGACCATTTTGGGACCAAGGCCAAGCTCTGCCCACAGCGTCGTGCTGCGTTCATCATCGTCGGGCAGCGGCGGGTGGGCCGGATCATCGGCCTGACCGGTAAAGTATTTCCAGAAAATCGGCAGCCGCCATTCGCGCATCGGCAGCCCGGCAAAGCGCGTGCGGTTCGCGGCAATCGCCTGCCGCACGGTTTCGGCCACCACCGCATCGCGAGACCGGCCGTGGAAATAATCGAATTCCACCGGCAGCCCGGCCGATGCCCCCTGCAACGCACGGTACAGCAGGCTGGACCGGTATTTCAGATAGCGGTCGGCATCGATATCAGACCACCAATCGCCGGTGTCTGCATCGAACAGCGCCTTTGGCGCGATCTGAAGCCAGGTGCGGAACAGCGTCAACCCGGCGCTGTCATAGCGGCCATCGGCATCGCGATCTTCGTACAGCCCGTTCCAGCCCAGCATCAGGTCAACCGCTTGCGCCACGTCGGGATCATGCGCGGCCGCCGCGGCCGAGCGGAGATAGGGCGCAAAGAAATCGGGCGGGGCCAGCGACCGGTCGCGCGCGCCATAGGCGTTCCAGATCTGGCGGTTGTAATCCGCCATGTCGATCAGCGTTGCGCCGCGCGCAGCAGCGCCCAGCCGGTTGCCCAGCCAGGTGCGGAAGGTTGCGCCCATTCGCGCCTCATCGCCTTCACGCGTCCAGCCGGTCGCCTTGCTGTTCCACGCGTGGATATAGCCCTGACGCGGGTTGAGCATGTGCGGCCGTGCGGCAAACGGCAGGAATCCCTGCCATTCGTACTCGCCCGTGCCCGGGGTCGGCAGGCGCGGATCGGTTCCGGGCGCACGCACCGGCTGCAGCCCGGTTTCCCAGAACCCGATCTGGCCGCGTTCATCGCCATAGCAGACGCCGAAATTGGTCGAAATCCGCGCAACGGCCTGCTGAAATTCGCCCAGCGTTCGCGCGCGCTGCATGCCGACCAGGCCGACCCAATTGTCGATTTCGTGGCCGCGTTCGGCAAAGCGCTGCGAATAGGCAATGTGGTTTGGCGCATCGCGGCTGATGATCGCGCCGTGCACCGTGCGCACAACTTCGTGCATCACCGGGGCGGCCCCTTTCACCACGATGGTTTCGCTCTGGCGCTCCATCGTGCGCCACTGGCCTTTGTACCAATAGCGATAGGGATCGGCCGGATCGATCCGTTCGGCAAACGTATCGGTGCTGTCCGATTGGCCAGACGTGACCAGCCAGCCATGGTGCGGCCCGCGCCCCATGATCGGCACGCCCCAGGCCGGGGTGGTGAACCCGGCGCTGTCAAAGCCACCACCGTGGAGGTGGATTTCGGGGCCATCGGCGGTGGCCTCCATCATCAGCACTTTGCCGCTGGCCGTCCGTTTCGGCCCGAGGACCAGGCAGCGGCTGTGCGTCTTGTCCGGCGCCGGGGGCGCGGTGGTGGCGGCCGGGGCGCCCTGGCGCGCAAGCGTGAGGAACGTCGGGCGCGGGTCTGGCAGCACCGGCGCGCGGTCTTCGCCGGCGGGAATTGCGGTTGGCGTGTCGGGATCGTGCGCGGGCACCACATCGTTGAAAATCCGGCGTGCATCGGCTTCGCCATGGCGGGCGATCATCGCGTCGTAAAAGGCCAGATTGCGCAGTTCCGACCCACCGCGATCACGCGGAAAACCCGCAATCATTGCCAGGAAATCGGTCAGCACCCAGTGTTCGGGCCTTACCCCCCATTGCGTGAATTCGTAGGGCGTCAGGTGATCGGGATCGGCGGCGATATCGTCGATCGCGCGGTTTATTCCGTCGACATAGGCCTGCAGCATGCGCTGGTATTCGATCGGCTGGGCATGAACCATCCGCAGCAATTCGGCCTTTGCCGGCAGGCGATCGCGCGAGATGATGTCGGCCGGTATCGCCGCTGCACCCAGCACTTCGGCCTGCCGCCCGAGCGCGCGGCGCCGGGCGAGATCGAGATCGGCCAGCCGGTCCTGCGCTTCGGCATAGCCGGCGCCAAACAGCACGGCGGCCGATGTGGCGGCAAAGACATGCGGCACACCCATTGCATCGCGGTCTATGCGCACTGCCTGGCCGCCGGATTTTCCAGCGCCGGCCGCAACGGGCAGCGGCACCAGAAACACAGGCGCAATCAGCAGCGAAAGGCGGGTCAGGCGTTTCATGAGGACAGTCTCGCGCGGCCCGGTGCGCCCGGGCCCGCAATCATGTCACCGCAACCATCAGGGCCGTCAAGGCCCTGCCAACCACCCTATTGTTCGCGTGCGGCCTGCTTGACCGTGGTCATGATCGGGCTGAGCAGCCACGAGATGATGCGGCGGCTGCCGGTGCGGATGTCTGCCGTTACCGCCAGGCCCGGGGTGAGCGGCACGACTTTGCCATTGGCATCGATCGTTGCGCGCTTCAGCCGGATGCGCGCCACATAAGTCGCGCCCAGTTTCTGATCAGGCACGGCATCGTGGCTGAGCGAAACCACCGTGCCCGGCACCGTGCCATAGCGGGTAAAGGGAAAGGCATCGATTTTCACCGTCGCCGGCTGGCCTTCGTGGACAAAGCCGATGTCGCGGTTCAGCACGCGCGCTTCCACCTCGATCTCGCCCACGGTGGGCACGATCACCATCAGCGTGCGCGCCGGTTCGACCACGCCGCCAATGGTGTGGATCTGCAATTGCTGCACGGTGCCGTCGGTGGGCGCGACCAGATGTTCGAGGCCCGCGCGGCGCTGCGCCTTGTTGACATCCTGCTGCTTCAATATCGCGTCGGACTGCGCCTTGGCCAGATCGAGCAGCGCCTGCTGGCGTGCCTGGTCGCGGGTCTGGGCCATGGCGCTGGCATATTTGCGGGCTTCGGACTGGCCGCGCAGCACTTGTGCGGCGGCCACATCGCGATCACCCACATCGGAACGGCGCTGGCGCTGCAATTCGAGCAGGCGCATGCCGGGGGCATAACCATTGGCATCGAGCTTGTTCATGGCATCGACTTCATGGTCGATGATCGGCAGCGTCGCATCCAGCTTTGACTGCGTGGCGGCGGCGGCCTGGGCATCGGCCATCGACGATGTGCGCGCCGAGGCATAGCCGGCGACAGTCGCGTTGACCGAGGCGACTTGCGCTGCGGCGAGCCGCGCCTGCGCCGCGGCGACATCGGGCGAGGTGCCCGGCGGCGGATTGAAATGCAGCCCCTTGCCATCGAGCGCGGCAACCACGGCGCGGTTGCGCTCCACTTCCAGCAGGTCGTTCAGCAGGCCCTTTTGCGCCTGTTCCAGCTCTGCACTGGCCAGTGTGGTGTCCAGATCGACCAGAATCTGGCCCGCGCGGACCCGATCGCCATCGCGCACGTGGATCGCGGCGACCACGCCCGACCCGGCCGATTGCACCAGCTTGGTCTTGCCCGATTGCAGGATCGTGCCGGGCGCCGACGCCACGACATCGACCTGGCCAAACACCAGCCAGGCGAAAGTTGCCACCATCAGGCCGAGCAGCGCATAAGCGGTGCGCCGTCCGGTGGGGGAAACCGGGCTTTCCACCACGGCGAGCGCCGCGGGCAGAAAATCGGCTTCGTGGCTGGAAACATGCGCGGCGCGGCGCGCCTTGTCGGCCTTCAGCGCCTCACGGATCACGCGCCAGGTATGGCCCAAAGTGCTCATGACTGGCCCCCCGTTCCCATCTGTCGCCGGTGGAGTTCGGCATAGCGGCCGCCCGCAGCCAGCAGCGAGGCATGGGTGCCCGTTTCGACAATGCGCCCGCCTTCCAGCGCGATGATCCGGTCGCAGCGGCGCACGGCCGACAGCCGGTGCGCAATGATCACCACGCTGCGCCCTGCGGTCATCGCGGCGAGGTTGTTCTGGATGATCTCTTCGCTTTCGGCATCGAGCGCGCTGGTCGCTTCATCGAGGATCAGGATGCGCGGGGAATTGACCAGCGCGCGCGCAATCGCCAGTCGCTGGCGCTGCCCGCCCGAAAGGTTGGTGCCGCGTTCCTCGATCGGGGTGTCGTATCCGCCGGGCATGCGCAGGATGAATTCGTGCGCGCCCGACAGCTTTGCCGCGGCGATCACCTGGTCCAGCGGCATCGCCGGGTTCGACAGCGCGATGTTTTCGCGGATCGACCGGTTGAACAGCAGGTTTTCCTGCAGCACCACGCCGATCTGCCGGCGCAGCCACGCGGGATCGATCTGCGCGATATCCACCCCGTCGATGGTGATGCGCCCGCCGTGCGGCACATAGAGCCGCTGCAACAGCTTGGTCAGCGTCGATTTGCCCGATCCCGACGATCCGACAATGCCCAGCGTGGTGCCGGCGGGAATGGCCAGCGTGATATCGTCCAGCGTCCACGGCCCCTCGGTGCCATAGCGGAACCGGACGCCTTCGAACGCGATGTTGCCCTGGATTGCGGGCAGGGCGGTGCGGCTGCCCGCGCCGGGTTCGACCGGCTGGTTCAGCACATCGCCCAGCCGCGCGATCGCGATGCGCACCTGCTGAAAATCCTGCCACAGCTGCGCCATGCGGATCACCGGGCCCGATACGCGCTGGGCAAACATGTTGAACGCCACCAGCCCGCCCACGGTCAGCTGATGCGCGATCACGCCTTCGGCGCCGAAATAGAGGATCGCGGCCAGGTTCAGCTTGGAAATCAGCTGGATCAACTGGCTGCCGGTATTGCCCAGGTTGATCACTTTCTGGCTGGCGGCGCTGTATCCGGCCAATTGCCGTTCCCACAGCGCCTGCCATTGCGGCTCTACCGCGCTGGATTTCACGGTGTTGATCCCGGCGATGCTTTCCACCAGCAGCGCGTTGTTGACCGCCGATCGTTCGAACCGTTCCTCGATCCGCGCCTGCAGCGGGCGGGTGATCAACACCGCAACCACGATATAGGCGGGGATGGTCAGCACCGAAATCAGGAACAGCTTGACCGAGTAGAGCCACATGACGACCAGGAACACGATCGTGAACAGCGGATCGACCAGCACCGTGAGCGAGGCATTGGTCATGAATTCGCGGATCGTTTCGAGCTGGCGCACGCGCATCGCGATATCGCCCACGCGGCGATTTTCGAAATAGCCCATCGGCAGGCCCATCAGATGCTGAAACAGCCGCGCGCCCAGTTCGACATCGATTTTCTGGCTGGTTTCGGAATAGAGCCGCGTGCGCAGCCAGCCAAACACGGTTTCCCACACCGACACCGCAACATAGCCGATGGCCAGCACGCTGAGCGTATCGACCGTTTCGTGCACCAGCACTTTGTCGACCACGTTCTGGAAAAACAGCGGCGCGGCCAGCCCCAGGATATTGATGCCCAGCGTGATCAGCAGCACTTCGCCGATCAGCCGGCGATATTTCACGATCTGCGGGATGAACCAGGTGAAATCGAACCGCCCGGCCATCGCCAGCAGGCTGTCGCGCGTGGTGATCAGCACCAGGTCGCCATCCCACAGCGCCATCAACTGTTCGCGCGTGACTTTGCGGATGGGCAGGCCCGGCACGCCGGGTTCGGCGACGGACAGCTGGATCAGCGCCTCTTCGCCTTCCACCCGGCCGATCAGGAACCAGCCCTGCGGCCCGTGCGCCAGCGCCGGCAGCGGGGTGCGTGCCAGCCGGTCAAACGTGGTGCTGATGGCGCGCGCGCGCACATCCTTGATGTCCTTGGCCAGACGCAGCAGGTCGGTTGCGTTCAACGGGTCGTGATGGCCCAGGCCATGGCGCAGTTGTGCCGGATCGACCGCAACGCGGTGCATCGCCAGCACCGAGGCCAGCGCCACCAGGCCACTGTTGTCGGGTCCGCCGGCGTCGGGCCCGGTTGCGGTGTCCGCAGCGGTCATGATTTCGGTTTCCTGTGCTTGCGGAACAAGGCGTGCGGCGGGCGTTTGCGCTTCGCGGCCTTCGGCGGCGGGGCGGTGGTTCCGGGAACCGCATTTTCGGGCGAATGGCGCGCCAGGTCGACCATGGCAGGCGGGGGCGCTGCGGCAACGATTGCCGGCGGTGCCGCGCCCGGCGGCGGTGGTTCGATCGGGCGGGCCCCGGCACCGGCTCCGGGCATGCCGATATGGTCGATCATGCGCACCAGCGGCGCCAGCGGCATGGCGCCGCGATGCGCGGCGTGGCGGAAATCGGCCTCTGGCCGGTAGATCCCGGTGCTACCGAGGAGCGATTGCGCCTCAAGCAGCCCGATATAGCGCAACACCGTGGCTTCGGCGACATAGAGGTCCCGCCGTGCGCCCACCAGCGTGACTTCGGCATTGAGCAGCGTCGAATGGGCATAAAGCACGTCGAACGTTGATCGCAGCCCGGCGCGATATTCCTGAAACGTGCCATCATCGAAGACGCGCGCCGCATCGAGCCCGGCCTGATCGACCGCAATGTTGCGCTGTGCCGTGGCCATTGCGTTCCAGGCGTTGACGATATTGTCCACCAGCACCCGGCGGCTCGATTCGATGCCCAGCCGGTCGGCGGCGTTGCGGTCTTCGGCCTGCGCCACCAGCGCGCCAACGCGGCCGCCATTGGTCAGCGGGATGGTCAGCACCGCGCCGCCGTGAAATCCCTGGTCTTCGTTGCGCAGATAGTATGGCGCTGCCTGCCCGGTGAGCGCGGCGCTGCCGTTGAGCGACAGCACCGGGCGCCCTTGCGACCGTGCCGCGGCAATCTGCGCGCGGGATTGGCGCTCGGTCTGCATCGCCTGATCGAGATCGGGGCTGCGTTCACCGGCCTGTTCAAGCGCGTCGCCAATGCTGGCAGGAACGCCGGGCAGATCGGGCGGCGGGGCCAGAGTGCCCGGATCATGCCCGACCAGCGCGGCATAGCTGGCGCGGTCCTGTTCCATCTGCTGCACCGCCAGATTGTGCTGGCTGCGCGCAAGGTTGAGCTGGGTTTCGGCCTGGGCAATGTCGGTGCGGGTCAATTCGCCCGCATCGCGCCGCGCCTTCACTTCGTTGAGCGTCGCTTCGAGCTGGCCGAGGTTCGCTTCATACAGGCGCAGCGCATCGCTGTCGCGGCGCACGTCGGAATAGGCGGTGATCACTTGCAGCAGCAGCGCGCCTTCGGTGCTGCGCAGCAGCGCGCGGCCCGCACCCACTTCGGCCAGCGCGGCGGCGCGGTCGGCGCTGGCCTTGCCGCCGGTATAGAGCGGCTGGCTGATGCTGGCCTGCGCGGTCAGCGCGTTGCTGGTGATGATCTGCGACGGGGCAAAGAACCGCGTGGCCTGCGTGGTGCGGCCGGGCACGGTCTTGTCATAGCTGCCGGTCACCTGGATCTGCGTGGTGGGGCGCGTTTCGGCCAGCGCCAGCGCATAATCCTCGTCATTGGCGCGCAGTTGATAGCGCTGCGCCTGCAAGGTCGGCCCGCTGTGATAGGCCTGATCCAGCGCCTGCGCGAGTGTTTCGGTGGGTGCCGGCTCGGGCGCAACCGTGAATTTGGGCGCCGGGGCTTCGCTCGCCACCCAGCTTGCGGCACGGCACCCCAGGCGCACGTGGCCCTTGCACACGGTGGCGACCGGATCGGCCGGGGTTTTCGCCGGCTTGCGCGCCGGGGCATCACCCAGGGCAACACCGGGCATGGCCAGCAGGGCAAGTCCGGAGAAAAGCGCTTGAGGCAGCCGCGTCATGGACGGTGCCCCTGCCAAAGATCGGTGGCCACTGTCAACGCGAAACGGTCCGCGCCACAAATAGGCAAGAATCCATGCCGTATCGACCAGACATCGGCCCGCGTCGAGTGGGGCGCAAGCCAAAGTATTTGCATCACGGTTCTGATCTGTTTCCAGCTAAATCGGGCAAGAATTGGTACCATCATCCAGCATGACTGCCGGCCGGGCGACAAACGGGACCAGGCGCGGGCCCGCCGGCTGGGTACCCAAATCCGGCAGGCCACCGGCATAACAGATTGCGGTTAACAGATCCTGCGGCAGGGATCGGTAAAGGCTGGGGCGGCGCAAAGCTTTGCCTTGCGCCGCCCCAGCCATTCGCAATTCGGCATTTGCAGCCGTTCGCGTGCACTGGCCCAGAGTCAATGAACCGCGATCAAGGTCCCGCCATGACCGTCAGAGCCGGCCGAGAAGGACTGGCCGCCAAACGACCCGAACATGTGGATCTGCGACTGGAACGCCCCGTTCTGCGTGATGGTCAGGTCGCCTGCGGCTTTGCCGGAGCTGCTGAAGGCAACATGCGTTCCCGCGCCAAAGGCAAGACCGGTCACATCGATCACGTCGCCCGTGGTGAAATTGCGGATGGTCGAACCGTCGAACTGGCTGGCGCTGTCGGCAAAAGTCGTCAGCCCCGAACCAAACCCGAAAAAGGTCTGATCATGCGCGCCGCCCATCAGCGTCTGGCCCGCAGCGCCGGCGCGGATCACGTCGTTCTGCCCTGAACTCAGATCATTGACCACCAGGCCGGCCGTGGCATTGGCGGTAAAGTTCCAGACTTTGCCCGACGCCGCAAGATTGACCGTGCCGATCCCGGTGATCTGGCTGCCCATCACGACTTTGCCACCGCCGCTGACAATCAGCGTGTTCTGGCCTGAACCACCATGGATGGTGGCGCCGATTGTTGCTGCGGTCACTTTGTAGGTGTCGCTGCCGGTGCCACCGTTCACGGTTTCCTTTGCCGAACCCAGCGTGACGACGTCCTGGCCCGAACCGAGGTTTATCGTGCTGGCATCGTTGGCGCCGGTGATCGCGATGCCGGCACCCTGATCGGCGCCGATGTTGAGCGTGATCGTCTGCCCGTTGCGCAAGTGGATCGACTGGATGCCTTGTCCGGCGGTGTCGTTGGCGACCACCGTCTGGATATTGATCAGCGATTTGGGCAGCCGCAGATCGAATGTGCCGGCTCCGTTCAAAATCAGCGAATTGGCGCCGCCGGTGCCGGCATCGATCACATCGCCCTTTGACAGCGTGTTGCTGGTGGCGATGATCGTGTTGGTGCCGGTGCCGCCTGCGACATGATCGACTTTGGTGGTCAGCGTATAGGTTTGGCCCGAAGGGGGCGGCGGCGGAGGAGGAGGAGGGGGCGGGGGCGGGGGCGGCGGCGGTACCACAGCCCCCAGCGTGATCAGCGAACCGCCTGCGCCGTCGCTCGCCACGGCGAATTGCTGGTTGGCATAGGCCCCGGCCATCGCGAGATCGAGCGCGCCGCCACCGGCAAGCTGCACCGCCAGCACACCACCGGTCCAGTTGGCCGCGGTTGCCGCAATACCGGCCAGATCGATGCTGTCACCTCGGGCAAACCCGTTGATCACGGCGGCAAACGCGGCCGGTGTATCGAGTTTGAGCAAGTCGGCAGCGGCATCGGCAAAGCTCACGCTGCCGCCTGCGGCCATGCCTGCGGCCACTTCGAGTGTGGCGCCCCCGGCCAGCGAAACCGTGCCGGTGCCGTCGCTGGCGGCAACCAGCTTTACGGTATCGGCATTGGTCACCGCGATTGTGCCATTGTTGGTGAACAGGCCCGGATCAATCGTCAGCAGCCCATGTGCGGCCGAGGCATTGATCACCCCGTTTTCGATCACGTGGTTGGCAGTGTTGTACCAGCTGGTGATGTCGGCCGAAGTGGCGGTGGCATTGATGACCGATTGTGCCCCGAACGTCAGCGTCGACGGGGTGGCGATGCTGTTGCCATCGGTGGCATCGGTGATCGTGGCGCCTGCCCCCGAAAGCGTGATCGTGCCCTGGGCAAATGTCTGGCTGTCGATGAACCGGATCGTGCTGCCCGCGCCCGAAAGGGTGATCGTGCCGGTGCCGCTGGTGGTGGTTTGCGCGGTGAACGGCCCGCCGGCATAGGCAGAGCTGATTTCCAGATTGTCGTTGCCGCCGGCCAGGTTGATCTGCCCGTTGTTGACAAACAGCGGCGCCATCACGCCGATGCCGCCGCCATTGGTGGTAACGAAAGTGCCGTTGTTCGTGACGGTCCCGGTGTTCGAACCGTTTGCCGTGTTGATCTCGACAAAGCCGCCCGCTCCGGCGGCCGATTGCACTGTGCCGGTGTTGGTGAATTGACCCGCCGTTACCAGCACTTCGGACAGCACCCCGCCGGCGGCATCGCTGCGCAGCACGCCGCTGTTGGCAAAAGTGCCTGCGACATTGAGGAAATGGACATTCGTCTGGCCGACGGCGCCGGCCGGCAACCCGCCGTCAAGCGCGGTTACGGCGGTGATCGTGCCGGCATTGGCGATCGATCCGGCACTGATCGTGCCGCCGCCTGCGCCGCCGCCCAGCGCAATCGTGCCGGCGGTGTTGGCCAGCGCGCCGGTGATCGTCAATTGCCCGGCCGAACCCGGCGTGTCCTGCAAAGTTGCCTGGGCATCGTTGAGCGCAAGCGAATTGATCGCGGCTGTCGTATCGACGGTCACGGTATAGGCGGTCGTACCGCCAATCTGCACATCGCTGGTGCTGGCCGGCACGGCACCGGTCGACCAGTTGGCCGCGCCGCTCCAGGCGCCGCTGACCGGGGTCTTCCAGCTGACAATCGTGCTCGCCGGCGCAGGAACCGCCTGGCCCAGCGTGATATTGCTGCCGCCGGCGCCGTCGCTGAACACGTTGAATGTCGATGTGGCGTAGTTTCCGGCGAGCGCCAGCACCAGCGGGGTTGCGCCGGCGATCTGCACGGTCAGGATGCCGGCACTCCAGCTGGCCGAAGTGGCCGACAATGCTGCAAGATTGATCGTATCGCCCAGATTGAAGCCGCTGATTGTGGCGTCAAAGCTGGCGGCTGCATCAAGCTTCAACAGATCGGCTGCGCCATCCTGGAACCGGACCAGATCGGATGAGGCCGCAGAAGCGCCCAGTTCGGCGCTGGCCCCGGTGGCAAGGTTGATCGTGCCGGTGCCATAGAGCGCGGTCTGGATGATCAGATGGTCACCATTGCTGACCGAAATCGTGCCGTTGTTGGTAAAGCTCGTGGTCGTAACGGCCAGCGATCCGCCGCTGGCCGAAAGGTTGATCGTGCCGGCGTTGACAAAGCTGTCGGTCACCCCGGCGCCATTGCCCGCGGCGTTGATCGTGGCGGTGCCTGCGGTCTGGTTGATGGTCGCGGCCGCGCCAAGCGTGACCACGCTTGAAACCGGGCCGCCGGGTGCATTCGTGCCCGAACTGACCACGCTCACCAGTTCGCCGGTGCCCGTCAGATTGACCGTGCCCGATGCCAGGTTCTGGCTCTGGATGAATTCAAGGATCGATCCTGCCCCGGTGAGCGTGATCGATCCGGTGCCGGTGGTGGTCTGCGCCGTGGCGCCCGCGGCAGTCCCCATCGGCGCGTCGATCGCCAAATAGCTGCCTGCGCCCACGGTGATCGCGCCATTGTTGGCAAAATTGGGCGACGAAACCGCAATCCCGCCGTTGTCGGTGATCGTGCCGTTGTTGGTAAAGTTGTTGAAGCCGCTGATGCCGATGCCGCCGCCGCCCGACGCGTTGATCAGGCCCGAATTGGTAAAATCGGTCGCTTCGATGGTATAGCCCGACATGCTGGCATTGCTCATCGTGCCGGTGTTGATAAGCGTCGTCACATAGATCAGCGCCGAGGCATAATTTTGCGTGGCGGCGATCGTGCCGTTGTTGGTCAGGCTGGTCCCGGTGATCTGCTGGAAGGCGCTGGCCGCCGAGGCGCTGCCCCCGATGAACGACACCGACGCCGCAGTGCCCAGCGTCAGCGCATCAAACGTCAGGCTGTCGGTGGTCCCGCCCGGCGTGCCCATGTCGATCTGGACGTTGTCGAGCGTGTGCGTGCCGGTGGCATGAAACGTGGCGCCGCCGCCAACCGCAATCAGCCCTGACCCGGCCGTCCAGCCGATCGAGCCGGCGGCATCGAGGTTGAACGTGCCCGCAGTGATCGTCAGCGGTCCGCCCAGCGTCAGGCTTGCGCTGTCGAGCAACGTTGCCCCGGCTGCATTGAGTGTCAGCGACAGCGCCGAGGCGGCGCTCGAAATGGTGGTCTGATATGTGCCGGCGGCATCGATCGTGGCGTCGGTGGCTGATGTTGGCACGGCCGCGCCCGACCAGTTTGCTGCATTGCCCCAGTCGCCGCTGATTGCGGTCCAGTTTGCTGTCGTCATGACCTGTCCTTGTGCGCGAACATTGTCGCGGTGGTGCCGTCAAGCCCGGCGCAAGACCTTGCGCAAATGTTTGCCGGTTTGCGTGCACAACGTCACGGCGCGGCAGGTTCCGCAGTTGCCAGTGCAAATAATCCTGCCGCCGCAGCTGATGCGGCGCGGCCGACCGGCGCAGGGGCGAAGTAAATGGGCCCAAACCGGGGCGCACTTGGGCCTGCTGCTGCGGACGGCGCAGGCGAAGGATTGTCAGGGCGCCTGCTGATCTTTTTGTTCAGGTATTTCCAAAGAAAAAACGCAATGTTTCAGCTTCTTGCGAACAAGGGTGGATGGCTTTGGCGAATTACCCCCCTGGACTGTAACAATGACATCAATTCATCATACAGCAACCATATGCGTTAACCCTTAATCGTTATGGGGGTGTGGGTAGTGGGGCAATTGGCTGCGGCGGCGTTTACCGCGTATGATCCGAACACGGCGACGAGCATCGTTCCGGGGCAGTTCGCGCTGTATACGGTCGGGGTCAATTCGATTAGCCCGACCCAGATGAATGAGGGTTTTTCCGAGGTCAATTACAAGACCGCCGGGTTTGACAACCTCGCTTCATCGGCGCTCGATGCCTATCTGCAGACCTATATCGAGCCGGTGGTGATCGGTCCTGGCGGCGCGCTTTATCTGCTGGACGGCCATCACACGTTTACCGCGCTGAAAAATTCGATTTATGGCGCCAGCAATCCCACCGTCTATGTCAATGTTGTTGCCAACTATTCCAGCCTGACCACGGCGCAGTTCTGGACGCAGATGCAGGCGGCAAACACCGTTCTGGCGCTCAATGGCGGCGTGCCGCAGTCGATCGACCCCGCCACCGGCCTGCCGATCCCGACTTCGCTGACCGCGCTGACCAACGATCCCTATCGCGGGCTCGAATATTCGATTCTGAAGAACAAGAGCGCGCTGCTGTTCACCACCGCGGCAAATCTGACCGGGGCGATTGGCGCTTCGACGCCTGGCCTCGACAAGATGACCGGGTTCTACAGCGATTTCATCTGGGCCGCGGCCTATCGCAATGCGCTGGGCGGCGCGGCGCTGCCCTATCTGTCGCCCGGCGATATCGCGCTGGCGACGCAGTGGAACCTCAAAGGCAGCAACACGACCACGATTCCGGGCACGGGCTCGGTCACCGTGGCGCAATTGCCGGGCTATATCCTGGCGGCAAACATCGCGATTTCCGGCACGATCAGCGACAGCACGCTGTCGACCGGGACGATCGACGGCAATGGCGGCTTTACCGGGATCACCAGCTTTGCCTTCGGGTCGATCACGCTGGGCACGCCGCGCGTCGGGCTGGTGCTGCAATTGGGTGCGGACAAGGGCTTTACCGTCACGCTCACCGGCACCAATACCTATACCGGCGGCACCACGCTGCTGGCGGGCACGCTGATCATCGGCAGTGATGCCGCACTCGGTGCTGCCGCGCCGACCGACTATACGATCGATCCGGCCAACATCGCCGCCAGCGTGCGTGCTGCCAACGGGATCATTTTCAACAGCCTGACCGAAGGCAACGCAACGCTTGCAATCGGTGTAACGGCGGGTGACGGCACCAGTTCGGTCGCCAATTCGGGCACCACCAACCGCCCGTTTGCGATCGACGGCGAAACCGCGACGTTCAACCCCAATGGCCATTACATTACGCTGACCGGGCAGATCGTGTCGCTCGGCGCCAACGGCGTCGGGATCGGCAACACCACCGGCGTGTCCGATTTCACGATCAACGACACTTCGGCGAGCGCGAACGGCACGGTGGTGCTGGCGCCGTCCACCGGCAGCAATGCCCAGTTCTATGGCAACTGGAACCTGATTGCCGGCACGCTGAGCGTATCGAGCGATGCGGCGCTGGGCAACACCACTGTGCCGGTGGCCGAGCTCGGCCAGATCGAATTGAACGGCGGCACGTTCCAGACCACGGCCAGCTTCAGCTCGGCGCGGTCGTTTTTCCTGCAAAGCGGCAGCTATTTCGATACCGACGGCAACACCACCAGCTGGTCCGGCACGGTTACCGACGTTCAGCGCGGGCTGACGGTGATCAACACCAGCACCACGAGTGCTGGCGCGGTGACGTTCGGATCGTTCAATTTCGGCTCGACCGCGTTGCTTCAGCTCAATCCCGGGACGGCTGGCCTGACGGTCACGCTGACCAACGGCCTGGTGCGGATGGGGGCGGCCACATTGCTGATCCAGCCGCTGGCCAGCAGCGTGCTCGGCAGCGCGTCGCTGAAACTGCTGGCGGGCACGGCGCCGACGGTGACCAACGGCATCGTATCGCCGTGGGCCATTTCCGATGCCGGCGCGGTGACCAACCCCTACAGCTTTTTGACCTATGGATCGAACGGATACGTCAACGCGACGGCCAGCCAGACTGGCGGCGGTTCCACCGGTGGCATCCGCGTTTCCAGCGCGACCGACACGGTCAGCCAGACCAGCAGCGCCACGCTCGCGGTCGCCGCGCGCGCCTATGCGCTGACAGTCAACAGCGGCGTCACGATCACGGCGACCGGCCAGACGCTGACACTGGGTGACGGCACAAACGCCGCCGGCCTGATCCTTCAGGGTGGCAACATCACTGGCGGCACTTTGGCATTCGGCGGCAGTGAAGGCGTCATTTACAGCAGTGGCACCGATTCGGTCTCCGCTGCGATCACCGGCACCAAGGGGCTGACTTTCGCCGGCTCCGGAACGGTCACGCTGGGTGCGGCAAGCACCGCGAGCGGGGCGATCACGCTCGATTCGGGCGGGCTGACGCTGGGTGTGGCGAACGTTTTCGCCAACAACACCACGGGCCTTTATCTCAGCGATTCGAAGAAGCCGACCAAAGCGACGCTGACCTTTTCGACCAGCCAGTCGTTCAGCGCGCTGAGCAGCGCGGGCAACAACAGCGTCGTCAATTTCAGCAACAGCGCAGTGCTGACAATCGGCAACACCACCACCAACCTGTCATCGACACTGTCGAGCTCGATCACCGAAACCGGCACGGCAGTGACCGGCGCGTTGACGATCAACACCGGCGGCCTGGTCGATCTGACCGGCATTTCAACCGGCAAGCTGGTGCTCGTCGCCGGCAGCACGATCGCAGTGAGTGCGGGCAAGCTGCGCGTGGTCGCCAAATCGATCAAGAACGGCAACGCCATTTCGGTTGCCAGCGGCGCAGAAGTGCAGTTTTCGTCAAACGGCGGCGATGTCTGGGCAGGCAATGTCACCGGCAGCGGCGCCGAACGGCTGGTCAGCGGCACGCTGAAAGTCACCAGCACCGGCAACACTTACACCGGCGGCACCTATGTCGAAGTCGGCTCGACGCTCGATCTGACCACCGCCAACGTCTCATCGGGCAACGCCAATATCACGCTCGATGGCGGCACGGTGGTCTTCGACCAGAGCACCAATGGCATCTATTCCGGGCTCATCAGCGACGGCGCGGAGTTGAGCGGCAGCGGCACCCAGCTGCCCGGTACGCTGATCAAGGATGACAGCACCGGTGGAAATGCCGGCGTGCTTCAACTGACCAGGCCTCAAAACTACACCGGCGCGACATATATCGAAGCGGGCAGCATCGAGTTGGCTTCTGACGCGCTCTACAATTCGTCGGGCGTAACGCTAGGCCGGGTTGGCGGCGGCTCAGCAGCAAGCTTGATCGTGGATTCCACTAGCGAAATCAAGTCGCTGATCAGTGTAGCGGGAAACAACACCTCTGTTGTGTTAAACGGTGGCTCCCTGATTATCCAAGGGCCAGGAAGTTCAAATTTTGGCGGCGTAATCAAGGAAGTTGGAAATTACGTTGGTGTCGTATTCATCGCTACACCGCAGACCGTAACCTTTTCTGGTGCAAACACATTCAGGGGCGGTGTAGTTATCGCTCAGGGCACCTTTGAAGTCGGCAACGCCGCCGCGGCCGGAAGCGGTGCAATCCAATTTGGAAATAACACTGTCAGCGGCAAGCCACTTGCTGAGGTACTCAAGATCGATTCAGGAATCACGATTTCCAACACGATCAAGGGTTTCTTAACTGGCGATATCATCGATCTGGCGGGAGTTACCTTCAGCAGCACCGGCAGCGCGAGTTTGGGCGCCGGCAATCTGCTGACAGTCAGCGAAAACGGGTCAACTTACACGCTCCAGCTTGATCCGACTGCAAATTACAGCGGCCAGTTGTTCCACGTTGCCAGCGATGGAAGTGGCGGCATTGACATTACCGAGCAGAACGCGCTGCCCGTGGCCAGCGTCACCACGCTCAGCGGTGGCTATGTGAATGCTGCGGGCGACAGCGCGGTGGCGTTTGCGGTCAGCAACATGATCGCAGGCGATACCGGCACAGTGACTTTCACCGATCACAATGGCGCGACGGTGAAAGTGGCGGTCACTTCGGCGCAATCGAGCTATACCACGAACCTTTCTGGCCTGGCCGATGGCACGATCACCGTCACCAGCACGCTGGTGGGCAATGCCGGATCGGTGTCCGATGGCAGCTTCACGCTTGATACTGCAGCGCCGGTCGTCGCGATCACCCTGGGCGGCGGCCTGATCAATAGCGCTACGCAGGTCATCAGCGGCACGGTTGATGTGGCCGATGCGGGAACGACGGTCACTGTATACGAAGGCAGCACAGCGCTCGGCACAGCAACTGTCCTCAGCGATGGCACCTGGACCACGTCGGTCACGCTGTCGGGCGATGGCCCGCACACGCTGGTGGCCAAGGACACCGACGCGGCGGGCAACACCGGCACCAGCGCCCCGGTCAGCTATACGCTCGATACGGCCGCGCCGGTGGTGGCAATCACCTCGGCGGGCGGCCTGACCAACCAGGCGTCGCAGACGGTCAGCGGCACGGTCGATCTAGCCGACGCCGGCACTACGGTCACGGTCTATGAGGGCAGCTCTGCGCTTGGCACGGCAACCGTGGGTGGCGACGGCAAGTGGAGCACGTCGGTCACGCTGTCAGACGATGGCTCGCACACATTGGTGGCCAAGGACACCGACGCGGCGGGCAACACCGGCAGCAGCACGGCGGTCAGCTATACACTCGACAGGGCACCACCGGTACAAGTCATAAACTACACCAGCCAGCCGAGCGGTGCGACCAAAAACGCGGATTTGTCGATCTCGGGCTCTGTCTTTACCTCTGAAGCGCCTGTCGGCACGGTGACCATCTATGACGGTTCAGCAGTTGTCGGCACTGCTTCTGTCGACGTCCACGGTGGATGGTCCGCAGCGCTTACGTTGGCGGGACAGGGTTTGCATACCGTGGTGGTCGAGGCCACTGACGCGGCGGGAAACAGCACCATCACCGGAGTCGGCAACTACATGCTCGACACCATCGCACCGGTGGTGGCGATCACCTCGCCGGGCGGCCTGACCAACAGCGCCACGCAGACCATCAGCGGAACGGTCGATGTGGCCGATGCCGGGACCACGGTCACGGTTTACGAAGGCAGCACGTCGCTGGGTACGGCCACCGTGGGCGCAGACGGCACGTGGAGCACCACGGTCACGCTGGCGGGCGAAGGTGCCCATACGCTGGTGGCCAGGGACACCGACGCGGCGGGCAACACCGGCTCCAGCGGCACCATCAGCTATACGCTCGATTCGATCGCACCCGTGGCGCCCACCGGGCTGGCCGATGCGGCAATCATCGCCGGCTATATCGATCTGACGCATGATACCGCCACGCAGTCGCTGACCGGCACGGCCGAGGTGGGCTCTGTCGTCACCATCTATGACGGCACCACCCGGCTGGGCACGGCAAACGCCAACGCGGTGACCGGGGTGTGGAGCTATGGCCTGGGCAAGCTGTCCGATGGCAGCCATTCGCTCACCGCCACCGCCACCGACACCGCCGGAAACACCGGACCGGCCAGCAGCGCGCTGGCTTTCATTGTCGATACCGCGCCGATCGCGGCGCCCAGTGCGCTGGCCGATGCCGCCATCGTCAACGGCTATGTCGGCACCGGGCACGATACGGCATCGCAAACCGTAACCGGCAAAGCCCCCGCCGGAAGCACGGTTACGGTCTATGCCAATGGCACGTTGCTGGGCACGGCCACGGCCAATGCCACGACCGGCCTGTGGAGCTACAAGATCGGCCACCTGGCGTCGGGCGCCTACGCCGTAACCGCCACTGCGACCAACACGCTGGGCCAGACCAGCGTGCCGAGTACGGCGCTGAGCTTCATCGTGCGCGATACGGCGGTTCCGGCACCCACGGGGCTGAACGATTCGGCGGCGATCGGCGGATTTGTCAATGTGGCGCGCAACACCGCCGGCCAGGTTTTGACCGGCACCGCGCAAAACGGATCGATCGTCACGATCTATGCCAATGGCGTAAAGCTGGGCACGACCACGACTGCCATCACCACCGACGACGGCGGCACCAGCGCCTGGAGCTACACGCTGGGAACGCTGGTAACCGGCCGTTATCGCCTGATTGCCACCGCCACCGATATCGCCGGCAATATCAGCCCGGCGAGCACCGCGCTGATCGTCAAGGTCTTTGCGGCTGCGCCCGCCGCGCCAAAGGCGCTGGCCGATGCCGTCGCGCTCAACGGCTATGTCAATGCCGCGCACGACAAGAAGGGCCAGGTGATCACCGGAACGGCCGCGCTCGGCACGATCATCTCGCTTTATGACAATGGCACGCTCGTGGGCACCGCAAACACCAATTCCAGTGGCGTGTGGCATTACAAGATCGGTATCCTGCCCGAAGGCAGCCACACGTTTACGGCCACTGCCTCCGACGCCGCCGGCAACACCGGGCCGGCGAGCAGCGCGCTGACTTTTACCGTCGATGTAACGGCATCGATCCCGGCGGTGATCAACGTGACCACCGATGCCACGGCCAAGACCGCAACGCTGACCGGCACGACCGCTGCCGGAGAAAAGATTTCGGTCTATGACTTTGGCAGCCTGATCGGCACGACCACTGCCGATGGCACGGGCGCCTGGTCGTATACCAGCAGCGTTTCCGCCTTGCCATCGCACCACTTTGCGGTTTCCAGCACCGATGCGGCGGGCAATGTGGGGCGCACCACCGGCACGACGTATCTCAACACGCGCACCGGGGTGACCATTACCGGCGGCGCGGGCAACGATATCCTGCTGGGCGGTCCGGGTGACACGCTGACCGGCGCGGCGGGCAACGACACGTTCGTGTTCCACGCCGGGTTCGGCACGGAAACGGTGACCGACTTCACCCCCGATACCGGGGCAGGCGGCGATCACCTCCAATTCGATGCCAGCCTGTTTGCCGATTGGGCGCATCTGCTGGGCGCAACCACGCAAGTGGGCAGCGACCTGGCGATCACGCTCGACAGCACCGACGTGCTGACGCTGAAGAACGTGGCACTGGCCAGTTTCACGCAATCGAGCGTCCATCTGGTGTGAAGGACCAATAGCCTTTACCCCGGCCGGCAGGTGCTGGCCGGGGTAAGCACTTTTAGGGCCAATACTTTTTCGATCAGGCCGTGGCTGGCGCTGCCTGCCGCGCGTCGGCGGCAATCGTCCCCAGGTCGGGATTGGCGGGCTGGCCATGATGGGTTTCCACTGCCACGCCGATATGCGCCAGCCATTCGCGCGGCATCGTGCCGCCCGCGCAGACGATCACCGCATCGTTGGCGATCGTGCGCGTGCCCTGCGCATCGGCAAGCGTGACTTCGCCGGGGGCAATCGCCAGGGGGCGCGCATTGCGCAGCACGGTGATCGCGCCGGCTGCGTCCAGGTTTTCAACCGCATCGCGGTTTTCGGCGCGCGCGCGGGCGAATGCGGCGCCGCGATGGACCAGCGTGACCGCGGTATCGGGCACTTCGGCCAGCGCGATTGCCGCCTCCAGCGCGGAATTGCCGCCGCCGACCACCATCACGCGTTGCCCGGCATATTGCCCGGGGTCGGTCAGGCGATAGACCACTTTGGCCAGATCCTCGCCCGGCACGCCCAGCCGCCGGGGCGTGCCGCCGCGCCCCATTGCCAGCAGCACGCGCCGGGTGCGGTATTGCCCTTTGTCCGACACCACCGTGAAACCGGCCGCATCGGGCTCTATCGTGCGCACATGCTCTTCGAACCGGGGGGCAAGCCCGGTGCGATCGAGCAGATTCTGCCAGAACGCCAGCAGGCCTTCCTTGCTGATTTCACCCAACCGCACTTCGCCGATCAGCGGCAGTTGCGCCGGGTTGGTCATCACCAGCTTGCCGCGCGGATAGTGCGCCACCGATCCGCCGAGCGAGGCCTGATCGATCGCGACAAAGCGCAGGCCATGCGCCTGTGCACCCAGCGCCGCCGATAGCCCGGCCGGCCCGCAGCCGACAATCACCACATCGAACAGATCATCCGCCGCCCCGGCCGGGCGGGGGGGCAGCGTGGCGGCGATATGGTCGATCACGTCGCGCCCCTGGTTGATCGCGTTGCGGATCAGGCCCAGCCCGCCCAGTTCGCCGGCGATGTGCACCCCGGCCACGCTGGTTTCACCGCCGGGGCCCAGCACCGGCACTTCGATTCCGCGCGTGGGCGTGCCGAACACCAGCGTGATCGCGCCAGTGGGGCAGGCATCGCGGCAGACGCCATGGCCGACACAGGCCCAGGGCTCGATCAGCGTGGCGGTGCGCCCGACCAGCCCCAGCACATCGGCCTCAGGGCAGGCGCGCACGCAGGCGCCGCAGCCGATGCACAGCGAAGCATCGATGCGCGGGTGCAGGCTGGGCGGTTCTGCCAGGCCCGCGGCGCGGTTGCGCGACAGCATCGCCCGGTTGCGCCTGCTGCGCCGGCGATGATGCGCCGCCCAGCCGGCCAGTACCAGCGCCAGCGGCACGGCATAAACGGGGGCTAGGGCAAGGCTGGCAATCATCGCGGGGTGGGCGGGGGCTTTCTGGCGTTCATTCCTTGTTTGCCACCTGATGACAAAAACACCCCCATGGCCAGCGAAATCTGGCATCACAGCATCAGCCCCGAACAAGGGTGGAGTCGTCAGGGGATCATGGCCACGGTGGACAAGGCATCACAGATCGGGACGTCGCCGGTGGCTTTCGCCGCCGGTCGGCCCGTGCCCCCATCCGTGCCCCGATCTGGGCCCCCATCTGTGCCCCAATCTGGGCCCCGATCTGCGCACGCGGGGCGCTGGGCCGACTGGACAGTGCTCGCGCTCGCGGCGGCTGCGCTGGGCTGGGGCTGGGCCACGCGCGCCGATCCGCGCTATGATCCGCATGGCTGGCCAGGCTATCTGCTGGGGCTGGGCGGATCGCTGGCCATGCTGCTGGTGCTGGGCTTTTCGTGGCGCAAACGCAGCGGCACCGGGCGCCTTTCGGTGGGGGCCTGGTACAATGCGCATATCCTGCTGGGGGTGATCGGGCCGGTGGCGGTGCTGATCCATGCGCGGTTCGCCTGGGGGTCGATCAACAGCGGCTTTGCGCTTGCGGCGTGCCTGCTGGTCGTGGCGAGCGGGCTGGTTGCGCGCTATCTGCTGCCGCTGGCTCGGCGCAGCGGCCATCGCGCGGCAGGTGCGGTGGTGGAATTGTGGCATTACCTGCATCTGCCGCTTTATGCCGTGCTGGTCGTGGCGGTGCTGGTGCATGTTTACATGGCGCATGCCTACTGATGGTGCGGCTGGTTCGCCTGTTTGCGCTTGCCGCATTGATCGCGCTGGGCGGGATCGGCGCGCTGCGTGCCGAAACGGTGATCGAGCGGCTGGTCAGCCCCGGGGCGCTGTCGCCCGGGCATGCGCGGCTGGAATCGCGCTGCACCGCCTGCCACGTGCAATTCCATCGCCAGGCGCAGCCGCGCCAGTGCCTGACCTGCCACACCGGGATTGCGCGCGACATTGCCACGCACAGCCGCTGGCACGGGCTGGTCGCCGAACGGCGCAGCCGGCCGTGCAGCCATTGCCATATGGAACATCAGGGCGCAGAACACCGACTGGTGGCGTGGGATCCGAAAGGGTTCAACCACGATACGATGACCGCCTATCGCCTTACGGGCGGGCATCGCACCACGCGCTGCGCCGCCTGCCACGCGCCGCCCGGGCCCAAGGGGATGACGCGCTATCGCGAAACGCCACAGGCCTGCGCCGGGTGCCACGTGCGGCAGGATGTGCATCGCGGGCGGCTGGGGCCGGCGTGCCAATCGTGCCACACCACCACACGCTGGCGCGATGTGCTGCCGTTTGATCATGACCACACGCGCTATCCGCTGACCGGCGGGCACCGCACGGTCAAATGCCTCGATTGCCATGTGGGCGAACAGTGGCACGGCGTTTCGACCGCCTGCGTTTCGTGCCATCTGCGCCAGGATGTGCATCGCGGCGCCGACGGGCCGAAATGCGAAACCTGCCACGGCACGGGCAATTGGCGCACGATCCGGTTTGACCACGATGCGGTGAAGGCCTTCCCCCTGCACGGCGGGCATCGCGGCGTGGCCTGCATCGCGTGCCATGCCAATACCGCGCGCCCGGCCAAGGCGCCGGTGGCCTGCATCGGCTGCCATCTGAAAGAGGATGTGCATCGCGGCGCCGATGGCCCCAAATGCGAAAGCTGCCACAGCAATGTCACCTGGAAAGTCGCCAGTTTCGACCACGCCAAGACCGGCTTTGCGCTGATCGGCTATCACACCCGGGTGACTTGCGTGGCGTGCCACCCGCAATCGGTCGACAAAGTGAAAGTGGGCAAATACTGCTATGATTGCCACAAGCGTGATGACGTGCACCAGGGATCGCTGGGTGCGGTGTGCGAACGCTGCCACAAGCCCACCGGGTTCCGCATTCCGGGGGTGCCGCGCATTCCGGGCAACCGCCACCCGGTGATGGAGCGCGATTTTCCCAGAAACGGGTTGAAGGATTGACGCAAGTCTGCCCACCCCGCACAGTCCGTTTCGAAACGGACAGGACGGATAGGGGAACAGGCAATGGCAGGTGGATTGTGGGACAGGCTCGTTGTGCCCCGGCTGATCCGCTGCGCCTGTGGGCAGCCCGAAATCATGGAATTGCGCCGCCAGGTGGTGCCGCTGGCACGCGGCGCGGTGTTTGAACTGGGCTGCGGCGGCGGGATCAACCAGCCGCTGTACGATGGCGCGGCCGTTACCAGCTTTGCCGGGATCGACCCTTCGCCGCAATTGATGGCCGATGCGCGCAACGCGGCGCAGGCGCGCGGCTGGCCCGCCACGCTGCGCGAAGCTGTGGGAGAGGCCATTCCGTTTGACGATGCGTCGTTCGACACTGTGGTGACGACTTATACGCTGTGTTCGGTGGCCGATCCGGCGCGCGTGCTGGCCGAATTGCGCCGCATTTTGCGCCCCGGCGGGCAATTGCTGTTTCTGGAGCATGGCCGCGCGCCCGATGCGGACGTGGCAAAGTGGCAGCGGCGGATCGAACCCTTGTGGAAACCGCTGCTGGGCGGCTGCCACCTGACCCGGCCGGTGGCCGATGCCGTGCGCGCGGCGGGCTTTGCGGTGGAACGGCAGGACGGGCGCTATATCCCCGGCACGCCGCGCTTTGCCGGGTGGATGGAATGGGGTGTGGCGTCGCGCGCGGCATGACCTTTGGTTTTCGCCGGTGGTGCCGGGCCGGCAATGAGGGGATAATGACGATGAACCGATTGCGCACGATGGCCATGCTGGCGGCCCTGGCGGTTTCCTGTCCGGCAGAAACGCAGGCTGCGTCCTCACCGGGATCTGCCAAATTCGACGCGCCCGCCTTTGCCGCTGCGGTGCAGCGGGCGCAGGCGGGTGATGCCGGGGTGGATTATCAGTGGCTGCGCCAGCAACAGGCAATCCGCGACAGCTATATCGGCGGGCCCTGGCCCGATTTCGCCCGGGTCAACACGCTGCTGGCGGACAAGCCGGCCGATGCGTTGAAAGTGGTGCAGGCACGCATTGCGCAGAACTGGGCCGATCTGGTGCCGCACATGGCGGCGCAGATCGCGCTGGACAAGCTGGGCCGCGCGGACGAGGCTGCGCGCGAAAAGGCGATCGTGATTGCGCTCGCCCGCTCGATCGCCGGCGGGCACCACGGCAAGGACGCCGCCGATGCGTTCAACGCCGTAACCACCGGCGAAGAATACCAGATGCTGATGCTGATGGGGCTGAAACCGGCCGGGCAGCGGCTGATCACCCAGGACGGCCATTCGTTTGACGTGATGGACGCCGCCGACCGCACCAGCGGCGAAAAGCACGCGGTGTGGTTCAACATCGATTTCTTCTTTGGCAAGGAAGGCGGGCTGGACAAGCTGATCAAATAGCCCGCGCCCGTTTCAACCCACCGGTTCCAGCCCGGCATCATCGAGCATCCCGCGCCGGCGCAAAAACCGGAACAGGCGGTTGACCAGCGGATTGGACCAGCCGCAATTGGTGGCAAAATCGCGCTGCAAGGTATCGTGGTGCAACTGGTGCGCGGCCGGCGTCATCAACAGGCCGACACGGCGCAACAGCATGATATGGGCCGGCACCACCGGGCAGTGCAGGCTGCCGTGGAAATGCTGGGCAAAGGCGCTGCCCAGCAGCAGAGACGTGCCCAGCGCAATGGTCCAGCCCGGCCCGGTGCCCCACACCACCGCGATATCCAGCACAAGTGCGGCCGGCAGCGCCAGCACCAGCGTCGGCGTGATCTGGTGCCCCAGCGATCGGCGGCCCAGTGCATCGGGGCGCGGGTGGTGGGTCTTGAAATCGAACACCACGCGCTGAAACGCATTGAGCCGCGCCATGCACGCCGCGCGCCGCGCCAGGTAATCGGCGCTTTCGCGGCTGCCGGTGTAAAAGAAGATTTCATCAAGCCCCTTGCCGGCGGGGCAGGGGTGATAATCGAGCGCGAGATGGATCAGCCCCGACAGGAGATCGGCCAGGTACCACCCGGCCAGCAGCGCCGGCAGGCACAGCCAGTCAAAGCGCAGCACCAGCCCGGCCAGCGCAACCGCCATGGCCAGGCCGAACAGGGCAGGAAGTACAAGGCGCGCCGACATGATGCCCTGCCTTAGCGTCCCCGCGCCAGATCAGGAAGCCGGGCGCAATACCAATGCCGCGATTCCGGTGGCATGGTCGGACATGAAGGCAAAGGCATCGGTATCGGGTTTGCGATCCTTGTTGATCGACACCGCGGGGATCGCCCCGGTGGCCTTGTCCTGATGCGCGATCAGCCAGGCGCGTGCCTTGGCCAGCGCGGCCGAAGCCGCAGGCGATGCGGATTCCCGCAGCGCAAAGGCGGCGATGGCGGTGGCATAGCCATCGCTGGCGGTGGGCAAGGGCGATGTGTCGACGCGTTGCCACGGCGCCAGCGCAGGCAGGCTCCAGCCGCCATCGGCGCCTTGTGCCGCCACCAGATCGGCGATGATCCGGTCGCGCTGCGCCACGTCGGCCACACCGTGCAATTCGCTGTCGGCGATCAGCAACAAGGTGCGGGTATAAAGCGATTGGCCGGTCAGACCGCCGCGCAGCCAGGTGCGCAACAGGTCCACTTGCGCGGCCACGGCCGGTTCGGCGCCATAGCTTGCCGGCGCGCGCGCCACGGCGAGCGCGGCCAAAGTGCCGCCCCAATAAGTCGCGCTGGGCGATTCCCACGGTTCGAGATGGAAATTGAGCCAGGGAAACCCGCCTTTCATGTCGCCGGTCTGAATCTGCAGCGCCCACATCTGGGCAAAGGCCTGGCGCGTATCGGTGCCGAACAGGCCGCGCTCGTTGTCGCGCGAGACGAGGAACAGCGCATTGAGCACCGATTCCACCCCGCGCGATTCGCCCGATTTGGGCATGCCGTTCTTCTGGTCGGTATAGAACGGATCAACCTCGTGCCACAGGTACACGCGCTTGGTCACATCGTCGAACATCGCCAGTTCGGCCGCGCTGCGCGTCGTTTCATGCAGGCTTGCGCGCAAGGACGGGCGGCCGAGCACGTGGGGCAGCGCGGTGTGGCACGAAATACATGCGGTATCGTGATCGCGCTGCGCCTTGGGCCATTTGCGCCACCAATCGAGCCGCGTGTCGAGATAGCGCGCTGCCGCCGCCGCATCCCACCCGGCGGCGGGCCCGTTCGCCTTGGCCACAGGTGCCGCCGCGTCGGCGCGGAACACGCAGGCCATGGTGAACAGCGCCGTGGCCGCAATCAACGCGGCGCGGCCGGCGGGAAGGGGTGTTGCCGAAAGAGGTTTTGGTCTGCGCATGCCGCGCATCGTAGCGCGGCATGGGGTAAGTGAAAGGGGCAGAAAAGCGTATGCCGCCGCTCAGGATTGCACGGTTTCCGCCACGCGCGCCGGAACCGGGGCAGGAACCGGTGCGGGCAGGGGGGCCATTGCATCGGTCAGCGCGGTGCGGCTCTGTTTGCCCCAGCCGCCACCGCCCGAAAGAAACGCGATCCAGCCCCAGCACGCGCCGGCGTGGCGCAACAGCTGAAACGTGAACGGTTCAAGGAATGAGGCGACCAGCGCAGGGCCGAAGCCGAGCCCATCGCTCTGGCCGGTCCAGCGGCGATAGAGCGCGATCGACCAGAAGTGAAACGACAGGTCGATCACCACTTTGCCCAGCATGACCGCGGCAATCGCCCCGGCCACCGGCAATTGCCCGCGCACCAGCAGCGAAACCAGAATGGCAAAGGCCACCAGGCCATAGATCGGCTGCACCGTGTCGAGCGCTTTGACCACGAGCATCCGCGTGCCCAGTTTGCCGAAAGCCGGGTTGCCCACCATGTCGCGGTTCCAGTGCTGGGTCTGGAGGAACCCGCCGAACCAGCGGCGGCGCTGGCGCATGAAGGCCATCGGGCTGGCCGGTGCATCGGTGCTGGCAATCGCGCGCCCGACCACGCGGATGCGCCAATCCTGCCCGGTTTCATGCGCGTGGCGGTACATGCGGTGGATCAGCTCGTAATCTTCCACCATCGATTCGGGATCGAACCCGCCCACGCGCACCACCGCCGCACGGCGGAACCCGGCAAAGGCGCCCGAAATCAGCAGCAGCCCGTCCTGCCGCATCCAGGCAAAGCGCGACATGAAATTGCGCACATATTCATAGCGTTGAAACCATTGGAACAGCCGCTGCGTCGGGCGCGTGCCGCAGATCGGCACCAGCACCCCGGTCGCGGCGACCAGTTCCGGCTCGGCCGCAAAGGCATCGCGCATCGCGCGCAAGGCGCCGGGCGCAAGCAGTGTATCGGCATCGACTGTCAGCAACAGTTCGGTATCGATCAGCGGGATCGCGGTATTCAGCGCGCGCGCCTTGCCGCCATGGGGCAGGCGCAGCCAGCGCAAACCGGGCAACACGGGCGAGGGCGCGCTCATTTCGCCAAGCGCCGGCTGTTCCAGGCCATAGGCCTCGCGCAGCACCGCGGCGCTGCCATCGGTTGATCCATCATCGGCCAGCACGATCAGATCGGGCGCCTGGTCCTGCGCGGCCAGCGTGTCGATCGTAATGCGCAGCGATGTTTCCTCGTTGCGCGCGGCGATGATCGCGCCCAGCTGCGCGCGCGGTGCATTGGCCGGTGGCAGCGGCGCGTCGCGCATCGAATTGCGCACGGGCCAAAGCTGCCAGGCGGTAAAGCCCAGCAGGAACGTATCATACGTGATATAGGCGATGCCCACCGACCAGCTGAACAGGCCGCCCCGGCCCAGACTTTGCCACAACACCACGATCAGCAGCACCGGCCCGGCCCAGGCCAGCACCATGCCCATCCACGGCACCGCGCGGGGCGACAGGCGTGGCGACAGTGCGCGGAATCCGGGATCGAGAATGCTCATCGTCGCTTTGTGTCCAATCTTTGCTGAACGCAGGCCATACAGATTGCCCGCGTTGCATCCCCGATACGTGTGCCGGGGCAATCCGGACCGTGCTCCCGGGAAAAATACTTTGACCTGCCCTGTTTCAACCGGCCGCTTTCGCAATCCCGGCCAATTTGCAACCAGCGGTATGCCACTGCCAAAAGGTTCTTGGTCTATGGCGCGCGCCATGGCAGGTTTTGCCAATCGTTAATACCGCGAATTGCCGGAGACACCATCCAATGCCCCAAAGTCCTACAAACGGCCGTTACAGCTCGGTGGCGGTTGCGCTGCACTGGCTGGTGGCCATCGGTATCGGTTACAATTTGTGGCAGGGGCTGGGGTTTGACTCGCTGGAGGCGGCGCACCCCGATCGGCTTCGCGCCGCGGTCGATCTGCACAAATCGATCGGCATTACCGTGATCGGCCTTGTGGCAATGCGCGTGCTGTGGAAAATCGGCCACCCCGCGCCGGCGCCGCTGCCCGGGCTGAAAGGCTGGGAACGCGGGCTGTCAACCGGTGTGCACCACACGCTCTATCTGCTGATGGCGGTGGTGCCGCTGGCCGGGTGGCTGCATGATTCGGCGTGGAAGGGCGCGGCTTCGCACCCGATGCAGCTCTATGGCCAGATCCCGTGGTTCCGCCTGCCGCTGTTTGGCGCGCTGACCGATGCCGGCAAGGATTGGTGGCATGACAAGCTGGGCGCGGCGCACACGCTGACCGCCTATGTGCTGATCGGCCTGCTCGTGCTGCATGTTGCCGGCGCGCTGAAGCACCAGTTTCTTGATGGCCAGGCGCAGTTCCGGCGCATGTGGTTCGGCAAATAGGCGCGATGCGTCACGCGGGCGGATCGGTGCGGTCCGCCCGGGGCAGCCATTCGGCCAGGATCGCGTTGACCGCCTCGGGCGCTTCCTGCTGCACCCAGTGCGAAACACCCGGCAGGCGCCGCTGAGTCAGGTGCGGCACATAGGCGTCGGTGCCGTCGAGCGTTTCCAGGCCCAGCGCGGTATCCGCCTCGCCCCAGATCTGCAACGTGGGCACGGCAACCTCGCCATCGCCATGGTCCATGTCTGCACGGTGGCGGAATGCGGCGCGGTACCAGTTGATCATTGCGGTCAGCGCCCCCGGCGCCAGCGCGGCGCGGGCATAGACATCGAGCACGGCGTCGGGAAAGCGGGTCTTGTCCACCGCCATGCCGCGAAATGCGCCGCGAATGCCGGTGGCACCGCCGCGCAGCAGCATCCGTTCGGGCAGCCAAGGCAGCTGGAAAAACGCCATGTACCAGCTGCGCCGGCGTTGCGGCCAATGGCGCAGCGCGGCCTGCAGGCAGGCGGGGTGGGGCAGGTTCATCACCACCAGCCGGTCAAGCGGGCGCACTTTGCGGATCGCGAAATACCACGCCAGCGCGCCACCCCAATCATGCGCGATCAGCGTCAGCCGCTGCGCCCCGCTGGCATCGACCAGCGCCGCCACATCGTCCACCAGATGCCCCACGCGATAGGGTTCGATCCCTTCCGGCCGATATGACGCGCCATAGCCGCGCAAATTCGGTGCCCACACGCGATAGCCCATGCCGGCCAGCAGCGGGATCTGGTGCCGCCACGAATAATGCAGTTCGGGAAAACCGTGAAGGCACAGCGCCAGATGGTCGCCACTGCCCGCGGTGGCCACTTCAAAGGTGTGGCCCCCGGCAGCGACCATTTCGATGGCGATGCCGCTGGCAGGGTCGGGGGTCCAGGTCGGTGGCATGGCATTCTCCGGTCAGGTCGTTCGGGCGTCATCGGCCATCGACAAGGCACATTTGTCGCGCCATGATCGCCCGACCTTGCCAATCATAAGGATAAATCGAGAGATGTCTGCCTATCTGATCTTCATTCGCGACCGCCTGCGTGACGAAGCGGCGATGGCCGAATATGGCGCGCTTGCGCAGGCCTCCACCGCGGGCCATCCGCTGGAGCCGCTGGTGTTCTATGGCGCTGTCGAAACGCTGGAAGGCGCCGAAGCCGATGGCGTGGTGGTGATCCGCTTTGCCGACAAGGCGGCAGCCATGGCCTGGTACGAAAGCCCCGATTACACCAACGCGCGCAAATTCCGCAATCTGGGCGCAGATTACCGGGTCATGGTGGTTGAAGGCATGGCCTGACCGGCTATCGGGCGGCGCCGTTCCCGACCCGCTGATCCCGGCCGGCTGATCCCAGCCGGCTGATAAGCGCCGCCCACTGCCGTTCGCGCGCCGGGCCGCAATCGGCGGTGGAGGCGCGCCCGGCCTGGCCCATGGCAACCAGCGCCGGCGGGGTCAGCCGGGCGAGCGCGCCGGCGATGGCGGCGGGATCGGCGAAATCCACCACCAGCCCGGCGGGCCGGGCCTGCGTGCCGCCAGCACCGGCAGTCTGTTCGGGCAGGCCGTCGCACGGCGCGACAAGGATCGGGCGGCCCGCTTCGCGTGCTTCATTGGCAACCATGCCATAGGCTTCCCACCGCGACGGGATCGCCACCACGTCGACCCCGGCAAGGAATGCCGCCACATCATCCACTTTGCCGGTAAAATGGATCTGCGGCGATCCATCGGCCAGCGCGCGCAATTGCGCCTCGTCTTCACCAAACCCGCCCAGAATGAGCTGCGCATCGCCAAAATGGCCGGCGTGAAACCCGCGCACCACCACATCAAAACCCTTTTGCAGGCAGAACCGCCCATAGGCGCCGATGCGCAAGGGCCGGCCCGGATCGGGTTGGGGCAGGGGCACCGTCACGAGGCCCGGATTGGCCACATAAGGATGGATTACGGCAATCCGGTCCGGTGCAATCGCGGCGGCATCGCCCAGCCAGCGCGCCTGGGCGTGGCTGACGCAGACCACGGCATCGACCAGCCGCGCCGCCATCCGCAGCATCAGGCGAAACCGCCCGCGATGCCGCACAAATTGCGCCTCGAACGCGCGGGTATAGCTGTGTTCGACCAGAATGATGCGCGCCTGCCGGTGCGTCAGGCGCAACAGCATCAGAAACAGCAGCCGTTTCCAGCTGACCGTGAAATGGATGATGAACACATCGGCCGCATCGCGCGGCGGCATGATGCCGCCCGGCGCCACGGCAACGGTGCGGCTTTCGGCAACGGCCTGCAGCGTCGGCGTGGCAAATACCCCCAGCGCGCGCGTCACCCCGCCCAGCGAAACATCATCAAGCAGATTGACGATACGCATCTTGACGGGGTGCGGGCCTTGCCCGGCGGCCGGCATGATCAGGCAACCAGCCTGCCGCCGGCGGCGCGGCCCGCAAGCCGGGCAAACCGTTGCCGGCCAAGGGCTTTGCCAACCAGCGCGGCGCCCAGCGTGGTCAACGATTTGACCGGTTCTTCAACCAGCGCGCGCATGTTGCTGGCGGCGGCCTGGCGCAACAGCGTCAGCGCCATCGCCCCGTCGCCCAGCTGAATCGCGCGGCGCGCCAGGTAACGCAATTGATAGGCGCGGGCGCGCGCGACATTCGCGGCGGCAAACGCGGGGGCATAGCCCGCCACGCGGTCCGCCACGCCACGCCAGGTTTCAAACTGGCGCGGGATCTGCGCCGAAAGCCCGCCGCTGCCGACGCGATATTCGGTCAGCACCGGTGCAATGCCTTCAAAGGCGACTTTGCCAACCAGCGCCAGGCGCAGCCACATTTCGATATCTTCCGACTGGCGCAGCGATTCGTCGAACCAGCACATCCGCGACGGCTCATCCGGGTGGGGAAAGATCACCGTATCAAGCGCGCTGCGGCGCAACACCGGCGCTGACCCGTTGCCCACCGGATTGCGGCAGAAAATGTCGCGCGGGGTGACCCCGGCCAGTTTTGGACGCTGCACGATCCGCATCGACTGGCCGGCTTCGTCGATAAACCGCGACGGGGCATAGCTGACCCCGATGGCCGGTGCATTGTCGAGGTGGATGACATGGAGCGCCAGCTTTTCGGGCAGCCAGCGGTCATCGGAATCGAGCAGGGCGACATAGTCGCCGCGCGAATGGGCAATCCCGGTGTTGCGCGCGCCGGCCAGCCCGCGATTGGCCTGGGTGACAATGCGAATGCGCGGATCGGCATAGCCGCGGCAGATCGCCATCGATCCGTCGCTGCCGCCATCATCGACGATGATCAGCTCGAAATCGCGGAAACCTTGCGCCAGCACCGAATCGATCGCTTCGGCGACATAGGTTTCGACATTGTACACCGGCATCACCACGGAAACGCGGGGGCTGGTCATGATGGAATCCTTTCACCAGATTGGCTTTCAACGATATTGGCTTTCAACGATATTGGGCACACCCGGCGCGAACGCCGGAACCACACGAAAACTCAGGCAAACAGCCGCAGACGCAGCGTTGTCGGCAATAACGGGGCCACCAGCGCCGCGGCGATTGTCGCCAGGCTGCGTCGGGGTTGTTCAAGAAAACCGCGCGCATCGCTGCGCAGGCCCTGCACGACATAGCGCAGCGCCAGCCCGGGGCGTCCGCCCGAGCGCAAGGCGCGCCGCGCGAGATAGCGGTAATAGAGCGCCTCAAGCCGGGCGCGCGCGCGCGGATCGGGCAAGTGGCGCGCCACGACTTCGCGCCAGCCATGATGCATCCGGTCAAGGTCCATCGACAGGCCCATCACGCTCAGCCGGTAACCGGTCAGCACCGCATCGATGCCGGCGATCATCCCGCCCCGGGCGATCAACCGGGCGACCACTTCCTGATCTTCGGCAAAGCCCAACTGTTCGTCAAAGCCGCCGCAAGCCACAAAGGCATCGCGCCGCACCACGAAATTGGATGCGGTGCAAACGGGATTTTCCCCCAGTACCGCCAGCAGGCCCAGCGGATCGGGCGCCAGTGACGAATGCGTGCGCGCGCCGGCGATGGCGGTGGCATCGGCAGCGATGAACGCGATCCGGGCATAGCTGGCAACCAGCGCCGGCCGGGCGCGATGCAGCGCCAGATGCGCCGACAGCTTGCCCGGGTCCCACAAATCGTCGGCATCCAGAAACGCGATCAGCGGCGCCGTGGCGGCCGCCACCCCCAGATTGCGCGCCGACGAAACCCCGCCATTGGCGCGTGCCAGCACGCGGATGCGCGGATCATCGGCGGCCAGCCGGTGGAGCAGGGCCAGGCTGTCATCGCGTGACCCGTCATCGATCGCGATCAGCTCGAAATCGGCGCAGTCCTGCGCGGCGACGCTGGCGATGGTCGCTGCCAGCGTTGCTGCGGCGTTGTAGACCGGCATGACCACGGCCATGGCCGGGCCGGGCAGGGGGCGCAATGTGGCGGGGTGGTCAGCCATGATCGATCACCACCAGAAGCGCCGCCGCCTTGCGCCGCAGATCGAGCGCGGGGATCAGCACGCGCAGCGCAAACCATACGGCTGCAATCGTCTGGCCACAGACCAGCCCGGCAATCGCCAGCCCGATGCGGCCGCTTTGCACGCCGATCGACAGGCCGCCCAGCGCCAGAACGCAGGTGATCGCGCTGAACATCGCATCGGTCGAAACCCGCCCTTCGGCGCGCAGCCAGCTGGTGGTGATCTGGGTGATGATCAGCGGCACCCCGGCCAGGCACATCACCGCGATATAGGGCGCGGCAAAGGCCCAGTGCGCGCCAAACACGATCGGCATGTACCACGGCGCGCCCAGCGCCTGCAGCGCGATCAGCGGAACGAACACGATTGCCCCGCCCACCGCCACCCGGCGCAGCACCGCCACGCGCGGCGCCCCGGCCGGGGCGCCGCAGAACATCGGGAAAATCACCGATCCAAATGCCCCGACCAGCGATGACAGGATGCCGATGCCGGCGTTGAAGGCAAAGAAATACGTGCCCAGCGCCGTCGTGCCGAGCGCTGCGGCAATGATCAGGTTGTCCCCCTGGGTGCGCACCGCGGTCAGGCCGTCGGCCAGCAGCACCGACCCGGCATAGCGCATGACTTCACCCAGCGGCAGCGTGCCTGCCGAAGGATCGCGCTGCCAGTGCGCGGCACGGCGGGTCTGGATCAGCCAGATCGGCGCGGTCAGCAGCTTTGGCAGCACGATTGACCAGGGGCTGGCCGAACCGTTTGCTGCTGCCGGGTTGCGTGTGGGTGCGCTGTGCCCGGAGGGCAACCTGCTTGCCGCCAGCCGATATCTCGTCCGCCGCGATATCATGCCCACCGGACGCGCACTCGCGCCGCTGGGCCGCGCTTTGTGCGAGGCGGTTGCCGCGTCGGGCGCAAAGCTGGTCGTGCCGGGCTGCGAGCAGTCGGTGATGATCATTCAGGCGCTCGCCAACCGGAAAAGCGGCCGCATCGGCGGGGTGCCGATCCCGCCGGCCATCGCCGCGTCGCTTGGTGATCCGGCGTTTTATGCAGCCAGCTTGCTGAAATCGCAGACGCTCGCGGTTGCCCGTTCGGTCGGTGTACCTGTGCCGGAAAGCGTAACGGTGCACAGCGCCGCGATGGCTGTCATGGCGGCAGAACAGATCGGCTATCCGGTCTATCTGAAAGAATCGTTCAGTTGGGCAGGGCGCGGCGTAACGCGGTGCAACGATGCCGCCGCATTGCGGGCTGCTTTCGCCGCGACCCGCCGCAGTTTTGGCTTTGCCCGGGGGGTCGTCCGCCGCGTGCTCGACCATGACTGGTGGCCGGTCCAGACCGATATTGATTTGCAATCCGGTATCGCGGGGCAGGCCGCGATGATTTGCGCGCTTGCATGGCATGGCAAGATGGTGGCCGGCGTCTGTGCCGAAAAACTGGCGCCGATCAATTCCAATGGGCCCAGCATCGCCGTCCAGGTGTGCCATGATCAGGTCATGGTCGACAGCGCGGAGAAAATGATTGCCGCGATGGGCCTGCACGGCCTTGTCTCGTTTGATTACATGCTGCCCGACGATGGCCGACCCGCGCTGCTGATCGAATGCAACCCCCGCCCGGTGGCCATTCTCAATCTGGGCGTGCAAGTCGGGATGGATTTTGCCGGATTGCTGGCCGATCTCGTGCACGGCGGCGCCGCGCCTGCCGAACCGGTGCTGGCCACCGGATCGGCGCAGACGTTGCTGTTTCCCAACGCGTTGGACCCGGCCTGGCACTGCGAGGCACTCGCGCGCGGCTGGCATCTCGACATGCCGATCAATGAGCCCGACATTGTGGCCGCGATGCGCGACCGCCCGGAGCATGAGCGCCCGGCAGCACCCATGGCCGATTCAATTGCTGCCTGACCCAACGGGCTGAATCGGCTCCTTTGCATTTTGCAATGACCGGCAAGGGCGCCTTCGGGCGCCCTTTGCATTTTGCAACGGGTTTGCATTCTGCACCGGCGCAATTTGCGAATGTTTCAGCACGGAAAACTTCAAAGAACTGAAAACGCGTAATAATTCAATTTGGCACGGCACCTGCACTTGGTTTGGCAACCGATTGCAGGAGTTGTCCGATGCTCAAGCGTTTCTCTTCCGTCCAGACCCTTGGACTTGATGATCAGTATTTTGATCGCGCTGTTCAGGCTCCGATCGACAACGCGCCCCGGCTGCGCGACATGCGCCGCACCCGCCTGTTCGGGCTTGACCTGATCGCCGGTCAGCGCAGCGAAGTGGCGCACGACATCGTCGCGATGGTCGGCCGCCGCGAACGCAGCACCATCCAGTTCATCAACGCCCACTGCGTCAACATGCTGGGCGCCGATGCGGGCTATGCCGCCGCGCTGCGTCGCGCCGATTTCCTGCTGCCCGATGGCAGCGGCCTGTCGCTGGCCGCAAAGCTGGCCGGTGAAACGCTGGGCGACAATCTGAACGGCACCGACTTGTTCCCCGAACTGTGCCGCAAAGCCGCTGCCCAGGGCGCATCGATCTATCTGCTTGGCGGCAAGCCGGGCATCGCCGCCGCCGCGGCCGCGACAATGGTTGCCCGCTTTCCCGGCCTGGTCATTGCCGGCACCCGCGACGGGTATTGGGACCGCGCCCGCGAAGACGCGATGATCGCCGAAATCAACGCCTCGGGCGCCGGCATCGTGCTGGTCGGCATGGGCGTGCCGCTGCAGGAAAAGTGGATCGACCGGGTCCGCGATCGTCTGACGGCGCGGGTTGCCATGGGCGTGGGCGGTCTGTTCGATTACTATTCGGGTTCGATCCCCCGCGCGCCGCAGGTGTTTCGCGCCGTCGGTTGCGAATGGATGTGGCGCCTGGCGCAGGAACCCCGCCGCCTGTTCGTGCGCTATGTGCTGGGCAACCCGATGTTCATCGCCCGATCGATGGTCAACGGCTGGGACCAGCGCAGTATCGGCCCGCGCCTGTCGCTGACGATGAAGCACGGCATCGACCGCGTGGCCGCGACTTTTGCGCTGGTGGTCTTTTCGCTGCTGTTTGGCGCCGTTGCGCTTGCGATCAAGCTGGAAGACGGTGGCCCGGTGTTCTTTCGCCAGACCCGGATCGGCGCCAATGGCAAACCGTTCCGCATGTGGAAATTCCGTTCGATGGTGATCGATGCCGAAGCCCGCCTGGCCGCGATCGCTGCGCTGTCCGAACGCGATGGCAATTTCAAGATGAAGCGCGACCCGCGCGTCACCCGCGTCGGTGCGGTGCTGCGTCGCCTGTCGCTGGACGAACTGCCCCAGCTGATCAACATTGCGGCCGGTGACATGTCGGTGGTCGGCCCGCGCCCGGCGCTGCCCCAGGAAGTCCTGGCTTATGGCCCGGCGCAGCGCGCCCGTCTGGGTGGCCGCCCCGGCCTGACTTGCACCTGGCAGGTCAGCGGCCGCGCCGACATCCCGTTCGAACAGCAGGTCGAACTTGATGTTGCCTATCTGAACTCGCGGTCGCTGGTGCAGGATCTGATGCTGGTCCCGCGCACCGTTCCGGCCGTGCTGAGCGCTCGCGGGGCCTACTGATCCGCGCCGACGCTTCCAAGTTCCCGCCCCCAATCCTCGTCGGTCGCGTTGTGCGCGGGCCAGCCTTGCTTGCCCGCGCACTTTGTCATTCCGGCTGCGACAGCGTTGCGGCAAGCGCGGCCGTGGTATCTGCCATGGCCCGGGCAAACGCGGCGCGATCATCTGCGCCGATCAGCGGTCCTTCGGCCAGCGCCACCACCCTTTCCGCGCCGAAATTGCCGCAAAGGCCTTTCAGCGAATGGCGTGCGCGCAGCACTGCGTCGCTATCGCCCGATGCCGCCGCGTTCAGCAGCGCCTCGCCGGATTGCGCCAGGTCCTGCGCAAACGCCGCGCAGATGCGATCGACCAGGTCGGCGGGCAGAAACCCGATCTGGTCCGCAGTCAGCTCCGGATCGATCAGCGGGGGCGGGTTGGTCATCGGGAAGGGCGTCCTGTGCGTTGCGTGGATGGATCAACTGCGCCAACGGCAGGACAAGCCGCACCGATTGCGCGCCGATCATGCCTTTTTGAGCACGCGGTCCAGAATGGGTTGGCGCAGCCATAGCAGCCCGAAGGCAAACAGGACGATCAGCGTCGCGCCCAGTGCGCCGGCAATCCCGATCACTTTCGACGGGCTTGAAGGCTTCGTCGGCAGCGACGGCGCGGCGAGCACCTGGACCAGCGGATAAGAGGCAAAGGGATCCTGCTTGGCCGTATCAAGGTGCGCCAGTGCCGAGGAAAACACCGCTTCGGTCACGCGTTCTTCGCGTTGCAGGTCGGCCAGGGCCTGAGCCTGGCGGATCAGGTCCGGGGTCTTGGCCTGGGCATCGAGCAGATCGCGGTGCACTTCGCGCAGCGCCTCGCGCGTGCCGGCGGCGTTGGCATCGTCCACGCTCATCGCCTGCATCAGCGCCGATCGTCCTTCGCCGACTTGCAGATCGGCATGGCGCATCAATTGTGCGGCGGAAAGCCCGGTGATGTCCTGCCCGCGGTGGATCAGCGCAGACAGCAGTTCCTGCCGTTCGGCATTGGCCTGCGCCAGGGTGCCGTGTTGCGGGCCCAGCGTGCCGGCCTTTTGTTCGGCATCGGCATTGGCCACGGCATAGCGCTGCGCCAGTTCGGCAAAGACCGGGTCGCCGCGCAACCGCAGCACGATATTGGCGCTTTGCGGCACGCTGCCCAATGTCCCCGCCAATTGCCCCGCCTTGCCGCTTTCTTCGTGCATCGTGATGCGCAGCTCGCGCTCTTTGGCGCGCAGCGTATCGGCGGCGTTGATGCGGGCGTTGAACTGGTCCAGCGTTGCCAGGCCGTGGCTGGCCTGAAAATCGATCAGGCGGCGTTGCGAAGCGCTGACTTTTTCCTTCAGATCATTGAGGTGGAGGATGTCGGTTTCCTGATGCTTGGTCGCTTCGTCCAGACGCAAATCGTTGAGTTCGGCAAGAAACGCCGCGATCAGCGCCTTGGCACGGGTCTGCGCCTGTGCAGCGGTGCGCCCGGTGATCGTCAGGTTGATCAGCGAAGTCTGGTCGACCAGCTTGATCGTCGGTGCGGGAAAGCGGTCTTCGTTTTCGTGCGCCAGCCGCGCCGCAGCGCGCAGCGTAACGTCGGCGTTCAACAACTGCTTGTAGTTTTCGGTCGGGCTGAGCGTTGCGCTGGAAAAGGCCGAATTGCTCGAAACCTGGGCCTGGCCGATCGTTTCGACATTGATCGAGCTGCCCACGCCCGAACCCGGCAGAATCAGGCTGAACTGGCTGGTATAGGATTTGGGCGTGACCACCAGATAGGCCGCAGTCAGCACCCAGATCCCGCCAACCGCGGGGGCGAGAATCATCGTATAGCGGCGATAGCGGCCGATTGCCGGCAGACCCTGCCGTGCCAGCCGGCCCAGCCGCACCAGCAGCCGGGGCGGTGCCGCCGGTTCTGCGGCATCATGGGCATCCGGTGCGCCGATCGGGATATTCGCGGTCATGGATGCAGCGTCTTGTAAAGCGCCACCGGGGTCAGCGCGCTGCCGATCACCGACATCGCGTCAACCAGCGTCATCGCCTTGCTGTCATAACAGGCGATGGCATCTCCGGGCAGCAGATAGGGATCGTTGTCGTCGCGGTCGGAATCGCGCACCAGCGTTTCGATCTGCCGCGCGATGACCACCGAACGGCCATTGATCGGATTGCGCGACATCAGCACCGCGCTGCGCTGGGCATTGAGGTTTGACCCGCCGACGCAGTTTGCCGCGACCAGCCCCTGCAACAGGCGCGTGCCATAAGGCAGGCTGGTGCTGTCCTTGCCGATCGCGGACGCACCGTTGCTGCTCGCCGGGCGCGAAAGGTTCGACATGAACACGCGCACGCCCGGCGAAGTGACCGGGCTGGGGCGCATCAGTTCGGACTGGAAACAGCCGAGCGATGGCACAAAAATGCGATCCCCGCGGGCAAGCTGCGGATTGACCGGAATGCCCGATCCCCCGGCCGCATCGCCCAGCGCCGGGCGCAGATCGATCCGCGAATATGTCTTGCCGCGCAGCAGATAGACCGAGGCCAGCGCCGCATCGGGGCGAATGCCGCCCGCATCCTGCAGCGCCGTGGCCAATGTGCGGGCATTGTTGAAATCGCCGGCGGCGGCGTTGACCACGGTGGTATTGTGCGTTTCGTTGGCGCGTTCGCCCACCATCACGATCCCCGGCTGAAACACCGCGCCTTCAACCGAAACCTGCACCGCGGCGGTTTCGACGATCGACAGGCGCACATTGCCGGCGATATCGCGCACCAGGCCGGCCGTGATCAACTGGCGGCGCAGATCGGCCTCGACGCTTTCGCGGGTCCGTCCCTGGGCCGGCAGCGACAGCGTGCCGGGGATAGTCAGCCGGCCATTGGCGCCGATGACATAATCGTGGGTCAGCACGTCCTTGTCGCCACTGACCAGCAGGTGAAGCCGGTCACCGGCCCCCAGGACATCGGCAGCCTCGACAAAACTGTCGCCGGCGCGCTGGTCCAGACCATCGATTGCGCCCGGGGCCGGGGGCAGGGCGCAGGCCTGAACATAGCGCGGATCGACCACTTTCTGCATCGGCTCATACGATGCGCCCACGCGGTTGCGCGGGGTGGGCAAGCCGCCAGAAAGTCACGGATATTTCGCCATCGGGCCCGCGATCGCGGGAGAAGGAACAGACAGGGGTGATCCAGCAACCGGCCAGGAAACCGGTGTCGCAGCCGGACCTGCCACGCGACGCTGGCAAAAACCCGGCGGTGCGCCGCGTTCTGGTGGTCGAAGAAATGCCCAGCCTGGCGCTGACTTATGCTGCGCACCTGGAACGCGCCGAATTTTCCGTAACGACCGTTGCCTCGGGCGCTGCCGCGCTGGAGGCGCTTGGTGCAGGGAATGGCGGAGATACGGGCGCGGGCAGAGGCTCGGGCGGGGGCAGAGGCTCAGGCGGGGGCGGGGGCGGGGACCGTTTTGACGCCATGTTGCTCGACCTGCAACTGCCCGATGGCGACGGGCTGGACTTGTTGCGCAGTCACAGCTGGCTGGTGGCCAGCCTGCCGGTGATCGTGGCCACGGCCAATGGCTCGCTGGCTTGCGCGATCGATGCCATGCGGCTGGGCGCGTTCGATTTTCTGGTAAAGCCGCTGTCGGGGTCGCGGCTGGTCCGGGTGGTTACCAGCGCAGTCGAAACCGGACGCCCCAGCCAGGGCGCGCGCGCGCCGGTTGCGGCCGATCCGGCGGCGGCCGCGCCTGTGGGCAGCTTTGTCGGCTCGTCTGCGCAGATGCGCCAAGTCTATCGCCAGATCGCCTGTATCGCCCCCAGCCGCGCCACCGTGTTCATCACCGGAGAAAGCGGCACCGGCAAGGAAGTCTGCGCCGAGGCCCTGCATCGCGAAAGCGGACGCCGCGATGCCGCATTCGTTGCGCTCAATTGCGGGGCGATTCCGGAAAATCTGCTGGAATCCGAAATTTTCGGCCACGTCAAAGGCTCGTTCACCGGGGCGGTCAACGATCGCATCGGCGCGGCGCAGGCCGCGCACAAGGGCACGCTGTTTCTCGATGAAATCTGCGAAATGCCGTTGCCGTTGCAGGTCAAGCTGTTGCGGTTTCTGCAAACCGGCACGATCCAGCCGGTGGGATCGCCGCGGGTTCAGGCAGTCGATGTGCGGATCATCTGCGCAACCAACCGCGAACCCGAACGCGAAGTGCGCGAAGGCCGGTTCCGCGAAGATCTCTATTACCGGCTCGCGGTGGTGCCGCTGCACATGCCGCCGTTGCGCGAACGCGGCCCGGATATTGCCGAACTGGCCGATGCCTTTCTCGCGCGCTTTGCCAACGAAGAGGGCCAACGGTTTGATCCGCTGGGCCCCGACCAGATTGCACGGCTGACGGCATGGCCCTGGCCGGGGAATGTGCGCGAATTGCAGAACGTGATGCGCCGGGCGGCGGTGATGTCGCAGGGGCCGATGATCCCGCCGGGTCTGCTGCCCGCTGCTGTGGCGGGTGCGCCGGCGCGGGGCCTTGCGCCAGGGTCTGTGCCCGCGCCGGCCCCCGCAATGCAAACACTGCCTTTGCGCGATGCTCGCGCCGCCGCCGCCGATGTGTTTGCCGATGGGCCATCTGATGATCCGCACCCCGAAGACCTGCTGCCCGACGATCGGCCCGGGATGATCGCGCAACTGCTGCAGGGCCTGACGCTGGACCAGATCGAGCGCATTGCCGTCGAGTCCGCGATCCGTGCGGCCGATGGCAGTCTGCCCGGTGCGGCCCGCCTGCTGGGGCTCAGCCCGTCCACGCTTTATCGCAAGCGCGAACGCTGGGCCGATATCGATGCGGCCGCTGCCGTTGCGCACAGCCGTGTGGCCTGAGCCGGAGATGCGCCCGATGCCCGAAAGCCCGCTGATTGCCGCAGCCAGTGACCGGGGTGCGGATCACGATCCCACGCTGGTTCCGCGGCTGGGCCTGATCATCGCGGTCTTCTTGGCCAGCCTGATCCAGACCCGGCTGGTCACGCAATGGCTGATGCTCCACACCGTCTGGATTGCGCCGGGCGTGATGCTGGCGATCTGTTACCGCTTTTCGGGTCAGCGGCGGTGGTACACGCTGATCCTGATGGCGCTGGCCGACATGATGGGGGCACGGCTGGCGGGCGCGCGTCCGGCCGGGGCAATGCTGTTTGCGCTGGTCCATCTGGCCGAAGCGCTTGCCGCGGCCACCGCGCTGCGCCGGATCGCGCCCGGCTGGCTGGATCTGGCCAAGCCGCGCTCCGCCATTGCGCTGGGCACCGTGGCGTTGCTGGTTGCGCCGCCGGTCGGCCTGGGGATCGATCTTTTGCTGCAATGGGTATCGCCGCAGATGATCGATGAGGCACGCTATGTCGCGATGTTCCCGGGGCCGCGCCAGATTGTCGAGATCATGGCGCGCTGGGTGCTGCCCGGCGCGTTGGGCATCGTGCTCGTTGCCCCGTTGTGCCTTGGCCTGCTGAACCGCGCGGCAATGCCGGTGCGCCGCATGCTGACCCGGCGCCGTATCGCCGGCCATGCGCTGGTCACGCTGGCGACAACGATCGTGTTTTTCAGCCAGGGCAGCGCCTATCTGGCGTTTCTGCCGCCGGTGCTGGTGTGGATCGGCGTCAGGCTGGGCATTGTCGATCTGGGCGCGGCAATCCTGCTGTCGCTGCTGATCGCATCGGCGGCGGTGGCGATGGGCAATGGCCCGTCGGACGTGCTCAATTCGGCCCCGCATGTCCGCCAGATGTTTCTCGAAATAACCTATTTGTGCTTTTATGGCTGGATCATGCCGGTGGTGGCGGCGTTGAAATCGCGCGAACGGCTGGAACGCGATCTGGCGCGCGCGCTGGAATCGCACAGCCAGATCCTGCGCAATCTCAACGAAGTGGTGTTCCGGCTCGATGCCCACGCGCACTGGACGTTCCTCAATCCGGCATGGGAGCAGGTAACCGGTTATCGCATCGAGGATTCGATCGGGCGCTGGGCGATGGAACTGATCCTGCCCGACGATCTGGCCGCGACAATCGAACAGTTCAACCACCTTGCCGAAGGGCGGCTGGATGAAGTGCAGTTGCAGCGCCAGTTCCGCCGCCGCGATGCCGAATTGCGCAATGTCGATATTACCGTGCGCGCGCTGCGCGGCGCGGATGGCCGGTTTGAAGGGGCGCTGGGCAGCATTCGCGATATCACCGACGAATTGCAGCAGATGCACCGGCTGCAGGAAAGCGAACAGCGATTCCGCCGGGTCTGTGATTCGTCGCCGGCCGGGATCATCCGCCTTTCGCGCAAGGGCAAGATCACTTATCTCAATTCGCGCTGCGAACTGATCGTGCTGGCGCTGTCCGAGCGTTTGCTCGGGCAGACCTGGGCCAAGGCCTTTGGCAAAAGCAGCGCTTCGGTCTGGCCGGAACTGGTCGATGTGCTGGTCACCCCGGGCACGGTCTATGAACGCGAGCTGGAGATGGTTGACCGCGCCGGGTTGCGGCGCTGGCTGGCGCTTTCGGTAACGGGCGAATTCGATGCCGGCACGCGCCCGGTGGGCTATATTGCCGCGGTGATCGATATCACCGCAAGCAAGCAGGCCCAGGTCGAACTGGCCGCGCGCACGGCGGAATTGCGCGTGATTACGGAAAACATCAGCGATATCGTCTATCGCATCGGGCTCGATGGCCGGCACTTGTTTGCCACCCCTTCGGTGCGCGAAGTGCTGGGCCATGCGCCCCATGACGTGATCGGCCAGCGCATGGGCGAACGCATCCATCCCGAAGATCGCGATCGCGTGCTAGAAGCGTTCCGCCGTCTGGCGCGCGGCGAAATGGAGCAGGTTTCGATCGCGTTCCGGGAATTTCTGATCAGTTCCGACAGCGATGTCATCTGGCTGGAGGCCAATTCGCGGCTGTTGCGCGATCAGGCCGGCAAACCGCAGGAAATCGTTTCGGCCTTGCGCGATGTTACGCGCAGCAAAAAGCTGGAATTCGAACTGATCGAGGCGCGCAGACGGGCCGAAGCGGCGACTCGCGCCAAAAGCCAGTTCCTCGCCAACCTCAGCCATGAAATCCGCACCCCGATGAACGGCGTGATCGGGTTGGCCGATCTGTTGCTGGGCAATACGCTCGATCCGGTCAGCCGGCGCTATGTCGAAACGATCGCCCAGTCGGGCCACACGATGATGAAGCTGCTCAACGATATTCTCGATATCGCGCGCGTCGATTCCGGGCGGATGCAGCTGTCGAACGCCCCGTTCGATCTCAACGAATGCCTCGCCGGATCGCTGCAACTGATGACGGCGAGTGCGATGGGCAAAGGGCTGGATCTGCAACTGCAGATTGCCCCGGGCACGCCCCGGCATGTCGTCGGGGACAATCTGCGGTTGCGCCAGGTGCTGGCCAATCTGGTGGGCAATGCGGTGAAATTCACCGCGCACGGCCATGTCCGGCTGGGCGCGCGGCGCGAAGGCGATCGGCTGGTGATCACGGTCAAAGACAGCGGGATCGGCATTGCCCCGGACCAGCAGGCGCGGATTTTCGAGGAATTCGTGCAAGTTGATGCAACGATTGCCGGGTTCTATGGCGGCAGCGGCCTCGGCCTGTCGATTTCACGCCGCCTGACCGAGGCGATGGGCGGAACGCTGGCGCTATCCAGCGTGCCCGATCAGGGGACCACGCTGATCCTGACGCTGCCGCTGGTGCTGCCCGCCGCAGCGACCATGCCGGCCCGGCCGGCGGCGCTGCCGGTGCCTGACCCTGCGACGGGGCGGCTGCATCTGCTGCTGGCCGAAGACAACCAGACCAACCAGATGATCATGACCGCAATGCTGCTGCGGCTGGGCCACAGCGTGGACGTTGCCGGCTGCGGCGAAGACGTGATCGAACGGGTCGAGGCCGCCTGTGCCGAAGGCCACCCGTTCGATGGCGTGCTGATGGACATCCAGATGCCGGGCATGGATGGACTGGACGCCGCGCGCCAGTTGCGGCTGCGCGGCCACGATGCCATCAGCCTGCCGATCATCGCGGTGACCGCCAACGGCTATCGCGAAGATATCGATGCCTGCATCGCGGCCGGCATGCAGGGCCATCTGGTCAAGCCGGTGCGCGTGGCAGACCTGGCCGGTGAAATCGACCGCATGACCATTCGGCGCGCCGCGGCCTGATCGCGGATCAGCCGGTTTCGGTAAGCGCGACGCCGCGCTCGGCCAGCAGCGCACGCAGCGCCGGGCTGGTCACGCGGTCGGTGACGAGGTGGTGGATCGCCTCGATCCCGGCAATGCGGATTGGCGCAGCGCGGCCGATTTTCGTGCTGTCGGCCACCAGGATCACTTTGCGCGCCTGGCGGATGATGCGGCGCGCCACCAGCACTTCGTCGGCGTCGAAATCGAGCAGATCGCCCTCTTCGCTCAGCCCCGATGTGCCGATCAGCGCCAGCTCGACGCGAAAATTGTCGATGAACTGATCGGCCAGCGCGCCGATCACCGCGCGGTCGCCGGGCCGCACCTGGCCGCCCACCGCGATGACCGCGATGCCCGGGCGCCCGGCCAGGCAATCGACCACGTTCAGATTGTTGCTGACCACCATCAGCTTGGCATGGTGGACCAGATGGCGCGCAACCGCCTCGGTGGTGGTGCCGATGTTGATGAACAGCGATGCGCCTTCGGGCACGAGCGTGGCCGCGGCGGCGCCGATCCGCGCCTTTGCCGTGGCGGCCATGCCGCGCCGTTCTTCATAGCGGGCATTGGCAATGCCCGACCCGAGCGCCGCGCCGCCATGCACCCGCGCGATCAGCGCGCGATCGGCCAGATGATTGAGATCGCGCCGGATCGTCTGCGGGGTTACGGCAAATTGCGCCGACAGCGCGGCCACATTGGCCTCTCCTGCCAGCCGCACCGCCGCGAGGATAGCCGCCCGCCGCGCCGCGCTGCCGGCGCGTTCCATCCTGGCGCTATCAGGCATGTCCCATCGCAGCCAGAAAGGCGTCGATCGCCTCGGTGGCCTGGGGCAGCACGTGCAGCCCCATCTTGCTGCGCCGCCACAGCACATCCTGCGCGGTGCGCGCCCATTCGTGGTGCGCCAGATACGTCAGTTCGGCCTCGGTCAACCCGCCGCCAAAATCGCGGCCCAGATCTTCGGGCGTGCGCACCCCGGCGAGCACGTGTTCGGCCCTGGTGCCATAGGCGCGGGCCAGACGGCGGATCAGCGCGGGCGCCAGCGCGGGGCGTTCGGCGCGCAGTTCGGCAACGAAACCATCGAAATCACCACCGGGCAGATCACCACCGGGCAGGACCGCGCCCGCGGTCCACGCCGGGCCGGCCATCGGGAAATGGGCGGCAAGCTTTTCCATCGCGTGCTCGGCCAGTTTGCGGAACGTGGTGATCTTGCCGCCAAACACGCTGAGCATCGGTGCCGCGCCCTGCGACGCATCCAGATCGAGCACATAGTCGCGCGTCACGGCCGAGGCATTGGCCGCATGATCGTCATAAAGCGGGCGGATGCCGGCATATGTCCAGCGGATATCCGCGCGGGTGACCGGGGTGGCGAAATAGCGGCGCACGGTATCGAGCAGATAGTCGGTTTCGCCATCCGAAATCGTTGCCGGCCCCGGCGGCAGCGTCCAGGGTTCGTCGGTCGTGCCGATCAGCGTGAATTCGCCTTCATAGGGAATGGCAAAGACCACGCGCCGGTCAGGATTTTGCAGCAGAAACGCGTGATCGCCGGGATAGAGCCGGGGCAGCACGATATGGCTGCCCTTGATCAGCCGCACGCCCCGGCTGCGCTGGTTGCCGGCGGTTGCCGGATCGCGCGTGCGCTGGATCACATCCTCCACCCAGGGGCCGGCGGCATTGACCAGCGCGCGCGCCTCGACCTGGCGGGCGCCATCGGCGTCGGCAATCGTGGCGACCCAGCCCGCGCCGCGGCGCTGCGCCGAAACCAGCCGGGTGCGCGTGGCGACCACCGCGCCGCGCGATACGGCATCCATCGCGTTGAGCACGACCAGCCGGCTGTCTTCCACCCAGCAATCCGAATAGACGAACGCGCGGCGGGCCCCGGGATTGAGCCCCGCGCCCTGCGGCGCGCGCGCCAGATCGATGCTTTCGGTGGCCGGCAAGCGCTTGCGGCCGCCAAGATGGTCGTAAAGAAACAGGCCCAGCCGCACCATCCACGCCGGGCGCGGCGAATGAAGCTGTGGCAGGACAAAGCGCAAGGGCCAGATGATGTGCGGCGCCATGCCCCACAGCCGCTCACGCTCGATCAGCGCCTCGCGCACCAGGCGGAATTCGCCATATTCGAGGTAACGCAACCCGCCATGGATCAGCTTGGTCGATGCCGACGACGTGTGCTGCGCCAGATCCTCGGCCTCTACCAGCAGCACCGAAAGCCCGCGACCGGCGGCATCGCGCGCGATCCCGGCGCCATTGATCCCGCCCCCCACGATCAGCAGGTCGAAAATGGCCTGATCGGATTTTGCAACTTCGGGGGCTTGCTCCGGCACGGCCATGGTGGAATGCTCCGCTGCGACAGGATTTTTGCGCACCTTGCGCAAATTCGAATTTGAAACGAACGATAAGCGGCTATAACGAACATCAAACGAAAATACGAGAGGGATGACATCATGGGCGAGACCAGCGGGCAGCATATTCTGGCGATCGATCAGGGCACCACATCGACGCGCGCCATCGTGTTTGATGCCCATGCGCGGCCGGTGGCCACTGCCCAGGCCGAATTCGCGCAGCATTATCCCGCTGCCGGCTGGGTGGAGCACGATCCCGAGGATATCTGGCGCGACACGCTGGCCACTGCGCGCGAGGCGATTGCAACGGCCGGCCTTTCGGCCGCGGGCATTGCCGCGATCGGCATTACCAACCAGCGCGAAACCACGGTGATCTGGGACCGTGCCAGCGGCGAGGCGATCCACCGCGCAATCGTGTGGCAGGACCGCCGCACCGCCGAAGAATGCCACCGGCTGAAGGCCGAAGGGCTGGGCACGCTGGTGGCGGAACGCACCGGGCTGGTGCTCGATCCCTATTTTTCGGGCACCAAGATCGCCTGGATCCTCGACAATGTGCCCGGTGCGCGCGCACGCGCCGAACGTGGCGAGCTGGCGTTTGGCACGATCGACAGCTTTCTGCTGTGGCGCCTGACCGGCGGCGCGGTGCACGCCACCGATGTGACCAACGCCGGCCGCACGCTGATTTACGACATTCATCGCCAGCAATGGGATGAAGAGCTGTGCCGCGCGCTGCGCGTGCCGATGGCCATCCTGCCCGAAGTGCACGACAACAGTCGCCTGTTCGGGGTGACTGCGCCGGGGCTGTTCGAGGCACAGATTCCCATCGCCGGCATGGCGGGTGACCAGCAGGCCGCACTGTTTGGCCAGGTCTGCTTTCAGCCGGGCGAAGTCAAATCGACGTATGGCACCGGCTGCTTCATGCTGATCAACACCGGCGAAAAGGCGCTGGTTTCGCACGGCGGGCTGCTGACCACGCCGGCCTATCGGCTGAACGGAAAAATGACATATGCGCTCGAAGGATCGATTTTCGTCGCCGGCGCAGCGGTAAAATGGCTGCGCGACGGGCTGGGGGTTATCACCCACGCCAGCCAGACGCAGGACATGGCGACCAGCGTCGATGATGCCCATGGCGTCACGATGGTGCCGGCCTTTGCCGGGCTGGGCGCGCCGCACTGGGACCCGGATGCGCGCGGGGCAATTTTCGGCCTGACTTTGGGCACGACCCAGGCGCATCTGGCGCGCGCGGCGCTCGAAGCGGTGGGTTTTCAGACTCGCGATCTGGCTGCGACAATGGCCGCCGATGGTGCGGTCTGGCCGGCGGCGCTGCGCGTTGACGGGGGCATGGCCGCCAACGATTGGCTGTGCCAGTTCCTCGCCGATCTGCTCGACACGCCGGTTGAACGGCCCGACCACCTGGAAACCACGGCCTTGGGCGCGGCGTTCCATGCGGGACTTGCCGTGGGGGTGTGGAGCGGGCTCGATGCGCTGGCGCGCACCTGGCAGCGCGGCGCGCGGTTCGATCCGGCGATGGCGGCCGCGCGGCGCGATGCACTGGTTGCCGGATGGCAAGACGCGGTGTCGCGCACCCTGTCCAGACGCGCCTGAGGCAAATTCGATCGCCCGCAGGGGCAAAGCGGCACGCGGCAAACTTGTGCGGCGCACAATTTTGCCGCAGGAGGGCGGAGCAACCGGGCCGGGCCGGTGGGCTGCGGGAAAGCCTTGTGATGTTCCATGTCCGCCATCTGTTGCGCGCAGCGGCCGCTTTTGCCCTGATTGGCGCCGGTACCAGCGCGCGCGCGGCGGATGAGGAAATCCAGGTCTATCTCGGCGATATCAATGCGGCGCACCATTTCGGGCTGGATGTCCATGTCAACGACACGCTGTCGGGTGACCGGACGCCCGATTATGCGGGGCAGCAACAAAGCGTGCACCGCATCCGCGTAACCCCGGAATGGTCCTATTCGGTCAATTCCGATGTGGAACTCGGGCTCTATCTGCCGCTCGCCACGCTCGATGCCGGCGGGCACTTGCGCGCCGACGGCTGGAAAGTGCGCGTGAAATGGCTGCCGCGCCACCCCGAAAAGGGGCTCTATTACGGCATCAATTACGAAGTGGGCCGCGTGGCCTATCACCTCGATCAGAACCCCTGGAACAACGAGGTGAAAGTGATCGCCGGGTGGAACAGCGATCGCTGGATCATCGGGGGCAACGTGAATGTCGATTTTGCGCTGTCGGGGCCGGCCAGGGGCCCGGCGCAAGTGCAACTGGCCACGCGGATCGGCTACAAGCTGCCGGGCAAGACGGTGATCAGCCTGGAAAGCTATAACGGCGCCGGATCGTTGCGCGATTTCGGCCGCCTGGCGCGCACCGACCACGCCACGTTCGTTTCGATCGACACCACGATCGGCCAGTGGAACCTCAACGCCGGGGTGGGCAAAGGCTATGGCACGAGCAAAGACGACGTGATCGTCAAGTTCATCATCGGCGTGCCGATCTGAAAGACCGGATCAGCGGCCTGAATTTGCGGGCCTGAATTTGGGGGCCTGAATTTGGCGGTCTGAATTTGGGGGGCTGATTTGAGGCGGCCGAATGGAAGGCGCGCCGGTTCAGGCCCCCGGTGCCAGCCGCATCGGTTCGTCGCTGTCCAGATTGCCGCGCGCAAAATGGCGGATGATCCAGTCGCGCAACAGGAAAATGGTCGGGTCCGACAAGTCTTCGGCGTGGGTTTTCAGATAATAGCCATAGCCATCGGCGCAAATGCACGAAAACGGCATGACCAGGTTGCCCGCCGCAATTTCGTCGGCAAACATGTCGATATCGGCCAGCACCACGCCGGTGGCCGACATGGCATAGCGCACCGCCGAAAACGCGGTGTCGAATGCCAGCCCGCTGCCGGTATCGAGATTGAGCCGCTGCTGATCGGCATACGTGCTCCACAAGAGCCCGCGCGGTTCGTTGTCGAGCTTTACGTGCAGCAGCTCGGTATCTTTCAGGAACGCTTCGAGCGAGGCGCCGCCCTTGCTGCGTTCAACATGCGCCGCCCAGGTCGCGGGCGAACAGAGCGGGGCGACGCGCACCATCCACAGCAGATCGGTGATGCGATCATCGACATTGGGCCGGTCAAACACGATTGCCATATCGACTTTGCCCTGCGGACTGCCGGTGACGTTTGACGTGGTGACATCGATGCGCACTTCGGGATGCTGCTGGCGAAACCCGTGGAGCAGCGGCAGCGCCGTCTGATAAAGCAGCGAGGGCGGAATGTGCAGCCGCAGCGGCCGGCTTTCGCTGTCACGGTTGCGCACCGTGTTGAGCGTTTCCTCCAGCCGGTCGAGGCACTTTGCCACCACCGGCAACAGCACTTCGCCCGCCGGTGTCAGCCGCAATCCGCTGGCCGATCGTTCGAACAGCGGTTTGCCCAGCAGGTCTTCCAGACTGCTGACATGGCGGCTCATCGCCGATTGCGACACGGTCAGCGCCTGCGCCCCGGCCGTGAAGCTGAGATGCCGGCCCACCGCCTCGAACGCGCGCAAGGCGTTCAGCGGCAGCCAGCGACGATTGATCAGGGGGTTGGTCGCGATTGTCCGGCCTTTCGATGCGTTGCGCCACCGTGGTGCAGGTTCGCGCCCATCGCGCGCCCCGCCAGTGTCATTGTTCTGCATCAATATCACTGTCCATCCGCGAAATCGCGTGTCTCGATGATCAATCCCCACGCAAAAAATCGAATGTGGCCATGACATAATGGGATTCGCGCTGGCCAGCATGGGCGTGTCATCAAACCTTTGTTGACGGCGTGGCGCCGGCCACCCCGCTGCGGGGTGCGCGCGCGATGTCTTGGGCGGCTGCCTCCGGCCGCCATGAAAAGGGGATATGTCAGGTGGATCTCGGTCAGATCAGGGATGCCATTGCCAGCCGCCAGCCGGGCCACAGCCTGCCGCAGGCGCTTTACAACGATCCGGCGATGGTCGATTTCGATCTTCACGCAGTCTATGAACGGTCGTGGCTGATGGCCGGTTTTTCCTGCGAAATCCCTGAGCCCGGCAATTACACGTCGATCAAGATCGGGCCCTGGCCGGTGCTGATCGTGCGCGGGCGCGATGGCCAGATCCGCGGCTTTCACAATTCGTGCCGCCACCGCGGTGCGGTGCTGTGCAAGGAAGGCCTGGGCAAAAGCCCGCGCATCGTCTGCCCGTATCACAAGTGGACTTACAACCTCGACGGATCGTTGTTGAGCGCGGGCCGCATGCCCGATGATTTCGACAACAGCGATCATGGCCTCAATCCGGTGCGGACCGAGGTCATGTCCGGGGTGATCTATATCTGCCTGTCGGACAATCCGCCGTCGTTCGACCGGTTCCGCGCCGAATTCGAGCCGTTGATCGCGCCGCACAATCTGGAAAACGCCAAAGTGGCGCGCGTGGAAACGCTGGTCGAACACGCCAACTGGAAACTGGTGCTGGAAAACGGGCGCGAATGCTATCACTGTCAGGCCTCGCACCCCGAACTCGCGCGCACGTTCCCGGCCGGGTTCAGCGCCTATTTCGATTATGGCGGGGCCGATTTTGCCGAACGGTTTGAACGGCGCATGGCCGAAATCGGCCTGCCGAGCGAAGGCGTGGGCGAAGATTGGTGGCAGGCGATCCGCTTTCCGCTCAACCCCGGCATGGTGTCGATGACCATGGATGGCAAGCACGCGGTGAAAAAGCTGATGTGCGAAACCGGCGATGGCGATATCGGATCGATGCGCTGGGCGCTGGAACCGCACAGCTTTGCCCATGCCACGGCCGACCAGGTGTTTTTCTTCAGCGCGATGCCGATCAACGCGCGCGAAACGCTGGTGACGGCCAAGTGGCTGGTGCACAAGGATGCCATTGCCGGCGTGGACTATGATCCCGAAGCGATTGCCGAACCGTGGCACACCACCAATCTGCAGGACAAGGAACTGGCCGAAAACAACCAGGATGGCGTGGACAGCCCGGGCTATATCCCCGGGCCCTATTCGCCCGAAGCCGAAGCGCTGGTGATGCGCTTTGTCGACTGGTATTGTGCAAAGGCGATGGCCTATTGCGACGAAAAGCTGGGCGTAAAGACCGGGGGCGTGCTGCATGCCGCATGATCAGGGCGCGTCGTTTCGCCCCGAAACGCTGGCCATCACCAGCGGCTATGACCCGGCCACGGCGAGTGGTGCGGCCAAACCGCCGGTCTATCTGACTTCGACATTCGTCTATGAAAGCGCCGCGCAGGCGCGCGACATTCACGAGGCCTATTTTCGCGGCACCGGCCCGATGGCGGGGCAGCCGGCCTATATCTATTCGCGGCTGTCGCATCCTAATCTGGCCATGCTGGAAACGCGGCTGGCGGCAGTCGACGGCGCCGAACGCGCGGCGGCGTTTTCATCCGGCATGGCGGCGCACAGCGCGATTGCCATCGAACACGTGCGCCCGGGTGACAGCGTGCTGCACAGCCGCCCGATCTATGGTGGCACCGACGGGCTCTATAACCAGCTCATGCCGCGCTTTGGCGCAACGGCCGTGCCGATCCTGGATGGCTGCGATGGCGATCATATCCGCGCGCAGGCCGAACTGGCGCTGTCGCAAGGCCCGCTGGCGCTGATCGTGATCGAAACCCCGGCCAACCCCACCGCGGCGATCACCGATATCGCGCTGGTGGTGGCGATTGCCGATGAAGTGGGGGCAAAGACCGGCCGCCGCCCGCTGGTGGTCTGCGACAACACGTTTCTGGCGCCTTTTGCCCAGCGGCCGATCGAACTGGGCGTCGATCTCAACATGACGTCGCTCACCAAATATTGCGGCGGGCACAGCGATCTGCTGGCGGGCGGGATCTCGGGCCGGGCCGATCTGATCGAGCCGCTGCTGCAATTGCGCACGGTGCTGGGTACGCATTGCGATCCGTTCACCTGCTGGCTGGTGCTGCGCAGCCTGGAAAGCGTGGCAGTGCGATCCGAACGCGCGATGTCGAACGCGCAGCTTGTGGCAACCTTTTTGCGTGATCATCCCAAGGTCGCGGGCATCACCTATCTCGGCTTCCTGCCCGAAGGCAGCCCGCAGGCCGCGGTCGTTGCGCGCCAGTGCAAGGGCCATGGCTCCACGTTCTCGCTGCACCTTCACGGCGGCCAGGCCGAAGCGTTCCGGCTGCTGGATGGCTTGCGCCTGGTGAAGCAGGCCGTCAGCCTGGGTGGATCGGAAACGCTGGCCTGCCATTCGGCCACGACAACGCATTACAACGTGCCCGCCGCCGACCGCGCCGCCGGCGGCATTACCGAAGGAACGATCCGTCTGTCGGTCGGGATTGAACACCCCGACGACCTGATCGCCGACTTTGCCCAGGCGCTGGAGCAGGTATGACCGACCGCATTCATGACCGTTACGCCATCGATGGCAAAATTCCCGCTCCTGATGAAATGCACGATATCGTGGTGGTTGGCGCCGGCCCTGCCGGCCTTGCCGCCGCGCTCGAAGCCGCGCGTGCCGGGCGCCAGGTGCTGCTGATCGACGAACACCCGGTGCCGCCGGCGCTCGCCGGAAGCGATGTGCCGCTGTGGTTTGGCGGCCGCGCCACGGCGGCGTTGCAGGCGCCCGAACGCCTGCTGGAAACGCTGGTGGAAAACGAGCCGCTGATTGCCGAATGCTTCGAAGCGGGCGTGGATGTGCGGCTGGGCACGATGGCCTGGGGCCTGTGGCGCAACCGTGAGGCCTGCGGCGTGCTGCCGCGCGCGATGCTGGGGCTGGCCGACGGGCAGAAATCGTGGACTGTCGGGTTTGATCGGCTGATTTTGGCCACCGGCGCGCGTGATTGTGCGCTGGCCTTTGCCGGGTGGGACCAGCCCGGCGTGATGGGCGCGCTGGCGTTCGATGCGCTGGTTACGCGCTATGATGCCTTTGCCGGGCGCCGCGTGGTGATCCTGGGTTCGGGCGATCTGGCGCTGGAAACCGCGCGCATTGCCGCCGGACGGGGCATAGACGTGGCCGCGATGATCGAAGTGCGCGATGCAGTGCAGGGCCAGGGCACCATGCCCGATGCGCCGGTGCTCACCGGGCATCGCCTGATCCGTGCCGAAGGCGGGATTGACGGCGTGGAGCGGGTGATCATCGCCGGGCCCGATGGCGCCGAACAGACGCTGGTCTGCGACACGGTGATCCTGGCGATTGATGCCGTGGCGGCGATCGAACTGGCCGAAGTGGCGGGCGCTGCGGTGGTGACCGAGCCGTTGCGCGGTGGTGCGGTGATCCCGGGCGGTGCGGGCGAAGTGCTGCCGGGGGTGTGGATGGCCGGTGCGGCCACCGGCCTGATGGGCCCGCGCGCGCTGGCCGAGGCGCAGGCGCGCGCCGTGATGGCGCAGGCGCTTGGCCACACTGCGGAGCTGCCCGACGTGCCGGCGGCGTTTGACCGGATGGCCTATCGCGCCGAATGGCTGCGCGCGCTGGTGGCGACCAGCCCCGACACGACGATGGTCTGCCAATGCGAAGACGTCAGCCGCGCCGATCTGGTCGGCGTGCAACCGCCGCGCTATTTGCCCCGGCCCGACAAGATGGGCGCGCGCTCGATCGATACCCTGCTCGAAGACGGCCCGCCCGATGCCGAACAGGTCAAGCGCCTGACGCGCGCGGGCATGGGGCTGTGCCAGGGGCGTCGCTGCCGCGAACAGGTTTCGCTGTTGCTGGCGATGTCGGCCAATCTGCCGCCCAAATCGGCGCCACGCGGCAATTGGCGCGTGCCGGTGCGCCCGGTGCCGCTGGGTGTCATGGCCGACTGGCAGGAAACCGAGGCGATGTCTGCCGGGTGGGACGTGTGGTTCGGCATTCCGACGCAATGGATTCCCTATCCCGATATCGGGACCGAGGCGGAAACGCGCAAGCTGGCGACGCTGGCCGGGAGCATGCATCTGTGAACGTACATTATGATGTGATCGTCATCGGTGCAGGCGTAACCGGGCTGTCGTCGGCCTGGTGGCTGGCGCGCGACGGGCTGAGCGTGCTGGTGCTCGACAAAGGCGTGGTCGGGGCCGAGGCCTCCAGCCGCAACGGCGGCGGGGCCAGCCATTATCAAAGCCCGCTGTTTGCCGAAGAACAGCGGTTGTGGCCGATGATGGACGATCTGCTGGGCTATCCCACCGAACACCAGCGCGAACGCGTGATCATCGCCACCAACGAGCACGATCTCGATCATTATCACTTCGTGGCAGACAATTGCGACGAAATGGGCTGGCCGGTCGATCGCATTGATGGGCAGACCGCGCGCGAAATGGTGCCGATTGCCGGTGACAATTGCCTGGGCGGCATCCATTTCCGCTTTGGCGGGCATGCCAATCCGCAGCGCACGGTGCAGGCCTTTGCCTGGGCGCTGAAGGACCAGGGCGGGCGGGTGATCCAGCATTGCCCGGTCACCGAAATCACCACCGAGGGCGGCAAAGTCACTGGCGTAACCACGCCGCAGGGCCATTTTTCGTGCGGCGCGCTGGTCGTGGCTGCCGGGCCGCAGATCGCCGGGCTGCTCGCGCCGATCGGGATCGACGTGCCGCTGATGGCTGGCCGCGCCGAAATGATCGTGACCGAGCCGGCGCCGCTGATGGCGCTGGGCGGGGTGGATGGCAACGGGCTTTATGGCCGGCAGACCATGCGCGGCAATCTGGCGTTTGGCGGCGGCCCGCACGAATGGATCGACACCGCGGCGCAAGGCCCGCGTGCCCGGCCGACCACCCCGCTGTCGCGATCGCTGGCGCGGCGCGTGGCCGAACTGTTTCCGCGCGCGAGCCATCTCAACGTGATCCGGTCGTGGGCCGGGATTGTCGAAAACACCCCCGATGGCCGGCCGATTCTCGACCGGATCGACAATGTGGTGATCGCCACGATGTCGGGCGTGGGTTTTGGCCTGTCGCCGGCCACGGGCCATGCGGTGCGCGATCTGGTGGTCGATGGCGCGTGCAGCTTTACCGACATTGCCAAGCTGACGCTGGCGCGCTTTGCCGGGCTGGAGCCCGATTGGCGTGAACAGCGCGGCTGGCTGCCGTTGACAGGCGCCTGACATGGCCAAAACGTCGTTTGCGGCCGGGCGCTATTCGGCGCTGGCGCTGCTGCGCGGGGCGCTGGGCGGGCACCGCCACTGGGGCCGGGCCTGGCGCGCGGCAGAGCCGGGCGGGCCCTATGACGTGATCATCATCGGCGGCGGCGGGCATGGCCTCGCCACCGCCTATTACCTGGCGCAGGTACACGGCGTGCGGCGCGTTGCGGTGCTGGAAAAGGGCTATATCGGCGGGGGCAACACCGGGCGCAACACCACCATCGTGCGCTCCAACTATCGCCAGCCGCAATTGCAGCGCATGCTCGATCATTCGCTGCGGCTGTGGCACGGGCTGTCGGACGAACTGAATTACAACGTGATGTTTTCGCCGCGCGGCGCGCTGTTCCTGGGGCACAGCGATGCCGACATGGTAAAGCTGGCCGAACGCGGCGACGCGCTGATCGCGATGAACATCGATGCCGAATTGATGACGCCCGATGCCGTGGCCAAACTGGTGCCGCTGCTCGATATGCGCCGCGATGCGCGCTGGCCGATCGAAGGCGGGCTGATCCAGCGGCGCGGCGGCACCGCGCGGCACGATGCAGTGGCCTGGGGCTTTGCCCGCGCCGCCGACAATCTGGGCGTCGACATCATCGAAAATTGCGAAGTGACCGGGTTTTTGCGCGATGGCGACCGCGTGACCGGGGTCACCACCACGCGCGGGGATATTTCCGGCGGGCGCACCGCGATCTGCGTTGCCGGCAACAGCGGCCATGTCGCAGGCCTTGCCGGGCTGAAGCTGCCGATCGAAAGCCACACGTTGCAGGCCTGGGTGACCGAGCCGGTCAAACCGATGATCGATACCGTGGTCATGTCGCAATCGCTGCACTGCTATTTTTCGCAAAGCGACAAGGGCGGGATTGTCGGCGGGGGCGATCCCGACATGTTCCCCAGCTATGCCCAGCGCGGCGCGCCGATCCGGCTGGAGGAATCGATCGCGCAATGCATCGCGCTGGCGCCCGCGCTGTCGCGGCTGCGCATGGTGCGCAGCTGGGCGGGGGTGACCGACATGAGCTTTGACGGCGCGCCGATCATCGGCGAAATGCCGCTGGCCGGGCTCTATCTCAACGGCGGCTGGTGCTATGGCGGGTTCAAGGCAACGCCCGGATCGGGCTGGCTCTATGCCCATCTGCTCGCCACCGGCGAAAACCATCCGATTGCCGCGCCGTTCGGGCTCGATCGCTTTGCCAGCGGCCGGACTGTCGATGAAGCGGGCGCCGGCCCCATGCCGCAGCACCGATAGGGCGCATAGACCATGCTGTTGATCCCGTGCCCGCATTGCGGCCCCCGCAACCAGGAAGAATTCGCCTACGAACGAAGCGTCGACAGCCTCGTCCGGCTGGATGACGCGCCCGGGGTTGCGATGGCGGCGCTCTATGCCCGCGCCAATCTGCGCGGTGAAGATCACGAAATCTGGGTCCATGTGCAAGGCTGCGGCCAGTGGCTGCGGCTGACGCGGGACCGTGTGACCCATGCCTTTCGCGATGTGGAGGCGCTGTGATGGCCGCCACGGGACGCAGCGGATCGGGAATTGCCGCCCAAACCATCGGTTTCGTGTTTGATGGCAGGCGGATGCAGGCGCAGACGGGCGACACGCTCGCCGCGGCGCTGGTTGCCAATGGCGTTGGCCTGGTCGCGCGCAGTTTCAAATATCACCGCCCGCGCGGGATTCTGGCGACCGGGGTGGAAGAACCTTCGGCGCTGGTCACCGTGGGCGAGGGCGCCCATGCCGAACCCAATGTGCGCGCCAGCGACGTGTTCGTCTATGACGGGCTGGTCGCGCGCAGCCAGAATGCCTGGCCGTCGTTGCGCTGGGATGTGGGCGCGATCAATTCGCTGGCCGCGCCGCTGATCCCGGCGGGGTTTTACTACAAGACGTTCTTTGGCTCGCCCGCGCGCTGGATGCTGTATGAAAGCGTGATCCGCCGGGCCGCGGGCCTTGGCCTGCCACCCACCGTGGCCGATCCCGATGCCTATGCCCACCGCAGCGCGTTTTGCGATGTGCTGGTGGTGGGCGCAGGCCCCGCCGGTCTGCAGGCCGCGGCCGAAGCGGCCGAGGCCGGGCGCCGGGTGATCCTGATCGAACAGGATGCCGTGCCGGGCGGCAGCCTGGCGCGCGAAACAGTGACCATCGATGGCCAGCCGGGCATGGCCTGGGCCCAGGCAACGGCGGCGCGGGTGCGCGCTGCCGGGGGCCGGGTGCTGACGCGCACCACCGCCACCGGCTATTGGGACGACAATTTCGTTACCGCGGTGGAGCGGCGCACCGAACCGGGCCAGCCCGGTGCAGATATCGCCCAGGTGCTGTGGAAACTGCGCTGCGGCGAAGTGATCCTGGCCACCGGCACGATCGAACGGCCGCTGGTGTTTGTTGACAACGATCTGCCCGGGGTGATGCTGGCGGGTGCGGTGCGCACACTGGCGCTGCGCCATGGCGTTGCCGCCGGGCAGCGCGTGGTCATCGCCACCAGCCACGATGATGCCTATCGCACCGCCTTTGCGCTGGCCGGGATCGGCGCGCAAATCGTGGCCATTCTCGACAGCCGCACCGCCCCGCAGGGGGCAATCATCGATGCCGCGCGCAACCGTTTTGCGGTGCACACCGATGCCCGGCCCTTGCGCGCGCTGCGCAAGGGCATGCAGGTTTCCGGGGTAGAGGCGCTGGTGGCAGGAACGCGCCAGCGTTTCGCTTGCGATTGCCTGGCCATGTCGGGCGGGGCGAGCCCCGTGCTCCATCTTCACCGGCAGGCCGGCGGCGCGCTTGATTATCATGCCGACAGGGGCGCTTTCCTGCCTGGGGCCGGGCGCCAGGCCAACCGCACGGCAGGCGCCGCCGCCGGCGTGCACGATCTTTCCGCGATCCTGCCGCAGGCGGTGATTGCCGATCCGCTGGGTGCCGCCACCGCGCCGCAGCCCGGCCCGGTGTGGCGCGGCGAAGCGCCGGGCAAGGCCTTTGTCGATTTTCAGAATGACGTCACCACCAGTGACTTGTCGCTGGCGCAGCGCGAAGGCTATGTCTCGGTCGAGCATGTGAAGCGCTATACAACGCTGGGCATGGGCACCGATCAGGGCAAGACCGGCGCCATGGTCGCGCTGGCACAGATTGCCGATGGGCGCGGTGTTGCCCTACCCGAAGCGGGGCTGACGACGTTCCGCCCGCCTTATACCCCGGTCACCATGGGTGCCTTTGCCGGGCCGATGCACGGCGATCATGCCGGGCCGATCCGCCGCCTGCCGCTGGCCGCGGCGCACGATGCGCTTGGCGCGCTGTGGGTGCCGGCCGGGCTGTGGTTTCGTCCGCGCGTCTATCCGCATGCCGGTGAAAGCATCGGCACGGCATCGCTGCGCGAGGCGCGGATGGTGCGCGCCAGCGCGGGCGTGGTCGATGTGTCGTCGCTCGCCAAATTCGAAATCGCCGGGCCCGATGCGTTGCGCGTGGTGGCGGCGGTCTGCGCGACGCCGGTGGAAAAGCTGGCCGTGGGGCGTGGCCGCTATACGCTGATGCTGCGCGAAGACGGCATTGTGATGGATGATGGCACGCTGTGGCGGCTGGCCGATGATCGCTGGCTGCTGACCAGTTCGTCGGGCGGTGCGGCACGCATGGGACGGCACTTGTCCTATGTCACCGATATCCTGCTCGATCATCCGCGCGCGGCGGTGGTCGATCTGGGCGAACATTGGGCGGGGCTGGCGCTGGCCGGGCCACGTTCTGCGGCGATCCTCGCCGACCTGACCGGGGCGGCGGTGCCGGCGCACATGGGGCTGGCCGATGCGATGATCGCCGGTGTGGCCGTGCGCATTCTGGCGGCGAGCTATAGCGGCGAACGCGCGTTTGAAGTGCATGTGCCGGCGCATCACGCCGCGCCGGTGTTCGCCAGCCTGATCGATGCTGTGCGCGCGGCGGGCGGGGGCGCCTTTGGCCTGGATGCGATGGACCACTTGCGCGTCGAAAAGGGCCATGTGGTGATCGGTGCCGAAGCCGACGGGCGCACCACGCCGGCCGATCTGGGCCTTGGTGGCATGCTGCGCAAGGCGGGCGGTTTTGTCGGCTGGCAGGGCCTGACCCGCCCGGCCATGGCCGACCAGACGGGCCGCCGCCAGCTTGTCGGGCTGACCGCCATCGCCGGCGGCGCAATCAACGAAGGCGCCATGCTCGTGGTGCGCGAAGGTGACGAACCGCTGGGCCATGTCACCACCGCCGCCCCGCGCGTGGCCGGCGAAGGTTCGATCGCGCTGGGCCTGCTGGTCGACGGGCGGGCGCGGTACGGTGAAACGCTGTTTGCCTGGTCGCCCACGCGGCGCAGTTATGTGCGGGTCAGCGTCGGGCCACCGCTGTTCTATGATGACGAAGGGGCGCGCTATCGTGACTGAGATGGTTGTCACCCCGGCCGCGGGCCTTGTCGCGCTTGATCTGTGGCACGATACCGATCACGCCACTGCGGCGGCAGAACTGGGCATCGCGCTGCCGGGGCCAGGCCAGGCGCTGGCCCCGACTTTGGCCCCGACGCAGGGCATGGCGCAGGGCATGGTGCTGCGCGTGGCGCCGCGCCGCTGGTGGCTGGATGGCGCCGGTTTTCCGGCCACGGTGCCCGCCACCACGGGTGTGGTCACCGCTGTGGGCGGCGCATGGAACCGGGTGCGGCTTTCCGGCGCGGGCTGGCGCGATCTGCTGATGCAATCGGGGCTGATCGATGCCGAAAATCCCGCGTTTGGCCCGGGCTCGGTTGCGGTGACGCCGCTGTGCCACGTGCGCTGTGCGGTGCATGTGCGCGCGACGGCGCAATGCGACGTGTTTGTGCCGCGCAGCTATACCGAACATTGCCTGTCGCTGTGGCGCGGGCTGGGCTGGCACGAAGTGGCGCCCGAATCCGGCGAATTGCGGGAGGCCGCGCACCTTTCTTGAATAAACCCGACGCGAACGGGGCCCGGATATCTGGTCATCGGCGCAAGGGGGCGATAGTCATAAAAAAGACGCGCACGCGATGCCGTGCCGATGGGGAGTGGATGATGGCGCAAGAAACGCAGGCAGCCGAACCGGGAACCGCACCGGCGGGCCTGTTTGCCGGGTCGGGAATTGGCGAAATGACCTCGCGCCAGTGGTATGTGCTGATCGTGCTGTCGCTGGTCTATGCGCTGAACATTGCCGATCGCTATGTGATCAGCACGGTGATGGAATCGATCAAGCTTGATCTCCACGTGACCGACAGTGAACTCGCCTGGTTGACCGGAACCGCGCTGGCGGTGTTCTATGTGTCGGCGGGCATCCCGATTTCGGCGCTGGCCGATCGCTATAGCCGGCGAAACATCATTTCGGTCGCGCTGGTGCTGTGGTCGGCGCTTACGGTGTTTACCGGCCTGTCGCGCACTTTTACCCAGATGTTTCTGGCGCGGATCGGCGTGGGCATCGGCGAAAGCGGCGGTACCCCGCCCTCGACGTCGATGCTGGCCGACTGGTTCCGTCCGCACCAGCGCACCTTTGCGCTCACGTTCTGGGCGCTGGGGGCTTCGCTGGGGGCGTGGATCGGTGCGGATGTTGCCGGGCGTGTGGCCGATACGTATGGCTGGCGCGCGGCGTTCTATGCGATGGGCGTGCCGGGCGTGGTCATGGGCATCCTGATTTTCACTACGATCCGCGAACCGCGCCGCGGCGCGATGGACGGCACCGATACCTCGACCGCGCGCGCCGCAATCGAACGCGCGCAAGTGAAAGTGCCGATTGTCGCCGCGCTGCGCACGATCATGTCGCAGCCGGCGACCGTGCACCTGATGATGGGCAGCGCGGTCACCGCGTTGTGGGGCTGGGGCCTGATGTGGTGGACCCCGACGTATCTGCAGCGCGTCTATCACATGACCGCGGGGCAGGCGGGCGAGATTCTGGGGCCGATGTATCTGATCGCGGGGAGCCTGGCGACCGTGGGCACTGGCCTGTTGATGGCCACCAACCTGATGACCGATCCCAAACGCGTGCTGTGGTTGATGGCGCTGGTGGTGGGCGTGGTCACGGTGCCGTCATTCTTTATCTACTGGACCGACAACCTGGCGGTGGCCAAGATCTGCCTGTGGATTCTGGTGCCGGCGATGTATTTCTATATCGGCCCGTGCTTTGGCCTGCTCAACAACATGGTGCCACCGCAATTGCGCGCGATGGTTTCGGCGGTAACGCTGCTGCTTGCCAATATTGCCAATCTGGTGATCGCGCCGCAATTCGTGGGCTTTGTGTCTGACCATGTCGCGGGGCCGCATGGCGCCGACGGGGCCTCGCTGCGCATCGCGCTGCTGATGCTGGCGCCGACCGGGTTCTGGGCGACGTGGCACTATATCGCCGCAACGCGCAACATCGATGCCGAAGTGGCGCGGGTGCGCAACGCCGAGTTCTGAAAAAGGGGCCGAGTTCTGAAAAAAGGGGCCGAGTTCTGAAAAAGAGGGGGGCCGCATCGGCCTCCCGTTCACACGCGGCGGCGCGGCCCTTGGGTATTTGGCGCGTTGATCCGGTGCAGCGAGCTGACCTTCCATTCGGTCTGTTCCTGCATCCGTGCCAGTTCGCGCTGCAGCGTGGCGGAAATTTCGGCCGGATCGACCGCGCCGGTCAATTCCACGCCGAACGCGGTGTTGCGCGTCCAGCGCACCACACCCGGCAGTTCGGGCGATCCGGGCAGGCATATGGTTACTTTTTCGCCCGGAATGGGCGGCACGCCCCGGCTGGTCACGCCCAGGCCGCGTTCGGACAAGTTGCGTATCACGATCGCGATTTCGGTGCCGCTGGTCAGCCGCATGGTCCCGCGCACAAGCCGTGCACGGCGTTTTTCGCGTAAAAGTTCACCCCCAACCGGTTCCCGGCTCATGAACGACATCGCCCGCTTTTTCCCGTTACAGTGGCGCGCGCACGTCCCGATGCGCAGCGCTGTCCCCGGGATTCGGAATAAGCAAAATCCGTTAACGCATCGTTTACGGATCGCCCCCGATCACCCCGCAATCAGGCTTATCGCGGCGATCTGGCCGGGGGTATAGCCTTGCGCTTCCAATCGGTCGGCCAGAGCATCCACCGCAGGCCCATGGCGCGCGCTTTCGCACAGGAAATCGCGCAAGGGCCGCAATTCGGGCGCGATCGCGCGCGTATCGTCCCGGTGCCAGCCGGGCACGATTCGCCCGATGCCGGCCCCGATGCCGTAAAGACTGCGGCGCAGCGGGCCGGTGGGCTTTCCACCACAGCCCAGACCTTCGACGGCGCGCAAGGCGTTTTGCACATCGCGCCATTCGCCGGGCGAAAGCTGCGGCATGGCGGGGGGGATGGCAGCAGTGGCAGAGCGGAAAGGCATGTGCATGACCTGATCGTGAAAGGCGGGATCGTTGTTGCATGCCGCCATGCACCCGGCGGGGCTTTGGCGGTAGCCTCATATAATCAAACGGTCTGTTTCATTTTCCTGAACAGTCGGCTCCGCAACATGCCAAGGTTCGTGTGGACTGGCGCGCCACAGGCGATAAAGTGGCGCCCATGACCAACCCCGGCACGCCCACGTTCGACCAGTTGCGCATCTTTCTGGCCATCGTCGATACCGGCAGCTTTGCCGGCGCCGGGCGGCGGCTGGGGCGCGCGGTTTCGGTGATCAGCTATGGCATTGCCAATCTCGAGGCGCAGCTTGGCCTTACCCTGTTCGACCGCGAAGGCACGCGCAAGCCGCAACTGACCGTTGCCGGGCGCGCGCTGCTGGCCGAAACGCGCGCGATTGCCGCCGGGGTCGATGGCCTGCGCGCCCGGGTGAAGGGCCTGCTCGACGGGCTTGAAGCCGAAGTCGATCTGGCGGTCGATGTGATGCTGCCGGCCGAACGATTGGGCCGGGTTCTGCGCACCTTTGCCGAAACCTTTCCCACGGTGCAGTTGCGCCTCCATGTCGAGGCGCTCGGCGCGATCACGGCGCTGGTTTGCGATGGCACCGCCAGCATCGGCGTGTCGGGCCCGCTGGCGCTGGAGGCCGAAGGGATCGATGCCATTGCCGCGGGATCGACGCTGATGGTGCCCGTGGCCGCGCCGCGCCATGCCCTGGCACAGATGGGCACGATTGGCCCGGGTGCGGCGCGCGACCATGTGCAACTGGTGCTGTCGGACCGGTCGCGCCTGACCGAAGGGCGCGATTTCGCAGTGATCAGCCGCAAGACCTGGCGGCTGGCCGATCTGTCGGCCAAGCACGCGCTGCTGCGCGAAGGGGTGGGCTGGGGCAATATGCCCTTGCCAATGGTGGCAGGCGATCTGGCGGCGGGCACGCTGGTGCGGCTGCATCTGCCCGACCACCTGGGTGGGCGCTACCGCCTGTCGGCGATCTGGCGCCGCGAAGCCCCGCCGGGCCCCGCCGCAGCCTGGTTGCGTGATCAGTTTGTCGAGTTGGGCCGCGATGATGGCGAGGCGATGGCCGAAGTCTGAAGTTTTGCCGTGGCGTCCATGATCTGGCGCCCATCATCGGCAAAGGCGCAGAGTGCGATTCCGTCGGGCGCTTTGCGCAGCGCCAGATGCAGCGCTTCGCCGGCAATGGCGGGGGCGGTGGCGCGAAAACGGAATGCGGTCAGGCTGTTTTCGCCGCAATGGCGCCGCGCCAGATCGAGCAGCAGGCTGGCGGTCAACGGCCCGTGCACGACCAGCCCGCGATAGCCTTCTTCGCCCGTCGCATAAGGCAGATCATAATGGATGCGGTGGCTGTTGAACGTCAGCGCGGAATAGCGGAACAGCAGCGGCGGCGTGGGCGTGATTGTGCGGGTTTGCGTCCACGGTGCGGGGTCGAAACCGCCGCCTGGCACGTCCACCGGCGCGGCCCCCGGCGCCTCGCGATAGACCAGCGTTTGCGTTTCGGACACCAGCAGCGCGGCACCGCTGCGCGTTTCGTGGTGCACATCGACAAACACCATCGGCCCGCTGCTGCCCGTGCGCGGGGTGATCGCCGCGATCCGCGATTGGCGCGCGATGGTCGCGCCCACCGGCAGCGGCGCATGGAACGTGACGGCGCTGGCCGCCCACATCCGGCGTGGTAGCGGGATCGGGGGCAGCAGGGCATCGCCCTGATCGCGGCGCGGGTGGCCATCAGGGCCCAGCAATGCGGTCGGCGTATCGGGCAGCGAAAGGCACCAGTGCAGGCCCTGCGGCGCGGTGGCATCGTCCGGCAGGTCACGGTCCAGTGTCGCGCACCAGCGCGCGATCAACGCCGGGTCGATCCGGTCGTGCGCGGTTTCGCTTCGCCCGATCCAGTCCTGCCAATCGGGCATCAATTGCGCGCCTGAAGCAGGCCGCGGGCGATCACCTGGGCCTGGATTTCGGCCGCGCCTTCAAAAATGTTGAGGATGCGCGCATCGCACAGCACCCGGCTGATTTCGTATTCCAGCGCATAGCCATTGCCGCCATGGATCTGCAAAGCGGCATCGGCATTGCTCCATGCGGTGCGCGCGGCGTGCAGTTTGGCCATGCCCGCCTCGATATCGCAGCGTTTTCCGGTGTCCTTCGCACGCGCGGCGGCATAAGTCAGTTCGCGCGCCATCACGGTATCGACCAGCCCCATCGCCAGCTTGTCGGCAACGCGCGGAAAGGCGACAATCGCCTGGCCAAACTGCTTGCGCGTGCAGGCATAGTCCAGCCCGAGTTCCAGCGCGCGCCGCGCCACGCCCACCGCGCGCGCGGCGGTCTGGATGCGCGCGCCTTCGAACGTGCGCATCAATTGCTTGAACCCCTGGCCTTCTTCGCCGCCCAGCAGCGCCTCGGCCGGCGCAGTCAGGCCATCGAACTGCAAGGCATATTCGCGCATCCCGCGATAGCCCAGCACTTCGATCTCGCTGCCGGTCATGCCCGGCGCGGGGAACGGATCGGCATCGCTGCCGCGCGGTTTGGGCACCAGCAGCATCGACAATCCGGCATAGCCCGGTGCTTCGGCCCCGGATGTGTTTCGGACTGTGCGCGCGAGCAGCGTCATCAGGTCCGACCGGCTGGCATGGGTGATCCAGGTCTTGGCGCCGTCGATCACCCATTCGCCCGCCACCAGCCGCGCGCGCGTCTGGAGCGAGCCCAGGTCCGATCCGGTATCGGGTTCGGTAAACACCGCCGTGGGCAGCACTTCGCCGCTGGCGATGCGCGGCAGCCAATGCGCCTTTTGCGCCTCGGTCCCGCCCAGCACGATCAGCTCGCCCGCGATTTCCGAACGCGTGCCCAGCGAACCCGCCCCGATCCAGCCGCGCGACAGCTCTTCGGTGATCACGCACATCACCAGTTTGTCGAGCCCCAGCCCGCCATGGCTTTCCGGAATGCACACCCCGAAGGTGCCGAGATCCGCCATGGCCTGCACCGTCGCATCGGGGATCAGCGCGTTTGCCAGATGCCAGCCATGCGCATGGGGCAGGATTTCCGCCTCGGTAAAGCGGCGGAACTGGTCGCGGATCGTATCGAGCTCTGCATCGTGAAAGCTTTCGCCCGGCCATTGCCCGGCAGCGAGCAGCGCGGCGAGTTCGGCGCGCGCCGGGGCCATGTCGGCCTCCACCAGATCGGCCACCGCAGCGTGCAGCCGCCGCGCCGCCGCGCCCAGCCCCAGATCGGCCGGGCGCACGATCTCGTTCTGCCCCATTGGTAGCCCGCCCAGAATCTGCGCCAGCGTTTCGGCAAAGGCGATCTGTTCAACCAGCACATCGGCCCGATTGGCATTGCCATTGCGCGCGCGCCACGCGGCCACCGCCTCCAGCGCGGCAACACTGGTTGCGATCCAGGCAAAGCCGTGCGCGGCGCGCTGTTCCTGGTCGATCGGGCGCTGTGCCAGCCGTTCGGCCAGGGCCGTGCGCGCCTCTGCCAAATAGCCGCGCGCTGCGGCCAGTGCCCGTTCGCTCATCGCGCGCGCTCGAACAGCGCGGCAATCCCCTGGCCACCGCCGATGCACATCGTTTCCAGGCCAAAGCGGCCCTTTCGCCGCACCAGTTCGCGCGTCAGGTTGGCCAGAATGCGCCCGCCGGTCGCGCCGATCGGGTGGCCCAGCGAAATGCCCGATCCGTTGACATTGAGCAGGTCATGCCGGCTGTCGTTTTCGCTCCAGCCCCAGCCTTTCAGCACGGCCAGCACTTGCGGGGCAAAGGCTTCGTTCAGTTCGACCAGATCGATGCTGTCCCAGCCCAGGCCGGTGCGCGCAAACAACCGTTCCACCGCAGGCACCGGGCCAATGCCCATGCGCGCCGGGTCGCAGCCGGCCGCCGCCCACGAATGGAACCAGGCGATGGGTTCCAGCCCCAGTTCGTCAAGCTTGTCTTCGGCCACTACCAGGCAGGCGGCGGCGGCATCGTTCTGCTGGCTGGCATTGCCGGCGGTGACGATTGCGCCGGGGATGGTCTTTGCCTCGATCGGCCGCAGCGCGCCGAGTGTTTCCACCGTGGCATCGGGGCGATAGCCTTCGTCGTGGGCAAACAGCACCGGATCGCCCTTTTTCTGCGGCACGGGCACCGGCACCAGTTCATCGGCAAAGCGGTCGGCGGCCCAGGCGGCGGTGGCGCGCTGGTGCGACCGCGCGGCATAGGCATCGGCGGCTTCGCGGGTGATGTGATAATCGCGCGCCAGGTTTTCGGCGGTTTCGATCATGCCCGAAATCACGCCGAACCGTTCCACCGGCTGCGACATCAGCCGCCCGCGGGTCAGCCGGTCGTGCAGCACCAGATTGCCCGCGCGCACGCCTTTGCGGATGTCGGTCGAATAATGTTCGACGTTGGACATCGATTCAACGCCGCCGGCCACGACCACATCGGCCGCCCCGGTCTGGACCATCATCGCCGCATTGACCACCGCCTGCAGCCCCGATCCGCAGCGGCGGTCCACCTGATAGCCGGGCACATCGATCGGCAATCCGGCGGCCAGCCACGACCAGTGGCCGATTGCCGGCGCCTCGCCATTGCCATAGCCTTGCGCAAAAATGACGTCATCGACGCGCGCCGGGTCGATCCCGCTGCGCGTCATCAGCGCCTTCAGGATCACCGCGCCCAGATCGCCGGCGGTGAGCGGAGACAGCGCCCCGCCAAATTTGCCGACGGCTGTGCGCAAGGGGGAAACGATGGCGGCGCGGCGCAATTGGGTCATTTCGGGGTTCCTGCAATACCGGAATCAAACAGTCGGGCAATGGCGCCCGAAGGCAGCCCCAGGCGTTCGGCCAGCACACGTTCGCTGTGTTCACCGTTGCGCGGGGCGGGGCGGGGGGGCTGGCGGTCCATCCCGGGCAGCGTGGCAAACGCCCCTGCCGCCGGATATGTCGCGCCGCTGGGGTTTTCGGCACAGGCGCCAAACACCGGATTGTCGGCCACCAGTGCGGGATCGGCCACAGCCTGATGCATCGTGCGATAGGCCGAATGGACAATGCCCGCGCCATCGAACGCCGCCGCCAGATCGGCATGCGCGCGGGCGCCAATCGCCGCCTCGAACAGCGGAAACAGCGCGTCGCGGTGGCTATAGCGCAGGCCATCGTCGGTCGCGAACGACACGCCGCGCGCTGCCTCGATCGCGGAAACGGCGTCGGCCAGGCCCAACGCCGCGATCAGATTGGCCCATTGCCGGTGAGTCACCACCACGATCATCGTACGCACGCCGTCGCGCGTCAGGAAATCGCGCCCGAACAGGCCGAACACGGTGTTGCCCAGCCGTGGCCGGTCGGCGCCGGTGGTCATGACTTCGGCCAGGCTGCCCAGATTGGCCACGGTGCCGATTGCCACGTCCGACAGCGGCAGGCGCACTTCGCCGCCTTCGCCGGTCTGGTCACGCCGCCGCAGCGCGGCCAGCAGCGCAAAGGCGGCATAGGCACCCGTGAGCAGATCCCACGCGGGCAGGACATGGTTGACCGGTTCGGGCCCGTTGCCGGTCAGCAGCGGATAGCCCACGGCATTGTTCACCGTGTAATCGAGCGCCGGGCTGCCATCGGCCCAGCCCATCACGCGCACGGTGATCAGGCCGGGGCACCCCTGCGCCAGCGTGTCATGCGCGAGAAAGCCCTTCGCCGGAAAATTGGTGACGAATTGCCCGGTCGCGCGCACCAGCGCCTGCAACAGTTCGCGCCCTTCGGGATGGCCCAGATCGAGCGCGACCGACAGCTTTGCGCGGTTGAGGTTTTCCCAATAGAGCGACGCGTTGTCGGGCGTCACCGGCCAGCGGCGATAATCCGGCCCGCCGCCAATCTGGTCGACGCGGATCACTTCGGCACCCATTTGCGCCAGATAGAGCCCGCACGTGGGCGAGGCGACGAACGACGAAGCCTCGATCACGCTCAGGCCGGTCAGCAACGCATACATCAGGCGGCGCCGGCGGCGAAATCGCGCAGCATCTGCTTGGCAATGACCAGTTGCATGATCTGGGTGGTGCCTTCGTAGATGCGATAGATCCGGGCATCGCGGAAAAACCGTTCCGCCTCGTATTCGGCGAGATAGCCGGCACCGCCGTGAATCTGTACGCAGCGATCGGCCACGCGGCCGCACATTTCGGATGCAAACATCTTGAACGCGGCGGCCTCTTTGAGCACATTGCCCCCACGTCCGCTGGTGGCATCGGCACGCGCGATGGCATCACGCATCATGCATTGCGCGGCATAGATTTCGGCATAGCTGTCGGCGAGCATGGCCTGGATCAGCTGGAAATTGGCGATCGGTTCGCCAAATGCCTTGCGCTCGGTGGCATAGCGCACTGCGGTATCGAGAATGCGCCGGGCATAGGCGGTGCTGGCCGCGCCGACCGACAGCCGCCCGTTATCCAGGCTTTGCATCGCGGTGGCAAAGCCGCGACCTTCTTCCCCGCCCAGCAGCGCATCGCCGGGCACGACCACATCGTCAAACACCAAGTCGCCGATATGGCTGCCGGGCTGGCCCATTTTCCGGTCCGATTTGCCGCGCGACACCCCCTGTGTGTCCAGCGGCACCAGAAATGCCGAAACATGCGCGTTGCGCGGCAGGTTTTCGCGGGACGTGCGCGCCATGATCAGTCCCACTTTGGCAAACGGCGCGTTGGTGATGTAGCGCTTTGTGCCGTTGAGCACATAGCCATTGCCGCTGCGCACCGCAGTGGTCTGCAATCCGGCCGAATCCGATCCCGAACCCGGCTCGGTCAGGCCGAAGGCGGCAATTTCGCCGGCGGCAAGGCGCGGCAGCCAGTGCGCCTGCTGTTCGGGTGTGCCGCCGTTCCTGATTGCCGAACAGACCATCCCGACATTGATCGAAATCGTCGAGCGATAGGCCGGCATGGCATAGGACAGCGTGTGGATGGTTTCGATATATTGCGAAGTCGACATGCCGGCGCCGCCAAACTGTTCGGGCATGGTCAGCCCGAACAGGCCCATATCGACCATTTCGCGCATCAGATCGGGCGGGATGCCGTCGTGCGCGATCACCTCGGGCTCTGCCGGGATCAGCCGTTCGCGAACATAGCGTTCCAGCTGGTCAAGGAACTGGGCAAAGGTTTCAGCGTCCATGCCTTGTCCCATCATGATCGTCCCGGTTTTGCGCAGTTGCGATTTTAAGCGTTCGGCTAAACGCTAACGGGGAATGGGCGCGGCTTCAACCGGTTGCATGGCTTTTTCATCCGGTACCTGCTGCTGAATTTTTTGCTATCCGGGCTTAAGCAACCTTGCGGAGCGCGCCGCCAATGCGGCGTTGAGCCACGCCGTGCAACGTGGCCGTGCGCGCACAGGACAAGCCATCGGCGATGTTGAAGACGATCCGCACCGATCAGATCGAGCTGGGGATGTTCATCCACCGGCTGGAAGGAAGCTGGTTCCGCCATCCGTTCTGGAAGGCCCGGTTCCTGCTGGATGATCCCGCGCGCCTGGCGGCGCTGCGGTCGAGCGCGGTCACGCTGGTGACGATCGATGCCGCGCGGGGCCGCGATGTTGCACCAGACCCCGATCCGGCTGCGCCGGTGCCTGCTTCGGTGCCGGCACCCGCCACCTTGCGGCGGCTGGTGCCGGGCGCGCGTGGCCCCGCCATGCCTGCCGGGCGCCGTGCGGTAGAACTGTCGGCAGAACTCGCGCGTGCCGAGCGACTGACTCGCCAGGCGGGCAAGGCGATCAGCCGGCTGTTTGTCGAAGTGCGGCTGGGCCGCCATGTTGCCGCCAGCGATGTCGAGCCGGTGATCGAGGAAATCTATGCCTCGATCCAGCGCAACATCTATGCCTTCAACGGCCTGCTTTTGTGCCAAAGCGATCAGGCGCATCTTTATCGCCATGCGCTGGCGGTGTCGGCGCTGATGGTGGCCATGGCGCGCCGCATGCACCTGTCGCCCGGCGCCACGCGCGAGGCGGCGATGGTCGGGCTGCTGATGGATCTGGGGCTGGCGCAGATGTCGGTCGATGCCGATGTGATCGATTATCGCGATTTGCCCGATGATCTGGCGCAGGGCCATGTGATCCAGGGCACGACCATGCTGCGTGCGGCGGGCGATATTCCGGCCGATGTGCTGACCGCGTGTCTTCACCACCACGAACGGCTGGATGGCACCGGCTATCCGCATGGCCTGTCGGGCGATGCGATTGGCCGTTTTGCGCGGATGGCCGCGCTGTGCGATGATTATGATCTGCTCGTCACCGGGTCGTGCGATGCGCTGCCGCTCGATCCGGCCGCCGCGATCGAACACTTGCGTGCCCGGCAAGGGCGCTATGACAGCGCGCTGGTGGCGCATCTGGTCGATGCGTTGGGGGTCTATCCGATCGGATCGTTTGTGCGGCTGCGCTCTGGCCGGCTGGCGATGGTGGTTGATCAGGATGAGGCAGACAGCGCCATGCCGGTGGTGCGCATCTTTGCCCGCATCGCCGAAAACGGTGCGGCAGGCGGTGGCTTTGAACCCTTGCGCCCGGTGACCATGGCGCTGGGGCGCTGCTATGGCGAAGATGCGATCGAGGGCCTGGTCGACGCGGCGGGGTTGAACCTGCCGCCGCTGGCAACGCTGCGCCGCGATCTGATGACCGGGGCCATCCGCAGCGCAGCGCGATAACTGCGGGCCGGGCCAATGCGTTCAATGAAATTGGGCAATAAAATTGGGCAAAAAAAAGGCCAGCCGGTCGCCCGGCTGGCCCTGGAAAGTTTGGGAGAGGATGCCTGATAGGCCCATCCGAGATGGGTGCCACGCGCCCATTGTGCAAGTGCGAAAAGGTGCGATGTGGTTGCGATAACGGCAATCGTATTGGCTGACTGCCCTTATCGTGGGGGCAAGGCCTTGATTTTTCGGGCATTTGCACCGCCGCCTGCCCTTTTGTGCACGGCGCGCCAGCGGCAATCAGGCCGGGCTGCCCAACAATTCCACCGCCAGCGCTTCGGCCACCTTGATCCCGTCGACCGCGGCCGACAGGATGCCCCCGGCATAGCCCGCACCTTCGCCGGCGGGATAGATGCCCCGGGTGTTCACGCTTTGCAGATCGGCCCCGCGGCGGAACCGCACCGGCGATGATGTGCGCGTTTCCACCCCGGTCATGATCACGTCGGGGTGGTCATAGCCGGGAATCTGGCGTCCGAACACGGGCAACGCCTCGCGGATGGAGGCGATCACATAGTCGGGCAGGCATTGGCCCAGATCGGTCAGCCGCACGCCCGGCTGATAGGATGGCACGATCGATCCGAAATCACCCGCCGATGCCCGGCCGGCCACGAGGTCGCCCACTTTCTGTCCCGGCGCATGGTAATCGCTGCCCCCTGCGGCAAAGGCCAGGCTTTCCCATTTGCGCTGGAACGCGATTCCCGCCAGCGGCCCGCCGGGATAATCGCGCGCCGGGTCGATATCGACCACCAGGCCCGAATTGGCATTGAATTCGGCGCGGGAATACTGGCTCATGCCGTTGGTGACAACGCGGCCTTCCTCGCTGGTGGCGGCGACCACGCGCCCGCCCGGGCACATGCAGAAACTGTAGACGCTGCGGCCGGTGGTGGCGCGGTACGTCGCGGCATAGGCGGCCGGGCCCAGCACTTTGTTGCCGGCCGACGGGCCATAGCGCGCGCGGTCGATCCACGCCTGCGGATGTTCGATGCGCACGCCGATGGCAAAGGGCTTTGCTTCGGCATGGATGCCGCGATCGTGCAGCACCTGGAACGTATCGCGCGCCGAATGGCCCACGGCCACGATCACGTGCATTGCGGGCAGCACGGTGCCATCGGACAAATGCAGCGCGGTCACCCGGCGCTGGCCCGTGGCATCTTCGCCAATTTCGAAATCGTCGACCCGCGTGCCAAACCGGTATTCGCCGCCCAGCGCCTCGATCGTATCGCGGATGCTCATCACCATGGTGACCAGCCGGAACGTGCCGATATGCGGATGCGCCTCGGTCAGGATATCGTCAGGCGCGCCGGCCTTCACGAATTCCACCAGCACTTTGCGCCCGAGATGGCGCGGGTCCTTGATCCGGCTGTACAGTTTGCCGTCGGAAAAAGTGCCGGCGCCGCCTTCGCCGAATTGCACATTGGATTCAGGGGTCAGCACCGATCGGCGCCACAGCGCCCAGGTGTCCTTGGTGCGTTCGCGCACGGCCTTGCCGCGTTCGATGATGATCGGTTTCAGCCCCATCTGCGCCAGGATCAGCGCCGCCATCAGCCCGCAGGGGCCCGCGCCGATCACCACGGGCCGTGGTCCGCACCATCCCGCAGGCGCGCGCACCGGAAAGCGATAGGCGGTATCGGGGGTGGGCCGCAGATCCTTGTCGCCCTGATGGCGCGCCAGCACCGCCGCTTCATCGCGCAGTGTGACATCGACGGCATAGACCAGCTGGATGGCCGATTTGCGCCTTGCATCGTTGCCGCGTTTGGCAACGGAGCTGCGCACCAGATCGGCAGGATCGATCTGCAGCCGTTCGCAGATTGCCGCCTCGAGGTCATCGGGCGCATGGTCAAGCGGAAGTTTCAGATCGGTCAGGCGCAACATCGCGCCGCTTTAGCGAGGCATCGTGCGAAGGGAAAGCGGCCAGAAGGCCGGGGCGCAACAGCCGCGAAATGCCTTCAGACGACTTCGCGCGACAGAATACGTTCCAGCACTGCAGGATGCAGGGCCTCGTCGAATTCGCAGCCAATGTCGAACCGGTCGACCCATTTGACCGTGGCGCGGCGTGGCGGCAGGCCGGGCAGGGTGATCCACACGGCCTCGCCGATGCGCAGCCGCTCCATCGCGGCAAGGCGCACCCCATGGCACGACAGGTCAAGCGTCACCCCGGCCATCCGCACGGTGGATCGCCTGTATTGCACTTTTGCGTGAATGCCGTGGCGGGTTGACCGGCGCGGCAGCAATGTGCGCGAGGGAGTGTCCTCGGACCCGATCATGGTGGTGCCTGTCAAAAAGGGCTTTGTACCAGCCTTAATCTTACGCAAAAGCACTTAAAATCTGATTACCGCCGATCAAATTGATGCCTGATCAGGCCCAAAGGAGGCCCTGTGCAGGCCACCTGCAGCCCGATTTGACCTGCAACTGTTTGACAATATGGCAGGCTTTGCGAATGCTGGTGCGCGGAATATCGCGTCTGCGCCGCCGGGCAAGGCCCCTGTGCCAGCACAAAGGAACACGAACAATGCGCCGACTGTCAGCATCGCCCCGATCCTTCCAGGCCATATCGGCGATCGCGCTCGGCGCCGGCCTTGCTCTGGCCGTGGCCGGCCCGGCCACGGCGCGGCCGCACGCCACAGCGGCAAAGGCGCCGCCGCCCGCTCCCGTGGCCTCGCCCGCGGCAATGAAACTGCATGCCTCGCTGCTTACGCTCGATACCCATCTCGATACGCCGGCCTCGCTGGTCATTCCTGGCTGGTCGATCATGGACCGCCACGATGTGAAGGCCGATTTCACGCAAGTGGATGTGCCGCGGATGAAGGCGGGGCATCTCGATGGCGGGTTCTGGGCGATCTATACCCCGCAAGGGCCGCTGACACCGGCTGCCACCCGTGCCGCGCGCGACAGCGCGATGATGCGTGGCATTGCGATCCGCGAAATGGTTGCCGCGCATCCGGCCGCCTTTGGTCTGGCCGACAAAGCCGCCGATGCCGCGAAAATCGCCGCTTCGGGCCGCATCGTGGTCTTTGAATCGATCGAAAATGCCTGGCCGCTGGGCGATGACGTCACGTTGCTCGATACGTTTTACAAGATGGGCGTGCGCATTTCTGGCTTTGCCCATTTTCGCAACAACCAGTTTGCCGACAGCGCCACCGACAAGGAACAGTGGGGCGGGCTGAGCCCGGCCGGCCGGGCGCTGCTGGCGGAAATGAACCGGCTGGGCATTGTGCCCGACCTGTCGCACAGTTCGGACAAGGCGCTGGATGATGCCTTTGCGCTGTCAAAGGCGCCGATCATCCTCACCCATTCGGGCTGCAAGGCGGTGTTTGACCATCCGCGCAATATCGATGATGCGCATCTGCGCCAGCTTGCCGCGCTGGGCGGGGTGATCCAGATCAACACGATCTATGTGAAGGCCGATGCTCCCAATCCCGATCGGATGGCGGCGATGCGCGATCTTATGGCCAAATATCCTGAAACCCGCACGCTCTCCCCGGCCGAGCGGGCAACATATCTTGCCGAACGCCGCGCGGTCGAGGCGAGCCATCCGGCAGTCGACCCGGCGACATTCGACAATTTCCTGGCCAATCTGCTCCACGCGCTGAAAGTCGCAGGCGTCGATCATGTCGGCATCGGCGCCGATTGGGATGGCGGCGGCGGGGTTGTCGGGATGGAAGACGTGGTCAGCCTGCCCAAAATCACCGAGGCGCTGTTGAAGGCGGGCTATACGCGCGAAGACGTGGCCAAGATCTGGTCGGGCAATGTGCTGCGCGTGCTCGCCGCGGCCGAGGCCGAAGCCGCGCGCGAAGCGGCCACCCCGGCAAGCTGAACCGCGCCGGTCAGCGCATTTCGGCCTTCAGGCCAAGATGCGCGGCCAGCGTGCGCAGATCGCGTTCCACCCCGTCGTTGACGAGCGCGGCCAGCGCGGGCTGCACCGCGAGCACCAGCCGGCCGTTTTCAACCAGCAACTGGCTGTCTGAAAGACCCTGCGGCGCACACGTGCTGAACCGGCGGCACAGCCGCGTGGCGAGGCCCCAGGCCTGCGCCTGGCGGATCGAGGCGGGCGGGATCAGCGCGGCGAGTGCAGGCGGCACATCCAGCCGCCCGGCATGGGCCATGATTGCAGTGGCCAGCATCACGCGCTCGGTCGTGGCCGCGCCGATCCAGCGTTTGCGCAGCGCCCAGTCGCGCGCGATGTCGCCGCGAAGGTTGGGTTCGACGGTCGCGGCGGCCAGGCACAGCATCGTTGCCGCCAGGCGCAGCCGTTCGCGCCGTTCCGCACCGTTTGTCGCGCTGGCCGCCACGGTCCAGCCCGCAACCATCACGCCGATATGCGCCGGAATGCCCAGATCCTGAACAAAGGCCGACATGCCCGCGACCAGCGGGTCCTGCCCGCGCACGCCGGCGGGCATGTCTTCATACAGCAGCCCTTCGCGCAGGCCCCAGGCCGAAAACACCAGCGCACCGGGCTGCAACCGGCGGATCAGCACCGCCAGCAGCGCCGCCGTATCGGGCAGGGCGTTCATCCGTGCGCTGGAAATGCCCTGCAACGGGGGCAGTGTTTCGGGTTTGCGCCGGGCCAGCGTGGTGGCAATGCGCAAGGCATTGGCCGGATCGATGGTAAACCCGTGCGGATCATCGATCGGCCATTCCATCCGCATCATCGCATAGCGGGCAAACGCGCGCAGTGACCCGCCAACCAGATAGAGCGTCGATCCCGGCTCTGCCGCCCAATCGGCCTTTTTCAGCGCCTTGGCGACTGTCTGGCCAAAGGCGCGGTCGCCGGTGGCGCGCAGGCCACCCAGCCGCAACGTTCCCAGCGGCATCGACACGCCATGGCGGCAGGTATCGTTTTCCACATCGACCAGTTCCAGGCTGCCGCCGCCCAGATCGCCCACCACCCCGGTGGCACCGGGAAACGCGCCGAGCACACCGTGGGCGCTGGTCACCGCCTCTTCCTCACCGCTCAGCAGGCGGGGGGAAAAGCCCAGCGCAGCCACCGACGCCAGAAAATCGCGGCCATTGATGGCATCGCGCACCGCGGCAGTCGCCACGACATCGACCCGGTCAACCCCCTTCAACGACAAGAGCGCGCGATAGCGTGCCAGCGCGGCAAGCGCAGCGGCGCAGGCACGCGGGCCCATCAGGCCGTTTTCCGCCACGCCCTTGCCCAGCCGCGCGGTCACCTTTTCGTTGTGCAACACTGCGGGCGCGCGCATCGGCCCGCCATAGATGACAAGCCGCAGCGTGTTCGATCCGATATCGATGATCGCACGGGTCGCGCCGCGCCCCGTGCGCCGGTCTGCCTGGGCCATGATCGTTCAGTTTCCCCTGATCATGTTGCGGGTGCGCATTTGCCGGGTAATCAGGCGCCGGTTCATCATTCTGTCGCCGCCCGCCCGCGCCGCAGCGCCAGCTTTGGCACTTTGCGCCCTTTGGTCAGCGCCGCGCCGCGGCCCGATAGCGAAGGGTTGGTCATGAAATAGCGATGCACATTGAAAGGTTTCGGTCCGGGTTCGGTGCGCGTGTAATGGCCATCGGGATGAAGCTGCCAGCTTTGTTCGGTATCAAGCAGATTGGCCAGCATGACCTGGTCCAGCACCTGATCATGCACGGTGCTGTTGCGGATCGGCACCATGACTTCGACCCGGCGGTCGAGATTGCGGCTCATCCCGTCGGCCGAAGTGATGAACACCCGCGCGCGCCGGTTGGGCAGCGCCGCACCATTGCCAAATATCCAGATGCGGCTGTGTTCCAGAAAGCGGCCGATCACCGATTTCACCGTGATCGTTTCCGACAGCCCCGGCACCCCGGGTTTCAGGCAACAGATCCCGCGCACCACCAGCGCGATCGAAACCCCGGCGCGGCTGGCAAGATAAAGCCGGTCGATCAGATCGGGATCGGTCAGCGCGTTGAGCTTGGCCCAGATCGTGGCCGCCTTGCCGGCGCGGGCAAAGGCGATCTCGCGATCGATGCATTCATACAGCCGGTTGCGCACCCCGCCGGGCGAAATCGCCAGCATTTCGGTGCGTTTGGGCTCGATATAGCCGGTGATGAAATTGAACAGCAGCCCGGCATCGCGGCCAAAGCGCGGATCGGCGGTAAAGAATGACAGATCGGTATAGATCCGCGCCGTGACCGGGTGATAATTGCCGGTGCCAAAGTGGCAATAAGTCCGGTATCCATCGCCTTCGCGGCGCACGACCATCGAAACTTTGGCGTGGGTTTTCCAGTCGACAAAGCCATAGATCACCTGGACCCCGGCGTTTTCCAGCTGGCTGGCCCAGTGCAGGTTCTGTTCTTCGTCAAACCGCGCCTTGAGCTCCACAACCGCGGTCACCGATTTGCCCGCTTCGGCTGCGGCAATCAGCGCGGCAATCACCGCCGATTGCTTGCCCGCGCGATAAAGCGTCTGCTTGATCGCCACGACATCGGGATCGGACGCGGCCTGGTGCAGGAAATCGACCACCACGTCGAAGCTTTCGAACGGGTGCTGGATCACGATATCCTTTTCGCGGATCGCCGCGAAACAATCGCCATCGTGTTCCAATATGCGTTCGGGATAGCGCGGATTGTAGGGTTCGAATTTCAGATCGGGCCGTTCCTCGTCGGCCAGCACCGACAGGCCGCTCATCGACAAAGGCCCGCGCGCGCGGATCACCAGCGCATAATCCAGCCGCAACTGTTCGCGCAGCATTGCCTCGGCCGACCGGTCGAACCCGTCCTGCAGGGTCAGCAGGATCACCCGCCCGCGCCGCCGGCGCTGGATCGCGGTGCGGAAATAGCGCACCAGATCCTCGGCATCTTCCTCGATTTCGATATCGCTGTCGCGCAGCACGCGAAACACGCCGTGGCCCATGATGCGAAACCCGGGGAACAGCCGCGCCGCCTTGCGCCGGATCAGCTCCTCGATCGCGATCCACGTCGCCGGTTGCCCGGGCAGGCGCACATAGCGGGGCAGCGCCGGCGGGATCAGCACCATTTCGTTCACATCGGCGCCATCGGCCGCGCGCACCAGCGAAAACAGGATGCCGCTGCCCTGGTTGGCAATGAACGGGAACGGGTGGGCCGGGTCGATTGCCTGCGGGGTCAACGCGGGCAGGACATGGCGCTCGAAATAGTCGGCCAGAAAATCCGCCTCGGCCTTTTCCAGCCGGCGGCCGGTGATCAGGCGCACGCCTTGCGCATCGAGCGCAGCCACCAGGTCGGTGAAAATGGCATATTGCGCATCGGCCAGATCGTTGATCGCGCCGTGGATGTTCTGCAACTGCTGCACCGGCGACAGGCCGTCGATCGACACTTCATCGATCTGCCGCCGCACTTGCGCGGCGAGGCCCGCCACGCGCACCATCATGAATTCGTCGAGATTGTTGCCCGAAATGGCCAGAAACCGCAGCCGTTCGAGCAGCGGATAGTGGGTGTTCTGCGCCTCGGCAAGCACGCGGCGGTTGAACGTCAGCCAGCTCAGTTCGCGGTTGAAATAGCGATCCCCGGGCAGTTTGGCGACATCGGCGCCCGATACGGTGCCAGCATCGGCCCCAGCATCGGCACGGTTCGGCAAGGCGCGACGGGGCGCCGATTCGCGACCGGACACGTGCGGGGGGAAGGGCGGATTTGCAGGCATGTCCGCGCTTTCGTGACTCCTTGATGACACCGGCACCGTCTTTGCACGGCGGGTGCGGGTGCTGGCAAGCCGGTTGATCCGATTGTCACAGTCGGGGTGCCGATTTGTCGCCGTGCGCCGTGAAAGCGCAAGTTTGGCCTGGCAAACATAGTCTTTAATGTCTATTGAAACAGTAGACTATATGCAGCGCAGCAGGGACAGAACTTCACCGGAGCATCGCAGCATGACCAAGACCACGATTTCTGCCGGAACGGTCGCGCTGATCGCGCTGATCGCGGCGACACCGGCGCTGGCCACACCGGCCGAAGCACCCGCCACCCATGCCGAAGCCGCGCCCGATCAGGGTGACATCATCCTGGTGACCGCGCGCCACCGCGCCGAAACCTCGCAGGCGGTGCCGATCTCGCTCACTGTGCTGGGCGGCGAACGCATCGATCGCACCGGCGCGTTCAATATCGACCGGGTGCAGCAATTGACCCCCACGCTGCAATTCTATTCGCAAAACCCGCGCAACACCTCGCTCAACATCCGCGGACTGGGGGCAACGCTGGGGCTGACCAACGACGGCATCGAACAGGGTGTCGGGGTCTATGTCGATGATGTCTATTATGCGCGGCCGGCAGCCGCCACGCTCGATTTCCTTGATGTCGAACGCGTCGAAGTGCTGCGCGGGCCGCAGGGCACGCTCTATGGCAAGAACACCACCGCAGGCGCCGTCAACATCACCACGCGCGCGCCCGCGTTCGATTTTACCGCGCGCGCCGAAGGCTCGGTTGGCAACGAAGGGTTCCATCAGTTCAAGGGCGCGATTTCCGGCCCGCTGGGCAAGACCGTGGCAGTGCGCCTGGCGGTGTCTGCAACCAACCGCGACGGCACCATCTTCAACGCGACCACCGGGCACCTGATCAACGCGCAGCAGAACCTGGGCGGGCGCGCGCAAGTGCTGTGGAAAGCCGCGGAGGCGCTGCATTTCACGCTGGCGGCGGATTGGAACCGGCAGAATCCGGAATGCTGTGGCTTTGTCTATGCCACTGTCGGCACCACGCAACGCGCCGCGAACCGCCAGTTCGGTGCGCTCGCCGCCACGCTCGGCTATGTGCCGCACACCGATCCGTTTGCGCGGATCGCCGATCTTGATACGCCGCTGCGGGCGCTCAATGAAGTGGGCGGCGTGTCGCTGAAGGGCGAACTGGAAACCGGCATCGGCAAGATCACGTCGATCAGCGCCTGGCGGTTCTGGCACTGGGAGCCATCGAACGACCGCGATTATACCGGCCTGCCGATCACCACGGTTTCGGCCAATCCGTCGCAGCAGCACCAGCTTTCGCAGGAATTGCGCCTCAGTCACGAAGGGCACCGGGTCGATTTTACGATCGGCGTATATGGCTTTGACCAGAAAGTGCGGGCCGAAGGGTTGCAGGTGCAGGGCGCCGCAGCCAGCAAATGGCTGCTGAAACCAGCCACGAAATCCACCGATTGCTACAACACCGGCTGCCTTGCCGGCCTGACGTCCACCACGCTGATCAACCTCGATAATGCCAGTGCCGCGCTTTATGGGCAGGTGACCTGGAAAGTGACCGATGCGCTGTCGATCCAGCCGGGCGTGCGGTTGAACCATGACTGGAAAAAGGGGTCTTACGACGCGGTGATCACCGATGGCGCGGGGCAGATTGTCCAGTTTGCCGCCAACAACACCGCGGCCCAGACTGCCCAGCTGTCCCAGCTTGCCCCCGAAAGCATCGCCGCGACCTACAGCGCGTGGAACCTGTCGTATGACCTGACCGCCAGCTATGCCTTGTCGCGCGATATCCACGCCTATGCCTCGTATGCGCACACGTTCAAATCGGGCGGGATCAATCTCAACGGCGTGCCCGCCGACACAAACGGGGCGCCGCTGACGCACTATGCAACGGTAAAGCCGGAAAGCGTCGATCACGTCGAGGCCGGGATCAAGACGCAGTGGTTTGGCCGCCGCGCCACGGTCAACCTCGATGCGTTCCGCACCGAAATCCACAACTATCAGGCGATCGTGAACAACGGACAGCAGGGCGCGCTGCGCGGCTATGTCGACAGCGCCCCGTTTGTGCGCGTGCAGGGGGTGGAATGGGATATCAGCCTGCGTCCCGATCCACGGCTGAACGCCTATTTCAACGGCGCCTACAACGATGGCAAATATCTGCGCTTTCCCAATGCGCCGTGCCCGCCGGAACTGTCGGGCGGCAGCACCCCGGCGGCCGGGCAGACGCCTTCGGCGCCGGGCACGGTCGGCGGGGTCAGCCCGGTATCATGCGACATTTCGGGCCTGCGTCTGCCGGGGATTTCCAAACTGACCCTGTCCTATGGCGCAGAAGCCAATGCACCGGTCAGGCTGCTGGGCCGCGGCGGAGAGATCTATGCCGGAGTTGACGGCAGCTATCGCACCGCGTTTTCGTCAAATCCGTCGCCGTCGGCCTATACCTGGGTTGCGGGCTATGCGCTCACCAACGTTCGCGCCGGGTTCCGCGCCGATAACGGGCTGGATGTCTATGGCTGGGTGCGCAATGCGTTCAACGTCGACTATTTCCAGCAATTGGCCGTGGCCCCCGGCAATACCGGGCTGATCGCCGGCCAGCCGGGCGATCCGCGCACATACGGGGTGACCGCGCGCGTCTCGTTCTGACAGGGCCGGGGGCGCGGCGGATGCGCGCGCCCGATCGCCCCATAAATCCCTGGACCATGATGACGTTGCGATGAAACGCCGTCATGGACCAGGTGTTTGTTGTCGCGTGATTTTTGCCAAAAACCGGTGCCCACTTTTGGTCATCACGCTAACTGCGTTCGATGAAATCGCCCAGCGCGCCCAAAACGCCGCCTTCGCCGCGCCGGTCACCGCCCGCAGGCGTTGCCGCGGCCAGCATGCGCCCGGCCAGGCGCGAGAACGGCAACGACTGGATCCACACCCGGCCCGGCCCGGTCAGGCGGGCAAAGAACACGCCTTCACCGCCAAACAGCATCGATTTCACCCCGCCGGTGGTGGTGATGTCAAACGTGACATCGGGGGTCAGCGCGGCAAGGCACCCGGTATCGACATGGATCTGCTCCCCGGGGGCAAGCTGGCGCTCGATCAGCGTGCCGCCCATCTGGACAAACACCCAGCCATCGCCATCCAGCCGCTGCATCACGAAACCGTCGCCGCCAAACAGCCCGGTCATGATCCGCTGCTGAAACGCGATGCCGATCGACACCCCGCGCGCCGCGCACAGAAAACTGTCTTTCTGGCAGATCAGCGTGCCGCCGACATCGGCCAGCCGGATCGGCAGGACGGTGCCCGGAATCGGCGCGCCAAAGGCAACGCGCGCCTTGCCCGTGCCGCGATGGGTGAACACGGTGGTGAACATCGTTGCGCCCGACAGCAGGCGTTTGCCCGCGCCCAGCAGCTTTCCCATGAAGCCCGCATCGGCGCTTTCCGAGCCATCGCCAAACACCGTGGCCATTTCCACCGCGGCGTCTTTCCACACCATCGCCCCGGCTTCGCCGACCGCGCTTTCGCCGGGATCGAGCTCGATTTCGACAAATTGCAGATCATGCCCGCGGATCGCAAAGTCGATATCATCGGCAAGCGAGGGGTTGCGTGCATAGTTCCAGGGGCTGTTCGCGGCCATGGGCGGATATCCGGTGTGGTTGCAGGTGCCCCGCATCATAGCCGCAGCCGGTGATGGCCCCAAGCGCGGATTGGTGCGTTCCGGTTCAGCCCTGCGGGCGCATGGCTCTTAGCCCGGCAAAGAAAAAACGCGTGTAATCATTGGCCCAGCGGTCAATTTCGGCAGGCGATGAGGCGCCTTCGGTATTGGCCAGCCGGGCATGGCCGATCAGCCCCTCCAGCCAGAGCCGCGCGGCAAGTTCCACATCGTCCACCGCAATACCGGTTTCTGCAGGCCGGGTAAAAAGCGAATCGCCGATCGATTCGAGCGCATTGCGATAGGCACCGGCGCGCATCTGCTGGCCTTCGCCGCTTTCCTGGTCCAGCCAGTCGATCAGCCGCTCCATCAGCACGCCATCGGGGGAAAACAGCATTTTCATCACATCGGCGGCGCGCAGGCAAAATGCCTGTTCCACCGGCAGGTCCGATCCGAGCTGGCGGAAATAGTCGTTGCGCCGCTCCACCCGCCGCAGCAGCAGCGCCTGCATCAGCTCTATCTTGCTGGAAAAGCGCGAATAGATCGTGGCCTTGCCGATATGGGCATGGCGCGCGACGCGATCAAAGGTAAAGTTTTCAAAGCCGCCGGAGAGCAGCACATCCCAGCTGGCATCGAGAATGCGGCCGGAAAGCGCCTCCGCCTCGGCGACGGACGGGCGCCCGCGACGCACCGATGGTGCGTCCCCGGGCATATCTTCGCCTGCGGTTGGATCGGCGCCTGCGGAAAGGCCGTGACAGAGTTCGTCCTGATCGGTCATCCCGGCGGCAACCGCGCCGAGGCAACCGGAATCAATGCCGGGTTCTGTTGGCGTCGCGGAACTGGTCGGCGAATTCGGGGCGGAGCGCGGCGCGGACATCATGCTGCGACCGATCGATCGCGGCGATCATCACGCCATCGGTGCCCTGCTCTTCGGCGTGATACAGGCCCAATTCGCGGTGCAGCGGGCAGGTCATGGCAAGACCTTCCGTATATGCCTGCAAAAAGCGCCGACTCATGGTCGATACCCAGCTCATCCGTCCCACCTATCCGCCTTGTTGGCTTTATAGGTCGAAAGTCTGCCTGAAAAATCGGGGCGGTCAAGCCACTATAAACGGAACGTGAACGGTTCATTTTTAATCCGGTCTGCGCGGGGTTTCCCACCCCAGGCCCAGCGCCTTTTCCACCGCGATGAAGCCGGTGGTGAGCTGCGCCTGCGCGGTGATCGTGGCCAGAGTCGCGCGGATGCCCTGCCGTTCTGCGGAAAGGGCATCGGCCTGCGACAATGTGCCGCCGCTGGCGCGCGATGCCTGGAGCGCGGCCGTGCTGCGCGCGGCATCGCGCTGTTCCACCGCTTTGGCCAGGGCCACGCGCTGGCTGCCGAACCGGGCCAGCGCCCCTTCGGCATCGTTCAGCGCGGCCAGCACATGCGACCGGTACGTGGCCTCTGCCTCGTCGCGGGCGGCGCGGGCCCCGCGCACTTGTGCGGCGCCGCGGCCCCCGTCGAGCAGGCTCCATTTGATCTGGGGCGCCAGCAGCGCGAGCAGGCTTGACGGGCTGACAGCATCGACCGGCGCCGTGCCACCCAGGCCCAGAATGCCGGTAAAGCTGATTTTCGGCAGGCGATCGGCCATGCGCGCGCCCACATCGGCCGTGGCAGCGGCAAGCTGCGCCTCGGCCGCGCGGATATCCGGGCGCTGCCGCAGCAACTGCGCCGGATCACCCACGGCGATCGTTGCCGGGACGGCGGGCATCGGGGCAGGGTGCCGGGCCAGATCATCCAGCGTGCCGGGTTCGCGCCCGGTCAAGACCGCCAGCTGGTCGGCGAGCGTGGTCACTTCGGTGCGCGCCGCGGCAAGATCGGCCTGGCTTTGCGCGAGGGCCTGGTGCGCGGCATCCACGCCCTGGCGCGGTGCGGTGCCGCCGGCCAGACGCGCCTCGGCATGGGCGAGCAGCCGCTGATCGCAGGCCACCTGCCGGTCCAGAAGCGCAACGCTGGCCTGCTGCGCACGCAGCGCAACATAGACCCGCGCGACTTCGGCCGAGATCGCCACCGCAACATCGCCTGCCGACGCTTCGGCCGCGGTGGCACGGCCCGTGGCGGATTCGACCCGGCGGCGGGTTGCGCCAAACAGATCGAGTTCCCACGAAGACTGGAAATTGTCGGCATAGATCTGTTCCGAAAGGCGCCCATCGCGGCCAAGCACGGCGCCGGGCAGCGAGGCTTCGGCAAATGTGGCGCCCCCACTGGCCGATGGGGCCATCGCGGCGCGGGTGCCGGTCAATGCCGCGCGGGCGCTGCCAATGCGCGCTTGCGCGGCGGCCAGATCGGGCGATCCGGCCAGTGCCGTGGCCTCAAGATCGTTCAGCACCGGATCGCCCAATGCTTGCCACCAGCGCGCGTTCTGACCTTGGCTGGCGGGCGAGGTGGGTGCCGTGTCGGCGCCGGCACGCAGAAAGGCGCTGCGTGCCGCCGCGACCGGGGCAGCGGCCGGCGGGCCGTGCCAATCGGGGCCGACAGCGGCGCAACCGGCCAGCAGCGGAACAAGTGCCAGCAGCGGCAAAGGCGCCAGGCGCGGGCAGAGGGGGGGATTAGCAGCAGACATCAGTGCATCGCCATTTTGTGGTGGCCCTTTTGCAGCGGGCGCAGGAGCAGCACGAGCGGCAGAACGATCACGATCGCCCAGGCCAGCGCCACGAATTCATCGGTAAAACTCATCACCAGCGCCTCGCGCAGCACGGTCTGGTCAATCGCGTGGATCGCGCCGAGCGTGGCATCATAGCCCACGCCATTTTGCGCGGCCTGGCTCTGCACCCAGTCCTGCACCGCGCCGCTGTTGGCCGGAATGGCCGAAAACAGCGTCCAGTGGTGGAATTCCATGCGGCGGTCCTGCAGCGTGGCCAGCAGCGCCAGCGCCATCGAACCACCCAGATTGCGCGCCGCGTTGAACAGGCCCGAGGCATCGCCGGCCTCATTGGGTTTCACACTGGCGATCGCCGCCTGGTTGAGAAACAGCATCGAAAATGCCTGACCCAGCCCGCGCATCAATTGCGACACGACAAATTCCGATCCATCGGATTGCGCGGTGAGCGTGGTATCGAACCAGCACGATCCGGCCATCAGCAGCATGCCCAGCATGACCGCCGCGCGCAAATCGATCCGTGCGACCAGCAGCGGAAACAGCGGCATCATCATCCCGGCCGGAATGCCCGAAAGGAACACGATCGCCCCGGCCTGCTGCGCGTTGTAGCCGGCAATTGCCGACAGGAACTGCGGGATCACATACGACGTACCATACAGCACCGCACCAATCAGCAGCCCCAGCACAAACACCGCGGCAAAGGCGCGATTGCGCAGCAGCGCCAGCCGCACCACCGGCCGTTTGGCATAAACCTGGCCCAGCCCGATCAGCACGAAGCCGGCCAGCGTGACCGCAGTCAGCCGCCAGATCAGCGCAGATTCAAACCACTGTTCGCGGTTGCCTTCTTCCAGCACCACGGTCAGCCCGCCCAGCCCGGCGGCCATGCCGGCAATGCCCATCCAGTCGGCCTGCTTCAGATCATCCAGCTTCATCGGCTGCGGCTTAAGCCCGACAATCAGGAACGTCATCAGCACCGCGCAGACCGGGATGTTGATGAAAAAGGCATAGTGCCAGCTGTAATTTTCGGTCAGCCAGCCGCCCAGCAACGGGCCGAACACCGGCCCCATGATCAGCGTCGATCCGAACAGCGCAGTGCCCAGCGGTTGCTGGTGGCGGGGCAATCGCGTGGCGATGATCGTCATGCCGGTGGGAATCATCGCGCCGCCGGTAAAACCCTGGCCCACGCGGCCGATGATCATTTCGGTCAGATTGGTGGAAAGCCCGCAGGCGATCGAAAAGAGCGTGAACAGCGCCGCCATGAACAGCAGAAACCGGCGCAAGCCAAACACCCGTTCCAGCCACGCGGTCAGCGGGATGATGATGATTTCCGACACCAGATAGGCCGTGGCGATCCACGTGCCTTCGGTGGCAGAGGCGCCGATTTCGCCCTGGATCGTCGGCAGCGACGAATTGACGATCGAAATGTCGAGCGTCGCCATCAGCGCGCCGATCGCGCCGGCGATCACCGCCAGCCACGCGGTCAGATCGGCATTCTGCAGCTTTGGCTGCGCTGCCGGGGCAGGCGCTATCGGGCCAGGCGCTATCGGGCCAGGCGCGGTTGCGGCGGCACTCATGGCCGGGCCTTCGTTTCCTCGGCGCGGATCTGGCGGATCACGCCGCGCGCGGAAACGGTATCGACCGCCACCCGCAGCGACAGGCCGGGTGCCAGCACGCGGCGCGCCTCTGCCCCGGCATCCAGGCGGATGCGCACCGGCACACGCTGCACGATCTTGGTGAAATTGCCCGTCGCATTCTGCGGCGGCACCAGCGAAAAGGTCGCCCCGGTGCCTGGCGTCAGGCTTTCGACATGGCCATGGAATTCCACACCGGGCAGGGCATCGGCCTCAATCGTCGCAGGCTGGCCCGGGCGCATCAGACCGATCTGGGTTTCCTTGAAATTGGCCTCCACGTAAATCGCCTGGAGCGGGACAAGCGTCATCAGGCGCTGGCCCGGCTGGACGAACTGCCCCAGCCGCACCGAGGATGAGGCCACGGTGCCTGCCACCGGCGCGATCAGCCGCGTGGTCGCCAGATCGGTGCGCGCCGCGTCACGCTGGGCAATGGCCGCCGCGATCTGCGCGGCCGATTGGCCCAGTTGCGCGCGCACTGCCTCAAGCTTGCCTTTGGCGGCGGCCACCGCGGCCTGCTGCGCGGCAACGGTCGAGGCCGCCTTGTCCCGGTTGCTGGACAGTTGATCCAGCGTCTGTTTCGGTTCCGACCCCGATGCCACGAGCGGGCGATAGCGCGCAACTTCGCCGGAAAGATAGGCCAGGTCGCGCTGCGAATTGGTCAGTGCGGCCGCCGCCTGGGCCACGCCGGCTTCGGCCTCGACAATGCTGGCGCGGGTGGTTGCCTCGCCGGCGCGGGCAAGGGTTTCCTGCGCGTCGGCCTGTTGCAGCCGGTTGCGGTAATCGGTGGGATCAACTTCGACCAGCAGATCGCCGGCATGGACCGGCTGGTTGTCGGTCACGCGCACCGCGCGGACATAGCCCGACAGCTTCGAACTGATCGTCACCCCGTCGGCCTTGACATAGGCATCGTCGGTCGATTGCACATATTGGCCGTGATCGAGATAGCCCGCATAGGCATAGACACCATAGCCGGCGCCAAGCACCGCCGCGACCAGCGCGGCGCGGCCAATCAGGCGGCGGCGCGGATTGCTGTCCTGATCGGGAGCCGGGGGGGCTGCCAGCGGGGCTGAAGAGTCGGTCTGGGCGGTCATGGCGGGTCCTGCTGCGGAATAAATGGAACGCATTCGTTCTGTTTAAGGGGAAATGGGGGGAGAGCGCCCGGCTTTCAAGTGCAACTTTGGGCAGCTCGATTGCATTTTTTGCAAATTTGGTGCGGTGCGCCTGTCGCATTGGCGCAATGCCGGCGAAATAGTGTGCCAGCGATCTTCCGGACCAGCAGGCGATAGGGGCATAACGTCTATTGATCGAAAAACTAAATCAATATGGGCGGAATTGATCATTGGAAAAGCGGGAAGGCAACGCCTACCTCTCGCTCACACCGTTTTTACCACGGCCCCGCCGGGGCATCATTCAAGGACGTAACAGACCATGTCGATTGTTGGCAGCACCATCAAGCCGTTTGCAAACACCGCCTATTATCAGGGCAAGTTTGTCGACCTGACCGAAGCGGACATCGCCGGAAAGTGGGCCGTGTTCTTCTTCTACCCGGCCGATTTCACCTTTGTGTGCCCGACCGAGCTGGAAGACCTGGCCGACAAGTATGCCGAGCTGCAGGCGATGGGCGTCGAAGTGTTCGGCGTGTCGACCGATACCCATTTCAGCCACAAGGCCTGGCATGACAGCAGCCCGGCGATCGGCAAGATCAACTATTACCTCGTCGGTGACCAGAACCACACGCTGTCGAAGAATTTCGACATCCTGCGCGATTCCGGCCTGGCCGACCGTGGCACTTTTGTCGTTGATCCCGACGGCACGATCCAGTTGGTCGAAATCAATCCCGAAGGCGTGGGCCGCAATGCCGCCGAACTGGTGCGCAAGATCAAGGCCGCGCAGTATGGCCGCGCCCATCCCGGCGAAGTCTGCCCCGCCAAGTGGGAAGAAGGCGAAGCCACGCTGGCTCCGTCGATCGACCTTGTTGGCAAGATCTGATTTTGCCCTGACCCTTCCCGGACCGTTCGCTCCCCCCCCGATTGCGAACGGTCCGGGCCTGCCGGGCGGTGGCCCTGTCCCCTGGCCACCGCCGGCACCTCTTTTTCATACCGGTAATCGCCTTCGTCCGAATGTGCCCCGCCCCTCAGGCGAGGGGTTCAGGAGGGATGTCCGGCGCCCGGAAAACGCACACCGTTCCAACGCTGGACACGCCCATCCTGCCCTTTCCCTGAGGGGGAGGGCGCAAGGCAAGTCCCCCATTCCCTCCACACCCAAGAGTAATCGCCATGCCCATGCTCGATGCCGCCACCACTGCCCAGTTGAAGGCCTATCTTGGCAACCTGCGCCGGCCGATCGAGCTGGTTGCGAGCCTGGGTGACGATGCCAAATCCGCCGACACGCGCGCCCTGGTCGAAGAAATCGCCGTGCTGTCCGACAAAGTCTCTGCGCGGTTCGATGGCACCGATGCCCGCCGCCCCAGCTTTGCCATCCGCGCCGATTTCGATGAAGCGGGCCACCCGCGTGCCGAGGCGGTGTTTGCCGGGCTGCCGATGGGGCACGAATTCACTTCGCTGATCCTGGCGCTGCTCCATGTCGGCGGGCACCCGCCCAAGGAAGATGCCGAACTGCTCGACCAGGCGCGCGCGCTGGATGGCCCGCTGCATTTCGAAACGTTCTTTTCGCTGTCGTGCCAGAATTGCCCCGATGTGGTGCAGGCGCTGAACATGATTGCCGCGCTCAATCCGAACGCGACCCACGTGGCGATCGATGGCGCGCTGTTCCAGGACGAAGTTGAACGGCGCAAGATCATGGCCGTGCCGACCGTGTTTCTGAACGGTGAACCGTTTGGCCAGGGGCGCATGGATCTGGCGCAGATCGTGGCGAAGCTTGATACCGGATCGGTCGCGCGCGCCGCGGAAAAGATCGCGGCCAAGGCGCCGTTTGATGTGCTGGTGGTCGGCGGCGGCCCGGCGGGCGCCGCGGCGGCGATCTATGCCGCGCGCAAGGGCATCCGCACCGGGGTCGTGGCCGAACGCTTTGGCGGGCAAGTGCTTGATACCATGGGCATCGAAAATTTCATTTCGGTGCCGCATACCGAAGGGCCAAAGCTGGTCGCGCATCTGGAACAGCACGTGCGCGATTATGAAGTCGACGTGATGAACGCGCAAAAGGCCGTGGCGTTCCGGCCTGCCAATGGCGACGGCCTTGCCACGATCGAGCTGGAAAGCGGCGCCAGCCTGCGCGCCCGCACCGTGATCCTGTCGACCGGCGCGCGCTGGCGCCAGATCGGCGTGCCGGGCGAAGACGAATACCGCAACCGCGGCGTTGCCTATTGCCCGCATTGCGACGGTCCCTTGTTCAAGGGCAAGCGCACGGCGGTGATCGGCGGCGGCAATTCGGGCGTCGAGGCGGCAATCGATCTGGCCGGGATCGTCGGCCATGTCACGCTGATCGAATTCGACACCGCGCTGCGCGCCGATGCGGTGCTGCAGAAAAAGCTGCGCAGCCTGCCCAATGTGACCATCATCACTTCGGCAATGACCACCGAAGTGCTGGGCGATGGCAGCAAAGTCACGGGCCTTACCTATCGCGACCGCGCCAGTGGCGAAGACCATACCGTCCATCTGGATGGCATTTTCGTGCAGATCGGCCTGGTGCCCAACACCGAATGGCTGAAAGGCGCGATCGCGCTGAGCAATCGCGGCGAAATCGAGATCGACGCGCGCGGGGAAACCGATGTCCATGGCGTGTTTGCCGCGGGCGATGCGACCACCGTGCCCTACAAGCAGATCGTGATCGCCATGGGTGAAGGCAGCAAGGCGGCGCTTTCCGCGTTTGATTACCTGATCCGCAATTGATCACCGGCAGTTGATCACCGGCACATGACCGGACCGGGCCTGCGTCTTTTTTGCAGTGGCCGGCGCGGGATCGGGGATAGTGCGGGGCAGGGGGCTTGCTGCCCTCTGCCCGCACGGTAAAGCGCACTGCGTGAGCGCGAGCATAGTCATCGGGACCGGCCCCACGGGCAGTCCGGTGCGGATCGATATCGAGGAACTTCTGGCGACCCGCCTGCTGGTGCAGGGCAATTCCGGGTCCGGCAAGTCGCATCTGCTGCGCCGCCTGCTCGAACAGAGCGCGCAACTGGTGCAGCAGGTGGTGATCGATCCCGAAGGCGATTTCGTGACCCTGTCCGACCGGTTCGGCCATGTGGTGATCGATGGCGCGGCCTATGATCCGGCGGAAATCGCGCGGATCGGCGCGCGCATCCGCAGCCACCGCGCCTCGGTCGTGCTTGCGCTCGACGGGCTCGATCTCGAGGCGCAGATGCGCTGTGCGGCGGTGTTTCTGGGCGCGCTGTTCGATGCCCCGCGCGATGAATGGTACCCCGTGCTGGTGGTGGTGGACGAGGCGCAGATGTTTGCCCCCGCCGCCGCGGGCGATGTGTCCGACGATGTGCGCCGCCTGTCGCTCGGCGCGATGACCAATCTGATGTGCCGCGGGCGCAAACGCGGGCTGGCCGGGGTGATCGCGACGCAGCGCCTGGCGAAACTGGCCAAGAACGTGGCCGCCGAAGCGTCGAATTTTCTGATGGGGCGCACGTTCCTCGATATCGACATGGCGCGCGCGGCCGATCTGCTGGGCATGGAACGGCGCCAGGCCGAAGCGATCCGCGATCTGGAACGCGGCCATTTCCTGGGGCTGGGCCCGGCCATCGCGCGGCGCCCGGTGGCGGTGCGCATTGCCGATGTGGAAACGCGCGCGCGCAATGTGATCCAGGGGCTGATGCCTTTGCCCGACATGGCCGGCGGCGCGATGGAAACGCTGCTCCACGCGCCCGATCCCGATGATCGCCCGGCGCGCGCGCTGCCGCTGGACGAGCCCGAGGCGCCGGATGCGGCTGCGCTGATCGAACGCATTGCCGAAGGCCAGCCGCTGGCCGAAACGGTGGAGCCAAAGCCCGAACCCAGCCTGTTTGCCGCCGAAGAGGATGCCGCCACGATTGCCGCGATCCTGGGCGAAATGGCGGCAGAGCCTGATTGCACGTTTCAGGCCCCGGCGCAGCTCTATCAGGATTTCACGGTGCGCTGCCGCATGGCGCGGATTGCCCCGGGCACGATCGATCTGGCCGCCTTCCGCCGCCGGTTTGCCATGGCGGTCGCGGGCATTTGCGATGATGCCGCGCCGCAATGGCGCCATATCATCGCGCTGACCGGTGATGTGCCCGATGATCTGCTTGCGCCGTTTCTGGTGCTGGCGGTGGCCGCCGACGCGGGCGCTGCCTGCCCCGATGATGACCGGCTGGCCACCGTCTATGGCACGCGATCACCGGGCCGGATTCGCCGGCTGCTCGATCACCTGGAGCGGCAGGGCCTGATCGTGGTGCGCACCGATTATGGCGGGCGCCGCTCGGTGGGTATTCCGGCGCTGGGCCTGCTGACCCAGCCCGGTTGACCCAGCCCGGTTGACCCGGCGTGTCAGGGCGTGATGACTTCAGGTTGAAGCAGGCTTCAACAAAGTCATCAGCAACGCGCAAGCGCCGCGCGGGCTTAATGCCTGATGACATGGCTCAAGATCATGTCCTCAGGCATTCAGGCCCTCGACAGCGTTGCCCGGGTATGGCTGATGCGGGTGCACTGTCGTGCGCCACAAGGGGTATCGTCGATGAAGCCTGTTGCGATTGTTCCGGCTTTTCTGACCCTGCTGCTGCTGGCGGGCAATGGTGCCGCCCCTGCGAAGGCCGCGCCGGCGGGTGATTCTTCGCATGGCCGCCAGGTCTTTGCGCGCTGCGCCGCGTGCCACGATCTCAACACCGGCGCCACGGTGCTCGGCCCCAGTCTGAAAGGCATTGTCGGGCGCAAGGCGGGGGCGATTGCCGGCTATGCCTATTCCCCGGCGCTGCGCGGGGCCGATCTGGTGTGGTCCCCGGCCAATCTCGATGCCTATATCGCCAGCCCGACGCGCTTTGTTCCGGGCACGCAGATGGCCTTTGCCGGCCTGCCCGATGCGAAAGACCGCGCCGATCTGATCGCCTGGCTGCAAACCGCCACGCACTGACAGGATCGGGGGCAGGATCGGGGGCAGGATCGGAACGCGAACTCCTGACCTCGGCCGGCGTTGACAGCACCACCCGGCACAGTCCACATCCTGCCGAAACCGGCGAGGGGACGCGCGATCATGAAACTCCGGCGGATTCGGCCATGCCTGTCGCCCGGGCCCATACGTATGCGGTTGGACATCGTCGTATCGCTCGCCCAATCCGTTTGGTGAAATCCGAACGCCGCAATGACGTCACGATCAGAGAGGATACCCATGGCACTTGCGCCTTCTGCCGCCGCCAGCCCCAATCGCGATTCCGCCGGGGGTGATGACGGGCATATCGATGCGCCGGAACTGCGCCTGTTCGTCATGGCGCTGTTCTTCATCTTTGGCGGCATCACGTCGCTCAACGACGTGATCATTCCCAAGCTGAAGGAGCTGTTCACGCTCAATTACATGGAGGCGATGCTGATCCAGACCGCGTTTTTCGCGGCTTATGCGATCATCGGCATCCCCGGCGCGGCAATCGTGAAGCGCGTGGGCTATATGCGCGGCGCGGCAATCGGCCTGTTGACGATGATGGCCGGCTGCGTGCTGTTCATCCCGGCGTCGGGCACGGCCACATTCGGGCTGTTCCTGCTGGCGCTGTTCGTGCTGGCCAGCGGCGTGACGATTGTGCAGGTTGTGGCCAACCCGCTGATTTCGCTGCTCGGGCCCGCAAAAACCGCAGGCAGCCGGCTGACTTTTGCCCAGGCGTTCAATTCGCTGGGCACGACCATTTTCCCGATTGTCGGCTCGATCGTGATGCTCGGCTCGCTCGCCAAGGTAAAGGCCAGCGATCTGTCGGGTGCGGCGCTCGATGCCTATCGCAGCGCGGAAACGGTCGCGGTGGTCCATTCCTATCTCGGCCTTGCGGCTGCTCTGGCGATCGTGGCGGGTGTGGTCTGGTACAACCGCAATCTGCTGAAGGGCGAACATCACGATCACAGCGCGGTGCTGAAAAGCTTTGACCTGCTGCAGCGCCCGCGCTTCGGCTATGGCGCCTTGTGCATCTTTCTCTATGTCGGTGCCGAAGTCGCGATCGGATCGCTGATCGTCAACTACATGCGCCAGAGCCATGTTCTGGGGCTGAGTGAACAGGCCGCGGGCGGGTTGATCCCGATCTACTGGTTTGGCGCGCTGGTCGGCCGGTTCATCGGATCGGCGGTGATGCGCGCAATCGATCCGGCCAAAGTCCTGATGTTCAACGCGGCGGGCGCGCTCATCCTGATCGTGATCACCACGCAGACCACCGGGCAGATCGCCGCGGGCAGCCTGCTGGCAATCGGGCTGATGAATTCGATCATGTTCCCGACGATTTTCACGCTGGCTTGCGAAGGGCTGGGGGAACGCGCGGCGGACGGTTCGGGCGTGATCTGCGTGGCAATCGTGGGTGGCGCGGTGATCCCGCCGCTGACCGGATCGCTGGCCGACTTGTCGGGCAGCCTTGAATTCGCGCTGATCCTGCCGGCGGTCTGCTATCTGGTGATTGCCGGGTTCGGGCTGTTTGCCCGGCACAAGGCAGACCCTGCGGTGGCCGCGCTGGCCTGAGGATATCGTCTGAATTCGGTTTGCGCGCGTTGACATGCGCGCGCAAACCGCCACAATTGCGCCATGCTCTCGCAGAAAACGCGCTATACGCTCCGCGCCCTGCAACATCTGGCCGATAAATTTGGCCAGGGTTCGGTGCGGCTCGATACCATTGCCGAAGCGCAGAACATTCCGCGCAAGTTTCTGACCGTCATCCTGTCGGAAATGGCGCGCGAGGGCATTGTCGTGTCGCATCGCGGGCGCGATGGCGGCTATGAACTGGCGCTGCCGCCGGTCGACATCCGTTATGGCGATATCATCCGCCTGTCACGCGGCAGCCTGGCGCTGGTGCCCTGCGCCAGCCGCAACGCGCACGAAACTTGCGCCAATTGCCTGCCAGAGGCGGAATGCCGGCTGCGCGGCCTGATGCTGATGCTGCGCGATGAAACCGCCGCCATGCTCGACCGCATCACGCTGGCCGATCCGATCGCGGTTGAGCCGCCTTTTGCCGAAGCCGGCGCCGCCTGAGCCACTGCCATCGACCAAGCTGTGCTGGCCTTGGCAAAAATGCGATGCGCGGGCCAACAACTTTGCTTGGCGATCGGCAGGGTGCTGGCTATACGGTCGCCATGACGCTTACAGCCCTTGGCCGCCATCCCCTGCGCCTTCCGATCCTCGCCCTGGCCACTTTGTCGATCGGCCTTGCCGGTTGTGGCGGCGGCGGCAAGCCAAAGAAGGACGTGGCCTACGTCGCGCGCGACGTCGATACGCTGTATATCACTGCCAAGCAGCGGCTCGATGCCGGCGATGCCAAGCAGTCGGCCGCGCTGTTCGATGAAGTCGAACGCCAGCATCCCTATTCGCCCTGGGCCCGCCGCGCGCAATTGATGAGCGCGTTCAGCTATTACGTGGCGCGCGATTATGCGAAGTCGGTTCAGGCGGCGCAGCGGTTCCTGTCGGTGCACCCCGGCAACAAGGACGCGCCTTATGCCTATTACCTGGTGGCGCTGTGCTATTATGAACAGATCAGCGATGTGCGCCGCGATCAGAAGGACACCAAGCAGGCGCTTGATGCGCTGACCGAAGTGATCCGCCGCTATCCCGCCACGCAATATGCCACCGATGCCAAGCTGAAGATCGATCTGGTCAACGACCACCTGGCGGGCAAGGAAATGGAAGTCGGCCGCTTTTACGAACACAGCGGCAAATGGCTGGCAGGCACGATCCGGTTCCGCACCGTGGTGGACAAGTACCAGCAGACCAGCCACGTGCCCGAAGCGCTGTTCCGCCTGGTCGAATCCTACCTGGCGCTCGGGCTGCCGCAGGAAGCCGAAAAGTCGGCCGCCGTGCTCGGCAACAACTATCCTGGCAGCGAATGGTATCAGCGCGCCTACAAGCTGATGAACACCAAGGCGCCCAACACCAAGGCGATCTGATTGCGCCGTTCAGAGCGCATGGGCACTCCGAACGGCACATCATGCCCGATCAGGCGGCAACCATGTCGCGCTGTTCACGCGCCATTTTGCGCCGGAGCAGCGCTTCGCTGATGGCACCGACAAACTGGTCGGTCGCGCGATCCCACGAATAACTGGCACCATGCACCGCCGCGCCCATCCGGTCGCAACGCAGCGCGCGGCTGATGGCTTCGCCCAGATCGTCATGCAGCGCGCCCACAGTCACCGGCAGAGTGCTGCGCGGGCCGCGTCCGGCCGGGCCGACGATGTCGATTGGCCCCGCCACCGGAAAGGCGGCAACCGGCACGCCGCAGGCCAGCGCCTCGATCATCACCAGCCCGAACGTATCGGTGCGGCTGGGGAAGACGAACACATCGGCCGCGCAATAGGCGCTGGCCAGCGCTTCACCCGCCAGCGCGCCCAAAAACACCGCATCGGGATAGCGGGCGCGCAGCGCTGCCAGGTCGGGACCATCGCCCACGACCACTTTGGTGCCGGGCACTTTGGCATCCAGAAACGCGGTCAGGTTCTTTTCAACCGCCACGCGCCCCACATTGAGCATGATCGGCCTGGGCAGATCGCGCATGGCGGGGTGCGGGGCATGGGTCGGGCGAAACAGCGCATCATCGATGCCGCGCGACCATTGCCGGGTGTGGCCGATGCCATGCCCGGCCAGTTCGTCGGCCAGCGTGGGCGTCGATACCAGCACCGCCTCGCTCGATGCGTGGAACCGGCGCATCAGCGGCCAGAAATGCGAAGGTGACAGCCCGGTGCGCACCGCCGCATAATCGGGAAAGCGGGTGTGGAATGCGCTGGTGAACGGGATCTGGTTGTCCTTGCACCAGGCGCGCGCGCTCCAGCCGATGGGGCCTTCGGTGGCGATGTGGACGATATCGGGGGCAAAGGCCTTCAGCGTGCGGCGCGTGCCGAACCGCGGCGCCATTGCCAGCCGGATCTCGCTATATCCGGGCAGGGCAAAGGTGAAAAACTGCGACGGGGTGACCAGTTCGACTTCATAGCCGCGCCGGGTCAGCCGGTCGACCGTGGTCGACAGCGTGCGCACCACGCCATTGACTTGCGGGTGCCACGCGTCGGTGCAGATCGCCAGTCTCATGCGTCTTCCTTTTTGCGGCCGACGTTCTTGCGGCTTTCATCGGTGGCTGCCGCAATGCTGCCGCTTGCGGCCTGCGCGGCGGCGATTTCCGCCGGCCAGTCGATAATGCTGATCTGCCCTTGCGCGTCTTCGACCAGCGCGGTGCAGCTTTCCACCCAGTCACCGTCGTTGTAATAGGTCACATCGCCGATCTGGCGGATTTCGGCGCAATGGATATGGCCGCAAACCACGCCATCGACGCCCATGTCGCGCGCGGCATGCGCCACTGCTTCCTCGAAATCGCAGATGAACTGCACCGCGTTCTTCACCCGCTTTTTCATATAGGCCGACAGCGACCAGTACGGCAGGCGGAAATGGCGGCGGACAATATTGACCCAGCGGTTGGTTTTCAGCAGCACCTCGTAGGCCTTGTCGCCCAGAAACGCGAGCCAGCGGGCATAGAGCACCACGCCGTCAAACCCGTCACCATGCGTGACCAGCAGCTGGCGGCCATCGGCAGTGACGTGGATCGCATCGAGCGCGAGCTCCACCCCGCCAAAGCTCATCCCCGCATAAGGGCGCAGCATTTCGTCGTGATTGCCCGCGATCAGCACCACGCGCGTGCCGCGATGCGCCATCTTGAGCACGCGGCGCACCACTTCGTTGTGTTCATCGGGCCAGTACCAGCCCCGCGACAGCCGCCAGCCGTCGACAATATCGCCGACCAGATACAGCGTTTCGCATTCGATCGACGCCAGAAAGTCCAGCAGCAGCGCTGCATTGCAGCCCTTTGTGCCAAGGTGGATATCCGAAATCCACACCGTGCGCAGCTTGCGCTTGGGGCGGAAACCGCGTGGTTCGGGAAGATCCAGCCAAGCCGGGATCGAGGTTGCCAGGTCCATGGCCGAAGGAAGCGCTTTCCTGCCGTCCTTCATCAATGCGCGCGGTGCCATCGGCGTTCCCCTTTGTTCTCGACCTTTCGGTCTGCCGTTTGCAATCTGCCGCGAATCATTGTCACAATCACGTTTCGTTCGCATGTCACAGTGTCACATCACCGCAACAGTGGGCCGCGCCTTTTAATGCATTCAACAAAGGATGACGCGCGCGCAGTGGCGGGCTATGCGAACAGCGGAACCGAATGATGCTCACCTCGCTAGCCATCCGCAATGTCGTGCTGATCGAAGCACTCGATCTGGCGTTTCACGCCGGGCTGGGTGTGCTGACCGGCGAAACCGGCGCGGGCAAATCGATCCTGCTTGATTCGCTGGGGCTGGTGCTGGGCGATCGTGCCGATGCCGGGCTAGTACGTTCGGGTACCGATCAGGCAAGCGTGACGGCCACGTTCGAATTCGATTCCCTGCCCGATGTGATCCGCACCGCGCTGGCCGAGGCCGAAATCGATATCGAACCGGGCGAGCCGCTGATCATAAAGCGCCGGCTGCGCGCCGATGGCGGCAGCCGGGCGTTCATCAATGACCAGCCGGTGGGGGTGGCGCTGTTGCGCGATCTGTCGCGCGCGCTGGTCGAACTGCACGGGCAGCATGATGATCGCGGGCTGGTCAATGCGCGCGGCCATCGCGCGCTGCTCGATCGTTATGCCCACGCCGATACCGCCGCCGTGGCCGAAGCCTGGCAGCGCTGGAGCCGCGCCGACCACGAACTGGCCGAAGCGCGCGCCGCCGTGGCCGCGGCCCGCGCCGACGAGGACTTGCTGTCTGCGCACCTCGCCGAACTGGCCGCGCTCGCCCCGCTGATCGGCGAAGAGGCCGATCTGGCGCAGCAGCGCGCATCGATGCAAAAGGGTGAGCGCCTGTCGGGCGATCTGGTTGCGTTGCAGGCGCTGTGGGAAGGATCGGATTCGGCACTGGCCACATTGCGCAGCGCGGCGCGGCGGCTCGACCGCATCGCCGGCGAACATCCGCTGCTGACCGAGGCGCTGGCTTCGCTCGACCGCGCGGTGATCGAGGCGGGAGAGGCCGAAGACCGCATCGCCGCCGCGATGGAGGCCCTGGCGCACGATCCGCTGCTGCTCGATCGCATCGAAACCCGGTTGTTCGATCTGCGCGCGATGGCGCGCAAGCATGGCTGCCCCGCCGATGCCCTGCCGGCGAAAATGGCCGAAATGCGCGCCGCGCTCGATGCGATTGAAAGCGGGGACACGCGGCTCGCCACATTGGAGCGCGCGGCGCACGAGGCAGGGCTGGATTACCAGGCCAAGGCCGAAACGCTGTCGGTGGTGCGGGCCGAGGCATCGCGCCGGCTCGATGCCGCGGTGGCGCAGGAACTGGCGCCGCTGAAGCTCGATTCGGCAAAATTCCGCACCGCGGTGGTGCGCCTGCCCGAAGATCGCTGGGGTCCGCAGGGCGTCGATGCGGTGGAATTCCTGATCGCCACCAACCCCGGCAGCCCGTTTGCGCCGCTGGGCAAGATCGCCTCGGGCGGGGAACTGTCGCGCTTTATCCTCGCGCTCAAGGTGGCGTTGGCCGAACAGGGCGGCGCGGCCACGGTGATCTTTGACGAAATCGATCGCGGCGTGGGCGGCGCAGTGGCCAGCGCAATCGGCGAACGGTTGGCCCGGCTGGCGCGCGCGGGGCAATTGCTGGCGGTGACGCACAGTCCGCAAGTCGCGGCGCGCGGCACCACGCATTATCTGATCGCCAAATCGAGCGAAGGCACCGTCACGCGCACATCGGTCATGCTGCTCGATCCCGCTGGCCGGCAGGAAGAAATCGCGCGCATGCTGTCTGGCGCCGAAATCACGCCCGAAGCGCGCGCGCAGGCCGATCGCCTGCTTGAACAGGCGTGACCGAACCGGCCATGATCGAGCGCTCGACCGACCGGTCTGGTTTGCGTTGAATGGCCCACAGGCCGGCCTCGCCCGGGGGACGCCACAGGCAATGCGGATCGATCCGGATTATGGCCCCTTTGCTGCGGCCGCACCGGGGCATGAGGCTGACCTGGCCGCGCTGTTTGCAAACGATGATGACGAACTTTGGCTGGTGGAGGCCGAAGCGGTTGCACCGCCACCCGGCACCGTGGTGCGCAAAACGGCGCGTCTGGCGCAAATGGTCGCAACCGGGCCGGTGGTGCGCCCCGCCGGGTCTTTCTGTGTCCGGCTTGGTGGTCAGGATCATCGCGAAATGGCCGCGCTGGCGCATGCCACCCAGCCTGGGCCATGGCGACCCTTTACCGCGTACTACGGCTCGTTTTACGGGCAAATCCGCGATGGCCGATTGATTGCCATGGCCGGTGAACGGCTGCGCCCGGCGCCGGGCATGATCGAAGTGAGCGCGGTGTGCACAGATCCGGCCTGGCGCGGGCAGGGGCTGGCGGCCCAGTTGATCTGCCAGGTCATGTCCGAACATCGCGATCACGGCGCCAGCTCGTTCCTGCACAGCTATGCCGAAAACGCCGGGGCAATTGCGCTTTATCGCAAGCTGGGCTTTGAGCTGCGCTGCGAACGCGTCGTTACCATTCTGGGGAAGGCCAATTGAGCGTGGACCGGATGCCGGAGGCAGAAGCCGCCAACGAACTGATGCGGCTGGCGCGCCAGATCGCGCATCACGATCATTTGTATCACACGCTCGATACGCCCGAAATCGACGATGCCGCCTATGACGCGCTGATCCGCCGCAATGCCGAGATCGAGGCGGCATTCCCGCATCTGGTCCGTGCCGACAGCCCCAGCCGCAAAGTCGGGCACGACATCAGCGGCACGCCGCTGGCCAAAGTGCGCCACGATGTGCGGATGATGAGCCTCGACAACGCCTTCACCGACGAGGAAGTGGCCGAATTCGCCGCCCGCGTGCGCCGGTTTCTGGCGCTGCCGGCCGAGGCGGAACTGGTGATGACCGCCGAGGACAAGATTGACGGCCTGTCCTGCTCGCTGCGCTATGAATCCGGGCGCCTGGTGCGCGCCGCCACCCGCGGCGACGGCCAGGTGGGCGAAGATGTTACCGCCAATGTCGCGCATATTGCCGATATTCCGCAGGTGCTGGCCGGCGCGGTGCCCGACCTGTTCGAGATTCGCGGCGAAGTCTATATGAGCAAGGCCGACTTTGCCGCGCTCAACGCCGCGCAGGCCGAACGCGGGGACAAGCTGTTTGCCAACCCGCGCAATGCCGCCGCCGGATCGCTGCGGCAAAAGGATGCGAGTGTTACCGCCAGCCGGCCCTTGCGCTTTCTTGCGCATGGCTGGGGCGCGCACAGCGGCCTGCCCGCCGACAGCCAGTTTGGCGTGATGCAGGCGATTGCCGGCTGGGGCGTGCCGGTTTCGCCATTGCTGGTGCGCTGCGCCGATGTGGCGGCGATGATCGCGCATTACCGCGCAATTCAGGCCGGACGGCCCGATCTGGCCTATGACATTGATGGCGTGGTCTATAAAGTCGATCGGCTGGACTGGCAGGACCGGCTGGGCTTTGTCGCCAAATCGCCGCGCTGGGGCATGGCGCACAAGTTTCCCGCCGAACGCGCCGCCACGGTGATCGAGGCGATCGACGTGCAAGTCGGCCGCACCGGCAAGCTGACCCCGGTCGGCCGGCTGGCCCCGGTGCTGGTCGGCGGGGTAACGGTGACCAATGTCACACTGCACAACCGCGACGAAATCGGCCGGCTGGGCGTGCGCGTGGGCGATCGGGTGGTGCTGCAACGCGCCGGTGACGTGATTCCGCAAATTGTCGACAACCTGACCCGCGATGAACCGCGCGACGCTTTCGTTTTTCCCGATCATTGCCCCGAATGCGGGTCAGAGGCCGTGGCCGAAGAAGGCGAAGTCGATGTGCGCTGCACCGGCGGGCTGATCTGCCCGGCGCAGCGCACCGAACGGCTGCGCCATTTCGTCAGCCGGCCCGCGCTCGATATCGAAGGCCTGGGTGAAAAGACCATTGCCGAATTCTTTGCGGCTGGCTGGCTGGAAAGCCCGGCCGACATTTTCCGCCTGAAAGCGCGCCGTGCCGAGATCATCGGGCGCGAAGGGTGGAAGGACAAGTCTGTGGACAACCTGTTGACAGCGATCGAGGCGTGCCGCGCCCCCGATGCCGCGCGGCTGCTGTTTGCGCTGGGCATCCGCCATGTCGGCCAGGTGACCGCGCGCGATCTGCTCAAACGCTTTGTCACGCTGCCCGCGCTGCGCGATGTGGCCGCGCGCGCGCATGGCGGCGATGAAGACGCGCGCGCCGACTTGCTGGCGATTGACGGCGTGGGCCCGGTGGTGGTCGAGGCTTTGGGCGAATTTTTCCACGAACCGCACAATCTGGCAGTGTGGGACGATCTGCTGGGCGAAGTTGCCCCGCCCGATTATATCGTCGAAACCCGCGCCAGCGCCGTTGCGGGCAAGACCGTGGTATTCACCGGAAAGCTGGAAACGATGAGCCGCGACGAAGCCAAGGCCCAGGCCGAAGCGCTGGGCGCGCGCGCCGCCGGGTCGGTTTCGGCCAAGACCGACCTGGTCGTTGCCGGGCCCGGCGCGGGATCAAAGCTGAAACAGGCCGCCGCGCTCGGGATCGAGGTGATCGACGAGGCGCAGTGGGCCGACATTGTGCGCAATGCGGGATAGACGATCATGGCCTTGCATACCTGGTGGCTGTTTGCGGCCACGGTGTTTTTCATTTCTGCCTCTCCCGGGCCGAACATGCTCCATGTCATGACACGCAGCATTGAACACGGGCTGCCGGCGGCGATCATGGCCATGGCCGGGTGCTTTGCCGCGCTGATCTGCCTGCTGGGCGCGTCTGCGGCGGGGCTGACCGCGCTGCTGATGGCGCTGCCGGCGGCGTTTCTGGTGCTGAAACTGGCGGGCGCGGCCTATCTGATCTGGCTGGGGTACAAGGCCTGGATTGCCGATGTGCCCAATGCCACCGGCGCCGATGATGCGGCACCGGTGCAGAGCGGCCCATCACGCGGGCACCTGTTCCGCACCGCCTATTCGATCAGCATCAGCAATCCCAAGGCACTGGTCTTTGCCGCGGCGTTCCTGCCGCTGTTCATCGATCCCGCGCGGCCCAAGCCGGGGCAGTTTGCGGTTATGATCATCACGTTCGCCGTGATCGAATTCGCCTGGTACTTTGCCTATGCGCTGGGCGGGCGCGGGCTGGCGGCGTGGCTGCGCCCGCCGGCGCGGCGGCGGCTGTTCAATCGCGTGACCGGCACGATCTTTGTCGCGTTCGGCCTGGCCATCGCGGGAAGCCGGGCATGACGCTGGACGATCTGGCTGCCGCGGGCGCACGCGCGGGTGCCTTGCTGAAGGCGCGCGGGGAATCGCTGGCGGTGGTCGATGGCGCAACTGGTGGGCTGATTTCGGCCGGATTGCTTGCCATGCCGGGGGCATCGGCGTTTTATCGCGGTGGCGGGGTGATCTATACGTTGAAAGGGCGGCGGATCGTTCTGGGCCACGCGCCGGGGTCGCTGCGCGGGCTGACGTCTGCCACCGAAATCTATGCCCTGGCGCAGGCGCGGCTGATCCGTGATCGCTATCAGGCGGATTGGGGGCTTGCCGAAACCGGCGCGGCCGGCCCGGGGGTGCATCCGCTGGGCGTGGCATCGGGCACCAGCGCGATCGGCGTGGTCGGTCCGGACGGGCGCGAAGCGACGGTCCTGGTCGAAACCGGCAGCGAGGATCGGCTGGCCAACATGCACGCCTTTGCGCTGGCGGCGCTGAATCTGCTTGAAGGCACCCTCGCGGCCTATCCGGCGGAATAATCCGGGCGGCGCTTTTCAAGAAAGGCGGCCATGCCTTCGCGAAAATCGGGGCTGGCAGACGTCAGCAACTGGTTGCGGTTCTCGATCGCCATGGCCGCCTCCAGGCTGGGCGCATCGATCGCCAGGTTCAGCCCTTCCTTGGTCATCCTGAGGCCCATCGGCGATGCGTGGAGCAGATCTTCGATCCAGGGCCCGGCGGCAGCCTCCAACTGGTCATCGGGCACGACTTCGGCCACCAGGCCAAGCGCCAGCGCGCGCTGCGCGCCCAGAAAACGCCCGGTCAGCATCAGTTCCGCCGCGACCGAGCCCCCAACCAGACGCGGCAGGAAATAGCTGCACCCCATGTCGCAGGCGGACAGGCCGATGCGGATATAGGCGGCATTCATCCGCGCCGTTTCACCGGCCAGGCGGATATCGCTGGCCAGCGCGAACGAAAATCCGCCGCCGCAGGCCGGCCCGTGGATCAGCGAGACAATCGGCTGCGGCGCGCGGCGCATGCGCAGATAGACATCGGCGAGGAACCCCTGAAAGCCATAGCCCCCGGCAAAGGGTGCCGCTTCGTGCCCGCCTTCAGCGCGGTCATTGATGTCGAGCCTGGCTTTGATGTCGAGCCCGGCGCAAAATGCCTTGCCTGCGCCCCGCAGCACCACCACGCGGGTGATGCTGTCATGAAACAGCCGCCCGAAATAGTCCGACAGATCGGCCACCATCTGCACGGTGATGGCGTTGAGCGCGTGGGGGCGGTTCAGCGTGACCCAGTCGACGCCATCGCGCCTGTCCACCAGCAGCGTTGCATAGTCCATCGCCTCCTCCGTTTAACCGGATGGCTAAACGGCAAAGGAGCATGGCGCAACGGCCAATCCTACCAGCGGCGCGACCATTCGGGCAGGAGGCCGACACGGCTGGCGCGCACGCTGCCGGTGCGGCGGCGGCGCAGCCACAGCACCGACCAGTCGCCGCGCTGCATCCGCGCGGCCAGCCGCAGCCCGGCGCGGGCATAGGCGACGCGCACCGCCGGTTCCTGCGTGGCGAGCAGGCCCGACAGCAGCACCGATCCGCCAGGCGCCACCGCGTTGGCAAAATCGGGCGCCAGTTCAACCAGTGGCCCGGCCAGGATATTGGCGATCAGCAAGTCATAGGGCGCCGCGGCGCGCAGCAGCGGGTGATCCATGCCCGATGCGATGACCATCGCCAGCCGGCCGATGCCATCGCCCAGCGCCACGCCATTGGCATCGGCATTCAGCGCGACCACCGGGCCGCAGACCGCATCGATATCGCTCGCCACCGCGCGCGCGCGCGGCCACAGATGCAGCGCGGCAAAGGCGAGCAGCCCGGTGCCGGTGCCGATATCGGCCAGATTGCGCACGATCACCCCGCGGCGCTTCATCGCCGACAGCATGGCAAGGCACCCCGCGGTGGTGGCATGCTGGCCGGTGCCAAACGCCTGGCTGGCGGGAATCAGGAAATTGCGCACACCGGCCTGGTGCAGGGGCGGATGATCGGGGGTGTGGACGTGGAACGGCCCTTCGCGGATCGGTTCGATCCCGGATTGGCTCAGCGTTACCCAGTCGGTGGGGGGCAGATGCTCCACAACGGCCTCTGGCGCGGTGCCCGCAAACAGTGCGCGCATGGCGGCAAGATCGCGGCGCGTCGGCTTGCGCGCGAGCCAGGCCTCCAATTGCCAGTCATCGGGGCGGTCTTCGGCAATTTCGCTGCCGGCGATGACGATTTCGGGGTCCCAGTCAAAGGCATCCTCGTGCGCGATCAACGCCGCATGGATCAGATCGCGCGGGCCCAGGAAAGTGACTTTCCATGCGGATTCATCGGACATGGCTGGCTCCATTGGCGTCGATCACCGCGCCGGTCATGCTGGGCGGCGCATCCAGCGCGCAGAACGTGGCGATGCGCGCGATTTCCTGCGGCATGGCCACGCGGCCGAGCGGAATTTGCGCGGCCAGCATGGCCGCATCGGTGCTGGCCAGGTAATCGGCCGCCATATCGGTGGCGACAAAGCCAGGCGAAATCGCAAAGCTGAAGATATTTTGATCGGCATAGCCGCGCGCGATCGTCTTGTGCAGCGCAACCATGGCGCCCTTTGATGCGGCATAGTGCCAGTGATCGGGGCTGTCGCCGCGATGCGCCGCGCGGCTGGCCACGTGCACCACGCGTCCGCCGGCGCCCGATTCCTGCCAATGCCGCACCGCCAGCCGCGAAAGCTGCGCCGTGGCGGTCAGATTGATGCGCAGGGTTTCTTCCCAGGCGTCCAGCCAGGCGAAATCCGACCGGCCCAGCGGATTTTCGGCAAACAGCCCGGCATTGTTGATCAACACGTCGATCCGGCCGTCGGCCATCGCCAGTGCGGTATCCCACAGCGCATGCACCGCGGCCGGATCGCGCAGATCTGCCGCAATCGTGCCCGGCGCGGCGCTGCGCCCATGGCCGATCACGTGCGCGCCGCGTGCGCGCAGCGCATCGGCAATCGCAGCGCCAATGCCGCGGGTCGATCCGGTCACCAGTACGACAGGCGGAACGACGGGCGGGGGGGAAGGAGGAGGGGACTTGTCCTGCATCGGGCGGGCTTTAGGCCGTGGTTTGGCAGGCGGCAACCTTCGGATTGTCCGGGGCCTGGCCGGCTGGCGATCCTGCCGCTTTGCGCCCTGTGCAATACCAAAGCATGATACCCCGCCGCACAGGTTGCGCAGAGCAGCATTTCGACTAATACGACTCGCGCTTGACGTCCTTGCCATCGCCATTTGGCCGGGACACCAGTTTGGCTTTCAGGGAGTTTTTCATGGCGCAGGCACACAGCAACCGGCCGATTTCGCCGCACCTCCAGATCTGGCGGTGGGGCCCGGCAATGCTGGTTTCGATCCTGCACCGCGTCACGGGCAACGGGCTGACTTTTGCAGGTCTGGGTCTGTTGCTGTGGTGGGTGGGGGCTATCGCCGGGGGCGAGGCATCATATACGACATTCATCGCCTATGTCTGGACGGGCACCGCCAGCACCTTTTCGGTCTATACCTCGATCCTGGGCAAGATCGTGCTGATCGGGCTGAGCTGGGCGTTTTTTCAGCATCTTGCGACGGGTCTGCGCCATCTCGTGCTCGATATCGGCGCGGGCTACGAACTGGAAGCCAACGCCCGCTGGTCGGTGCTGACTCTGGTCTTTTCCGCAAGCGCCACGGCCCTGTTCTGGGCTGTTGTGCTGATGCCGCGCTGATCTTGCGCTGATCCGGGGCTTTGCCGCCAACGGCGGGCGGGGCCAAAACCAACGAGGATTTCATGGGTAACGGTACAACGATCGGCCGCGTGCGGGGGCTGGGCTCCAGCCATCACGGCACGCATCACTGGCTTGCCGCGCGGCTGACGGCAGTGGGCAACCTGGTGCTTGTCCCCTATTTCATTGTCAGCCTGGCGCTGCTGCCGGGGTATGATTTCGCCGCGGTCCACGCCTGGCTGGCGCAGCCGGTGCCGGCCACGGCGCTGGTGCTGATTTTCATCAACACGTTCTATCACGCGCGCCTTGGCGTGCAGGTGATGCTGGAAGACTATGTCCACGAAGCCCCGGGCAAGATTGCCGCGTGGCTGCTGATCAACGTCGTGCCGATTGCGGCCGCCGCGTTCGGCATCGTTTCGGTCATCCGCATCGCTCTTGGAGGCGCCTGAGCCATGACTGCCGCATACAAGATCATCGACCATACTTATGATGTCGTCGTCGTCGGCGCCGGCGGTTCGGGGCTGCGCGCCACGATGGGCGCCGCGCAGGCGGGCCTGCGCACGGCCTGCATCACCAAAGTGTTTCCCACCCGGTCGCACACCGTGGCGGCGCAGGGCGGGATTGCCGCATCGCTGTGCAACAACACGCCCGATCACTGGACCTGGCACATGTACGACACCGTGAAAGGGTCGGACTGGCTGGGCGACCAGGATGCAATCGAATATATGGTGCGCGAGGCACCGGCCGCGGTTTACGAACTGGAACACGCCGGTGTGCCGTTCAGCCGCAACGCCGATGGCACGATCTATCAGCGGCCGTTTGGCGGCCACATGCAGAACATGGGCGAAGGCCCGCCGGTCCAGCGCACCTGCGCTGCGGCCGATCGCACCGGCCATGCCATGCTCCATGCGCTGTATCAGCAGTCGCTGAAGTACGACGCCGATTTCTTCATCGAATATTTCGCGATCGACCTGATCATGGAACATGGCCCGGACGGGCCGGTTTGCCGGGGCGTGATCGCGCTGTGCATGGATGATGGGTCGATCCACCGGTTCCGTTCGCATTCGGTGGTCCTGGCCACCGGCGGTTATGGCCGCAGCTATTTCACGGCAACTTCGGCGCACACCTGCACCGGCGATGGCGGCGGCATGGTGCTGCGTGCCGGTCTGCCGCTTCAGGATATGGAATTCGTGCAGTTCCACCCCACCGGCATTTATGGTGCGGGCGTGCTGATCACCGAAGGCGCGCGCGGCGAAGGCGGCTATCTGACCAATTCCGAAGGCGAACGCTTCATGGAGCGTTATGCCCCTTCGGCCAAGGATCTGGCCAGCCGCGACGTGGTTTCACGCTCGATGGCGCTGGAAATCCGTGAAGGCCGCGGCGTGGGTCCGCACAAGGATCACATCCACCTGCACCTCGATCACATCGATCCCAAAGTGCTGGCCGAGCGGCTGCCCGGCATTACCGAAAGCGGCAAGATCTTTGCCGGCGTCGATCTGACGCGGCAGCCTTTGCCGGTGGTGCCGACAGTGCATTACAACATGGGCGGCATCCCCACCAATTATCACGGCGAAGTCGTGACGATCGGCGCCGATGGCAATCCCGAAACGATCGTTCCGGGGCTGTTTGCGGTGGGCGAAGCGGCCTGCGTGTCGGTGCATGGCGCCAACCGCCTGGGTTCGAATTCGCTGATCGATCTGGTGGTGTTCGGCCGTGCGACCGGTCTGCGGCTGAAGGAACTGATCAAGCCCGGCACCAGCCATGGCTCGCTTCCGGCCGACAGCGCCGATCTTGCGCTGGGCCGGCTCGATCATTTCCGCAATGCCAAGGGCGGATCGCCCACGGCGGAAATCCGCACCGAAATGCAACGCACGATGAGCCAGCACGCCGCGGTGTTCCGCACCGACGAACTGATGGCCGAAGGCAAAGTGAAGCTTGCCGCGACGTACGAGCGGATGCAGGACATCCACGTTTCGGACCGCTCGCTGATCTGGAATTCCGATCTGGTGGAAACGCTGGAACTCGATAACCTGATCTCGCAGGCCGCGGTGACCATGCACAGCGCGTTCAATCGCAAGGAAAGCCGCGGCGCCCACGCGCACGAGGATTTCCCCAACCGCGATGATGCCACCTGGATGAAGCACACCGCCACCTGGTTCAACGGCTGGGGCGGAAAGGGCGGCGAAGTGCGCATCGATTATCGCCCGGTGCACGAATATACGCTGACCGACGATGTGTCGTACATCAAGCCAAAGGCGCGCGTGTACTGATTGCCCGTTTGCAGCAACGTGTGAAAGGCCGGGGTGGCGACGCCCCGGCCTTTTTGGTTTGGCTTCAGCGGAAATTGGCGCAATGGGGATCGGCAATGCCCTGATGCAGTGCCGGAGTGTCCCATGGCCGACGATGATTATGTCTATGACGAAGAAACCGGCGAATGGATGGCCGCGTCCGACCTTGCCGAACGCAACGCCGCCGCCGACCGCGTGGAAGTGCGCGATTCGGTTGGCAATTTGCTGGCGGACGGCGACCAGGTGACCCTGATCAAGGATCTGGAAGTCAAAGGCGCCGGCCAAACGCTGAAGCGCGGCACGCTGATCAAATCGATCCGCCTGACCGGCGACGCGCAGGAAATCGACTGCCGCTTCGACGGCATCAAGGGCCTGGTGCTGCGCGCCGAATTCGTGCGCAAGCGGACCTGATCCACCTTCGGGCAATTATGATCCGGTTGCTTGCCCGGTTATTTGCCCTGATACTTGCATCGACACGATCTTGCCGCTGGCGAGCGTGCGTGTGCCCAACTGGACAAACCCGCGCCGCGCATGAAACCGCAGCGATCCGGGGTTTGCCGGCTCCAGGTCCATTTCGGCGGCCAGGATCAGGCTGCCGCGCCGGCGTGCCGCGTCCCCCAGGCGATCGTACAGCACACTGCCCAGGCCAAGCCCGCGCGCCCGGTCGGCGATCACCACCCGGTCGATATAGGTGAACCGGTTGAGCCGGTCGGCAAACCAGCGGAAATTGCCGTTGGCATAGGCGGCGGTGTGATCCATCGCGAGGATAAAGCCGATCACCGTGCCGCCGCGCTCCACCACGTCGCATTGGGCCGCGATTGCGAACAGCGCGGCGAACCCCGCTGCGTCCATCGGGCTGGTGACCGCAACCACGGCCTCATTCAGCGCGACGATGGCAGCGGTATCGTCCAGAGTTGCCGGCCGCAGCGTGATGTCTTTCACCGGATTATCCCCCCATGCGCGGTGTGCCGGGGTCAGGGCCTGATCCGGCAGGCCTTTGCCCGGGCATAGCCCTTTAGAAACGCGCGGCGCACGCTGCCAGCATAAATATCCAGCGCGCGGTTTTCATCGGCCGCGTTGGCGCCGCTGATCTGACGGACCACGCTGCCAAACGGGATCAGGCCGCCCACCAGCGAGCGTGCCGCGCCGGCAATTGCGCGGTCGCGTTTCTGCCGCGCGCTGGGGGACAGGCTGGCATCGATATCGGGACCCAGCACCGCGTCCAGCGCGGCAATTTCGCGCGCCACACCGGTGCAGCGCCCTTTGCCGGGCAGCGCATAGGGATTGGCGCGCGCCGCCACGAGCGCGGGCTCGGCCGGGGTCTTGCGCAGATTGAGATCATCCAGCGGCTTTCCCGCAACATCGCCAATCGTCACCGGCTGCGGGGCGACCACCGTTTGCGCCGAGGCGGCAAGCGGAATGATCAGGGCCAGCGGCAAGGCGAGCCCCAACGGCGCAAGGGTGAGCAGGCTTCGCATGAACCGCGATACCACGCTTTCGCCGATGTGTTCGCAAGATTCGCACGGTCGGTGAGATCGGCAGTTCAGATCGATGGTGCATATCGGCGGTGCTTATCGGCGGTGCCTATCAATGGTGCGTATCGATGGTTCAGGGCCCGGTCATGCAGCACGCGGCAGACATTGGGCATTCAAAACGAGGGCATCATGCCAAAGATCACTTATCGCGCCCACGGCGACCGACCGCCACCCCGCCCGATCCGCATCACCGTGCCCGGCTGGGCCGGGGACAAACAGCCGCGCGCCGATGGCAGCCACGAACAGCCGTGGCATTGCCTGCCGTTTTCGGAAAGCGCGCGCTACGGGCTTGAACTGGTCTATCCGTTCGAACCCGAACTGCGCGTGACGACGGAGCGCGGGCAGGTGCAATTGCGCGCCGATTGGGGCCCTGCGCCCCCGGGGGAGCCGGCCTGGCCGCCGTTTCGCCCGTTTGGCGCCGATTATTATTCCTATCAGCTCTCGCTCGATCTGGCCGTGCCACCAGGTTACGCCGTGCGTACCGAGCCGCATCCGCGCTATTTTACCGATCCCCTGCATGAAACCCCGCTGGCGGTGCCGGCGCTGATCCGTTCCGAATGGTGGCCGATGGTGTTTTTCGCGATCTTTCGCGCGCCGCCACCCGGGGTAACCCACGTGTTCCGCAAGGGTGAGGGGATGATGGGGCTGATCATCCTGCCCGAAGATCCCGAAATCGAATTGGCGCCGATGGACGATGACATGGCAGCGCAGCGCGAACTGCGCGCGCGTCGCATGGCGCTGAGCCGCGATCGCCTGGCCGAAGGCACGCGCTGGCTTTCGGACACGAACACGGTCTTCGACGGGACGTATCGCAATCTCTATCGCGCGGCGCGTGCCCGGCGCGCCGATGCTGGGCCCGCCGATACTGGGCCCGATTACGGCGAAGCAGACTGAACCATGACATCCCCTGAACCGGACATGAAGCGGTCATTCAGCCCCGACTCTGCCGGTCCATGCCATACCATTCCCCGGGCCGGGGACATTCGACGAAAGGACCAGACATGACACGCAAGACAGCCATGTTGAGCAGTGCCGCAGCGTTCGCCCTGATCGGCGCGATGATCGGCCCGGCGCCATCGGCCCTCGCTGATCCGGTTCCGGCTGATCCGGTTCCGGGGGCGGCAAGCTATGCCGATCTGCTCGAACCCGTGCCCGATGCGATGGCGCGGCTTCATGCCGATGACGAAATGGCCGCAAATGCCCGGGTGATACCCGCCGGGCTGAACATCGGCATCGGCATCAATCTGCATCACCATCACCACCATCATCATCACAGCGCGCGGTGGTATCGCAGTCGGGGCTATTACTGGAACGGGCAGTTCTGGATTCAGGGGCCGCCGCCGCCGCCGTATTGGCATCACCATCATTCCGACTGGTACCGCGGCAACGGCTATTCGTGGGATGGCCGGGCGTGGATTGCCCCGCGCGAGCATCACCACCACCACCATCATCATCACCACAACTGGCGCTGACAGCGCCCCCCCCGGCGGGTGCCGGGGGGCGCTTTGTGCCCACGATCAAGCCCGAACCGGACCGTTCACCACTTGTCCTGATAAAATCGATGCTTGCGCCAGAACGCGCCATTTGCAAGGCAGGTGGAGCCGCTGCGCACCCCGCACCGGCACGACGGGATCGGCGATGGGCTTTGTGCAGATCGGGTGGCGGGCACTGCGGGCGGGATCGATTGGCCTGATCACGGTTTGCGCGCTTGTGTCCGGATGGTCGCTGCCCGCCGCGGCGCGCCCGCCCCGGCCGCCGGCGCCCGCACAAGCCCCGCTGCGCGATACGCCGCTGGAACAGGCGCTGCGCCGCCATGTCGAAACGCTGGCGGGCGATGACTATGCGGGCCGCGAACCGGGCACCGATGGCGAAACCCGCACTTTGCGCTATCTGGCGCGGCAATGGTTCGATATCGGGCTGGTCAGCGGCACCAATGACCCGGGCAACGCCTGGTTTGCACCCGTTGAACTGGTCGAACGCACGCCGCAGGGCAGTCGCGCCGCCTTTCAGCGCGGCCACCGCCGCATTCCGGTCGAAGGCAAGGACGTTTTTGTCGTCACTTCGGGCCTGCGCAGCCTGATCGAAAATGCGCCGGTGCTGTTTGTCGGGCGTGACACCAATCCGCAGACCGCGCGCACAGAGCTTGCCGGCCGGATCGCGCTGATTTTCGACAGCCAGGCAACCTTGACCCCAGGCGCAAAGCCGGCGCCCGAAACCGGGCCGGATGACCGCGCCGGGCGGCTGCTCGATGCCGGTGCGGCGGCCGTGATCACCGTGCTGGATGGCACGCGCACCCTTGATGATGTTGCGGCGCGGCGGCGGCGGCCGGGTTATGCCCTGGCGGCGCAGAAACTGGGTGGCGATCTTCAGGCCTATCTCACGCCGGCAGCGGCCGAGGCGCTGTTTGACGCGGCCGGTGCGGGCAAGCTGGCAACGTTGCGCGCGGCGGGCGCCGAGCCTGGCTTTGCCCCCCGCCTGCTCGGGCTGAACGGCACGCTGGAGGCGACCAGCAGCGAAACGCGCATCCACACGCACAATCTGATTGGCAAGATCGAGGGCCGGCGCCACGATCTGGGCGCGGTGCTGCTGGTGGCGCACTGGGATCATTTCGGCCGCTGCGCCGATCCGCCGGCCGAACATCTGATCTGCAACGGCGCAGTCGACAATGCCAGCGGGCTGGCCGTGATTACCGAAGCCGCGCGGATTCTGGCGAGCAACCGCCCGCTTGATCGCGATGTCTATGTTCTGGCCACCACGGGCGAGGAACTGGGCCTGCTGGGGGCGCAGGCCTTTGCCGAAAATCCGCCGCTGCCGCTCGATGCGATCATGGCGGTGCTCAATGTCGATTCCACCGGGCTGGTCGGGCCGGGGCTTCCGGTCAGCGTGATCGGCGCCGGGATGACCGATCTGGATGACAGCATCGCCGCGGTGCTCAAATCACTTCACCGCAAACAGGTTGTCGGCAGCGGGATCACCGCGCCCGCCAATGCCTTTGTGCGGCGGCAGGATGGCTGGGCGTTCATTCAGCACGATGTGCCCGCGGTGATGGTCAGCAGCGCCTATTCCGATGCGCAGCGGCTGGAACGGTTCATGGACGAACGCTATCACCGGCCCACCGACGTGGCGTGGCGCGTGGAATATGGCGGCATGGCCGAGGATGTGCAGCTTCAGGTCGAACTTGCGCGCTATTTCGGTGATGTTCATCGCTTTCCCGGGCCACCGGTGCCGCGCCAGGACATGCCGGCGCGCTAGGGCGTGATGACGTCAGGTTGAATCATCAGCAACGCTCAAGCGCCGCGCGGGCACTGGGGCGCATTGGCAAGTTGTCCAACGCGCGCTGCGACAGCCTGCAACAAAAGACGGGTAGCGCAACGCAGGCGGCTTGATTACATGGGCCGCCACGAATCCCCGCGGGAAAGAAAGTGGCAGCCGTGATCGAGATCCCCCTTGGCCTGACGTATGACGATGTGCTGCTGCGCCCTGGTCCGTCCGATCTCCTGCCCAGCCAGGCCGATACGCGCACCCGCCTGACGCGGATGATCCCGCTGAACATCCCGGTGCTGTCGTCCGCGATGGACACCGTGACCGAGGCCGACATGGCGATTGTCATGGCGCAGCTTGGCGGAATCGGCGTGCTCCACCGCAATCTGGATATCGCCGAACAGTGCGCCGCCGTGCGCGCGGTGAAACGGTTTGAAAGCGGCATGGTGGTCAACCCGATCACCATCGCGCCCGAGGCCACGCTGGGCGAGGCGCAGCGGCTGATGCATCATCACCGCATCAGCGGCATCCCGGTGGTCGAATCGTCGGGCCGGCTGGTGGGCATCCTGACCAACCGCGACGTGCGCTTTGCCGATAACCCGGCGCAGCCGGTGCGCGAATTGATGACGCACGAAAACCTGGCCACCGTGCGGCTGGGCACCACGGGCGACGAAGCGCGCCGCCTGCTGCACCAGCGCCGCATCGAAAAGCTGCTGGTGGTGGATGAAGCCTATCACTGCATCGGCCTGATCACGGTGAAGGATATCGAAAAGGCGGTGAACTATCCCAGCGCAACCAAGGATGCAGCCGGGCGCCTGCGCGTCGCGGCTGCAACCACGGTGGGTGAAAAGGGGCTGGAACGCACCCGCGCGCTGATCGATGCGGAATGCGACGTGATCGTGATCGATACTGCGCATGGCCACAATGCCGATGTTGCGCGCGCGGTCGAACTGGCCAAGGCGCTGTCGAACAATGTCCAGGTCATCGCCGGCAATGTCGCCACGGCCGAGGCGACGCGGTCGCTGATCGATGCGGGCGCCGATGCTGTGAAAGTGGGCATCGGGCCAGGTTCGATCTGCACCACGCGCATCGTTGCGGGCGTGGGGGTGCCCCAGTTGACCGCAGTGATGGAATGCGCCGAAGAGGCGGACAAATCGAACGTGCCGGTCATCGCCGATGGCGGGCTGCGCACATCGGGCGATGCGGCCAAGGCGCTGGCCGCCGGGGCGAGCACGATCATGATCGGATCGCTGCTGGCCGGAACCGAAGAAGCGCCGGGCGAAACTTTCCTCTATCAGGGGCGCGCCTATAAATCCTATCGCGGCATGGGATCGGTGGGGGCCATGGCGCGCGGATCGGCCGATCGCTATTTCCAGCAGGATATCAAGGACCAGATGAAGCTGGTGCCCGAAGGGATCGAAGGCCAGGTGCCCTACAAAGGCCCCGCGCGCGATGTGATTCACCAGCTGGTCGGCGGGATCAAGGCGGCAATGGGCTATACCGGCAGCGCGACAATCGGCGATCTGAAAGCCAACGCGCGCTTTGTGCGGATCACCAATGCCGGGTTGCAGGAAAGCCATGTCCACGACGTGTCGATCACGCGTGAAGCGCCCAATTATCCCACGCGGTAAAGGTTCATGACCCCCGCGGCGCGGGTTCAGGCGGCGATCGATCTGACCGATGCGGTGATCGTGGTGGCGCGCGGGCAGGGCGCCCCGGCCGATCGCATTGCGGCCGACTGGTTTCGCGCGCGCCGCTATGTCGGATCAAAGGACCGGCGCGCGATCCGCGATCTGGCGTGGGACGCCATCCGCGCCTGTGGTGACATTCCCGCCACCGGCCGCGCCGCGCTGTTGCGGCTGGCGGCCGATGATCCGGCATTGGCGTCGCTGTTTGACGGATCGCGCTATGGCCCTGCGCCGATCGGGCCCGATGACCGGCCGGCGCCGGGCGGGGTCGCTCCGGCCTGGCTGGCCGCCGCGCTGTCTGCCAGCGGCATCGATGCGGCCGAACAGGGCGCCCTGCTGGCACGCGCGCCGCTCGACATCCGGGTCAATCTGTTGCGCACCACGCGTGATGCCTGCGCCGCGCTGCTGCCGGTCGCGGCCGAGCCGGTGGCAGGCGCAGACCAGGCGCTGCGCCTGCCGGCGGGCACTGCGGCAGAGGGCTGGCCCGCCTTTGCCGAAGGGTGCTTTGAAATCCAGGATGCGGGCAGCCAGATGGCCTGCGCGGCGATGGCGGCGCAACCGGGTGAAACCGTGGTCGATCTGTGTGCGGGCGGTGGCGGCAAGACGCTGATGCTGGCCGCGATGATGGCCAATCACGGCCGGCTGGTGGCCTGCGACATCGATCGCGCGCGGCTGGCGCGGCTGCCCGAACGTGCCGCGCGCGCCGGGGCAAATGTGGAATGCCGGCTGATGGATGGCGGGCGCGAGCGCGCCGGCCTGGCTGATCTGGCGGGCCATGTCGATGCGGTGCTGGTCGATGCGCCCTGTTCCGGATCGGGCACCTGGCGCCGCAATCCCGAGGCACGCTGGCGGCTGGACCCGGCGGCGATCGCGCGCTTTGCACGGACGCAGGCGCACGTGCTGGCCATGGCGGCCTGGCTGGTGCGGCCGGGCGGGCGGATCACGTTCATCACCTGTTCGCTGCTCGATGCCGAAGGCGCCGATGCCATCGCCGGGTTCCTGGCAGGGCACCCCGGGTGGCGCGCCGTGCCGGTGGACGCCGCGCTGGGGCGTGCGCGCGGATCGGGCTGGCGATTCACCCCGGGGCACGATGGCACAGACGGGTTTTTCGTCGCAAATCTGGCGCGTGCATGATAATCGACACGGCCATGCAGATCGGTCGCGCCAGAAAAACGGTGTCTTTGGCGGATGCCCCGGTCATGGAGTTGCTGATGCGCTATTTCCCGGTTGCCCTTGCGCTTTTCCTTGTCCTCGCGGTCAGCGGCAGCATGGGGCAGGCGCGCAGTACCGATCCGGTCGATCCGCGTGCGCAAGTGCTGCTGGCCAGCGGCCGCGCCGCCCTGGGCCATGGCGATATCGACAGCGCGACCGATGCCTTTGAATCCGCGCTGGTGGTTGAACCCGGCTATGCCGGCACGCTGGTCGCGCTGGGTGATGCCGCGCGCAAGGCGGGGCTGCAGGGCAAGGCCATCCATTATTACCGCGTTGCGCTCGATCGCAATCCGGGTGACCTTTCCGCGCTGAGCGGCGAAGGCGGGGCGATGGCGGAAAAGGGCGCGCTCGACAAGGCGCGCGCCAATCTTGCCCGGCTGGAAGGGCTGTGTGGCAAGGCCTGCCCCGAAACCCGTGCGCTGGCCGATGCCATTGCACGGGGCCCCGCACCCAAAGTGGTCGCCGCCGAAACGGTCAAACCGCAACCGGCAGTGCAGACGAACTGAACCCGATCAGATTGGGCCCGATCAGATGGGGCCCGATCAAATCAGGGGGCGGAATTCGTCCAGTACCTGGCGATAGACCCGTTTTTTGAACGGCACGATCAGATCGGGCAGCGTTTCCGGCTCGGCCCATTTCCAGTCGGCAAATTCGGCCGGATCATGCGCGTTCAGGTCAACCTGGCTGTCATCGCCGGTAAAGCGCATCAGCAGCCATTTCTGCCGCTGCCCGCGATAGCGCCCTTTCCACAGCCGGCCGAGCAATTCGGGCGGCAGATCATAAAAGTGTTCCTCGGCGGTTTCGGCCAGAATCTGCACGAGGTCGGCGGTCACGCCGGTTTCTTCGTACAATTCGCGCAAGGCCGCCGTGCGCAAGTCTTCTCCATCATCGATGCCGCCCTGCGGCATTTGCCAGGCGTCCCCTTCACCCGCCACGCTTTCTCCGCGCGCGGCGCGTTCGCGGGTATCGATCCGCTGGCCGACAAACACGCGGCCATCGGCGTTGACCAGCATCACGCCCACGCAGGGGCGATAGGGCAGCCCGGCAAAGTCTTCTGTCATGCGTTATCTGTCTTTCTGCGTGTTGGCGCCGGCATCGATCGCGCTCAGGGCGTGCCGGATCGCCGCGAACACGGTCGAACAGGCATCCTGCGCGCTCGGCATCGCCTTGCGCAACTGGATGAAGCCATGGATGATCCCCGGCACTTCGATGAACGTGACCGGAACCCCGGCCTTGATCAGTTCCGCCCCATAGACCCGCCCGCTGTCACGGATCGGATCGAGTCCCGCCGTCACTAGCACGGTGGGCGGCGTATGGGCATGGTCGTTATAGATCGGATAGGCGCGAACATCACCCGGTACCGCGGCATAGGCATCGGCAAACCACGTCATGGTATCGGCGGTCAGCAGATAGCCATCGGCGAATTGCTGAAACGAGGCATGGTCCGGCTTGTCATCGCTCAACGGATAGATCGGCGCCTGCAGGATCACGGGCGCCGCCGCAGGTTTGGCCATCAGCGCCTGCGTGGTCACGATGGCCAGGTTTCCGCCCGCCGAATCACCGGTCAGGATCAGCCCGGTCACCGTGCGGCCCAGTTCTGCCGGGCCGGTCGCGATCCAGCGCGTGGCCGCTTCGCAATCATCGGGGGCCGCAGGGAAGGGGTGTTCGGGCGCGAGCCGGTAATCAACCGCAATCACCGGCAGATCGAGCGCCGCGGCAATTTCGGTGCAGATCGCATGATGCGTGTCGAGATCGCCGATCACGAAGCCGCCACCGTGAAAGAACACCACCACCGGCCCGGCATCGCGGGTTTCGCGCGGATCATACAGCCGCAGCGGAATTGGCCCGGCCGCGCCAGGCGCCGCCAGATCGCGGATTACCGCCAGCGGCAGCGGTTCCCGTTCGCCCACGCTGCCCATCGCAAGGTAAGTCTGGCGCGCCAGTTCCGGGGTCAGCGCGCTCATCGGCGGGCCGCCTGCGCTGTTCAGGAAATTGAGAAACGCGCGCACATCGGGGCGAACAAACGGGGTTGCATCCTGTGGCATGGTGATTCAGGTCCTCTTTTCTGCGCGTTCCGCTTTGGCGCCGTGGCGGACGTGCCCCCACAGCACCGGCCGTTATCGGCCTTGCCCCAATGGTAGGTGCGGTTTTGCAACTTGACTAGGTGGCTTGACGGCGATCAAGGCGGACACAGCGGTGATTTGGTGCAAGTGCCCTGTCGAACGGGGTATCGACGTCGAACGGGGTATCGACTGGCTGAGATTTTCTTTTTTGCGCCGGGACCCTGGCAAGGTTAGGCGCCCGGTCAGGCACTTGGTCAGGCATCAGGGGCCGGAAAGTAAGGACATGGCGCAGCAGGCCCGGCCTGGCGCGCGTTGCGAGGAACATGATGGTTACAGCGACAATCGACGGACCCGAAGGATTGACCGGGGGCAAGGCTTCTCCCGCTGCGCCCGAAGCGGTTGTGGTCCGTTTTGCAGGCGATTCCGGTGACGGGATGCAATTGACCGGCGGGCAATTTACGCTGTCGACCGCGCTGGCCGGCAACGATCTGGCGACTTTTCCCGATTTTCCGGCCGAAATCCGCGCGCCGCAGGGCACGCTGTTTGGCGTTTCGGCGTTTCAGATCAATTTCGGATCGACCGACATCGATACCGCCGGCGATCAACCCGATGTGCTGATCGCGATGAACCCGGCCGCGCTGAAAGTGAACCTGGCGTCGCTGAAGGCCGGCGGGCTGATCATTGCCGACAGCGGCGAATTCACCAGGCGCAACCTGGAAAAGGCCAAATACGAGGTCAGCCCGCTTGACGATGGCAGCCTCGACAAATGGCAATTGCTGTCGTTCGACATTTCCGCGCTGACGCTGCAGGCGGTGAAGCCCTTTGGCCTTGGCAACAAGGAAGCGCTGCGCTGCAAGAACATGTGGACGCTGGGCCTGGCGCTGTGGATGTTCGACCGCGACCGGCAGCCGCTGATCGACTGGCTGAACGGCAAATTCGCCAAAAGCCCGCTGCTGGCAGAGGCCAATATTGCCGCGCTCAATGCCGGGCACGCCTTTGGCGAAACTGCGGAACTGTCGGGCCCGCTGCGCCAGGTGCACATTCCCGCCGTGGCCAGCGAACCGGGGCTGTACCGCACGGTGACCGGCGCCGAATCGATCAGTTATGGCCTTGTCGCCGGGGCGCAACTGGCCGGGTTGCCGATGTTTTTTGGCGGCTATCCGATCACGCCGGCCTCATCGATCCTGCACAATCTGGTAAAGCTGAAGGAATTCGGCGTGACCACGTTCCAGGCCGAAGACGAAATCGCCGCAATCGCTTCGGCGATCGGCGCCTCCTATGCCGGATCGTTGGGCGTGACATCATCGTCGGGCCCGGGGATCGCGCTGAAGGGTGAGGCGATGGGGCTGGCGGTGATGACCGAGCTGCCGCTGGTGATCGTCAATTCGCAGCGCGGCGGGCCTTCGACCGGCCTTCCGACCAAGACCGAACAATCGGATCTGTATCAGGCGGTCTATGGCCGCAATGGCGATGCGCCGATTCCGGTGATTGCCGCGCGCAGCCCCGGCGATGCGTTTGATTGCGCGATCGAGGCGGTGCGGATCGCGGTGCAGTACATGACCCCGGTGATCCTGCTGACCGATGGCTATATCGCCAATGCGGCAGAACCGTGGAAAGTGCCCGATCCCAGCACCTACACGCCGTTTCCGGTGACATTCCTTGAAGAACCCAACGGGCCCGATGGCACCGTCCTGCCTTATGCGCGTGACGCCAGGGGGGCGCGGCCATGGATCAAGGCGGGCACCCCCGGCCTGATGCACCGCATCGGCGGGATCGAGAAAAACCCGCTGACCGGCAATATCGACTATTCGCCTGCCAGCCACCAGACGATGACCGATGCGCGCAAGGCCAAGATCGACGGGATTGCCAAATCCATCCCGCCGCAAGAGGTCACTTTGGGCGAGGCCGGGGGCAAGCTGGTGCTGGTCGGCTGGGGCAGCACGTTTGGCGCGATCCACCAGGCGGTGCGCCGGGCGCGGCGGCGCGGGCTGGATGTCAGCCACGTGCACGTGCGCCACATCTGGCCAATGCCGGAAAATCTGGGTGATCTGCTAAAGGGTTACGACAAAGTGCTGGTGCCCGAAATGAACACCGGCCAGTTCAAGACCGTGCTGCGCGACCAGTTCCTGGTCGATGCCAAACCGCTCAACAAGACCAGCGGCCAGCCTTTCACGATCGCGGAAATCGAAGCCGCCATCGAAGCCGCGCTGGCCTGAGGGATCATACAATGAACGACCTGACCCCGATCAAGACCACCATCAAGGACTGGGAAACCGACCAGGAAGTGCGCTGGTGCCCCGGTTGCGGCGACTATGCCATTCTGAAGGCGGTGCAGCGCACATTGCCCGAACTGGGCGCCGATCCATCGAAAACCGTGTTCGTTTCGGGCATCGGCTGCTCCAGCCGGTTTCCCTATTACATCGAATCCTATGGCTTTCACACGATCCACGGCCGCGCGCCCGCCTTTGCCACGGGCATCAAGCTGGCCAATCCGGAACTCGATGTCTGGCTGATCACCGGCGATGGCGATGGCATGTCGATCGGCGGGAACCACACGATGCACGTGATCCGGCGCAACGTGAACACGCAGATCCTGCTGTTCAACAACGAAATCTATGGCCTGACCAAAGGGCAATATTCGCCCACCAGCCGCGAAGGCACGCATTCGCCGACCACTCCGCTGGGTTCGGTCGATCACCCTGCCAGCCCTTGTGCCTTTGCGCTGGGTGCCGGTGGCCGGTTCATCGCGCGCAGCTATGACGTGTCGAAGGATCTGCCGGTGGTGCTGAAGGCGGCGCACGCGCACCAGGGCGCGGCGTTTGTCGAGATTTTCCAGAACTGCATCGTCTACAACAAGGACCGGTTCGACGATTTCACCGCCAAGCCGGTGGTTGACGCCACGCAGCTCTGGACTCGCCATGGTGAGCCGCTGCTGTTTGCCAAAGGCAGCAAAGGCATCGCGTTCGATGCCGCCGCGCTGAAGCTGAAAGTGGTCGATGTGGTCGATGGCGATTGGCAGGCGGCGGGCGTGCTGGTGCACGATCAGACCAACCGCGGGCTTGCGCATCTGCTGGTCGAAATGCCGTTCGGGGCCTTTCCGATGGCGCTGGGCGTGATCTATGACGATCCGCGCCCGACGTACGAAAGCGCACTGCTCGATCAGGATAGCCGCGCCCGCGCGGGCCGCAGTGCCGATCTGGGCAAGCTGCTTGCCAAAGGGCAAACGTGGACAGTCGCCGGCTGAACAGGATCATGGCCTGCCCCAAAAGGCAGGTCGCCGCACGGGCCCTGCCGGGCACAAGGGCGCGATGACCGAACCCGTCCTTGTCTGGCTGCGCCAGGATCTGCGCCTGGCCGATCAGGCGGCCTTTGTCGCCGCAATGGCACAGGGGCCGGTGATCCCGGTCTATGTGCTGGATGATGATACCCCGCGCCATCGCCGCATGGGCGGTGCGGCGCGGTGGTGGCTGCATCACAGCCTTGCAAGCCTGGACAAGGCCTTGCGCGATCGGGGGTCGCGGCTGGTGCTGCGGCGCGGGCCGGCGCACGAGCAACTGGCGGCGCTGTGCCGCGAAACCGGGGCGCGGCGCATCCATGCGCTGGCCCATGCCGAGCCGTGGTGGCGCAATGCCGAACGCGCCGTGGCCAAAGCGGCCGAACTGGTGCTCCATGCCGGGCAATACCTGATCCCGCCGGGCACGTTGCGCACCGGGGCGGGGCAGCCCTATCGCATTTACACCCCGTTCTGGCGCGCCGCACTGCAGCAGTTGCCCCCCGCGCCGCCGATCGCTGCGCCATCGCGGCTTGATTCTCCGGCAGCATGGCCGGCCAGCGACAGTCTTGACGATCTGGGGCTGCTGCCGCACGCGCCAGACTGGGCGGGCGGGTTTCGGACAACCTGGACGCCGGGTGAAGACGGCGCGCACGACCGGCTGGCCCGGTTCACGGGCAAGGCTGCGCGCTATGGCGAGCGGCGCAATCTGCCATCGGTCGAGGGCACCTCGCGCCTGTCACCGCACCTGCATTTCGGCGAGATTTCGGTGGCTGCGGTGTGGCACGCCACGGCCGGTTCCGGCGGATCGGTGGATACGTTTCTGGGCGAGCTGGGCTGGCGCGATTATGCCGCCAATGTGTTGTGGCAATTTCCCGATTATGCCACGGCGAATGGCCGTGCGGCGTTTGATCACCTGCCATGGCGCGAGGCGCCGGCCGATCTGCGCGCGTGGCAGCGCGGGCGCACCGGCTATCCAATTGTCGATGCCGGCATGCGCGAATTGTGGGCCACCGGGTGGATGCACAACCGCGTGCGGATGATCGCCGCGAGCTTTCTGGTCAAACACCTGCTGATCGACTGGCGCGAAGGCGAACGCTGGTTCTGGGATACGCTGGTCGATGCCGATCACGCGGCCAACGCGGTGAACTGGCAATGGACCGCGGGCAGCGGGGTGGATGCCAACATGTTTGTGCGGATCATGGCGCCGCTGACCCAATCGCCCAAATTCGATGCGGCGGGCTATATCCGCCGCTGGGTGCCTGAACTGGCGCAGCTGTCCGATGCCGATATTCATGATCCCGCGCTGCGCCCGCGCGCCTATCCGGCGCCGATCATCGGCCATGTTGAAGCACGCGCCCGAGCCCTGGCCGCGCATGCCGTGATCAAGGCCTGATCAGGCTTCGGCTTCCTCGCCCGGTTCCCCGGCCGGTTTTCCGCCCGGATTTTCGGCTGCGCCGCGCGCCTTGCCCGCATCGCCGGCCTGCTGCAACAGTCTGTCGAATTCCACCTGATCGAGCAGGCGCGAAAAGGCCGCGCCAAACAGGCCGGTTTCCCACCACACCACTTCGGCCTCGAACGGGGCAAAGCCGGGCACGGTCAGCCAGCACAGCGTATGCGCTTCAAGCCGGGTGGCGGACGTTGCCGTAAACCCGCCCGATGACAGATCGCGGATGATCGTCTGAAACACGCGATGGCCCGCCGGCCGCACCGCCGCGCCGATGTGCACGCGCAGGCGCGGCGCGCTGCGATCCTCTTGCGATGCGTGTTCATAGCTGCCCGGTCCGAACCGGGTATCATTCCACGTGGTTGTCATCGGCCTGTCCACAAGCAGACTTGTCCCTGGCGGCTGCGCAGCGACTCTGCCGCACAATCCGTCAATATGGAATGTCCCACATCGGCGTTAACCAGCTGTCAGGCCATATGGTTAAGCGGCTTCAACCCGTTCGCGCAGTGGCGAGGCGAAATCGCGCGCGGCGAGCGCGGCAATATGCGCGCCCACAACTTCGGGGGCTTTCACGCTGGCCGGGTCTTCGCCGGGATAGGCCTTGGCGCGCATCGCGGTGCGTGTGGCGCCGGGGTCGACAATTGCCACGCGGATATCGGATATGGTGCGCACTTCCTGCGCATAAGTATCGAGCAGATTGTCGAACGCGGCCTTGCTCGCGCCATAGCCGCCCCAATAGGCGCGCGGGCCCGCGCCCACGCTGCTGGTCACGCCGATCACGCGGGCGCCCGCGCTTTTGCGCAAGGCGGCATGAAAACTGGCAATCAGCGCCTGCGTCGCGGCAACATTGAGCAGCAGTGCACGGTTCAGATCGCGCGGTTCGATCTGCCACACCGGGGTCAAAACCGGCAGCACCGCGGCATTGATAACCAGCACGTCGAGCGCGCTCCACCGCCCGGTGATCGCCGTGGCCAGCCGGATGATCGCATCGGGTTCGGCCAGATCGCAGGGTGCGATGGTCGCGCTGCCGCCGGCATCGAAAATGTCCTGCTCCACCGCTTCGAGATCGCGGGCGGTGCGCGCCACCAGAATCACATGCGCGCCAGCGGCAGCCAGCGCGCGCGCGGTGGCGGCGCCGATGCCGCGGCTGGCGCCGGTAACCAGCGCGACTTTGCCGGCGAGCGGGCCCGGAATGGTCATCCCTTCACCTTCACGATGCCGCGCACGGCCGCTTCGCGTTCACCCAGGTCGGTCAGGCGGGTGGGATATTCGCCGCTGAAGCAGGCATCGCAATATTGCGGCCGCGCGGCATTGCGCTGCGTTTCGCCAACCGCGCGATAGAGCCCGTCGATCGATACGAAAGCCAGGCTGTCGGCCTGGATGAAGCGGGCCATTTCCTCCACATCCATCCGCGCGGCGAGCAGTTTTGACCGTTCGGGCGTATCGACGCCATAAAAGCACGAATGCTCGGTGGGCGGGCTGGCCACGCGGAAATGGACTTCGCTGGCGCCGGCTTCGCGCATCATTTCCACGATTTTCAGCGAGGTCGTGCCGCGCACGATCGAATCGTCGATCAGGATGATGCGCTTGCCCGCCACCAGCGCGCGGTTGGCATTGTGCTTGCGCTTCACATCGGCATTGCGCTTGCCATCGGAGGGCTGGATGAACGTGCGGCCGACATAGTGCGACCGGATGATGCCCAGTTCGAACGGAATGCCCGATTGCTGGGCATAGCCCAGCGCTGCGGGCACGCCGCTGTCGGGCACGGGGATCACCAGATCGGCATCGACGCTGGCCTCGATCGCGAGCTGTTCGCCGATCGCCTTGCGCACCTGATAGACCGAGCGGCCGCCGATCAGCGAATCCGGCCGGCTGAAATAGACGTGTTCGAAAATGCACATCCGCGATTCAGCATCGGCAAAGGGGCGGTGCGAGGTGATCTTGCCGTCGGCGGCCACTTGCACCAGTTCGCCCGGTTCGATTTCGCGCACGAATTCGGCGCCAACCACATCGAGCGCGACCGTTTCGCTGGCAAAGATCACCGCCGAATCCAGCCGGCCCATCACCAGCGGGCGGATGCCGAGCGGATCGCGGCAGGCGATCATCCCCTCTGGCGTGGTGCAGATCAGCGAATAGGCGCCTTCGACCAGCCGCAATGCATCGGTAAACCGGTCGAGCAGGGTGGGATAGCGGCTGGTCGCGACCAGGTGGATGATGACTTCGGTATCGGATGTCGATTGAAAGATCGCGCCTTTGGTTACCAGGTCGCGGCGCAGCGTCATCGCGTTCGAAATGTTGCCGTTGTGCGCGATGGCAAAGCCGCCCGCGGCCAGATCGGCATAAAGCGGCTGCACATTGCGCAGGCCGGCACCGCCGGTGGTGGAATAGCGCACGTGGCCGACCGCCATCATGCCCGGCAATTCGGCAATCGCTTCGCCCGAGGAAAAGTTCTGCGCGACATGGCCCAGCCCGCGGCGCGAATAGAATTCCATGCCGTCAAAACTGGTGATGCCCACCGCTTCCTGCCCGCGATGCTGCAGCGCGTGCAGGCCCAGCGCCGTCATCGCGGCGGCATCGCGCGTGCCGAGCACACCGAAAATGCCGCATTCCTCGTGCAGGGTGTCGCCATCTGCATCGCAAAGGGGGTTGGTCAGGTTCATGGGCGTCCCGGATCGATTGGCGTAAGGATCAGCATTCGCGAAAACGGGCGGGATCATCGCATCGGTGCAACAGACCCGTGCCATTTGCGCGCCATGTGGCCTCGATTGGCGGCGAACGCAAGGGGCCGCAGGCATATCATGTTACCATCTGATGACGCCAGGGGCCGGCCTGCGCGCGACGGCCCCGGGGTGCCGGCAAATTTCACTCCCGGTGCCCGATTTTAGCGCGAAATTTACCAATCCGATGCTTAATGCGGGAATGGCGAGACTACGTAGCCTTGGCAGTGTGATCGTCCTGGCCCTGCTCTATTTCGGGGGCATCGCCTTTGCCTGCCTGCTTGGCCGGCTGGATGGCGGGGTGGCGATGATCTGGGTATCCAGCGCCATTCTGGCGGCCTGGCTGTTTGCGGTCGATCGGGCGCGCTGGCCGCTGGCACTGGGGGCCTGTGCACTGGCCAATCTGCTGGGGACAGGGCTGTTCGGCATGGGCTGGGCGGTTGCCCCCGCGCTGACACTGGCGAACATGGTCGAGGCGCTGGCCGTGGCCACGCTTGCGCGTCACACGTTCCGCAGGCACTGGCCCGATGCGACCTTTGAACTGGTCTCGGTGTTTCTGCTCGGCACGATCCTGGTGATTCCCGCCGGCAGCGCGCTGATCGCGGCGGGTGCGGTCTATTTCGCTGCCGGCATCGGCTTTGTCGATGCGTTCCACGACTGGATGCTGGGCCATGCGGTCGGGTTTGTGGCGATCCTGCCCTTTGCGATGATCCTGGGCCTGCGCCTTACTGATCGCTCGGTGTCCGATTCGCTGCTGCGCCGCGCCAGCGACGGGGCAAACCGTGATGCGCGCAGGGCCACCGCCGCCGCCGCAAGCGACCCGTCGCTGACAGACGGCCAAAATGCCCGCATGCTGATTTCGATGCTGATCGTGGCGACCATGGCGCTGCTCGATGTCTGCGTGTTTCTGCAGGACAGCCACTGGCCGCTGGCCGCGCCGCTGCTGTTTGCGCTGTTTGCCGCGGTCTGGGCCGATGTGCTGGTGGCAACGGCCATGCCGATGGTGGTGGCGTTGATCGGAACGCCGCTGACCGTGGCGGGGATCGGACCGATTGCACCGGGCATTACGGATTCGGCAGATCGGCTGCAATTGTCGCTGATTTATGCCGGGCTGGTGGCGTGCTGCTGCCTGCCGGTGATTGTCGAACAGGCGCGGCGCCGGCGCGAACTGGCCCGGTTGAGCAACAGCGCCGCGCATTTCGAGGCGATGAGCCAGCGCGCCGACAGCCTGATCGATGAATTGCGCCTGGCCGCGCTGACCGATCCGCTTACCGGATTGCCCAATCGCCGTGCCTTTTTCGAGGCGCTGGCGGTGCAGGCCGCATCGGGCGAACCGGCCTGCGTGGCCATGGTCGACATCGATCATTTCAAGCTGGTCAACGATCGCTATGGCCATGCCGTCGGCGATGCGGTGCTGCGCCATTTTGCCGAAATGGCGCGCACCACGTTTCGCGCCGGGGACATGGTGGGGCGCATCGGCGGAGAGGAATTTGCGGTGATCCTGCGCGGGGTGGACCTCGATCAGGCATGCAGCGTGTGCCAGCGACTGGTTGACCGCCTGGCGATGACCGACATCGACACGGCGAAGGGCCCGGTGCGTGTGACCATCAGCAGCGGCATCGCCGCCATCGGCAGCGATGGCGAAGCGGCCATGGCCGATGCCGACAGCGCGCTCTATCGCGCCAAGGGGGCGGGGCGCTCGCGGCTTTCCTCGGTCGCCTGAACCCGGCATTCCGCACCGCAACGGACCATCGCCGCGCCATTGCCACGCGCGCGTTCAGACCCTAGATGCAGGATCGGTCTCGCGAATGGCGAAAGTGACAAAGCGATTGTTTCTGACACCTTTTGAATGGATGATTGCCCGGCGCTATATCCTGCCCGGACGCAGCGAAGCGTTCATCGCCCTGGTCGCCGGCATCAGCCTTGTCGCGGTGATGCTGGGCGTGGCCGCGCTGGTGGTCGTGATGAGCGTGATGAACGGGTTCCGCGCCGAACTGATGGACAAGATCGTCGGGCTGAACGGCCATGCCGTCATCCAGGCCTATGGCGGGCGGCTGGACAATTGGCAGGGCATGATCCGCGATCTGCAGGCGACGCCCGGCGTTACGCGGGCAACGCCGCTGATCGAACAGCCGCTGCTCGCCACATTCAACGGCCGGGTCGAGGCGGTGATCGCGCGCGGCAACACCCAGGCCGACATTGCGCACCTTGCCGAAAAGAAAGTGGCTGGATCGTTCAAGGATATCCAGCCCGGCGCGGGCGCCGTGGCCATCGGATCGCGGCTGGCGGAAAACCTGGGCGCGCAAGTGGGCGATACGATCACCATCATCAATCCGGCCGGCCGCGCCACGCCGTTTGGCACGGTGCCGCGCGAAATCGGCTATCGCGTGGCGGCGATCTTTGAAATCGGCGTCTATGATTACGACAACACATTTGCCGTGATGCCGATTGCCGACGCGCAGACTCTGCTGCTGACCGGGGATACCATCGGCATGATCGAAATTACCACGCGCGATCCCGATACGGTGGGGCAGACGCTGGCGCCGATCAAGGCCAGGCTCAATGGCCGCGCAGTGCTGACCGACTGGAAAACGCTCAATGCCAGCCTGTTTCAGGCGCTGGCGGTAGAGCGCGTGGCGATGTTCGTGGTGCTGTCGATCATCGTGGTGGTGGCGGTGTTCAACATTCTGTCGTCGCTGATCATGCTGGTGCGTGCCAAAACGCGCGATATCGCAATCTTGCGTACGATGGGCGCCACGCGGAGCAGCATGGTGCGCATTTTCGTGACGGTCGGTTCGCTGATCGGTGCGGTGGGTACCGGGGCCGGGCTTGGCATCGGGCTGGTGTTTCTCCATTTCCGCCAGCCGGTGGTGCATGGCATCGAATGGCTGACCGGGCAAAACCTGTGGGACCCTTCGATCCGTTTCCTCACCGATTTGCCTTCGCGCGTCGATCCGGCGGAAATCGCCGGGATCTGCGGCATGTCGCTGCTGCTCAGCTTTCTCGCCACGCTATACCCCGCGATCAAGGCGGCAGGCACCGACCCGGTGCAGGTGCTGCGCTATGAATGAGGGCCCGACCACGCCGGTGGTGCGGCTGACCGATCTGCGCCGCACGTTCCACCAGGCCGGAGTTGCGATCGAAGTGCTGCGCGGCATTCATCTCGATATCAATCCGGGCGAGATCGTGGCGTTGCTGGGCCCATCGGGTTCGGGCAAATCGACCATGCTCCAGGCGATCGGCCTGCTGGAAGGCGGGTTTGAGGGGCGGATCGAAATTGCCGGTGTCGATGCTTCGGCGCTGTCGGGCGATGCGCGCACCGCGCTGCGGCGCAGCCATCTGGGCTTTGTCTATCAGTTTCACCATCTGCTGCCCGATTTCACCGCGACCGAAAACGTGATGCTGGCCGGGCTGATCGCGGGCCATGCCAAGGCCGAGGCCACGGCGCGCGCGCGCGAACTGCTGGAAACGCTGGGCCTCGGCCATCGGCTGGATCACCGACCCAGCCAGCTTTCGGGCGGCGAACAGCAGCGCGTTGCGGTGGCACGCGCGCTGGCCAACCGGCCGGCGCTGGTGCTGGCGGACGAGCCGACCGGCAATCTGGACGAAGCGACCGCCGAACGCGTGTTTGACGAGCTGGTCCATCTGGTGCGCGGGCAGGGCAGCGCCGCGCTGATCGCCACGCACAACGAACGCCTGGCATTCCGCATGGACCGCGTGCTGCGCCTGCACGAAGGCGTGCTGGAATAGGCTTGCGCACAGGATCGATTGGCGCCACCATATCGTCCTCCCCCTTCCCGGTCCGGGGAGGATCAGAACGGGGAACAACCATGACCGCACCGCACACGATCGCCGATTTCACCGCCAAACTGCCCAATGGCGAGGATATTTCGCTGGCCGACAAGCTGGGCAAAGTGCTGCTGGTGGTCAACACCGCGTCGAAATGCGGCTTTACCCCGCAATACGACGGGCTTGAGGCGCTGTGGAAAGAATACGGCGATCGCGGCTTTGAAGTGCTGGCCTTTCCCTGCAACCAGTTCGGCGGACAGGAACCGGGCAGCGCGGACGAGATCGAAAGCTTTTGCAAAGTCAATTTCGGCCTCAGCTTTCCGCTCTTTGCCAAGATCGAGGTCAATGGCGATGGCGCCACGCCGCTGTACCAATGGCTGAAAACCGAGGCGCCGGGCATCCTGGGCAGCAAAGGCGTAAAGTGGAACTTCACCAAGTTCCTGATCGGCCGCGACGGCAAAGTCGTCCGCCGCTATGCCCCCACCGACAAGCCGGCGAGCATCGCCAAGGATATCGCCGCGCTGCTGTAACGGTGGTTTCGGCCTGGCGCCAATAGGCTGTGGCTAACCGCGTGGTGCCATCTCCCGCATGGCCCGCGCAGCGCGTATAGCAGGGCAATGCCCCACGCCAATTTCGTCCCGCTGCGCGTCTTTTCGTCCTACACGATGCTCGATGGCGCGATCGATCCCAAGATCATCGCCAAAACCGCGGCCGAACGCGGGTTTCCGGCGGTTGCCATTACCGATCGCAACGGGCTTTATGGCTCGGTCGCCTTTGCCAAGGCGTGCAAGGATCTGGGCGTGCAGCCGGTCATCGGCACGATGCTGGCCGTGGCGCGGCCGGAACGCGGCGGCGCGGCGCAGCCCGGGCAGCAGGCGCCGACGATCGACTGGATCGCGCTCTATGCGCAGGACAGCACCGGTTTTGACAATTTGTGCCACCTGGTCAGCCGCGCGCATCTCGACCGGCCGCTGGAATTTCCGGCCCATGTGGCGATCGGCGATCTGGACGGGCATACCGAGGGGCTGATCTGCCTCAGTGGTGGCGGGGAAGGGGCGCTGACCCGGCTGCTGGCCGATGCGCAGCAGGCCGCGGGCGAGGCCTATGCCGATACGCTGGCCGCGCTGTTTCCCGACCGGTTCTATGTCGAGCTTTGCCGGCGCGGCGAAGCGGGCGAGGAGCGCGCGGAAGAGGCGCTGATCGATCTGGCCTATGCGCGCGACTGGCCGCTGGTGGCGACCAACCCGGCCAGCTTTGCCGAAAGGTCGTTCTATCCCGCGCACGATGCCATGCTGTGCATCGCCAGCTCCACCCATGTCGACAGCCCCGACCGGCCGCGATCTTCGCAGGAATGGTGGATCAAGCCCGCGCCGCTGATGGAAGAGATCTTTCGCGATCTGCCCGAAGCGCTGGCCAACACGCTGGTCGTGGCGCAGCGCTGTGCGGTGATGCCGCCCAAACGCAAGCCGATCCTGCCCAGCCTCGCCGGCGACCAGGAGGGCGAAGCGCGGATGTGCGCCGCCGACAGCCGCACCGGGCTGGTGCGGCGGATGGAGCCCTATTACGCGCCCGAAACGCACGAGGAACTGGCGCGGCTGCTAACCGCCGGGCCCGACGCCGATCCGTCGCGCGCGGAATTTCCGCTGCTCGATGCCGCCGGGCACTGGGACGAAGTGTGCGAATACCGTGCGCGGCTGGAATTCGAAGTCGGCATCATCAACCGCATGGGCTTTGGCGGATACTTTCTGATCGTGGCCGATTTCATCAAATGGGCCAAGGATCAGGGGATTCCGGTGGGGCCGGGGCGCGGTTCGGGCGCCGGGTCGCTGGTCGCCTGGGCGTTGACCATTACCGATCTCGATCCGATCCGGCTGGGGTTGCTGTTCGAACGCTTTTTGAACCCCGAACGCGTTTCGATGCCCGACTTCGACATTGATTTCTGCGAAACCCGGCGCGGCGAAGTGATCCGCTATGTCCAGGCCAAATATGGCGACGACCACGTGGCGCAGATCATCACCTTCGGCAAGCTGAAGGCCCGCGCGGTGCTGCGCGATACCGGCCGCATCCTGCAGATGAGCTATGGCCAGGTTGACCGGCTGTGCAAGATGGTGCCCAACCACCCCACAGACCCGTGGCCGCTGCCGCGCGCGCTGAACGGCGTGGCCGAATTGAAGCGCGAATATGATCGCGATCCCGAAGTGCGCCGGCTTATCGATCTGGCAATGCAGCTGGAGGGCCTGCCGCGCAACAGTTCGACCCATGCCGCGGGCGTGGTGATCGGCGACCGGCCGCTGGCGCAATTGGTGCCGCTGTACCGCGATCCGCGGTCGGACATGCCGGTAACCCAGTTCGACATGAAGCATGTCGAAGATGCCGGCCTGGTGAAATTCGACTTTCTGGGGCTCAAGACGCTGTCGGTGCTGCGCAAGGCGGTCGATCTGCTGGCGCGGCGCGGCATCACCATCGATCTGTCGGCGCTCGCCTGGGATGATGCGCAGGTCTATCGCCTGCTCCAATCGGGTGACACGGTCGGGGTGTTCCAGCTGGAATCCGAAGGCATGCGGCGCACGCTGGCGGCGGTGAAGCCCACGGCGTTTGGCGATATCATCGCGCTCGTTTCGCTTTATCGTCCGGGCCCGATGGACAACATCCCGCTGTTTGGCCGCCGCAAGAACGGGCTGGAAGCGATTGAATATCCGCATGAAAAGCTTGGCGGAATTCTGGCGGAAACCTACGGCATCTTCGTCTATCAGGAACAGGTGATGCAGGCCGCGCAGATCCTTGCCGGCTATTCGCTGGGCGATGCCGACTTGCTGCGCCGCGCCATGGGCAAGAAAGTCCAGGCCGAAATGGACGCGCAGCGCGGCCGCTTTGTGGCGGGTTGTGCCGAAATTTCGGGCATCGATGCGGCCAAAGCCAACGAACTGTTCGATTTGATCGACAAGTTTGCAGGCTATGGCTTCAACAAGAGCCACGCTGCGGCTTATGCCCTGCTCGCCTATCAGACCGCCTGGCTGAAAACGCATTATCCGCACGAATTCTATGCCGCATCGATGTGTTTCGACATGCACCAGTCGGAAAAGCTGAACATCTTTGTCGATGACATGCGGCGCAACGGGGTGGCGCTGGCCGGGCCCGATATCAACCGGTCCGAAGCCGAATTTTCGGTGGAACGCACCGAGGAATCCTATGCCGTGCGCTATGCGCTGGCCGGTCTGCGCAATGTCGGTGAAAAGGCGATGGACGCCATCGTTGCCGAGCGGGAAGCCAATGGCCCGTTCCGTTCGCTCGACGATCTGTTCCGTCGCCTGCCCGCCGGATCGATGAACCGCCGCCAATTGGAGGCGCTCGCTGCGGGCGGCGCGCTCGACGGGCTGGAGCCCAATCGCGCACGGCTGATCGCCAATGCCGAACTGCTGATGGCCGTGGCCGACGAAGCGGCGCGCGCGCGCACATCGGGGCAGGGCGGGCTGTTTGGCGATGACAGCCATGCCGAACCGGCGCTGCGCCTGGCCGAGGCCAAGCCGATGTCCCGCACCGAGCAGATGGCGGCCGAGCGCGAAAATTTCGGGTTCTATTTCGCCGCGCACCCGGTCGAGGAATATCGCGCCATCGCCAGCGCCAATGGTGCGCGCACCTATGGCGGGCTGATGGCATCGGGCGGCACGGCCAATGGCCGCAGCGCCGCGGTGATGGCGGCGATGGTGGAATCGGTGCAGAAGCGCAAGACCAAGCGCGGCAAGGATTTTGTCATGGCGGACTTTTCCGACGCCAGCGGGCTGTTTTCCGCCTCGTGCTTTGAAGAGGCGCTGGTCGACCAGTTCGTGCAATGGGCGCGCGATGGCACTTGCGTGCTGCTGAATGTGGAGCTTGACCGCCCCAGCGCCGACGAAGCCCCGCGCGTGACCGTGCGCGGCGCGCGCCCGCTGGCCTCTGTCACCAGTGCGGCGCGGATGGTGCTGCAATGCGAAGTGCACCGGCCCGAAGCACTGGGCGAGCTGGCGCTGTTGCTGCCCCGCGCGGCCGATGCGCGCGGCGAAGTGCGGGTGCATCTGCGCACCGGCACCGGGCGAGACCCCTGGGCGATTCTGGGGACCGATTTCCGGCTGGACAGCGAATTGATCGATCGGTTAATTCCGGTCGAAGGCCTTGCCAATGTGGCCTTGACCGCGCGGCCGGACCGGCATCTGCGGCTCGTAGAATAGAACAGACATCAGGGAGTGCGATAATGCTGGGCGGGATGCAGGACTGGAAGCTGCGGGTAACTGCCCTGATCGACCATGCCGCGCGCGAACATGCCACGCGCGAAATTGTCACGCGCTGGGCCGATGGCAGCGAAAGCCGGGTGACCTGGGCCGATATCCGCCACGATGCGCTGCGCATGACGCAGGCGCTGCGCGCGGCGGGGATCATGCCGACCGACCGCATCGCCACGCTGGCGATGAACCACCACCGCCACCTGGTCAGCTGGTATGGCGCGGTGGGCGCGGGCGGCATTCTCCACACCATCAACCCGCGCCTGTTCGACGATCAGCTCGATTACATCGTCAACCATGCCGAAGACCGCGTGCTGCTGTATGACCGCCAGTGGGCGCCGATTGTCGAACGGATGAAGCCGCGCTGGCCGACGATCGAGCACTATATCTGCTTTGACGGCGCAGATTCCGGACTGTCCTGGCCCGTGCCGCATTTCGAAGACTGGATCGGCGCGCACGATGGCCAGACCGAATGGGCCGATGGCGACGAGCGTGATCCGTGCATGCTGTGCTATACCAGCGGCACCACCGGCAATCCCAAGGGCGTGCTCTATGAACACCGCTCGACCGTGCTCCACGCGATGTGCGGGCTGACGGTGCCGGTGTTTTCGCTCGATACGCGCACCGTGATCATGCCGATCGTGCCGATGTTCCACGCCGCGAGCTGGGGCATCCCCTGGTCAGGTGCCGCAGCGGGGGCAAAATTCGTCTATTCCGCAGTGAACGATCCGGCGGTGCTGTGCGCCATGTTCGAGCGTGAAAAAGTCACTGCTGCGGCCGGGGTGCCGACCGTGTGGCTGGGCATGCTGCAACATCTCGACCAGGCCGGAAAACCGATCCCGGCCAGCCTGACGCAAGTGGTGTGCGGTGGATCGGCGATGCCGCGATCGATGGTGGAACGCTTCATGCGCGCCGGCATCCGCGTTGCCCACGCCTGGGGCATGACCGAAACATCGCCGATCGGATCGACCGGCGCCGAAACCGCGAATTGGGACGAACTCGGCTTTGACGAGCAGGTTACGGTCAAGGCGATGCAGGGGCGCCCGCCGTTCGGGGTGGAACTGCGCTGTGTCGACCTCAGTGATGCGACGCTGGTGCTGCCGCGCGATGGCAAGACATCGGGTGCCTTGCAAGTGCGCGGGCCCTGGGTGGTCAAACGCTATTTCAAGGCCGAAACCGACGCCATCGATGCCGAAGGCTGGTTTGATACCGGCGATGTCGCGGTGATCCACCCCGATGGCACGCTGCAACTGACCGACCGTACCAAGGACGTGATCAAATCGGGCGGCGAATGGATCAGCTCGGTCGAACTGGAAAATGCCGCCGTGGGCCACCCCGGCGTGGCCGAAGCCGCCGCCATCGGCGTCCATCACCCCAAATGGGATGAACGCCCGTTGCTGGTGGTGGTGCGAAAGCCCGAAAACGATGTCGACGAAACGGCGCTGCGCCAATATCTCGGCCAGCATGTGGCGAAATGGTGGGTGCCCGACGAAATCGCCTTCGTTGACGAATTGCCGCACACCGGCACCGGCAAGATCAGCAAGAAAGATCTGCGCGACCGGTTCCGCGATTACCGCTGGAGGGCATGATGGGCGAACAGGCCGGCCATATTGATCCCGACCGGGAAAATTTCGGCCGGTTCAAGGCGCTGCCGCGTGACACGCCGATCCACATGCTGAATCTGGTGCGGTTCAAGCCATTGGCGACTTATCCCGCGGGGCATTCGCTGGCCGGGGCCGGGTGGACCGGCGAACAGGCCTATCGCGAATATATGCGCACGATCCGGCCGGTGCTCGAACGCGCCGGCGGCACCATCGCCTGGGCCGGCGGGTTTGACTGCGTGGTGACCGGCCCCGCCGAATGGCCGTGGGATGAAACTTTTGTGATGGCCTATCCCGATGCGGCGTCGTTCCTCGGCATGGTCAAAGACCCCGATTACGCGCCGGTGGTGGTTCACCGCCAGGCCGCCGTGGCCGACAGCCGCCTGGTACGCTTTTCGCCCAAATAAAATCCTTCTGCGTCAGAGTTATAGCCCTCTCCCTTTAGAACAGCGCCAGTTGCCCATCGCTTGCCGGTGGTTGAAACCGGCTGCAATCCAGCAAGGCGCGCGTCTGCGGAATGCCGGCGCGCTGGCGGGCGATGCGGAACCGGGTGCGGATCAGGTCGGCCCAGACGCCTTGCGGTTTCATCCGGGTGAAAAAGGCTGGATCGTTATCCCGGCCCTGGCGCATGGCCTGGATCGTGGCCATGACTTTGGCGGCGCGATCGGGAAAATGCGCGTCGAGCCATTCGCGGAACAGCGGGGCCACTTCGTGCGGCAGGCGGATCATGATCCAGCTGGCTGCACGCGCGCCGGCCGCACCCGCACGATCAAGGATCGCCTCGATTGCATGGTCGGTGATCGAGGGAATGATCGGTGAAACATTGACACCGACATGCACGCCCGCCGCAGACAGCCGCGCAATTGCGTCGATCCGTCGTTCGGGCGTCGACGCGCGCGGTTCCAGCGTGGCCGAAAGCCGCGCATCGAGCGAAGTCACCGAAATCGCCACCGCCACCAGATTGTCGCGCGCCAGATCGGCAATCAGATCGATATCATCGCACACCCGCGCCGATTTTGTGGTGATCGTGACCGGATGGCGCGTTTCGGCGCAGACTTCGAGAATCTGCCGGGTCAGCCGCCATTGCGCCTCGATCGGCTGATAGGGATCGGTATTGGTGCCCATCGCGATGGGGGCCGGGCGATAGCCGCGCGCCGCCAGTTCGCGCCGCAGCAGGCGCGCGGCATCAGGTTTGGCAAACAGCCGCGTTTCGAAATCGATGCCGGGGGACAGGTCATGCCAGGCATGCGTGGGCCGGGCATAGCAATAGATGCAGCCGTGCTCGCACCCGCCATAGGCGTTGATCGACCGGTCAAAGGGAATGTCGGGTGAGGTGTTGCGCGACAGGATCGTGCGCGCGGCCAGCGGCGTTACGCTTGTACGCAGCCGTGGGGGCGCGCCGTCGATGGCGGGCAGGGCATCCAGCCAGTCACCATCCACTTCGCGCGCGGGCAGCGCAAAGCGTGCGCTTGCCCGGTTGCTGACCGCACCTTTGCCCCGGATCGGTTCCATTTCTGGAACATATACGGAACAAAGGCAGTGGTCAAACCGTCATCTCGTGATCATTCGTCGTCGTAAAGGCCCCAGCCATCGGATTCGCCATCATGTTCTTGCGCCAGCGCTTCAAGCCGTTGCTCGATTTCGGTGATCGCTTCGGCCGTGGGCAGCATTTCGATGGTCACCGCGACTTCCCACGGATCGCCTTCGTCTTCGGGCTCCAGGATATCGACATCGGTATCGTCGGTTGCCGCTGCCTTGGCAAAGGCATCGGCCGCTTCGGCAGTGGGGAACACGTGGGCGAATTCAACCGCGCGCACCAGCGCGAGATCGAGGCCGTCCTGGGCGAATTCCTTCAGGAAACCGGCATTTTCTTCAAGCAGGGACATGGCATGCCTCGTTGTTTGGGATGGGGGTGTTGGGTGAGAAGTCCCGGATGGAATCGGAGAGCCGGTCTAACGACGGTTCTTGGCAGTTTCAGGACGGAAAGTGGGCGATGGCATCGGCCATTCGCTCGCGCCTGTCGCATGCCCCCCGCTCCACGGCAAGGCCGGTCATGCGGTCGGGTGATCTTTTGCGGTGCGCTATTTGCGTTCCAGCAGGTCAGCGTTCCAGCAGGCGGGGCATCAGCTCGACAAAGTTGCAGGGGCGGTTGCGGCTGTCGAGCTGTTCATCAAGGATGCGGTCCCACCCGTCCTTCACCGCACCGTTCGATCCGGGCAGCGCAAAAATATAGGTGCCGCGCGCCACCACCGCGCAGGCGCGCGACTGGATGGTCGACGTGCCGATCGTTTCATAGCTGATCCAGCGGAACAGTTCACCAAACCCGGGAATGTCGCGTGTTTTCACCCGCTCCAGCGCTTCGGGCGTGACATCGCGCCCGGTCAGCCCGGTGCCGCCGGTGATCACCACCGCATCGATCCCGCGATCGTCGATCCAGTTGTTCAGGCGCGAGGCGATGCGGCCGGCATCATCCTTTTCAATCGCGCGCGTGACCAGCACGTGCCCTTTGGTCCGGATCCGTTCGTCCAGGATATCGCCTGAAGTGTCGTTTTCCGGCCCGCGGGTGTCGGACACGGTCAACAGCGCGATATGGATCGGCCTGAATTCGCGGGTCGGGTCAATTGCCACGCGCGGCGATCCTTACACTGGGCGCGCCATCCAGGCCGGGGAATTTGGGCCAGAGGCCCTGAACCAGCCCCAGCCGGCTGTCTGACGGGCCGCCGGCCTGGCGTTCATACATCCAGTAATTGCGCATCACCGCCGCAACATAGCCGCGCGTTTCCCAATAAGGGATCGATTCCATCCACAGCAGCGGATCGCCCCGATCGCGGATCTGCGTGTTCCAGCGGTCGATCGGCATCGGGCCGGCGTTATAGGCGGCAATCACTTTGGGCAGCAGGCCCTGCGTTGCCGGTTTGTCACGCAGCGCGGCAAGATAGGCCTGACCAAACGCGAGATTGACATCGGGCTGTTCCAGCTGGCGGTCGCGGCCATCCATCGCCGGTTCGGCCCGCGCGAGCAGCCGCGCCGTGCCCGGCAGCACTTGCATCAGCCCGCGCGCACCGGCCGGGCTGACCGCTTCGGTGCGGAAATTCGATTCCTGCAGGGTATGCGCAAACAGCAGCGCGGGATCGACTTTCCACCCCGTCGCGGGCACCCATTTGGGCGCGGGATAGCGTGCGGCATCGTCGGCGCGTGCGCCGGCCGGGGCATTGCCCGCCATCCACAACTGCGTCGCCGGCAGGCCCAGATCGCGCGCCAGCCGCGACAGCGGAGCATAAAGCGCGGGATCACCGATCCGCGCCTGGTGGCGCAGCACCTGATCGGCCAGGCCATCGGCGCCGATTTCGGCAAGCTGTACCGCCAGCCGCACATTGGGCACGTTGCGCAATTTCTGCCAGTCATCGGTGGTGAAATCGGGGGCGGCAGTGGCCGCCGCCTCTCGCAGGCCCAGCGATTCGGCGGCCATCATGCCATAAAGCGTGTCGCGCTGGGCCGCCGCCGCGCGCAGCGCCGGGCCCACCTTTTCCGGGGCATGCGCGCGCAGCCAGGCGCGTGCCGCCCAGTAATTGCCCGCCGCCATCAATTCCGGGTTTTGGGTCATCCCGGCGGCGCGGGCAAAGCCATTGGCTGCGCCGGCATAATCATCCAGCCGCCACGCCGCGAGGCCTGCCGTCCACAGTGCCTCGGCCACCCACGGCCCGCTGCCGCCATCGAACGCCGAAGCGGCAACCACGCGCGCGGTCGCATCATCATTGTTGATATAGAACGCCCAGCCGACCTTTTGCCGCCATTCGGCGCGTGCATCGCTGGACAAAGTGGCGTCGATGCCATCGAGCAGCACGCGCGCGCCAACGGGATCATTCGCCTTGATTCGCGCCTCGATCGCGCTGGCCACGGTATCGGGCATCGTGCCGTCGGCCGTGCGGTGCGGCTTTGTCCGCCGCGCGGCAGCCGGTTGCAAAAACAGTTGCTGCGCATCGGGCAGCGCCGCTGGCAGCGCGGTTGCCCCCCGCTTCACCGCCAGCCGGCCCAGCGCCTCGGACCATGGCAGATCGGGCGCGCGCGCGATCAGATCGATGAGCGGCTGCAATTCGGCGCGGGGCGAACCTGCGGCAAGATAAAGCTGCGCGCGCGCCACCGGGTGCAGCGGGCCATCGGTCCGTTTGTCGAGCAGACCGCGCACCCCGGCCCAGTCCTGCCGCGACAATGCGGCAAAGACCTGACGGTAATAGTCGCGATCATCCTGGGTGAGCAGCGCGGGCACCGCCGTGCGATCGGCGCGCGAACGGAAATAATCGGCCGCGGCCGAACTGGCGCTGGCGGGCAGGGGCGCCGCCAGCAACGCCGTCGCCAGCACTACTGTTGCCAGCACCACCAGCCTTGCCGCACGCGAACGCTGCCAAGGCTTCATGCCCGGGCGCGCCCTGTTGCGGTGATCCAGCAGAGTGTCATGACGTCGGTCAGATCCCAATTCCATCGTGCCGCCACGATCATCATGCCGGCATCAAATCCAGCCAGCGTGACCATAACCCCGATTTCAGCCCCGGTTTCGCCAGGATCGATTCCAGATCATAGGCGAACAGTCCGGGGATAATGGCCCCATCATGGTTGATCGAGTGTAAATGCGGGGCTTTATGCGCTGAACTGTTGCCAAGCAGCGTTGAAATGCCGCTTTGCCCGAACAGGATCAGGCGTTCGGGTCGAACCAGCCCGATATGATGCGTCAACAGCGCGCCAAGCCCGGCTTCGGCCAGCCCCTGCCAATCGGGCGCGGCGATTCGCGCCGGCAGCGCGGCGGCGCAATAGACCTCGCCGCGGGACAGCCCGCCCGCCGCGAGCAGGCCATCGAGCAGGCGCCCGGACGGGCCCGACAGCAGCGTTTCACCATCCTGCGCTTCGGGCATTGCCACCACGATCATCACCCTGGGCGCGGGCGGACCCGCAGGCGGCACGCGCTGCGCGCCCGCTGCGGCCAGCGCCGGCTCGGTCATCCACCAGGTCGCAAAGGCGCCGATATCGGCGGGCCAGGCCGCCGGGCCGCCGCCGATCAGCGGCGGTGCGGCGGGCGCAGCCGGTGC
>CAILBC010000044.1 GCA_903832325.1 uncultured Sphingomonadales bacterium | reverse complement strand
CCACCCAATACCGTACAATTACGTGGGTGGTCGGGTGGGGGAGCGGGCCGGTACCGACTTCGAAACTCGCCCTTTCGCGCGTTTCGAGTCAGACTCTAAATCAGGTCGTCGTCCTGCCCTGACTCCGGACCAGCCGGATCGCACGGTTTTGCGATGGCCGGTTTGACTGGAGCCGGAACCGAGGGGCCCGGGGCCGCCTGCCCCAATGCCGGCGATGCGATCAGCAGGGCCGCAATGGCCGAAATGCCCGCCTTGTTCCTGCCTGCTCCGGCCCGCATCATTTCCGCACCAGCACTTCGCGGCTGGCCACGTGCCCGGCCAGTTCGTCGGGCCAGAAATGCACCGCGCGCAAATCGCCGCGCGCATACCGATCGACCTGGTCGGCAAAATGGGGTGATTTTGGATCGTTGCTTTCCCCGCCGATGCTCACCGCGCGCGCGGTCACGCGCGGGCCGAATTCCACCGCCGCGACAAAGCTGTTGCCGCTGGTGCCATAAATCCGCCTGGTCCCCGGATAGCGTTTTGCGCCAAACGAAGCGAGCGAACCCCAGCGCGCGCTGGCAAAGGGGATCGCGGTCGACGGCTTCGCATCGTCAAACACCTGGTCGATCGCGCCGTCGTTGCGTTGATAGCGGTTCATCTCGCCCCAGGGCACGCGCCAATCGCCAAAATCGGCCTTCAGCCGGGCGATCGCCTCGTCCAGCGCGGCCAGCCGCTGCGCAGGGGTGGCGCGGCGCTCCATCCAGTCCCACACCGAATTGCTGTCATCCTCCGGGTCGGGGTTCTGCCCGCGCTTGGCCCACAGCGCCTCGCCCCAGTTCACCGCCAGCGTGGTTGCGGTCGATTCCGCTGCCCAGCGATGGTCCCAGCCTTTCAGCAGCGCGATCGCCGCCTGCCGGTCGGCGCTGCCCGGGTCCTGCTCTCCGGCGGTGATCAGCGGGGGCAGCAGATGGTCAAACGCCGGCAGCCACGAATCATAGGCCGCCGCAATCAGCCGCGGAATGGTGAAATCGCGCCGTTCGCCCAGCACGCGCATGGCATGGGGCCCGCGCGGGTTGTCACCCACCTGGTCCATATAGGCGGGATAGGCGGCCTTGGCCGGGCTGTCGGCCCCTGCGGCATGCCACGGCGCATCGTTGCTGTTATAGGCCCAGCCATTGGCCGGCCGCAGCACGCTGGGCAGATCGGTCAGGGCATGCAGCCCCTTCCAGTCGGTGGCCGGGTCGCTGCCATCGACGGGTTTTGTGTAATCGAACCGTTTGTCGCGGATCGGCACGAATTGCGGGTGGAGATAGGCGATTTCACCTTTGTCGTCGGCAAACAGCGTGTTGTTCGAGCTGTTGGCGCGCAATTCGGCCACTTTCAGGAAAGAGGCGAGATCATGCGTGCGCGTGCGCAGGAAACTTTGCTGCAACGCTGCCAGCGGCCGGTTCATCAGCGCAAAGGCGATCCATTTGCCGCCCTCTTCGCGCACGATCGGCCCGTGGTGGCTGGCCCAGGTGGCAAACGTGCGGCTGCCCTGCGTGCCGTCCGCCTGGCGATAGCGCAGCGTGATTTTCGCCTGGCGCAGCGGCCGCACCGCGCTGCCATAGCGGTATCCCGTCGCGCCTTTGCCATCATCGACCACGGTTTCGGCAAATTCGTCGACATTGTCGACCCCGCTCGATGTGTGCATCCATCCGGCATGGGCGTTGAACCCCTGATAGACAAAGAACTGCCCCCAGGTCACCGCGCCATAGGCATTGAGCCCGGCATCGCTGGTCATCTGCAATTCGGACCGGAAGAAAAAGCTGGTGTGCGGATTGATCAGCAGCAGCGCATGGCCGTCTTGCGTGTGCGACGGGGCAATCGCGATGCCGTTCGATCCGGCCGGTTCGCGCCACACCAGCCCGCGTTCCTGCGCGGTCATTGCCACTTGGCGATGTTCGTAAAACGCGCGCAATTGCGATAGCGGCACGCGCTCGATATCGCCGCCGATGCTGCCCTCGGTAAAGGCCAGCGCCATCCACGGTTCAAACCGGGTCAGCACTTTGGGCTTCGTTCCGGGATGGTCGGCAAGGTACGCGTTCAGCCCTTGCGCCCAGGCCACCATCAGCCGCTTCAGCCAGACCGGGCTGGCGGCATAATCGGCCTGCAGCCGCGCCGGATCGACAAACAGCCGCTGGCGCAGATCCTGCCACAGCGCGCCTTCGCCCTCGGCCTCGGCCAGCCGGCCCAGGTTGACCAGATAATTGCGCTCGATCCGCGGAAAGTCGTCCTCTGCCTGCGCATAGATCATGCCGTATACCGCATCGGCATCGGTGTGCCCGTGCACATGCGCGGTGCCCCATTCGTCGCGCGTGATCGTCACGCGATCCGGCGCGCGTTGGGAAGCGGGGGCAGCAGGGGCGGCCAGCGCCGTCGCACCCGACGATGCGGCAATCAGCAGGGCAAGACAGCGGCGCAACCGGGCCATGGGCAACAATCCTCGCAAGTTCCGACCGGCCCATGCTAGCCAGCCTTGCCCAAGTGCGCCATGCCTGTTTCGCCCGCGCTTTGCGTGGCGGCGCGAATGGCTGTAGGCCGGGGCGATGGATGATCTTTCCCCGGCACGCACGATCGATGGTCAGACTTTGGACCGCGCGCAGATCACCGAATGCGGCAATGCCCCGGGCCCCTGGCTGTTGCGCGATTGCGATCTGGCAGCGGCCGATCTGTCGGGCCTCGATCTGACCGGGTGGCGCTTCGAACGCTGCGACATGCGCCGCACCGATCTGTCGGGCGCGCGGTTGGAGGCAACGCACTGGCAGGGGTGCCGGGGCGGCATGGCGCGGCTGGTCGGCGCCGATCTGACCGACGCGGTGGTTGCCTCGTGCGATTGGAACAATGCCGCGCTGCGCAATGCGCGGCTGGCCGGCGCGGCGTTTACGGGGTGCAAGCTGACCGGGGCCGACCTTGCCGGCGCCACCTCGATCGATACGCGGTTCGAAGAATGCCTGCTGATCGCGGCCAAGCTGCCCGGGCATTCGTTCCATCGCAAAGTGCTGCGCCGGGTCGATCTGGGCCAGGCCGATCTGACCAAATGCGATTTTCGCGAAACCGTGTTCGAAGCCTGCAGCTTGCGCGATGCCCAGGTCGCTGGCGCCCGGTTTGACAAGGCGGATTTGCGCGGCGCCGATCTGGGCGGGCTGCAACTGGTCGATGCCCGGCTGTTTCGCGGCGCGACCATCTCGCACGAACAGGCGTCGCAGCTTCTGGCGCAACTCGGCTTGCGTCTCGGCTAGTTGTGGCGGCCCCCTACCGGCTTGATGCCCCGGCCGACCGGATCGCGGCCGCGCTGGGGGCGCAACAGGGCGGCGATGTCTGGCCCGGCGGCGGCGTGTCGCCCGGCGGCTATGCCCCGGTGGTGGTGCGCGGGCGCGATCGCCTGCGCCGGCTGGTGCCCCGCCAATGGGGTGTGCCGCCGCCGCCGCGCGGCACTCACCCGGTTACCCATCTGCGCAATGTGGAAAGCCCGTTCTGGATCGGCACTTTGCGGCACACCGAATTCCGCTGCCTGGTTCCGGTTACCGCGTTCCGCAGCGGCGCGCGCTGGTTCGGCGTGCCGTCGGCCCCGGTCTTCGCGCTCGCCGGCGTGTGGCGCGACAGCGAAGTGCCCAGTTTTGCCATACTCACCGTGGCCGGTGACGGGCTCTATCCGCTGGAGGACGCGGCCACCGTGCCACTCGTGCTGCGCCCCGAAGATTATACGCCGTGGCTGACCGCCGACTGGAAACAGGCACAGGACCTGGTTACCCCCGCACGCCTGCCCCTGCGCGAAATCGCTTATTGATCGCCATCCGCCGGCGGGATGCGGTCAAACGGCAGCGGGGCATTGCCCAGGTTCAGCTGCGCATTCATCATGCTGCTGCGTTGCGCGCGGTCCTGGTCGCCCGTGCTGCCAAACGATACCAGTGTCGCCTGGCTGGTGATGAACGCCTTCAGCCGCTGCGCCAGGCCATTGGCCAGATCGGGCTGGCCCATCATCGATACGATAAACCGCTGGCCATCCTTGCCAAAGGCGACGCTGTGCACTTCGGCCACCCACAGGCGAAACGTCATGCCTTCGATCTGCACGATCTGGCTGCTGGTTTGCAGATTGGCGGTATAACGGTTGCCCTGCGCCACTTCGGCGGCGGTGTAGCTGCCGCTCATGTCCATCCAGATCAGCGTTGACCGGAAATCGAACCGCAAAGTCAGGAACCGCGCCACATCGAACGCCGCGCGCGCCAGCGCCCAGACAAACAGCGTGCACACCAGCAGCGATGCAACCCCGCTGCTGCCATCCAGCAGGTCGCCCACCAGCAGGAAACTGGCCACCGACGCCACCAGCGTCAGCAACAGCGCATAAGCGTTGATCCCGGTGATGATCGCCGGATTGCCCGAGGAAAACGGACGGTCGCTGCCCCCTTTGCCGCCATCGATCACAAACGGCACCGGCTGCGTTTCTTCGACCATGCTGCCCTGGAACTGCCCGGCGCGCTGTTGCAGGTTTACCTCCGGATCGACCCGGCAATACCGCCGGTTGGGGATCTTTTCCCACCACCCGTCCTGCATCGCGCGCATGAATTCGGCCGATAGCATCGCCGGATTGACCGATATGTTCCAGGTATCCTGGATCGTCGTCACCGCGGTGGAGGGCGCGGCCACCCGGTGGCGCAACACCGCCGCAAAGAACAGCCCGTGCAGCAGCCCGGCCATCGCCAGCAGCAGCAACAGCGTGCCCGTGCCGATTGCCACCGGCGGCGGCGGCAGCGCGCTGCCGATCAGCGCGATGACCACCGGACCCAGCACCGAAAACGCGATCAGCCCGGCCATCTGCGGCACCGACAGCACATTCAGCCCCAGATCGGCACGCGGCGTGCCCGCCTTGGGATTGAGCAACCCCGGCGCCGAAGCGACCAGCAGGATGATCGCCACCCAGCCCGATACGCGCGCCCCGGCCTCTCCGCCGCCACCGCCCAGGATCGCCGCCACCAGCAGGCCCGCCAGCAGCGCCGCAGTCAGAATGCCCGATTGGAACTGCCGCTCGGCAAAGCCGCGCACCGGGCGCGGCGCATAGATCAGATCGGGCACCAGATAATAGAGCAGGCTCGACAGCGGATCGCCCGGTTCGGGATATTCCAGCGCCTGCTGGCGCAGCGTTTCCTTCAGCACGCTTTCGGCGGCGGGGCTGGTGCCCTGCTGATCGGGCTGCAATTGCGGGGCCAGGCCCACCGGCCGCCCGCGCCCGAAAAAGAAGCGCAACTGGCTGAACAGCTGAAACAGCAGGTATCCGGCAATCACGATCATTGCAAAGGCGACCACCGCCGCCGCCAGCGCATGCGTGCGCGATCCGCCATGGAGCGCAATCCGCGCCTGAAACAGCAGAATCAGCCCGGCCAGCCCGGAAATGCCCGCGGCCGCGCCCAGAAACACATTGTGTTCGCGCAAAGGGTTGGGAAACGTGAAATTCTGACTGCTGCTGCTGCCGTATTCGTAGCTCACGAACCATCCCTTCGCATCGCCCGAACCGGCGGACGTGGCGCACCTTTTGGCAGCGCGCCCCGCCCTGCGCAAGGGATAGGGGCCCTTGCGCGGCGCAGTTTGCCGCGCCTTTTGCGGGGCTGGATCAGGCCGCTTCGGTCACCCGGCTCGCTGTGTCGAGCGCAGCCAGATCGTCCGGCGTCAGCACCAGCGAAATCGCGCCGAGCAGGTCTTCCACTTGCGCAACGCTGGTCGCGCTGGCAATCGGCGCGGCAATGCCCGGCTGCGCGGCAATCCACGCCAGCGCCACTTGCGCCAGGCTTGCGCCATGCGCCGCGGCCACGGCATCCATCGCCGCCAGCACGCCGGGCCCGCGCCCTTCCACATATTTGCCCACGCGATAGGCGCGGGCGCCTTTCACGTCTTCGGCCGAACGGTACTTGCCGGTCAGATAGCCGCACGCGAGGCCGAAAAATGGCGTCATGCCGATGCCATTGGCCACGCAGAAATCCTGCACCGCGCCTTCGTACCCTGCGCGTTCCATCAGGTTGTATTCGTTCTGCAGCGCGCGATAGCGGGCAAACCCGCCCTGGTCCTGCGCCGCCAGCGCGCTGGCCAGCCGCTCGGCGGAAAAATTCGACGCGCCCAGCACGCGCACTTTGCCCGCGCGCACTGCGGCATCGAACGCCGCCGCCACTTCGCCCTGGTCTTGCGCATCATCGTCCTGGTGCGCGAGATACAGATCGACATAATCGGTGCCGAGCCGGCGCAGCGAGGCATCGATGGCAACCGGGATCAGCGCCGGGTCCAGTTTCTGCCGGTCACCGATCGGCAACATCCCGACTTTGGTGGTGATCATCACGTCATCGCGCCGCCCGCGATGTTTCAGCCATTCACCAATCACGGTTTCGGATTCGCCGCCCGAATTGCCCGGAATCCACGCCGAATAGACATCGGCGGTATCGATCATCTTGCCGCCACCGGCCACGAACGCATCGAGCACGGCAAAGCTCGCGGCGCGATCGGCGGTCCAGCCAAACACGTTGCCGCCCAGGATCAGCGGCGGGGTCATCAGGTCGGATTGCCCGATGGGGCGAAGCTGGGTCATATCGTTCTCCACAATGGCTATTTGCCGCGGGGCCGTGCGTGCGGCACCTCTTGACGCCATCAAAGCAGCGGCACGGCGCTTGTGCAAGCACCCATCGGGGGATAGCCTCCGCCCCTATAATTTCCATCATCAGGGAGACAATTCGTGGCAGGCAATTACGATACGGCCCACGCCTTCTTCGTCGCATGCGAAACCGGCCAGGGCTGGGCGGAATGCGCGCAATATTGCCATGCCGATGCGGGATTTTCCGCACAATCGGGCGCAATTGCCGAAATCGCCACGCTGGCCGATTACACCGAATGGATGAAGGGCCTGCTGACCCCGATCCCCGATGGCGCCTATCACCTGACCGCCTTTGCCGAAGACGCCGCACGCGGCACCGTGGTTGCCAGCGCGGTGTTCACCGGCACGCACACGGCCGAAGGCGGCCCGATCCCCGCCACGGGCCAGGCCGCCAGCTCCGACTATGCCTATGTGATCACTTTCACCGACGGCAAAGTCAGCCACATGACCAAGATCTGGAACGACGGCTGGGCCCTCAAGCAGCTTGGCTGGGCATAAACGAAGCAGCCCGGCTGGGCCTGAGGTATCGTGGCGGGCAGGGCGCCATAAGGCACTTGCCCGCCACGCCCATAGCCCGAACGTCCAAAACGTAGACGGGGTGCCTACACCTTGAACGATCCTGAAACGCTGTCGCTGGTGCTGTTCCTGGTCGTCATCGCCTATTGCCTGTGCCAGGCCGTGCGCGATTTGCGGGCGAGGCAATATCTGTGGGCCGCAGCCGGGCTGATTGCGGCAGGCGCACTCGCCTCCATACCGGTCAAAACGCATACCTTGACGATCAATCTGCCCGCGCCGTGACGCAGCAGTGCAACGACCGAACAAGGGGGTTTGCTTGGGCAAAGTAACGGCGCGCAACTGGCGGAAATGGGCCCATATCGGATTGCGCGCTGGCCTCCTGTGCCTCGCATACTTGCCGATACACCCCGCCATCGCCGCCGGTGCGGTCATGCTCCTGTTCAACGATACGGCCGATCCCGCCGTTCTGCCCCAGGTGCAGCACATGGCGGCCGGCGTCTTGGCGCTGTTCGCTTCCAGCGCCGCCAGCATCTATGCCGCAATCAGCCTGCGGCGCTGGCCCATCGCCCTCGCCATCGCGCTGCTGGCGATTGGCTATGCCACGCTCGCCCCCCAAAAAGCGCTGCTTATCCCCATCGGGTTGCAAATGCTGCGGCAAGCTCTTCCCATCTGGTAAGGCACGCGCGGCAGACCTGAACAACGTCCATGCCCTGCCACCCGGCGCGTTCGGCGGGATATGGTCTCGGGTAAAACGCGCGCCGGGGAGGGCTCCGGCGCAAAAACCCAGGCCCGCTCATGCTGAGCCTGTCGAAGCATGCGCGAGACATATGGTCCGGGTGAGTACAACGGCGCAATGGCCCGGCAAGGCGCGCATTCTTCGCCAAGCGCAGGATGACCGGAGTGTGCGGCGCCGCCGAAGCCGCTGACAAGATAGACCCGGCCCCGCCGCCAACCACAACAAAAAAGGGCGCCCCCGCAAAGGAGCGCCCTTTTTTGTTGCCTGTCGAATGGCAGGATCAGGCGTCGGCCTGGGCTCCGTCGTCCATCAGGTCGGCCGGGATTTCGCCCGGTTCGGCATTGGGGTCATAGGCTTCGGTAAAGCCGCCGACTTCGGTGTCGAACATGGCGTCGATCACGTCGACACCCTTTGACTGCAGTTCGGCTTCGTCGGGCGAGCGCGCGACATTGGCCTTCACCGTCACGGTCACTTCGGGGTGCAGCGAAACGCGCACATCGAACACGCCGATGGTCTTGATCGGGCGTTCCAGCACGATCATCGCCTTGGTCACCTTGCAACCCTGGGCAATCAGGCCGTCGGCGATATCGCGCACCGAAACCGAACCATAAAGCTGGCCGGCGTTCGATGCCGCGCGGATCAGCACCACTTCCTTGCCGTCGACATTGCCGGCTTCGGATTTGGCGTCTTCGCGACGGGCGGCGTTGTCCGCTTCGATCCGGGCGCGGTTGGCCTCAAAGATCTTGCGGTTGGCATCGTTGGCGCGCAGCGCCTTCTTGTTGGGCAGCAGGTAATTGCGCGCGTAGCCATCCTTTACGGTGACTTCATCGCCAATGGTGCCCAGCTTCTCGATGCGCTCGAGCAGGATGATCTGCATGGTCGGCGCTCCTTACTTCACGAGGTAGGGCAGCAGCCCGATGTGCCGGGCGCGCTTGATCGCCTGGCTCAGTTCGCGCTGCTTCTTGGCGGACACCGCCGTGATGCGGCTAGGCACGATCTTGCCCCGTTCGGACATGAAACCCTGCAACAGGCGCACGTCTTTGTAATCGATCTTGGGCGCGCTCTTGCCCGAAAACGGGCAGCTCTTGCGGCGGCGGAAAAACGGACGGGCCATGGTTTATTCCCCTTCGCGTTCGCGACGACGGCTGCGTTCGCGGTCGTTCTTGCGCATCATCGCCGACGGGCCGGCTTCGAGTTCGTCAACGCGCACGGTCAGGAACCGGATCACGTCTTCGTTGATCGCCGTCTGGCGCTCCAGCTCGGCCACGACGCCCGCGGGGGCATCGATGTTGAGCATCACGAAGTGTGCCTTGCGGTTCTTCTGGATCTTGTAAGCCAGCGAGCGCAGACCCCAGGTTTCCACCTTGGTGATCGTGCCGTGGTTGGTTTCCACGATTTCGGTGGCGGTGGCGGCAAGCGCGTCAACCTGAGCCTGGCTCAGATCCTGACGCGCAAGGAAAACATGCTCGTAAAGCGGCATGTACCATGCGTCCTTATCACTATAACCGATCGCTGGCTGATCCGCGGGATTGCGGGGCCCCTCCGGCTTTCTTCATTTCCCGGCCGCAAGTGCAGCGGGGAGCGGTGGCCCTTAGCGGGTCTGACACGAATTGCAAGCGGCTTCGGCCGCCCGGATTGGCCCAGCCTTCAGGCCGCCACGCGCGCCGGGGCCGTCATAATCGGGGCCGTCATGATCGGGGTGAGGGCCGGCGAAAGCCCCTGCGCGCCAGGCTGGCGGCCAATGGCGAAATCGCGGATCATCGCCTCGAACGTTTCGGCGTGCAGCGGGTCGCCGAATTCCAGCCCCGATGTCGTGCCGCGCGTCCACATCACAAAGGCCATGCGCGCCGGTTCGCCGGGCAGCATCAGCGTGATCGCCTCGCCGATTTCGGGCGAAGTGATGCCCTCGATCCGCGCGCCATAGCGGGTCATGTCCTTAAGCATGACCGTTGACCGCACCGGCCCGTGCGAACAGCGCACCAAAAGATCAAACCCCATCCGCGGGGCGCGGCGCTTGCCGTCAAAAGGCTCTGCGATTTGGTCCATGGCGTCTGGTCCTGCATCGCGCGAAGGCCCGATGCCGCGCGCGTTTACGATACTGTGCAAGGACGTTTGCGCCGGTTCGCCTTTCAGTCCGGCATGCCGCGCATCCGGATGTTTGCTGATGTTAACCGTGACGATTGGGTGTGTTTTGACCAACCTGCCGTTCAACAAGCGCAATCGCCGCCGCAATCGCCGCCGCAATCGGCAGCGCCGACGTGTCGAGCAGCGCGGCGCCATCGGCCTGGCGCAGCGGGGCAATGCTGCGCTGGCTGTCGCGCGCATCGCGTGCGGCCAGATCGGCGGCGATGTCTTCGCGGCTGGCCGCATCGCCACGGCCGCGCATTTCCAGATAGCGGCGCAGCGCCCGCGCCGCCACGCTGGCGGTGACAAACAGCTTGGCATCGGCATCGGGCGCGATCACCGTGGCGATGTCGCGCCCGTCCAGCACTGCGCCGCCAGGCTGCGTGGCAAAGGCGCGCTGGCGCTCCAGCAGCGCCGCGCGCACGTCGGGATGGACCGAAACCCGGCTGGCAAGCGCGCCGGTCGCTTCGCTGCGCAGCGCCGGATCGGCCAGCAGATCATCGGAAAAGCCGGTGGCGGCGAGCGCATCGGCCGGATCATCGGGGTTGCCGCCGGCACGCGCCACCGCATGGCCGACCGCGCGGTACAGCAGCCCGGTATCCAGGTGCGGCAGGCCGAAATGGGCCGCCAGCGCGCGTGCGATCGTGCCCTTGCCCGATGCCGTGGGGCCATCGACCGCGATGATCACGCCGCGCCCGCTTCTGCCAGCAGGTGCTCGAAACGGGGAAAGCTGGTGGCGATCGGGCGCGTATCATCCACCGTCACGCCGCGTTCGCTGGCAAGCCCGGCCACCGCCATGGCCATGGCAATGCGATGATCAAGATGCGTGGTGATCGCCACATCGCCGCTGCCGGAAAGGGGCTTGCCCCCGCTGCCGTCGATGATCAGGCCATCGGCGGTTTCGGTCACGCATGCGCCCGCCAGCGTCAGCGCGGCATGCATCGCGGCAATCCGGTCGGATTCCTTGACGCGCAATTCCTCCAGCCCGCTGGTCACGGTGCGCCCTTCGGCCAGCGCGGCGGCCACGAACAGCACCGGAAATTCATCGACCATCGCCGGCACCACGGCCGGATCGACGGTCACGCCATGCAGCGCGCTGGCCCGCACATGCAGGTCCGCCACAGGCTCGCCGCCCACCGTGCGCGGGTTCACTTCGGCAATATGCCCGCCCATCGCACGCAGCACGCCGAACAGCGCGGCGCGCGTGGGGTTCAGGCCCACATTTTCCAGCACCACGTCCGATCCCGGCACGATCAGCGCGGCCACCACAAAGAACGCCGCCGAGGAAGGATCGCCCGGCACGGTGATCGCCTGCGGGCGCAATTCGGGCTGGCCGGTCAGGCGGATCACCCGCGCGCCCCCGGCATCGGTGTCCACTGTCAGATCGGCGCCAAACCCGCGCAGCATGCGTTCTGAATGGTCACGCGTCGGCACCGGCTCGATCACCGTGGTCACCCCGGGGGTGTTCAGCCCGGCCAGCAGCACGGCCGATTTCACCTGCGCCGATGCGACCGGCAGGCGATAGGAAATCGGCACGGGCAGCGCCGTGCCGGCAATGATCAGCGGCAGGCGCCCGCCGGGATACGTGGTGAATCCGGCACCGACTTGCGACAACGGGGTGATCACCCGGCCCATCGGCCGCTTTGACAGGCTGGCATCGCCAATGAAGCAGGCGGTGATCGGATGGCTGGCGACCAGCCCCAGCAGCAGCCGCGTCGATGTGCCCGAATTGCCCATGTCGAGCGCGCCTGCCGGTTGCAGCAGCGCGCCCACGCCAACCCCGGCCACCAGCCAGTCGCCATCGGCCTGGCGCTCGATCGTTGCCCCCATTGCCCGCATCGCGGCGGCGGTGGACAGCACGTCTTCACCTTCCAGCAGGCCCGAAACGCGCGTTTCACCCACCGCCAGCGCGCCCAGCATGATCGACCGGTGGCTGATCGATTTGTCGCCAGGCACCCGGATCCGGCCGGTCAGCGGCCCCTTGGCGATAAAGCGGCGGGGCAGCGCAGGGCTGGTCGATGACGACACGGGGCAAACCTTCCTTGTGGCATCGATTGTGCCGGGGCGGCAAAATCGCGCGGCTTTTGACAGCGACGCGCCGCTATGGCAAGGCGCGCGGTTCTTGCCATGCACACGACCGTCTTGCCAGCAGGCGGCGGCGCGTCCATGGCGCACAGCGATTCGCGTGCCGGGCGGGCTGTCTGCCCGGTATCTGCCTTGCTACAGGACTTGAGGAAACTTCATGGTCAAGCCGGAATGGGGCGCCAAGCACAGCTGTCCAAAGTGCGGCACCCGCTTTTACGACATGGGCAATGGTGACCCGGTTACCTGCGTCGAATGCAAATATGCCTGGCACCCCGATCCGGTGCTGAAGTCGAAGCAGCCGATTCCCTATGAGGAAATCCAGAAGGCCAAGGTGGAAGCCGTGGCCGATGTCGATCTGGCCGACGAAGATCTGGACATCGATGAAGACGGCGATTCGCCCGATAACGATGTCGATCTGGGCGGCGATGACGATCTGGGCGTGCCCGGGCACGACGGCGAAGACGAAGAAGTCTGAGGGACCATCCGCGCCGGGTTTCGTGCCCGGCGCGGACCTTGAAAAAGCCAGCCGCAAAAAAGTGCGCTGGCCAGATTATTTTTGTCCTGCCAGCTTATTTTGTCTTGTCAGCATGGCGGGCCTCCCTTAAAGGCCCGGCTCCCGGCAGCAGGGCTGCCGCCAGTTCCCCCCAGGGGCTGGATACGGGAAACAATGTGGGGCCATAGCTCAGCTGGGAGAGCGCTACAATGGCATTGTAGAGGTCAGGAGTTCGATCCTCCTTGGCTCCACCAGTTTCCCGAAAATCTTGAAACAGCACGAAAATCCCGGGTCGTCAGGCTGGTCTGCGTTGCGCCGCGCGCTCCAGTACCACCCCCAGCGCCATCACGCCCGCGCCCACCAGCGCCGCATTGCCAAGCTCGGTCAGCGATGACCACAGCATCACCAGCGCCACCCCGATGAACGCCAGCGGAAACAGCGGAAACAGCGGTGTGCGCACCGGCCACGCGCTCGAATCATGGCGCCGGCGCAGGCGGATCGCCGCCCCCATGCCCAGCGCGATGAACACCCAATAGACCGGCGTCATATAATCGACCATCGCGCCAAAGCCATTGCCGGTCAGCCCCGCAACCACTGTCAGAAATCCCGAAAAGCCCGCCACGGTCAACACCGCCACCACCGGCGTGCCGCGCCCGGCGTGCCACCCGCCCAGCCGGTGCAGCGCCGGGATCGATCGCGATGCCGCCCAGGTGATCCGCGCGCAGACGATCAGCGTGGAATTGATGCTGGCCACCGCCGATATCGTCACCACCATCACCACCACCACCGCGCCGGCATTGCCAAACGCCGCGCGCGCCACATCGGCCCCCGGCGCCGAACTGTGCGCCAGCGCGGCCAGCCCCAGGCCATGCGCCATCGCCGCATTCAGCGCGACATAGATCACGATCAGCGCCAGAATCGCGCCAATCGTCACCACCGACATGCCGCGCGGGCCGCCGCGCAATTCGGCCGACAGCGTGGCCATGTCGCTCCACCCGCCATAGGCCAGAAACACATAGATCAGCGCGACACCCAGATGCGGGGTCACCGCCGGGCCGGCCGCAGCCACCGCAGCACCCGGCACCGGCGCAGTGATGAACCCCGCCAGCGTCACCGCGGCAAAGCCCAACGCCACCGCCGCCACCAGCAGCGCCTGGGTCAGAAACCCCAGCCGCACGTGGATGCAATTGACCAGCGCCAGCGCCGCCACGATCGCCAACGCAAACAGCGTGCGCTCCGCCGGCCCCATCGGCACGATCGCGCTGGCATAATCGGCCAGCAGATGCGCCATCAGCGCGATCCATCCGGTGTGCAGCACCGCAAAGCGCGACCACGCATAAAGCGCGCCCACCCGCGGCCCCCAGGCGCGCGCAAGAAAGCTGTATTCGCCCCCCGCATCGGGAAAGGCGCAGGCCATTTCGACGTAGGACAGCGTGCCCACCAGCGTGATCAGCCCGCCTGCGATCCACAGCCACAGAAACTGCCCAGGCCCGACATTCAGCGCCACGGTCGGTGCGGTTTTCAGCGAATCGGTCGACATCACCATGCCCAGCGCCACCAGCAGGCCGGTGGGCAACGATATGTGCGGGGCAGGCACGGCCCCGGTGGTGGTGTTTGTCGTGTCCATGGTCACTGGATAAGGCCCCGGCGCCGACAGTCCAGCACCGCTGTGGCCCTTGTTCGGCAAAGATCGGGGAGATATGGCCCGGCCGCATGATCTTCCACCACATCACCGATGGCATCGCCACGATCACGCTCGATGCGCCGCGCACACGCAATGCGCTGTCGCTCGCTGGCTGGCATGCGCTGGCCGACGCCGTGGCGGCGGTCGCTGCGGCGCACCCGCGCGCGGTGGTGCTGGGCTCGGCCAGTGCGGGGATGTTCTGTTCGGGCAGCGATATCCGCGAAATTGCCGCGCTGGCCGATGATGCCGCGCGCCGCGCGCCGTTTCGCCAGGCCATGCGCGATGCGCTGGAGCCGCTGGCGCACCTGCCCATGCCGGTGATCGCGGCCATCGATGGCGATTGCTTTGGCGCCGGGGTGGCGCTGGCGCTCGCTGCCGATCTGCGCGTGGCGGGCCCGCGTGCGGCCTTTGCCATCACCCCGGCAAAGCTGGGAATCACCTATCCGCAAGACGATGTGGCGCGGCTGGTTGCGGTGGTCGGCCCGGGGCAGGCGGCCCGGCTGCTTTATGGGGCGCAACCGGTCGATGCGGACGAGGCGGCGCGGATCGGCCTGGTCGAACTGCGCGCCGACGATGCCGCCGCCGCCGCGCATGGCCTGGCGCACACCATGGCCGCGCAATCCCCCGCCAGCCTGTCCGCGCTGAAACGGGCGGTGGCACTTGCCCCCATGGGCCATGATCCGGCGCTGGATGCCGCGTTCGATGCGGCCTTTGCCGGCGCCGATTTCCGCGAGGGATTGGCCGCTTTCCGCGAAAAACGCATCCCGCGCTTTGCCGATCAGGGTTAACCGGCGGCATCCGGTCCAACTGGCCTTTTGCGCCGCCCATGCTATGGCCCGGGTGATATTGCCCCTGTTCCGGCCATCCGCGCCGGGGCGCACCGTGCTGGAGGCCTGATGACCAAGACCCGGATTTCGCGCGCATTTCACCGCGCGCTTGTCCCTGCTGCTGCTCTTGCAACGGCGTTGACGCTGCCCGCGGTGGCAATCGCCCAGGATGCCGGCACACCAGCTGCCGCTGCACCCGATGCCGCCGGCAAAGAACCGGGCAAACCGCGCTATGGCAGCCTGGGGATCGAAACCGGCAACATGAACCGCGACATTGCCCCCGGCGATGATTTCTTCGCCTATACAGAGGGCAATTGGGCCGATCACACCTCGATCCCGGCAGACAAGACCCGCATCGGCTACAACTACGATCTGGAAGACACCGCCGCCGAAGACGTGCGCAAGATCGCCGAACAGGCGGTGGCCCATCCCGACACGCCCGCCGCCCAGCGCATTGCCAAAGTATGGACCGCGTGGATGGACGAAGCAGCGATTGCCGCGCGCGGGGTCACCACGCTGCAGCCGCTGGTCGCCCGCATTGCCGCGGTGAAAACGCGCGCCGATCTGGCGGCGCTGATGGCCGAACCCGGCTTTGCCAGCACGGTCGATATCGGGATAATTCCCGATCCCAAAGAGCCGATGCGCCATGTCGTGGCGGTGGGGCAGGGCCGGCTTGGCCTGCCGGTGCGCGATTATTACCTGGAACAGGGTGAAAAATACGACACCGTGCGCAAGGCCTATCAGGACTATATCGCGCAGATTTTCACACTGGCCGGCGTGTCCGACGGGGCGCAGCGCGCCGCGGGGATCATGGCGCTGGAAACCGCGCTGGCCAGGGACTACTGGACCCCGGAACGCGAACGCGATCCCATCGCCAATTACAATCCGGTGCTGCGCCCCCGGCTCCATGCCTATGCCCCGGGCATCGCCTGGGACACGATGCTCGCCAAACTCGGCCTGGCGCAGGCCAGGCAGGTGGTGGTGGGCCAGCCCAGCGCCGTCCGTGCGATCGGCCAGCATCTCGATCATGATCCGATCGGCCTGTGGCAGGATTATCTGGTGTTCCGCCTGATCAGCGATCACGCGACATTTCTGCCCGCCGCGTTCGATGATGCGCATTTTGCCTTTTACGACCGCATGCTTGGCGGGGTGACCGCCCCGTTGCCGCGCTGGAAACGCGGCGTCGACGTGCTGAACCGCGAACTGGGCCAGGATGTCGGCCAGCTCTATCTCAAAACCCACTGGTCGGCCGATGCCGATGCGCAGATGGGTGAATTGCTCGATGATCTGAAGGCCGCCTATGCCGATCGCATCGGCCAGGCATCATGGATGGATGCCCCCACGCGCGCGGCCGCGCTGACCAAGCTTTCGCAGTTCGAAGCACGCGTTGCCGGCCCCAAAAACCCGATCGATTACAGCGATTTTCAGGCCAGCGACGATCCGTTCGCCAATGCCATCGAAAATCAGCGGTTTTCCTGGGCGCGCCAGGTGCGGCAGTTTGCCGGGCCGGTCGATCGCACGTACTGGTGGATGAACCCGCAGACGGTGAACGCCTATTACAACTCGCAAACCAACCAGATCACCTTTCCCGCGGCCGAATTGCAGCCGCCGTTTTTCGATCCCGAAGCCGATGCCGCGGTCAATTATGGCGCAGCCGGCGCCACCATCGGCCATGAAATGGGCCACGGCTTTGACGATGACGGGCGCCAGTTCGATGGCCTGGGCCGATTGCGCGATTGGTGGACCAAGGTTTCGGCCGACAAGTTCAAGGCCCATGCCGAGGCGCTGGTCAAACAGTTCGATGCCTATGAACCTTTGCCCGGCGTGCATGTGAAGGGTGCGCTCACGCTGGGGGAAAACCTTGCTGATCTGGGCGGGCTGGAGGCGGCCTATCTGGCCTATCACCGCTATCTCAAACGCCATGGTGAGGCCGAAACGATTGACGGGATGACCGGCGATCAGCGCTTTTTCCTCGCCTTTGCGCAATCCTGGCAATTCAAGGTGCGCGACGAGGCGCTGCGCGAACAGCTGCTGGCCGATCCGCACAGCCCCGACAACTTGCGCGTCAACGGCATCGTCCGCAATTTTGACCCGTGGTACGACGCCTTTGAAGTAAAGCCCGAAAACAAGCTTTACCTCCCTCCCGATCAGCGCGTCCGCGTCTGGTAAGCCTTAAGCCCTCCCCTCAGGGGGAGGGGGGTTAGGGGAGGGCCCGCGTGGGGTGTCCAACGTCTGATTGCCGTGCGCCATCGCACTTTCAGCCACGGCCCTGGAACCTACCCCCCGATCAGCCCGATTTCGCGCAGCCGCTGCTGCAGATAGACATCCGCGGTAATCGATTCGGGATACCGGTCGGGGTTGTCCGCGCTCACGCAGCCGGGCAGCGTGCGGATCACGAAATCGCTGCGCAGATGCAGGAAAAACGGCATCGAATAGCGGCTGTGCCCGGCGCGCGCGCCGGCAGGATTGCGCACGCGATGCGTGGTTGATGGCAGCACGTGGTTGGTCAGCCGCTGCAGCATGTCGCCAATGTTGATCACCAGCGCGCCCGGCGGCGGAGTTACCTCGATCCACCGGCCATCGCGGGTCAGCAGTTCCAGCCCGGCCTCTTCGGCACCCAGCAACAGCGTGATCAGGTTGATATCCTCGTGCGCGGCGGCGCGAATCGCACCCGCCGCTGCGGCTGCACCGGCCACTGGCGGATAATGCAGCAGGCGCAGCACCGAATTGCCCTCGGCAATGCCTGCGTCGAACCATTGTGCGGGCAGGCCCAGCGCCACGGCCAGTTGCGCCAGCACCCGCGCGCCCACCGCATCAAACGCTGCATAAAGCGCGCGAAATGTTGCGGAAAACCCCTCTGGCCGGTCGGGCCAGACATTGGGCGGCATCGTCGCTGCCAGCGGATCGCCCGGCGCCAGATCGCGGCCCACGTGCCAGAATTCCTTCAGATCGTGCACCGCCGCGCCTTTGGCAATTTCGGTGCCAAACGGGGTATAGCCGCGCGCACCGCCCCCGCCGGCGCGGTGCCAGCGCCGCTTTTCCGCATCGGGCAGCGCAAACAGCTGCGCGGTCAGATCCCACCCGCGCGCAATCAGCGCCGGATCGATGCCGTGATCGGTCACCATGGCAAAGCCATAGCGGCCAAAGCTGTCGGCCAGCAGCGGCGAAAGGGCGCTTTCCTCTTGTGCCAGCGAAATGACGGGAAGGCTTGGCATAGCAGGCGTTTCAGGCGACATGCGGCAAATCCTGACAGCGACACAGTGGAACGACATGACCCCTTTGGCCAATCCCGATGTTACCGGCAAGCAGCTCTGGCTGATGAAATCGGAACCGGATGTCTACAGCTTCGATCATCTGGTTGCCGAAGGCGAAGGCACCTGGGACGGCGTGCGCAACCACCTGGCCGCGCGCAATTTGCGCACCATGCGCAAAGGTGATCTTGCGTTCTTTTACCATTCCAACATCGGCAAGGAAATTGTCGCCGTGGCCACGATTTCGGTGCCCGGCCTGGTCGATCCGACCGACCCGGAGGCCAAATGGGCCGCGGTGAAAGTGCGCCCGGTGGCGCGGATGGTGCGCCCGGTCACGCTCGCCACGATAAAGGCGACCGAGGCGCTGGCCACGATGGAGCTGCTGCGCCTGTCACGCCTGTCGGTTTCGGCGGTCCGGCCCGAAGAATGGGCGCTGGTTCTCGCCATGGCCGGCGGGCTTGTGTCCCTTTCCTGAACATCCCGGAATGGGCCACCGGCGGGGGATGCATTTATGGTTAGCACAAGGTTAAAGCCTGTGCATGACCACGCCGATCCTCGTTCCGGGCATCCCCGGCCAGCCGCACCCGTTTCGCCGCAATCTGCCCGCCCGCGTGCGCGCCAGGCTTCACGCGGCGATGCCCCGGCCCGAACCGGAGGTGGAGGCCGCCAATGCGCGCGCCGCCCTGCGCTCGCCCGATCTGGATTGGCGCCGCATCACCGCGCAGGATGTGCGCGATTTCCTGCTGGCCTATTGCGCCTGCTTCATCGCAGTGCAGACGTTCCTGTCATAGGGCCTGCGCCCCACACACGCTGCAGCCTGATGACACGATATTGAATCATCTCATCACGCGCCAGGGTGTGTCGAGATTCAGTTCAGGGTGAGGCGAAAATGGTCGATTTCGAGAACCGGACCGCAGCGTACTTAAAGTACGTGAGGACCGGAAGCGCAGAAAGCGGCCATTTGCAGCCCGCCCTGGGCTGAATGTCGACACACCCTAAAATGTGTGTTCGACCTCGCCCAGGTGCGCCCGCTCCACGCGGTACAATTGCCAGGCCAGCATCGCCGTTACCGTGCACATCGCCGCACCCAGCAGCAACTGGTGCACGATCGCCACCCCGTGCGCGCTCAGCCCCACTGCCACGAGCGAGCCGATCACCATCGCGCCGGCATTGACGATATTGTTCGCCGCGATCGTGCGCGATGTTTCCGACTTGTCCACCACCGTGGTCAAAAAGGCATAAAGCGGCACCACAAACATGCCCCCCGCCACCGCAATGCCCAGCAGCGTCAGCAGCAGTGGAATGGCCAGCGGCTGCTGCACAAACGCCCATACATCCAGCAGGTTGTCGCGCCCGTGCGGTGGCCAGGCGCGGCACACCGCATCAAACGCGATGATGAACCCGGCCATCACCATCACCGAAACCGGGGCATAACGCGCCGATACTTTGCCATCGAGCAGCCGGTTGATCGATGCCGAACCGATCGCCACCCCCACCGAAAACATCACGAGAAACAGGCTGGCCACGCTCTTGCTCGCGCCCAGCACATTCTTGGCCAGCGGCGGAAACTGGATGAACAGCACCGCGCCCACCGACCAGAACACGCTGATCGCGGCAATCGCCAGAAACACGCGCGGATGGCGCATGGTCATCCGCACCAGGTGGATCGATGATCGCACGATATTCAGGTCGATCGGCTGTGAAGCCGTCACCGGCGGGGCCGGCGGCACGCTCTGCGCCGTCATCAGCCCGATCAGCGCCGTGGCCACCACCACTGCCGCGGCCCATTGCACCGGAATGAACCCCGCCAGCACGGTTCCCGCCAGAATCGCAAGGTATGTTCCCGCCTCGACCAGCCCGGTGCCCGCGAGCACTTCATCGGCATGCAGGTGCTGCGGCAGGATGGCATATTTGATCGGGCCGAAAAACGCGGAATGCACGCCCATCGCCAGCAGCGCCGCCAGCATCAGCGGGATCGACACGGTTTCCACCGATATGCGATGCCACGCCATCAGCAGCCCGCCGCCGCCAACCAGCATGATGCCCACTTCGCACCCCTTGATGATGCGGATCAGCCGCGCCTTGTCGCGCATGTCGGCCAATTGCCCGGCCAGCGCCGACAGCAGCAGGAACGGCAGGATGAACAGCCCCGACGCAATCGCGGAAAACCGGGCTTCCTGGCTTTCCGAATTGTAGATGCTGTAGACCACGAACAACAGCATCGCGTTCTTGTACAGGTTGTCGTTGAACGCCCCGAGCAACTGGGTGGCAAACAGCGGAAGAAACCGGCGCTGGCGCAGCAGATTGGTGTTGGTGGTCATCAAACCCCGATTAAGGCATCCCCGTTAAGGAAACGACCCTTAACGCCCTGCGCGCCCCGGGCAAGGGGGATATAAGGGCCGAACATCAGCCCGACCCACTTCCCCGACCCGCACCAGCCCCGGAACCAGGCGCCCTTCAAGGCCCATACCGGACCCACCCCATGCCAAAGAAAAGCAGGACCCCGGTTCAAGCCCGGGGTGACGACGCAACACAGGCGAAACCACCCCCAACCACCACCCCGAACCCGCCAAAATCCGCGATCCTCCTGTTTCCCTGATCCCACTGTTTCCATGCCGCGCCTGACGCGTTAAGGCTCTGCCCCACGATGCTCACTTTGCCCAACATCCTCACGCTCTCGCGGATTTTCGCGGTCCCGCTGCTGGTCGGCCTGCTGTGGTGGCCCGATTGGCCTCTGGGCTATGGCCTTGGTTTTGCAATGTATTGCCTGATGGGCGTAACCGACTATTTTGATGGCTACCTCGCCCGCGCGCAGGGCACGGTATCAAAACTGGGCATTTTCCTCGATCCCATCGCTGACAAGATCATGGTCGCCGCGGTGATTCTGGTGCTCGCCGCGCGCGGCGTGATGACCGGCCCTTATGTGGGATCGCTCCACGTGATCGCCGGCCTGGTCATCCTGGTGCGCGAAATCGCCGTATCGGGCCTGCGCGAATTCCTGGGCGGCCTGCAAGTCTCCGTCCCGGTATCAAAACTCGCCAAATGGAAAACCACCGCGCAGATGGTCGCGCTCGGCGCCCTGATCCTGGGCCGCAGCCTGCCCGGCTGGGTGGTCGTATCCGGCGGCGTCGATCTGAACGTGCCCCACACCGTCGGCCTCACCACCCTGTGGACCGCGGCCGCACTCACCCTGATCACCGGCTGGGACTATCTGCGCGTCGGCCTGAAACACATGGATTGACCGGCTTTGGCAATCGGACCGCTTTGCGCCCCAGTTCCGGTTATTCCAGTAGTTGTTTGCCCGTCCTAAAACCTGCCGTTCGCCAATTGCCGGTTTGGGCAGCCTGAAGGACCGGGTCTGGGACAAACCCGCCGTTGGCGAGCACGCTCGGGAGCGTCGGGTTTCCGATGAAGCGGCCGTTCGCATCTCGCCATTGATCATCCTGCGAACGAGCAAGTCTCGGGCGGCAACGATCTGTCGGGTTCCTGACAGCCAATGTGGGTTAGCTGCCATACCTTGGAGCGCGCCGAGTTCGCAGGTTTAAGATCGACACTATAGCAGGCTTCGCGTCAGTTCCAAAAATCCATCGAGGTGCTTGGCAAAAGCCTCGAGCTAATAGCGCGGCCGTTCCGCACGCCAATAAATAAATTGCGTCATAATTGGTATTTCTGCGTAGTGTAAGCTTTGACCTTAGCAAACGAGATGCTGATATCGGCAAAGGCAATCTCAAATTATTAACCGAGGAACAGCGTGGTCACGAGCCGTTCAATCCAATCCATCTTGGCGTTGCTGAGCCGCAGCT
>CAILBC010000043.1 GCA_903832325.1 uncultured Sphingomonadales bacterium | reverse complement strand
GCGCCTCTTCCACCGCAATCTCGTCAAACGGGTTCATGCTCATCTTCACATTCGCAAGATCAACACCCGTCCCGTCCGCCTTCACCCGAGGCTTCACGTTGTAATCAATCACACGCTTTACCGTCACCAGCGCTTTCATGGACTCAACTCCTGCTCAGCATTCGACCACATTGACGGCCAGGCCGCCTTGCGAGGTTTCCTTGTATTTGTCGCGCATGTCATAGCCGGTCTGGCGCATCGTTTCGATGACCTTGTCGAGGCTGACCATATGCGTGCCGTCGCCCAGCAGCGCCAGGCGCGAGGCATCGATCGCCTTCACCGCGCCCATCGCATTGCGTTCGATGCACGGGATCTGCACCAGCCCGCCAACGGGATCGCACGTCAGGCCCAGATTGTGTTCCATCGCGATTTCGGCAGCATTTTCGATCTGCCCGTTGTTGCCGCCCAGCGCCGCGGTCAACCCTGCCGCCGCCATCGAACAGGCCACGCCGACTTCGCCCTGGCAGCCGACTTCGGCCCCCGAAATCGAGGCATTGCGCTTGTACAGCGCGCCGATTGCCGCCGCGGTGAGCAGAAACGTGTGCCGGCCTTCGCGCGTGCCGCGATAGCAGCGGTCGTAATAGCGCAACACTGCCGGGATGATCCCGGCCGCGCCATTGGTGGGCGCAGTCACCACTTTGCCGCCGGCGGCGTTTTCCTCGTTCACCGCCATGGCCCACAAGTTGATCCAGTCGAGCACGGCCAGCGGATCGCCCAGCGTGGTCTGCTGGCGCAGCGCCAGTTCACGGGTGAGCACGGCCGCGCGGCGCTGCACTTTCAGCCCGCCAGGCAGCACGCCTTCGTTGCGGCAGCCACGATCGATGCATTGCGCCATCGTGGCGTCGATCAGGTCCAGCCCGGCTTCAACTTCTGCCTGCGAATGGTGCACCAGTTCGTTGGCAAGCATGATCTCGGCAAAGCTGATCGCATCGCGCGCACCGATTGCCAGCAAATCATCCGCCGAGGCGAAATCGTATGGCAAAGGCGGGCCGATGTCGCCGGCGCGTTCGTTGCCCAGCGCTTCATCCTCATCGAGCACGAAACCGCCGCCGATCGAATAATACGACCGCTGATCGATCACGTCGCCCGCCGCATCGCGCGCGGTGATCGCCATGGCGTTGCTGTGAAACGGCCGGCGTTCGCGCTGCCAGAAATGGATGTCGCGCGTTGGCACGAAGCCGATGTCGCGCGTGCCCATCAGCGTGAGGCGCCCGGTCTGGTGCACTTCTGCCACGATCTGCGGCACGCGATCGGGATCGACCAGCGCCGGCACTTCGCCCGCCAGCCCCAGGATCACCGCGGAATCGGTGGCGTGGCCTTTGCCGGTCAGCGCCAGCGAGCCATACAGCGCAACCTCGACATGCGCGACCGCATCAAGCAGCCCGCGTTGCACCAGCCTTTCGCCAAAGCGCCGCGCCGCGACCATCGGCCCGACCGTGTGCGAGCTCGACGGGCCGATGCCGATCTTGAACAAGTCGAAGACGCCTGAAATCATCGCCTGGCTGCCTTTTTGCCGAAACAGGTTCGCGCTGCGCCGCGCCGCATCATGCCTGAACCCGTTCGGGGATCGTGGCAATCAGCGGATCATGCCGCCAATGCGCCAAAGCGCGGATCAGCCCGGCGCCGGGCAGGCCGATGGTCGCGGTGTTGCGCAAAGGATGCACGTGGACCGCCGGCGCGCCCGCCAGCGTGGCATCGAGCACGACCTGAACCGCCCCGGCCGCATCGTTGATGGCAGCCAGCGGCGTAACCGAACCGGGCGTTACGCCCAGCAGCGCAATCATGTCCTCCGCCTTGCCGAAACTCAGCTTTTTCGCGCCGATCACCGGGGCCAGCGCCTTCAGATCGACGCGCAGCGCATGATCGACCGTGACCAGGAAAAAGCGGCCGCCGCTGTCTTTCAGAAACAGGTTCTTGGTGTGCGCGCCGGGCAAGGCATCGTGGATGGCTTCGCTTTCTTCAACCGTGAACACCGCCTGGTGCTCAAGCGCGGTCCAGACAAGGCCCAGCGCTGAAAGATCGGCATAAAGGCGATCTTCGGCTCCGGCCTGTCCGCTTTGGGCAATTTCGCTCATCGATGTCCCTGCTCTGGCCGCGATTTTGTGCAGTGCTGCCACCCTTCACGCCAGCGTAACCTATTGCAGAGCGCCGCGCGCGGGAATTCCCCTTGGCATGGAATAAGAATGAATGATACATAGGTTAAGGGAGCATAATTGAAAGGGTGTCCATGCTGCGCCTGCCGGCGGAATTCGATCTTCACGCGCTGGAAGTGTTCGTCGTCACTGTCGAACTGTGCGGGATGACCGCCAGCGCAACGCAATTGCGCATTACCCAATCGGCGGTTTCGCAAACGATCACCCGGCTTGAGGCGGGTATCGGCACCGCGCTGTTTGACCGGTCGCTGCGCCCGCTGGGCCTCACACCTGCCGGACGCGCGCTGTATGAACGCGCGCGCCGGCTGCTGACCACGGCGCGCACGGTGATCGATGAAGTGCGCGAAGGCGCCAATCTGCCGGTGGACCAGATGACCATCGCGATGTCCGAAACTTTTGCCACGCTGCTGACCGCGCCCTTGCTCCACCGCTTTGGCATGCGCGTGGGCCGCTGGCGCATCCGGTCGGGCATATCGCTGGTGCAGCAGCAGGATTTTCTGGCGCGGCGCGTCGACATGCTGGTGACCGGCAGCAACACCCTGGAAAAACACCCCGGCATCGAACACCACGATGTCATGGATGATCCCTTCGTGCTGATTTTTCCGCGCGATTATGTGGGCAGCAACGATCCGGCCGAAGCGGCAACCCGCCTGCCGTTCGTGCGCTATGCGCTCGATCACGGGATGGGCCAGCGCATCGAAAGCCAGCTGACCCGGATGAAACTGCGCCTGCCCAATGTGATCGAGGTGGACATCATGCACCAGCAGCTCACCTCGGTGGCGCTGGGCATCGGCTGGAGCATCACGTCGGCGCTGTGCCTGGCGGCAATGCCCACGCTGATTGACCAGTTGCGCGTGGAACCCCTGCCCCGCGGCCGCTTTTCACGCCGGGTGCAAGTGGTCAGCCGCAGCGGCGAACTGGGCAACCTGGCCGAACAGACCGCGCAAATGGCACGCGAAGTCATGACCGTGTCGCACCTGACCCCGTTGATCCAGCAATTGCCGTGGATGCAGGATTTGCTTTCATAGGCACCCCATAAAAAACGGCCCGCGCGCCTGGTGAGACGCGCGGGCCGCAAGGGTGGAACCGGTTTATCTGGCGCGGTGTCAATCCAGTCCTGCTGTCAATGCCAGCCCTGCTGCCAATGAGTGCCACAGCCAGGGCGCAAAGCTGCGCCAGACTTCGACATGATAAGTTTCGGGCGCGGTGGCCCAGATCTGCACTTCGACAGTTTCGAACACCGTGCGCGTGGCGCGGCCCGGCGCAAATCCGGCCAGATCGAGCGGACAGCCGCGCGCCAGGGCTGCGACTGCGCCTGCGCCTTCAACGGTAAAGCCGACCGCGCGGGCGGTCACTTCAACCACGCTGACGGGAAGACCGGCGCCGCCGGGCAGGACCGTGCCTTCGGGCAGCAGCGCGTACCATTCGTCAGGGCCAAGCCGGGCAATCCCGTCAATCACGACGCCAATGCGATCGGGCAGCGCGCGGCCGATCGCGGCCGACAGCGCCCCGGCATCGCGTGCGCGCAATGACCAGCGCGTCAACGGCGCGGCGGGTGCGATGCAGACCGGCAGGCCGGACACCATGCCGTTGACGGCCGCGGTGCCAGTGGCCAGATCGATGCCGGCAACAGCCAGCGGGGCGATCTCAAGCATTGAGGCGGCTCCCTTCGGGGTCATAGAACATCGGCGCAGTCACTTTCGCACGGATCACCCGGCCCGGCATCGGGATGAACACCGTCTGCCCGATCCGCGCACGGCCATCGGCAATCACTGCCAGCGCAATCGTGCGCCCGGCCGCTGCGCTGCGATAGGCGGAAGTGACATGGCCGATCATCGGCATCGGGATCGGCGCATCGGGGTCGGCAACGACTTGCGCGCCTTCTTCCAGCAGCTCGCCCGCGTCTTCGGTCAACAGGCCGACGAACTGTTTGCGCCCGGGCGCGTCCATATCGGGCCGGGCGAGCGAGCGTTTGCCCACGAAATCGGGCTTTTTCTTGCCCACGGCCCAATCCAGCCCCATGTCGGCCGGGGTCATCGTGCCATCGGTATCCTGCCCGACGATGATGAAGCCCTTTTCGGCACGCAGCACGTGCATTGTTTCCGTGCCATATGCCGTGATGCCATGGGCCTGCCCGGCGGCATGGACCGCGTCCCACACTTTGCGACCTTCGTGCGCGGGCACATTGATTTCAAAGCCGAGTTCGCCGGTAAAGCTGACGCGGAACAGGCGTGTCGGCACCCCGGCGATCGTGCCTTCGCGCCCCGCCATGTGCGGGAACGCCGCGCCATCCAGATCGATGCCTTCGACCAGCGGCGCAATCACCGCGCGCGCCATTGGCCCCTGCAGCGCAATCACCGCCCACTGTTCGGTGGTCGAAGTCAACCAGACGTCGAGATCGCTCCATTCGGTCTGGAGATAGTCCTCCATCATCCCCAGCACGCGCGCGGCGCCGCCGGTGGTGGTGGTCAGGTGGAACCGGTCATCGGCGATGCGCGCCGAAACGCCATCGTCCATGATGAAGCCATCTTCGCGCAGCAGCAGGCCATAGCGGCAGCGGCCGGGCTGCAACCCTTTCCACGGATTGGTGTACATGCGGTTGAGGAATTCGGCGGCATCGGGCCCGACAACCTCGATCTTGCCCAGCGTCGAGGCATCGAACATGCCGACCGCGTTGCGCACGGCCGCGCATTCGCGCAGCACGGCGGCCTCCATCGTTTCGCCGCCGCGCGGGAAATAGCGCGCGCGGCGCCAGTTTGACACGTTTTCGAACACCGCGCCCTGCGCTGTTGCCCAATCATCGATCACCGATTTGCGCACCGGCTGAAACAGCGCATCCTTGTGATGCCCCATCAGCGCGCCGAACGTCTGCGGCGTATAGGGCGGGCGGAACGTGGTCAGCCCGATATCCGCCACCGGCCGGCCGAGCACGGTCGAGGCGATCTGCAACCCGTTCAGATTGCTGGTCTTGCCCTGGTCCGTCGCCATGCCGTTGGTGGTGTAGCGTTTGATGTGCTCGATCGAGCGCATGCCTTCCTGCACTGCCAGGTGGATGTCGCGCGCCTTCACGTCGTTCTGGAAATCGACAAAGGCCTTTTGCGCGCGCACCGGCTTGCGGTTGGGCAGCACCGCGGTGATCACGCCCGAACCGAGCGACCACGCGCCGGCACAGGCACCCACCGCGCGGCAGTTTTCAATCGCCGTGCCCGGCAGATAGGCGCCCCACGCCTCGCTCCAGGCAAGGCTGCCCTTGCCGTGGCTCCACAAATGCACGCTGGGCGTCCAGCCGCCGGCCATCAGCACGGCATCGCAGGCGATATGGCGTTCCGGCCCGGTGCCGGCGGCAGCAAAAGTCACACCCTTGACCGCGTGGCGCCCGGACACGTGGGTGATTGCGCAACCGGTGTGCACCGCGATACCCGCTGCGCGGGCCGCCTCGGCCAGATCGCCGGGCACGACATCGCGGATGTCGATGATCGCGGCAATCGTCACGCCCGCTTCGGCCATGGCCAGCGCATCGCGCCAGCCACTGTCGTGCGCGGCCATTACCACCACTGCGCGGCCCACCGCCACGCCATGGCGCAGCGCGAGCGTGCGCCCGGCACTGGCCAGCATGACGCCCGGTACATCATTGCCATCAAACACCAGCGGACGCTCGATCGCGCCCTGCGCCAGCACGACTTCGCCGGCGCGGATCCGCCACAGCCGTTCACGCGGGCCGGTCGCTTCGGCAGGGGCGAGATGATCGGTCAGCGATTCCACCGCGCCGATGAAGTTCTGGTGATAATAGCCAAATGCCGTGGTCCGCCCGAGCACGGTGACATTGGCGCAACCCGCCAGTCGCGCCTTCAGGTCGGTCAGCAGCGGCCACAGCGCCGCATCGGACAGCGCGCCGCCGCCCAGATCGTCCTGATCATCGATCAGGATCACCCGCCCGCCGGTTTGCGCGGCATCAAGCGCCGCCTCGATCCCGGCAATCCCGCCGCCGATCACCAGCACTTCGCAATGCGCATACGTGGCATCATAGTGATCGGGATCGCGCGCCACCGGGCTTTCACCCAGGCCGGCGAGCCTCCGGATCACCGGTTCATACAAGGCTTCCCACGCGGCGCGCGGCCACATGAAGGTCTTGTTGTAGAACCCTGCCGGAAACAGCGCGCCAAACACATCGTTGAGCGCGACCACGTCGAATTTCAGCGAAGGCCAGCGGTTCTGGCTGCTGGCGACAAGCCCGTCATGCAGCGCAACCTGGGTGGCGCGCAGATTGGGCGTGATCCGCGCCGGGCCGCGATCAACGGTGACCAGCGCATTGGGCTCTTCCGCGCCCATCCCCAGCAGTCCGCGCGGGCGGTGGTATTTGAACGATCGGCCAAGCAGCGTGACCCCGCCAGCCACCAGCGCCGAGGCCAGCGTGTCCCCGGCAAAGCCGCTGTAGTCTCGGCCATCGAAACGGAACGCGACCGGCCGGTTGCGATCGATCCGGCCACCCCGGGCAAGGCGATAGCCGCTCATCGTGCCGCCCCGTCGGGCGCTTGCTCGCCGGCTTTGTAGGTCACTTCAAACCGGTCGGTCACAGTGTCGCGGATCGCGTTGAAAAACCGCGCACACCCATGCGCATGGCGCCAGCGTTCGGCATGGCGCCCGCGCGGATTGCTGCGGATATAGAGGAAACTTTCCCATTCGGCATCATCGAGCGCGGCGGGGTCCAGCGGGCGGGCGATATGCGCCTGGCCGCCATAAGTGAATTCGACCTCGGGCCGATCTTCCTCGCAATAAGGGCAGTGGATCAGGATCATCGGTCTTCCTGTCAGTGCGCCACGGCCGCGGCGGCGGCTTCGTCAATCAACCGGCCGTTGCGGAAACGATCGAGATTGAACGGGGCGTTGATGGCATGGGGCGCGTCATGGGCAATGGTATGGGCCAGCAAGTCGGCCGCGCCGGGCGTCGCCTTGAACCCGCCAGTGCCCCAGCCGCAATTGACATAGAGGCCCGGCACCGGGGTCTTGGCCAGGATCGGCGACCGGTCGGGCGTAACGTCCACGATCCCGCCCCAGGTGCGCAGCATGCGCATGCGGGTAAAGATCGGGAAAATCTCGCAGATCGCGGCCAGCGTGTGTTCGATGATGTGCAGGGCGCCGCGTTGCGAATAGCTGACATACTGGTCAGTCCCCGCGCCAATCACCAGCTCGCCCTTGTCGGACTGGCTGATATAGGCGTGCACGGTGTTCGACATCACCACGCAGGGGAAAATCGGCTTGACCGGTTCGGACACCAGCGCCTGCAAGGGATAGCTTTCCAGCGGGAAGTCGAGCCCGGCCATTTTCATCACCAGCGACGTGCTGCCCGCGGCCGAAACCCCGACTTTGCGCGCGCCGATGAAGCCACGTTCGGTTTCCACCCCCAGCACGGCGCCATCGGGCCCGCGACGGATGCCGGTAACCGCGCAATTCTGGATGATATCCACACCGCGCGCGACCGCGCCGCGGGCATAGCCCCAGGCCACGCTGTCATGCCGCGCGGTGCCGCCGCGCCGTTGCAGCGCGCCGCCCAGCACCGGATGGCGCGCATTGGGCGCGATATCGAGTGGCGGGCAATAGGCCTTGCACTGTTCGGGGGTCAGCCATTCGTTGTCGACACCGTTCAGCCGGTTGGCATGGATGTGCCGCTTGAAGCTTTGAATATCATGCACATTGTGCGCCAGCATCAGCACGCCGCGCTTTGAATACATGACGTTGTAATTCAGCTCCTGGCTCAGTCCGTCCCACATCTTGACCGCGTGGTCATAAAGATGCGCGCTTTCGTCATAGAGATAGTTTGACCGGATGATCGTGGTGTTGCGCCCGGCATTGCCGCCGCCCAGCCAGCCCTTTTCAATCACCGCAACATTGGTGATGCCGTACTTGGCCGCCAGATAATAGGCCGCACCCAGCCCGTGCCCGCCCGCGCCGACGATGATCACGTCATATTCGGGTTTAGGCGCCTTGTCGGGCCAGTGTTCGGGCCAGTCCTGATGGCCGTTGAACGCCTGGGCCAGCAGATTGAATCCGGAAAAACGCATCATTGTCCGACTAATCCCGTGTTCTGTCGCAATTCCGGTGCCCCGCCGCCCGCCCGAAGACAAGACTCACATCCGGGCGGTTTCGGCATCCTGGCGGTTTCGGCATCCTGGCGGTTTTGGCCTGCAGGGGGTGCAACTGCCTTGCGGTCAGCCCAGCGCCCGCACGCTGGCATCGACGTAAAAGGTCTTGAACGCGTCGACGAGCTTTTCCTCGACCGAATAGAGCCCCTGGCGATAGCCATCGCTGCGGATGCCGCGATGGTTCACCGCCGAAAGATAACTGTCCTGTTCGTTGGTCGCACGCCACACCGCCGTCAGCTTTGCGGGATCATAATCGACCCCTTCCACCGCGTCCTCGTGCACCAGCCAGCTAGTGCGCAGCAACGTCTTGTCCGGCCCCAGCGGGGTGAGCGAGAACGTGACGACATGGTCGTTGCAGAAATGGTGCCAGCTGTTGGGCTGGGTCCACACCGACAGGCTGGTTTCCTCGGTCAGCCCGTGCGGCCAGATCGGGATGCGGGATGCGGGCGTGCCATCCAGCGTTTGCGACACCGCGCCATGTGCCAGCGGCAACCGCGCAACGCGGTGCCAGCCGGTGTTCCCGTCCGCATCGGGCGGAAATTCGATCAGATCGTGATAGATGCCCAGATCAACCCAATGCTGCCGCTGCGCCTCCAGCATGGCATCGAATGCGGCATCATCCACCACATCGGCCTCGCCATCTTCGGGCAGGCCTTTGCCGAATCCGTAAGTTGACAGCGATTTCAGCAGTTCGGGATGGTTCTGATCGCAGTGATAGCACTCGCGATTGTTTTCCATCACCAGCTTCCAGTTTGCCGGCTCGATCAGATCGTCCTGCACCGCAACTTTCAGCTTGTCGAGGTTGTAGATTTTCACTTGTTCGGCAATATCTTCGCGCGCGCGGCCAAACGGCGGCGGCGTGTCCGACAGGCAGACAAACAGCAGCCCGCCTACGTTTTCCAGCGCCACCGGGACCAGGCCGTGGTCGGCCTTGTCAAACCCTTCGGGCATGTTGCGCGCGGCCAGCAGCTTGCCATCCAGACCATAAGTCCAGAAGTGATAGGGGCAGATCAGCCGCGGCGAATTGCCGCTGGCCGCTTCGCACACGCGCGCGCCGCGGTGGCGGCACGAATTGTAGAACGCGCGGATTTCATTGTCGCGCCCGCGCACGATGATCACCTGGTTGTTGCCCAGTTCGAACAGGAACCAATCACCCGGTTTTTTGGCGTGGGCCACCGTTCCGGCATAGAGCCAGACCGATTTGAGCATCACCTCGATATCGAAGCGATAGGCTTCCTCACCCACATAAAGGTCGCGCGGCAGGGTATAGCCGGGGCGGTTCTTTTCAAGCAGACGGGCAATCGTATCGAACTGGTGCATGGGTTCAGCTCCGCAAAGCGGTGTTTTCCGGGTCGAACGGCGAATCTTCGATCACCACCGCCTTGTGCGCGGTGCCAAGAATGACGATCTCCAGCTCGGTGCCGACCGCGGCATGCGCGGGCGGAACCATCGCCAGGGCCAGGCTTTTGCCCACGCGCCAGCCATAGCCGCCAGACGTGGCGCGGCCAACCAGTTCGCCATCGCGCAGGACCGGTTCTGATCCGCGCGCATCGGCATCGGTAACGCCGTGCACGTCGAGCGTGACCAGTTGCCAGCGCAGCCCGGCTTCCTTGCGCGCGACAAGTCCGTCACGGCCCTTGAACGCCGGCTTTTTCATGCTGACAAAGCGTTCAAGTCCGCTTTCCAGCGCGTTGTATTCAATCGACAATTCGCGCGGGATCAGCTTGTAGCTCTTTTCCAGCGCCATCGCGGTCATCGCGCGGATGCCGAACGGCCTGATGTCGAATTCGGCACCCGCCGCCATCAACGTGTCAAAAATGTAGTTCTGCATTTCGATCGGATGATGGATTTCCCAGCCCAGTTCGCCGATGAAATTCACGCGCAGCGCATCGACCCGCGCCGCACCCACCGAAATGGTCTGCCCGGTCAGCCAGGGAAAGGCCGCGTTCGAAAGATCGGCGCGGGTAACTTTGGCCAGAACGTCGCGGGCACGCGGCCCGGCCAGCACCAGCACGCCCATCGCCGTGGTCAGCCGTTCAAACCGCACCGAACCGTCGGTCGGCAGCGCCTTGATCAGATAGTCCTGATCGTGGCGTTCCATCGCGCCGGCCGACACGAGATAATAGCGTTGCGGGCCTTTTTTGTAGACGGTGAATTCGGCGCGCACGCCGCCTTCGTCGGTCAAAAGGTATGACAGCGACAGCTTGCCCACCTTCTTTGGCACCATGTTCGACAGCAGGCCATTAAGCCAATCCTCGGCGCCCGGGCCCGAAATCATGCACTTGGCAAAGGCGCTCATGTCCTGGATGCCGACCTTTTCGGTAACGTGGCGGCATTCGGCACCGACGAAATCGAAATAGTTCGACCGGCGGAACGACCAGCGTTCGCGGATCGCCTCGCCCGGGACAACCGGGTGGTTGTCGTTGAGGATGACATCGGCCTTGTCGAGATCGGCCTCGGTCAATTCATAGCCGGCGGGCGCAAACCAGTTGGGCCGTTCCCAGCCGAACACGCTGCCAAACACCGCGCCCAACGCCTTCATCCGGTCATAGCACGGGGTGCGGCGCAGCGCGCGCGCGGCCTCTCGCTCTTCGTCGGGGTAATGGATCGAAAAGACCTTGGCATAGGCTTCTTCGTTCTTTTCGATCAGATAGCCTTCGCCGGCATAGTCGCCAAACCGGCGCGGATCGACGCCCATCATGTCGATGGTCGGTTCGCCGTCGACAATCCAGTGCGCCAGCTGCCAGCCGGCCCCGCCGGCGGCGGTGATCCCGAACGAATGGCCTTCGTTCAGCCAGAAGTTTTTCCTGTCCCAGGCCGGGCCGACAATCGGCGATCCGTCGGGGGTATAGGCAATCGCGCCGTTATAGACTTTCTTGACGCCCACTTCGCCAAATGCGGGCACGCGCGCCATCGCCGACAGGATATAGGGCTCCAGCCGTTCCAGCGCATCGGGGAACAGTTCGTATTCGCTGTTGGCCGCCGGGCCTTTCACATAGCATGCCGGGGCGCCGACTTCGTAGGGCCCGAGCAACAGGCCGCCGGCTTCTTCGCGCATGTACCAGCTGGCGTCGGATTCGCGCAGAACGCCCATTTCAGGCAGGCCAAGCCGCCGCCGCTCCATGATCGCGGGGTGCTGTTCGGTCACGATGTACTGGTGCTCGACCGGAACCACCGGAATGTCGAGACCGACCATTGCGCCGGTCTGGCGGGCAAAACTGCCGGTGGCCGAAACGACATGTTCGCAGGTGATTTCACCCTGATCCGTCGTCACCACCCATTCGCCATTGGCCTTTTGCGTGATGCCGGTGACGGTGGTGTTGCGATGGATTGTCGCGCCCAGCTGGCGTGCCCCCTTGGCCAGCGCCTGGGTCAGATCGGCAGGCTGAATATAACCATCGGCCGGATGCTGGATCGCGCCCAGAACATTGTCGGTCACGGCCAGCGGCCAGACTTCGCGCAGGTCTTCCGGGGTCAGCCAGTTGACATCGACACCAATCGTTTTGGCCACACCCGCGTAATAGCGGTATTCATCCATCCGGTCGGGGCTGGTCGCCAGACGGATGTTGGACACATTGGAAAACCCGACATTCAGGCCGGTTTCCGCTTCGAGCCTGGGATAGAGATCAACCGAATACTGGTGCAGCTTGCCCACCGAGTAGCTGAGATTGAACAACGGCAGCAGCCCGGCGGCGTGCCAGGTGGAACCCGAAGTCAGCTCCTTGCGCTCGATCAGCGCGACATCCGACCAGCCGAGCTTTGCCAGATGATACAGCGTGCTGACGCCAACCACCCCGCCACCGATAACCACCACGCGCGCTGTCGTTTTCATGTGCGCCCCTTCAGGCCAAATCCCGTGCAGGCAAAGCGATTGCCGACCTGCACCTACGGTTATGCACACCGGTATGCCAGTTTCCCGCCCCGATGGCCAAGGGGGCATGGCACCATATAAAACACTAATGCTGAATATCAGCGCATCTTAATTCAGCCAATCGCTGTGCGCGGCGCCAGGCCTGATGCGCCCGGACCATGCGGCCCGGCGCGGAGTGATCATAATCTTTTGCGCGAAACATAAGGTGAATTTATCGCAACGATTCCGCGCCGGATACCGCCGAGTCGTTGTTTCAAAGCCATTTTCATAAAACCCCTGCCCTCGCGCCAGTTTCTCCACGGCTAAAAAAGTTTCTTCTTGGCCAAAAAGGCGCCGGTCCCGGCTTGCCCGATCCGAATGTTTGAGGCACGTTCGCCAGGCAATAAAGGCAGTTGTCGTGCAAAAGTCACGGCGGCGCCAAATGGCTTTTAAGGGGAGCTATCGATGACGGTTTTCTCATCTGAGGGTGGCGCACGCCGCACTTTGACCGCAGCCATGCTGGCAGGCGTGGCGCTGGTCGCCTTCGCGCCGGGCGCTGCGATGGCAGAGTCGGCGGCTCCGGCTCCGGCCGAAGCGGTGGCCCAACCGGGCGCCGCGCCCGATATCGTGGTGACCGCGCAGCGCCGCGAACAAAAGCTGAAGGATGTCGGCATCGCGATCACGGTGCTCGACCGGGAAACGATCAAGAACCTCAACATCACCACCGCCACCGATGTGGTGCGCGCCATCCCCAACTTGCGCTTCAACGCGTTTGCCGCGTCCGAAGTGGTGTTCAACATGCGCGGTGTTGCGCAAAACTCCTATGGAGACGAGCAGGAGCCGCCAGTCGCCGTCTATCAGGACGACAGCTACTCATCGTCGATCTCCACCGCGGGCTTTCCGATTTTCGACCTGGCGCGCGCCGAGGCGTTGCGCGGGCCGCAGGGCACGCTGTTCGGCCGCAACGCGACCGGCGGCGCGATCCAGTTCATTTCCACCCAGCCGACCGCCACGACCGGCGGATTTCTCTCGCTGACGTACGGCCGGTTCAACGAAACGATTGCCGAAGGGGCAATCCAGGGCCGGTTGGCCAAGGATCTGGATGTGCGCGTATCGGGCCTTTATGACCGCGACGAAGGCTATATCCAGAATTTGGTACCGGGCCAGCACAACCGCGGTCAGAACAACCATTGGGGCCTGCGCAGCATTTTCAAATGGTCGCCGTCCAGCGATTTCAGTGCCAAATTGACTTTGCGCTATTCCGAATCGGATCACGAACGGCAGGTTGCAGGCTATGCCTTTGCGCCGTCGTGCCCCAACGCCCAGTTCCAGGGCGTTGATCTGCCCGCCAACGTGGTTTGCCCGTACTGGGCACCGAATGCCTCATACAATCTGCCGGGTTATGCCGGGTCTTCGGGTGCCGCGGCCAACACCGTGCCGGGCGCGATGGCGACCGGATTTGACGGCATCATCAACGGCCGCACGGTTGCGGTAACGCGTGGCGCGAGCCCGTGGCAGATCGCCGCGACCGGCGATCCGGGGATCAGCCGCCAGATCTTTGGCGCGACCTTGCGTCTTGAAGCAAAGCTTGGCGCGTTCGATGTTACGTCGATCACCGATTACCAATATATCAACAAGTTCAACAACGAAATCGGCGATAGCCAACCCGAATTCGCCTATGTCCAGGGTGCGACTTATACCGCTGGTCCCTGCCCCGGCGTCGCATCGATCACGTGTTATGCACCGGGCACGATTTTCAACCAGAACAACCGCACCAACCAGGTTTCAGAGGAATTGCGCGCCGCCACCACCATTGGCACCGCCAACTACCTGGTGCTGGGCGCTTTTGCGATGTCGATTGAAAGCCATTTCCACGCGCAATACGCAACTCCGTTCGACAGCTATGATCCGCAAGTCCAATTTTATCAGCAAACCAAGAGCTTTGCGTTCTTTGCCCAAGACGAATACAAGATCAGCGACCAATTCAAATTCATCTTCGGGGCACGCTACTGGCACGATAAAAAGATTGGTTGCTACACGGGTCATGAATACTGGACCGGGTTCAACATTCACTATTGCCCCGACAGCATCAATTTCAACTACGATGCGAACCCGCCGTTCCCCGGCTATGCGGATGTTACCGCCAGCACGGGCGGTTCGATCACAGCGGTACCGGCTGACGCACGACCCAGCTTTTCCGGTCTGACGGTGCGGACCGAGGTGGATTACAAGCCGTCTGCCAACACGCTGATCTATGCCAGCTACAACCGCGGTTCAAAATCGGGGGGCTTCAGCTTCTCAACCGGCACCCCGGCAGCGCTGGCGGTCTATGACACGATCAACGGGATCAAGTTCAACCCCGAAGTCCTGAACGATTACGAAATCGGCCTCAAGACCAGCCTGCCCGGTCATTCCAGCCTGAACGTCGTGGCCTATTACTATGATTACCACAACTATCAGGCATTTGTGCAAGTTGGCTACACCCAGGAAATCCGCAACCTGCAGGCCAAGGCCAAAGGGATCGAGGCCGAGTTCACTTCGCACCCGATCCCCGGCCTGACTCTCAATCTGACCGGATCGTGGGAAGAAAGCCATGTGCCCGATGTCTTGCTGCCCGACGGGGTGACTGTGGTCCGGCACGATCTGCCGCAGGCGCCGCACTGGTCGGGCAACGCGCTGGTCCGCTATGAATTTCCGCTGGCCGGTGGCAATGCATCGGTGCAGGCCGACAGCATGTACCAGTCCCACATGTGCTTCACGCTGCTGTGCGCCCCGGTCGAGCAGGAAGCCGCATACCACGTCGAAAACGTGCGGATCGGATTTACCCCGAAAGACACCAATGTCGATCTGGCGTTCTATGTGAACAACGTGTTCGAACGCGCCTATCGCAACTATGCCTATGACGGGTCGCTCTATTCCGGGGCAACCCAATCGCTGTTCGCCCGCCCGCGGTCGTGGGGCGTCAACATCCGTTATCATTTCTGATCAGGCCTTTCTGATCAAGACAGCCTGACAGGGATTGCAATGCCTTGCCCCGGCCCGGTCCATCCGTGGCCGGGGCCTTGCATTATGGTGCATAACCCTGCCTTATGCCCACGATAGGCGCTTGCCATCGCGCGATTTCCGACAGAGACCTTGGGTTATGCTGCAACCGACCAGGCCACACACGACCATGTCACGACCGATTTTCCGCAAGGCCGCCACCGGCCTGATTTCCGCCGTTGCGCTGTGCGGCGCGCTGCTTGTTCCCGGCGCGGCATCGCATGCCGGTTTGCCCGATCTTTCGGCAGCGCCTTATCCGGTTGCGGCCGAACAATGGCCGTTTGTCGGCGGTGACCAGGCGGGCACCTGGTTTTCCGCGCTGACCGATATCAACGACAGCAACGCCGGGCAGCTCGGCTTTGCCTGGGCTTATGAGATGGGCACCGATCGCGGGCAGGAAGCGACCCCGCTGGTGATCGACGGGGTCATGTACACCTCGGGCGTCTGGGGCATTGTCTATGCGCTCGATGCCACGACCGGAAAGCTGATCTGGCAATTCGATCCGGGCATCGATCCGTCCTCGGCGCGCAATGCCTGCTGCGACACGGTAAACCGGGGCGTTGCCTATCGCGACGGGGTGGTGTTCGTTGCATCCGAAGACGGCGTGCTCCACGCGCTCGATGCCAGGACCGGCGCCGAAAAGTGGAAGGCCGATACGATCATCAACCGCAAGCAGGTCTATGCCTCCACCGGGGCGGTGATCCTGACCAGGGATGCGGTGGTGATCGGCAATTCCGGTTCGGACCTGGGCGATGGATCGTCGCGCGGCTATATTTCGGCGTGGGATATCAAGACCGGCAGCTTCAAATGGCGCTTTTTCACGGTGCCCCCTGCCCCGGATCAACCCTTTGAGCATCCCGAGCTGGCGATGGCCGCGAAATCCTGGGCCCCCGGGCGCAGCGGCAAGTACCAGAATGGCGGCGCAGTGTGGGACGGGCTGTCCTATGATCCGGAAACCGACCAGATCGTGTTTGGCACGGCCAATGCCTCACCCTATCTGCGGGTAAAGTCCGGCGGCGAACGGCATGATGACTTGTTCAACGCCTCGATCATCGCGGTCAGCGCGCAAAACGGCCGGATGAACTGGTATTATCAGGAAACCCCCGGGGATTCCTGGGATTATGACGCGGTGCAGAAATTCATCTTCGCCAATCTGCCGGTGGGTGGGGCATCACCCGCCCAGACCCGGCGCGTGGTGATGCAGGCGTCGAAGAACGGGTTTTACTACACGCTCGATCTCAAGACCGGCAAACTGCTGGCGGCCGATCCGTTCACTTATGTGAACTGGGCCAAGGGCGTCGACCTGGCCACCGGCCGGCCGCAGTTTACCGAAGTGGCCGATTACACTGCCAAGCCCAAAAACGTCTATCCTTCGTGGGCCGGCGGCCACACGTGGAACCCGATGTCGTTCAGCCCGAAAACGCGGCTGGTCTATATCCCCTCGCTCGATGTGCCCAATGTCATGGTCAACATGGCCGGCAACGGCGGCGCGCTGAACCATCTGGAAGGGTTCTTCAACGCCGACGGGATCATTCCCGACGATACCTACGACACCGGCGGGCTGAAGCGCCTGTTCGGCACGGTGCCGGAAAAGGCCGAATTGCAGAAGGAACGCCCGGGTACCAAGCTGGTGCGCGAAATCCTGAAAGCCTGGGACCCGGTCACCCGCAAGGTGGTGTGGCAGCAGGTCACATCCGAAGGCAACCGCGGCTATGACGGCGGCGTGCTGTCGACCGCGGGCAATATCGTGGTGCAAGGACGTGGTGATGGCACGCTGTGGGTCTATAACGCCACGACCGGCCAGCCGCTGACATCGATCAAGACCGGCAGCCACATCATGGCCGCACCGATGACCTATAAAGTCGGCGGCGTGCAATATGTGGCGGTGCAGGCCGGCTATGGCGGATCGGGCATCACGTTTCCGATCCCGCCGTCGAGCGCGGCCTATCTCAACATGAACACCAACCGCATCCTGGTGTTCAAGCTGGGTGGTGGCGCCGTGCCGATGCCCGACAAGCGCGTCAATCCGTTCGATTATCCCGAACCGCCAAAGCTGATCGCGACCGCAGCGGTCATCGCGCATGGTGAGGAAAAGTTCACCGAATACTGTTCGCGCTGCCACGTGTTCGGCCCTGGCGTAACGCCGGACCTGTCGCGCCTGCCGCCCGAAATCCACGACATGTTCAACGATATCGTGCTGAAGGGCGCGCTGGCCCAACTCGGCATGGCCCCGCTGGGCGATGTGGTAAGCAAGGATGATGTCGAAGCCATCCATGCCTACTTGATTGACCAGCAGCGTCAGGGCTACGTCGCGCAACACAAGACCACAGCCAGCAAATAGGCTGAACAGGCCCCGGGGGAAATTGGTAACGGCATGTCACATGATGCAACACTGGCCCATTCGCTAAAGCCTCGCCACGTGACGATGATCTCCATCGGCGGGATCATCGGTGCGGGCATCTTCGTCGGGTCCAGCGTGGCGATCCACATTGCCGGCCCCGCTGTGCTGGCCACGTATTTCCTGTGCGGGCTGCTGGTTTTCGTGATCATGCGGATGCTGGGCGAAATGGCGATTGCCCGGCCCGGTCTGGGCTCGTTCACCGGCTATACCTCGCTGGGCCTGGGGCCCTGGGCAGGGTTCACCAATGCCTGGCTCTATGCCTATTTCTGGGTGATTACCGTGGCGGTGGAGGCGATTGCCGGGGCCAACATGCTGATGCCGTTTGTGCCGCTGCCAATGTGGGCGCTGTCGGCGCTGCTGATCGTGGCGATGACCGGCGTCAACCTGATGTCGGTCAAGACGTATGGCGAATTCGAATTCTGGTTTGCCAGCCTGAAAGTGGTGACGATCGTTGGGTTCATCGCGCTGGGTCTGGGCTATGTATTTGGCTTCGGCCCGGGCCTGATCGCGCTGCAGCACCAGTTCATGGTGCATGGCGGCGCCATGCCATCGGGGGTTTCGGCAATTTTCCTGGCCATTCCCACTGTCATTTTTTCCATGATGGGCAGCGAAGTCGCCACGATTGCTGCGGTGGAAACCGAAGATCCCGCGCGCAACGTGGTCCGCGCCGGGCGCACCGTGGCGCTGCGCATCATGTTTTTCTATATCGGGTCGATCGCGGTGATCCAGGCGATCCTGCCGTGGGATACGGTCGTTTCGGGCAAATCGCCGTTCGTCGCCGCGCTCGGCCTGATCCACGTGCCGGGCGCAGAGGCGATCATCGGCGCGGTGATCTTCACGGCGATTGTCTCGTGCCTCAATTCCGCGATCTATGTGACCAGCCGCATGCTCTATGAAATGGCGCAGCGCGGCGATGCCCCTGAAATGTTCGGCATTGTCTCGGCGCGCAAGGTGCCGGCCGCCGGGATCATCGCCTCGGCCGTGGCGGGCTATGGCGTGGTGCTGTCTTCGGTGTTTTCGCCGGGCGGGCTGTTTGCGTTTCTGGTCCAGGCCTCGGGCGCGACGATCCTGTGTGTCTATCTGCTGATCGTGTTTGCGCAAATTGCGCTGCGCCGCCGGCTGGAACGTGCGGGCGAAACGCTCAGTGTGAAAGTCTGGCTGTTTCCGCTGGTCAGCTATGCCGCCGCCGCGGGCATTCTGGCAGTGCTGGTGATGATGTTGCGCTCTCCGGAAGAATTTTCCGAAGTGGCATTGTCGACCGGCGTGTTCGTCGCCTGCGTGATCGCCTATCAGTTCCGCGCGCGCCTGGGCAGTCCGGTGGTGCCGATCACCGCCTGATACCAACGTGCAGTGAGCCTTGACTCCCTGCGCGTTGGTATAAGCCCGCGCGGCGCCTGAGCGTCACGTTGTGCGATAACTTCCACTCATCGCACATCCGTACAAGGCGCGGCACGCGCTGGTAAAACGCCGATTGGTAAATCGATTGCACGCTGCGCCAAACCGCTTGGCAGCAGGCCCGCCGCCGTGCCAGTGATGGGACACCGGGCAAGCGCCCAGGGCAAGCGGGAGGACAGCACATGCAGGGGCAGCAGGACGGCCTGATCGGCGCGATCGAGGCGGGCGGGACAAAGTTCATCTGCGCGCTGGCCCGCATGGACGGCACGATTGTGGCGCGCGCGCGGATCGATACGCGCACCCCGGCCGAATGCTTTCCCGATGTGGCCGCGTTCTTCACCGCCGCGCAGGAAACCCACGGGCGCATCGCGGCGTTCGGCGTCGCCAGCTTTGGCCCGATCGACATCGATCCTGCCTCGCCCGCCTATGGCACGTTCACCACCACGCCAAAGCCGGGCTGGCAGGGTGCGCGCTTCCACGATGTGCTCGATCCGTTCGGCGTGCCTTTCGTGGTCGATACCGATGTCAACGGCGCAGCGATCGGCGAATGGCTGGCGGGCGCAGGGCAAGGCGCGCGCACGCTGGCCTATACCACGATCGGCACCGGGGTCGGCACCGGGGTGCTGCGCGATGGCAAATCGCTGATGGGTTTTTCGCATTATGAAATGGGGCATATTCACCCCAGCCATGATCGCGCGGCCGATCCGTTCGAAGGCTGGTGCCCCTATCACGGCGATTGCCTGGAAGGGCTGGTGGCCGGCCCCGCAATCATCAAGCGCTGGGGCACCAGCCTCGATCATCTGGCCGACGACCCGGCAAAGATCGATCTGATCGGCGGCTATATTGCCGATCTCGCCGCCGATCTGGTGCTGATGCACATGCCCGACCGGCTGATTTTTGGTGGCGGGGTGATGAAGGCGCCCGGCTTGATCGAAACGGTGCGCCGGCGCACGCTGGCGCGGCTCAACGGCTATGTGCAGAACCCCCGGCTCGATCCCGGGCTGGAGCAGTACATCGTCACCCCGGGGCTGGGCGATGATGCGGGCATTACCGGTGCGATCGAACTGGGCCGATCAAAGCTTTAGAGCATCCGTAATGATCACGCGTTTCAAGCCATGGCATCGGCAATGAACCGGGCATGATCAGGCGCACGCGCCGCTTCTTGCGACAGTGCGAGGCGCAATTTGCCCAGCCATTCGCGCAAATCAATCCCGCGATGATGTGCCAGCGGCTCGCCCGCTTCGGGCAGATTGCCCTGCCCCAGATGCACCGCCAGCCAGCTATCGTCACGAAACAGATCGAGTTCGCGCGTGATCAGCCGCCCGCTGCGCCGGAAATGGTCGATTTTCAGCGCGAGCGTGTCGGGCACATCCATCGCGGCGGTATAACGCCACAGTTCGGCATCATCGCGCTGCATCAGCTTGTAATGCAGGATCAGGAAATCGCGGATCCGCTCGGTCTCGCACGCGGCAATACGGTTGAATTCGTCAATCGCCAGCGGGTCAAAGCGCCGGTCGGGAAAAAACGTCATCAGTTTTGAGATATTGGCCTGGATCAGGTGGATGCTGGTCGATTCCAGCGGTTCGAGAAACCCGGTCGACAGGCCGACGCCGACCACGTTTTTCACCCAGTGCCGCCGACGCCGCCCGGCCTTGAACCGGATGAACCGCGGATCACCCAGCGCCGCGCCATCCAGCCGGCGCGCCAGCAGATCGGCCGCCCGGTCATCGTCCAGAAACGCACTGGCATAGACATAGCCGTTGCCGATGCGTTTTTGCAGCGGGATGCGCCATTGCCAGCCCGCCTCTTGCGCCGTGCTGCGGGTGAACGGCGCCGGATTGGTGGTGCCGGCCGGGTGCGCACAGGGCATGGCCACCGCGCGGTCACAGGGCAGCCAGTGGCTCCAGTCTTCGAACGGTTCGCCCATCGCGCCTTCGAGCAGCAGGCTGCGGAACCCGCTGCAATCGACAAACAGCTCCGCCTCGATCCGGCGGCCATCGTCGAGGCGCACGGCCTTCACAAAGCCGGTTTGCCCATCCAGCTCGACATCGCCGATCCGCCCTTCAACGCGGGTAACGCCGCGCGCCTCGGCATAGCGGCGCAGGAACCCGGCATAGCCCACCGCATCGAAGTGATAGGCATAATCGAATGTCGCGCGCAGGCTGCGCGGATCGGTGGTGGGGCGGGTCATCCGGCCAGCGCGGGCCAGCGCCCAGGCCATGGCATGGTCTTCAAACGGCGCGGTATCACCCGCCAGGCGGGCGCGCAGCCAGTATTGGTGCAAGGGGACAATATCGACAGCGCTGCCGTGCGTGCCGAACGGATGGAAATAGCGGCTGTCGCGCCCGCCCCACCCGACGAATTCGATGCCCAGTTTGAACGTCGCCTGCGTTTCGCGCAGAAAATCCTTCTCCGCAAAGCCCAGTGTTTCGTTGAACGCCTTGATCGGCGGGATGGTCGCCTCGCCCACGCCGACAATGCCGATTTCGTCGGATTCAACCAGCGTGATCGCGCAATCGCGTTGCAGCACTTGCGCCATCATCGCCGCTGTCATCCAGCCCGCCGACCCGCCGCCCACGATCAGCACGTTGCGAATGCTTTGCTTGTCCATCCCCGGGGCCTAGCCGAGATCGCCGCGCGAAAAAAGCCGCAGGCAACCGTCAGGCCGCGGTAATTGGGGCACCCTGCCACTGGCGGCAGGTCGCTTCGACCGGCCGGTCGGCGCCCGCGCGCCAGGTTTCGCCCGCCAGGCGGTGCTGCATGGTCAGCGCCACCAGCCCGTCATCGGCCAGCACCTCGATCGCGCCATGATCGATCAGCAGCAGGATCGGCGATGCGGTTTCGAGCGGGGCCAGCGCCTCTGCATCAAGTTGCGGCGTGACCGGATCGCGCCGTTCCAGGCGCAGGCCGGCGGCATTGCGGATCAGATCGATCCGCCGACCGGTGCCATCCTCCAGCGTCAGCGCAAAATCGCCCGCCAGCCCGGCGACGATCCCCGGCGCCAGTGCAACCGGCGCATGGCCAAGTGCAAGCGGCTGTGGCGCGCCGAATTGGGCCATCAGCGCGGGCTCCACCGTCTGGCGCAGGCGGCACGCGCCGCCGGCCACCGTCAGTGCCAGGCGCCGGGGCACCGACATTGCGCCGCGCCAGCCCTGCAACGGCAGCGCTTTTTGCACCGCATGGTTGCCCAGCCAGCCGATCCACAGCGGGCGCCCCGCGGCATCGCGCGGCGCGTGCCAGGCAATCGCGGCATAGAAATCCTGCCCATGATCGGCCACCTGCCACGGCCCATCGGCATGGAACCGTTCGCCGTCGAAATGCCCGGTGCGATACAGCGCGCCGCTGCCCGGGGCGCCCGACAGCACATCGACCTTGAACAGCCAGCGTGTTTCACCGCTGCCTTCTACCGGCAATTCGATCAGCAGCGGGCATTCCCACAAGTGCCCGGGTGCGCCGTCGGTTTCGACATGGCTCAGCAATGTCCAGTCGCGCAAATTCGGCGACGCATAGATCGCCGCGCGGTTCTGCGTGGACAGCACCACGGTCATGATCCAGCGCGCAGTCGCATCGTGCCAGATCACGTTGGGATCGCGAAAATCGGCAAGGCCCAGATCCAGCACCGGATTGCCGGCGTAGCGCGCCCAGTGGCGGCCGGCATCGGTGCTATGGGCCAGGCACTGCACCTGCCGCTGCGCCGCACTGTGCGCGCCGGTATAGATCGCGACCATCGCGCCCTTGCCAAAGCCCGCCGTGCCCGCGTGATCGATCACGGCGGAGCCCGAAAACACCATTTCGCCATCGGTTTCGACCAGTGCCGGCGGCAATTCGGTCCAGCGCACCAGATCGGGGCTGACCGCATGGCCCCAGGCCATATGCCCCCATTCCTCCCCGTGCGGATTGTATTGATAGGCCATGTGCCATTCGCCCCGATCATGCACCAGGCCGTTGGGATCGCTCAGCCAGTTGGCGCGTGGGGCGTAATGAAAGCGGGGACGCATGGGATTGCCCTTTTTCGGATCAGGTGGGACGCGGGGTAACGTCAAACGCGATGTTCAGCCGTTCACCCGCCGCGATCGGCACCGTGCCGTGCCAGAAACAGGATGGAAACAGCACGAGCTGGCCCCGCTGCGGCGCGATTTGGCCGCGCGGCGCCAGATCGATGCCCAGATCATCGGGCGGCGCGCCCCAGTGGAAATGCCCCGCCGGCGCCGCGCCCATCGTGGCCGCATCGGGCAGAGCAACATAGAACGCGGATGACAGCCAGCCCAGCGGATGGCTGTGCGTGACATTGTACCCGCCCGGGCCCAGCCGCACCGACCAGCTGCCCGATACGATCAAGCCGTCGCGCCGGGCCGAAAGCGGGACCGAAAGGAGGGGATGCCGCGGGTCGTGCGGCGGCAGGCCGGCCACATGGGTGTGCACCGCCTCCATCAGCGCCGCGCGGGTGCGTTGCAGGATCGGTTCGTGGCGCAGCAGCACCGATCGGTCGGTCTGCGTTCCGGCACGCACCGATTGTTCGGCATAAGCCGCGCGCGCCTGATGCAGCCCGCGCAGCACGTCGCCAAGCTCGTCGAGCTCCGCCACCGACAAATTGACCTGATAGGCCCCGACAAAGGCCGGATCGCCCTCCAGCCATTCGGCCAGCGGATCGCCCAGCATGCGCCATGCGGTGCCAAGGTAAGACCACGCCTGCCGCCCGTTTGGACCCCGCAGCATGGCCAGCGCCCCATCGCGGGCCACAGCGGCATCCCCGCGCCGCAGCGCCAGCCGCACGCGCGCCAGCCGCAGAAAATCATCCTCCGGCCCGGCCCACCGGTCAAGCAGTGCGGCGCACTGGTCCAGCGCCCCGCTTTCGCCCGCCACAAACACCCGCGCCGCATGCAGGGCCGCAGTTTCGCCCAGATGGTGCTGCGCTTCATCGAGCACGGCCAGGGCGCGCGGCCAGTCGCGCACTTGCGCCAGCGCACCAAACCAGCCCAGCCACAGCCCCTGGTGCGCCGGATGCGCCCGCGCCGCCTCACGCCAGCCCGCATCAAACCCGGCAGCGTCTCCCGCAACCCAGCGCAGCGATGCGAGCACGCGCAGCCCTTCGAGCCAATCGGGTGCCGCAGCGATCGCGCTGGCCAGCAGCGCCTCGGCGCCTGCGGCATCACCTTGCGCGGCAAGCGCCAGCGCCTGGTTGCGCAGACAATCGCGATTGCCCGGATCGAGCGCGGCCGCACGCGCAAACAGGTCGGCCGCGGGAAAGCCGCGTTCAAACCGGATTTGCGCCAGCATCATCGCCGCCGCGCGGTCTTGCGGTGCGCGTGCCACCGCCTCGGTCACCGCAGCATCGGCGCCGGCCATGTTTTGCCCGGCGCGCGCCTCGCGCGCCCGATCCAGCAGGCCGCGAGCCTCGCGCGCCTGATCCAGCAGGCCGCGCGCCTCGCGCGCGTGATCCAGCAGGGCGCCGGGCGATACGGGTTGCGGCGGGCGGGCCGCGCTCATCGCATCGCGTCGGCAATGAACTGCGCGTGGCTCGGTGCGCGAGCAGCTTCAACATCGAGCGCGGCGCGCAGCTTTGTCAGCCAGTCGCGCGCATCGATACCGCGATAATCGATCAACGGATCAACATCTTCGGGCAGGTTGTTCTGCCCCAGATGCACCGCCAGCCAGGAATCGATCGCAAACAGATCGAATTCGCGCGGCAGGTGCCGGGCATGGCGGCGGAACTGTTCGATCTTGGCCGCCAGCGTGTCGGGCACCGCCATGTTCGCGGTATAGCGCCACAATTCGGCATCATCGCGCTGCATCAGCTTGTAGTGCAGGATGATGAAATCGCGGATGCGGTCGGTTTCGCCCAGCGCGATGCGGTTGAATTCATCGACCGTATCAGCATCGCAGTCACGCGTCGGGAACAGCCCCATCAGCTTTGAGATATTGGCCTGGATCAGGTGGATGCTGGTCGATTCCAGCGGTTCGAGAAAGCCCGAGGACAGCCCCACCGCAACCACGTTTTTGACCCAGTGCCGCCGCCGCCGGCCAGCCTTGAACTTGACCAGACGCGGATCGGCCAGCGCCTTGCCATCCAGCCGGCTGGCGAGCAGATCACCCGCGCGGGTTTCATCGAGCAGGCTGGAGGAAAAGACATAGCCGTTGCCGATGCGATGCTGCAACGGAATGCGCCATTGCCAGCCCGCCTCTTGGGCGGTGCTGCGGGTGAACGGCAGGGGATCGGGCGCATTGTCCGGGTGGGCGCACGGCATCGCCACGGCACGGTCGCACGGCAGCCAGTGGCTCCAGTCTTCGAACGGTTCACCCAGCGCCTGGCCGAGCAGCAGCGAACGGAAACCCGTGCAATCGATAAACAGATCGGCCTCCAGCCGGCGGCCGTCTTCCAGTTGCAGCGCGCGGACAAAGCCGGTTTCGCCATCCAGATCGACCTGGCCGATCTTGCCTTCGACACGGGTCACGCCGCGGGCTTCGGCAAACTGGCGCAGGAACACAGCATAGCCCGCCGCATCGAAATGATAGGCATGATCGAATGTGGACAGGACATGGCGCGGGTCGGCCATCGGGCGCGTCATGCGGCCGGCGCGGGCCAGCGCCCAGGCCATGGAATGCGCATCGAACGGCGCGGTTTCGCCTGCGGCGCGCGCGCGCAGCCAGTAATGGTGCAGCGATACCATGTCAAAATTGCGCCCGTGCGGGCCGAACGGGTGGAAATAGCGGCTATCCTGCCGTCCCCAGCCGACAAATTCGATGCCCAGTTTGAAGGTGCCCTGCGTGGCGCGCAGAAACGCCTTTTCATCGATTCCCAGCGTCTGGTTGAATGTGCGGATTGGCGGAATGGTTGCTTCGCCCACGCCGACAATGCCGATTTCCTCGGATTCCACCAGCGTGACCGAACAATCGTGGCGCAGGATGTGGCCAAGCATGGCCGCAGTCATCCATCCGGCCGATCCGCCGCCCGCCACCAGCACCTTGCGGATGCGCCGGTCCCCCGAATTCTCCACCAGAAGCTCCTTTGTGTGCGCAGCAGGCGCCGCAGTGCTGCGCCCCCTGCAATCCTAGCCGCATGACCGGCCAATAAAAAGACGGGCCGGACAGGTTTCCCTGCCCGGCCCGCCTTGCGATCCGCAGAGGGAACGGATCAGAAGGTGAATTTGGCCGAAGCAGACACCATGCGCCCGTTGGTGAACGAGGCGCTGCCATAGAAGCTGTTGCCGCTGACCACACCCGTGCTCGCCGCCCCGCCCAGCAGCGCATAGCTGTTGAACAGGTTGTAGACGTTCAGGCCCAGCTGCAAGTTGGGCATTGGGGTAACCTTGACATTGGCGCTGATCACTGCCGAGCCCGGATAGACGATATTGTCGCCGCCATAGACACTGCTGGTGCCGACCACATCAAACCCGACCGAAGCCTGCGGAACGATCTTGTAGTTGACCGCCAGCGAGTAATCGAGATCCGGAATGTTGTTGGCGCGGGCATAGGCCGTGCCGCCAACAGGTTCCTTCTTGCCCTTGTTGTAAGTCAGGTTGGCAATCATGCTCAGCCCGCCAAGCTGCACGGTGGTGTACGATTCCACACCGGCAGTCTTGTACTTGTCGGCGACGATGCAGGTGAACGTCGTCGGGCTGCCGGTCACGATCGGGCAGATCGTCTGGCTGAGCTCATAGGTCGTGATGTTGAAGTGACCGGTGAACACGGTCAGTTCGGTCGAATAGCGCAGCGCACCCAGCGTGCCGCGGTTTTTCAGGCCGACTTCATACTGATAGACGTTGTCGGTTGCCGCGGCGAGCCCGGCCGCATTGAGCGTGCCGTTGCCGGTGAAGTACCCGTTGAACGTGCTGCGGTCCGAATTGAAACGCACACCCTTCGAAGCGCGCAGGAACAGATTGAGGTTTTCCTGCGGCTTGTAGCTGAGACCGACCGACCACGACGTGGTGGGCACGTTGTAGTTGAACGTTTCGGTGGCGCCATCGGGCAGGAAGTAGGGCATCGCCACGGTCGACGAAACCTGGTGTCCGGCCTCGAGCGACTTCAGCGGATCGTTCACCGTCTGCATCAGGGTGTGAACCGTGCCGCTGCCATTGGTGCCCGAACCCGAACCATGGTTGATGTCATGGCGGACCGAGGCATCAAGTTCGACATGCGCGTAATCGAGGATCAGGTCCGCATAAGGCGCATTGTCGGTGTAGGTGTAGTCATAGGTGCGCGAACAGCACGAGCCCCAGTTGTTGTTGTAGCCCGAATACCCGTTGGCGGTCAGCAGGTTGCCTTGTGCACCATAAAGATCGATCGGCGTACCGGTGACAGTGTCCTGGTACATGCTGGGGTGCCAGTCCATCGCGATCTGCTGGCTCATGAAGAACCAGCCGGCGGTCAGGTTGGCATGCAGGTCGCCGCCCATGCCACCCTTCCAGTTCAGCTTTGCATCGTTGGCAAAGCTGTTGACCGAACGGATGTTGGTAAAGACTTCGACGTTGTTGTTGTAATAGGTGTCGGTCACCGGCTTGCCGGCATTCGGGCCGACCGAATAGATCGCCTGGTTGCCGCCGGCAGTCAGGCTGGAAACCTGGCCGATGCCAAAGAAGTTCGACGCGAAACCACCGCTGACCTGCGAATAGCGCGCATTGTCATCCAGCGTGATGCCATTGTCGAACTTGTAGTGCAGCTGCGCCTGGAGCGACTTCTGCTTGGTCGAAATCCCGTCAAGCGGACGGGTGGCAAGTCCGCCGCTGTTGTAATCGACATAGGACACATTGGCATTGTGGAGCGAATAGATCGACTGCTTGCGCCCGTCGAACCCGGGGCAGCCGCCGATTTGCGAAACCACGCCGTTCGACACGGTGCCGCAAGCCGGGCCGCCGGTGTCATTGGGTTCGTGCGTATCGGCAAATTTGAACAGCAGCCGGAAATAGCCTTTGTTCTCGGCAAATTCGTGGGTGATGTTGCCCTTGATCAGGTACGAATTCGACACGTTGTAGCCGGCATGCTTCGGGCCGTGGCCAACGTCATAGAAACCGCCGATGTTGTAATACATCGAATCGTTGATGATGCCCGAATCGAGGAACTTCAGCTTGGTGTAGTTGTAGTTGACGCCTTCTTCGGCCTCAACGAAACCACCGGTCGAACGGCTGGTCTTCGAGATGTAGTTGATCACTGCACCCGGCGCCTGCGAGGCGAACGTGGCCGATGTGCCGCCGCGCAGCGCTTCAACGCGCTCGTCGGTCGGGCTCGACTTGGTCCAGTAGTCGTTGTTGCCGAATTGCATGTCGCCATAAAGGACGAAGGGCAGGCCATCTTCCTGCAGCTGGACAAAAGTCGCACCGCCGGTGGCGACGGGCAGACCGCGCACGGCGAAGTTGCCGTTGCCGCCCGGGCCCGAAACGTTGGGCTGGATGCCCGGCAGCAGGCGAAGCAGGTCACCTTCCGACATCGGGTGGAAATCGTTGATCACATCGGTGGAAACCGACGAGATCGAAACCGAGCTGTCGAGTTTGGACTTGGTGCCGGTCGACGCGGTAACAACGATTTCAGACAGTGTATCCGCAGGCGGCGCGGCCTTTTCGGCAGCAGGTGCCGCATCAGCAGCAAACGCGGGGGCGGCAAATGCGGCAAGGCCGAGCGTTGCGGCGGAAACACAGGTGAGCAAAGCGGAGCGCTTCATCAGGATCCTCCCATGGGACGTCTGACCCGTCATGGGTCTGATCGTATGTCTGTTGCAATATCGATTCCTACAATCGTTTGCAAGCCATATTGCAAAGGATTGCAAACAAGGTTCGGGCCGGCAGGCACATGTGGCCCCAATGCATCACTCTGTCACGCCCGGCGTGGGACGGTGTCAGCCGAATACGCCAAGCCACACCTTGCATTCGCGCGCCCCACGCGCCAAACGAAGATCATGACCGAAACCTTGACCGGCGAAAATCCAGACACCGCGCCAGACGTCATGGCTGACGCCAAGGTTGACGCCAAGGTTGATGGGGCCGCGCATTCGCCCGAATCTGCGCCCCCGCGTGGCCGCATTCGCAATATCACCGAGCTGGCGCGGTTGGCAGGTGTTTCTCCGGGTACGGTTTCGCGCGCGCTGGCCGACAAATCGCTGGTCAATCCGCAGACTCGCGAACGCATCCAGACTCTGGCGCGCGAACACGGGTTTCGGCTGAACCAGATGGCCAGCCGGCTGCGCACCAAGCGTACCGGGGTGATCGGCATCGTGTTTCCGCTGGGCCATGAAAGCCGGCAGCACATTTCCGACCCGTTTTTCATGAGCCTGTTTGGCTATCTGGCCGACGAGCTGACCGAAAGCGGGCATGACATCATGCTGTCGCGGGTGATTCCCGGTGATACCGAATGGCTCGACCGGATCGTATCATCGGGCATGCTGGATGGCGCGCTGGTGATCGGCCAATCGGACCAGAGCGCGGTGATCGACGAAGTGGCGCGCCGCTATCTGCCGATGGTGATCTGGGGGTCGCACAGCCCCGATGCGGTGCAGTGTACCGTGGGCATCAACAACCGGGTGGGCGGGCAACTGGCCGCGGCGCGGCTGCTGGCGATCGGCAAGCGGCGGCTGGCATTTCTGGGCGAAACCCGGGGGCCCGAAATTGCCGACCGCCTGGCCGGTGTGCGCGACGCGATTGCCGGGCGCGATGACGTTTCCTTGCGCGAAATGCCCACCACATTGTCCAGCGATGCGGTGGGCGAACAAGTGGCGGCGCAATTGGCCAGCCTTGGCAATGATATCGATGGCATTGTCGCCGCATCCGACGTGATCGCGATGATGGTGCTGCGCGTGCTGCATGAACGCGGCATGACCGTGCCCGGGCAGATCGCGGTGGTGGGGTTTGACGATTTGCCGCTGGCCACGCAGACCGTGCCGCAATTGACCACCGTGCGCCAGGATCTGGCCGCCGGGGCAAAGGCCATGGTGGGCGCCCTGATGCAGCGGATGGGCGGGGTTGCCGCCCCCGCCACGATCCTGCAACCCGAACTGGTCATCCGCGAAAGCGCCTGAGGCGATCCGCAGCGCAGATCAATCCTCGATCACCACGCTGTCACCGTCATACCGCAGGCGGAACACCGGCGCGGGCGTGCCGCCGAAATGGCTGCGCACCAGATCCGGATGATCGGCCAGAGCGCGCCCGGCCATGCCCCAGTAATCGGTGAAGCTCCAGACTTCATCTTCGCCGGTGACCCACCAGCTATAGCTTTGCGTGGGTTCGTTCAGCGGATTGGCGGCGACCAGGCCATTGCCGTTGACCGGGCGCCAGGGCGCCGTGATGGCATCGGCCACAGCACCATAAATCCCGTTTGGCCCGGCGACGGCAGCGGGGCCAAACGTGTGCCGCTGCGTTGACCAGAACAGGTAATAGCGCCCGTTGCGAAAGACCGGGCATGGCCGTTCGAGCTCGTTGTTCACGCCGATCGCCTCAATCAGCGGATCGCCTGTCACCCAGTGTCCGTCATGCAGCGTGGCAATGCCGATCAGGCCATTGTGCGGATCGTCGCTCCACGCCGCGCTGGCGGTGAACAGCACATGCGCCAGGCCGGTGGCCGGATCGCGAAACCAGGCCGGATCGCGAAACGCCTTGATCGATCCCGGCGCCGGGTTTTCCACTTCCTGCCGGTCACAGACATAGCGGACCCCATCGGCCACGATGATTTCGCGCGGGGGCTGCCACTGCCCGATCGCGCCGTCGTGCATATGCCCGGTCACCGCGAACAGGCGCTGTTCGAACGATGGTGGCCCGTCGCGGCGGCCCGACACGGTGTAGAACAGCGTCACCGTTGCACCATCATCGCCCAGCGTTGCGCTGCCCGCCCATTCGCAGGCACCGGGGTTCAGCCCGTCGGGCAGCGCCGGACCATGATCGCGCCAACCATCTGCACCGTGCGACAGCAGGCGGATGCGCGCGATGCGGTGGCGCTCTGCCGGATCGGGCAAGGCCGGCGCGCTGAGGAAAAACCACCAGTGCCGGCCGCCGATAACCGCAGTGCGCCCGTCTTCGTGTGCCAGCGGCCAGCAATCCCACAGATCGAGCCCCGGCAGGATCGGCACGACATCCTGCGCGCCGATCACCGCCAGAACGGGCAGGTGATCAAACGCCTGCGGCGCCCAGCGACCGGCGCCATAGTTAACAATCGATTGATCAATCGTTTGTGCAGGTTTGGGCGCTTGTGCAGCGTCGGGCTGGTTTTTGGTCATGAACGGGGGCAGTCTTCAGCAAGGTTCGACGGGAAACGCGGGCAGCACCGGCACCTGGCCGGGCGCATCGCGCACGATATGAAACAGCGCAACGCTGTGCGCGCGCAACGGGGGCAAGGGCAGACCGGCCTGTGCCAGCCAGTCTGCGGCAAAGACCTGCGCACGATCATCGGCCCAGATTGGCGGCACCGGTGCCTGGTGGCCCTGATGCCCGCCGGCAATGCCGAGCAGGCGAACGGCAAGATCGCCTGCATTCGCCAGAAATGGCAGCGCAATCGGCTGCGGACGCCGATCGAGCGGCGGCGCGGCACGGATCACCCATAGCAGCAGGCCATGATCAACCGTGCCCTGCGCCTGCCACACCAGCCCGTCGGCCCCCTGCCCCAGCCACGTTCCCTGGCCATGGACCAGCGCGCGCGCCGCCTGAGCAAAGCCGATCCATTGCGCCAACGCCGCGCGATCGGCCGGATCGAGCGCATCGGGATCGAGTTCAACCCCGAAATGCCCGGCACTGGCCACGGCCGCGCGAAAGCCCAGGCTCTGGCTGCGGCCGGTGGCGTGCGCCGGGCTGGCGCCGACGTGGCTACCCATCATTTCGGGCGGAAGAAAGGCCAGGAATCCGCGCTGCATCGCCACGCGGCTGACCGCATCGATAGTGTCGCTGGTCCAGAACCGATGCACAAACGGCACCATCCCGGCATCGCTGCGCCCGCCACCGCCGGCGCAGGATTCGATTTCCACCCCGGGATGCGCCGCGCGCAACCGTGCCAGCAGCGCATATGTGCCCGCCACTTGCGCCGCGCCGCCGGCGGGCACCAGATCGCGGTTGTGATCCCATTTCAGGTAACCGATCGGCGCAGAACGCAGCACGGCATCCAGCGCATCAAACAGCGCATCGCGCACATCGGCGCGCGCCAGGTTCAGCACCAGTTGCCCGCGCGCCGTCAGCAACGGACCATCCACGCGGTGCAGCGCCCAATCCGGATGCGCGCGAAAGAGATCGCTATCGGGATTGACCATTTCAGGTTCGACCCAAAGCCCGAATTCCATGCCCAGATCGCGCACGGCCCGGGCCAGCGGGGCAAGGCCCTGCGGATATTTGATCCGATCGGGAATCCAGTCGCCCAGCCCGGCGCTGTCATCATTGCGCCCGGCAAACCAGCCATCATCGAGCACGAAGCGCTCGATACCGATCGCCGCGGCGGCACGCGCCAGCGCCAGTATGCGATCCGCGTCGTGATCAAAATAGCACGCTTCCCAGCTGTTCAGATGGACCTTGCGCAGGGTCATTGGTCCGGCCGCCCCCGCTGCACCCGGCCAGCACTGCATCGCGCGCACCATGGCGTGCTGCGCCGCCATCACGCCATTGCGCCCGGCCGTGCCGATTGCCAGCAGGGCATCGGGCGCGGCGCGGCTTTCGCCAGGGGCCAGCACGGCCTCTCCCGGTTGCAGCAAGGCGCCGGCCGACAGGATGTGAAAGCCTTCATCATCGCGCTCGATCGCGATGCGGCTGTCGCCCGACCAGCACAGTTGCACCGCCAGCGCATCGCCCGCATGCCAGCCTGCGCCCGCGCCCAGCAGATAGACGCCCGGCGCGCCGCCATGCCCGGAAATCCCGCGCCGCGTTTCGCGCAGCCAGATCGTTTCGGGCAAATCCTCGGCAGTTTCGACCAGCTCGGCATTGTGCCGCCCGCGCCAGGCGATCACCCGCGCAAAATCAGACGACCCATTGGCGGGCAGCGGCACCAGCACGCTGGCCAGCCAGTCAATCGTCACGGACGCCGCGCCGCGATTGGTCACCACGGCGCCCACGCGCCAGCCGGCATCGGTGTCTCGGCGCCAATGCTGCGCCAGTTCGATCCCGGCCACAGCATCGTGCAGCACGATCGTGATCGCAGCATCATCCGCCACCATTCGCGATGCGGTCCAGGCCAGATCCAGCGCCGCACCATCGCGCCGCAGCGCGACGATCTGCGGCCCGAACCAGCCCGCCCCTGCCACCGGGGCAGTGGCCAGCGGGCAATCGCGATCGAGCGAAAACGAGGCGGCCGTGCGCGTGATCGCCAGCGGTGGCAGCGCACCCGGCACAACCCGCCGCCCGCAATGGCGCCACACCGGCGCGCCATCGGGCATCGGCTCGATCACCAGGGTGCCGCCACCGGCATGGAGAACGGCGCAATCGGTCATGCCGCGGCGGGCGCCAGGGCTTCGGCGCGGGGGCGGCCTTCTTCCACCCAGGCCACCGCGACACCCGCGGCGATCAGGCAGGCGCCGCACACGCGCAGCATGTTGCGCGGATCGCTCGCCAGCGCGCGGTGATAGGCATCAAACCCGATCGACACCACGCCCAGGTCAAGCCTGCTCATCACCACGGCGAAAAACAGCATGGGCAGCACGATCATCATGTTGAAAATGCCCATATAAACCCCGGTGCGTGCCGAAGGGATCGCACTGGTGAGAATGGCATAGGGGTTGCCCATGATGCTGCCCCAGGCCAGCCCGATGCCGATCGCCGGCACAAACAGCAACGCCTTGGTGGTGATCATCGGCATCGCGATCATCCCCAGCCCGCCGCAGACCAGCGCCAGCGCGTGCAACGGCCCCGGGCCGATGCGGCGCGCCAGCGGCACCATGGCAAAGGCCCCGGCAAAGGCCACCGCGTTATAAAACGCCGCCACTTCGCCATTGGTCAGCACTGCGCTGTGAAACGCCGAAGTCTGCGGATCGCTGGTGTGATAGATCGTGCGGCCCAGCGAATAGACCGCATAAGTCCAATAGCCCGACATGCCGAACCATTGAAACAGGCTCATCACCCCCAGTTTGCGCATGGCGCGCGGCATGTCGCGGATGGCATGGACGATTTCCATGAGCGTGGCGCCGATCCCTGACGGGCGCGACAGGATTTCGGCGCGTTCTGCGGGCAGCAGCGGCAATTCGGGCACGCGCCAGATCGACCACAGGATCGTCGTCAGCGACAGCACCGCGCCAATCGAAAACACCACCCGCACGGTATAGGGAATATGGTGCGCATCGACCCAATCCTGGTTCATGCCCAGCCCGACCAGGATCGACGGGGTAAGAAACGCCAGCATCTGGGCAAGGCCGGTGAACGCGCTTTGCGACAGAAAGCCGAACTGGCGCTGCGACGGATCAAGCCGATCCGACACATAGGCGCGATAGGGTTCCATCGTAATGTTGTTGCCTGCATCAAGCAGCCACAGCAGCGACGCCGCCATCAGGATCGATGCCGACAGCGGCATCAGCGCAAGGCCGGCAAAGCACAGCGCCGCTCCGGCGACGAAATAGGGAGTGCGCCGTCCCCAGCGCCCGGTCGTGCGGTCGCTCATTGCGCCGATCAGCGGCTGGATCAGCAATCCGGTCATCGGCCCGGCCAGTTGCAGCAACGGCAACTGGCTCTCACTGGCCCCCAGATAGCTGTAGATCGGCGCCATGTTGCCCTGTTGCAGGCCGAAACTGAACTGCAACCCGAGAAAACCCAGGTTCATTTCCAGAATCCGGCCAAGCGGCAGGCGTGGGCGATGCACAGACATCACGACTCTCCCCCGGGGCACTGTCGGCCCTCAGGCGCGTCATGTCACATTGTCGGGACGCTGGCAACAATCGTTTGCAATGCGATTTTCCAAGTGATTGGCGCGGGGTTACTTGTGCGCCAGCATCGCCCCGATCAGATTGGTATAATCGTCGGTCCAGGCGGCAACTTTGCCGGGATCGCGCGCCACAAAGCCGCCCGCGCGGATCACCGGATCGAGCGCGGCGCGCGACCGGCTGGCCACCACGACCGATGTCGACGTTGCAGCGACAGAGAACGGCCCCTTTTGCAGCCGCACTTGCGATACGCCGGTCGCGCCCGCTGCGCGCACCGCGGCCAGCACCGGATCGCGCAGTTCCAGATGGCGGTTGGACAAATGAAACAGCAGCACGCCATCGGGCCTCAGCTTTGACAGATACATCCGCACGGCCTCCACCGTCAGCAGATGCGCGGGCACCGCGTCGGAGGAAAAGGCATCGATGATCATCAGGTCCTGCGATGCCGGGGCCAGCTTTGCCAGCGTCAGCCGCGCATCGCCCAGTTCAAACCGCACCGGCGCAGCGGCACAATGGCGGGTATAGGTAAAATAGCGCGGATCGGTGGCATAACGCACCACCAGCGGATCGATCTCGTAATAAGTCAGCCGGTCGGCCGGTCGCACATAAGCGGCCAGCGCGCCCGTCCCCAGGCCCACTGTCGCCCAGACCAGCGACGGGCGCACCGATTGCAGCGCGGTCACCGTTTCGCCGATCCCGGTGGTCGGCGCATAATACGTCAACGGGCGGCATTCCATCCCCGGGGTCAGCGCCTGCGCGCCATGAAGCGTGGTGCCGTTCATCATGCGATGGATCGGACCGATCACCGGATCGACCGCCGCCGAAACCTTGATCACGCCAAAGAACGAGCGATCAACCGCCAGCACATGCGCCTTGTCGCCCACTTGCGCAGCGCACAGCGCCGTGACGCCCAGGCTGGTGGTGAACCACACGGCATGATTGCGCACCAGAAACGCGCCAACCACCGCCAGCAGAAACAGCAACGCCGCCGTGCCGCCAGATGCGAGCACTTCCAATCCATGGGCCAGCACCCCGTGAAAAAGCGCGCCGGCGCGATGCGCCAGCGGCAGCAGCCCCGGAAACAGCACCATGCCCAGCGCACAGCCGATCGCACCCAGCGCCAGCGCGACGGTGCGCCACTGCGCGCGGAACGGTTGCGCCAGCGTCGCCCCGCCCCAGGGCCGCGCAAGGCACGACAGCGTAAGCACCAGCGGATATTCGACCACTGTGCGAAACACCACCGGCGCCAGCAAGGCATTGAAACTGCCGCCGATCACCCCGCCAAGCGACAGGCACAGGTAAAACAGCGTGAGATGATCAGGCGCCGGCCTCCGCGCCGCCAGCGCCACATGGCAGACCAGCGCGGTAAGGAAAAAGCACAGCAAGTGCACCGTCAATTGCAACCCGATCGCCACACCGCCAAACGGCATGCTGAACACGCAGGCCGCTGCGGCTGCGGCCTGGAGGCCAAGCGCGAAACCCGGGCTGATCACCTTGCTGTCGCCAAAGGCGAGGATGAACGTGACAAGATAGAGCGCCAGCGGCAGCAGCCACAGGAACGGCGCCGACCCCACATCGGTGGTCAACTGCGTGGTCACCCCCAGCATCAGCGACGAAGGTGCCGCCGCCAGCAGGACCCACAGCAGCAATTCGCCCCAGCCCGGACGCGCCGTTGCAGGGCGAACAGTGGCCATTTCGCGCGGGCGCGCGGCGTCGTCGTGGGCCTGCGCCGCGCGGCGGCCGGCAGTGAGCAGGATCGTTATCGTCAGCAGGACAAACCCGCCATAACCGATCGACCAGACCAGCCGCTGCGTGCTGACGTGCAAAAACGGTTCAACCACAGCAGGATAGCTGAGCAGGGCGAGCAACGATCCGAAATTGCTCGCGGCATAAAGACGGTACGTGCCATGGCCGTGGTCCGCCGCCCGGGTGCGCGCGAACCACGCCTGCAGCAGCGGTGCAGTCGCGCTCAAGGTGGCAAAGGGTGCGCCGACTGACAGCGCAAGTTCGGCCAGTGTCCACCCGATGGGCGATCCAGCCGCCGCCGGCGGCCCGATCAGCGTGCTGAGATGCATCGGCAGCACCAGCGCCGACAGGCCAAGCACGCCCAGGTGCACAAGCATTTGCATGCGCACGACGCGCAGTTTCTGCAAGGCATGGGCATAGCCATAGCCCGCCAGCAGCGCGAACTGGAAAAACGCCATCGCGGTATTCCACACCGCCGGCGCTCCGCCCAGTTGCGGCAACAGCATGCGCGCGACCATCGGTTCAACTTCGAACACCAGAAACGCGCTGACGAATATCGCCACGGTATAAAGCCAGACGCCGCCGGCCCCCGCCAGGCGCGCCCGCGCCGCATTGCCTGCCATTACCGGCCGATCCGCCACAGTTCCTGCATCCACGCGCAATAAACCCCTGCCCGCCGCGCCATCGCGCCATTCAGCATCGGACTTATGCGAAAACCGTTAACCAAGTTTCACCGCAGCGGCGCAAATCCGCAGAAAAGCGCCCCGATTGCCCAGAATACCCCGTGTTTGCAGCGAATCAGCGCGCGCCCATCGCATCAACCAGCGCGGCGAATTTCCCGATCGAACACGATCCGCCGGCGGCGCAGGCGCGAAAGGCCAGCGCCTGCGTATCGCCGGCGGATAGCAGCTGAAGCATGCGGATCGCGTCGAGCGATGGTGACCGATAGCGCACTCGAACTTGCGGTGTGCCGGCGCGGTCATGCCACAATTCGAACATCAGCGCCCCGCCCGGCGCGGGATCATCGGCGCCAAAGCCCCTGGCCTGCCAATGCAGGCCAAGCGCCCCGCCGATCAACGCCAGATTGGCATCATGCCCGACAAGAACGGTAAACTTTGCCCCTGTCTGATCCTGCAAGGCTGCGGCGACGGTTTGCAGCAGCGCCCTGGCGCCGGCGCGCGCGATGGCCGGCGGCCGATCGGTCAGGGCGAAATCGAGCGCGTGGAGATTCGACAAGTCGGTGATATCGGCGGCGGAAACTGCGCCCCAGCCCACGTCACCCATCGGCTTGCCCTCGGCATATTCCAACAGCAGCGTTTGCGCCAGCGAGGCGGCGATCATCAGGCCGCCCGTCACGCGGGCACGCCCCTTGCCCGCCGCAATGGTAAGCGGCAGGTCGGTCAGATGGCAGGTCGCCTGCCCGGGCGCGCAAGCCGGGGGACGGCAACAGCCGAGCACGGCATCGAGCCGGGCAAGGCGATCGTGATTGGCGCGGTCGATCGCGGCCGTGCCGCCATCGGGCAAGGCCGCGGTGATCGCCGCGACGGCAAGCGCCGGATCGATCACATCGGGGCCGTCAAACGGGGAAAACCGGGGGTCGCGCGTGCCAGCGCCCACGTTTTCAACCGGCACCTGGCACCCTGCAAACAGCGTATCGGCATAGACCTGGGCCGTGCGCAGCGTGCGCTGATCGGTATCGGCAACAAAGCGCACTTGCGCCGCGGTTGGGCAGCCAGACGGGACCAGCGGCGCATAACGCTGGGCATCGAATTGTGCCGCCAGCGCCACCGCCGCTTCGCCATGCGGGGTCAGCCAGCCCGGCGGGACCGGCCATGACGGCCAGATGCGCGCGGTCATGCCGTCGGGCAGCGGCATGGCCCTGGTCGGCGGCCGCACCCCGTGGCGCATCACGATCACCACCCGATCGAGCGTGCCCTGCTGCCCTGGGTCTGCTGCCGCAGGGGTGGGGCCGAACACGCCCAGCGCCGCCACCACGGCAAGGACTGCGCCGCCACGCGCGCGCGCAGGATGACGCCGTTTCAACCAGAAGCGCATGCCAACCTGCCTTTCCCGCGTGCCGGGCCCGTGGACCCAACCCCGCCTGCCCAACCCCGCGCAATCGCCAAGCGATAGGCGCAAATCATGACAGGTTGGGAACAGGGCGGCCAATGGCAAGCCCTGCCCGCATCGTGGTGGTTCAGCCCAGAATGCCGGGCAGGTTCAGCCCCTTGTCCCGCGCGCAATCGATCGCGATGTCATATCCGGCATCGGCATGGCGCATCACGCCGGTGGCCGGATCGTTCCACAACACGCGTTCCAGCCGGCGCGCGGCATCGGCGGTGCCGTCGGCCACGATGACCATGCCCGAATGCTGCGAATAGCCCATGCCAACGCCGCCGCCGTGGTGCAGCGAAACCCAGGTTGCGCCCGACGCCGTGTTGAGCAGCGCGTTGAGCAGCGGCCAGTCGCTGACAGCGTCCGATCCGTCCTGCATCGCTTCCGTTTCGCGGTTGGGGCTGGCGACCGATCCGCTGTCCAGGTGGTCGCGCCCGATCACGATCGGGGCTTTCAATTCGCCGCTGGCAACCATTTCGTTGAAGGCCAGGCCGAGGCGGTGCCGATCGCCGAGGCCGACCCAGCAGATGCGCGCGGGCAAGCCCTGAAACTGGATCTTTTCGCGCGCCATGTCGAGCCAGCGGTGCAGCGCCGGATTGTCGGGGATCAGTTCCTTGACCTTGGCATCGGTGCGATAGATGTCTTCGGGATCGCCCGACAGCGCGGCCCAGCGGAACGGGCCGATGCCGCGGCAAAACAGCGGGCGGATATAGGCGGGGACAAAGCCGGGAAAGGCGAACGCGTTGATCACGCCTTCGTCCTGCGCAACCTGGCGGATGTTGTTGCCATAATCGGTGGTGGGCACGCCGCGCGCCTGGAATTCCAGCATCGCCTCGACATGGCGCGCCATCGACGCCTTGGCCGCGCGCGCCACCACGTCGGGTTCGCGTTCGCGCTTTTCGATCCATTCGGCCACGCTCCAGCCCGCGGGCAGATAGCCGTTGATCGGGTCGTGGGCGCTGGTCTGGTCGGTCAGCAAGTCGGGCAGAATGCCGCGTTCAAGCATTTGCGGCAGCAATTCGGCCGCATTGCCGAGCAGGCCCACCGAAACCGGGGTCTTTGCCGCATTGGCTTCGGTAATGATCGCCATCGCCTCGTCCAGCGTATCGGCGCGACGATCAAGGTATCCGGTGCGCAGGCGCATTTCGATGCGGCTGGCCTGGCATTCGATGGCCAGGCAGCTGGCACCCGCCATCACCGCGGCCAGCGGCTGCGCCCCGCCCATGCCGCCAAGGCCTGCGGTCAGGATCCATTTGCCCGCCAGATCCCCGCCGAAATGGCGCCGGCCCATTTCGACAAAGGTTTCATACGTGCCCTGCACAATGCCCTGTGTGCCGATATAGATCCACGATCCGGCGGTCATCTGGCCGTACATCGCCAGACCCTTGCGATCGAGCTCGTTGAAATGTTCCCAGGTCGCCCATTTCGGCACGAGGTTCGAATTGGCGATCAGCACGCGCGGCGCGTCGGTGTGGGTGCGGAACACGCCCACCGGCTTGCCCGATTGCACCAGCAGCGTCTGGTCATCCTCCAGCGCGCGCAGCGCCGCGACGATCTTGTCGAAACTGGCCCAATCGCGCGCGGCGCGGCCGATCCCGCCATAGACCACCAGTTCTTCGGGCCGTTCGGCCACATCGGGGTGCAGGTTGTTCATCAGCATGCGCAAGGCCGCCTCGGTCAGCCACGATTTCGTGCTGATTTCGGTGCCGGTCGGTGCCTTGATGACGCGGGTGTTGTCGAGGCGGGTGTTATCAGGACGGGTGCTCATGCGGTTTCTCCCGAATTGGCAAAGGCGAGCGCGGCGTCGATCACGCGGCGCAAAGTGGGGGCGATGGCGGGCGCGGGGTGAAGCGGTGCCGGCCAGTTGGACAGGCCAGGGGTATCGGGCTCGGTCACATAACCGCGCAGCGCGAGTTCCATTTGCACGGCATGGACGCCCGTTTCGGGCCGGCCATAATGGCGCGTGGTCCATCCGCCCTTGAACCGGCCATTGACGACATGGCCCAGCCCCGATGCGGCACAGGCCCCGGCAATCGCCGCGGCAAGCGCGGGCGCGCAAGTCTGGCCGCTGTTGGTGCCGATGTTGAACTGCGGCAGATCGCCATCGAACAGGCGCGGAATGCGGCTGCGGATCGAATGCGCATCATAGACCACCACGCGCGGGTGATCGGCGCGCAACCGCGCAATTTCGGTGGCCAGCGCCGCGTGATAGGGGTCAAAATACGCGGCGCGCCGGGCGGCAATGGCCGCAGCATCGGGCCCGGCCCCTGCATAAAGCGGTTCGCCATCAAAAGTCGTGGTCGGCACCAGCTCGGTGGTCGCCTGCCCCGGATAGAGCGAGGCGCCCGAAGGATCGCGGTTGCAATCGATCACGCTGCGGCTGATCGTGGTGGCAACCGTGGTGGCGCCCTGATCGCGCACAAATGCGTAAAGATCGGCAATCCACCAATCGGCATCGCGCTGCGCCAGCCAGGCTGAGACAAATTGCGCGTCCAGCCCCGCCAGATCGGTGCCGCCGTGCGGAAGGGCAACAATCAGCGGCGCGGCGCCACGGTGAACCTGCAACCAGTCCATCAGCACACCCCGGGCAGCGGCTGGCCCACGGCATCGATCAGCGCCCCGCTGCGCACCAGACTATTGGCGGCCTCCATATCGGGGTGAAAATGCCGATCTTCATCGAGCGCGGGCACGTGCACCCGCAACAGCGCGCGCGCCGCCTCCAGCGCCGCCGATGATTGCAGCGGAGCGTGGAATTCCAGCCCCTGCACCGCAGCAAGATATTCGATGCCGATGACCGCCTGCGCATTGGCAACCATTGCCGCCAGGCGCCGCGCGCCATGGGCCGCCATCGACACGTGGTCTTCCTGATTGGCGCTGGTGGGGATCGAATCGACGCTTGCCGGATAGGCCATCTGCTTGTTTTCAGAAACCAGCGCCGCGGCGGTAACTTGCGGGATCATGAACCCCGAATTGAGCCCCGGGCGCGGGGTAAGAAACGCCGGCAGCGCCGACAGCGCCGGATCGACCAGCATGGCAATGCGTCGTTCGGCAATCGATCCGATTTCGCACACCGCCAGCGCGATCATGTCGGCGGCAAAGGCGACCGGTTCGGCATGGAAATTGCCGCCCGACAGCGCTTCATCGGTTTCGGCAAAGATCAGCGGATTGTCCGACACGCCGTTGGCTTCGGCATCAAGCGTGGCCGCCGCTTGGCGCAGCACGGTCAGGCAGGCGCCCATCACTTGCGGCTGGCAACGCAGGCAATAAGGGTCCTGCACGCGCGGATCGTTTTCGCGGTGGCTGGCGCGGATCGCGCTGCCATCCATCAGCAGGCGCAACGCGGCGGCGGTTTCGATCTGCCCGGCATGGCGGCGCAGCGCATGGATGCGCGGATCAAACGGTGTATCGGACCCGCGCGCCGCCTCGGTCGACAGCGCGCCACTGACCAGCGCGGCCTGATAGAGCGATTCCGCGCCGAACAGCCCGGCCAGCGCATTGGCCGTGGAAAACTGCGTGCCGTTGAGCAGCGCCAGCCCTTCCTTGGGGCCCAGCACCACCGGCTCCAGCCCGACACGCGCCAGGGCGTCAGGCGCACGCAGGCGTTCGCCGTTCAGGTCAATTTCGCCCACCCCGATCATCGCCGCGGTCATATGCGACAGCGGCGCCAGATCGCCGCTGGCCCCCACCGAACCTTGCGCCGGCACGACCGGCGTCAGGCCTGCCAGCAGCATCGCCTCCAACAACGCAACCGTCGCCGGCTGCACCCCGCTGGCGCCCTGGGCCAGGCTGGCAAGCTTCAGCGCCATCATCAACCGTACCACCGCGACCGGCGCAGGAGCCCCCGTGCCTGCCGCATGGCTGAGCACGATATTGCGCTGCAGCCGCGCCAGATCGGCATCATCAATGCGCACGCTGGCCAATTTGCCAAAGCCGGTGTTGATGCCGTAAACCGGTTCACCGCGCGCCAGAATGCGCGCCACGGCGGCGGCACTGGCGGCAATCACCCCTTGCGCGGCGGGATCGAGCCGCGCCGGCGCGCCAAGCCAGATCGCGCGCCAATCGGCCAGCGGAACGGCACCGGGAACAAGCACAATCGGGGTCATTGACCTCTCCAGACACGGGCATGGAGGGGGCTGCCCCCGATGCGATAGACCAGTTCGGCAGGCTGGGTGACATCCCACACCGCCATATCCGCCCAAAACCCTGGCGCGAGCGCACCGATATCGCCGCGCCCCAGCGCACGCGCGGCATGGATGGTAACCCCGGCCAGGCATTCGGCCACAGTCAGGCGAAACAGCGTCGCGCCCATGTTCATCGCCAGCAACAGCGAGGTCAGCGGGCTGGTGCCGGGGTTGCAATCGGTCGCCAGCGCCATGGGCACGCCGGCCGCGCGCAAGGCGGCAATTGGCGGCAGGTGCGTATCGCGGGTGAAGTAATAGGCGCCGGGCAGCAGCGTGGCCACCGTGCCCGCAGCGGCCATGGCCGCAACCCCCGCATCATCGAGAAATTCCAGATGATCGGCCGACAGCGCCTTGTACCGCGCCGCCAGCGCCGCGCCGTGGAGATTGGACAACTGTTCGGCGTGCAGCTTCACCGGCAGACCCAGCGCCTGCGCGGCCAGGAACACGCGTTCGACCTGCTGCGTATTGAAACCGATCCCTTCGCAAAAGGCATCGACCGCATCGACCAGCCCTTCGCCCACCAGATCGGGCAGCATGGCGATCACGCTGTCGATATAGGCATCGGCGCGGCCGGCAAATTCGGGCGGCAGCGCGTGGGCGCCCAGGAACGTGGTGGCAACCGAAACATCCATCGCCGCACCCAGCGATCGCGCCGCGCGCAGCATGCGTGCCTCTGCCGCCGGTTCCAGGCCATAGCCCGATTTGATTTCCACCGTGGTCACGCCGCAGGCCAGCATTTCCGCCAGGCGCGGCGCGCTGGCAGCCACCAGATCGGCCTCGCTCGCCGCGCGCGTGGCGCGCATGGTTGAAACGATGCCCCCGCCGGCGCGTGCAATCGCTTCATAGCTGGCCCCGGCAAGCCGCGCCTCGAATTCGCCGGCGCGGCTGCCGCCATGGACCAGATGCGTATGGCAATCGATCAATCCGGGGGTGATCAGCCGCCCTTCACAAGCCTGCGTGCGCGCGGGCACAAAGGCCGGTGCGCCATCGCGCGGCCCGGCATAAAGGATATGCCCGTCGCGCGCCGCAACCACCGCGTCATCGATCAGCAGGTCGGGCCGCGCCGGATCGGTCATCGGCAAAAGCCGCGCCCCGGTCCACAGCACATCGCACGACAGGCCAGCGGACATCGGCAACCCTTTTCGCTTTTGAACCATCACACGGATGCGAAGCGGATTGCCTCGCCGCCTGAATATGTATAGACATTATGAAGCGCTCGCAAGAGGCTTGTGTGCGTCCCGGACTACCCGTTCCGCCAGTTAATCGCCAACCACAGGGGATCAGCCGCCATGGCCCAGGCGCTTCATTTCACCCACGCTCTGCTGCCCGCAGGATGGCAGGACAATGTGCGCGTCACGATCTCGGGCGGGCGCATCGCGCGGATCGAGATCAGGGTTTCGCCAGGGCCGCACGATGAATGCCATGCGATTGCGCTGCCCGGGCTGGGCAATTGCCATTCGCACGCGTTTCAGCGCGGCATGGCGGGCCTGGCCGAGCGGCGCGGGCAAAGTTCCGACAGCTTCTGGACCTGGCGCGAGGTGATGTACCGCTTTCTGGAACGGATGGACCCCGATGATTGCGCCGCGATTGCCGCGCTCGCCTATGTCGAAATGCTGGAGACCGGCTTTACCCGCGTGGGTGAATTCCATTATCTGCACCACGATCCGCAGGGGCGGGCCTATGCCGATCCGGCGCAGATGTGTGCCAGCATTGCCGAGGCCGCGTCTCTGTCGGGGATCGGGCTGACGCTGTTGCCGGTGTTCTATGCCCATGGTGGCTTTGGCGGGCAGGCACCCGGCACCGGCCAACGCCGGTTTCTGCACGACCTCGATGGATTTGCCCGCCTGCGCGGGGCTGCCGCGCAGGCGCTTGCCCCGCTGCCCGATGCGGTGCTGGGGCTGGCCCCGCATTCGCTGCGCGCCGCCACCCCCGAACAGTTGATCGGGCTGGAAATCATGGCGCAAGGTGCCCCGATCCACATCCATATCGCCGAACAGTTGCGCGAAGTGGATGATTGCCTGGCGTGGAGCGGCGCCCGCCCGGTGCAATGGCTGCTCGATCAGCTGCCGGTCGATGCGCGGTGGTGCCTGGTGCATGCCACGCACATGACACCCGATGAAACCCGGCGGCTGGCGCAAAGCGGCGCGGTTGCCGGGCTGTGCCCGATTACCGAGGCCAATCTGGGCGACGGGGTGTTTCCCGCGCTCGATTATGCTGCGGCCGGGGGCGCCTGGGCGGTGGGCAGCGATTCCAACGTGATGATCGATGCCAGCGAGGAACTGCGCCTGTATGAATATGGCCAGCGGCTGGTCCATCGCGGGCGCAACCTGTTGAGCCCCGGCCCCGGCGCCAGCACCGGCGCCGCGCTGTTTGCGCAAAGCCAGTCCGGCGGCGGCACCGCGCTGGGCGCGCCAACCGGGATAGCGGTCGCAAACAGCGCCGATCTGGTCACCCTGCGGGCCGACCATCCGTGCCTGATCGGGCGCGATGGCGATGCGCTGATCGATGGCTGGATCTTTGCCGGCGGGCGCGGCGCGGTCGATTGCGTCTGGCGCCATGGCGTCAAGCTGGTATCGCAAGGGCGCCACCACGCGCGCGATGCCATTGCGGCCCGCTATCGCGCGACGCTTGCCGGATTGCTTGCATGAAACCCATTGCCCTGCACGAACGCATCCGCGCCGAAATCGAGGCGGCCATTCTGGGCGGACAATTGCGCCCGGGCGACCGCATTCCCAAAGAAACCGAGCTGATGGCCGAATATGGCTGCGCGCGGATGACGGTGAACAAGGCGCTTTCGGCATTGGCGGGCAATGGCATGCTGGAACGGCGCAAACGTGCCGGATCGTTCGTGGCGCAACCGCGCACCCAGTCGATGGTGCTCGATGTGCCCGATCTGGCCGCCGCCATCGCCGCGCGCGGGCAAAGCTATCGCTGGGACCTTACCAGTCGCAAGATTTCCGCGCCCGCGCGGGCCGAGGCCGAAGCGCTGGGCGTGCGTGCCAAAGTGCTGAGCGTGACGGGGGTGCATTTTTCCGAAGGGCTGCCGCTCGCCTTTGAAGAGCGCATGATCAATCTGGCGCTCGTGCCCGACATAGCCGAGGCCGATCTGTCGCAGACCCCGCCCGGATCGTGGCTGATCGCGCATGTGCCGTGGACCGAGGCGGAAAACCGCATCAGCGCCACCGCCGCACCGGTCGCCGTGGCCCGTGCCCTGGGCATCGCACGCGGCGCGCCGTGCCTGATGCTGGAACGACGCACCTGGCGCGGCACCGATACGGTGACCCGCGTGCGCCAGCATTTCGTGGCCGATCGCTATGAACTGGTCGCGCGCTTCGGCCCCGGCGGAAATTGAAAGGGGGCCGAAGCCCCCTTTCGTCTGTAAAATATCCGGCGGTTGATCAGAACTTCGTGCCGACCTTCACGCCGAAATATTGCGGCTTGATCGGATAGGTCCGCGTGAAGTGGGCCGAACTGGCCCCTGCGGGATACGTGTTTTCAAAATTGGCCGGCCCGATCTGCGCGTTGTGCGACAAAGACCCGCGCTCGTCGAAAGCGTTCTGGATAAACAGCTGGACCGTATATTTGCCGGCCTTGCCGCCCACCGAGAAATCGGCCGTGGTAAAGCCGGGGCTGTTGCCAAACACCCCGTTGTCGCCTACCCCGAGCAGGCTGGTCGCATTGGTCTGGGTGTTCATCGAACCTTGCACAAAGGCATCGATCGAACCGAGCGGAAATTCATACCGCGCGGTGGCCGACAGCTTGAACTTCGGCTGGACCGGCAGGCGGGTGCCCTTGGGCGCAAAATTGCCCTTGCCCGGGTTGCCGAAATCCGATGTCAGCGCGCTGTCGTTGTAGGCGCCGGATGCCGTCAGCGAAAAGCCCTTGGCCGGGTGCAGCTGGATATCGGTTTCGATACCATAGACCCGCGCACCGCCCACGTTGGAGATATTGGTGATGCCCGCGCCGGCTGCCTGTTCGGCATATTGCAGGTTGTTCCACTTTTCGTAGTAGACGGCGCCGTTCCAGCGGACCAGATGGTCAAGCCAGCTCGTTTTCCAGCCAAATTCAAGGTTGTTGAGCTTGTCCGGCGAATAGATCGTGCCCTGCAGCGCACCCTTGTCGCGGTTCGTACCACCCGGACGGAACCCGGTGGAATACGTCGCATAGACCATGTGATCATTGTCGATCTGCCAGGTCAGGTTGAGCTTGTGCGTTTCGCCCGACCCATGCGAGCGCTTGTTGAGGAAATTGCACGAATCAATCGTCGCGATCGGGAATGTGCAGGTCGACGTTGGCGGCACATAGAACGGATAGCCCGAAAAGCCGCCCAGGGTGTTGGTATAGATGAACCCGCGCAGCCCGGCCGTAAGCGTCAGGCTCGGGACGATTTCATAGCTGCCCTGCGCATAGGCCGCAAAATCGCGATCGGCGATATAGGCGTTGGTCAGGAACAGATCGTCACCGATGACCAGGCTGCCATTGGCATACTGGCTGAGATTGGCGGTGCTGACACCCGGAACCGCATAATTGTTGACGTTGTGGTTGGTCTGCTTCTGATAGAACAGGCCCGCGGTCAGGCGGAACGGCCCGGTCGACGGCGAGTTGAAGCGCAGTTCGTGGCTCTGCTTCGTCAACTTTTGCGACGCGCTGAACTGCTGGGTCGGATCGATCTGCTTGCCGTTGCTGTCGGTAAAGCGGGTATAGCCGGCATATTGGCCATCCTGCGCCGGGTGGGTCGAATAGGCGACCGTGTAATAGCTGTAATCCTGCGCGTTCTTGATGTTGCGCGTCAGGTAGCCACCGGCATAGAGCACATCCCAGTCGCCGATCTTGCCTTCGACTGTCAACGAACCCTGGATCCACTGGTCGGTGTTATAATCCGGCGTGAAATCATGCACCTGCAGATCGCCCGCGGCCGGGTCGAACAGGAACGTGCCATTGGCATGCTGATGCTGCGCGGCAATCGTCGGGGTGATTTTCCAGCCGCTGTCCAGATCGATGCCCAGCGCAATCCGGCCACCATAGGTGGTCACATCGTTGAAATTGTTCTTTACATACTTGCTGTTGGTCACCGTCAGCGGATCGGTCTGCACCGCACCGTTCGCATCGAGGTACTTGTTGGGATAAGTCCGCGAACCCGGCGTGTTGTCGATATAGCCGCCATCGTGTTCGTAAAAGCCGACCAGACGCACCGCCACGCCCTTGGCCAGCGGCACGTTGATCATGCCTTCGACCGTGGCGCCGGCATCGCCCTTGCCGAACTTGTCGACCGTGACGTCAAAGCTGCCTTCGAGCTTGGTCGGGTTGGGCTTGTTGGTGATCAGGCGCAGCGTGCCCGACAGCGAGCTCGCGCCAAACAGCGTGCCCTGCGGGCCGGACAGCGCCTCGACGCGCTGCATGTCGTAAATGTGGATATCCTGCAGCGCGCCGATCGTGGTGATCGACAGTTCGTCCAGATAGACGCCGCTGGTCGGCAGCGCACCAAACGCCAGGCCATCGCCGCCCGACGTGATGCCGCGGAAAAACAGCTGACCCTGGCTGGGACCGAACGACTGGAACGACACGCTGGGCAACTGCTTGGCATAATCGTCAAACGACTGCACCTGGTGCTGATCGAGAACCGCCGGGCTGAGCGCCTGAAGGCTGATCGGCACGCGCTGGATGCTTTCCGAACGCTTTTGCGCCGTAACGATGATTTCGCCGCCATTCGAGGCGCCGGCTGCGGCCTGCGGAGCCGCGTCGGCCGCCATCGCCGGTGTTGCCGAAAGCGCCATCAGCGATCCGCCGGCCAGAAGCAGCGCAAACCGGTGCGATACTGGTGTGGTAACCCTCATGAAACTGACCTCCAAAGTGTAGCCTTGCATGATATGCCTTGGCAAAGTGTAGCCTGGCCGGTCGCCTGCGCGCCGGTCGGCATCAAATCCCGCGCCCAAAGCAGGGATCAGCCACCACTTGTGGCATCCCCGCCCGAATTGCGCAAACCTGCCGAAGACACAAGTACCTTGCCATCATCGGCCGCTTTTCATTATGCCTAGACATATAGTCCTGAGAGACAAGGGGCTTTTTGACAGAACCAAGGCACCTTTGCCGATCACGGGACAGACCATGGCATTTCGGACACAGTTACCAGTTACGCTCGATCAACCGCTCGACGCAGCCAGGCTGGCGGCCGTCGCGCTGGGTGCCCCGCTGGCGCTGGGCGATATGGCGCGCGCGCGGATCGACCGGGCGCATGACCTGGTGATTGCAATCGTGGCACAGGGCGTGCCGTCCTATGGCGTCAACACCGGGGTGGGCGCATTGTTCGACCGCGCGGTCGAACCGGCGCTGCAACGCCGTCTGTCGCGCCAATTGGTGATGAGCCATGCCTGCGGTGTCGGCACCCCCCTGCCCGCTGCCGAAGTGCGCGCGATCATCGCCGCGCAGGCCAACAATCTGGCGCATGGCCTGTCGGGCGTGCGCGTGGCCGTGGTCGAACATCTGATCGATCTGCTGGCGCACGGCATCGTTCCCGAAGTGCCCGCCGGCGGCTCGGTCGGATACCTGACCCATATGGCGCATATCGCGCTGGTGATGATCGGCGAAGGCCATGCCCGTATCGGCGATAACCGCATGACCGGCGCCGAGGCACTGGCGCGCGCCGGGCTCGAACCGCTGGTGCTCGAAGCCAAAGAGGGGCTCAGCCTGCTGAACGGTGCGCCATGTGCCACCGGGCTTGGCGCACTGGCGCTGTACCGGGCGCAGCGCGCGGTACTGGCCGCCGATGCGGTGGCCGCGCTCAGTTTCGAGGCGCTGGGCGGAAACCGGCGCTCGCACGCGGCCGAATTGCTTGCATTGCGGCAGTCGGACGGGGTGGCGGCAACCGGCGCTGCGCTCGATGGCTGGCTGACAGGCAGCGCGCACCTTGCCGCAGGCGGCCGCTTGCAGGACCCGCTGTCGCTGCGCGCGGTTCCGCAAGTGCACGGCGCGGTGCGCGATTCGCTGGCCCATGTCGCCGCGATGATCGATGCCGAACTCGCCTCGGTCAGTGACAATCCGGTGCTGCTGGGCACGCCAGAGGCGCCCCGATCGGGATCGCAGGCCCATGCCGTGGCGGCGGGGCTGGCCATGACATTCGACGCACTGACCATTGCGGTGGCGCATCTGGGGATGATCGCCGAACGGCGGCTGGACCGGCTGGTCAATCCGCTGGTCAGCGGGCTGCCCGCATTTCTGGCCGCCGAAGCCGGAGTTTCGAGCGGATTCATGATCGCGCAATACAGCGCCGCCGCGCTGGTGGCGGAAAACCGCCGGCTCGCCGCGCCCGCCAGCCTGGATGGCGGGATCACGTCGGGCCTTCAGGAAGATTACCTGTCGCACCAGACCCCGGCCGCGCTGAAGGCGCTGGCGGTCATCGCCAATGTCGAAATGATCCTGGGCATCGAACTGGCCGCCGCGGCGCAGGCGCACGATCTGGCCGTGCCCGCCGATGCCCGCGCGCCGGGCACGGCGCGGCTCCACGCCCATGTGCGGCAGGCGATTGCGCCTTATGCCGATGACTTGCCAATGAACCGGGTGATGGAGGCTGGTGCGGCAATGGTGCGCGCCGGCCTGCCCGAAATTTAGGTCTGCCAGAAATTTAGGCCTGCCCCAAATTTAGGCCTGCCCCAATTTAGACCTTCCAACGCTTCAGGGTGGCGACAGAAACCCGCGAAACACCGGCGAGGCATCGGGGCCGAACATCAGTGCGGGCGGGCCCATCGATTCGATCACCCCGTCGCGCACATGCACGACATGGCTCGACACATCGCGCGCAAAAGCCATTTCGTGCGTTACGATCAGCATCGTGCGCCCTTCACCGGCCAGAGCGCGCATCAGATCGAGCACTTCGCGCACGCGTTCGGGATCGAGCGCCGAAGTCGGCTCGTCAAACAGCATCAGATCGGGATCGGTGGCGAGCGCGCGGGCAATCGCCACGCGCTGCTGCTGCCCGCCCGAAAGCTGGCGCGGCCAGTGCCCGGCAAACCCGGTCATGCCCACTTTATCCAGCAGATCGTGCGCGCGCGCCACTGCCTCGGCCCGCGCCATGCCGTGCACATGCACCGGTGCGGCCGCGATATTGTCGATCACCGTCATGTGCGACCAGAGGTTGAAATTCTGGAACACCATCGCGGTTTTCGCGCGCAAGGCATTGAGCGCGCGCGGATTTGCAATGCGCGCGCGCCCGCGCGCGTCATGTGCCAGCGGGGCCGGGCTGCCGGCAATCTCGATCGTGCCGGCATCGGGCAATTCCAGCAGATTGAGGCAGCGCAGAAACGTGCTCTTGCCCGATCCGCTGCCGCCCAGAATCGAAACGACATCGCCGCGCGCCGCATCCAGATCGATGCCGCGCAGCACCTCGCGATCGCCAAAGCGTTTGGTGATGCCGCGCGCGCGCAGCACGGTCGGGCGGGTTTCAGTCATCGTCAACGGCCCCCTGCCGGATCAAGCCGGCGTTCGATGCGGCGCAACAGCCAGGTCAGTGCGGCAGTAAGGCCCAGATAGACTGCCGCTGCCAGGCAAAACACCTCCACCGTGCGATAGGAATGGGCGATCACCTGCTGCGCCACGCCGGTTACATCCAGCACGGTGACCGAACTGGCGAGCGAGGTGGATTTGAGCATCATCACCAACTCGTTGCCATAAGCCGGCAGCGCCAGGCGCACCATCTGCGGCACTACGATCCGGCGCCCCAGCGTCCAGCGCGCCATGCCGCAGGCGCGCGCCGCCTCGATCTGCCCCGGCGGGATTGCCGCCAGCGCGGCGCGCAACACTTCGGCAATATAGGCCGAACAGCAGCAGGTCATCGCCAGAAAGGCGCAGAACAGCGGATCGCGAAATGCCGGCCACAGCGGCCCGTGGCGCACCGGCCCCAGCGCGGCCAGGCCGTAATAGACCATGAAAATCTGCAAGAGCAGCGGCGTGCCGCGAAACACGAAAATCCATGCCCGCGCCACCAGGCCGCCCACACGCCCCTGCTGCGCGGCCACCAGTACGCCGGCAAGCAGGCTGGCCCCCACGGCGCAAGCCACAAACAGCGCCAGCGTTACCGGCACCGCCGCCACGATGGCCAGCGCCGTATCGGCAAGGAACCCGGATTCCCCCGTCCCGGATTCCCCCATCATCGCCCACCGGCCCAGCGCCCTGCGCGCGCCTCGGCAAAGCGGAATACCGCCGAACTGGCGCTGGTCAGCACCAGATAAAGCACCATCGCCGCAGCAAAAAAGGCAAAGGGCCGCCGCGTCGAACCTGCCGCAACCAGGCTTACGCGCATCAGTTCGGCCAGCCCGGTAATCGCCACCAGCGCCGAATCCTTCAGATTGAATTGCCAGATATTGCCCAGCGGTGGCAGCACGTGGTGCAGCACTTGCGGCGCGATCACGCGGCGAAACCGGGTAAACGGCCCCATCCCTGCGGCAATCGCCGCCTCCACCTGCCCGCGCGGCACCGCCAGCAACCCGCCGCGAAACACTTCGGCCTGATACGCGGCCGATACCAGCCCGATGGCCACGCTGCCGGTCAGGAACGCCGGCGGAGAGCCCGGCGCGGGCAGCCCGGCCAGCGCAGCAATCGCGGCCAGCAACCCCGGCGTGCCGAAATAGAGCAGCAGCACCACCAGCAATTCGGGCACCCCGCGCAGCACCAGGCCATAGCCCTGCGCCAGCGCGGCCAGCCAGCCGCGACGCGACATCTGCGCCACTGTCAGCAGTGCACCCAGCACCGTGCCAATCGCCATGGCCGTCAATGACAGCGCCATGGTCAACCCCGCCCCGGCGATCAGCGCCAGCGCCCAGCCATCATGGCCAAACCCCAGCAGCACGGGCAGCGCAACATCATCGCCGATCATCGTGCCGCCCCCGGCGAAGCATCCATGCGGAACCATTGCAGCCCCAGCCGCCGCACCGTGCCATCGGCCAGCGTGGCGCCGATCGCATCGTTGAACTGCGCGCGCAGGGCATTGTCTTTCGGGCGAAAGGCCAGCGCCTCTCCCCGTCCCATCGTCCCGCCGATCATGCGCGGACCGGCGAGCACCAGCGCCGCGCCATCGCGCGTTGCCAGCAGCGGGTGAAGATAGGATTCATCCTCCAGCGTGGCATCGATCCGGCCATTCAGCAGATCGAGATCCCGCTCTCCCATCGTGCGGTAATAACGGATCGACACCGCCGACCCCAGCGACTGGTTGAGAAACGTATCAAACGCGCCCGACAGTTCGACCCCGATCACTTTGCCCGCCAGGCCATTGCGCAAATGCGCGATCTTTGCATCGAGCGCGGGGCCGCGGTGATCAAAATCAAGCCGGGCGCCGCCATCGGGCAGCGCGGCGAGCGGGCTGCCGCGCAACGTGGCGATCACCCCGGTGGTCAGCGCATAAGGGCGGCCGAATGCCAGCACGCCGGACCGTTCGGGGGTGATCTGCACCGCATCGGCGATCACGTCGATCTTTCCGGTCAGCAGCGCGCCGACCATGCCATCCCAGTCCATCGCCACCATGCGGCAGCGGCGATGGATCCGGGCACACAGCACGCGCAGATAATCGGGCTCAAACCCGGCAAGGCTGCCATCGGGCCGCGTGAAATTCCACGGCGGATAAAGCCCTTCGGTGCCAATCACCAGTTCGTCGTGCGCATTGGGCGCCGACGATCCCTGGCAGGACCCCAGCACCAGCAGCAGACCTGGCGCCAAAAACCGGGCGATGGCACGCATCCCGGAAAAAGCCATCAGCGCACCACCAGCGCACGTCCGGTCACGCGGAACGAACCTGCCGGAAACAGCGTGTCATGCGGCGCGAGCATGACCCGGCCCGATGCCTGGTCCACCGCCACGTCCTCGCAGGCAAACACGGCCAGACCATTGCGCACCACGCCATCGTTGCAGCGTTCCAGCCGCAACGGCGCGGCATCGACCGGCACCATCAGATTGAGCGCCAGCGCGGGCCCGCCGGCAATCGCGGCATGGACCGCGCGGTTTCCGGGAAACGTGATCGGCGCCGATGCGGCATCGAGTTCGACCGGAAAAGGTGCCTCATTGCCAGACAGGCCGACCCGACCGGCCACCAGCGCAAAGTGCCGCATCAGCCCGGGGAAAGGCGAAAACGGGCCATCATCGGCCAGGGTTGCGAGGCTGAGCCGAAATGCGCCACGCCGATCGGCAATCACCCGGGTGATCCCGCCGCCATTGGCCCAGGGCACGGCCACCAGCGCGGCCGCACGCACGATCGTGCCGTTTGCCCCGCTGCCCCCGGCCTGCGCCACCGTTATGCCCTTTGTCTGTGGAGCCGAAAAACTGCCATGGGCGCGCCAATATGTATAGACATTTTTTACGGTGCGGCAAAAAAGGGCTGGCGGCGCAGATTGCTGCCAAACACCTTCGTCACACAGGATTTGTGTGGACGAATTGGACGTGATCCGGGGTGCCGCAAAAGATGGCGGTTCGCGCTATTCCCCGTGCTGCCCCTTGCGCGGCGAAGGCGCGTCGGTGGCCAGCTCCATCCCGGCAAAGCGGATCGGGCTGCGCACCCCGGGGATCGGGGTGCCGTCATCGGCGTGGAGCGCCAGTTGCATGCCGCGCGCCACGATCTGCGGATCGGCAAAGGCATCGGCCACGGTGTTGATCGGGCCTGCGGGCACGCCGGCCTCGGCCAGTTGCGCCAGCAGATCGTCGCGGGCAAAGTTTCGCGTTACCGCGCGGATCGCGTCTTCGAGCGCCGCGCGGTTGTCCAGCCGCGCGGTGTTGCCGATAAAGCGCGGGTCTTTCGCCAGATCGGGGCACCCCGCCACCGCGCAAAACCGCGCAAACTGGCCATCGTTGCCCACCGCCAGAATGAACCAGCCATCGCTGGTGGGATAGACCGCATATGGCGCAACATTGGGATGGGCATTGCCCATGCGCGTCGGGCTGAGGCCGGACACCAGATAGTTCAGCGCCTGGTTGCCCAGCACGCCGACCATCACGTCAAACAGCGCCATATCGACATGTTCGCCGCGCCCGGTCTTTTCACGCGCCGCGAGCGCCGCCTGGATCGCGATCACCGAATAGAGCCCGGTCATGATATCGGCAAAGGCCACGCCGATTTTCTGCGGCGACCCGGCCGGATCGCCGGTCAGGTCCATGATCCCCGACAGGCCCTGGATGATGAAATCATACCCGGCGCGCGGGGCATAGGGCCCATCCTGACCGAACCCGGTGATCGAGCAATAGACCAGCCGCGGGTTGATCGCCGACAGGCTGGCATAATCGAGGCCATATTTGGCAAGACCGCCCAGCTTGAAATTCTCGATCAGCACATCGGCATCGGCCACCAGATCGAGCACCAGCTGGCGCCCCTGCGCCGTGGTGAAATCGGCCACCAGCGACCGCTTGCCGCGATTGGTCGCATGGTAATAGGCGGCATCGCGGCTGCCATCGGCATACGTGACGAACGGCGGGCCCCAGGTGCGCGTATCATCGCCTTCGGGGCTTTCGACTTTGGTCACTTCGGCGCCCAGGTCGGCCAGGATCTGCCCGGCCCAGGGCCCCGCCAGCACGCGCGCCAGTTCGACGACTTTCAGCCCGGCCAGCGGTGTCACGTTCAGAACGCCGCGATGCCGGTGATCGCGCGGCCCAGGATCAGCGCATGAACATCATGCGTGCCTTCATAGGTGTTGACCGTTTCCAGGTTCGCGAGGTGGCGCATCACCTGGTATTCTTCGGAAATGCCGTTGCCGCCGTGCATGTCGCGCGCCATCCGCGCGATATCGAGCGCCTTGCCGACATTGTTGCGCTTGACGATCGAAACCATTTCGGGCGCGAACTGGCCATCATCCATCAGGCGGCCAACGCGCAAGCTGGCCTGCAGCCCCAGCGCAATATCGCTCATCATGTCGGCCAGCTTTTTCTGGAACAATTGCGTCGCGGCAAGCGGCCGGCCGAACTGCTTGCGATCCAGCCCGTACTGGCGCGCGGCGTGCAGGCAGAATTCCGCCGCACCCAAAGCGCCCCACGAAATGCCATAGCGCGCGCGGTTGAGGCAGCCGAACGGCCCCTTCAACCCTTCGACATGGGGCAGCAACGCGTCTTCGCCCACTTCGACGCTGTCCATCTGGATCATCCCGGTGATCGAGGCGCGCAAGCTGAGCTTGCCCCCGATCTTGGGCGCGACCAGCCCGGCCATGCCCTTTTCCAGCACGAACCCACGGATCGCGCCGCCATGCGCATCCGATTTTGCCCAGATGACGAACACGTCGGCAATCGGGGCGTTGGAAATCCACGTCTTGGCGCCCGAAATGCGATAGCCGCCGTCGATTTTTTGCGCGCGGGTGATCATCCCGCCCGGATCAGACCCGGCATCGGGCTCGGTCAGGCCAAAGCAGCCGATCAGTTCGCCGCGCGCCAGCCCGGGCAGATACTTGTGCTTCTGCTCTTCCGAACCATAGGCATGGATGGGATACATCACGAGGCTCGACTGCACGCTCATCATGCTGCGATAGCCCGAATCGATCTTTTCAATCTCGCGCGCAATCAGGCCATAGGCGACATAGGACGCCCCCACACCGCCATAAGTTTCCGATACCGTGGGGCCCAGCAGGCCCAGTTCGCCCATTTCGCGAAAGATGCCCACATCGGTGGTCTCTTCGCTCCACGCCTTGATCACGCGCGGCTGCAGCTTGTCCTCGGCATAGGCCTTGGCCGCATCGCGGATCATGCGCTCTTCCTCGGTCAATTGTCCTTCGAGGTTGAACGGATCGCTCCAATCGAAACGGGTCATGCCGGCCATGGCGCAGTGCCTTTTATCAGGTGGAGCCCCCGGCAACCGGGGGCGGACAGGGCGCCGGGTTACGACCGTGCAAAATGCCGGGCAAGTGTTTTAAAGGACACCCCCTGGTGACCTGCAGGCACCATTGGGGCAAACTTTCGACGTGCGCGCGCCCGGAATTTGCGCAACAAGGCACAGATGACGAGCATCTTTCCCGATACCCGCGCCATTCTCGAGCGCCTGATCGCCTTTCCCACTGTCAGCCGCAGCGGCAATCTGGCGCTGGTCGAGTATGTCCGGTCGCTGGTGGAACCTGCCGGCGCACGCGTGACGCTGACCGACGATGGCGATAATGCCAACATGTGGATCAGCGTGGGGCCGGATGATCGGCCCGGGGACAGATGCGGTGTCGTGCTGTCGGGGCACAGCGATGTCGTGCCGGTGGCCGGGCAGCCGTGGAGCCGCGATCCGTTTGTGCTGCATGCGCAGGATGGCCGGCTTTACGGGCGTGGCACGGCCGACATGAAGGGGTTTGTCGCCTCGGCCATCCGCGCCGTGCTGATCGCGGCGCAGCGCCCGCTGAAAACGCCGCTGCACCTGGCCATCTCGTTCGATGAAGAAATCGGCTGCATCGGCGTGCGATCGCTGCTGCCGATGCTGGCGGCGCGCGATGTGCGGCCGCTGCTGGTGTGGATCGGTGAGCCGACCGGGCTGGCGCTGGCCAGCGGGCACAAGGGCAAATCATCGTACCGCGCCACATTCACCGGCCGCGCGGCGCATTCGGCGCTCACCCCGCAAGGGCTGAACGCGATCTATCTGGCGAGCGATTTCATCACCGCGCTGCGCGAATTGCAGGAGGACCTGATTGCCCGGACTGTGCCCGATCCCGCCTATGACGTGGGCTATTCCACGATCCATGTCGGCACGATCCACGGCGGCGAGGCGCTGAACATCGTGCCCAATGCCTGCACGCTGGAATTCGAGATCCGCGATCTGGCGGCCGACGATGTGTCCGCGATCGAGGCGCGCATCCATGCCGCTGCCGAGGCGATCGTTGCGCCCTGGCGCGCGCAATTTCCCGAGGCGGCGATCGCCATCGCAACCACCAACACCTATCCCGGGCTCGACACGCGCAATCCCCATGCACTGGCGCTGGCGCGCGCGGTGTCGGGGCACAATGGCCCCGAGATAAAGCTGGCGTTCGGCACCGAAGGCGGGCTGTTTGCAAAAACGCTGGGTGTGCCTGCGGTGATCTGCGGCCCGGGATCGATGGACCAGGGGCACAAACCCGATGAATTCGTGACCGAAGACCAGCTCGCGCGCTGCGATGCGATGCTGCTGCGGCTGATCGAGCGGCTGGAAGCGGGGGTTGAATCGGCTTTTCCGATGCAAGCGTGATATTTTTCGTTCTTTTGTAAATGCAGGCGTGCGCGTAGACCAATGCGGAAGGGCAATCCCGTCTTCCCCCCTCTCCTTCAGGGGAGGGGCCGGGGGTGGGGGCCGTCCGAATTGCGCAGTGTTGGCGCGTGGGGACAGGCCCCACCCCAACCCCTTCCCTTAAGGGGAGGGGCTTAGATTGAGGATGCGGCATGAGCAGCGAAGAAACCGGAACGCTGGTGATTGGCGGCGGACAGGCCGGCATTGCCGCCAGCGAGCATCTGACCCGCCTGGGCCAGCCGCATATCGTGGTGGAGCGCGCGCGCGTGGCCGAACACTGGCGCACGCGCCGATGGGATTCGCTCGTCGCCAATGGCCCGGCCTGGCACGACCGCTTTCCCAACCAGACGTTTTCGCACACCGCGCCCGATGCGTTCGCGCCCAAGGAGGAAGTGGCGGATTATCTGGTGCGCTATGCCGAAAATTTTGCCGCGCCGATCCGCACCGGGGTCGATGTGCGCCGGCTGACGCGCGCCGCCGATGGCCGGTTCGTGGCCGAAACCGATGGCGGTGACACGATCATCGCGCACAACGTGATCGTGGCAACGGGCGCATTCCACACCCCGGTCATCCCGCCGCTGATCCCCGACAGCGCCGGGCTCGAGCAGATCCATTCGGCCGATTATCGCAATCCGGCACAATTGCCCGCAGGCGGCGTGCTGGTGATCGGCGCGGGATCATCGGGCGTGCAGATTGCCGATGAACTGAACCGCGCCGGCCGCCCGACCTGGCTCGCGGTGGGGCCACACAACCGCCCGCCGCGCCGCTATCGCGGGCGCGATTTCGTCTGGTGGCTGGGCGTGCTGGGCAAATGGGATGAAAAGCCGGTGGAAACCAGCGGCCCGCACGTGACCATCGCGGTCAGCGGGGCGCATGGCGGGGCGACAGTCGATTTTCGCGAACTGGCGGCGTCGGGCATCACGCTGGTGGGGCGCGCCACCGCCTATGCCGATGGGCGCCTGCACTTTTCCGACGATCTGAAAGCGAACATCGCGGCGGGTGACGCCGATTACCTGGCCACGTTGCGCCAATCCGACGCCTATGTCGCGCGCGAAGGGCTGGATTTGCCCGAAGAACCCGAAGCATACGTGATCCGCCCCGATCCGCCCTGTGTCAGTGATCCGGCAATCACGCTCGATCTGGCCGCGGCGGGCATAACCTCGGTCGTGTGGGCCACCGGCTATGCGTCGGATTATGGCTGGATCGAATGCGACGTGTTCAAGCCCGATGGCAGCCCGCGCCACGAACGCGGCGTCACGGCGGTTCCGGGCCTCCATTTTGTGGGCCTTCCCGGACTGTCGCGCCGCGCCTCTGCGTTCATCTGGGGCGTGTGGCACGATGCCGCCTGGCTGGCCGACCATATTGCCGCGCGCGAAACCGCGCCGATCCCCGCCTGAGGAGCCCCCATGCCCGTCCACACCCGCATCCGCCCGTTCAACACGCGCGAAACGTATCCCGAACAGAAACTGGACAACGATCTGTGCCAGGCGGTTGTCGCCAGCGGGCGCACGGTGTTTGTGCGCGGCCAGATTTCGCAGGACCTTGATACGCGCGAAAGCCTGCATATCGGCGATGCCACGCTGCAGACGCGCAAGGCGATGGAAAATATCGCGCTGCTGATGGCCGAGGCCGGCGGCGATCTTTCCCACGTGTGCCGCGTGGTCGTCTATCTGATCGACATCCGCTATCGCGAAGATGTCTATCGCGAAATGGGCGCCTGGCTGAAAGGCGTGTTTCCGGTTTCCACCGGTCTTGTCGTGTCCGCCCTCGCCCGGCCCGAATGGCTGGTCGAAATCGAGGCGACGGCGGTGATACCATGACCTTTTCGATCGTCGCGCGATGCGCGCGCACCGGCCAGTTCGGTGTGGCGCTGTCTTCGTCCAGCCCCGCCGTGGCCGCGCGCTGTGCCCATGCGCGCGCCGGGGTGGGCGCGGTGGCCACGCAGAACGTGACCGATCCGCGCCTTGGCCCATCGGGGCTTGATCTGATGGCGCGCGGGTTTGCCGCCGATGCCGCCGTTTCCGCGCTGGCGGGCGCGGCGGGCGATCATGCGCCGTGGCGGCAAGTGACGGCGATCGGCACGAGCGGCGCGCCGGCCGGGTTCAGCGGCGCGCGCGCGCTGGGGCGCAACGGGCATTGTGCGGGCCGGGATGCCGTGGCGGCGGGCAACATGCTGGCCAGCGACCAGGTCCTGCCCGCGATGGTCGCCGCCTTTGCCGCCGACCCTGCCGCGCACCTGGGCGAACGGCTGCTCTTTGCGCTGGAGGCTGCGCTCGATGCCGGCGGCGAAGCGGGCCCGGTCCATTCCGCCGGGCTGCTGATCGTGGCGGATCAACCCTGGCCGCTGGTCGATTTGCGTGTCGATTGGGCCGATCACGCGCCAATCGCGGGCTTGCGCAAGTTGTGGACGCTGTGGCAGCCGCAGATGGACGCCTATGTCACCCGCGCGCTCGATCCGGCCGATGCGCCCAGTTATGGCGTGCCGGGCGATCTGTGACCCGCTTCACGCTGAAACAACTGGCCTATTTCGTCGCCGCGGGTGAAGCCGGCAGCGTCACGCTCGCTGCCGGGCGCGTGCACATTTCGCAACCATCGATTTCCGCCGCGATTGCCGCGCTGGAGGATGAATTCGGGGTGCAACTGTTTGTGCGCCACCATGCACAGGGCCTGTCACCCACCCCGGCGGGCGAGCGACTGCTGATCGCCGCGCGCGATTTGCTGCGCACAGCCGATGATCTGGGCAATCTGGCGCGCGACATGGCGGGCGGCGGGGCGGGCGGCGGGGCGGGCGGCGTGGTGGGGCCCTTGCGCATCGGCGCGTTCCGCACGCTGTCGCCGCTGATCCTGCCCGAACTGGTCGCCGGGTTTGCCGCCGCCAACCCCGGGGTCGATCTGACCATGGTGGAGCACGATGAAGCCGAACTGGTGGCCCGGTTGCGCAAGGGCGAGATCGATCTGGCGCTCAGCTATGCGCAAGCGGCCGACGATATCGCGTTCGAATGCCTGGCCGAATTGCCCACGCATGTCGTTGTGGCGGCCGATCACCCCCTGGCCGGGCGCAGGACCGTGGCGCTGGCCGATCTGGCGGACGACCCGTTCATCCTGCTCGACATGCCGGTCAGCCGCGATACCTTTCGCGCGCTGTTCGATGCCGCCGGCCTGCCGATGCGGCCCGCCGCACGATCGGACCAGCCCGAAACGATCCGGTCGATGGTCGGCAGCGGGCTGGGCTATGCGCTGATGACCGCGCGCCCGGCCGCGCGGGTGGCCGCCAATGGCCGACCGCTGGCCTATCTGGCGCTCGACGAAGCCTTTGCCCCGATGCAGCTTGGCATCCTGACCGCGCGTTCGCGGCGCCAGACCCGCGCGGCGACGGCCTTTGCCGATTTCTGCCGCGCGCGCATCGCCACCGATCGCCTGCCGGGCATGGCCGATCTTGGCGTTACCCCGGCCTGAGCGCCGGTGGCACCGCCAGCACGCGCGGCATGCGCGCGGCCAGATCGATCACCAGCTCACCAAACAGGCCGTTGGCCCAGGCAAACCAGGGCCGCGTATAATGCGTCGGATTTCCGGCCTCGAACGCTTCGTGCATGAACCCGGTGCCGCCGTGGCTGGTTTTCAGCTGGGCCAGGCACGTGGCGACAATGCGCGGATCGTCCGATGTCATGGCGTGGATCATCAGCGACATCGGCCAGATCATCCCCAGCCCGACATGCGGCCCGCCAATGCCTTCGTGCCCGCCCTGGGCAAAGAAATAGGGGTTGGCCGTGCTCCAGCAGCGCGCTTCGGTACGGCGAAACAGCGGATCGTTGCGCGGCACGCAGCCGAGATAGGCCAGGCTCGACAGGCTGGGCGCATTGGCATCGTCCATGAACAGCGCGTTGCCAAAGCCATCGACTTCATAGGCCCATACGCCATTGGCCCCGTCCCCGATCCGCCCGTTGCGCGCCAGCGCGCCCTCCACTTCGGCCGCGAGCGCCAGCGCATCGTTGGCAAGCGTGGCATCGTGCAGCACCGTGCCCGCAATCTGCGCCAGCCAGCGCAGCGCCTGCACCGCAAAGATGTTGGCCGGGACAAGGAACGGATAGACGCAGGCATCGTCCGACGGGCGGAACATCGAATGGATCAGCCCGACTTTGCGCGTTGGCGCGCCCATGCCGTTCAGCATCAGCGTATCGGCCGGATTGGTGGTGTTGCGCAAAAAGCGATAGGGGCTGGTGCCGTTCTTGCGCTGTTCGGTGCGAAAGGTCGCCACGATGGCCTGCGCGGCGCGGCGCCATTCGGCATCGAACGGCGCCACATCGCCCGTGGCACGCCAATAGCCCCAGGCCAGCCGCACCACGTGGCACAACGAATCCACTTCCCATTTGCGCTCGGCCACACCGGGTCGCATCGTCGTGCCATCCTGCGCCACCCACCACAACGGCGATTTCGCCCCGGGATCGCGCGCAAAGGCATTGGCATAAGGATCGATCAGGATGGACCGCGCATGCCGGCCGATCAGCCCGCGGTAAAGCCGCTGCAGCGCGGCATCATCCTTGGCGAGGTGCAGATAGCCCCAGACTTGCGCCGAACTGTCGCGCAGCCACATCGCCGGAATGTCGCCTGTCAGGATGAACGTATCGGGCCGCCCGCCTGCCAGGCCAACCTCGACCGTGGTATCGAGCGTGTTGGGATAACAATTGGCATAGACCCAGGCGAGTTCAGGATCGGCGATCAAGCCGGCTACGCGGCGGATTTCGGCCTCTACCGCGGGGCTGGTGAAACGGCGATCGGCAGGTGCCGGCCGGCGCGAGACATATTCGGCCGCCTGCGCGCGCGGCGCGGCCTCTGGCAAAGCGCCCAGCCCTTCGGCCATGGCCAGCGCCACGGCCCCCGCGCCCGCCAGCTGTTTCAGAAACAGGCGGCGCGGTTGATCCTGCGCAGGCACTTCAGCGTTCGGGACCGGCAGGATCGGGGGGGCGGCATTCGGGTTCACGGCAGAAAAATCGCATCGATCCGGGTTTGATGGCCGGGAATCGGGCGCAGGCGCCCGGCCAGGGGAAAATCATTCCCCATTTCGAACACCACTTGGCCGCGCAGTGCAAGCCTTGCCTGCGAAATCGGCGCCAGGACGTGGCAGCGTGGCAATGAGTGGCGCCAGCCTTGCGGCAATCGTTGCGACCATCGCGTGCCCATCCCCCTTCTGCCATTCCTGCGCCAAAGCCGGATCGCAAAGCAGGCCCACGCTGCGGCGAAAGCCATAGCCCGCCACCGCAATCGATGTGGTGCCGGCCATGGCCAGCGATTGCGGCGCGGTGGTGATGCCCAGCCCCGCGGCAACCATCGCCAGGCAGCGTTCATCGCTTTCACTGCGCAGGGCAAAGCGCGGGCGAACCCCGGCGGCGGTGAAAAACCGGCTGGTTTCATCGAGCACTTCGCACGATCGGCGCGCGATCATGATTTCGCTGGCCAGATCCTCGGGCGCCACCAGCCCCGCGCCCGCAAGCCGGTGGCCGGTGCCGACCATCATGCAATAGGCTTCGTCCCACAGCCGCACGGCTGGTCCCCCCGTCCCCGGCACCACCCCCGGCCCCGTCCCCACCTCTCCCTCGCGCAGCAGCGTCAGGGCGCAGGCGATCCGCCCGCCGGAAAGCCCGGCACGCAATTCATGGTCGCTGCCTTCGACCAGTTCCACCCCGTGGGCATCGAGCAAAGGCGTGACCACCGCCGCCAGCCAGGGCGCGGCAATCGTGCGGATCACCCCCAGGCGCAGCGTCGGCCAATCGCGCGCAGTGCCGCGGCCAAACCCGTCGGCGGCGCGAAACGCCCGTTCCAGATCGCGCGCAATCGCCAGAAACGCGCCGCCCGCCTCGGTCAGGCGCACCAGCCGCCGGTTGCGCACAAACAGCCGCGTGCCGACCAGCCGCTCCAGTTCGGCAATCCCGGCCGATAGCGATGGCTGCGTGATGCGCAGCCGCGCCGCCGCCTGCACAAAGCTGCCGGCATCGGCCACGGCAAGGAACTGGCGAATGTGATGGCGCTTTATCATAGATGAAACCTATATGAAGGCGCGCCCATTTTCAATTTTCGATATGTTGGCGCATGACGTATCCTGCGCCAAAGCAGAACCAGAGGATGCCATGCGCGCCACCCCGGAATTCGATTTCGGCCTGTCCGAACAGACCATGATGCTGCGCGACAGCATCGCGCGCTTTGCCGATGACCGCATTGCCCCGATTGCCGCGGCGATCGATGCCGAAGACCGTTTCCCGCGCGAATTGTGGCCGGCAATGGGCGCGCTGGGGCTGCACGGGCTGACCGTGGACGAGGCCGACGGCGGATTGGGGCTGGGCTATCTCGACCACGTGATCGCGGTGGAGGAAATCAGCCGCGCCAGCGCCGGGGTCGGCCTGTCCTATGGCGCGCATTCCAATTTGTGCGTCAATCAGATCCGCCGCTGGGGCAATCCGGAGCAAAAGGCGAAATATCTGCCCGGGCTGATCAGCGGCGATCATGTCGGTTCGCTCGCCATGTCGGAGGCCGGCGCCGGCAGCGATGTTGTCGGCATGAAACTGCGCGCCGATGCGGTGCCCGGCGGCTATCGGCTGAACGGCACCAAATACTGGATCACCAACGCGTCGGAGGCCGATACTCTGGTGGTCTATGCCAAGACCGGGCCCGATGCCGGATCGCGCGGGATCACCGCATTCCTGATCGAAAAGGACTTTCCCGGATTTTCGATCGGGCAGAAAATCAAAAAGATGGGCATGCGCGGATCGCCCACTGCCGAACTGGTGTTCAACGATTGTTTCGTGTCCGAAGACCAGGTGATGGGCCCGCTGCACGGCGGGGTGGGCGTGCTGATGAGCGGGCTCGATTATGAACGGGTGGTGCTGGCCGGCATCCAGACCGGGATCATCCAGGCCTGCCTTGATACCGTGATCCCCTATGTGCGCGACCGCCGCCAGTTTGGTCAGCCGATCGGATCGTTCCAGCTGATTCAGGCCAAAATTGCCGACATGTATGTTTCGCTGCAATCGGCGCGGGCCTATGTCTATGCCGTGGCGCGCGCCTGCGACAAGGGCCAGACCACGCGGTTTGACGCCGCCGGCGCGATCCTGCTGGCCAGCGAAAACGCATTCCGCGCCGCGGGCGAAGCGATCCAGGCGCTGGGCGGCGCCGGCTATACCACCGATTGGCCGGTCGAACGCTATCTGCGCGATGCCAAGCTGCTCGATATCGGCGCCGGCACCAACGAAATCCGTCGCATGCTGATCGGCCGCGAACTGATCGGCGCCCGCGGATGACCGCCCCCGGAACATCCTCCCCGAACCGTGGAGCGGGACCATGCGCAGCATGGTGGAGGGGCCAGGCCCCGGCAAACCACCCTCGCAATGCCGCGCTGCGGGGAAAGGCCCCTCCACCAGCTTCGCTGGTCCCCCTCCCCGGCTCGGGGAGGATCGGGTTGTGAGTGCGCCGGTGCTGCCCACTGCGCTCGACCGGCTTTCGCCCGAGGCGCAGGCGCGCGATGCCCACAATCGGGCGCTTGTCGCGCAATTGCACGACCGCGTGGCCACCGTGGCGGCCGGCGGCGGCACACGCGCGCGCGACCGGCACACCGCGCGGGGCAAGCTGCTGCCGCGCGACCGGGTGGAGCGGCTGCTCGATCCCGGCTCGCCGCTGCTCGAACTGGGGCAACTGGCCGCGTTCGGCCTTTATGACGATGACGTGCCCGGCGCCGGGCTGATCACCGCGATCGGCCGCGTGGCCGGGCGCCAGGTGATGATCGTGGCCAATGACGCCACGGTAAAGGGCGGCACTTATTACCCGATGACGGTGAAAAAGCATCTGCGCGCGCAGGCAATCGCCGCCGAAAACCGCCTGCCGTGCCTTTATCTGGTCGATTCCGGCGGCGCCAATCTGCCGCACCAGGCCGAAGTCTTTCCCGATCGCGATCATTTCGGGCGGATCTTTTTCAACCAGGCGCAGATGTCGGCGCAAGGCATTGCCCAGATCGCCTGCGTGATGGGCAGTTGCACCGCGGGCGGCGCCTATGTTCCGGCGATGAGCGATGAAACGGTGATCGTGCGCAACCAGGGCACGATCTTTCTGGCCGGGCCACCGCTGGTCAAGGCCGCGACCGGCGAAGACATCACCGCCGAAGCGCTGGGCGGCGGAGACTTGCATGCGCGCAAATCGGGCGTGGTCGATCATCTGGCCGCCAGCGATGACCACGCCATCGCGATCCTGCGCGATATTGTCAGCACTCTGCCCCCGCCCCACACTGCACCGGTCAACCGCCGCGAACCGGCCGACCCGCTATACCCGGCAGATGATCTCTATAGCCTGATCCCCGAAGACTTGCGCGGGGCGATGGACGCGCGCGAGATCATCGCGCGGCTGGTCGATGGCAGCGAATTTCATGAATTCAAGGCCTTGTACGGCACCACGCTGGTCTGCGGCTTTGCCCATGTGCACGGACTGCCGGTGGCGATCCTGGCCAACAACGGCGTGCTGTTTTCCGAAAGCGCAACAAAGGGTTCGCATTTCATCGAGCTGGCTTGCCAACGGCGCATTCCGCTGCTGTTTCTGCAGAACATCACCGGCTTCATGGTCGGCGGCAAGGCCGAGGCCGAAGGGATTGCGCGCCATGGTGCCAAGCTGGTGACTGCGGTCGCCACCGCCAATGTGCCCAAAATCACCGTGCTGATCGGCGGATCGTTTGGCGCGGGCAATTACGGCATGTGCGGCCGCGCCTATGACCCGCGGTTTCTGTTCACCTGGCCCAATGCGCGGATTTCGGTGATGGGCGGCGAACAGGCGGCCAGCGTGCTGGCGACCGTCCACCGCGATGCCGCGTCGTGGAGCGCGGATGAGGCCGAAGCCTTCAAGGCGCCGATCCGCACGCGGTTCGAAGACGAAGGCAACCCCTATTTCGCCTCCGCCCGGCTGTGGGATGACGGTATCATCGATCCGGCGCAGACGCGCGACGTGATCGGCCTGTCGCTCGCCGCCGCGCTTGAGGCGCCCTTTCCCGACCAGCCGCGCTTCGGCGTGTTCCGGATGTAGGTGTGGCGATGATCGAAACCCTGCTGATCGCCAATCGCGGCGAAATCGCCTGCCGCGTGATCCGCACGGCGCGGGCGATGGGCATTCGCACCGTGGCGGTCCATTCCGCGGCCGATGCCGGCGCGCTGCATGTGCGGCTGGCCGATGCGGCGGTTGCGATCGGCCCGGCACCGGCGCGCGAATCCTATCTGGTGGGCGAACGCATCATCGCCGCCGCGCGCGAAAGCGGCGCGCAGGCGATCCACCCCGGCTATGGCTTTCTGTCGGAAAATGCCGCCTTTGCGCAAAACGTGATCGATGCCGGCCTGATCTGGGTCGGCCCCGATCCCGCCAGCATCACCGCGATGGGGCTGAAGGACGCGGCCAAGCGGCTGATGGCCAAGGCGGGTGTGCCGGTAACGCCCGGATACATCGGCGAAAACCAGGACCCGGCGGTTCTGGCGGGCGAAGCGGCGCAGATCGGCTATCCGGTGTTGATCAAGGCCGTGGCGGGCGGCGGCGGCAAAGGCATGCGGCTGGTCGAAGATCCCGCGCAATTTGCCGATGCGCTGGCATCGTGCCAGCGCGAGGCGGCGAGTTCGTTCGGCAATGCCCATGTGCTGATCGAAAAATACATTTCCAGCCCGCGCCATATCGAGGTGCAGGTGTTTGGCGATGCCCATGGCAACGTGGTCCATCTGTTCGAACGCGATTGTTCGCTCCAGCGCCGCCACCAGAAAGTGATCGAAGAAGCGCCGGCGCCGGGCATGAATGCCGAAACCCGCGCTGCCCTGTGCGCCGCAGCCGTGCGCGCGGCACAGGCGGTCGCCTATCGCGGGGCGGGCACGATCGAATTCATCGCCGACGGGTCGGGGCCGCTAAGCGCCGATCGCATCTGGTTCATGGAAATGAACACGCGGCTGCAAGTGGAACATCCGGTGACCGAGGCCGTTACGGGCATCGATCTGGTGGAATGGCAATTGCGCGTGGCGGCCGGCGAACCGATCCCGCTGACGCAGGACCGGATCACGCTGAACGGCCACGCAGTAGAGGCGCGGCTCTATGCCGAAGACCCCGCAGCAGGGTTTTTGCCAAGCGTCGGGCCGATCGAGCACTTGCGCCTGCCGCAATCCGGCCGGGTCGACAGCGGCGTGGCCGAAGGTGACAGGGTCAGCCCCTATTACGATCCGATGCTGGCAAAGCTGATCCACCACGCGCCGACGCGCACGGCGGCCTTTGCCGGGCTCGCGCAGATGGCGGCAGCGGTGCAATGCTGGCCGGTGCGCACCAATGCGCCGTTTCTGACCCGCGCGCTGGCCGATGGCGATGTTATCGCCGGGCGGATCGATACCGGGCTGGTCGGCCAGCGCGGCGATGCCTGGGCGGCGCGGGTCGCTCCGGGCGAGGCCTTGTTGCAGGACGTGGCCGCGCGTGTCTGTGCCGCGGCCAAGGCCGGGCCACCCCCGCATCTGCCGGGCTGGCGGCTGAATGCTGCGCCAGCTCCGGTGATCGTACGACTTGACGATGGGGAGCAAGTGCGTGCCGTAACGCCTTGTTACAAAACAGGGTCTTCGGTTCAGGGTCATCCGCGCGGCTATCTTGCCAGCGAACAGGGCGCCACCTGGCTGATCCAGCCATGGCGGCCTGCCGGTATCGGGGACGAAGAGGGCGCGGGCGCCGTGCACGCACCGATGCCCGGGCTGGTGACGGCGGTGATGGTGGCCGCGGGCGAACGCGTAGGCAAAGGGCAGACGCTGCTGACGCTCGAAGCCATGAAAATGGAACAGGCGATCAAAAGCCCGATCGAGGGCGTGGTGGCCGAATTGCCGGTCAGCGCCGGCCAGCAAGTGGGCGCCGATGCCCTGCTGATCCGCGTGGAAAAGGACGAAGCCTGATGCCCGGACGCTATTTCGAAGAGTGGGAACCGGGCATCCGGATCACCCACCAGCCCAGCCGGACGGTCACCGAAACCGACAACCTGCTGTTTTCGGCGATGACGCACAATCTGCAGCCGCTGCACCTCGATGCCGAAACCGCACGCGCCAGCGAGTTCGGTCAGATCCTCGTCAATTCGACCTTTACCTTTGCGCTGTGCATCGGGCTGTCAGTGGGTGACACCACAGTGGGCACGCTGGTTGCCAATCTGGGATTTGACAAAGTGGTCACGCCCAAACCGACCTTCATCGGCGACACGCTGACCTGCCACAGCGAAGTGATCGAAACCCGCGCCAGCAAATCGCGGCCAAAGGCCGGCCTGGTGGTGTTCCGCCATTGGCTGACCAACCAGCGCGGCGAAGAGGTGCTGTCGTGCACCCGTTCTGCGCTGATCAAGCGGAAGTCTTGACGCGCAGCGAAGCGACCGCCGCGATCACCAGCGCGCCTGCGCCAAACGCCATTGTCCACACCGGCTGTCCGGGAAAGGCGAGCTTCAGGATCGATCCCATCACCGTCGATACCAGCAATTGCGGCACGACGATGAACACGTTGAACAGGCCCATATAAACCCCCAGCTTTGCCGGCGGCAGGCTGGAGGCAAGGATCGTATAGGGCATGCCCAGGATAGAGGCCCAGGCGATGCCCACCCCGATTTCACTGAGCACCAGCAGGCTGGGATCGCGCAACACCAGAAAGCTGCCGAGGCCCAGCGCCCCGGCAAACAGGCACAGCGCATGCGCGCGCGTGTTGCCCAGCGCGCGCGCCAATCGCGGCAGCAGCGCCAGCGAAAACACCGCGGCAATCGCGTTGTAGCAGGTGAACAGCACACCCACCCAGTTGCCCGCCGCCTGGTATCCGGCGCTGGCCGGATCGGACGTGCCATAGAACGCCTGCGCCACCACCGGGGTGGAATAGATCCACATCACGAACAGCGCCGACCAGCTGAAAAACTGCACCAGCGCCAGCCGCTTCATCAGCACCGGCATGCCGGAAAAATCACCGACAATGCTGGCCAGCATCGTGGTCTGCCGCCCGGCCCGCGCCAGCGCCCAGGCGACCAGCGACAGCACGCCATAACCGGCAAGCAGCCCGCCCAGCAAATAGACCTCTTTTTGCAGATGCAATTGCGCCACGCTTGCGATCACCGCCAGACCGCCGGCGATCCAGCGCAGGCCGGGTGTCCAGCCCCGCGCGACAAGATCGACCTGCGGCGCGGCATGGACTTCCGCTTCACCGAATGCTGCCATTTCGAATCCGGCCATTTCGGTGGGGGAAAATTCGCGATTGCCCAGCACCGTGGCCAGCACCGCGATCATCAGCGCCGCGGCGCCGGCGTAAAAGCTGATCCGCACGGTTTCGGGAATGCCACCCGCCGCCGCCACATTGGCCACGCCGAAATGCGCGAGCACAAACGGAAAGATTGAGCCCACCACGGCGCCTGCGCCGATGAACGCGGTTTGCACCGCATAGCCCGCGGCATGCTGGTCCTTGCGCAGGCTGTCACCGACAAAGGCGCGGAACGGTTCCATCGCAACATTGATGCTGGCATCGAGCATCCACAGCAACAGCGCCGCGCCCAACAACCCGTGCGCCCGGGGCATGCCGACCAGCGCCAGCGCCGCGAGCACTGCACCGGCCAGAAAATAGGGCCGCCGCCGGCCAAACCGCCCCAGCCACGTGCGATCCGACAAGTGCCCGATCACCGGCTGGACCAGCAATCCGGTCAACGGCGCGGCCACCCACAGCGCCGAAAGATCATCGACACTGCTGCCCAGCGACTGGAACACCCGGCTCATATTGGCGTTTTGCAGCGCAAAGCCGATCTGGATGCCGAAAAAGCCCACGCTGATGCGGCACAGACCGAAAAACGACCGCCGCGGCTTTTCCATGCGCTTACTCTCCCCGTTGGCCCTTGTTGTCGCATCCGGGCCGCTTGCACCGTGGCATGCCATGGCCCCGGGGGTGAAGCACGCGGCTTTGCGCCCAACAACCGCGCTGCATACGAATACTACGCGGGCATCGGCCGGGGATCAGCCCGCGCGCTTTGCCGATTGGCGGACCACCAGCCGGGGCGGCAGCACGGTGGTGGCAATGTCTTCGCCCCGGATTTGCGCGATCAGCCCTTCGACCAGCGCGGCGCCGGCGCGCGTGGCATCCTGCGCCACGGTGGTCAGCGGCGGATGGGTGAACGCGGCCAGCGGAATATCATCAAACCCCACCAGCCCGACATCGCCAGGAATGGACAGCCCCGCCTCTTCAAAGGCGCGCATCGCGCCGATCGCGATCAGGTCACAGGCGGCAAACACCGCGTCAAACGGCTTGCCCCGGGCCAGCAACGTGCGCGCGGCGGCATAGCCGGCCACGTCGGTGGTCACCGCGCTGACCACCAGATCGGGATCGGGGGTGATCCCCGCCTCGATCATGGCATCGCAGGCGCCGCGCCAGCGATCGTCGATTTCGGGCGCGTGGCTCGATGCTTCACCCAGGAACGCAATGCGGCGATAGCCCATGGCGATGAGGTGGCGCGCCGCCAGCATGCCGCCCAGCCGGTTGTCGCACCCGATTGTCGCGCCCGGTGCATCGGCGGTGACAGAGCCCCAGCGGACATAGCGCGTGCCTTCGTTTTCCAGCTGGTGCAGCCGTTCGCGATAGGTTTCGTAATCGCCATAGCCCAGCAGCATGATCCCGTCGGCCTTGCGGCTATATTCGTAATCGACATGCATGCTGCGCGAAAACTGCTGGAACGAGGTGAGCAGGTCATACCCACGCTGCGCGCAAGTCCGCGCGATCGAGCCGAGCATGGCAAGGAAAAACGGATTGATGTGCGAATCATCGGGCGTCGGGTCTTCGAAAAACAGCAGCGCCAGCGTGTTCGTGGTGCGCGATCGCAGCCGCGAGGCATTGCGATCGACCGCGTAATTCATCTGCGCGGCAATCGCCTCGATCCGCAGCCGTGTCGCCTCGCTTACCGAAGGGTGCCCGCGCAGCGCGCGCGACACTGTGGGCTGTGACACCCCGGCGCGTTGGGCAATGTCGAATGACGTCGGCTTGAAGCTCATGGCCGCGTGATCCTCCTCCGGTCGGTTTCTCTTGTTTTGCCGTGATTAGCACCCCTGATGGCGCGCCGAAAGGGCCAGTTCGTGCAATCGGTGCGCAACTGCCTGATGGCTGTGCCTGGCCGGTCAACGGACCTGCGCGCCGGCCCATGCCTGACATACGTATGTCGCATTCTTTACCAGCAGGGCCTGTCCGGCGCAAAAGCGCAGCCACGGTAACGCGGCAGGTGCGCATCCCAGGGGGGCTGCGAAGGTCGCGTCGGGTTCTATCACCGAGATGCGCCAAGCGCACCGGCAGGGAGGGTGACATGATGAAGCGGTACCAGAGCACTGGCGCGTCTGCGGCGTTCAAGACATTTGTGAAATCCGGGCTGAAATCCGGCGTGGCGGCACTGGCTGTGGCCGGCGTGGCGCCAGCGATGGCCCAAACCGCCCCGGCAGCACCGGCCAAGCCCGCCGCGAGCGAAGGCGAAGCCATCGTCGTCAGCGGTTATGCCCGGTCGATCACCAACGCCAACCGCATCAAGGAATTGTCGGTTTCGGTGGTTGAAGCGATTTCGGCCGAAGACGTGGGCAAGCTGCCCGATGTTTCGATTGCCGATGCGCTGTCGCGCCTGCCAGGCCTTGCCGTGCAGCAATCGGCCGGCCGCGCCAAGTACCTGTCGATCCGCGGCTTCGGTCCGGACTACACCACCGCCACGCTCAATGGCCGCCTGATCGCCACGGTCGATGACAACCGCCGGTTTGACTATGGCCAGTATCCGGGCGACCTTTTCCAGGAAATCGACGTCATCAAGACGCCTTCGGCCGACTTGTTGAACGCCGGCCTTGCCGGGACGGTCGACCTGAAGACCTATGATCCGCTCAAGGTCAAGAAATCGATCAGCATCAACGTGCAGGGCCAGATTGGCCAGTACAAATCGCTGAACCCCGAAGGCTCGAACAAGGGGTACAAGGTTACCGCGGTCTATATCGACAAGTTTGCCGACAACACCATCGGCGTGTCGCTGGGCTTTTCGGCGATCAAGGACCCGACGCAGGACTATCACTGGGCAACCGGCGGTGGCCAGGGCAACTATTACACGGCCAGCAATCCTGATGCGGCGGGCAATATCGGCCCTGACGACATCCAGAACTATGCCAACACCAACACGCTCTATCGCCAGACCGGCTTTGGCCATGTGGTCTATCGCCCCAGCGATGCGTTCGAAATGTCGGTCGATGCGCTCTATACCCAGTCGAAATCGCGCGAATATTCGCGTGGCTGGGAAATGCCACTGGCCGGCTGGAGCCATGACAGCCAGGTGCCCGGCACCGAAACCGCCACCAACAACTATGTCCAGTCGGAACAGTGGCTGGTCAATCCGGTGCTGCGCAACGATTTCAACACGTCGGACGCAGACACGGTGGCCATCGGCTGGAACACCAAGGTCAGGCTGAGCGACAGCGTCAAGCTCAACCTCGATGCCAATTATTCGCACGCGCACCGCCACGACAATACCTATGAAATCTATGGCGGGATTTCGCACCAGAACCTCAATGCCACCAACCGCGCGCTCGCCACGATCACGCGCCAGCCCGACGGCAGCTATGCGGCGGCCATTTCGGGCGTGAATTATGCCGATCCGGGCACGGTTTCGCTGACCGACCCGCAGGGCTGGGGCCAGACCGGGTTCAACAACGTTCCCGATTTCACCGACACCATCAAGGGCCTGCGCGCCGAACTCGACGGCAGCCTGGGTGGCGGCTTCTTCAAAAGCTGGGAAGCCGGCGCGAACTATTCGGATGAAAAGAAGGCCTCAAACTATTCGGGCTATTTCATCTGCCTGCCCGGCGCGCCTGGCACCAGCACGGTTGGCAATTGCGGCCCCTGGCCGGGTCTGGGTGGCGGCGCAAACAGCGTTGCCATTCCGCAATCGATCGTCACCGGCTCGGTTTCGCCCTATGGCGTGACCGGCACCAACATCATCGCGGTCAACATTCTGGCGGCGCAGGCGCTCGAACGGGTTGCTCCGCAGTCGAATGCCAGCAACTCGTCGCGTGACTGGACGGTGCGCGAACGCATCCTGACCGGCTATGCCCAGCTCAATGTCGACAGCATCGCCGGCAGCGTGCGCATCCGCGGCAACATCGGCGCGCAGTTCATCCACACCAACCAGGGTTCGGATGGCTTCAGCATTCTGCCGGGCGACCAGTTGAGCACCAATCACCTGTCGACCAATTACAATTATTTCCTGCCCAGCCTGAACACCAGCTTTGAAGTTGCTCCGGCAACTTTCATCCGGTTCGGCGCCAGCCGCTCCATCGCCCGGGCCAAGCTGGACAATGAAAACGCCTCGTTCTCGGTCAATTACTGCGGCGCGGCAAAGGGCTGCACCGACGTGCCGCAGATCGGCGGCAAGACCCCGCTGATCAATGGCAACGGCGGCAACCCGCTGATCCGGCCTTATTTCTCCGACAACGTCGACCTGGGCGTGGAAAAATTCTTTGCCCACGATCAGGGCAAGATCGCGCTGGCCGGGTATTACAAGCACATCAGCAACTTTGCGACGCAGAACCAGAAGCTGAACACCGGCAACGTCAACAGCGATGGCCCCACGTCGACCACCACCTATATCTATGACTTCAGCGCCTATCAGGCGCTGGTGACCAACCCGGACCAGCTGACCGGATCGGGATATACCACGCTGGGCTATGCCACCGCGCCGACCAACGATGGCTCGGGCGATGTCTATGGCTTTGAAATCAGCGGCGTGCTTCCGCTGAAGGTGCTGACCCCTGCGCTTGACGGGTTTGGCGTGATCGCGAACTATGCGAACACGACAAGCAAGATCAAGTTTTCCAATGGGCACACGATCACGCTGCCGGGTCTTTCAAAGGATGTGTTCCAGGCGCAGATCTACTTTGAAAAGTATGGCTTCAACGCCCGCGCCTCGTTCACCCATCGTGGCCAGTATCTGGGCGATTACCAGCTGTTCAGCGCGCAGGTCTATGCGAACGAGACCAAGGCGCAATCGACGCTGGACGCGCAAGTCGGCTATGACTTCAAGTCGGGCCCGCTCAACGGTCTGTCGATCTATATCCAGGGCCACAACCTGACCAATGCCAAGACGCTGTCTTATGTGAACAACGATCCAAACCAGATCAACATCCGCGACCAGTACGGTTCGTCCTATCTGGCCGGGGCGACGTTCAAGTTCTGATTAGCCGCGCTTTGAAAACGACGGGGGCGGGAACACCACCCTCCCCCGTCGTCACCCCGGACTTGGCCGGGGTGGTGAAGTTGGCAAGGTGCGGCGCTAAAACACAGGTTCCCTCGACCCGTTCGGCCGTGGTCTGGCTTTGCCAGTCTGCGGCCGTCTGGTATCCGGTATAGGCATGACCGAAATTCAGCCCCAGAAAATTGTGCCCCAGAAAATCGTGATCGTGGGTGGCGGCACCGCCGGGTGGATCGCCGCGGCATCGCTGGCGCGGTTTCTGCCGGCGCAGCGCCATGCCATCACGCTGATCGAATCCGATGAAATCGGCATTGTCGGGGTGGGCGAAGCAACCATTCCGCAGATCCGCCTGCTCAACGCGGCGCTCGGGCTGGACGAAGCGGCATTCATGCGCGCCACCGGGGCGACTTATAAACTCGGCATCGAATTTGCCGGCTGGGGCCGTGCCGACAGCCGCTACATGCATGCATTCGGTGGTGTCGGACGCGCCACCGGGCCAATCGCGTTTCACCATTTCTGGCTGCGCGGGCAGCATCTGGGCGAAACCGCGCCGCTCGATGCCTATGCCCCCAATGCCCAGGCCGGCTGGACCAACCGGTTTGACAAACCGGCGGCCGGCGGCACCGATCTGCCCTATGCCTTTCACTTCGATGCATCGCTGTTTTCGCGCCATTTGCGCAGCTGGGCCGAACCGCGCGGGGTAAACCGGGTGGAAGGGCGCATCGTTTCGGTGGAACGCGATGGTGAAAGCGGCGATGTGCGCAGCGTGACGCTGGCCGACGGGCAGGTGATCGCGGGCGACGTGTTCATCGACTGTTCGGGGTTTCGCGGGCTGCTGATCGAGGGCGCGCTGGGCACCGGATACGAAGACTGGACGCATTGGCTGCCCTGCGATCGCGCGCTCGCGGTGCCCTGCGCCTCGGCCACGCCGTTAACGCCTTATACCCGATCCACCGCGCAGGGTGCCGGCTGGCAATGGCGCATTCCGTTGCAGCATCGCACCGGCAATGGCCATGTCTATTGCTCTGCATACACCAGCGATGACGAAGCGGCGCGCGTGCTGCTCGACAATCTGGATGGCAAGGCACTGGCTGATCCGCGCCCGATCCGCTTTGCCACCGGGCGCCGGCGCGCATTCTGGAATCACAATGTCGTCGCGCTGGGGCTTGCTGCCGGCTTTCTGGAGCCGCTTGAATCGACCAGCATCCATCTGGTGCAGTCGGCAGTGGAGCGGGTGATCCGCTATTTGCCGCAGGGCCCGATCCAGCCCGCGGACCGCGCCGCCTATAACGCTGAAACCGTGTTCGAATGGGAACGCGTGCGCGATTTCATCATCCTGCACTATCACCTCAATGCACGCGACGAACCGTTCTGGCGCGAATGCGCCGCGATGCCCGTGCCCGACAGCCTGACCGAAAAGCTGGACCTGTTTCGTGCAAACGGCCGCATTACCCGGTTCAACGAAGAACTCTTTGCCGAAGTCGGCTGGTTGCAGGTCATGGTTGGCCAGGGGCTGATGCCGCAGGGGTATCACCCCCTGGCCGATGCGCGCGAACCGGGCGAAGTGCGAGAACTGCTCGCGCTGATGCGGCAAGTGATCCAGCGTCAGGTTTCGGCCATGCCCGACCATGCCGCCTATATCGCCCGGCATTGCGCCGCCTGATTTACACGCGCGGGCCCATCAGGAACGTGTTCACTGTCAACCGTGCCACGCGCGGATCGGGCGTCAGGTCCAGATCGGGTGGCAGATCGGCGCAATGGAGCGCGTGGCTGCGATAGATCAGCGCGCGATTGGGCACGGCATCAAACCGGGCGATGCGTTCATAGATCGGCGTGTCACCGCCGATATAGTCCGGAGCGGGCAGGCCATGCTGCGCAACATCGCGGTGCAGCGCGGCATCATAGACCGGGTGCCGCGCCGCATCGATGGTTTCAAACCCGGTGCTGCGATGGCGATAGAACGCGGTGCCGCCCTGGTCTGCTCGCGACAGGAAATGCAGCAGCGCAATCCGTTCCGGCTCCAGCCCGTCGATATGCGGAATGCGCTGGATCGGGGTGAGCGCCGATGGCGGCGTGGTAACAATCGAATAGCCGGCCGAAATCACCCCCGGCACACCGCGCAGGCCAAAGGTTTCGGTGATCAGATCCAGCACCGGCACCAAAAACGCGGCCACATCATCGCGCGCCACTTCGGCACGCAGCCCCGGATAATGCGGCCCCATCGGGCGATAGGCCAGCGCCTCTGCCCGCGCGCGCAGCGCCGCCGGATCGGGCACGAACCCGTCGATCACGATCACCGGCTGCCGTTCGGCGCCGATCAGTTCGATGCGGCAGGCGGGCTCCATGGTGGCTGCGGTCAGGATGCCGGGGCCAGCCGCGCCAGCACCTGATCGTGCGTGGGGAACGTTGCCGCCGCCGCGCGCATCAGGTTGCGCAGTTTGCCCAATTGCGCCGGGGCATCGACCACGCCGGCGCGCGCATCGGCCATCGCGTCCCACCGATCGGGCACCAGCCCCTGCCCGATATAGACTGCCAGCCAGCTTGGATTGCGGAACAATTCGTCCTGCGGTGCAACCAGCCGGCCGGAACCCATCCAGTGACGCAATTTGTAGGCCAGCTCATCGGGCACCGGCGTTGCGGCGCATTGCTGCCAGAACGGTTCGGGCCGGGTATTGGCGTGATAGTGCAGGATGATGAAATCGCGGATGCGTTCATATTCGGCCGCGGTGGCGCGGTTGAATTCCTCGGCATTGAGCGGATCGTGATTGCGATCGGGCAGCACCAGCAGCAGCCGTTCGACCGCGGTCTGGATCAGATGCAGGCTGGTCGATTCCAGCGGTTCCAGAAACCCGGAGGCAAGGCCGATCGCCACGCAATTGCCCACCCATGATTTGCGGCGGCGCCCGGCGGTAAAGCGGATCACGCGCGGATCGGCGATCGCCGCGCTTTCCACATGGGCGCGCAGCACCGCCACCGCTTCGTCATCGCTGATCGCGGCGGAGCAATAGACATGGCCATTGCCCTGCCGATGCTGCAGCGGAATGCGCCATTGCCAGCCCGCAGCATGCGCGGTGGAACGGGTATAGGGCGTGATCGGTGCGGCATTCGCAGTGGGCATCGCCACCGCGCTGTCGCAGGGCAGCCAGTGCGCCCAGCTTTCAAACCCCGCATCCAGCGTGCGTTCGATCAGCAGCCCGGCAAAACCCGAACAATCCACAAAGAAATCGCCCGCCACCGTGCGCCCGTCATCCATCGTGACATGGGTCAGGTGCCCGGTTTCGCCATCGCGGCCAACATGCGCGATGCGGCCCTCCACCCGCTGCACGCCGCGCGCTTCGGCATAGTTCCGCAACGTCGCGGCATAGAGCCCGGCATCGAAATGATAGGCATAGGCATGGGTGGATCGCACATCGCGGGCATTGTCCACCGGCGGGCCAAACCGGTTTTCGCGCGCCAGTGCCCAGCACATCGAATAGTCATCGAACGGCACGGGGTTGCCTGCGGCATGTTCGCGCAGCCACCAGTGGTGCAGCGCCACACGGTCAAAATCTGCGCCATACGATCCGAATGGGTGAAAATAGCGCGTGTCTGCGGCGCCCCAGCCGACGAATTCGATGCCCAGCTTGAAACTGCCGCGCGTGGCGCGCACAAAATCGGCCTCATCGATGCCCAGCCGCGCATTGAACGCCTTGATCGGGGGAATCGTTGCCTCACCCACGCCGACCGTGCCGATCGCATCGGATTCAACCAGCGTGACCGGAATGCTGCACCCTGACGAACTGGCCAGGGCATTGGCGAGCGCGGCTGCGGTCATCCATCCGGCCGATCCGCCGCCGACGATCACGATCGATCGCAAAGCATCGGGATGACGGGGGCTATCAACGTTGGTTTGCATGATTTTTTGCACGCTAGTGTGGTCATGCTGCAATGGCAATCGGCGCGGCAGGCAGCAGGCGGCAGGCCCGTCACACGGGTATACGTATTCTTGTGCCCGATCGGCCAAGCCGGTGGCACAAGGGGCAAAAGCAAAGGGAGATATCGTGCCGAAACAAGCATCGGGGCACGTCGCCGGGACCGTCCGGCGGCGTGGCGGTCGTTCCGCCAGGGGCGCCATGCAGGTCGCGGCGGCGATCTGCGCGATGGCGCTGGGCCTTTCCGACTGGCCGGCATTTGCGGCGCCTGCGCCTGCGGCAGATGCCGTGGCGGCGCGCCCGGCCGAAGATGAAGTGGTCTATTTCCTGCTGCCCGACCGGTTCGACAATGGCGATCCGGCGAACGATATGGGCGGCCTGATCGGCGACCGGCTGCACACCGGCTATGATCCGACCGACCGCGCGTTTTACCACGGCGGCGATTTTGCCGGGATCATCCGCCGGCTCGATTACATCAAGGCGCTGGGCGCAACCGCGATCTGGGTGGCCCCGGTGATGAAAAACCGCGCCGTGCAGGGCGCCCCGGGCAGGGAATCGGCGGGATACCACGGATACTGGATCACCGATTTCACCCAGGTTGATCCGCATTTCGGCAGCAATGCCGATTTTGCCCGGCTGGTATCCGCCGCCCACGCGCGCGGGCTGAAAATCTATATGGACATCGTCATCAACCACACCGCCGACGTGATCCATTATGCAGAATGCCCGGCAACGACCTGCCCCTATCGATCGCGCGCCGATTATCCCTATCAGCGGCATGGCGGCGTGGCGGGCGACCCCATCAATCCCGGGTTTGCCGGCGATGGCGTGGCGACAGAGGCCAATTTTGCCCACCTCACCCGCCCCGATTATGCCTATACCCCGGTGGTCGATCCTGCCGACGCGCATCTGAAAGTGCCCGATTGGCTCAACAATCCGATCTATTACCACAACCGCGGCAACACGACGTTCACCGGCGAAGATTCGACAATGGGTGACTTCGGCGGGCTGGACGATGTGATGACCGAGCACCCGCGCGTGGTGCGTGGCATGATCGACATCTATGCCGACTGGGTGCGCCGCTATCACGTTGACGGGTTTCGCGTGGATACGGCAAAGCACGTCGATCCGGCATTCTGGCGCGCGTTCATCCCGGCGATCCAGCGCGTTGCCCGCGCCGAAGGCCTGCCCCATTTCGCGATTTTCGGCGAAGTGGGCGGCGGCGCCGACAATGCGCAATACCAGGCGCGGTTTACCCATGTTGCCGATTACCCGGCGACAATCGATTTCGGTTTCCGGTTTGCCGTGATCGACGCGGTCAGCGGCAAGACCGGCACCGACAAGCTGGACAATCTGTTCATGATCGATCCGCTCTATGCCGGCGGCGAAGATGCGGCCCGCCAGCAGGTGACGTTCGTTTCAAACCACGACAACGGCCGGATCGGCTGGTTCGTGCGCAAGGCGCTGCCCCAGGCCGGCGATGACGAGGTGCTGGCGCGGGTCACGCTCGCGCATGCAATGCTGATGACGTTGCGCGGGGTGCCATCGATCTATGCCGGAGATGAACAGGGTTTTCCCTCCACCGGCGATGACCAGGCCGCGCGCGAAGACCAGTTCGGATCGCGCGTGCCGAGCTACAATGCCGAGCGGCTGATCGGCAGCGCCGAAACCACCGCCACCGCGCATTTCGGCACCGATCATCCGCTGTTCCGCACCATTGCCGATCTGGCGCGGGTGCGCAGCGCCACCCCGGCGCTGCGCCGCGGGCGGCAGATCGTGCGCGCCCGATCGGCAATGCCGGGGCTCTTCGCCATTTCACGGATTGACCCGGATGATGGTCATGAAGTCCTGGTTGCGTTCAATACCGCGCAGACTCCGCTGTCGGTCAATGTGGAAGTCGATAGTGCCACCACGCAGTTGCATGCGCTGGCCGGCACCTGCCCCGGGCTTGCCAGCGCGCCGGGCACTGTGCATCTGGACCTGCCCGCGCTGGGCTATGGGATTTGCGAGGCCCGGAAATGACCAAGGCGAACCCGATTATGGTCGAACCGGCACCGTGCGAACGCCCCGCAGCGGCCGCCGGCCACGAATGGTGGCGCGGCGCGACGATCTACCAGATCTATCCGCGCAGCTTTGCCGACAGCAATGGCGACGGGATCGGCGATCTGCCGGGGATCACCGCGCATCTTGATCACGTGGCGCGGCTGGGTGTGGATGCGGTGTGGATTTCGCCGTTTTTCACCAGCCCGATGGCCGATTACGGCTATGACGTGGCGGATTACCGCGATGTCGATCCCACCTTTGGCACGCTGGCCGATTTTGATGCGCTGATCGCGCGCGCGCACGATCTGGGGCTGAAAGTCACGATCGATCTGGTGTTTGCGCACACGTCCGATCGCCACGCCTGGTTTGGAGACAGCCGTTCGGGCCGCAAGGCCGCGCATGCCGATTGGTATGTCTGGGCCGATGCAAAGCCCGACGGCACCCCGCCCAACAACTGGCAATCGGTGTTTGGCGGCCCCGCCTGGACCTGGGATGCGCGCCGCCGCCAATATTATTACCACCAGTTTCTCAAAGAGCAGCCGCAGCTCAATCTCCATCTGCCCGCGGTACAGGATGCGCTGCTCGATGTCGTGCGGTTCTGGCTTGATCGCGGGGTCGACGGGTTCCGGTTTGACGCGCTGAACCACGGCATGTTCGATCCGGCGCTGACCGACAATCCGCCGGCGACCGACAACCGCCAGCGCACCCGCCCCTATGATTTCCAGCTCAAGACATTCAGCCAGAACCATCCCGATGTGGTTGGCTTTGTCGAACGCATCCGCGCGGTCTGCGATGGCTATGGCGCGGTGTTCAGCGTGGCCGAAGTGGGCGGCGATGGCGCAATCCCGCTGATGAAGGCCTACACCGCGGGCAACCACCGCCTGTCGAGCGCTTATGGCTTCGATTTTCTCTATGCGCCGAAATTGAGCGCGCAACTTGTTGCCAGCGTGATGCGCGATTGGCCGGGCACCCCGGATGCCGATGGCCGTGATGAAGGCTGGCCCAGCTGGGCGTTTGAAAACCACGATGCGCCGCGGTGCCTGTCGCGCTGGGCCGATGCGGCCGCGCGCCCGGCGTTTGGCCGCATGACGATCACGCTGCTGACCGCGCTGCGCGGCAACGTGTTTCTTTATCAGGGGCAGGAACTGGGCCTGTTGCAGGACGATATTCCGTTTCACCTGCTGAAAGACCCCGAAGCGATTGCCAACTGGCCGCTGACGCTCAGCCGCGACGGAGTGCGCACGCCAATGCCGTGGGATGCCGGCGCGCCGCACGGCGGGTTTACCAGCGGTGATCCGTGGCTGCCGCTGTCCGCCGGGAATATCGCGCGCGCGGTCAATGTGCAGGAGGGCGATCCCGTAGCGCTGCTGGCACATACCCGCGCGATGATCGCGCTGCGCCGGCAACACCCCGCGCTGCGTCATGGCACGATCGAGGCGGTGGAGGCGCGCGGCGACGTGCTGACTTTCACCCGCCGGGCCGATGGCGAAACCATCGCCTGCGCGTTCAACATCGGCGCCTCGTTGCAACTGCACAAGGCGTCCCCGGGCGATGTAATCGTGGCGATCAACGGCGCCGATGCCGCGCACCTGCCCGCCTGGGGCGCGGTGCTGGTCCGCGAAAGCGCCGCCTGACCGCACTTCACCCAGACGCCCGAAAATTGCTGCACGCTGCGCCCGCGCCGCTATAGTCGCGGCCGGATGCGGGACCAGACCCCGCGCGATGGCGGAGACAATGATGCGTTGGACGGTGGATTCGGAAACTGGCGTACTGACAGATGTGCTGCTGTGCCGGCCGGATCATTACCATTGGCTGGAAACCAATGCAGTGGCGGTATCGACGCTTTCCGCATCGACGCAATTCGATCGCGCGATGATGCTGCGCCAGTGGGACGGGCTGATCACCGCGATCGATGCGGCCGAAGTGCGCATGCATTTCCTCGATCCCAGCCCGGCGCATCCCTATCAGGTCTATACCCGCGATTCGAGCCAGACCACACCCTGGGGCCCGGTGCTGACCCAGCTGGCACTGCCGCAACGGCGCGGCGAATATGCCCGCGTGCTCGATTTCCACCTCGCTGCCGACGGGTTCCACCGCTTTGCCAATGAAGGCGTGGTCGAAGGGGGGGATATCCATATCGTGCGCCCCGGGCTGCTGATTATCGGCCATTCGGGCGTGCGCACCAACCGGCGCGGCGCCGAACAGTTTGCCGGGTGGTTCCAGGAACACGGCTGGGAAACCCGGCTGAAGGAATTTCCCGAACATTTCCTGCATCTTGACGTGCTGTTCTGCATGGCGACCGACCGGATTGCCGTGGCCTGCATCGATGTGCTGGGCGAAGAATTTGCCGATCTGCTGACTACGCACGGCATCGACATCGTTGCCGCGACATATTCCGAAGTCATGGCGATGAGCTGCAACCTGCTGGCGCTGGGCGACAACCGCGTGATCAGCCCGGCGCACAGCACGCGCATCAATGCCGAATTGCGCGCGCGCGGGGTCACGGTGATCGATCCGCCGCTCGATGTCTTTGCGCGCGGCGGTGGCAGCATCCATTGCATGACCATGCCGCTACACCGTGAGCCGCTGGCATGAGCGCGCATCGGGATCTGCGCATTTCGGGCGAGCGGCTGTGGCACACGCTGACCGAAACCGCGCAGTTTGGCGCCATTCCCGGCACCGCGCGCGGCATGTGCCGGCTGACCCTGGCCGAGGCCGATGTCGCGGTGCGCCACTGGTTCATCGCGGCGTGCAAGGCGCTGGGCATGACCATCGCCATCGACCAACTCGGCACGATCCGCGCCCGGCGCGAAGGCAGCGATCCCGCCCTCGCCCCGATCGGCATCGGCAGCCACCTCGATACGCAGCCCACCGGCGGGCGGTTTGACGGCATTCTGGGCGTGCTTGCCGGGCTGGAGGTGGTGCGCACGCTGAACGAAGCCGGCATCGTCACCCGCCACCCGATCGAAGTGATCGACTGGACCAACGAAGAAGGCGCGCGCTTTGCCCCCGCAATGGTCGCGTCGGGGGTCTTCGCCGGCGAATTCACGCTGGACTATGCGCTGGCGCAAAAGGACCGCGACGGGGTGACCCTGGCCGAAGCGCTGGACCACGCAGGCTTTGCCGGCCCGGTCGAGCCCGGCGCCTTGCCGCTGGCTGCGCATTTCGAACTGCATATCGAACAGGGCCCGGTGCTTGAGGCCGAACGCCTTGAAATCGGCGTGGTCGAAGGCGTGCAGGGCATCCGCTGGTACGATGTTTCGGTGAAGGGGCAGACCTGCCACGCCGGCACCACGCCGATGGCGCTGCGCCGCGATGCGCTGCACGCCGCGGCGCGCCTGGCGATTGCGGTCGATGCCATCGGGCGGTCGGACCCGGGGCAATCGCTGTCGACCATCGGGCTGTTCCAGGCTTTTCCCGGATCGCGCAACACTGCGCCGGGCGAAGTGCGGATGACAGTCGACCTGCGCCACCCCGAAGTCGCCGGGCTGGACCGGATGGAGGCCGCGCTGGCCGCGCAGATCGCCGCGCTGGAGGGTGAAACCGGCTGCACGGCCACGCTAAGCCCGATCTGGTCATCGCCGCCGGTACGGTTCGACCCGAACGTGATTGCCGCGATTGCCGGCGCGACGCAGCGGCTGGGCTATACCCACCGCGCCATGCTGTCGGGCGCGGGGCACGATTCGGTCTATACCGCGCGCGTGGCGCCCACGGGGATGATCTTTGTGCCCTGCGAAAACGGCATCAGCCACAACGTGGCCGAAAACATCACCCCGGACGAAGCCACGCGCGGCGCCAACGTGCTGTTGCAGGCGGTGCTCGATTACGACGCAAGCGCCGGGTAAATCAGAAAAACCGGGCGTCGCTGCTGACAAAGCTGGCCAGCGAAACGTTTTTCAGCAGCACCGTGTTGCTTGCATCGATCGTGATCAGCAGGTCATTGCCCTGCGCCTTGGTGGCGCCCAGCAAATGCGCCCAATCGGCAAAGGCCTTGGTGCTGAACGCCAGCGTGTCGTGGTTCGCGCCGCTGGCAATGAAGCCGTTGACGGTATTGACCCCGCAGAATTTGTAGAACTGGAACGTGTCGCCGCCGGCGGCCGCGCCATTGATCATCGTGCCGTTGCCGCCGATTGCGGTCTGCGCGCTCGCCTGCAGGGTGATCACGTTGCTGCCGGCGCGGCCATCCGCCACGATTCCGCTGCCCGCCCCCATGTTGAGCGTCGATCCGGCTTTCAGCGCCACGGTCAGGTTCCTGTCGGCGCCGTTCAGCGTGATCGCCCCGGCAACCGTGGCATAGAGCGTGATCGCCCCGGTCCCGTTGCCCTGGATCAGCGCGCCGGAACACTGCAGCAGGTTGCCCACGATTGCCGCGGTACCGTCGCCCCCGATGACCTGGTTCACCGGCCGGCCCAACCGCACCGTCGCGCTGCCCGCGCCAAGCTGAAGGTGATCGTGCCCGGCGCCGAGCGTGATCATATATGTGCCGGTTCCCGCCACGATGTCGATGCCGAGCTGGTTGGGATTCCCCGCCGTCAGCGTGCCGCTGTTGACCACCAGCGTTTCGCTATCGCCATCGCGCAGGATCACGCCCTGCCGCGTCCCGGCGATGCTGCCATAGGCGCGCTGGCCCTCGTGCGCTTCGATCGTGCCCAGGGCCTGCGGATAGACCAGCATGCGCAGATCGAACGTGCCCGGGCCGATCAGTTGCAACTGGTTCTGCCCCGGCCCGCCGCGCAAATACCACCCGCCACTCGCCGCGGAAAAGCTTTGCCTCAGCGCCGGCGCGGTGATCTGGAAAATCGAGTTGGAATAGGCATCGGCGTAAATCACCCCGCCGGCACCATCCAGAGCATAAGTCGTGGTCTGGTCGGTCACCACGTTGGCGATGATCGTCAGCGTCTGTCGCGGCAGGTTGTTGCGATAGCCGCCATAGAGTTCTGCCGGATCGAAAGCGACCGTTTCGGTCTGCACGCCGATCCCCGCCGAATTGATCGTCAAGGGCTGGGTCGCGGTTGCGCCTGCGGCCAGCGGGCCGATGGCAGTCTGGCCGGTGGCGTTTATCAGTGATCCGGACAGGTACAGGAACCCGCCCAAATCCGCCGCCGGCCCCTGCGCCGCATTGGTTTCGCCCAGATTGATCGCAAACGGGGCATAGCCGACCTTTAACGAGCCCAGATCGAGCGTGTAGCCGATTGTCGCATTGCCCCTGATCACATAGCCCGCCGGCGCGACAAAGCGCGGCACCGCATTGTTCAGCACGGTGCCGGTAATGGTGATCGTCTGGCTGGGCAGCGTGGTGACTGTCGCGCCGACCGAGGTGAAATTCACGGTGACAGTTGCAGTAAAGGCCCCGGTGACCGAAGGATTGACTGTCAGCACCAGGTCGGTCGGGTCCACCTGCCCCGGTTGAAGCCCGGATATCGATCCGGCTGCGGAGACCGGGCCGGTGATCGCGCCGATAGTGGCATTCAGCGCCATGCCATTGGCGGTGCTGGCCGAATTGGTCAGGTTGAGCTGGATCGAAGGGTGATCCGTCAGCGTGAGGTTCGTATAAGTATATGTGGTCTGCGCCAGTGTCGCCACCGCCGGCGCATTGCCAAACAGCGTTACCAGCGAACCACCATGGCCATCGCTGGCAACCTGGGTTGCCAGCCCGTCGAGGCTGGTCGATGATGTCAGCGCGGCGGTGGCGCCGCCCGTGGTGGTCAACGTAAGCACATTGCCGCTGATCACCGCGCTGGAAATTGCCACACCAGCGAGGTCGATCGCGTCGTTTTTTGCCAGCCCGCTGATCGCCAGCGCGCCAAACCGGTCGAGTACCAGCTTTGCGCCATTGGGCTGCCCCACCCCGTTGTTCATGCCATGGGCGTTGAACTGGACGGACTGCGTGGCCGTGGGCACGGAGCCCAGTTCCAGCGTGCCGCCGGCTTCGATTTTCAACTGCCCGGTGCCGCCGATTGCGCCGGTGATGGCCAGCGTGCCGTATTGCACATCGACCAGGCCGTTGTTCGTCAGGCCCGTGGTGATCGTGTTGGTGCCACCGATAACCCAGTCCAGCTCACCATTGTTGGTGATCGTGCCGCCAAGGGTATCGGTGATCGGGCTGTAGTTGCCAAATTGCAGCCGGGCATTGGCGGCAATGCTGATCGTGCCGCTGCTGGTGACTGTGCCCGTCAGCGCCAGCGTGCCGGAATTGGCGGCGATCGTGCCGGTGTTGGCGATGTTGGCGTTGATTATGCTTGTGCCGGTGCCGCCCGATTTGGCCAGCGTTCCGGCGTTGGTCACCGTGCCGGGGGCGAGCGAAGTCGTAATGCCGCTGTTGCCGGAAAACCGATAAATGGCGCCGGCATCGACCTGCAACCCGCCGGCATTGGCCAGCGAATCGCCCAGCGCCAACGTGCCGCTGCCCCCCTGGGTGACAGTGCCGGATACTTCCCAGACCGCCCCATCGGACAAGGTGACGCCCAGGTTGGAGACCGTGCCAGAGCTGAGCAGCCGGCCCGCGCCGCGATAGGCGCCCTGTGCCGCGGTGGCCCCGCTGGCCAGAGTCAGCACCTGGCCGCTGGTGAAGGCGACCGTGCCGATGAACGCGATCGATCCCGACAGGGTATGCGCCGCGCCGGAAAAGCTCCAGGTGCCGTCCAGCGTCAGGGTGGCGGTGCTGGCCACGGCAAAGGTCGTGTCAAGGCTGCCGCCGCCAAACAGCACGACTTTGCTCGTGCCCAGCACGTTGAGCGTGCCGCCCCCGGTCAATTGGCCAAAGATGAATATATTGCCGCCATTGGCCGTGATCGTGCCGCTGTTGGCAACGGCAAAACCCAATTGCAGCAGGCCGCTGGTGGCGACAATGGTGCCGGTGTTGGTGACCAACGCATTGATCACCGGTGACGATCCATCGGACCCGGTGGTGATCGTGCCCGCATTGGCAATCGTGCCCGGCGTGGCCTGGTAATCCACCCTGACATTGTTCGACAGTTCGAACGTGCCGCCGGCAGCAATCGCCAGGGTGCCTGTCCCTTGCGTCACACCGTCCCCGGCAAACAGGTTGAACGTGCCGGTGTTCGCGCGCAGCTTTCCGGTGACGGTCATGGTCAGACCAAGCCCGATCCCGGCGTTGTTGCCGAGGGTCGAAGTGCCGGCGACCGTGACCGAACCGGCGCCGTAGAACGATCCGGCAAGCGTATCGTTACCGGCCAGGACAAGCGACTGCCCGGCGGCCAGCGTAATCCCGGCCGTGGTATTCAGCGTGCCGGCCCAGGCCACGTTCGTTCCGGAAAGCGCGTAAGTCCCGTATGTCAGCACCAGTGCGCCCGACCCGGCCGTGGCCAATGTGCCACCCAACGCGCCGCCGCCCGCCATCGTGACCGTATCGCCATCATCGATGGAGATCGCCCCGGTTTGCGAAATCGTTCCGCCAAAATTGAGCGAACCACCGTGCGCCGAAAGCGTGCCGGTGCTTTTGACCGCCCCCGACAGGCTGATCGTGCCGGCTGTCGCCGCAATCGTGCCGGTGTTGATCAGGTCCTGCTGGATCTGCGTGACCCCGGTCCCGCCGGTCTTCGCCAGGGTCCCTGCGTTGGTGATCGCCGCATCGCCGGTGCTGAACCCGATGCGCGCCTGATCATCGACCAGCGACAGGCTGCCACCGCTGACAATCGACAGATTGCCGTTGCCGGCCGGATCGCTGAACCGGTTGTCCAGCCACAGCGTCGTGCCGGCAAGGCTGGCGCTGCCGCTGATCGCCAGGGTTGCGCCATAGGTAACGGCTGCGCCGCTGCCGATGGCCGTTGTACCGGCAAGCGTCAGCGTGCCGGCGCCGGTCACCGTGCCGGCCAGGGTGCTGGTTCCGGCAAAGGTGAAAGTCTGCCCCGCGGTGAATTGCAGTGCCGACGTCAGGTCGACCCCCGCCCAGACTCCGCCGATTTGCCCAACGGTAAAGTTCGCACCGCCAAGCACGACCTGGTGCGTGCTGTGGTTGGCCAGCGTGCCGCCCAGCGCGGCGCCACCGGTCAATTGCAGAATGCCTGCCGCACCGATGTTGATCGCGCCGGTGGTGGTGAGCAGACCGGATATGTCGAGCGTGCCGCTGTCGATTTCGATCGTGCCGGTGTTGGTGATCGCGCTGCTGACCGTGCTGGTGCCGGCGCCGCCGGTCTTGGCCAGCATGCCGGCGTTGGACACGATACCGCCGGGAGGCCCGGAGGGCGTTGCAGCAAGCCCGGAGATGCCGTTGTCATCGGCAAGATTGAACGTCCCGCCGGCGACAATTGCCACGGTGCCGGTCGCCCCGGCGATAGTGGTGCCCAGCAGCAAACCGCCATCGTGCTGGTTGACCGTGCCCGATACCTGCCAGGTGGCACCGCCACCCACTTGCGCGCCGGTCTCGGTCAGCGTGTTGGTGGTAACCAGCGTGCCGCCGCCCGCCCCGATACCTTCTACATCAGCGCCGGAAATCGTGGTCACCCGGGAAAGGGTGAACGTCTGGCCGGCAGCCAGAGTCAGCACCGCCGGACCGGCCAGCGCGGTCTGGAATGCCCAGGTCAGGCCGGGTCCGGCAAAGGTGAACGTGCCGCCGGTCAGATCGACCTGGCTGGTATCGTCGGCCGTAATGAACGAGCCCAGTTGCCCGCCGCGCCTGAACACGATCGTGCCCCCGGCGCTGGCGCCGATCACGCCGGTGCCGCTGATCGTGCCCAAAGCCAGCGTCGCGCCGGTTGCATGCATCGTGCCGCTGTTGGCGACCGTGCTGCCAATCGTCAGCGTGCCAGCGGTAACGCTGATCGTGCCGGTGTTGGTGATCAGGCCGCCGATCTGCGCGCTGCCGGTGCCGTTCGTCTTTGTGATCGATCCGGCATTTGCGACGTGTTCGGTGCCGGTAAGCGCGGTGACTTGCGATCCGTCGGACAGCGCGATGCTGCCGCCCGCCGCGATGGCCAGCGCGCCGGAATCGAGCACAAGGTTCGCGTTGCCGGCAAACGTCATCGCGCCGCTGTCGGACCAGATCGCGCCGGACTGGACCCCGCCCGATTGCACCGATACCGGGCCCGAAGTGGTGAGCGTTCCCGGGCCATGGATCGCGCCCGAAAAGCTGGTGCTTCCCCCAAGGGCGAAACTTTGTCCGCTGGCAAAGGTGATCGTGCCGCCCAGCGAAACCGCGCCATTCCATGCCAGCGTCCCGGGCGAGAGCGTCCAACCGCCCAGCAGCGCGATCTGGCCGGTGCCGGTGGTGCTGATACTGCCGCCGAGCGTTCCACCGCCCGTCAGTTGCACCGAGCCACCGTTGCCCGCGGTCAACATGCCGGTTTCGGTCACGGGGCCGGTGGCGACGAACGTGGCGCCGGTCGCGGCCAGGGTCCCGCTGTTCGAAAGCGTGCCATTGAGCTGGATCTGGCCGGACGTGGCGGTGATCGATCCGGTGTTGGTCACGCTGGCCGTGATACCAGCGTTGCCGGTGCCGGCAGATTTGGTGATCGCACCGGCATTGGTCAAAGCATCGGTGCCGTCGAACGAGCTGATCGCCGATCCGTCATCCAGCGCCACGCTGCCCGCATTGGTGATCGCCAGGGTCCCGGCCTTGAGCGAGAGCACCGCGTTTTTGGCGAAAGTTACGCCCGCGCTGGCCGACCAGACCGCACCCCCGGTCACAAGCCCGCTGTTGACGGACACCGGGCCCAGCGTGATCAGCTTGCCACTGCCTTTGAGCGTGGTGCCAAGGATGGTCGAACCCGCCAGCGTCAGGGTCTGGCCGCTGGTGAAGGACAACGACCCGGTAAAGCCCAGGTTTCCGGTAAGGCTCAGCGAAGTGACCGCCAGCGTCCAATCGCCGCCAAAGGTGATCTGGCCCGTGCCAACCGCGCTGACGCTGCCGCCAAGCGTGCCCCCGACGGTGAGTGCGAGCGTGGCGCCATCGGCCGCGACAAGATTGCCGTTCTGGATGACCGCACCGGTGAAGCGCAAGCTGCCCGCGCCGACACTGATCGTGCCGGTGTTGACAGTGGCGACCGATACCGTTGCGGTGCCGGTGCCGGTGTCGGCGGCCTTGGCAATCATCCCGGCGTTGGTGACAAGCGCCCCGGGACCGCCAACCAGATTGGTCGTCGCACCAAGGTTGAGCGTTCCGGACGTGATCGTCAGCCCGCTGCCGATCGCCGCATCGCCGGTGATCGACAAAGTGCCGCCGGCGATGGTGATCGTATCATTGCCGGCGGCACCCGAGATAATCGCGGCCACTGTCACGATGTTGGACGGGCCAACGGTGATCGTGGTCGGCCGGGTCGCAGCCAGCGAGACCGTATCGGCCGGCCGGGGCTTTATGCTGTTCACCCAGTTTGCCGCAAAACCCCAATCGCCCGGGCTTCCCGCAGCATTCCATGAAATCGTCGCCAACCCTGCCCCCTGCCCCCTGCACCCTGCACCCTGGCCCGTCAGTTCTGCGCAGGAGCCGGATCGCGTCGATCCGATGAGTCACAGCCGCACCGACGCTAAATCGCTCCGGGACGGCTGTATAGGGGCGATTCCATCGCGTTTGCACAATTTCGGGACGCGGCCCGGGGCGGGTGCGTCCGCGCAAATCCGATTGATCGATCGAGGCACAGGGCTTATGCCTCTGATTTTGTAACCGGTTACAAGCCGGATGGAGACGGCGGAGAGGACATTTGCGGTGCGTGGATCGGCCCTGCCCCCCTTCCGACCAGAGGAGCCCGTGATGCAAGAGCCTGAAAAGATGATTGGGCCAGAAAAGATGAGCAAAGCTGACAATCCGCCGATCAGCGCCATCACCATTGTCGGCGGCGGCACGGCCGGGTGGATGACTGCGGCACTGCTGTCGAAATTGTTCACGCGCGGATATACCATCCGCCTGGTCGAATCCGATGACATCGGCACGATCGGGGTGGGCGAAGCGACCATCCCGGCAATCCGCACTTACAACACGCTGGCCGGCGTCGACACCGCCGAGATGATCCGCGCGACAAAGGCGACGTTCAAGCTGGGCATCGAATTCGTCAATTGGCGCGATATCGGCAGCAGCTATATCCACGGGTTTGGCAAGATCGGGCAGGACAACTTGTGGCTGCACACCCACCAGCTCTGGCTGAAGCTGGCGCAAATGGGCGAGGCCAGGCATTTTGACCACTATGCGCTCAATTGCGTGGCGGCGCGGTTGAACCGCTTTGCCGAACCCGATGGCCGCACCCCGGGATCGCCCCTGGCCGATATCGATTATGCGTTTCATTTCGATGCCGGGCTGTTTGCCGCGCACTTGCGCAAACTGTCGGAAGCGCGCGGGGTGGAACGGATCGAAGGGCGCATTGGCACGGTTGTCCGCAATGGCGAGACCGGATTTGTCGAACAGGTCGTGCTGGCCGACGGACGCACGGTCGGTGGCGACTTGTTCATCGATTGTTCGGGCATGCGCGGCCTGCTGATCGGCGATGCGCTGGGCGTGGGCTATGAAGACTGGAACCGGTGGCTGCTGTGCGACCGCGCGCTGGCGGTGCCATGCGAAAATGCCCCGGTGCTGACCCCATATACCCGATCAACCGCGCATGGCGCCGGCTGGCAATGGCGCATTCCGCTGCAGCACCGCATCGGCAACGGCCTGGTCTATTCCGGCGACGCGATCGGCGATGACGATGCGGCGCGGCTGCTGCTGGGCAATCTGGATGGAAAGCCGCTGAAAGACCCGATGCCGGTGCGGTTTCGCCCGGGCAAGCGCCAGCGCGCGTGGGACCGGAACGTTGTTGCCATCGGGCTGTCTTCGGGGTTTCTCGAACCGCTGGAATCGACCAGCATCCACCTGATCCAGACCGCGATATTCCGCCTGATCGCGCTGTTTCCCGGCCGCGCCTTCAATCCGGCCGACATCGCCGAATACAACCGCCAGACCGATTTCGAATATGCCGACATCCGCGATTTCATCATCGCGCACTACAAAGTGACCGATCGCGAAGACACGCCGTTCTGGGCTTATCTGAAGCACATGGACGTGCCCGACAGCCTGGCCGAACGGATCGACCTGTTCCGCGCCTCGGCCCGGTTCTTCATGCATCACAAGGCCGAACTGTTTCGCGAGGAAAGCTGGGTGCAGGTGCTGATCGGCCAGGGCCTGCCGATGCAATACGATCCGATGGTCGACATGCTGCCCGATGACGAAGTGCGCGCATTCCTGGCCGATATCGAGGACGTGATCGACGATACCGCAAACCGCATGCCGGGCCATGCCGACTATATCCGCCGGATTGTCGACCCGCGCCCCGTGGCGCCCCCGCGCCCGGCCATGCAATTTGGCGGGATCAGCCATACGGTGCGGTTTCAGGACGTTCGGGCAGCCGGCCCAACCACCTGAGTTGAAACGATACTGCCCATTTGCGCGGGGCTGAACAAACCCGGGCCGACACGGCTTATGGCAAATTCGCAACACCATTGCAGAGGCGCACAGAATGGGGTTGTAACCGGTTACGTGATGCTGTAACCGGTTCCATACAGGGGCTGATCGGGCGAAGGACATCTGTGCGTGGGGGGCAATCCATGCGCCATTCCTTTCGCACCGACCGGCACAGAACGAAAAAAAACACGAAAGGGTGAGGCTGATGACACAATCAATCAAGGCAGCGACGGGCCATCGGCTTGATCGCCATGCGATTTCGACGCTCGCGGTGGCCACCGCGCTGTTGATGGCAACGCCGGCCCTTGCCGATCAGGGCGATGCCGCGCTGCAGGGCCATGTCAACGGCGTAGCCGCCGGCACGCAAGTTGTCGCGATCGACACCGTGACCGGTCACAAGACCGTCGGCACCGTGGATGACAAGGGCAATTACCAGATTCTGGGCCTGCGCCCGTCAAGCTATCGCGTGTCGGTGGCCGATCGCGCGCCGCAGGATGTCACGCTGTCGGTCAGCTCCACCTCGATTGTCGATTTCGACACCCCGGGCGACAAGCAGATCGTGGTCCGTGGCACCCGTTCAAAGCTTGAAGTGCGCAGCGCCGATGTCGCGGTGAGCATCACCCCCGACCAGATCGAAAACCTGCCGCAGGATTCGCGCAACTTCCTCAGTTTTGCGACGCTTGCGCCCGGCCTGCAGATCACCAATTTCCCCGGTGCGGCACAAGTTCAGGCCGGCGCGCTCAGCCCGTCGAACGTCAACGTGTTCATCGACGGCGTCAGCTTCAAGAACGCAATCAACCACGGCGGCGTGCTGGGCCAGAACTTTGGCCAGGGCGGCAACCCGTTCCCGCAAAGCGCGATCCAGGAATACAAGGTTGAAACGCAGAACTTCGGCGCGGAAACCGGGCAGGCCGGCACCGCGGTGATCAATTCGATCACCAAGACCGGGGGAAACACCTTCCACGGCGGCGCATTTGTCGAATTCCAGCCCAAGGCGTTCATCGAACGGTCCTATTTCGACAAGCTGAACAACGTTCCAAAGGCGCAATACAACCGCAAGCAGTTTGGTGCGGACCTCGGCGGCCCGATCATTCGGGACAAGCTGACATTCTATATCGCGGCCGAGGCGGTTTCCGAAAACCTGCCCGGTGCCACCAGCATGCTCAGCCCGACGCCAGGCGGATACCCTGACAACGTGGTGAGCCAGATCACCGGCGTGGCGCACAGCTACAATTTCCACCAGGGGCTCTATTTCGGCAAGCTGACGTTCTATGCCACGCCGCAGGATACGGTGAACCTGGAGGGCTATGTCCGGCGGGAAACCAATCTGGGCGATATCGATTCCAACGCGGCCGTAACCCATGCGCGAAACATCCAGACGCAGGAAACCCGCTATCAGCTCAGCTGGAAGCACACGACCGCAACTTCGACCAACAACCTTTATGTGTCCTATGATATCGACACGCAAAGCACGCCGACGATCGGCACCGGCCCGGAATACAACATCAGCAATGTGGTCAATTCGGGAAACCTGGCTGATCCTGCCAACCGTTCGTTCAACAACAACGCCGAACTCGGCGCGCATTTCTTCGTGCAGGGCGATCGGCAGACTTCGCTGACGTTCAAGGACGATTTCGTCCTGACGCGCGGCGCGCACAAGCTGAAGCTGGGCGGCCAGGTGGTGCTCCTCGATCTGGCGCGCAACGTCACCAATGCCGACAATGGCCGGTTCTATTACCTGAACCAGGGTGCGGGCACCAATTTCGACCCCACCGTGCAGATCCCCTATGGCGCCGACATCAATGTCGAAGCCTCGCCAACCTACAAGGGCAAGGACACGCAGATCGGGCTCTATGCACAGGACGAATACAAGCCCGACGATCATTGGACCATCAACTATGGTCTGCGCTGGGATCTGGAAACCAATCCCAATAACAACAAGTATGTCACCCCGGCCAACATCGTCGCGGCGCTGCAGAACTACCCCAATCTGGCGGCGGCCGGGATCAATTACCACGACTATGTGTCCACCGGCAGCAACCGCAAGCTGGAATGGGCCAATTTTCAGCCGCGCCTGGGCTTTGCCTATGACGTGAAGGGCGATCGCGATTTCGTGATCTTTGGCGGTGCGGGGCGTTATTACGACCGCAGCCTGTTCATCGAATCGGTGATCGAATCGCAAACCAACGCTTCGAACAACGCGCGCGTCAATTTCGTCGCGCCGGGCAGCAGCTGCCCGACCGGTTCGGCCGCGCTCGCCAACTGCCTGGTGTGGTCGGCAAGCTACCTCAATCCGGCCACGCTGCGCGCGGCGGTGCAGGCATCGAACCCGGCAGCGGGCAGCGTGTGGCTGCTCAACAACAAGACGCCACTGCCGTTTTCCGACCAGTTCGACCTTGGCTTTCGCAAGCAGATGGGCGAAATCAAGACCACCGTCACGCTCAGCCACGTGCGGTCGCACAACATCTTCCAGTATGTGCGCGGCAACCGCCTGCCCGATGGCAGCTATACCAGCCAGGGTCTGGGCTGGATCGAGGACAACTTCCCGCCCGCCGGCCAGTTGCCCGGCTTCAACGGCAAGCTCGATCTGGGGCAGAGCAATGGCAAGGCCTGGCTGACCGCGCTCTATGTCCAGGTGGAAAAGCCCTTTACCCACACCTCAAAGTGGGGCTTTACCACTGCGCTGACTATCCAGCGCGCACGCACCAACGATGCCGCGCCCGATTTCAATTCCGACGAGTTTTTCAACGGCGGCAGCCAGAACGCCTATGGCAATGGCTTTGTCGCGGGCGTTCCCGACTGGATCTGGAACACCACCGCCAATTACCGCGCGCCTTATGGCTTCACGGTTTCGGGCACGCTGAACCTCAATTCGGGGCCGCGGTTTGGCACGGTGATCTTTGGCAACGCACCGGCGGGCGCCTGCTGCTATGCCAATTTCAGCGGAGTCTATTCGCCCAAGCCATTCATCGGGTACAAGGATGTCGATCTGCGCATCGCCAAGACTTTCACCATGCCGTTTGCGCAAGGGCATGAACTGACAGTCGATTTCCAGGTCTACAATGCGTTCAACTGGCTCAACCGCAGCTATTCGGCATGGGGCGCGGGCAGCACTTCGGCCGGCAACGCGCCTTCGCTGGTGGAAAACGGTCTGGGTGGCAATGCACGCCGGTTCCAGGCCGGGGTGAAGTACAAGTTCTGACCGGCCTGACCATCAGGCACCACCGGTTCCCTCTGGCGTGGCGGAAGTGCGGAGCATGAACCCTCCATCCGTGCTTCCCCACGCCGCCATGCGCCCCGCGCTGCACCGCATCGGGCGCGACCAGACACCGGTGGTGACAATCGACGCGTTCTGCGGCGATTGCACACCGGTTGTCGAACTTGCGGCGGCGCTTGCGCCTCTGCCACCCGCGACCAACCACTATCCCGGGCTGCGCCGCGTGATTGCCGCGCACGAACCGGCAATGGCCTATGCCGAAAGCCTGCTCGAAGCCGCCGCACCATTCATCGCCGGCGCCTATGACATCGACAGCTTTGACCTGATCGAGGCCAGCTTTTCAATGGTCACCGCCCCGGCGCAAACGCTGACCCCGGTGCAGCGGTCCCCCCATTTCGATTCGACCGATCCGCGCCATTTCGCAGTGATGCACTATTTGCGCGAAACCGAGGGCACCGCATTCTATCGCCATCGTGCCACGGGCATCGAATGCGTGACCGAAGCGAACCTGGCGCACTATGTCGCTGCGGCGCGCGGTGAGGCGGCGCGCGCCGGTCCGTCCTACATTGCCGGATCAAACGCGCATTACGAACTGATCGGCGGGGTGACCGGCCATGCCGACCGGCTGGTCATCTATCCCGGCAGCCTGCTCCATTCGGGCGTGATCGCGCCGGACACGCAGCTTTCCTCCGATCCCCGCGACGGACGACTGACTGCCAACCTGTTCATCCGCGCCGCCTGACCGGCGTGGCGGTCAGGCGGCGCCCAGCCAGCCCCCGGTGAACCCCGCCCGCATCAGCCCGCGGCGGATATGCGGCACCTTGCGCATCACTTTCCAGATCGTTTCGCTGCGATAATTGGCGATCATGCTCAGGATCGGGCCCTGATCAATGCCCAGGTAATCACTGCCCACCCAGCCGAACGCGGGATCGACCGAGCCATTGTCCACCCGCCGGCTCGCATCGCGAAAGCTGGGGTTGAACGCATCGCTGAAACCATAACGGCCATAAAGCCGGCCGCCCTGCCACGAAGCCAGCGCGCGCGCCGCCGGGATCACGATTTCGGGGGCAAAGGCGATGGAACCAAGCGCCGCCGTGGGCGCCAGCGTGCCATCGTCATAGCCATCGGGCTGCCCCATCGGCCCACGCGCGGCATAGCCCGAAAAATGTGCGGTTCCGCCGCGGTAGGGCAGCACATGATTGCCCGGCCCGTCGCAGGCAGTCAGCCCCCAGATCGTATCGGAATAGCCTTCCCATTGCATCGGATTGGCGATGCAATAGGCGCGATTGGCATAAGTCGCTCGGCGGCTGTTTTCGAAATAGTCAAACCCGGCGGCGCGCATCGGCGCATCGCGGATGCCGCGAAAATCGATCCAGGTTTCGCTGTACTGGTGGCCGAACAGCGGCGCAAAGGCGACATGACGCTCCGCCCCCTGCCCGCGCCAGAACCGGTCATAATGCGCGGTCCAGATCTGCCAGCCGTTCGCCGCGATCGGGTGCGCGCCCGATCCCAGCGCCAGCACATAGACCATCATGCCTTCGTTATAGCCATCCCAGATGCGTTCGATGAAGCCGCTGGCCGGGTGCCAGCCCATCGAAATGCCGCGCCCGTCGCCCAGCGCCCAGTCCCATTCGGCGCGATCGACAATGGCCGTGGCCAGGCGGCGGATTTCCGCCTCCTCCGCCGTATCGGCATCGAACCAGCCAGCCGCAAACAGCATGCCCATGTGCAACAGCGCGGTATCGACCGTGGACAGCTCGCACCCGCCGAACCGCAGGCCGGTGTTCATGTCGAGAAAATGATAGAAGAACCCGCGATGCCCCGAAACGCCGGTTTCGCCCGCGCCACTGGGCGCACGATCGAAAAAGCGCAAGGCAGCCAGCGTGAGCGCACGCGCCTCGGCCCGGGTGATCCACCCGCGCTCCACGCCGATCGGCCAGGCATTCAGCGCAAAACCGACCGCGGCAATGCTGGCAAAAGCCGGGCTGGCAACGGCCTGACTGGGCCAGCGATCGGGCACCAGCCCGTTGGCCGGATTGACCGTGGCGTGGAAATACCGGAACGTGCGCGCCTCGATATCCGCGATCAGCGCGGCCCCGCCATCCTGCGCGGCCAGCCGCGGCGCCAACGCCGCTGCGGCCATACCTCCGGCAACCCCGGCAAGCATCTGGCGCCGATCCAGTTTCACGATGTCCTCTCCGTTCCCTGCATTTTGCACTCGCATGCCGTGCGCAGCCTGCCCTGTTCAGGCGCGCGTGGAATTGCGCACGATCAATTCGGGCATGATAGCCTCCACCGTGGCAGGCGCCGCACCGCCGGCAAATTCGGCAATCAGCCGCTCGATCGCGCGGCTGCCCACCCCCGCCACATCGACATGCAGCGTGGTCAGCGACAAATAGCGGGCCAGCGGAATATCATCGAACCCCACCACGCAGACCTGGCCCGGCACATCGATATCCGCCGCACGCAGGGCATGCAGCGCGCCCAGTGCCATCATGTCGTTGGCGGCAAAGATCGCGTCGAACGCATAGCCTTCGTCCAGCAGTTCCCGCACGATGCGATCGCCGCAGCCATCCTGGAAATCGCCCTGGCATACCCGCACCGGCAGGCCGGGAGCCTGCGCCGCCATTGCCGCCAGAAACCCTTCGCAGCGTTCGTGGCCATCGATATTGTCGGCCGGGCCGGCAATGTGGACCAGGCTTTTGCACCCAAGCGCCAGCAAGTGGGTCACCGCGCTGGTCGCGCCCAGACGGTTGTCGATGCGGATGGTGTGGTGCCCGGTGCCTTCGCTGGTATTGGCCAGCACCATCGGCAGATGCGCCGGCAGCGTGCGCAGCAATTCGGCCGCGGCAAACTGCGGCGCCATGACCACCAGCCCGTCAACCCGGCCCAGCATCGCGGCAATCGCCTGGCTGGCCATGCTCTTGTCGGCATGGGTGTTCGACATCAGCAACTGATAGCCGTGCACGCTGGCCGACCGGTCCATCCCGCGCATCAGTTCGGAAAAGAATTCACCGTGGAAATCGGGCAGCACGACCCCGATCGCATTGGTGCGCGCGGTGCTGAGGCTGCGCGCGGCGGCATTGGGCACATAGCCCAGCTTTGCCGCCACCGCGACGATATGCGCGCGGGTTTCGGGGTGCACATTGGCATGGCCGTTGAGCGCGCGCGATACCGATGCGATCGACAGATTGGCGCTGCGCGCGACATCGCGGATCGTCGCCGGCTCTGGCCGCGCGAATGCGGGGTCTGCGCCAACCTCCGGCCCGTTTGCGGCAGGTTCGGGCGCGGCAGGTTCGCTCTTGGCCAATTTTGTCACCAACCGGGGCCTATCCATACTGACATAAGGCCAATCTAAATCCCGGAGGAATGTTGCATCACGCCGGTTTGCCGCCTATGTAACCGGTTACGGCCACAGGTCAACCGGGTTTTGATTCCAGAGGCCCGGCACAACCATCAAAGTTCTGCGGGCCACGCAGACACAAAGGGGACAAATCCATGCCCGACCGGCGCATCACACGACGCAGCGCATTGATCGGCATGGCGCTTTCCTCTGCCTGGGCGGCCAGCCCCGCACGGGCCCTGACCAGCGCCGCAGACAAGCGCGACGTGCCCGGTTTTGTCAACGACCTCATTGCGCGGATGACCATCGAGGAAAAGGCCGGGCAATTGACACTGATGGCCTCGGCCTGGGGCGGCAGCAGCGCCACCGCGCTCAATCCGCCGGGCAAAGGCAGCAATTTCGACCAGCAAGTGGCCGATGCCGCCGCCGGAAAGCTGACAGGGGTGTTCAACGGCAATGGCGCGGCCATGGCGCAGCGCATGCAAAGCGCGGTCATGGCGCATTCCCGCCTGAAAATCCCGCTGATCTTTGCCGCCGACGTGATCCACGGCCATCGCACGATCTTTCCCGTGCCGGTGGGTGAAGCCGCCAGCTTTGAGCCCGAACTGGCCACGCGCACCGCGCGCGTCGCCGCGTTCGAGGCGGCGGGATCGGGCATCGACTGGACGTTCGCGCCAATGGTCGACATCGCGCGCGATCAGCGCTGGGGCCGAAGCATGGAGGGCGCCGGCGAAGACGTGCTGCTGGGCCGGCTGTTTGCCGCAGCGCGGGTGCGCGGGTTTCAGGGCACCGATCTTGCCGCCAACGATGCCATGCTGGCCTGCGCCAAGCACTTTGCCGCCTATGGCGCGGCAGAGGCGGGGCTGGATTACAGCACGGTCGACGTGTCGGAACGGACACTGCGCGAGGTCTATTTTCCGCCATTCCAGGCCGCGTTCGATGCCGGCTGCGGCACGACAATGGCCTCGTTCAACGAAATTTCGGGGGTGCCGTCCACCGCCAACCACTGGCTGCTGACCGATCTGCTGCGCGATGAATGGCATTTTCCCGGCCTGGTCGTATCGGACTATACCGGCGATGAAGAACTGATCGCGCATGGCGTGGCGGCCGACGGGCGCGAAGCGGCGCGGCTGGCGATCATGGCCGGGGTCGACATGTCGATGCAGAGCAACCTCTATTGGCTGCATCTGCCCGGGCTGGTGAAGGACGGGCTGGTGCCGATCGAACGCGTTGACCAGGCGGTGCGCCGCGTGCTGGCGACCAAGGCGATGGTCGGGCTGTTTGATGATCCGTTCCGCCGGATCGATCTGGCGCGCGAAAAAAGCCGATCCCTGCTGCCCGCCAGCCGCAAGCTGGCGCGCGAAGCCGCCACGAAGTCGATCGTCATGCTGAAGAACGCAGGCGCCGTGCTGCCGCTGGACAAGGCCGCGCGCGTTGCGTTGATCGGTCCGTTCGGCACCGGCCCGCAGGATGTGATCGGCGGGTGGAACGTCTATGGCGATGATCATGTTGCGGTCGATCTGGCGACCGGCCTGCGCGAAGCCGGCGGCGCCGTCACCGTGGTGCGCGGTTGCGATGTGCACAGCGCCATTCCCGGCGGCATCGATCAGGCGGTGGCAGCGGCCAAAGGCGCCGATGTCGTGCTGCTGGCCATCGGCGAATCGCAGGACATGTCGGGCGAAGCGCAATCGCGTGCCGATATCGGCGTGCCCGCGGCGCAAGTGGCGCTCGCCGAAGCGCTGGTCGCCACGGGCAAGCCGGTGGTCGTGCTGCTGCGCAATGGGCGTGGCCTTGCGCTGCAGGCGCCGGTGCAGGCCGCCGCGGCAATCCTGGTCACCTGGTTTCCGGGCACCGAGGGCGGCCATGCCATTGCCGATGTGGTTTATGGTGCAGTCAGCCCGTCAGGACGCCTGCCGGTCAGTTTTCCTTATGCCACCGGGCAGGAACCCTATCATTACGACCACAAGGCCACCGGCCGGCCGCAACCCGATGGGCCATTGCAGCCCTACAAGGCGCATTATCGCGATCTCCCCGATGCCGCGCTCTATCCCTTTGGCCATGGCCTGACTTATGGCGATGTCGTCTATTCCGATCTGCGGCTGAGCACGACGCAGATCGGCGCGGGCGAAGCGATCACCATTACCGCCACGCTGACCAACAGCGGGCGCCACGCGGTGGAGGAAGTGGCGCAAATGTATATCCACACCCGCAGCGCCAGCGTGTCGCGCCCGGTGCGCGAACTGAAGGCGTTTCAGAAAATCGCGCTCGCCCCGGGCCAGTCGGCGCAGGCGCAATTCCGCCTGACCCGTGCCGATTGCGCGTTTATCGGCCAGGCCAACCGGCCCGTGGTCGAACCGGGCACGATCGACCTGTGGGTGGCCGCTTCGGCGCAGGACGCCGGGCTGCACGGCCAGTTCACGATCATCACCTGATCACCTGGGGCCTGATCACCCGGGCAGCTATGGCTGCTGCCGCCGGCCTCAGCCGGCGTGGAGAGTCACCACCGCAGCACCGGGCTGATCGGGAATCACGATGGCAGTCGCGGTGCCGTCGGCGGTTTTGGTGGGGGTGATGGGCTTGCCGCGCAGCGTGGCGCCGGTCGGCGCCTTGGCGCCGTGCACGATCAGCGCGATGGATTTCCACCACGGCTTGAACCGGCCTTCCCGCGCATCGAACGTGATCGTCTGCACGCCCTTCGCATCGGCGGTGCAGCGCACCGTCTGGCGCATGAATTCGCCATGCGCGAAATTCATCGAATGGCCATCATCGTCATAGATCTCTCCCGCGCAATCGGCGCCGGGATAGATGTGCAGCTGCAACGGCCCATCGGGCACTTGCGCGGTGCTCTGCACCAGCGGCTGGCGCGGCAGGATCGTTCCGGCGCGCACAAACACCGGCAGCGTTTCCAGCCGCGGCACCGCCTTGATCGTGGCCCAGGCGCGGCCGCCGATCGGCTCTGCCTCCACCCGGTCACCGGTCCAGTAATCGTACCAGCCGCCAACCGGCAGGCAGATGTCATAGGCTTGCGGCGAATCCGGCTTGGGATTGCCCGCGATCATCAGCTTTGCGCCCAGCGTGAACGTCAGCCCGGTCTTGCACGGCGTGGTCAGCAGCGCCGGATAATCATAGAACACCGGGCGCATAATCGGGTCGCCCGTGGCCGCATTCTGCGCCGCCAGCGCATAAAGATAGGGCATCAGGCGATAGCGTTCCTCAACGAAATGGCGCCGCACCGCCAGATGGTCCGGCCCGTCGAGCCAGGGTTCGGCATGGGGTGCATCGTTGGCCGCATGGTCGCGGAAAAACGGTGTGAACGCGGCAACTTCAAACCATTTGGTCAGCAGATCGGGGCTCGGTCCGCCGGTAAACCCGCCAACATCGGCGCCGCTGTAGGAAAAACCCGACAGACCCAGATTGATCAACTGGCTGACCGACAGCTTCAGGTGGTCCCAGCTCGAACTGTTGTCCCCCGTCCAGGTTGCGGCATATTTCTGCCCCCCGGCAAAGCTGGCGCGGGTCAGCACAAAGGCGCGTTCTTCGGGGCGCAGGCGGCGCACGCCGTCATACGTCGCGCGGGTGTTTTCCATGCCGAACACATTGTGGATTTCGGCATGGCTGGCATTGCGCGCGGCAAAGCCATCTCCATCGATGCGGTGCACGGTATCGAGCGGCATCGTCTTGGTGGGCGTTTCGAAAATCGCCGGCTCGTTCATGTCGTTCCAGAACCCGGCAATCCCGCTGCCAACCAGCCCGCGAAACTGCGTGCCCCACCAAAGGCGCGTCTGGCCCTGCGTGAAATCGGGAAAGACCGCCGGCCCAGGCCACACCGGCGCGACATAGAGCGACCCATCGGGATTGTGCACGAAATGGTTCGCCGCAACGCCGCTGTCATAGGGGGCATAGCCCTGCCCCGGCGCCGCCGCGACATGCAGATCGACAATCGAAACCAGCTTGATCCCCAGATCGCCCACCCGGCCGGTCAGCTTTGCCAGATCGGGGAAGGTGGTGGTGTTGACCGTGAACGGCCGGTTGCGATCCTGATAGTCGATATCCATCCAGATCACGTCGGCGGGGATTTGATCCGCCCGCAAGTGATAGGCGATATCCATGATTTCCTGCGCCGATTTATAGCCCCAGCGCGATTGCTGATAGCCCAGCACCCAGCGCGGCATCAGCGGCGCCTTGCCGGTCAGATCGGTATAGCGGCGCACCACGTCGCGCATGGCCGGGCCGGCGATGATGTAATACGTCATCGGGCCGTTGACCGCGCCAAACGCCAGCACGCTGTCTTCGCGCCGCCCGAAATCAAACGAAGACCGCCAGCTGTTGTCGAGAAACAGGCCATAGCTGCCCCCGGCGCCGCCCGCCGCCACAAAAAACGGGATCGATTTGTACAGCGGATCGGTGCTCGACAGATAGCCATAGGCATCGGTGTTCCAGTTGACGAAACTGCCCCCGCGCCGGTCCATATCGCCCGATTTGTCGCCCAGGCCGAAATAGTGTTCGGACTGCGGCATCGCCTTGCGCAAAGTAAAGCCGTCGGGGCCGATCGCTACGGGATTGGCGGCATCATCCACGATCACCTGGCCCTTGCGATCCTCCACGCGCAAATGCAGCGTGGCCGGATCGACCGTGGCGTGCAGCATGGCCGTGGTAAGCGCAGACGGGTCGATGCTCGCGGCGGCGCGGGCATCGCGCATTGCGGGCGGCACGGCCCAACTGCCGGTTTCGCTGCCGACTTCGCTGCCGTCGCGGGTGATGGTGACGCGCAGGATCGCATCGGTGATCGCCGTTACGCGCAAGGTCATGCCATGCGCGGCAACGGTCAGCGTATCGGCCCGGGGGGTCGCCAACGCAGGCTGGGGCGCCAGCGCAGGCTGGGCCGCCAGCGCAGGCCGGGGCGCCAGCGCAATGGCAAAGGGCAAGGCCGCCGCACCCAGCGCCCGCAATCCGGCCGAAGCCCACCAGTGCCATCCGCGCATGCCCGTTCCCCCGTTGTATCTGTAAACGGGTTCACGAATGGCCAATCCGGCGTTGCCTTTCAACCTTTTCGCATACGAGTGCGCAGGGCGCCGGGGCCTTTTTCCGGCCCCGGCGGCCTGCGATCAGGCCAGCTGGCGGCCGATCGGCAATTGGCGGATACGCTTGCCCGTGGCGGCAAACAGCGCATTGGCCAGCGCCGGTGCCGCGGGCGGCAGGCCGGGTTCGCCCAGGCCCCCGATCGGCGCGTCGCTTTCGATGAAATGCACATCGATTGCCGGCGCCGCCGCCAGTTTGAGCACCGGATAATCGGTAAAGCTGTTCTGATCGACCGCACCGCCAGTCAGCGTGATCGCCTCGCCCAGCGCCGACGACAGCCCCATAAGGATGCCCCCCTGCACTTGCGCCTCGGCATTTTTGGGGTTCACCGTGGTGCCGCAATCGACCACGGCAAAGACTTTGTGCACCACCGGCGTGCCATCGGCGCCCACCGAAGCCTCGACCACATGCGCGCAGATCGAACCGAAACATTCGACCAGCGCAATCCCGCGCCCGGTGCCTGCGGGCAGCGCGCTGCCCCAGCCGGCCCGTTTTGCCACGGAATCGAGCACTGCCAGATGGCGCCCGCCCGCGGGCAGGTGCTTGCGGCGGAACGCGTACGGGTCCGCGCCGGCCTGGTGGGCCAGTTCGTCGATAAAGCTTTCGTTGTAGAACCCGTGCTGCGTCGAATTGACCGAGCGCCAGAACGCATCGACCTGGTTTGCCGCATATTTGAAGTGCCGCCGCGCCGTGGCGGGCACCACGTAAGTAAACACGGTTTCGGATTCGGCATCGGCAAACTGCGCATAATCGGTCTGCCACGCGGCAATGCGCCCATCGCTGCCCAGTGCGGCCTGCAACCGGCCCAGCGATTGCGGACGATAGGCGCCCTGCTTCACATCCTCTTCGCGCGACCAGATGATCTTGACCGGGTGATCCACCTGCATCGCCACCCGCGCGATCTGTTCGACAATCTGCGTATAGGGCGGGAACCGGCGGCCAAACCCGCCACCGATCAGCGTGGTATGCAGCGTGACCTTGTCCAGCGGCACGCCTGAAAATTTGGCAAGCAACAGGCGCGTCTGCAGCGGGTCCTGCATGCCGCCCCACACCTCCAGCGTGCCATCGGTGTGGTGCGCGGTCATCGACAGCGGCTCCATCGTGGCGTGGTGGAGATAGGGCACGCGATATTCGGCGGCAATCTTGTGCGCGCCGGCATTGCCCAGCACGCCGGCCGCATCACCCTTGGCATATTTGGCATCGGGCTTGGCCTGGTCAATCAGCTTGCCCTGTTCGGCATAGATGCCCGCAGACGTGTAATGGCCATTGCCGCCATCGCTGAATTTGGGCGCCAGCGCGCGCGCACCTTTCAGCGCGGGCCAATAGCCGCTGGCCACGACGACCACTGCATTATCCAGCGCAATCACTTTTTCCACGCCCTTGACCGCCATGGCCGGGGCATGATCGACCGACAGCAGCTTGCCCCCGCGCACCGGCGCGGCAATCACCGTGGCCACCCGCATATCGGGCAGCGACACGTCGATGCCATATTGCGCAGTGCCATTGACCTTTGCCGGGATGTCAAAGCGATCGACCGGTTTGCCGATATACGTGAACTGGTTGCGCGTTTTCAGCACCGGCTCTGCGGGCAGTGCGCGCACCGACGCGGCTTCGGCCAGTTCGCCATAGCGCAGGCTGCGGCCCGATTTGGCATGGGTCACGCGGCTGGCGGCGCAAGTCAGCTCGTTTTCGGGCACGCCCAGCTTTTCCGCCGCCGTGGCGGTCAACGCCTGGCGCGCCGCCGCGCCGACCACGCGCAGGCACAATTGCCCGGTGGCGCGGATAGCCGACGATCCGCCGGTGATCTGCAACGGCACATTGCGCGCCAGCAGCGAAAACACGGCGTCGGGCATATGCTTCATCAGATCGGGATGGCCCGACATCGTCGGCACAAACAGCTTGGCCAGCGCGGTATTGCCAAAGGCATAGTCGGCCGGCGCCTGTTCGACGCGCACTTTGCTCCAATCGGCATCAAGCTCGTCAGCCAGCATCTGCGCCAGCGCGGTTTGCGATCCCTGTCCGAAATCGATATGCGGCGAATAGACCGTAACGGTGTCGTCATTGGCGATTTTCACCCAGCCGGCAAACGAGGAATCGCCAGCTTTTGAGGTCAGCTGCTTCGCGCGCGCCATCGCCGCGCTGTCACCATACCACACGCCGAATACGCCGCCGCCAACCAGCGCCGCGCCACCGACCAGAAATGTCCTGCGGATCAGTTTCATGCCGCTTCTCCCGCAGGTTTGGTGCCGGCAACGGCATGGATCGCCTCACGAATGCGCACATACGTCGCGCAGCGGCAGATGTTGGTCATCGCCGCGTCGATTTCGGCATCGGTGGGATGCGGCGAATGCTGCAACAGCGCGGCCGCCGCCATCAACTGGCCCGATTGGCAATAGCCGCATTGCGGCACCTGGTGCGCGATCCACGCGGCCTGCAGCGGATGCGGCGTGGCCCCGGTGCCACCACTTGCGCCCCCACCTTCGCCCCCAAGTCCTTCGATGGTGGTAATCGCCTTGCCCGCCACAGTGCCCACCGGCACGCTGCACGACCGCACGACTTCACCATCGACATGCACGCTGCACGCCCCGCAGGCGGCAATCCCGCAGCCGAACTTGGTGCCGGTCAGGCCCAGTTCCTCGCGCAGCACCCACAGCAGCGGGGTATCGTCTTCGGCATGCAGCGTGACCGCCTTGCCGTTGACGTGGGCTTCAACAGGCATCGATTGCTCCCTGGATCATGAAATTTAAGCGATCATATAACGCCCATCCGCCGCAACCAAGCGGTTTCAAAGGGCAGCAGGATCTCCCCCTGCGGCCGGGACGATCACTGCCGCGCCGGTTCCTCGCCCAGCCGCGACATCAGCAGCAGCAGCAGCATCAGAGCGATCGGGCGGAGCATGGGCATCATGATACTGCCGGAAAAGCAGTGCGCAAGCACGCCAGGCTGGCCGGATGTTTCAAACAGGAAGCGGGGCCATAACCCATGATTTTATGCAACTTTCGCTCAGGATGAGCGTACCTGTTCGCATTTGTCTGAAAACAAGCGGGCAAGGCATGCCGCCCAGTGCGTGATCGCAAAAGTGGGCACCGGTATTTGCCAAAAAATTACGCGACAACAAAAACCCTAGGCGGCGTGGACGAATTCCGCAGCGCCACGGCTGGAGGCCAAAGCCGCCAGCGCGAGGAGGCGAGGTGAAGGCATATGGGCAATATTCCTAGCCGAGCCGACGCTGCGATGGCGACTTTGGGTCCAGCCCCGAAGGGGTTGCCCTGCAAAAGGCCCCTGCGGCGTCACTCAGCCTTGCAAGAGGCCCACTCTGGCTGCGTCCTCGCTCCTTGCCGGGGCCTTTTGCAGGGCAACCGTGGCGCTGCGGAATTTGGCCACGCCGCCTAGTGCGCGGTCTGGCCCCCGTCGATCACGAACGTCGCGCCGTTGATGAAGCTGGCGGCATCGCTGCACAAATGGAGCACCGTCGGCGCGATTTCCTGCGGTTGCGCGGCGCGGCCCGAAATGTTCTGGGCAAAGAACATGTCGGTAAAGGCATTGCTGTCGGCCCAGTGCTGGGTCATCGGCGTGACGACAAAGCCCGGCGCGATGCAATTGGTGCGGATATTGGCACGGGCATATTCCACCGCCGCCGCCTTGGTCAGCCCGGCCACGGCGTGCTTCATCGCGCAATAGGCGCTCATGTTCGGATCGGCGATCAGGGCGCCGACGCTGGCGGTGTTGACAATTGCGCCCCCGCCCACAGTCAGGAAATGGCGAATTTCGGCCTGCATGGCAAAAAACACGCCCTTGAAATCAACATCGATGGCCAGATCGAGTTCTTCGGGCGTCACTTCGTGGATCGGCCGCTGCGGCGGCAGCACGCCGGCATTGTTGAACGCGCAATCCATCCGGCCAAACCGGTCGAGGCAGGCCGCCACCAGCGCGTTCACCGCATGCGGATCGCGCACATCGGTGTGGCGAAACACCGCGCGCGCGCCCAGCGAGGCGATCATCTGCACGGTTTCTTCGGCGCGGGCATCAACATCGCCGATCACCACGTCGGCACCTTCGCGCGCAAAGGCCAGCGCCGTGGCGCGGCCAATGCCGGTTGCCGCGCCGGTAATCAGCACGGCCTTTCCTTCAAATCGCGCCTGTTGCGTCATTACCATCACTCCTGCCAGGCCGGCTGTTCGCCCTTGGCCACCTTTGACGAATTGCCGAGCAGGAAATCGCCCAGAATGTCGATCGCCCCGGGAAAGGCCGCTTTCACTTTCGCGCGCAGATCCGCGCTGTCCTTTGATGCCGCGACCAGCCCGGGCCAGGCGGCGATATAGCGCGCGCTGAAATCCAGCCCGGCCGGATCGGGCCCCAGATCGGGCCGGGCATGGCCCGCCACCACGATCGCGGGCTTCAGCGCGGCCAGGGCATCGAGCGAATGCCCCCAGGCGGCAATATCCGCCGGGGCATGTTCGCCCATCCACAGGAACATCTGGTTATAGACCAGATCGCCCGCCATCAGCGCGCGGATCGATGGCACCCACAGCGCGGTGGCGTGCACATGGTCCCCCGCCATCGGCCCGAGCACTTTCAGTTCGCGCCCTTCGAGCATGATCGTGTCGCTGGTCAGCGGCTGCGGCGCCGAAGGATGGCGCGGGCCGTTGGTGCCGAGCAGCGGGCCCCAGCGTTTCACCTTGAACGGCAGCGAGCGCCAGATATCCGCCACCACCACCGGATGCGCGACGATTTTCGCATCGGGAAAGGCATCGGCGATCACTTCCATCGCGAAATAGTGATCGGGGTGATCGTGGGTGATGAACACCGTGGTCAGATGCTTGCCGCTGTCCAGCACCATCGCCACGGCGCGGTGCGCATCGGCCACGGTGAACGGCGCATCGACCATCACCGCATCGTGTTCGCCCTTGATCAGCGTGATATTGGCATAAAGCGAACCCGCGCTGGCGCGCATCACTTCTACTGACAGCGGTGCCGGTGCCGGTGCCGATGCCGGTGCCGGTGCCGGTACCGGTGCCGGTACCGGTGCAGCGGTCTGCGCGGCAACCGGCCCGGCAAGCGCACATGACAACAGCGCGGCAAAGCGCAAAGCCCGGCGCATCACGCGATCCCCGATTTGCCGGGGGCAAGAATATGGTTGGGATCGAGCGCCTGCTTGATTGCGGCGTTCACCGCGCGGTTGGTCGCGCCATATTGCTGCGCCACCAGGTCCATTGCCTGGACCCCGGTGCGATAGCTGGCCCAGCCGCGTTCGCCAAACCCTTCGACCAGATCGCGATAGCAGGCATCGGCGCGGCGCTCTTCTTCGGGATCGCTCTTGTCGAACAGCAGCGCAATGATGTGGTGCAGTTCGCGGCTGCCGATGGCAAAGGCCGAAGTATAGTCAAACCCGTGGCGGGCGAGGATGTCCTTGGCCAGCGCGATCTGCCCCAGCGTTTCGCTGCCCAGCGCCGGCGCGACCGGGGCAAACCAGGCAAGGCCGCCCCCTGCCCCTTTCCACCGCGCCAGGCCCACTTCTTCAAGGCTCAGGCCCCCGCGCATCAGCGTGGCATGGTGGTGGAACCACGGATTGCCGTGCATCTGCTCCTCGGTCATCACTTCGCCGTCGATCGCGGCAAAGGCGCCCCGGATGATCCGTTCGCTTTCGGCCACCATCGCCGGCGTGCCATAAAGCGCGATATAGGTGTTCCACATGCCCAGATCGTGCGCCGCGGCAAAGCTGCCGAACGCTTCATCGGGCACCGGGCCGGCGCCATTCCAGACTTCGCCGCGGCGGTGGAACATCGCCAGCTGATACCCGGCCGACATCATCAGCACGACATTGGGCACGATATTGGCAATGCGCAGCGGCCGCATCGCATCGACAATGCGCGATACGTCCTCGACATGCCTGTGGCGGATCACCAGCGGTTTGTAGACCGGCGGCGCGGGCATCAGCCACAGCCCCATCTTGGTCACCACGCCAAAATTCGACTGCGTGAAAATGCCGTCGAGATAGGGCCCATAGCCCCATTTGAACGCCTGCCACGCCGACGGATTCTTGGTGCTGCCCATCCCGGTTTTCAGGATGTCGCCATTGGCCAGCACGACCTCCATGCCGCACTGGACCATGAAATGTTCGCCATAAGGGGTATAGCCGACCCCGCGATCGAGCGTGTTGCCCACCGGCCCCACGATCGGCCCCACGGTGGGCACGTCGATCCACAGCGGAATGGCGTTTTCATCCAGATAGTCGCGCAGTTGCTGATACGTCACGCCCGGTTCGACCAGCGCGGTGCACAGCACCGGATCGACCGAAATGATCCGGTTCATGCGCTTCAGATCGAGCACGACCTGGCCCGGCGCGGCGGTGGTGGTGCGGCCATAGCCCATGTTCTTGCCAGTGCTGACCGGCCAGAGCGGCTGGCGATACTGGTTGGCGATTTTCAGGATCGCCTGGACTTCTTCCACGCTCGCCGGGCACACCGCGCCGACCGGGGCGTGGTGCCCGCCCGGATCGGGCACATAGCTGCCGGTCCACGGCACCACCGAGGCGGCATCACCCGCCACCCATTCGGCACCAACCACGCCGCGAAACGCGGCAAGCGCGGCGGCAAGGTCGGTCCTGGCAACACCCGGGGCCAGCATCGCGCCTTCGCCCATGGCCGTGTCCGCAATGCCCAGTGCCGCGGCAGTCGCAACCCCGGCACCGAGCAGTTCGCGGCGGTTGATCTGCGATCCGGTCATTGCCCTTGCTCCCCTGCGATTTTCGGTGCGGTGCTGATCCACACCGCAAGCGTATCAAGCTCTGCCGGGGTGATCTCGGTGGGGCGGAACGCGGGCATGGCATTGCGCCCGGCGCGGACCATCTGGTGAATATAGGCGGGCGGCAGATGGCGCCCCAGAATGATCGGGCCGACATTGGCGCCATGGCAATAGGCGCAGGTGCTGGCATATGTCTTTTGCGGGCTGCGCTGCGGAAGGATCGCGCCAAGTTTTTGCCCGGAAACCAGCGGGGCCGAAGGCTTTTCCAGCCGGGCCGAAGGCTTTTCCAGCCGGGCCGAAGGCTTTTCCAGCGGGGCCGAAGGGGCGGCCTGCACCACGGCAAACGCCGGCACGGCCAGAACGAGGGCGCACAGCGCCTTCCTGATCATCTGCACATCTCCTGCATCGCAGTCCCGTTTACGCGCCCGGCCTGTCCTGCGGCCGGTGTCGCGTGCCGAAGCGTGTTCGGCGCGATCAGGGTATCCCATCAAGGATCGCAGTCAATCAAAACTATTATGCGTTACATACAATTATTGGCCGGCAATTGTTGGCAGGCAATTCTGGCCGGCATCCAGTCAGCAGCCCAATGCCCGCTCCAGCACCGCAATGGTCGAATGCAGTCCGTCACGATCGACATAGCAGCCCTGCAGATGGCGCGATCCGGCGCCGGTGATGGCAGTGCGCGCATGCAGCACGCGCAAATTGTCAAACACGATCGCCTCGCCGGGATTGAGCCGGAACCGCACCGCCAGCGCCGGGTCCTCGATCAGATCGGCCATGCGGCGGCACGCGCGATACCAGTCGGGCACCAGATCATAGGGCACATCGCGCAAGGGCGCTGCCGACCGGTTGTTGAACCGCACCCCGCGCAGTTCGCCATCCACGCCCAGTTCGATCAACGGCGCTTTCGCCTCCAGCCGCACATCGGGCGTACCGGCATAGGCAAACCGCGCGCAATACCGGGTCAGTATGTCAAACGCGGCGGGGTCTTCGGCCTGCAACCGCGCGGCCACCGAAAACCCGTCGATCAACAGCGTTTCACCCCCCGCCGCAGCGTTGGTCAGGCACGCCAGGATCTGCACCCCCGGGGTGGGATCGCGATAGGGATTGTCGGTATGCGCCTGCAGCCCGAGATTGGTATAGGCCAGGTTTTCGGGATTGGCCTCCACCCGCACATCAAACACCGCGCCATAATTGGTCTGCCGCACATGGCCAAACAGGCCGGCAAGCGCAATCGGCACCCCCGGCGTGACCGGGCACCCGGTCAGCCGCGCAAACCCCAGCCTGGCAATCGCGCGCAACCAGGATAGCCGCGCTGCCGGATCGGCGCAGACCGCGCCGTGGTCGGCCACGGGCAGATCATCACCCAGCGCGGCATCCCAGCGGGTGATCCCGGGCCCGGTCCACCCCCGCGCAGCAGGCGCAGGCGCGTGATCATAGGCATTGTCGAGCAGCCATGGCGCAGCATGGGCAATCTCGCGCCCTTCGGGTGCGAAATGCAGCACCAGGTCATCGCCCTGCCACCGCGCATCGGCCACGCGGGTATCGGCGGGCACATCGTTGAGCGTGATCAGCCGCTGGCCATTGCCGGGGCTGCGCGTGGCGGCATCCTGCGCATTGTCACGCAGCCAGATCGCATGAAAACGGTGCCGCGCGCTGCCGAAATCCACTTCGATCGCGGCGCCATCATCGATAACGCGCACCGTGCGGGTTTGCGGTTCAGACAGCATGCCCGGCCCCCGAAGGCGGTGCCGCACGCGGTGCGCGGCGATGGAAATAGAGCGCCGCCAGCAGCGTTGCCCCGCCACCAACCACACTGGTAACATAGGCCCCGGCGATGAAGAATTGCAGCCAGTTCAACGATGCCGTGCCGAAATTGCGCCACAGCAGCAGCGCGACACTGCCCATATAGCCAAACGAATCCGCCACATAGATCAGGAAACCGGCATTGGCGACGCGCCCGCTGGCCGCCACCATGCGATCAAACAGCACCGCGTTGATCGGGTTATAGGCGATATAGAGCCCCGATCCGGCCAGGATCATCCACACCAGCGGTGAAATCCAGTGCGCCTGAAATGCCAGGGTCGACAGGCCGAGCAGGGCAAAGCCGCCGCCCACCATGCCATGGATCACCATCAGCGCGCGCTGGTTGTCGCGCACCACGATCACCGCCCCCATGCCGATCAGCGCCAGCACCGCCACCGGCAGTTCGCTGGCGGAAAACACCCCCGGTTCGCCGCCATGGCCCAGCGCCGCCCAGATTTCGGCCGCAAAATTGTCCCGAAAATCGCGAAACGCGGTCAGCAACACATAGGCGAACACGATCGCCGCCAACCCCGGCGCATGATCGCGCAGAAACCGGCTGCGTTCGGCGCCGGTCATCGGCGCGCGGTGCACCCGCTCCGCCTCGTCGCGCGCGCTGGGCGGGGGCAGCACGCCCAGCACCCAGACCGCGCCCAGCAACAGCGGCGCAAACAGCGCGCCCGTGGCCGCCGGCATCCAGAACCGGTCAACATGCCAATCCAGCATCAGCCAGGTGCCCACCGATTTGACCACGCCCGATGACAGGATAAAGCTGGCACACATCATCGAGGCGAGCACTTCGGACACGCGCCGCCCCTCCATATAGCCATAGACCAGCCCCCAGATCATCCCCAGCGGCATGCCGTTGACAAACAGCGCCAGCACATTCCACGGCGCCGGGATCAGCGCAAAGGCCACCAGCGCCAGCCATGAAACGAAAATCAGCGCCAGAATGCCGGCCGCGCGCCGGTGCGGGCTGATTTCCGAAACGACCTTCACCCCGATCATCTTTGACAGCGCATAGCCGGCGACTTGCGCGATGATCAGCGCGACCTTGTAATCGATCGCGAAATGCCAGCCGGGCACATCGACAAATGTCGCCGCGGTAAACGGCTTGCGAAAGGCATACATCGCAAAATAGGTGCAGAACCCCGCGCCGCCCGCCACCAGCGAAAACACCGCGGGATGCGCGCGCGCCAGATAGCCGCGAATGCGATCAGTCATCATGCGCCATTCCACCCGGTTGCGGCCAATCCATCCCGCATAGCCCCGGATCGTGACAAAGCGAAACGCTGGTGAAACGCGGGCGGAACGCAACAGGCGCGATCATTCGACCAGCTTCACATCGGCGGCATCGTCCAGCGCCAGCGATTGCACCCTGTCACCGATCTGCCCCGTGGCCGGATCGCGGTGGAACACGATGACCGCATGGCTGTGCTGGTTGGCCACGATCACGAAACGGCCCGACCGGTCGATCGTGAATTCGCGCGGTTGCTCGCCCTCGACCGATCGCCGCCCCGCAGGCTGCAACCCGCCGGTGGCAGGATCGACCGCAAACGTGACCAGGCTGTTGTCGGTGCCGCGGTCCGCCACGATCAGATAGCGCCCGTCGGGGGACAAGTGCAGTGCGCCGGCGCCAACCCGCCCGGCAAAACCGTCCGGCGCCAGGCCGAGCGTCTGGCGCAAAGTCAGGTGCCCGTCCGCATGGTCAAACACCGCCACCGCGCCGGCCATTTCCAGCGTGACATAGGCATGGTGGCCGTCGGGCGAAAAGACCAGGTGGCGGGGCCCCGAACCGGGCGGCAGCACAACCCAGGGCTGATCACGCAGCGCCGCCAGCGGCGCCTCGCGCTGCGCCGGATCATAGGCGTAGACATAGATCCGGTCCGCCCCCAGATCCTGCGCAAAGACAAAGCGGCCATCGGGCGATGACACCACCGAATGGACATGCGGCGCCAATTGCCGCGCGGGATCGGCCATGCTGGCGCGGTGGGTCTTGATCTGGGTTACCGGTTGCAGCGCGCCATTGCCGGCCACCGGCACCACCGCCAGCGTGCCGCCGGGATCGGTGGCGCCGGAATAATTGGCCACAAACAGCATGCGGCCATCGCGGCTGAGGCTGGAATGGGTCGGTTCCGCACCCAGCGACAGCACCCGGTTGATCGGCGCCAGATGGCCGCTGGCCCGATCGATCCGCCAGGCCGACACGCGCCCGACCGGATCACGCTGCCCCGGCCCGTTTTCGTTCACCGCATAAAGCCGGCGCCCGCCTGCCGACAGCGTCAGCCAGGATGGATTGGGCGCGGGCACCACCTGCACCGGCCTTGGCCCGATCCGCCCGGTCTGGCGATCGAACCGATAGACATAAATGCCGCGCGATTGGCCCTCGGTATAAGTCCCGATCAACAGCGGTATCGTGCGCCCGTGCTGCGCCGGCGCGGCAGACAGGCTGGATGTGCAGGCCATCGCCAGCAGGATCGCGGCCATCACTTTTACCATGCTGCCCAATCCTCTGCCCGATCACCGTTGCGCAGGCCTGTCGCCTGAAGAAATCGGCGTCAAGGCCCGACTGCCCCCATGGAGCACCTTTCCATGCGCGCTTGCCATGCTAGAGTATCAAGGATCAGCCCAGAACGCTGCCGATCCCAGACCATCGAAAGGTTCCTGCCATGCATGCGCGTAAATCCGGCCTTGGGCTGATGCCCCTTTTTGCGCTTGCTCTGGCTGCGCCCGCGGCCATCGCGCCTTTGCCCGCAGTGGCGCAAAGCACCGATGGCGCCGCGATCCGCGCGGCGGTTGACGATGCGCAGCGCCCTGCCGCGCAACGCCTGCGTGATCGCTATCGCCATCCGGCCGAAACGCTGGGCTTTTTCGGGGTGAAGCCCGATCAGAGCGTGGTCGAATTCCTGCCCAGCGGCGGCTGGTACACCGCGATCCTGGCGCCGATGCTGTCGGCCAGGGGCCATTACACCGGCCTCGTGATCAAGGATGCCAAGGCCGAGGCATCGCTGGCCAAGCTGATCGCCGGCGGGGGAGACCGCTATCACGGCGCAACCGGCGCCACGCTCGATCCGGCCACCGCCACCTCGACCGTACCCGATGGATCGGCCGACGTGGTGCTGACGTTCCGCAATGTGCACAATCTGATCATGGACGGCGGCACCACGCCGGCCAACACGTTCAAGGCGTTTTTCCGCATGCTGAAGCCCGGCGGCGTGCTCGGCGTGGTTGACCACCACTTGCCCGAAACCGGCGACAGCGCCGCCGAAAAGGCCACCGGCTATATCAAGCGATCAACCGTGGTGGCGCTGGCGCAGGCCGCCGGCTTCACCCTGGCGGACGAAAGCACGGTCAATGCCAATCCGAAAGACACGCACGACTGGCCCAAGGGCGTGTGGACACTGCCCCCCTCGCTCGATCTGGGCGACAAGGACCGCGAAAAATACCTCGCGATCGGCGAAAGCGACCGCATGACGCTGAAATTCGTCAAGCCGAAATAAGGTCAGACCTGTTCCGCGCGGATCCTGACGGTGCGTTCCAGTTCGTCGCGCGCCAGCAGGATCTTGCGCCGCACATCGATCGGCAGTGTGGTGCGTTCGGCCAGAAAGCTGTCGACCACCGCCAGCGCGGGTGCGCCGACTTGTCCGCCGATGAAGGCATCGATCCATTCGGGCAGGAAAAAGATGCGGCGGTTGGCGCGGATCCATTCCAGCCGATCGAGCGCGGGGCGCAGGAACGGCAGCGTCAGGTCGGCCTGTTCGACCGGGTTGAACGCGGCCAGGCTTTCGCTCACCCAGGCTTCGTTGAGATCGCGATCGTCGAAATAGCGCGCAAACCAGGCCTGCTTCACGGCCACCGCGGGGGTTGCGGCGCGCGCGACAAAGGCGTCTTTCACCGCCTCGGTCGAATGGTCGCGCGCCACTTCGGCCGCCTGGATCGCCGCCGCATCGGGCGCATCGATTGTCACCAGTCGCTGCACGATGGCCCAGCGCGTGGGCTGGCGGATCGGCTGCGCGGTGCCCGGCGCCGGCAGCGTTTCGGCCAGCAGCGCCCGCAGCCGGTCCAGCCCGGCCGGTGTGCGCGCCGTCGCGATCAACCGGTCCAGCGCATCCTTGCGCAGGCCATAGCCCAGCGCCGCATCGTCGCTGCGCGCAATCAGCGCCGCCTCCCACGCGGGGCGCAACGGCCGCGCGCGCGGTTCGGGCAGATAGACATCCAGCGCCTGCGCCGCGCGCGCCAGCAACGTGCGCGAAATCTGTTCGTCCGCCTCATCCGGCAGCGCCCGCAAGACTACCTCAATAAAGCGCGCCGGGCCAAACCGGGCGTCACGCACCACATCCCACAGCGCGCCCCACAGCATGGCACGCAGCAGGCTGTCGCGCACTGATCCCACGTTTGCGGCAATCCACGCCACGCTGCGATCATCGGGCAGAAACAGGCCATAGCCCTGATCATCGTCATTGGCCCAGACATAGTCGGGCGCGGGCCGCCCCGCCGCGCCCGGCACGGTCACCCGGCCGCTTTCAAACACGGCATCGAGCACCACATCGGCGCCCCCGGCATAGCCCAGCCGCACGCGCAGCTTCATCGGCCAGTATTCGCCTGCAGCCTTATTGGGCGAAGCCCCGGTGTCCGGTTCGCCCGGCAACGCCCGCACCGGCCGCTGCACCAGCGTCAGCGCGGCGATCCGCCCCTCCACCAGATCGATCTGCGTATCGATCCGCGGCATCCCGGCGCGCAAGACATAGGCGCGCCCGAACGCGGCCAGATCCACCCCCGATGCCGCCCCCACCGCATCGAGCAGATCGCGCCAGGTCGCATTGCCCAGCGCGTGGCGCAGCAAAAAGGCATGCAGCCCGGCGCGAAAGCCCGCCTCCCCCACGAAATGCGCCAGCTGTTTGATCACCGCCGGCGCCTTGTTGTAGACGATCGGGCCATAATTGCTTTTTGCCGCATCCAGATTGTCGAGCGCCTGCCACAGCGGCTGCGTGCCCAGGCTGGCATCGGCGCGATAGGCCGGGGTCTTGATCGAAAGCAGGAATGTGGTCCAGGCCCGGCTATCGGGCTGAAGATCGGCCTGGATGCGCGCCGCCATATACGTGGCAAAGCCCTCTTTCAGCCAGAGATCGTCAAACCAGCGCATCGTCACGTCATCGCCAAACCACTGGTGGCTGATTTCGTGATAGATCGTCTGATCGCGCCGCAGCCGCCGCGGCAGCGTCGGCGGCTCGCGCCAGACAAAGCTGTCTTCGTTGTAGAACACCGCGCCGACATGCTCCATCCCGCCAAACGGAAACGCCGGGGCCAGCAGCAGGTCGAGCTTGGCAAAGGGAAACGGCACGCCGAACCAGCGCGCCAGCCAATCGAGCGCGGCGCGGTTGGTGGCAAGCTGCACCGCGGCATCGACATCCTGCCGACGCGACGCACGGGCATGAAGCGTGATCGGCTGCGCGCCCGCCGGGGCGGACGTCCAGGTGGCCCAAGGGCCCGCAGCAAAGGCCGCCAGATAAGTGGAAATCGGTGCAGATTCGGCAAAATGCCAATGCGTTGTCGCGCCCACATCCTGCTTTTCGGCGATCGGGCCGTTGGCCAGCACTGTCCACCCCGCCGGCGCGACCAGATGCCACGACACCCGCGCCTTCAGGTCAGGCTGATCGAAACAGGGGAACAGCAGATTGGCATCGGACGGCACCAGCAGCGTGTAAAGATAAGTCTGCCCATCGCTGGCGTCGTGAAACCGGATGATCGCGGCACCAGCAGCAGCAATCGGCGTTTCGAAACGCGCCGAAAGGGTGTTGGTGCCGGTGCGCAGCAGGCCTTCGGGCAGCACGAGATGGCCGTTGTGCCGCACCAGCCGCACCACCGGCTGCCCGTTGACAACCAGATCGGCCAGCACGGGCCCGCGAAAATCGAGCACAAGATTGCCGCTGTCCGCAACCCGGTCGAACGCCATGCTCACTAAACCGATCGCCCGGTCCGGCCCGGTCAGGTCCAGGCTGATGGCATAGCGGATGTGCGAGATCCGGGCAGCCCGCCGCTGCGCCAACGCCAGCGCGATGCCGGGCCGCACCTGCGGATCGTCCAATGGATCGGGCGCGCCCGCCGCCGTTCCGGCAAGTACCAGCGCGGGCAGGACCAGCGCGCCCTGCAAGACGTCCCGCCGGTCTGGCAGGCAGCGGGGCGGTTTCAATGCGATGCATACTCCCGCACCAGATCGTTGAGCAGATCGCGCCCGGTATAGACCGCCGCGACAATGGCATGTTCATTCAGGCCATGAACCCCGTTGCCATCGGGATTGGTATAGAACCCGGGCGGGCCGTAAGACGGAATGCCCACCGCTTCCAGAAACACGCCATCGGTGGCGCCGGCCGACATGGCCGGCACCAGCGGCACCCCGGGATAGTATTTCGCCACCAGCTTTTCCGCCGGGCCCAGGATTTTGGGATCGAGCGGCGGCGCCTTGGCATCGGGGCCGCGCAAATCGGTGCGCTTCACCGTCATGCGCGGATCGGCGATCACTGTTTCCAGCGTGGCGCGCACCGCCTCGCCGGTCACGCCGGGAAAGATGCGGCAATTCACATTGGCCCCGGCACGCTGCGGCAGGGCATTGTTGGCATGCCCGCCATCGAGCAAAGTCGCCACGCAAGTCGTGCGCAGCAGCGCGTGATAGCCGCGATCGGCGTTCACTTTCGCCTCGGCCGCGGCAAATTCCGCGCTGCCCGGGGTGGCCGTGGCCAGCACCACCATCGCCTTGCCCAGATCATCGCCGCGCGCGGCGCCGGCCTTGGCAAAAAACGCGCGTGTCGTGTCGGTAAACTGCACCGGAAATTCATAAGCGCGCAATTTGACCAGCGCATCGGCCAATTCATAGATCGCGTTGTCGGCAATCGGGATTGACGAATGGCCGCCCGCGTTGGTCGCTTCGATCCGGTAATTCACCGGGGTCTTTTCGCCCACGTGCAACTGCTCGGTCAGCACTTTGCCCTTGCCATCGGTGCGCCCGCTGCCGCCTTCGTTGAGCGCGAATTCCGCATCGATCAGATCGCGCCGGTTTTCGCTCAACCACTGCGCGCCGTTGAACGCGGTGCTGGTTTCCTCGCCGCAAGTCAGCGCCAGTTTCAGCGTGCGCTTGTACCGCGTGCCGCCCTGTTTCAGCCGGCTCATCAGGTCGATCCACACCGCGTCCATCGCCTTCATATCGGCGGTGCCACGGCCATAGAACTGGCCGCCTTCCTCGATCAGACGATAGGGGTCACGGTCCCAGTCCGCGCGATTGGCCACCACCACATCCAGATGACCCAGCAGCAGGATCGGCTTCAACGTGGCCGATGTGCCGGGCAGGATGACCACCAGCCCGCCCTCTTTGGGATGGTCGGGCACGGCAAAGCGGGTTATATCCGCATCGCCATAGCCGGCATCGCGCAAATGGCGTTCCACTTTGTCCGCCAGCAGCGTGCACGATCCGGTCGTGATCGAGGTGTCGGTCTCCACCAGGTCCTTGTACAGCGCGCGAAACGCCACCTGATCGGGCCGCAGCGTTGCCTGCGCCTGTGCCGCCGCACCAAGCAGCGCCCCTGCCAACGCGGCCACGGCAATCGCAGGTTTGATGATCGTCATCGTGGTGTCCTCACTGCGCGGATCGCGCGTTTCATGCATACCAGCAAGTTTTGCGCCCCGGGGGAAGCCGCCAATCGTGCCCTTGTTGCCTGTGCCTGGACCATGATGACGTTTCGTTGCAACGCCGTCATGGTCCAGGTTGTTGTTGTCGCGTGATTTTTGCGCAAAACCGGTTCCCGCTTTTTGTCATCGCGCTCTGGATCGATCCCCCGCGCGGTCAATCCCTGACCGGCGGCGTCGATGCCGGTGCGTGGCGGTGCTGCGTTGCCTGTTCATAGCCATAGGCCAGGCGGATCAGGCCGGCTTCGGTCCACGGGCGGCCAAAAAACGTCATCCCTGCGGGCAACGTGCCGCCGCGCGAAAACCCCATCGGCACGTTGAGCGCCGGAAACCCGGTATAGGGCGAAAAGATCTGGCTGTTGTCCCCGCCCGGGGTGTTCAGATCGCCGATCAGGCGCGGCGGGTTGCTCCACGTGGGATAGACCAGCGCATCGAGATGCAGGTCGGTCATGGTCTTCAGCACGGCCGCGCGCAAGCCGCTGCGATAGGCTTCATCAGCCTGGCATACCGGGGATTCGAGGCCGTTTACCACCACCTTTTCCGCATCCTCCAGCCGTTTGGCGACCGAAGGGTGAAACTTGCCCGATGCGATCACCGCGGCCAGGTTGGCAACCCCGGTGCGCTCGGCGCGCGGCTGCAGAAAGGCATTCAGATCGTGCTTGAACCCCAGGCACGGCGCGCGCCCGGGGGCAGGTTCGGCAAAACCATCGATTTTCGCGGGATCGACAAGGATTGCCCCCTGACGGCGCAAATCATCCAGCGCGGCGCGAAACAGCGCCAGGATTTCCGGATCGGCACTGGCGCGGTCATAGGCTTCGTGCAGCACGCCGATCCGCGCGCCTTTCAGCCCGCCGGGCACGAGCGCCGCGCGGATATCGGGCGCCGGGTGGTGCGCGGCTTCGGCGGTGACAGGGTCGCGCGGGTCTTCACCCGTCAGCACCTGAAACACGGTGGCCATATCCTCCACCGTGCGCGCCATCGGCCCGGCAATGTCGGCGCGCAGATTCAGCGGAAACACCCCGGCGCGGCTGGTCAGGCCCATGGTCGAACGGATGCCCGCCAGCGCCTGGTGCGATGATGGCCCGCGGATCGAATCCCCGGTATCGCTGCCCAGGCCGACAAGGGCAAAGCTGGCGGCAACCGCGGCCGCCGTTCCCCCGCTCGATCCGGCCGTGCTGCGGTTTGTGTCATAGGGGTTGCGCGTATAGCCGGGCAGGATCGAGCTGACCGTTTCGACCGGGCTGAACGCCCATTCCGCCATGTTGGTCTTGGCAATCACGATCGCGCCGGCGGCCTTCACCCGCGCGACTTGCGTCGCATCCTGCGCGGGCAGATAGCCGGCAAAGGCCAGCGCGCCATTGCTGGTCTGCAACCCGGCGGTTTCGAAATTGTCCTTGATCACCATCGGCACGCACCACAGCGGGCCGGTCATGCCCCCGGCGGCAAACTGCCGGTCCATCGCATCGGCGATCTGCGTCGCCTCCGGGTTGATGGTGACAATCGCGTTGATCGCCGGGCCATTTTTGTCATAGGCGGCGATCCGTCGCAGATAGGCATCGACCAGCCCGCGACACGTCAGCTGCCCGGATTTCATCGCGGCATGGACGCCGGCAATCGTCGCCTCTTCAACTTCGAAATGCGGTGCCGGGGTCTGCGCGCGCGCGGCCTGGCCGACCAGCATCAGGCCTGCGGCAAAAGGTGCCACCCATGCGCGATATGCCACTGCCGATCCCCCCGTTTGCCAATGGCAGGATGGTCGACCACCAGTGCGCGCCTTGTCAAGGCGCGCGCCTTCAAGGGCGCCACGCGCCAGACGCATGCGATGACCAGCCCAGCGCGCGATAGGCCGCATCGACCAGCGACTGCCCGCGCGCATTGAGCAGGATGCCCGGCCCCATGCGGTTCATCGTATAGCCAAAGCCGATGCCTGCGGCCGGATCGACAAAGCCCACGCTGCCGCCCATGCCGACATGGCCAAAGGCGCTTTCACCGATCAGCAGGCTGTCACCGCCGCTGGCCCGGTTATCCGTGCTGGCCATGAACCCCATGGCAAAGCGCATGGATTGCATCAGCGTGGCATCATCCAGCGTTGCCGCGCAGACGCGACCCATGCGGGCCAGCGTATCAGACGAAATCAGCCCGCCTCCACCGGCCAGCGCGGCATACATGCCGGCCAGCCCGCGCGCGTTGGTCATGCCGTTGGCGCTGCCGATTTCGGCGGCATGGATTTCGCGCGCGTTGAAATCGGCCCCGCCCTGGTTGAACAGGAACAGGTTGGGCAGACTGCCCGGCACTTGCGTGGCAGTGCGGAAAAACCGCGAGGTGAAATCGATCTCGGCGCGATCGGGCGCGATCATCGGTGCCACGCGGTGTTCGTGCGCCTGGGGCAGGCCAATGTGGAAATCCAGACCAAGCGGACCGGCAATCTCTTCGGCGAAATAGCGGCCCAGCGGCTTGCCCGACACGATGCGCACCAGATTGCCCACCGTCCAGGCATACGTCAGCGCGTGATAGCCCTGCCGCGTGCCCGGTTCCCAGAACGCCTCTTCGGCAGCCACGCGCCCGACCATCATGTCAAAATCGATCAGCCCGCCGGGGGGAATCGGATCGCGCAAATGCGGCACGGGCGATGTGTGGCACAGCATCATAGCCACCGTGGTGGCCGCTTTGCCACCTGCGGCAAATTCGGGCCACAGATCAGCAATCAGGGTGTCGGGCGTGATCGCGCCGCGATCGATCAGGTGGTGCAGGCACAGCGCGGTCGCGCCTTTGGTGCACGAATAGACAATGCCGATGGTATCGCGGCTCCATGGTGAAGCCGGCTCATCCCCCGATGCATCGGCCGGACGCGCAATGCCGCCCCACAGATCGACCAGCACGGCATCGCCCCGGCGCAGGCAAACGCTGGCACCCACTTCATCGCGGTGGTCGAAATTGGCGCGAAACGCATCGATCACGCCTGAAAACCCCGGCGCACAGACCCCGGCAATCCGTCCGCCCCCGCCCAGATCCTCGAACACGGGCTGCATTGTGGCGGTGGTCATGTGATGCGGTACTCTCCGGGAGTGAACGTTCGGGTCATTTTCCAGTAATCGACCAGGCGATAGGGCAGCAGTGCAAAGACCCGCCCGGCCTCGTTGCGATACCAGTTGGTCAGGCCCTTGTGCGTCCAGACCATGCCGGCGTGCAGTGCATCGACTTCGGCAACATGGTCGGCAAACACTTCGGGGCGGACATCGGCGGCCTCGGCACCGGTTTCGATCACTTCGCGCAAGGCAGACAGGATATAGCGCACCTGGCATTCGGTGATGAAAATCACGTTGCCGCCATGCGCCAGCCCGGTGTTCGGGCCCATCAGCATGAAGAAATTGGGGAACCCCGGCACCATCGTGCCCAGATAGGCGGTGGCATCGTCCGGCCCCCAGAATTCGTGCAGATCCTTGCCGCCCACACCCGTGATGGTCATCGGCGCCAGCACTTTGCTTGCCTGGAATCCGGTGGCATAGATCAGCGCATCCAGCGCGATGTGCCGGCCATCCTCGGTCTCGATCCCGTCGGGCACGATCCGCGCGATCCGGCCGGTTTCCAGATCGACATTGTCGCGCTTCAGCATGTCGAACCAGTTGTTGTCGATCAGAATGCGCTTGCCATAGGGCGGATAGCCGGGCGTGACTTTGTCGATCAGCGGCGAACCTTCGCCCAGCTTGCCGCGCAGATAGCGCACCATGAATTCGCGGTGCCGCGCATTGGTCACATTGATCGACCGGCCGCCATCATCCCACGCCGGATCGACTTTCAACGCGGCATGGAGCCCGTCGGCAAAAGCCCAGAACAGCTGAAACCTGTACCACCGCGCGAAATAGGGAATGTTGGCCAGCGCCCATTTCATCCCGTCCGACACTTCGGCGAAATAGTTGGGATTGGGCACGACCCAGTGCGGCGAACGCTGAAAAATGGTCAACCGTTCGACATCGGGAGCAATTGTGGGGCCCACCTGCTGCCCCGAAGCGCCAGTGCCGATCATCCCGACGCGTTTGCCATGCCAATCGAAATCATTGTCCCACGCGGCAGTGTGCAGCGCGGTTCCGGCGAAGCTGTCGCGACCGGGAATATCGGGCAATTTGGGCCGGTTGAGCACGCCGACTGCCGAAATCACCGCCTTGGCGCGAAGCCGGCTTTGGGCACCATCTGCGCCGCGCATGGTCAGCGTCCAGTCGCTGTCCTGATCCGACCACACCGCCGAAATGACTTCGGTGCCGAAACGGATATGGTCGCGAATGCCATAGCGATCGGCGGCCTGTTCGAAATAGGCCCACAGTTCGTCGCGCTTGGCAAAAAAGTGCGACCAGTCGTGATTGAGGAAAAACGAATAGGAATAAAAGTGGTTGGGCGTGTCGACACCGCAACCGGGATAGAAATTTTCGTACCAGCTGCCGCCCACGGCCTGGTTCTTTTCGATGATCGTGAATGGCAGGCCGGCCTCTTTCAACCGGATCGCGGCGCACAGCCCTGACATCCCGCCGCCGATGATCACCACCGGAAACTGCGCCAGCCGATCGGCTGCGGGCGGTTCGCGCCAGACCATGCCGCGCGGATCGGTTTCGGCCGGTTCCAGATCTTCGCGCATCATCGCGGTATAATCTTCGGCCACATCCTCCCCGGCGGCGGTGCTGAGCATCGCGCGCAACATCGCCCCTTCGGGAATGGGGGGCAGCGGGCGCTGCCCTTGCGCATAATCGATCAGCACCGCGGTCAACCGGTCGCGGATTTCGGCGCGCAGATCTTCGGGCATCGATTCGTGGTAATTCAGCGGCCCCGAAATGTAGGGCCGCGCGCGTTCCAACAGCCCTGCCGCGCCGGTAAACTGCACCAGCACCATCAACAGCGTGGCCGCATCGGCGCCTTCCAGCGCGGCGCGCAAGGCGGCGGGTTCGCGCGCCAGCGTGGCAAGAACGGGGCCAGTGGAATCGCCAGCAGATGTCGGTGTGGTGCCTGCTGCGTGCCCGCCAGGCCTGTCTGTTTCGTGCACACCGATCTCCCGTCTTCATGCAAACCGGCCCATGGCCGATTTGTCGCTTGCAAGCTACCTAAGATACAATATATCTACGCGATAGTATAAAAATCTATGCGAAGAAAAACGCAAGGGGGAGAGAGATGGTTCGGTTGTCAACACAAGGTGCTGCCCTGCGGGCGGCCGTAGCGCCCCGTGCGCTGATCGCGCTTGGCACGGCCTGCGCGGCACTTATTGCCACCCCGGTTCTGGCGCAGCAGGCACCCGCGGCGGATGCGCCGCAAGCAAACGCGTCCAGGCCCGCGGCAAAAGATGGCGGCCTGGGCGAAATCGTCGTTACTGCCACGCGCAGTTCCGCCGCGCTGTCGAAAGTCGCCGCATCGGTCACTGCGGTGCAGTCAGGCGATCTGGGTGCAGGCAAGATCAAGGACGTGCAGTCGCTTGCCGCATCGATCCCCAACTTGTCGGTGGGTGACCAGTTCGGGGTGAACCGCATCTTCATCCGTGGCATCGGCCTGACCAGCATCGACCTTGGCGCAGACGGCGGCGTCGCGTTTCTGCAGGATGGCGCGCAGATTCCCCGGCCCGCGGCGCAGCTCGCCGGCTTTTACGATCTGCAGCAAGTCGAAGTGCTGCGCGGCCCGCAGGGCACGCTTTATGGTCGCGGTGCCACTGCCGGCGCGATCAACCTGATCACCAAGCGGCCGACCAACGAAACCGACGGCTATCTTCGCGCGACCTATGGCAACTACAACGCCGTCGCGATCGAAGGTGCACTGGGCGGCGCACTGGTCAAGGACAAGATCATGGTCCGCGTGGCGGGCAAGTACGATGTCCGCGACGGCTATGGCGTGAACGAGTTTACCGGCAGCCAGATCGACAACCGCAAGGCCTATGCCTTCCGCGGCAGCGTGCTGTTCAAGCCGGTCTCGGATTTCAGCGTGCTGCTGTCGGGCGAAACCTTCCACGAAAACGACAACAACTACGCGTTCCACTATTTCGGCCCGACGGTCGCGAAGGAAAACGCGCTGGGTTCGTTGCTGGGCGGGCAATCGATCTTCACGATCGCTGCGGCCAAAGGTGTGCAACCCAACTTGCGCGATCTCTATTCCGGCACCGACCCGATCAACCATCGCAATGGCACCAGCTTTACCGGCACGATGGAATGGACCCCGGCAAACTGGTCGGTGAAATCGATCACCTCGTACCATGATTTCGAACGCTTCAACCGCGATGATCTCGACGGTTCGAACGTCAACATGTTTGGCCAGAACAACTATACCGAAGCCAGCAAGAGCTACAGCCAGGAATTTGTCGGCAACTACAAGAGCGAAAAGCTGGATGCCCTGATCGGCGCGACGTATTTCCACGAAGATCTGACCGGCGAAGTGCGCGTGCCGCTGACCAATCTCGGCATTCTGTTCGGCCTGCCGGCCGATACGTTCAACGCCGCCAATTACCTGCAATCGGGCAAAGTGAAGATCGATGCGCTGGGCTTTTACGCGCAGGGCACCTATCGCTTTGACGACAAGGTCAAGCTGACGCTGGGCGGCCGGTTCAGCCACGAAAAGCGCAAGGGCACCGGGGTGTTCGACTTCCTCGCCACCCATGTGCCGACCGACAAGCAGAAATCGTGGGATGCGTTCACGCCCACGGCAACGCTGGATTATCAGGCCAACAGCACCACGCTGATCTATGCCACGATCACGCGCGGCTTCAAATCCGGGGTGATCAACGTCGGATCGGCCAACGACGTGATCGATCCCGAATATGTGTGGAGTTATGAAGTCGGGCTGAAGACCACCGCGCTCGATAACCGGCTCCAGGCCAATCTCGCGGCGTTCACCATGAGCTATTCGAACCTGCAGGTCGGGTTCGTCAACGCGCAAAGCATCGTTTCGACGGTCAACGCCGCTTCGGCCCGCAACTATGGCATCGAAGCGGAACTGCGCGCCAAACCGGCCACCGGCCTGACGCTCGAACTGTTCGGCACTTACCTCAATGCCAAATACCGCCAGTTTCAAAACGGCTATTACCGCGCGGCATTCGCGACGGTAAGCCTTGCGGGCAACACGCTGGACAATGCGCCCGAATTCTCGTTCCGCGCGGGCGCAAACTATGACCTGCCGATCGCCATGCCGGGCAAGCTTTCCTTGCGCGGGGATGTGACCTGGCAGGACCGCGTCTATTTCACCGAGTTCAACAATGCCGACGCGACCCAGGCGCCTTATGCCCTGGCCAACGCCGGGATCACTTATACCTCGGACGACAAGCGCTGGACGATCGACATCTGGGGCCGCAACCTGACCAACCGCTTTATCTTTTCAAACAACATCATCACCGCGCCGCTGTACAACAGCGTCCGCGTCGGCACAGTCGCTCCGCCGCGTACCTATGGCGTGACGCTGGGCGTGAAGCTGTGATCTGAAAGGCATAAGCCAAAGATCCGACAAAGCCCCTCCCCTTCAGGGGAGGGGTTGGGGTGGGGCCCAACCCCGAGCGCCAGCAATCCGGCCCGAAGCGCCAGCAATCCGGATAACCCCCACCCCCGGCCCCTCCCCTGAAGGGAAAGGGGGATGAGCTAGAGCTTTTCCTTGCGCAGGCGGATGCCGCTGGCTTCGCGGTCCCACGTTCCCGGCACAATCCCTTCCTTGCGCAGATCGGCCTTCAGCACTTTGGCAGTGGGCGTCTTGGGCAGTTCGTCTAGCTGGCGGATATAGCGCGGCACCATGAAATAGGGCAGCCGCGCCACCAGGAATTCGATCAGTTCGGCATGATCGATCGTTGCGCCGGGCACCGGGGCGACCACCGCCATCACTTCGTCTTCGGAATATTCGCTCGGCACGCCGATCACCGCGGCCTCGCGCACGGCGGGATGCGCCATCACCTGGCTTTCCACCTCGAACGACGAAATGTTTTCGCCGCGCCGGCGGATCGCGTCTTTCACCCGGTCGACGAAATAGAAATAGCCATCTTCATCGCGGCGAAACGCATCGCCGGTGTGGAACCAGCCGTTGCGCCAGGCGCGTGCGGTGGCTTCGGGGTTTTTGTGATAGCCGCTGTTCATCGTCCAGGGCCGGTCGCAGCGCACGATCATTTCGCCCACGCTGCCCACCGGCACTTCGCAATCATTGCCATCGACCAGACGCACCTCGACCCCGGGCCGCGGCAGACCGCAAGTGCCGGGCTTGACCGGATTGGGTTCCGACACGATCGGCGAGGAAATCTCGGTCATGTTGAAAATCGTATAGACATCAATGCCAAAGCGCGCATGAAACGGCCCGGCGTCCGGGGTTAACGGCACCATGAACGCCAGCCGCACGCCGTGATCGCAATCATCGGGCGCCGGCGGGCGCTTCATCAGGAACGTGGCCATCACGCCCAGCAGGAATATCGCGGTGCACCCGGTCCTCCGAACGAAGGGCCAGAACCCGTCGGTAGAGAAATTTTCCATCAGCGCGATGGACCCGCCCCGCGCCAGCATGACAAAGGGAATGCCCAGGCCGCCGATGTGAAAGATCGGCATGTTCACCAGGAACCGGTCTTCGCCGGTCACGAAATGCCAGCTGTCGGGCCCGGCATTGGTATAGAGATGCAGATAGGATGACAGCACGCCCTTTGATGGCCCGGTCGTGCCCGATGTATAGATGATCGCCTGGTTGTCCCACGGTTCGATCGGACGTTCGAGCGGGGCCAGCGCATCGCCATCGCCGGTAACGGTGGCAAAGCCGATCATTGCCATTCCCGGCACCGGCACAGCCTCGTCCGCGCCCAGCACGACAACGCGGGTGATCGCGGCGCAATCGATGCCGTGCAACCGGTCCAGCAGCCCGGCATGCGCGATCAGCAACTGCGCATCCGAATTGGCCAGCACATGTTCGAGGATCGCACCGCGATAGGCGGTGTTGAACGGCACAAACACTGCGCCCAGATAATTGATCGCAAAAAACACGATCAACGCATCGCGCCCGTTGGGCAGCCACACCGCCACGTGATCGCCCTGCGCCACGCCCAGCGCCTGCAATCCGGCGGCCCGCGCCAGCACGCGCGCGCGCAGATCGCGATAAGTCCAGCTTTCGCCATCTTCGAACACGGCATAGACGGTATCGCCACGCGCCGCGGTCCAGTCATCGAGCAGATAGCGGAGCACGCACGTGCGGCGATCGGGCAAGCCGGCGGCGGGCAGGGCGGCGGCGGGCAGGCGATCAACCACGGTGGGAACGTCCGGGAGCAACCATTTTCATGACCATGGTCAGCGCGTCCATCACCACTTCGGTTGCGGACCAGCTGCCGCCTTCGTGGTACCACAGCGCAATCCACGTCAGCAGGCCACTGACCCAGATGGCGGTGCGCGACGGCTCCTGGATGCCGAATTCACCGGTTTTCACGCCTTTTTCCAGCAGATCGCCCAGCAATTCGTCGAAATGGTGCCGCATCACACGAATTGCGCGCGCGTCCTCGGGGGCCAGACTTTTTTCCTCACGCAAGTAGACGCTGATATAGCGCTGGTTTTCGATGATGATCCGCGCAACGCGCTCAACCACCGCCTTCAGCTTGTCAGTTGCACTGCCTTCAACCGCAAGCGACTGTTCGAGCACTTGCAAAGACAGGCGGATGCCGGTCTGGCACACTTCGAACAGCAGCTCGCTCTTGTTCTTGTAATAGGAATAGATGAACGGCTTGGTCACGTTCAGCCGTTCGGCCACGGCGTCGAGCGTGGTGGCGTCATAGCCTTGCGTAAAGAACAGGTGGCTGCTCTCTTCCAGAATGCGCCGGCGCTTGAACGCGGCGATTTCCTCTTTCAGCCGGACCGGACGCGGGCCGGAAAGTTTCGCTGGCAAATGCGGCTCCTGAACTCGTTGCAACGGCGCGAGCATACTCAGCCGAGCGCGGTTCGCAAAATGGCCATGACATCATCGGCGCACGTGATCGGGCGCGGGTTGGTGCGGCCCCAGATATCCTCCAGCGTATATTCGGCGATCTGCTGCAACTGGTCCTCGCCCACGCCCACTTCGCGCAGACTGCGCGGCATGCCGAGGCCCCGGATCAGGCCATCAAGCAATTCGGACGCGGGGCGGGTTGCATCGCCCAGGCACGCGCTGATCCGTGTCTGGCGGTGGGCATTGACCGACAGGTTCCACGCCTGGACAAACGGCGCCATCACGCACGAAGTATGGCCATGCGGCACATCGCAGGTGCCGCCCAGCGTGTGGCCGATGGCGTGGCTGGCGCCCATCGGCACCCCGGCGATGATCGGGATCATCGATTGCCAGGCGCCGACCTGGCATTTCAGCCGCGCATCGAGGTTGGACGGATCGGCTTTCACCTGCGGCAACCCTTCGGCAAGCAGACGCAGCGCCGAATCGGCAAGGCCATCGGCGAAATAGTTCGACTGGAACGAAGCCAGCGTTTCGGTCGCATGATCGACCGAGCGCACGCCCGTGGACAGCCACAGCCATTCGGGCGTGTGCACCGTGATCGCGGGATCGAGCACGACCATGATCGGCACCATCTGACGCTGGGTATAGGCCTGCTTCTGCTTGATCCGCATGTCGGTCGCGCCCGACAACGGATTGAATTCGCCGCCCGACAGGGTGGTCGGCACGCAGACACAGCGGATATCGGGCGCGGCATAGTCGGGAATGACCATCGCGCCGGCATCATCGACGCGCACGCGGTAATCGTCAAAGCCTTCCACGGTGGTGATATTGTGCTTCAGGCAGATCAGCAGGATCTTGCCCGCATCGGTGACCGAGCCGCCACCCACCGTAACCACCAGATCAGCGCCGACTTCGCGCGCACGCGCGGCGGCGGTCAGCACGTCTTCGCGCGGGGCATGCGGCTGGATGCCGTCGTGCGTGGCAGCGTGGCGCGATCCCAGCGCGGCCTCGATCCGGCGGATTTCGTCGGTGTTGCGGTTGAGATGGCTGCTGGCGAGAATGAACACGCGGCGCGCATCATGCTGCGCGGCAAGGCCCGACACGGCCTCTGCTGCCGGAATGCCGAGCGATACCGCCTCGGTTGCGGTCAAAACCACTTGCGTGCCGTGTGTCACGATATCTCTCCCGGGTGGGCGCTGTCGCCCTTATCTACCCAAGAGTAGCATCACCGTTTTCCGGGTCAAGTTTTCCGCATCGTGTGCGAAGGCAGTTCGACCGGTTGCCCGTGCGGTGTGCGGTGATAGGCCTCGGCCCAGGCGTGGCGCCGCGCATCCAGTTCGCCCGGGTCAACCAGTCCGGCCCCGGTCGACACCCGTTCCAGCGCCGAAACCCAGTGGTTGTAATACTGCGCACCATCGGGATCGGGATTGCGCGCCAGTTCATCCGACAGCGCCGCCGCCCAGTCGGCCCAGGAAAAAGCGCCCCCGGCGTGGAGCCGCAACGTCAGGGCAAAGGCCTGCGCCTGCCACGGTTCGGCAAACACCGGCCCTTCGTCATCGCGCGGCAGCCCGGGCAGCATCAGCGGATCAGGCGCGTTCAAGATAGGGCTCCCACAAATCAAGACACACGGTATCGCCCGCCGCAGCATCGGGGCCCCACAGTTCGCGCGCGGCAAAGCGCACAGTATAAAGCGGGCGCGGGTCTTCGCCGCCGCCATGGGCGTGGCTGTCGGGAAAGACATGCGCGCCGCGCAGCGCCACGATCACCCCGCTGCGCCCGCGCGCATAGCGCGGCAGGCGGGTGTGGCCGAGGGGGTGCAGATTGCGCGCGCGGACCGTATCGCCCACTTTGAAGGCCGGTTTGCCATCTGTTTCGCGCACATAGCTGCCCGTACGCGCCAGCGCGGCGGGCACATCGGCCTCATGCAGGCGCGGCGTGGCGCGCGGCGCGGCCGGATCGGCCTGGCCGCGGGCCATTTCCTCTGGCGTAACGAACCCGCCGCTGACCAGCGCGGTGCACAGCGCATCGAACCAGCGTTCGTAATACGTCATGGCCAGATACGTCGGGCCGGGAATGCTTTCGCGCAGATGGCGCCCGGCATCGATATTGCCGCGCGTGGGCGACGCCAGCACCAGGGCATGGGTGCGCGCCTCCCACCGGGCGTGAAACGGCGATCCTTCGCCTTCGGGCACGATCGGCCCCAGCCCGTGCTGGCCGCCCATGTCGTGCACGCCGTTCACCGCATGCGCCTCATAGCAGGGCCGTCCCGATCATGCCGTCGCGGGTGACCAGCGCGGCCAGCGCCGCTTCGTCCAGGCCTGCCGTGCCGGCGGGGCGTTCGGGGATCACCAGATAGCGCACTTCGGCCGTTGAATCCCACACTCGCACGGCGGTTTCATCGCCCAGCACGGTGCCGAATTCGGCCAGCACGCCACGCGGATCGATCACCGCGCGCGAACGGTATCCCGATGATTTGTACCACACCGGCGGCAGCCCGAGCACCGGCCATGGATAGCACGAGCACAAAGTACAAACGACAAGGTTGTGAACCCCGGGCGCGTTTTCCACCGCAACGATATGTTCGCCCTGCCCGCCGGTATGGCCCAGTTCGGCAATCGCCGCGGTGCCATCGGCCAGCAACCGTTCGCGATAGGCCGGATCGGTCCACGCCCGTGCCACCACCCGCGCGCCGTTGCGCGGGCCCACTTTGTGTTCGAAATGATCGACAATCGCATCGAGCGCGGCCGGATCGACCAGCCCTTTTTCCACCAGCAGCGATTCCAGCGCCTTTACCCGCAGCGCAATGTCGGACGGCGCATCCTGGCCATCACCGTGGTCATGGTGATGGCCGTGATGATGGTGGTCGTGCCCGTTATGATCATGATCGTGCATCAGCACAGACTGGCACAGGCCGCCCCGGTTGAAAAGCGCCGGTCAGTCGCCATCGTTCAAATGGTGAACCCGATCCACCGGCCAAAGCTGACAATGCACAGCCACAGGACCAGCGATATCGCACCCGACACGCGCGGCGCCAGCGCACCCGGTGCCATGCTGCGCGGCTGAACAAAGCGATGAAACACCACGACATTGATCCCCGCCAGCGCCAGCGCAATGATCTTGGCCCGGAAAAAGCCATTGGCGAAATACCCCTGCGGATTGGCAAAGACCAGTGTCGAGCCGGTTATCGCCGCAAGTGCAAATCCGCCCCAGGTCAGCGGCAGCAGGCGCCGGATCAGCGCGTGGCTTTCGCGCCCGCGCTCAACCAGCCCGATCAGATGCAGATCGACCAGCGCGATCGACCCGAACACCAGTGTCAAGGCAACAACGTGCCCCACCTCGACCGCGCCAAACAGCCAGGTGCTGTCGGTCATGGCCATCGCCAGCGGCGTTGTCGCCAGATAATCGGCAATGTCTTCAAGCATGATCGCGGAATCTCTTGAATGGAGCAATGGATTGAGCTGGGGATTGAGCAGGGGATTGAGCAGGGGATTTCATCGTTTGAACGCACATCAGGAAAAGGCGCCGGGCCATCCTTCGGCATAGGCGATCCAGCGCCCCGCCCAGATCACCGTGATCCACAGCAGCAGCGATACGACAGCCAGCAGGCGAGATGGCCCGCCATCAGCCGCGCGCGCCTGCGCCCCGGTCACCACCAGCGCCACCAGGATCAGCCCCAGCTTTACCCAGAACACGGTGCGGAACAGCGCGCGGCCCGGCTCACTGGCGATCAGCAGGAACCCGGTCAGCGCCAGCACCGCAACCGCGCCCAGCATGACCGGATACCACGCCGCCAGCACCGCCTGCCGCGTGCGCCCGGTATCCATCACGCCCAGCGCGCGCAAGTTGATCAGCGCCGCGGCAATCACCACCGCCGCAATCGCGACAACGTGCACGATCTGCACTTCGGGCACGATCCACCCGCGCGCGGTAACCGCCGCGTTCAACGGCGAATGCGCCAGCCAGACAGCAAAATCATGCAGCATGCTCATGCAGCGAACCCCATAGCCCGAAACCCGACCGGCAGCGCCTTGCACGGTTCATCGCGGGGCGCATAGTCGCCATTGGGCGTATCAGGCGTGCGCCGGAACGGTCAACGGGGGTGAATTCCGGCGCGCCAAACATCGCGCGACGGGGCCCCAATCTGCGCGCAGTGTTGCGCCGGCGATCCCGATCAACGGACCCGGCGCAAAATGCGCCAGGATCGATGGGGATTCCCCCTCACGCAGAAACACGCTAGGCGCGGCCGAAGAAGCATTGCATTTCTGCCGTGAATGGGTGCCCGCCCCCGGCACACTGACATCCGGAGACTGACCGATGCGGCTGATTTCGTTCCTTCATGGCGATGGCACCCCGTCCTGGGGGCGGCTGAACGGCGATAGCGTGACCGATCTTGGCGCCCACGCCGCCGATCTGCGCGCGGCGCTGGCTGGCGGGCTGAATTGTGCGGAACTTGCCGGGCCCGGTCTTGCGCTGGCCTCGCTCACGCTGCTGCCGGTCATCCCCAACCCGGGCAAGATCCTGTGCGTCGGCCTGAACTATGCCACGCATGTTGCCGAAACCGGGCGCGAGCAAAAAGACCATCCGGCGATTTTTCACCGCTGGGCGGATTCGCTCGTGGCCGATGGCGCGGCGTTGATCCACCCGCCCGAAACCGCGCGATTCGATTACGAAGGCGAACTGGCGGTGGTGATCGGCAAAGGCGGCCGCCGCATCGCCGCCGCCGATGCCTGGGACCATGTTGCCGGGTTTGCCCCGTTCAACGATGGATCGATCCGCGACTGGCAGCGCCACAATATCCAGTTTACCCCCGGCAAGACCTGGCCCGGCACCGGCGGCTTTGGCCCCGCGCTGGTCACCCGCGACGAAGTGGCGGATCTGGCCAGCCAGCGCGTGCAGACCCGCGTCAACGGGGAACTGGTGCAGGATCAGCCGATCAGCGACCTGATCTGGGATATTCCCGCGGTCATCGCCTATTGCTCGACCTTTACCGAACTGGCGCCGGGCGACGTGATCGCCACGGGCACCCCCGGCGGGGTCGGCGACAAGCGCCAGCCACCGCTTTACCTCAGGCCGGGTGACACCGTCACCGTGTCGATCGGCGTGATCGGCACGCTGACCAACCGGGTGATCGCCGAAACCTGACTTTGCGCAATCCCGCACGCAAGAAGGCCGCCGCTGCGCAGTTCAGGCGCGGCGGGCGTTGTCGTGCTCTCCCCACGCAGCGATTGCACTCTTGCGCGTAGCTATATACGTGCGGATATAGGACTCGCGCGGCGTCATAGCCGGTGAACGTGCATCACAGGGGGAATTTCATGCGCAGACTGCCTGCGGGACTAGTGGCCGGATTGCTGCCGGGATTGCTGCCAAGATTTCTGCCAAGATTTCTGGCCGTAACGGGAATTCTTGGCGCCATCCCGGCGTTTGCCGACGAAGCCGCCCCGGCGCCGGACAATGCCGGCGCGCAAATTCTGGTGACTGCGCGCCAGCGGCCGGAAGATGCCGAAAAAGTGCCCACGGCGCTGTCGGTGATCGGCGGCGCTGCGATTGACCGCAGCTATACCGTCAACACGCAAGGGCTGTCGGTGCTGGTGCCGGCGCTGAATTACAGCTCGGCCAATCCGCGCAACACCGCCTTCACCATCCGCGGCCTGGGATCGAGCGTGGTCGCGGTCAGCCAGGCCAACGACGGGCTGGAAAACGGCGTGGGGTTCTATGTCGATGGGGTCTATCACGCGCGCCCGGCCACCGCGGCGTTCGATTTCACCGATATCGACAGGATCGAAGTGCTGCGCGGGCCACAGGGCACGCTGTTTGGCAAGAACACCACCGCCGGCGCGATAAACGTGGTGTCGCGCCTGCCCGAATTCACCCCTTCGGCCAGCCAGGAGCTCAGCTATGGCGACAGGAACTGGCTGCAGGCCAAGGCCACGGCGACGGCGCCGCTGGTGGGCGATACGATCGCCTTTCGCCTGTCGGGCCAGGTTACCCGCCGCGATGGCGTGATCCACGATGTGCGCACCGGGCAGGACATGAACGGCGTGGGCACGCAGGCCGTGCGCGGGCAAGTGCTGTATCAGCCCAATCCGGCGCTGCGGGTGCGCCTGATTGCCGATTTCACCAATTTCGATGCCAATTGCTGCACCCAGGTGTTTCTGCGCGTGGCGCCCACGCTGCGCCCCGCGTCAAAGCAATATGCCGCGCTGGCGGCGGCGGCGAACTATGCCCCGCCCAGCACCAACCCCTATGACCGGCTGACCGATATCGATGCGCCGACATATTCGCACACCAATGAAGGCGGCCTGTCGCTCAATGCCGACTGGAACCTGGGCGCGGCCACGCTCACCTCGATCAGCGCGTGGCGGTTCTGGAACTGGGATGCGGCGAACGACCGCGATTATACCGGCCTGCCGATCCAGCTGGTGCAGCACATCCCTTCACGGCAGGATCAGATCAGCCAGGAACTGCGCCTTGCCTCGAACGGCGATCATCGGCTGACGTATGTGGCGGGACTTTATTATTTCCGCCAGGTGCTCACCGGCCATCCGATCTCGATCTATGGCCCCTATGGCGCGCCGTGGCTGCTGGGCAAGACCACCGGCACCAGCGCAACCCCGGTGCCCGCCAATCTGATCGATGGCTATGGCACGACCGGTGATACGCGCTATGCCGCCAACAGCTACGCCGCCTTTGCCGAAGTGAACTGGCACATCCTGCCCGGCCTTACCGCCACCGGCGGCGCGCGCTATACGCAGGAAAACAAGGACGGCGCCTATGCCACCAGCGTATCGGGCGGGCTGGCCACGGCCAATGCCGCGCTGCAGGCGGCCAAGCTGTCGATCCTGCGCCCGCAAAGCTATACCGCGCATGCCAGCGAAGGCAGCCTGTCGGGCCGCGCCAACCTGGCCTGGCAGATCACGCCCGGCACGATGGCCTATGTCAGCTGGGCCCGCGGCTTCAAATCGGGCGGGCTCAACATGAGCGGGCTGCCGCTCGATGCCGCCAACAACCCCGTGCTGGCCACTGCCGTGGTGCGCCCGGAACGCCATGACGCGTGGGAAGCGGGCGTGAAAACGCGCCTGTTTGCCAACCGGCTGACGCTGAATGCCGATTTGTTTGAAACCAAAGTGCACGATTTCCAATCGACCATTGTCGATTCCAGCCAGACCGTGGCCCTGCGCGGCTATCTCGCCAATATTCCCGAAGTCACCGTGAAAGGGGCAGAGGCCGATGCCGTGCTGCATCTCGGGCCAGTGACGCTGGGCGGGTCGCTGGCTTATGCCGATGGGGTAAACACCCGCTATCCCGCCGGGCCCTGCCCGCTGGAAGTGCAGACCACCACCACCGCGGCGTGCAACCTGACCGGAAAGGCGCTGGTCGGCCTGTCGAAATGGTCGGAAACGCTCAGCGCGGACTGGACCATGCCGCTGCACGGCGGCAGCGCGATCGTGGTCCACGGCGACAGCGTGTGGCGCAGCAGCTATAACGGCGATCCGACACTATCGGCCTATACCCTGATCGACGGGTACAACCTGACCAATGCCAGCATCGGCTGGCGATCGGCCAAGGGCGTTGAAATCGCCATCTTTGCCAGCAACCTGTTCAACGCCAACTATATCCAGAACCTGACCGTGCAGGCAGGCAATTCAGGCCTGATCCTGGGCACCCCCAGCATCCCGCGCATCGTCGGGATCACGCTGCGCGCGCGCGAATAAGGCCAAGGGCAACGTGGACACATTCCGCGCAAGGCGTGTCGCAAGAGTTCAGGTGTGCGGGGCGGATGTTGGCGTGTGGCCTTCGACAGGCTCAGGCTGAGCGGGACTTGGCGAGCGGGGTGGCGGCTTTGGCTTTGGCTTCCTCCGCCTCCCCGTTCCGGGAAGGAAACAAACGTCCACTTCCGGGCGGTTGCTGAATGTCGGGTCCTGACGCAGATCACGCCAAAGTCGACGGTCTGAACCAGCGGGACAGCCGCAGGCGCCGCGATGTCGGGAATTGGGGGCTAGTCGACAGTCCGCTTGCAAGCGACGGCTTGGGATAGCAGACGTAGTGCATGAGCATGTATCAATCTGCCTCATTCGCTATCGCATGGGTTGGCGTCATTTTGATGCTGACCGGCTGCAATCCCACCCCCGATGAAACGCGAGTAGATGCGAGGGTGCGATCCCCAGATGGAAAGCTGGAAGCCGTATACGCGGAAGACCTCAGCGGGGGACCAGCAACCGGTGTCGATGAGGATGTTTATATCGTTGAGCCAGGACGTTTTCCTCGAATTGTGGATCGAGTATTTGCCAATGAATGCGTCGGTGAGATTCAGTTGCGATGGGTTGAACCTCGCTTGCTTCTGATAAGCTATGGGGCTGAACCATCGGATCAGAGACACTATGGGCGGGACGATCCAAGTATGTGGTGGACGCCATGGCTTTGGGCATCGAGCCGCTCCAGCGAAGTCCAAGTTCGCTTCGAGCGTCACGCCTTGCCTGCGGGGGCTGGCTGTTGATGCCTAGTACGAACGCAAGCTGATCAACCAACCTACGACCGCAACTGGGGCGTTTCCTGCCGGGCTGGTTTCGATTGCCGCACGGCCCCAAGCTGCCATCAACGGCCTGCCGGACTGTGCCCCCGCTGCCTAGGGCTTGATCACGCCCGCTGCCGCCCGGATCGGGGCAAAGGGCCCGTATTTGTGCTGCGCGGCGGCAAAGTTATCGGCATAGGGGCCATAGGCCGTATCGACCGGTTTTTCGCGCCGGTCGGGAAAATCGCGCGCCAGATGCAGCATGTGCGGGCGCGGTTGGGCTTCGACATAGGCGGCCACATCCCAGGCATCGGCTTCGTTCAGATACGGGGTTTGCCAGGTGGTGCCATCGGGCATGTTGTTGCGGATGAAATTCGCCGCATTGGTCAGGCGCGCCATGCCTGCGCCATCGTTGAAACTGTCGCGCCCCCACAGCGGCGGCATGGCATAGCCGGCGCGCCGGTCGGTCGCCGCGCGCCCTTCGCCATGGCCGCCGTGGCAGATCGCGCATTGTGCGGCATAAACCGCGCGCCCACGCACCGGATCGGCCGCGCGCGCCAGTTCGGGCATGCGCCCCGCGCCCTGTCCTGTGGTGGGCGAACCGATCGGCCGCCCGGTGGACAGGAACCGGATATAGGCAACGATCGCGATCATCTCGGGCCCTGCCACGGGCAGCGGCCGCCCGTTCATGCTGCGCGTCATGCAGCCGTTCACCCGGTCTTCGATCGTGCCCACCGCGCCTTCGCGCGCGCGATAGCCGGGATAGCCGGCAAAGGCCCCCACCAGCGGCAGGCCAAATTGCCGGGTGCCACCATCGATGTGGCAGCTTTGGCAATCCAGATTGTTGCCCAGATTGTTGCGGGCATGGCGGCGGCTTTTGACAGCGACTTTTGGCCCGATCAGGTCTGCGGTATGCACCACCAGATCGCGCCCGTGGCGCACGGTGCGGCCCCAGGCATCGTCGGGCAAAGTGGCGATATCGGGCACCGACCAGGCTTCGGCCACGGCACCCGGCCCGGTGGCGGCGGCAAGCAAGGGCACAGCCGCCAATCCGGCCAGCACCGCACAAAACCCGACGGCCCGCATCGCCCGCACGCGCCGCTTATGGATGGATATAGACGAAACCCAGCCCCTGCAGCCGCGCAATTTCGGCAACGCCGCTGGGCACGACATCTTCGGCGCGAACCTGATAAAGATCCTCCGGCTTCAGCCCCATGCCATTGAGCGTGTTGCGACAAATCAGGAAACGCACACCCTTGGCGCGCAGATCGTCGATCTCCTTGCGCAAGTCTTCGTCGGTCTTGGCCATCTGGAACAGGGTGACGCCGCCGGCAAAGTTCACCACGCGGATTTCGACTTTGCCCTCGGTCGCAGTCAGATGCGCGCCAATGTGATGCAGCAACCGCCCGAAATAGGCGTGATTGTCGGGCATGCCGCCATCGTTTTGATAAACGACATGCTGAAACGTGTAATAGCCCGCCGGTGCTGGCGCCGGCGTAGCGGGCGCATCGGCCAGCACGGGCGCCGCCAGCAGCGCCGAAGACAGCGTCAGGCCAAATGCGGCCAGCAGGCGCAGTTTCCGAAAGTCTTGAACAGCCATCGCGTGCCCCCGTAGCGTCCCATGGACGATGCATTGGCCCACGGCATAGCAAATCCATCGCGAATCCCAAACCGGTCACCACAGGTTTTGCCCTGTGCCGGCAATCAGGCCGGGACGGCGCGCTTATCCCAAACAATCGGTTCGATCCGGGGCAGGATCACGGTCCACCCGATCAGGCCCGCCACATTGACCAGCCCGGCGACCAGAAACGCGGTGAAATACGATCCCCCGCCGGCATCGATCAGCACGCCGGCGAAAAACATGCCGATGATCCCCGGGAAATTGCCGATCATGTTCTGCACCCCCACCCAGCGCGCCACCGCGCCGGGCCCTGCGATCAATTGGGGAATCATGAAATATTGCGGCGAAGACAGGCCCAGCGCCACTTCATAGGCAAACAGGCACACCAGGCACCAGCCGATCGGCAGCACCGGAATGGCCAGCATCGTCACCAGCGCAACCCCATGCGCCAGCGCCAGCGGCACTTTGCACGCCAGCGTGGTCGATCCGCCCCGCGCCATGATCCGGCCAATCGCCCAGCCGCCAAACAGCGCGGCCAGGGCATTGAGCAGATAGGCCGCCGAGGCCACTTCGGCCATTTGCACTTTGTCGAACCCGCGCGCCTTTTCCAGATACATCGGCAAATAGCCGAGCACGAAATACCACGTCCAGTTGCCGGCAAAATGCCCGATGGAGGCGCCCCACAGCGCGCGCTGGCGCAGGATCTGCCCCAGGCCCACCGGCACCTCGACATCGCCCGCGGCATCAAGCAGCAGCGGCTCGGGCCGCAGCCGCACCTGGCTCCACGGCACGACCCACAGCAGCGACAGCGCGCCAAACGCGATGAACACCGGGCGCCAGCCCCAGCTGGCCATCATCACCCCGCCCAGCAGCGTGCCCACCGCCGGGCCAACCATATAGCCAAACCCGATGATGCCATTGGCCAGCCCCACGCGTTCGCGCGGCACATTGACCGCAATCAGCTTTGACGCGGTGGTAAAGGCCACGCATTCGCCCAGCCCGAGCAGAAAGCGCAAGCCGATCAATTGCGGATAGGTGGTGGCAAAACCCGTCAGCAGCGTGGACAGCGACCAGATCACCGCGCCCAGCCCCAGCACCCGCTTTGATCCCCACCGGTCGGCCAGCATGCCCATCGGCAGCTGCAGCAGGGTATAGCTGAAATAGAACGCCGAAAGCAGCGTGCCATAGGCTGTGGCCGACAAGTTGAGATCGCTGCTGATCTGCTTTGCGCCGGTCGCCAGATTGCCGCGATCGATATAGTTGATGAACAGCGATGCGCCGATCAGCCCCACCAGCACCATCGGCCGGGTATAGCGCGGCCGGGAAGCCAATTCGGTGGGCATAGGCGGCCTTTCCATGATCACGCACGCGCCTGTGCGGAACCGTGCCCGCAGGGCATAGCAAACAAACCGGGGCGCTGTAAAACCTTGCGGTCCTGGCGTGCCGCGCAGCCCGCGACACTGCGCCGATGTGCGCCAACGACCCGGCACCGATCATTTCTGCAAATTCCGCTATTGCGAATCACTCTCATTTGCATCTACCAACCCGGCTCTGGCGAATCGTCGGCAGCGGAAGGGAGTTTTTGCGCATGGGTGTTTTTCGGATCTGGGCCACGGGGGCGCTGCTGGGCAGTGCCTGCGCGCCGGCAGCGTTCGCCCAGGCGGCCGATCCCGCGCCGATTGCCGATGATGCGGCCGATCCCGGCGCGATTGTCGTGACGGGCCTGCGCTCTGTCACCCGCGACAAACTGGCCATCGACGCGATCAAGGCGCCGCAGAGCATCAGCATCGTCGACCACACGCTGATCGAGCACCAGGCCGATACCCGGCTGGAGGATGCGCTGAAAAACGTGCCCGGCATCACGCTCAATGCCGGTGAAGGCGCGGCGCGCGGGGATACGGTCAATCTGCGCGGGTTTCCCGCGTACAACGATATTTTCCTCGATGGCATCCGTGATGCGGCGGTCTACACCCGCGACAGCTTCAATCTGGAAACGCTCGAAGTGCTGAAAGGCCCTTCGGCCGTGCTGTTCGGGCGCGGATCGACCGGCGGCGCGATCAACCAGGTGTCAAAGGCGCCCACGCTCGCGCCGCAATGGTCGGCCACAGCGATGGGCGGCACCAACAGCCTGATCCGCGCGACCGCCGATGCCGATCAGCCGATCGGCAGGGACGCCGCGATCCGCATTACTGCAATGGGCGAACACAGCCAGGTGACCGACCGCGATGGTGTGCGCAACCGCCGCTGGGGCATCGCTCCGTCGCTGTCGCTGGGCATCGGCGGGCCCGACATGCTGACGCTTTCCTATCTGCACCAGGAACAGGATGACGTTCCCGATGTCGGCATCCCGATCATCAATGGCGCGCCCGCACAAGTTGCGCGCAATCTCGATTACGGGCTGGCATCGGACCATTTCCGCGCCACGGTCAATCTGGCCACAGCCCGCTATCGCCATGAATTCAGCACCGCGGTTACCGTTTCCAGCACGCTGCGCCTTGCGGACTACACGTATGTCAACGTGTTCAACGCGCCCAATTTTGCCTATTCCGGCAGCCCTGGCGCACCCACGGCGCAAACTCTGCCTGGCCCTGTTTTGGTCGGCGTTCTGGTCGGCCGCGATTCCCCGTCGAGCACCGGGCATCGCACCAATCTGATCGGCCAGACCGATGTCATCGCCACATTCACCACCGGCGCGATTGCGCACACGCTGGTCGCCGGGGCGGAATTCGGGCGCGAACACGATGATGTCGTGCGGCTGGTCAATCCGTTTGGCAAGGCCGGCGAAACCCCCGCCACCCCGCTGCTCGATCCCGATCCGTTCGAAACCTCGGTGGCCCAACCTGGCCGCACGCGCGCGGTCACCACGGCCTGGTCCGCCGCCGCCTATGTGATCGACACCGCGCATATCGGGCAAAAGGTCGATGTGATCGGCGGGCTGCGGTTTGACCGGTTTTCGGCGCATTACCGACCCGCGGCGCTTATCGCGGGGGTATCGGCGGCATCGCTGGTTCCGCTCGATCATGCAGACACAGTCTGGAGCCCGCGCGCTTCGCTGGTGTTCAAACCCGATGATCGCACGCGCATCTATGCCTCCTACGGCACGTCGTTCGATCCGTCGGCCGAGGCGCTGTCGCTGAATGCGAAAACCGCCAATCTTTCGCCGGTCATCGCCCGAAGTTACGAAGTGGGCGCCAAAATCGCCCTGCGCGGTGGAAAGCTGGTTGCCACGGCCGCGCTGTTCCGCACGCAGATCGACAATGCCCAGGTGACCGACCCCGATCACCCGACGCAGATCACGCTGGCCGGCAACCAGCGGGTCGACGGGCTGGAACTGGGCCTGAACGGCCATCTGACCGCGAAATGGGAAGTGACCGCCGGCTATACCCACCTGATCGGCAAGACTTTGGCATCGAGCGATGCGGCCACTGTGGGCAAGCGCCTGGCCAATGTTGCCCCGGATGCCGTGAACCTGTGGACCGAATACGAGTTTTCCGACGCATTCGAGCTTGGCCTTGGCGGCACCTATCTGGGGCGGCGCTATGCCGATTTTGCGCAAGCCGCGACGCTGCCGGGCTTTGTCACGGTTGATGCCATGGCGGCCTGGACGGTCAACCGGCATGTCACGCTGCGGGTCAACGTGATCAACCTGTTCGACACGCTGGCCTGGGTAAACAGCTATTACGCCAGCCCGACCGAAAACCACGTGATCCCGTCTGCCGGCCGAACGGCGCTGTTCACCGCGGCGGTAACGTTCTGATGCTGGTCTGTCTGCCGGGCATTCTCGCCCCCGATCATGCCGAAGCGCTGCGCATAAGGTTGCAGGCGACCGGCTGGGGCGATGGCAAAGTGACCGCCGGGTTCCAGTCGGGCCGGGTCAAGCACAACCTTCAGATCGGGCCCGATTGTGCCGAAGGGCGCGCACTGGGCGATATCGTGATGCAGGCGCTGGAAAGCGCGCCCGCGTTCATCAGCGCCGCGCTGCCGCGCCAGGTCTTTCCGCCGCTGTTCAACCGCTATGATCCGGGGATGGGGTTTGGCACGCATGTCGACAATGCCGTGCGCGCCGTGCCGCACACCGGGCAGCGGCTGCGCACCGATCTTTCGGCCACCCTGTTCCTCTCTCCGCCCGAAAGCTATGACGGCGGCGAACTGGTGATCGAAGACACGTATGGCACGCACAGCATAAAGCTGCCGGCGGGCGACATGGTGCTTTACCCTTCGCGCAGCCTGCACCGGGTCGAACCGGTCACGCGCGGCACCCGCATCGCCGCGTTCCTGTGGATCCAGAGCATGGTAAAATCGCGCGATCACCGTGAGATGCTGTATGATCTTGATCGTGCGGTGCAGGATCTTGGCACGACCCTGAGTGCAAACGCGCCGGCGCTGGTCCGCCTGACCGGGCTCTATCACAACCTGCTGCGCGAATGGGGAGAGCTGTGACCGGCACGGCCTGATGCCGCGATCCCGCGCCATCGGTCCATCGCGGATCGATGCCAGGATTGCGCCGCGCGCACAAAACCCCGATAGGTGGGCGCCAACAGGGGGTTGCCAACAGGGGGGTAGATGCGCGCCTATTACTCCGCCGACCGCGAACGGTTCTATGCCGACACCCCGTCGCATATTCTGGGCGAGATGACCCGGCACCACCACTTTGATGTTGAAGCAGGGCAAAAACAGGCCTGGCTGAAACAGGTTGCGGTGCTGCGCGCGGCGCTTTCCGGCATGCCCGCCTTTACCCTGTACTTCGAATTCGCCATCCCGCGCATGGGCAAGCGCGCCGATGCCGTGGTGATCATCGGCAAGGCGATCTTTGTCCTGGAATTCAAGGAGGGCCAATCCCGCTTCGAAGCCGCGGGGCTGGAACAAGTGGAGGATTACGCGCTCGATCTGAAAAACTTCCACGAAGGCAGTCACGACCTCGCGATCTTTCCGATTCTCGTGCCGACCGAGGCGCGCCAATCGCACGACGTGCAGTTCGAACTCGCGTTTGACCATGTCGCACGGCCATTTCAGCTCTGCCCGCAGGATCTGGGCCCGGTGATGCAGCGGATCGCCGCCGACAACGTCGCGCCCGCCTTTGATGCCACCGCGTGGGAGGCGAGCGGCTATCGCCCGACACCCACGATCATCCAGGCCGCAACCGCGCTTTATGCCCGGCACAACGTGGCAGACATCACCCGCAGCGATGCCGGCGCGATAAACCTCACCCGCACCGAAGCCGCCGTGAGCCAGGCGATCGAAACCAGCCGGGTGAAAGGCGAAAAGGCGATCTGTTTCATCACCGGCGTGCCCGGCGCCGGCAAAACGCTGGCCGGGCTGAACATCGCCACCCGGCGCAGCGCCGACGACAATGACGAGCATGCCACGTTTCTATCGGGCAATGGCCCCCTGGTCGATGTGCTGCGTGAGGCGCTGGTGCGCGATCACCGCGCGCGCACCGGCGGACAGCGCTCGGCCGCAGAACGCCATGTCCGCGCGTTCATTCAGAACATCCATCATTTCCGCGACGAATATGTCCATTCCAGCGCGGCACCGTCCGACCACGTGGTGATTTTTGACGAAGCCCAGCGCGCATGGAACCAGCGCAAGGCCGCCGCGTTCATGCGGCAAAAGCGCGGGCTGACCGATTTTGACGTGTCAGAGCCCGAATTCCTGCTGGGCGTGATGGACCGCCATCCCGATTGGTGCACGATCATCTGCCTGATCGGCGGCGGGCAGGAAATCAACGATGGCGAAGCGGGCCTGAGCGAATGGATGGCCGCGCTCAGCGCGCGCTTTCCGCACTGGCGGGTCCATACCTCCGATCGCATCGACCACCCCGATTACGACCTCAATCAGGAAGCGCAGCGCTTTCTTGCTGCCCCGCGTGTTTCGCTCAGCCCCGATCTGCACCTCGGCGTATCGATGCGATCATTCCGCGCAGAAACGCTGTCCGGCTTCATTTCGCATGTGGTCGATGGCGATGGCGATGCCGCGCGCGCCGCCCATGCCGCGCTCGACCGCTATCCCATCGTGCTGACCCGCGATCTGGACAAGGCGCGCGCCTGGCTGAAGGCGCAGGCGCGCGGGTCGGAACGCTATGGCCTGGTGGCCTCTTCGGGCGCGCTGCGGCTGAAGGCCGAGGGGCTGAACGTAAAGGCCGCGATCGAACCGCCCAAATGGTTTCTCAACGGGCGCGAGGATGTGCGCTCGTCGTTCTATCTTGAGGATGTCGCCAGCGAATTCGATGTGCAAGGGCTGGAACTGGACTGGACCTGCGTGTGCTGGGATGCCGACATGCGCCACGATGGCGGCGGCTGGCGGCCCTACAAGTTCAAAGGCACGCAGTGGCAGACTGTCAACAACCGGTTTGTGCGCCTCTATCTCAAAAATGCCTATCGCGTGGTGCTGACCCGGGCGCGGCAGGGCATGGTCATCTTTGTGCCGCACGGCGATGACGGTGACCCGACCCGGTGCCCGGATTTTTACGACGGCATTTTTGCATTCCTGCGCCGCTGCGGATTGCCGGTGCTGGGCGATCCCGATCGGTAATACCAATGTGCAGTGATCTGGATTCACTGCACATTGGTTTAAGCCGGCGCGGCGCTTGAGCGTCACGTGAACGGGCTCAACGTGTTTGAAGGGCCTTTGGCGGGCAGGCGATGGTTTCCCCGGTGCCTTCGATCGCGGCACCGCGCAAAGTGGCAACAAAGCCCGCGCCCGCGCCGATTTGCAGCGGCTGCGTCACCGCATCAAACTTGGCACCGGCATCCGCAAAACAGCGCAGCGGAATGCGCAAGGCCGACACTTTGTCTTTCGGCGCAGCGTTGATCAGCGCCGTGATATCGAGCGCGACCCCGCCAAAGGCATAGCGCACCGTGCCCTGCCCGGCGGCGTTGATCTGCCAATCCAGCCGGACGACAAAGCTTTCATCCAGTTGCCGGTGCAGATTGGCCGGTGGGCCGTCAATTTGCAGCGTTGCGTCGGCAGACCAGGCCATCCGGCGGGCATCTTCCTGCGCGGTCAGATCGGTTGTCGTCACGCTGATCCCGGGCCCGGCGCTCAGCCGCCACGGCTCCAGCACTTTGCCCGCGCGCACCCACACATTGTCATTGGCGACTGTGATCGCAACATGCGGGTCTTCATTGACCGGCGCGGCGATTGACGGTGCGGGCGCCGCATATGTCAGGCCATAACCGGCGGGGTAAAGCGTTGCGGAAACCGGCGAGCGCGCGTCCGCCGGCCAGGGAAACGGCAAAGTTCCGGCAAAATCGCGCGCCGGTTTGCCATCGCGGCCGGCCACCAGCACATCGGCAATCCCGCCGGCCTGGGTGCCGGGAAGCCAGGCGGCAACAAAGGCATCGGACGCGTTGATCTCTGGCCCGGTGAACAAGGGCCGGCCCGAAAGGAACAGCGAAACGATTTTCGCCCCGGTTGCCTTCCACGCGCGCAACTGGGCGCGCTCGGTGCCGACGGGGCGAAAGGCCAGATCGGCCAGATCGCCCTGAAATTCGGCATAGGGCCGTTCACCATAGACCATGATGACCACATCGGGCCTCTCGCCGGGCCTATCGCCAGGCTGGCTGCCCTGCGGATCGACCGTGGCCTTGCCGCCGGCCGCGTTCACCGCCGCGGCGAGGGCCTGCCCGATCGTTTGCCCTTTGGGAAAATCGGAGGCGGTGGTGTCGGTCCCTTGCCAGGTGATCGTCCATCCCCCCGCCTGCATCGCCATGTCATTGGCACCGGGCCCGGTGATCAGCACATGCGCGCCCGGACGCACCGGCAGCGCGCCATTGTCGTTCTTGAGCAGGACCAGCGATTTCGCCACCGCCTCGCGCGCCAGCGCAAGGTGGGCCGGCGCGCCAACCGCATCATGATCGCGCCGCAGGACCGGGCTTTCCCCAAGCATGCCCAGCTTTGCCTTGACCCTGAGGATGCGGCGCACCGCGTCTTCAAGCCGGGCCATCGGAATCGTGCCATCGCGCACTTCGCGCAAGGTGTTGGCAAACAGGCCTTTCCAGCTATCGGGCGCCATATAGAGGTCAAGCCCGGCATTGATCGCGGCGGGGCAGTCGGTCACCGAGCACCCGGCAACCTGGCCGTGCCCGTTCCAATCCCCGACCACCAGACCGGCAAAGCCCATCCGCCCTTTCAGCACATCGGTCAGCAACGACCGGTTGCCGTGGTTTTTGGCACCGTTCCAGCTCGAAAAGCTGGCCATCACGGTCAAGGCGCCGGCATCGATCGCCGCGGGATAGCCCCGGGCATGCCGATCGATCAGCGTCGCTTCGGAAATCTGCGCATCGCCCTGGTCCTTGCCGCCTGCGGTGCCGCCATCGGCCAGATAATGCTTGGCGGTGGCCGCCACATGCCTGGGCCCAACCGGCGCGCCGGCAACCAACGGCCCCTGCAACCCTTCGACCATGGCCCGCGCATAGGCCGCCACCAGCGCGGGATCGGCGGCATAGCCTTCATAGCTGCGGCCCCAGCGCAAATCCTGCGGCACGGCCAGCGTGGGCGCAAACGTCCAGTCGATCCCGCTGCCGGCAATTTCGTCTGCCGTGGCCGCGCCGATGCGCCGCACCAGATCGGCATCATGCGCCGCCCCCAGCCCGATATTGTGCGGAAAAATGGTTGCGCCGGGCAAATTCGAATGGCCATGCACCGCATCGACGCCAAACAGCACGGGAATCCCCGCCCCGCTTTTGCGAGAGGCATCGTGATACGCGGTGACCAGCCGGTCCCATTTTGCCGCATCGGCCCGTTCATCGCCATAGGGGCCGCTGTTGCCACCGGCCAGGATCGAACCGAGCGGATATTGGGCGAGATCGTCCGGGGTGATCGCGCTGATATCGGCCTGGATCACCTGGCCGACTTTCTGTTCCAGCGTCATGCGCGCCAGCATCGCGGTTATGCGCCGTTCGGTGCGGGCATCGGTGATCGACGCGGGGCTGTGCGCCGCCGGCCACAGCGCCGGATGGGCCTGCGCATCGGCAGGCGCTGGTGCGCGATCCGCCCCGGCAGCATGGGCATTCATCGCCACAAGGCTTCCGCCCGCGAACAGCACACATGCTGCGGTCAGCCAACCAGCCTTTGCCTTCATCATTTCACCCCGGTCTTGTTATTTTCACGGCGCAGTTCGCAGTTTCAAGCGCGATCCGCTTGTGAACGTTATCATGCCGTATTTACATGGGGCTCCGGCGATTTCAAGCCGGCACCGGCGGCGTACGCCACGCCGTTCCCGATACCCCAACCCGGCGCATTCAAACAGGGTCACACCCGGTCAACCGCGCCCGGGGTATCAATGCCCCAGGCCGCACAGCGCCGCATCGGCCGGATCGGGCGTGCATTGCGAAACATGCACCCAGTCAACGTCCATGGTCCTGACCGTGATGGCCGGATCAACCCCGCCGCGATTGCGTTCTTCGGGCAGATTGCCGCCAAACGCGAGATTGAGAACGATGTGAAACGGCCGGTCGAACGGCGCCCCCGGCGCGCTGGTCGCCGTGGTGTGCCATTCATGGGGCACGCGGGTTTCATAAGCCACGCCATCGATTGCCCAGCGAATGCCATCGGGCGTCCAGGTGATCGCATAGACATGGAACCCGTCGCGCGGTGCCGGCATCTGCGTAACATCGCCGATGAAGCGGTTCGCCGGGGGCAGGCCGCCGAAATGGATCGTGCCCAGAATGCCGTTTTCGCGCCCGTCGCTGCCGCAGGCCTGCCCGTTTTTGGCGCAAGGCTCGCCCAGGTTGACCGCTTCCATGATGTCGATTTCGCCCGATGCGGCCCAGCCGCCATAATGCCATTCTTCGGGCAGCATCCAGATCGCGGGCCAGGTCCCCTGCCCTTGCGGCAGACGCGCGCGCACTTCGATCCGGCCATAGCGGAACGCGGCGCGCGATGCGGTGGAAAGGCGGGCCGAAGTGAACGGCTTGGTGGCGGTGGCGGCCGCCTTGTTGCCCTTGCGCTGGTCAAACGGAAAGGCAGGGCCTGTCCAGGTTTCGCGCTGCGCCGTGATCACCAGATGGCCATCGCGCACCGCCGCATTCTGTGGCCGCGGCGTATAGCATTGGCGTTCGTTGTTGTTCCCGCCCCAGCAATCATCGGCCAGAACCCATTTGGCCGGATCGATGCGATCACCATCGAATTCGTCGGCCCAGACCAGGTGCCAGCCCGGCGGGTTTGCCGATGGCGTCTCGGCCGCATGCAGCGCCGCCCCCGGCATCATCGCTGCCAGCACCAGCAATGACCCGCGGATCATGCGGCCGCTTCGCGCGGCTGGCCGCAATATTGCGCAACATAGGCGCTGTGCCCCGGCAGGCTGGCAACCGTGCGCGCCACGCTGTCGCGCAGGCCGCGCAGCAGATGATCAAGCTCGTCATCCGACAGCTTGGTCGCCACGGGGTGATAGGCCTGCGGCATGATGCCCTGCCCCATCATCACCTGAACCCAGCTGTTTTCGGCAAACAGTTCTTCATTCTTGCGAAACACGCGCCCGGTTTCGCGAAACAGTTCGATACGATGGGTCAGGCTTTCGGGGATCTCCATATCGGCGCACTGGCGCCAGAACGGGCTGTCGCGCCGTTCGGTCGCCTTGTAATGCAGGATCAGGAAATCGCGGATCTGCACCATGTCGGTCATCTGCTGCTCGTTGAATTCATCGATGTCGCGCGGGCTGATCGGGCCCAGCGGCAGCATGCGGATCAGGCGAAGGATGGCGCGCTGGATCAGGTGGATGCTGGTTGATTCCAGCGGTTCCATGAACCCGCCGGCCAGGCCGATGGCGATGCAGTTGCGATGCCACTGCTTGCGCCGCGCCCCGGTGACAAAGCGGATCACGTTGGGTTCGGTCAGGCGCTGGCCTTCGACGCTTGACAGCAACCGGTCCAGCGCCGCGTCACGTTCGAGATAGCGGCTGCAGAACACGATGCCGTTGCCCTGCCGGTGTTGCAGCGGAATGCGCCATTGCCAGCCGGCATCGTGCGCAATCGCGCGCGTATAGGGCACCGGCGGCCGCACGCTGGCGGTCTGCACCGCAATCGCGGAATCGCAGGGCAGATGGTGCGACCAGTCATCATAGCCGGCATGCAGCGCCCCTTCGATCAGGAGCGCGCGAAAGCCGGTGCAATCCAGAAACAGGTCACCCGCAAGGCGCTGCCCGTCATCCAGCAACAGCGCCGCGATATCGCCGGTTGCGCCATCCAGTTCCACACTGGCGATCCGGCCTTCGATCCGGCGGGCGCCATCGGCCTCGGCCATCTTGCGCAGGAACGCGGCATAAAGCCCGGAATCAAGCTGATAGGCATAATTCATGCGGTTGTCGGGCAAATGCGCAAATTTGCTTTCCGCGGCGGCTTTCAGCTCCAGGCAGTACTCGTCATAGCTTTCGGTGCGACCGCGCGTCAGCCCGTGCATCCAGAAATGCTGGAACCCCGCCGACCAGTGATCGCGACCGGTCAGCCCGAACGAATGGAAATAGCTTTCGCCCGCAACTTTCCAGTTTTCGAACTGGATGCCCAGCTTGAACGTGGCCTGGGTGGCGCGCATGAAATCGGCCTCACCAATGCCGAGCAGCCGGTTGTACGTCACCAGCGGCGGGATAGTGCTTTCGCCGACGCCGATCGTGCCGATCGCATCGGATTCGACCAGCGTGAGGTCGATCGCGCTGCCCATCGTGCGGGCGAGCGCGGCCGCCGCCATCCAGCCGGCAGTGCCGCCCCCGGCAATGACGATACGGCGCTTTGGTGTGTCGGTTGTCATCATCGGCTCAGGGTCCTGAGGAGAAAGGAACGCAGGCGACCGGCAGCTTCGGCATCGAGCGGATCGAGCACTCCGCGGCCACCTGGCGGAATGTGGTCGGTCACGTCTGGCCCGCTGCCAAACACGTAATGATCAAACAAGTCGCGCCAGATCGCCTTGTCGCGCGCAGGCAGATCACGGATCGACAGGATGGCGTGGTTCAGCGCATCCTGCGGCTGGCCCAGATAGCGCGGCGTATCGCGCCACCAGTAATTCATCAGGATATTGAACGGCGCCAGGCCTTCGACATGGTGCCACCACATCGAGGGAATGAACAGCGCATCGCCCGGATCAAGCTCTGCCACTTGCGCAGATTTCAGCGCCGTGGCGAAACCGGGGTGCCGGTCCAGATCGGGCGCCCGGAAATCGACCATGCTCACCGCGCGGCCCGCCGGGGTGTTGTCGATCGGGCCAAGGTAGAGATTGCGGAACTGATCGGGCGGAAACAGCGTGAAACGACGGCGCCCTGCCACGCAACAGGCCAGATTGTCGGGAAAATCGTTGTGCGCGGCAATCCGCGTGCGTGTGCCGATCCACAGGCTGACAATCGGGGTGCGCGTGCCCAGATCGATGCGGTTTTCTTCGTGCACATGGTCGAAATGGGTCGGCACGTCGATCGATCCGAGATAGATCGTCGGCGGGTCCGCGCGGTCTTCGTTGGCATCGATGCCGGCAAAGATATCGGCCAGCTTGCCCCGCGCCGTGCTGAAATTCATGCCCATCGCGGCATCGTAAAACATGCGCCCGTCGTGTTCGGGTGAGGCGATTGATACTGCAAAAGGGCCCGGCCGCACGCGTTCGAGCAAATGGCTGCGAACATCGCGCGCAGACCGCCGCGCAGCCTGCACCAGCGGCCAGTCCGCCACCAGGCCGCGCACCACGAACGGTTCGCTCGCACCGCGCAACAGGCCGTCGAGCGCGGCCGCATCGGGCGCGGTGCGCTCGATCACCGCCGGCACCGCCGCAAATTCGCAGGCCAAGGCGGTATCAGGCACGGGCGGTCAGCGCATTCTTGCGCGCCACCAGTGCCGGAAACTGCGACAGCGAGGCGACCGCCATATAGATGGGAGACAAGTGCCCCGCCGCCATCAACCCGTGCAACGCCTCGCCATCGAGCGCCGCCAGCCGGTTTTCATCGATCGTCTGAAACCCGACCAGCGTCTGTTTCGATCCGTTGTCCAGTGTCACGTCCAGCGAAAACGGCTCGACCAGATCATACCGTTCAAGCGCCGCAAAGAAATCATCGCCGGCTTGATAGGCATAGTCCAGATCGCCCAGTTTGCCGGCAATCGCTTCGAGATAGGGGGTCGGCTGGCCCTGATCATCGAACACGCGCACGCCTTCGCCATCGGTGGCAATCCGCGGATGCGCAAGGTCAACGTGCACTTGCGGCGCGCTGTCGCTTTCGCCCGCGCGGCCGATCAGAAAGGGCTGCACCGCCAGCGCGAGCGGGCGATAGAGCGCATCCCATCCGTCCGCCGTCAGAAACAGGTTTTCGCCGCTGTCAAAACCAAACAACGCAATCGCCGCCAGCTTGCCCGTGGCGGCATCGCGGCGAAACACGATCGGGTAATGCGCCTGCGCCGCGCGAAATTCCGCCGGCATGACCAGGCAGGCCGTCACGTTGTCGCCCAACGCGGCATGCGCCTCGGTCCGCACGCGCAGCGTTCCATGATCGGCGGGGTTGAGAATGGCGTGGTTGGTCATGGTGCGGCATGGTCCCGTTGCGCGGCGGGCGGCGCAGAGTGCGCGGCCAGGGCGGTGAAATAGTCCCGATTGGCGGGCAAGGCGGCGGCCAGCGCGCGGGCCTTTGCCGCAACGTCTGCGATCCGCGCCACAGCCGCCGGCGAAGGCGCTGCGCCTGCTGCTGCCGGAGCCGGAAAACCCATGCCATACAGCACATAGGCCTGGCTGGCGGCGGGAAACATTTCGTCCACGCGCGGCAAATCCCAGACCGAGGGCGGCTGTTCGCGCCACAGCATCAGCGCATCTGCCAGCCCGGACGGGATCGCGGCTGCAGCGCGTTGCGCCTGCCAATAGGGCTCGCGGCGCCGGCTGAGCACATAATGCAGCTTCAGGAATTCGACGATCCTGTCCCAGCGATATCGGAACAGCGCGTTGAAGCGTGCGGCACGGATCGGCAAAGTATTGCGACTTTGCGGAAAATTCTCGGTCAGCGCCTTCAGCGACAATTCGATCAGCACAATCGCCGAGGCCTCCAGCGGCTCGATGAAACCGGCCGACAGCCCGATGGCGAGGCAATTGCCCACCCAGAAACGATCACGATGCCCGGTCGCAAACGACAGCAGCCGCGGGCGCAGCGCGGCCACATCGGCGCCCGGCACATGCGCACGCACATGATCGGCCAGAATTTCGGCCGCGCGGTCGTCAGACAGGAACTGCGAGCTATAGACGCAGCCGATGCCGCGGCGCGTCGGCAGGCCGATATCCCACAGCCAGCCCGCCTCGTGCGCCGTGCCGATGGTCTGCGATGCCACCGCGCTGCCAGGCAGAACCGGCACTTGCACCGCCAGCGCGCGGTCGTTGAGCGAAACGTCTGACCGGTCAATCCAGCCCGCGCCGCAATGCCCGCCGATCAGCAGACCGGCCTGCCCCGAACAGTCGATGAACAGATCACCTGGCAGGTCAGCCTGGTCGCGCAGCCGCAGCGCGGCGATGTCGGCATCGGCGCCCGCCACCACGCCGGTCACTTCGGCCGCGATCCGCACCACCCCCAGCCGCCCTGTGGCATGGCGCGCCAGCAGCGCGGCAAATTTCCCGGCATCAAGGTGATAGCCATAATTCAGCGCGCCCGCATAATCGGGCATCGCGCGCTGGCGCGGCGCCAGATCGTGTGCGCAGACCGCATGTTGCGGCGTCATCGCGGCGGCAAACGGCGCGCCCGGCGCCCCCGCCTGCCACGCCGCGATCAGATCGCGCATTTCGCCCGGCACCGGCGCGGTAAACGGATGCAGATAGCTGTCACCGGCCGTGCCATCGGTCCAGCCGTCAAAGCGTGACCCCTGCTTGAACGCGGCATCGCATTCACGCAGGAATTCCGCCTCGGCAATGCCGATCGTGGCCAGCGTTTCGCGCATGGTCGGCCAGGTGCCCTCGCCCACCCCGACGGTCGGGATGTTCGGCGCCTCGACCAGCGTGATCGCCAGGCCGGGCAATTTCGCGGCGATCAGGCAGGCAGAAAGCCAGCCCGCGGTGCCGCCGCCGACAATGACAAGACGTTGGATCGAAGTGCTCATGGCAGGCGGACCATAGCGCAGATTTGCCGGTTGCAAAAAACCCGGTGGCAAAAAAACCGAGAGCCGCACTTTTGGGCGGTGCGGCTCTCGATCATGCTGTTCTCCTGGCTTTGACGCCGGTTCAGAAGGTGAACCGGGCCCCTGCCGCCCAGCGGGCATAGCCCGGCTGGGCAAACGTCACGGTCTCGCTGTTGCGCATGTGCCCGCGACGATCGGCGTTGGTGATGTTGATCCCTTCGCCAAAGATCGTGATGCCCTTGCGCACTTCGTAGCTCGCGCTGACGTCATACTGGCCATACGAATTGACGTAGAAGGGATCGACGCCATAACCGGCCAGGAACTGGGCGCGCCAGTTGTAGGCCACACGGGCCTGAAGCCCGTGCTTGTCATAGAACAGCACCGCGTTGGCGCTGTTGCTGGCGCCGGGCACCGCAAACTGGGTGATCGTGTGGTTGAGCGTGTTGTCGTAATTGTGATCGCTCTTGACCACCGTGTAGTTCAGGATCGCCCCGAAACCCGTATTCCAGAAGCTGTGCTGGACCGCGAATTCCCAGCCATGGATCGTGTCCTGCTGCGCGGAATTGGTCGGGATGGTGGTGATGAAGTTGACCAGCGGGTCCGACGCCTGCCCGATGATTCCGGTCACCACGCCCTGGGCGTTCGTCACGGCCGTGGAAGGGTAATGCGCGGCGATGTAATCCATCAGTTGCTGCGCGGTGGCATCCGGCCCAAGCGCGGTGTGCGCTTCGGTGGCATGCGCGCCGGCGGCGGCGTTGGTCAGGCCAAAGGCCGACTGGTTGATCTGCGTCTGGGCGATGAAGTTCTTCACGACCTTGTGGAAATAGCCGACTGAAATGTAGCTGGTTGGCGAATAGTACCATTCGGACGAGAGATCGATGTTGATCGCCTTGTACGGCAGCAGGCCCGGATTGCCGCTCGACGCGGTGCTGCCGCCGATGCGGATCGGTGAGGCGAGCGAGGTGCCGCCCTGCATGCTGGTATAGTCAGGCCGGGTGATGGTCTGGCTGTACGATGCGCGCAGCTTTACGTTCTTGATCGGCGACATGTCGAAATCGGCCGCGGGCAGCCAGTTGTGATAGCGGCCGGTCAGCGAAGCCGAAGAAACGACCGTTGGCGAACCATAATCGATCGAGGTTTCGTTGCCGCCCGACCACAGCGTGCGCTGCGGAATGGGCACTTGCGCCGACGAATTGACCCGGGTGGTTTCATAACGCAGGCCAAGCCGCAGGTGCGCCGGGTTTTCACCCAGATCAAAGCTGTGCAGCGACTGGATATAGGGCGCCCAGGTTTCTTCGCGGATCGAACGGTCGGTGGTGTACGAAGCAAGGCAAGTGCCCGCCGTTGTCGCCGTGGCGCAAATCCCCAGCTTGTTGTCCAGCAACGAAACCAGGCCCGTGGTGTCGATCCTGAAGTAGTTGGGGATGATGCCCGCTGCATTCGACCCTGCCATGCCGCGCAGATCGTGCGGCAGGTTGGTGATCGTGTAGAGGCTGTCGGGCGTATCAGCCGCCGACAGGGTGCCACCCCAGGTGTCGTTCTGGATCACGCCGAACGCCGAACGCACTTTGTTTTCAGTATGCGTGACGCCGAAATCCAGGCTCTTGATGAACGAGGCGTCGAAATCGTACGAACCCTTGAACGCGATTTCGTTGATTTCATCGCGGAAATAGGCGTTGCGGAACGCGTTGCCGGCGGGGCGGATGTTCGATGCGGCGATATCCGCGCCCGGCGCCATGGTCACCGAAATGACCGGCATCGGCGTCGTGTAATCAACCGTCTGCGAGGTTACGCCATAGATCGCGCTGCCGACCGCGATGTTGCTGCCATAGGGCGAGGTCGGCTTGCTTTCCGCGGTCGAATGGTGCGCGTCGAGCTCCAGGTGCAGCTTGCCGCCCGGGCCTTCCCACTTCAGGTTGCCGCCGATCGACCGGTTGATCGTCCGGTTGGCCGCAACTGCGCCGGTGATCGCCAGATCCTTGCCCGATGCGGCCGTGAAACGCTCGGTGTAGAAATTGGGGCCGGCGGCGGGGCCATTGGTCCAGCTGCTGCTGGTATCGCCGTGGTTGAACCACACGCCGATGCTGTTGGTGCGGGCATCGACCGTGTTCTGCGAAAAGGTGTAGTCCACCGTCGCCAGCAGGGTGTCGGTCGGCTTCATTTGCAGCACGGCCTGGCCGTTGATGCGCTTGCGCTCGAACGTGGTGAAATCGTACCCGGCGTTCTGCGTCACCTGATAGACATCGTTCGGTCCCGGGCGGTTGGTGATGTTGGCGGCGCCCGGTGTGCCGACAGGGGCGAGCGAACCCCAGTTGTTTTCCGAACCGAGATAGCCTTCGCGCCAGCCGGCGGCGAAGTCGGCCTGGCTGCCCTTGCGATCCTGATACGATCCGCTCAGCAGGATACCGATGCGGTTGTCGGCAAAAGTATCGCTGATGATGCCCGAAACTTCGGGCGTAACCGTCTTGTTCTCGAACCGCGAGGTGTCATAGACGCCCTTGAAGCCGACGCTGGTGTGCAGGCCGGGCCGATCGAGCGGCCGCGCGGTCTTGATGTTGATCACCGAGCCGATGCCGCCGGTCGACAGCGACGCGCGGCCCGACTTGTAGACTTCGACCCCGGCAATGCCTTCGGAAGCAAGGTTGCCGAAATCAAAGCTGCGCGAGGCAGGCGCGCTGGCACCATCGCCCAGCGTCGACGTCGGCATCTGGCGGCCATTGAGCAGCACCAGGTTGAATTCCGGGCCAAAGCCGCGAACCGTTACCGTCGCGCCTTCACCATTGGTGCGGTCGATCGACACGCCGGTAATGCGCTGCAGCGATTCGGCGAGGTTGGTATCGGGAAATTTGCCGATATCTTCCGACGTAATGGCGTCGACCACACCAAACGACGTGCGCTTGATGTTTTCCGAGCTGCGCAAGCTGGCGCGGATGCCGCTGACGATGATCGGTTCGCCCGCATTCGGATCACTGGCGTTCGGCGCCCCGGCCGGTGCGGCGGCGCCGGCATTCGGCGCGGGTGCCTGCTGGGCAATGGCTGGCACGGCGCTCAGCGCAATCGCCAAAATCGAGGCACTCGCAATGTGTGAGGCCCGCCGATTCACTCGCTCAATCATGATATCCCCCCTTGGTTTAACGCTCTCACGCTACCATGTGAACGTTCATTTAGCCTGTCGCAGAATTGTGTCAATCCAATTTTGCGGGGGGTGGCTGTGCCCGGAACGGGCCGTTCGGCCGCCCAAACAGGTGGCAAACGGTTGCCGGAAAAGCTTTTTTCACGGCGCACCACTTCGCGGCTGCCAGACCGGCAGCCGCGGGCGGCTTGTCGGAGGAATCGCCGGCTCAATCCGGCATCAGCCGGGACGGTTTGTTCAGGTATCCTGCCGGAACTGTTTGTGGCAGGCTGTTGAGTTGCGCTGAGAATTGACCCGGGAGGTCCATAAATTTTCACTGAGAATTGACCCATGCTTTCCTCACCCCTGGCTTTCAGTCGGGGGGCATTGGAGTGATCGACATGGACCTGCTCAGTGTGATCCGACGCTGGT
>CAILBC010000042.1 GCA_903832325.1 uncultured Sphingomonadales bacterium | reverse complement strand
GCAGGTGGACATGTCGAAATTTTTTAATTTGGCGCTGCCCGGCTGGACCACATCAGTCAGCGGTCAGCTCATGGGGTGGACGTGATTGACGTGAAACAGCCCTGAATTTGCCCCAGGACGGCAGCACAACGGTTTGGACGGGTGAGGCATCGTAACAGCCCGTGATCGAGCGGTGATGCGGGGTCGAGGCCTCAGGTTGACCACAACCATTTCCGGCGTGAGCGACTGCCCCTGTTCCGCGTCCCCAAAACATCAGAACCTACTCTTGCGTTGAGCAGTGCAGTCAAAGCCCGATTGCCGCATGTGCCTTCTGAAACGCGGCATCATTCCGCTGGGGCACGGTCTTGCCGGCCACCGCCCACCCCGATTTCCACCCACCGGTCCTGGGCATACCCATTCGAGTCTGCCTCAGGCCCAGGACCGGAGCCAATTTGAGTACGGCGCGGTTGACGGCATCCTTGTGGCTTTTTTGGATTTCAGCGCCTGGGTAAACAGCAGCGGCGAGATCGTAAATTGAGTACGGCCCCGGGTGATCTGCGAATATATGGATCAGTGCCTCCTGCACTCGGCCAAAGCCCCGCGACATGACACGTCAGCCCTTCGGTGCGTGCGACGTCTGGGTGGGGATCATCGGTACGGAAAGCATACGCATCTGCAGCTCCATTGGGTGTGGGTTCCGACCCTTAGCACCAGCGTTCTAAAAATGCAATTAATTGCATATTTAGTTTGGTTGGCCATCAGACTTCGTTCGGATAGGCGGCGCCACCTTCGAAAAATTCATCATTTGGTGATTGAAACGGCGTCATATGGTGCTATCTCCATCTTCAGGAGGACGGCAAATGCTGAACACGATCCAGACGGGGGCAACGGCCTCCCCTACCCCGTTCGAAGTCCAAACCTTCGCAAAGCCGCAGGATCGCAAGCGGCTCACGCAGGTGGCGCTGAAGGCATTTTGCGCCCTGGCCGAACAATGGGGCCTGACCGGTGCCGAAGCGGCGGCCTTGCTTGGCGTTTCGGACAGCACCTGGGATCGCATCAAGCGGGGCCACTGGCAGCAGCCGCTGTCGCAGGACCAGTTGACCCGAGCATCGGCCTCCATCGGGCTCTACAAGGGCCTGAGGCTGCTGTTTGCTGATGACATGGCGACCCGCTGGCCCAAGCTGCCCAACAAGGGCCCCTTGTTTCAGCAGCGCAGCCCAGTCGCCGCCATGATCGATGGCGGTATCCCCGTCATACTCGAGACACGGCGCTATATTGACGCGGTGCGCGGCGGGCTCTGAACGGGATGGATGGATTGACGGTAAGCCGGGTCGCCATTGAGCGAACGGTCCGGCTGGTTTCCACGGCCCGGCTGCGCGAAGCGGTGCTGCTCGATCTGGTTGACCCTGACGAGCTGGACGCACTCGCCGAAATCGAGGGCGCGACCAGCAACCGGCTGTTGGCACAAGATCGCGGCGCCGGTGATGTCGATCGCCACGAGATGGTCTTCGGCGTTTCCCACGCGAATTTCATCAACGCCGCATTTGCCTATGCAAGGCCGGGGAGCCCCAATCGCTTCAACGGCACCGATCGCGGGGCCTGGTATGCCGGCTTTGAACCAGAGACCAGCCTGGCCGAAGTGCGCCACCATCTGACCGCGTTTTTGGCCGCCACCGGAGTTTATCAGGCGACAGTCGATTACGCGGAGTTGCTGGCCAGCTTTGCGGGCGAATATGTCGACCTGAGGCCAAATCCGGACCACCCCGCCCTCGCCCCTGAACCGGCCGCAGGATACCCTGCCGGCAACGCTTTGGCCAACGCAACGCGAGCCAGTGGCTATTACGGGATCATCTACCCGTCGGTCAGGAACCCGGGAGGAACCTGCATCGTTGCCCTGGTGCCCCACGCCGTTCAGTCAGTCGTTCAGGGTGACATTTACCGGATGCAGTGGCGGGGCCAGCCGGAGCCGTCGATTACGAGGATTGACGCACTGATCTGACTCCTTTCGACCTGAACATCAAGCGGCTTCATGTCGGTCGAGCACCCAGCGGGTCATGGCCATCACTGCCTCTTCCCGATTGAGCATGCCGCGGTGCGAGCGGGTGCCACCAAACAGGCTGAGAGCCCGCTCAAACTCTGCGTTGTCGGCTTTCGTAAGGTACATTAACACAGCCTTGGTCGGTTGCTCGATTTCGGCACCCTGCAGGTAGGCCTCGAGCTTCTTGTCTGTCAGCACCTGCGCTTGACGCAGCAATTCGGCATAGTTGCTGGCGTCGATATGTCCGGACAACGTCTTCAGCTTGGTCCACCCGATCTTTTTCAGCCGCGCTCTGGGAACCGGCAGGCCTGCAAAGGCCTTCACGATCCGGGTGAGGTAGTAGGCCTTGCGCTCACCGATGCCGGCGTCCTTCACGGTTTGGCGGAAGGCAGCCTTATCTTCTTTCTGCAAGCGCCTGAGCGCCTGACCCAACTCGAAAAATTTCTCATCGAACGAACCGGCCAAGGCTTTCACCTCGGACACCAGAATGTCTGCTTCTGTCACTTCATCCCTCCTGGACGATGCACGACCCTTATAGGCCGAGGCCGACGGGTGACAACCCAAATTTGAAATTAAAGTCACATTCTCCTTTTGCGCCTGCGACGAGGAACAGCAGCGTAAACTGTGGGGGTCGGTGAGCAGCTTGCTATGGCGAGTAATCCGACAATCAAAAAGTACGAGCCAGACTCCCGCTCCACTCACGCCCCCTGTGAAATCGCTGTGTCCTCCAGCTTGTCGCCGACGACACCAGCGACCTGTGCGGCGACAAGCAAGCGACATGCGGCGTGCACAGGGCCAAGCAACCGACCGAGCGCACGGGAATTTTTTATTTTTTGGGCGGACTGACGCTCTTGGCGGGCAGGACCATGCCGAGGCTCTCCAGCATGGCTGGCCAGTGTTTCCAGCTCTCTTCGGGGTTCCACCATGGCTGCACGTGCTTCTTCAGGTGCTTACGATAAAGCGTCCGCTTCTCGGTCGGAAGCAGTGCCAGCGCCTGGGTCAGGGAAACCTGGTTCGCAGCAGACATGAACAGGTCCCAGATATAAGGTTTCTTCTCACCACGGGGAGGCCCCGGACACCGTTCGACAAGCGTGAAATCAGTCAGCGGGTTCGTTAGCTCGGCCAAATTGGCCATTGTCAGCTTCTTCTGCTTCATCAGGACCCGCTCAATGCGGACGCCCGCCTTGCCGGTCGGATCAGACTTGTGAGCAATACGCTTGGCGCCGCGGTCGTAGACCCTCGTCTGCTTGCCCTTCTTGCCCGCCAAAAAGGTCTCCAGTCGGCCATCGGAACGCCAATCTCTGGCCGAAATGCCCTGAGGATGGAGGTAGTGGAAATCGTCCATCTTTAGGTCCGGCAGGTCTACCGCCACATCAATACGTGTCACCTTGCCAAGCATCATGAAAAACTCCCAGCCATCCGGTACATTTGCCGAAAGGTAGGCGTCCAACTCGGACATACCTTGGGAGCCAAGATCGACAGGAACGAACTCGAGCCGGAGCCTGGTGGCGGAGAACTCCTTTTCGTTCAGCTTGTTGTAGGCATACGACAGATGCGGCCAGCGTTTCGATTTCAGCTCAAGTGACGGAAGTGCCAATCTCCATGCGCGGGCGTAACCGCTAGGCTTGGGAGCCTTTACTGTGGTTCCCTTGTAAGCGTCCGTATCCTCATGGTTCGCCCATACTGCCTTGTGGATTTCGATCCCTACTTCAATCGACGGCACATCAGCTATGATGACCAGCTTGTCGATGAAGGGCTTTACCACGGGACCAGGTAGCTTCCCCCACTCCTCCTCCATGATCTTCTGGGTATCTGTCTTGCCATTATCCCCCAGGGTTTCCAGTTTGTTATAGTTCTTCACTTTGTGATGAAACGTGATGGCCACTTCGGGGTTCCGGTGCACGGGGAGGATGCCCCCGATCTGACCCGAAAATTGCACCACAACGGTAAACACTCAGTTGCCGACTACACCCTTTCCCAACGCAGACATAATATTGAAATTAATGTCATATTTTCGCTTAATCACGACCCACGACGGAGGCGAATTGGACCCCAAGAATTTTTACAGCCTCCTCGTAACCCATTGAAATCATTAGGGTCATTTTTGGCGGTTTTTACAGCTAAGCCATTGCAAAATCTGGATTACGTCCTGGTTTGGGACCAGAGGGTCGCAAGTTCGAATCTTGTCTCCCCGACCACGACTATCCCTGGTTCCATATTGGGCGACGTTTCGCCCCACCCTCTGCCCCTTGGGTCTGTCGCGCTGTGCGCGACGGTAGGGTCGCAAGTTCGAATCTTGTCTCCCCGACCACGACTATCCCTGGTTCCATATTGGGCGACGTTTCGCCCCACCCTCTGCCCCTTGGGTCTGTCGCGCTGTGCGCGACGGGAGGGTCGCAAGTTCGAATCTTGTCTCCCCGACCATTTTCAGCTGGAACCTGAACGCGCCGCTCCCGCGCTCAGGCGGGCGCCAGGCGATAGTGGCTTACTCCCCATTCGCTGCCGCCGGCATGGCCGAACAGGCCCTCGGTCGCGAGGTAGAACAGCCGCCAGCGCCGCGCCCACGGCCGGGCATCGGCGCCATAGACATCTGCCAGCAAGGCATCGATTTCGGCGCGGTTCGCGTCAAAGCGGGCCAGCCAGTCGCGTGCGGTGCGGGCATAGTGTTCGCCTGACCAGCGCCATTGCGCCTCTACCGTGAACAGATCGGGAAATTGCGCAATCAGGCCGTGGCTTGGCATGATGCCGCCGGTGAAGAAATGCTGCGCTATCCAGTCGGTCCGGTCTGTGGTGTCAAACCGATAGGGCTGGCTGCGGTGGGTGAACACGTGGACGAACAGCCGGCCGTGCGGCGCGATCCAGCCGCGCACCCGAGCCAGCAGCGCCTGCCTGTTGGCCATGTGTTCGAACATTTCGACCGAAACCACGCGGTCAAACTGTCCATCCGGCGCAAAGCCGTTCATGTCGGCGGTAATCACGGTCAGGTTGGTCAGCCCGCGTTCGCGCGCGGTGCGTTCGATCGCCGCGCGCTGGCCGTGCGCATTGGATACCGCGGTAATCTGCGCCCCGGGCAGGCGTTCGGCCATGAACAGGCTGAGCGAACCCCAGCCGCAGCCCAGTTCCAGTATGCGCTGCCCGTCGGCCAGATCGGCATGGGCCATGGTTTCAGCCAGCGCGATCGCTTCGGCCTGATCAAGCGTTTCGGTGCCGGCGGGATAAAGGCAGGACGAATATTTGCGCCGCGCGCCCAGCGTCAGCTCGAAAAAGCGCGGTGGCAGCTCGTAATGCTGATCATTCGCCGCCTCGGTGTGCTGCGCAATCGGGAATGCGGCCATCGCGCGGGCAAAAGCCGGGGTCTGGTCAGCTGCCCCCGCCAGCGAACGGCGGCGCAGGCCGACCAGGTGGCGAATGCCCGCGCGCGTGATGGCATCGGGAAGCGGAACGGTTTCCACCACACGGATCGCGGCGGGGATCAGCGGATCGAGCAGGCTCATGCAGCGACCTTTGTCATTGGGGCAATGTCATTCGGGCATTTGCGCCGGCGGGGCGGCGGGCGCGGGCAACGGGCGAAAGCGGGGGATCGGCCAGAACGCGCGGATGCGCCGCTGGCTATCGGCAAAGGCGGCGCCCCGGCTGCGCCGCATATGCGCCTCAAGCATCGGAATGCCCGACACATGAACCAGCAGCCAGTACATCAGCACGGGGCCGGCGAGCGTGAGCCAAGCCCAAGGTGAGGCGCCCCCAGGCCCAATTGCTACGACAGGCCCGATTGCGACTACCGGCCACGCCAGCCAGGCCAGCCATTCGAAAAAATAGTTGGGATGGCGCGACACGCTCCACAGCCCGGCTTCGCACACTTTCCCGCGGTTTTCGGGGTTCGCGCGGAATGCGGCCAGTTGCGCATCGGCAATCGCTTCGCCGATTACCGCAATCGCCAGCAGGCCCAGCCCGGCGGCATCGCTCCATTGCCCGAACGGCGCCGGATTGCGCGCCGCAGCCACCACCACGAGCGCCAGCGCCAGCGCCGCCACCGCCTGGATCTGGGCAAACACGAACAGTTGCCGGTCGGCGCGATCGCCCCATTGGCGGCGCAATTGGAGATAGCGCGGATCATCGTGCCCGCCGCGTCCGCGCCACCAGATATGGGTGCCCAGCCGCAGCCCCCAGGCGAGCGCGAGCAGCGCCACCATTTCCTGCCGCAAGGGCGCCGCGCCAGCCGCAGGCACCAACGCTCCGGCCGCCCCCGCCGCACCCGTGGCATAGGACCAGACCACATCCATCATCCCCGATTTGCCCGGCCGGCGCGCCAGCCACCACGCCAGCGCCATCGCGGCAAAGAGCCCAAAGGACAGGTACGCGACCAACGCTGCAAATGTCATGGAACCAACCTGCCGATATGAAGGGGACAAAGTACGGGGGTATAAGGCACGGGCGGATAAGGCACGGGAGAGAGAAGGATTGCAGGCACCGCCCGGTGCATGCAACCGCAATGGATACACAGGCCTTGCGTGCAGGGGGGTTGCATCCTGCCGACCGTTACGTTCGTATATGATCCGTACCGGGATAGACCAGACCGATATCATTCAGATTGCGCCTGTCGCAAATTGCGGGAATGCCGACCAGATGCCCTTGGGTTCAATGCCGATCGATCAACACCCCCGCCCCGCCGGGGGGCGGCGCAGCATCGCCGTGATCGGCAGTGGCATTTCCGGGCTGTCGGCCGCGTGGCTGCTGCACCCCGGCCACGATGTGCAGGTGTTCGAGGCCGCACCGCGCATCGGCGGGCACAGCAACACGCTGACCGTGGCGGGCCATGCGGTCGATACCGGGTTCATTGTCTATAACGAGCCGGCCTATCCCAATCTGACCGCGCTGTTTGCCCATCTTGGTGTGCCCACGCGCGCCACCGACATGGGCTTTGCGGTGTCGCTCGATGGCGGCCGGCTGGAATATGCCGGGGGCGATCTGGGCGGGCTGTTTGCGCAGCGTCGCAATCTGGCGAGCCCGCGATTCTGGCGCATGCTGGCCGATCTGGTGCGGTTTTACCGCCGCGCGCCGCGCGATCTGCCCGGTTTGACCAAGGGGGCGCTGGCCGGGCTGACGCTGGGCGAATATCTTGATCGGCTGGGCGCGGGCGCGGGGTTTCGCGATGATCACCTCTATCCCATGGCGGCGGCGATCTGGTCGACACCGGTCGCGCTGGTTCCCGATCAGCCGGCGGCGGCGTTCATCCGGTTTTGCCAGAACCATGGGCTGCTGACGCTCGGCACGCGCCCGGTGTGGCGCACGGTGGAGGGCGGATCGCGCGCCTATGTCGAACGGCTGGCCGCACCGTTGCAGGGGCGCATCCACACCGCCACCCCGGTGCGGGCTGTGCGCCGAACCGCGCAAGGGGCGGAGGTGGTAACCGATGGCGGCGCCACCCGGTTTGACGATGTGGTGATTGCCACCCATGCCGATACGGCGCTGGCGCTGCTGGCGGATGCCGATGCGGAGGAACGCCGCGTGCTCGGCGCCTTTGGCTATCGCCCCAATCTGGCGGTGCTCCATTCCGACCCGGCGCTGATGCCGCGGCGGCGGCGCGTGTGGTCGGCGTGGAACTATGCCACCAATGGCGGGGGCGATGCGCTGTCGCTGTCGGTGACGTACTGGATGAACGCGCTGCAGGGTTGGCTGCCCGATGATCTGCCGCTGTTTGTCACGCTGAACCCGCTGATTGAGCCCGACCCGGCCAAAGTCCACGCACGCATTGCCTATGACCACCCGGTGTTCGACATGGCGACCGATCGCGCGCAGACCGAAATCTGGGATCTGCAGGGGCGCCGGCGCACCTGGTTTTGCGGCGCGCATTGCGGCGCGGGGTTTCACGAAGACGGGTTGCAGGCTGGGCTCGCCGTGGCCGAAGCGATCGGCAGCCGCAAGCGACCGTGGCAGGTCGCCGACGAATCCGGCCGCATCCGCCTTGTCACGCCCATTCAGCAGGTCGTACCGGCATGACCGCAGGCGCCTCTGCGCTCTATGCCGGCACGGTGATGCACCACCGGCGGCGGCCGCGCGCGCACCGTCTGCAATACCGGCTGTTTTCGCTGCTGCTCGATCTGGACGAGATCGATGCGCTGGCGGCGCGGCTGCGGCTGTTTTCACGCGGCCGGTTCAATCTGTTCAGCTTTCACGACCGCGATCACGGCGATGGATCAGACCGCCCCTTGCGCGCGCAGGCAGAGGCGCTGCTGGCCGAGGCCGGGCTGCCCCATGGCGGGCCGGTGCGCATCCTGACGATGCCGCGCATAGCCGGTTTTGCATTCAACCCGTTGTCGGTGTGGTTTTGCCACGGGCCGGACCAGCGGCTGAGCGCGATTTTGTATGAAGTGAACAACACGTTTGGCGAACGGCACAGCTATCTGCTGCCTGTGCCGCCCGGCCAGGCGGATGATGTGCAGCAGAACGTGGCCAAGCGGTTTCACGTTTCGCCGTTTCTGCCCATGGCCATGCACTATGCCTTTCGCGTGATCCCGCCGGGGCCGGCGCTGTCGATCGCGATCACCGCCAGTGATGATCAGGGCCCGGTGCTGTTTGCACTGCACCGCGCGCGGCGCATTGCGCTGGGCGATGCGGCGCTGCTGCGCGCCTTTGCCACGCATCCGCTGCTGACGGTGAAAGTCGTCGCCGGAATCGGCTGGGAGGCGCTGCGGCTGTGGCTGAAGCGCGTTCCGGTGCACCACCATCCCGGCACGGCGCCTGCCCGTGCGGTAACATTTGCATCCCCACCTTCGGAGGCCTTGTGACGTCGCGTTTGTCCACTTTCCTGCCAATCGGTACCGGTCCGTCGCGGTCGTGGCGCGCCGCGCCGGTGTTGCGCGGCATGCGCCGTTTTCTGGCGCAATTGCACCATGGCAGCATCAGCGTAACCCTGCCCGACGGGACTGTTGTCCATCACGCCGGGACCGAACATGGCCCCCATGGCCAGATCACGCTGCACCGCTGGCGCGCGCTGCGCCGGCTGCTGTGGCGCGGTGATCTGGGCTTTGCCGAAGGCTATATCGCGGGCGACTGGTCAAGCACGGATCTGGTGCGGCTGATCGCGCTGGGCGCGGCGAACCTCAACCGGCTGGACACCCTGATCGACGGATCGGCGCCGGTGCGTCTGCTGCGCCGCCTGGTCCATGCCGCGCGCGGCAATTCGCGCAAGGGCAGCCGGCGCAACATCGCATTCCATTATGATCTGGGCAACGCGTTCTATCGCCCCTGGCTCGATGACAGCATGACGTATTCATCGGCGCTGGCGCTGGCCGCGGGCGAAACGCTGGAGGCGGCGCAAACGCACAAGCTGGCGCGCATCGCCACGCTGACCGGCGCCGGGCCGGGCACGCGCGTGCTGGAAATCGGCTGTGGCTGGGGCGCGCTGGCGGCGCATCTGGCGGGCACCGGCGCGCATGTTACCGGCGTAACCCTCAGCCGCGAACAGCTTGCCTATGCGCGGGATCGCATGGCGCAGGCCGGGCTGACCGATCGCACCGATCTGCGGCTGCAGGATTATCGCGAAGTTTCCGAAAGCTATGACCGGATCGTGTCGATCGAAATGCTGGAGGCCGTGGGCGAAGCCTGGTGGCCGACCTATTTCCAGCAATTGCACGATCGGCTGGTGCCTGGCGGGCGCGCCGTGGTGCAAGTGATCACTATCGCCGAAGAACGGTTTCCGCATTACCGCATCGCGCCGGATTTCATCCAGCACTATGTCTTTCCGGGCGGCATGCTGCCCACGCGGACCATCCTGGCGCAACAGGCCGACCGCGCCGGGCTGGTCCTGTCGCACCAGGAACAGTTTGCGCCGGGTTATGTGGCCACGCTGGCCGAATGGCGCCGCCGGTTTGACGCCGCGCGCGACCAGATCACCGCGCAAGGGTTTGACGCGGCGTTCCAGCGCATGTGGACGTATTACCTCAGCTATTGCGAGGCGGCCTTTGCCACGGGGCAGATCGATGTCGGTCTTTATGTGATGGAGCGCCCGGGGTGATGTGCACCCCCGGGCGCTACTGCCAACATCACCCCTTTGGATGCGCGGTGCGCCAGGCCTTTACCGCCGCCAGCGTCTTGGTCACGTGGCCATCGGGGCTCAGCGCGCTGTAGACGAAGATCACTTTGCCATCGGGTGCGATGACATAGCTGGTGCGGTCCGACATCGACAGCACCGGCAGCTTTACTTTGTAGGCATCGATGATCGCGTTGCTGGCCACGCCCACGGCAAAGCGGTTGCGGCATTCGGTGACCGAAAACCGGCTGAGCTTTTCGATGGGATCGTGCGCAAGGCCGATCACCGTGGCGCCGGCTGCGGAAAATTGCGCGGTGGCGTCGGAAAAGTCATGCGCTTCGATGGTGCAGCCACTGGTGAACGCGGCGGGGAAGAAATACAGCACCACCGGCCCCTTTTTGAGCGCCTCGGCCAGGCGGAATTCGAACTGTTTCCCGCCCAGCGCGGCCGGGGTGGTCACCGCGGGTGCAGTCATGCCCACCGACAGCGCGGCCTGCGCCGGGGTGGCCGCGACAGTGACCGAGGCCAGCACGACCAGCGGCACGAAATGGTTGAGATTGAGGCCCATGCGATGTCTCCTGAAAGGTTGGCGCCATCGTGCGCCTTTGCGCGGCGGATGCAAGCTGTCCGCGGGGGCTGCGACGATAAGTGGGGGTGGCGGCGATCAGTGGGCGGGGTGCTGCGCCGGGCGCAGCCGGGCCAACCCGCGCAAGTGGCCGAGCAGCGCCAGGATATCGGCAAAGGCGGGGTGGCGCGTGGCATGGAGCGCACCCAGCCAGCCCAGCCCGCCCAGCACCGTGGCCAGCGCCAGCACCGGCGCATCCACCGCATCGGGCGCGCGCCACAGCGCATAGACCGCTGCCAGCGGCGCCAGCGCGGCCAGCGTGGCGATCAGGCTTTTGCCATAGACCGCCGCCAGCGCGCGGCGATCAAACCGCACCACATCATCCATCAGCCGCGCATAGAGCAGCACCCAGACCACCGCATAGACCAGCCGCGACGCCGCCGCGCCGGTCAGCCCCCAGCGGCATCCCGCGGCCAGCAGCACCACCGACGCCACCGTATCGATCACATTGCGCACCACCAGCCGCCCGGTGCGCCCCATCAACACCGGCAGATCAAGATGCAGCGGAAGCGCGCAAAGCACGATTTCCAGCAGCGCGACCATCGCCAGCACCGGCGCCGTACCCGCCCAGGCCGGGCCATAAAGCAGGCGCACCAGCGGCTGTGCCGCCAGCGCCAGCCCGGCCATGCCCGGCCACAGCACAGCGGTATAGCCCGCCACCACGCGCAGATAGGCCGGCCCCAGCGGTTCACCGCGATCGCGGATGCGCGCAAAGGCGGGGAAAAACACTTGCCCGATGGCACCGGCGATCAGCATGCGGAACTGGTCTGACAGGCCCACGCCCCGGCTGAACAGCCCGACCGCGCGCAAGGGCAGGAACCGGCCGACCACCATATCGGGCATGCGCGCGCCCAACGCACCCACCACGGTAATCAGGCTGAGCCGCGAACCCGATCCCAGGATCGGGCCGATCCCGTCAAACCGCAAGGGCCAGGGCAATGTCGGGCGCAGCATCTGCGCGATGACCCCGCGCGCGATCGCGCCGGCCAGCGTGGCCCAGGCCAGCGACAGCGCGCCCCAACCCAGCGCCGCCAACGCCACCGCCACGGCCGCCGTAACCAGCGCCCCGCCCAGATTGACCATGAAATGGCCGTGAAACCCCATCGTGCGGCTCATCACCGCAAGCGGCATCACCGCCAGCGGCGAAAACAGGTAGCTCGCCGCGATGATCACCATGATCGGGGTCAGCCCGGGCAGATGATACAGCCGCCCCGCAGGAATCGCCGCCAGCGCAATCGCACTGGCCAGCGCCACCGCAAACAGCAGCGAAACCGACCCGCAGCGCGCCAAATCGGCGCGATCGAGCGTGGGCAGCGCGGCAATGTGCCGCGCCATGCCGAAATCCTGGATCACCGCGATGATCAGCGCAAAGGCCATCGCGATCGAAAACAGCCCGAGATCGGCGGGGCTGAGAAACAGCCGCGAAATGACCACAGAGCTGGCAAATTGCACCGCAAAGCCCAGATATTGCCCGGCCATGGCCCAGGCCGCAGCCCCGCGCACACCCATGCCGGGCGATTCGGCAACAGGGTCTTGAGCAACCGATTTTGGGGAAACCCGGTCTGGGGAAACCCGGTCTGGGGAAAGCCGGTCTGGGGAAACCCGGCCTGGGGAAACTACGGTCATTGCGCCAGCCGTTGCCAGACGTTGCGGATGGCGCGGGCGCGGCCGATCAGCACCGACGATGCCGCGCGCGCGCGCGAGGGATGACGCGGCCGCAGCCCCGGCGGGCAGGCGCGCGCCACGGCATCGAGCGACAGCGTGCCCGATCGCACGCTGGCATCGGCCATCTGCCACCACAGCCGCGCATATTCGCGCGCGATCAGCGCGCGATCGGCCGCCCCGGGCTGGCGCGTGGCCAGAAAATGATCGTGTACCGTCGCCAGCACACCGTTCAGCGCATCGAGTGTCGCCTGGTCGGGCACCGGGGTGCCGGCGGTGAAATGCACCAGCGCCAGCCGCGCCGCCTCGGCCGCCCGATCGCCGAACAGCGCGGCATGCGCCTCTGCCAGCACGGCCGCGGCGCTTTGTTCCATCATCCGGGTATAGCGCTGCGACGCGCCGCCGGGGTGGATGCGATACGTCAGCAGCGGGCGGTCGATGCGGTCGATCCGGCCCATCGGCGCAAGGCGTTGATAAAGGTCGAAATCTTCGGCATAGCGGCGGTCGGTGCGTTCAAACACGCCCAGCCGGCGCACCGCATCGCCGCGCATCATGACCGACGACCAGACCAGCGGATTGCCCAGTTGCAACCGCCAATCGATCAGCACCGGGCTGGTCTGCATCAGCCCGCGCGCCGGCCGCACCACGCCGCCTTCGATCACATCGACCGCGCTGGCCACGGCGACGCAGGCCGGGTGCGCATCGAGATAGGCCATTTGCACGGCAAAGCGATCGGGATGGCACAGATCGTCCTGATCCAGCCCGGCAATCAGCCGCCCGCGCGCCCGGGCAAAGGCCAGATTGCGCGCCACCACCGGCCCGCCGTTTTCCGCCGAGGTGATCACCATCAGCCGTGGATCGGCAAAGGCGCCCAGCCGCTGCACGGTATCATCGGTCGATGCATCATCGACCACGATCAATTCGAAATCCGCGCAGCTTTGCGCCAGCACGCTGGCAATCGTCGGCCCGATCAGCGCCGCGCCGTTGTACGCGGCCATGACCACGCTGATGGCAGGCGCGCCCGGGGTGATCATGCGGCGGCCTGTCGCCCTGATGCGGAAGCCGCATCGGCCGCATGGGCGGCGGCCTGATGCGGCAGGATCTGATCGACAATCATCTGCCCGACATCGTTCTGCCACAGCCACAGCCCGTTGGCTTTGCCGCGAAAGCTGGGTTCGCCGCCCAGCCGGCCCCAGGGCACGAACCCTGCGGCCAGGCCAATGCCGAACGCACCTTCGACCACGCTGCCATCGGCGGCCAGCACGCGGCAATGGCGATCGACCATCGGCCCGGGCACCGGGGTGTGGCAGGAAAGCGCGATCGGCGCGCCGGCCACGTCGAACAAGGGCAGCGCGCGGGGGCGATAGCCGGTGGCGCCGATCACCAGATCGGCATCGGCGATCACCGCACGCGCCGCAGCGGCATCGTGCTGATCAAGCTGCATCAACGCCAGCCGCGGATCGGGCACGCGCCCGCCGATGGCCAGCGCGCGCAGCACCAGATCGCGCGATTCCAGCCGGAACCCGGCCAGGCGATAGACAAAGCCGCTGACCGGGCAGATGTCGGCATCGGTGAAATCGGCAAAGCCATCGGCCAGCGCCGCCTCGCGCGAGGGGTAGAATGGCCGCAGCGGACGACGGTGGAGCAGCGTGATCGCCCCGGCGCCCAGCGCCAGCGCGGGATCGGCCTTCAGCAGGCGCACCACGGTGGCCATCGCGCTGGTCGATCCGCCGACCACCGCGATGCGCGGCGCGCGCACATCGGCCAGCCGCGCCTGCATCGCCTCAAGCCCGCCGCTGCGCATGATCTGGTCTGCGGTGACCAGCCGGCCACCCGCATCGTCGCCCGCCAGTTCGCCCAGGGTGCTGCCGGCAAAGGGCGCGGCACGTACCGCATCGGCGCACATCGCGCCGCCGGTGGCGATGACGATATGGCGCGACAGCAGATCGCGCGTGCGCCCTTCGCCATCGGCCACGGTGGTGGCCCACAGCCCGTTCGCGGTGCGCCGCGCCGAAAGCGTTTCGTGCCCGGTCAACACCGTGCCGCCATGATCGGCCACCAGCGCGCCCAGCCGGATTCCGGTCACTGCCAGCAAGTCGCCCGCTTCGGTCAGCGGCGCGCCGGGCGCGCCGATGTGGCGCGCCATGCCCAGCCCGGCGGGATGATCGACCAGCGCCGCCAGCGCCGGTTCGGGATTGTCGCGGATCGCGCTGAGAAAGGTTTCGGCCGTGGTGTCCGACCGGATGGCATAGGCCCCCAGATTGCCCGCGCCCAGCGCCGCGCCCCGTTCGACCAGCACCAGCCCCGATGCCGCCAGATCACGCAAAGTGCCCTGCTTGGCCGCCGCCGTCAGCAGCGCCGTGCCCGCCGGGCCGCCACCGATCACCAGCGCGGAATGGACCGGCGCGTGAACCGGCTGAACGGCCGCCTTGCGCGCACGGCCGCGCAGGGCCAGCGCGGGGCGGTTCGACAGCCCGGCAATCGCGCGGCGCAGATGCGCGGCGATGGTGCGCACATCATCGGTGGTCATGCGGTCGGTCACCGGCAGCGAGATGATGCGCCGCGCCACGTCATCGGCGACCGGGGTCGGTTCGATCAGCGCGCTGGCACGGAAATAGGGCTGCTGCCCCAGGTGCGGGCTGAAATAAGTGCCGGCACCGATGCCTTCGGCACCCAGCGCGGCGATGATTTCTGCACGGCGCGGCGCCAGATCGGCCGGCAGCAGCGCCGACCAGAACTGATAGCACTGGCGCCCGCCATCGGCCTGTTGCGCAGGAAATTCCGGCAGTTCGGCGCGATAGCAATCGCCAAGCGCGGCGCGATGCGCGGCCACGCGGGCAATGTCTTTCAGCTTGGCCGCCGCCAGCAGCCCCGACACTTCGGACAGTTTGGCATTCAGCCCCGGCATTTCGGCGCTGCGCGACTGGCCAAAGCCGAAATTGGCCATGCGCCGCAAACTGTCGATCAGCGCGGTATCGCCGCTGTGGATCAACCCGCCTTCGCCCGTGGCAAACGTTTTTGTCGCATGCATCGAATAGACCACGGCAAGGCCTGCGCCCGCGCCGAAATTGGCGCCATCGGCAGTCTGGCAGCCAAGCGACGCCGCCGCATCGATCACCACTGTCACATCATGCCGGCGCGCCAGCCACTGATAGCGATCCAGATCGAGGCTGCGCCCGAACGCGGCATAGGGCACCAGTGCGGCAATCTGCCCGCCATGGCGGCGCAGCAGCGCCTCTTCGATTGCCGGATCGGCCACCCAGCCATCGGGTTCGATATCGTGGATCAGCGGGATCAGCCCGGCCCAGACCGCGGCCTGCGCGGTGGCGGCAAACGTCAGCGCCGGCACCAACGCGGTAAACCCGCGGTTCGCCCGCGAACCCACGCCATGGCGCAGCGCCATCATCAGCCCGGCGGTCGCGCTCGATACGGCCAGGCAATCACCACGCCCGGCAAACAGCATTTCGGTCGCATCGCGTTCAAACCCGCGCACCACCGGCCCGCCATTGCTGTAGATCCCGCGCACCTCGATCGCCCGCAAATCATCACCCATCGTGCTGAGCCGCGGCGGTTGGGGCTGGATAAGCGGCAGGTTCGGCATGGTCGGTTCACCGTCGGTTTCGTGACAACAAGGCAATGTACCACGACGGTTTGGCACCCCGCCCGGACAAGTCGGGCCAACAAGCGCCTCAAACCCTTATTTTTCGGTGACTTTCACAAAGCCCGGCGGCGCTGTCCGGTTATGGGACAAAGTTTCGCGAAGGCCTTAACGACACCGCGCGATTGGCAGCGGGGATGGCCTGCAGGCGCGAATCGGGCCATTCAGCCGCCCGGTTCGAACAGCGCGCGCTGTGCCGGCGGGGACCGCGCGGGCCGGCCGCCAGCCCGCCGTTCCGCCCAGCGATCGCCGGTGCGATCGACCACCAGTTCGCCCGGCCAGGTGGTGCACAGCGCAAAGGCGGCTGCGTCATCGCCGTGCAGCCAGGTCGCCTGGGCGTGCGCAGGCAGGATCACCGGCATGCGATCGTGCACATCGGCCATCTGCGGATTGGCATCGACCATGACCATGGCATAGGCATCGCCCCAGGTGTCGGTCGGCCGCCACAGCCCCGCCACAGCAAAGGCTTCCACCCCGGGCAGCGCATACCAGGTGCGGGTCATCGTGCCCGCGGCCCCTTCGGCTTCGGCCCAGGCGCCCACCGGGATCAGGCAGCGGCGCGCGGCAAAGCTGGCGCGCCAGAACGCGGTGTACAGCTTGTCTTCGCGCGCATTGGTCACCGCCTTGGGCTTCAGCGGCTGGCCCTGCCGGCCCCTGAGCACCAGCGGAAAGCCCCAGGTCATCGTGCGCACCGTGCCTTCGGCCACGACCAGCCCGGGGTAGCCGGGATAGACTTCATCGCCCCGGTTGCCCTCCACCCCGGGCGCGGCATCGAACAGGCGCGCAATCGCCGCGGTGCCCGCATGCAGGCGATAGAGATTGCACATGTGCCGTTCCGGATCAGGTCAGCCCGCGCGCGATCAGCAATTCGCCCACCGCGCGGTGGGCCATGTCGATCGCCGCGTTGGTAAAGGCCTGCGCCGCCGAATCCGCATTGGCAATGGTGATCCGCCCCCAGGGCTGGCGCCCGATCACGTGCGGGCGTTCGCGTTCGGGCAGATCGGGATCGCCCAGCGTATCATAAGTATAGGCATAGCCATGCGGCCAGCGATTGACCGTGATTGCCGCGATATCGCGATGGTGATCGAACCCGCCTGCGCCGAGCATGGCCTGCAATTGCGCGCGCACTTCGCGTTCGCTTACGTCAAACGGGGTCGATTGCATGTCGGCGCGTCCGGCCCGGTTCTGGTCGCGGCGCGGCAGGCCGGGGGCATTGGGATTGCGGATCAGTTTGACCACCACCGGATCATCAACGCTGGCCGGGCCGGCATAGCTGCCCATGCTGACCGCCTGTTCCACCAGCATCGTGGTGTGATATCCGAACGGCGCCGAAATCGACCGCACGCCCAGCGCCTTCAGCGCGTGCCCGTTGCGCAGCAGCACGCTGGTATATTGCATCGGCACTTTGCTGGCATAGCGCAGCGCATCGCGCTGGGGGGCGGGCAATTCGGGCACCATGAACGGGATGATGTTGTTGAAACAGGCCAGCACCGCACCCGCCGCGGTCACGCTGGCGCGGGAGCCATCGGGCCGGGCATAGACCACGCGCACCGCCTTTTCCAGCGTGGTGGGCACGGCACCGGTTGTGCCGCCTTCCAGATGTTCCACGCGCACGACAATGCTCGACAGGCGGATGCGCACCGGATTGGCCGGCAGATCGAGCCGCGCATAATCGGCACGGGCGGAAACCACGCTGTCCATATCCCGCGCATCGGGAATGGCCTGGGGCACCAGCCGGTTGACCAGCAGCCGCGCGACCGAGGCATTGCCATCGGGAAAGTGGAAATTGTCACTTTCCGCCTCGATCGCTTCGGCAATTTCCATCCCGGCAAAGCCCGGGGCACGGCTGCGCATCGCAACCCAGGCCGGCGCGGTGTCGAGCCGCATGTTGTTGCGATAGCCTTGCCCGGCAAAAAAGCGCAGCGCCTCTTCGCCAAGGCCGACATGCTTTACCAGAAAATCCTTGTAGCTCATCCGTTTGAGCGCATCGGCGCGGGCCAGCGGGGAAAGGCCGGGCAGCCAATCGCGCTTTTCCGCATGCAGCCGCACCAGATCGGCCCGCGCGGCGGGCGTAAACGGCGCATCGGCAAAGAATTCGGCCCAGGGCCGCTTGCCATAGCCGGTGACCAGCCGATCGACGCCGAAATGCGCCTTGTCGAAGAAAATGCCCCGGCCCATCCCGGCAAAGACTGTGTCGGACCGGTCATATTTTGCCGAAGCCGAGGAATCGATGCCCAGTTCGGTCAGCAGTCCCTTGGCGACATAGCTGTAGGGGAACGGCGTTTCGATGCTCATCGTGCCGCCATAGGAAACGACCATGCGGCCATCGATGTGGAATTCGTTGCGTTTGGCATGGCCGCCGAAATCGTCGTGATTGTCCAGGATCAGGATGCGCTGCCCCTCGCCCAGCGCGCGCCGCCAGAAATGCGCCGCCGACAGCCCGGAAATGCCGCCGCCCACCACGACCAGATCATAATGTTCGCCCGTATCGACGGCGCTGACCGGCCCGGCCAGATCGCCATCGCGCACCGCATGCGCCACCTCGAAGCTGCCCGGATATTGCCCGCGCAGGCCGCTGCGCGCCGGGGGATAGACCGCCGGATCGGGCGCGGTGGCAGCAGCGCCCGCCGCCGGCGCAGCGGTGGCCGCATGGGCCGGCTGCGTGCCGATCAGGCCGAGCACGGTGCCCGCCGAAACGCCGCCCAGAAAATCCCGCCGGGCAATACCGGCAGGCAGGTGCCGGACAAACTGGGGCTGGTCAGATTGGGGCCGGACAGACTGGGACTGGTCAGATTGGGGGGCGGCAGGATCGACAGGTGCAGTCATCGGGGCTCTTTCCGGCGGGCGGGGCAAAAAAGGTGGCGGGCAGCGTTGACAGGGTGATGCCCCATGCGAAAACTGCAAGCCTGTTTTTTTGATGCCCGATGCAACCACAGGATAATCGCCGATGACCGCGCAAGACCGGATGCTGGGCATGGATTGCGCGATACCGCGGCGCGATTTTCTCAATGGCGTGCTACTGGGCAGCGCGGGGCTTGCCGCCGGGATCGGCACGCCCGCGTTCGGCCTTGCTCACGCTGAAGCTGCTCCCGCTGTTGCCGCCTATCCGCCCGAACGCACCGGCATGCGCGGCGCCCATCCGGGCAGTTTCGAAGCCGGCCACGCGCTGCGCGACGGCACGCTGGCCCCGGGCGCGGCGCAGGACCAGGGCGAAGTGTATGATCTGGTCATTGTCGGTGGCGGCCTGTCAGGGCTTTCGGCCGCGCATTTCTATCACAAGGCGATGGGTTCAGGGCAGAATGTGCTGATCCTCGACAATCATGACGATTTCGGCGGCCATGCCAAACGCAACGAATTCACCGTGAATGGGAAGCTGATCGTGTGCAACGGCGGCACGCTCAACATCGAAAGCCCGGGCCGCTACAACACCTGGGCGCGCGCCGTGCTGGATGATCTGGGCATCGATCTGGCACGCTACAAGGCCGCCAATGCCGCCAACCGGCATCTCTATGCCGATCTGGGCCTGGCATCGGCCTTTGCCTTTGATCGCGAAACCTTTGGCAAGGCGACCGGGGGCAAGGATGCGGTGGTGCGGCTGCCGCGCGGGCGGTTTTATGGTTTTTCGCCCGAAGTGATCGATGCTGCGCCGATCGACGAAGCATCGCGCGCCGCGCTGCGCCGGCTGACTGCGAAAGAGCAGCCCGATTACCTGCCCGGGATGTCGGTCGAGGCCAGGAAGGACTGGCTGGCGCGCCATTCGTTCCGCGATTTCCTGATCGGCAAGGTCGGCCTGACCGAGCAGGCCTATTGGTTTTTCCAGCATTTCGGCTGCGGCAGCTTTTGCGTCGGCGCCGATGCCACGCCGGCGCTGTTTGCCTGGGTGGAAGGCTATCCCGGGTTTTCGGGCATGGGGCTGGGCACTGTGCCCGATGGCCTGTTCGCCGATCTGCCCGGCGGCATCCACGGCCGGCAAAAGGAAGGGCCAGAGGCGGTCCATTTCCCCGATGGCAATGCCACGATCGCCCGCGCGCTGGTGGCGCGGCTGATCCCGGAGGCAACCGCCGCGCGCACGCAGGAAGACTTTGGCACTGCGCGGATCGCCTATGACACGCTCGACCGCCCCGGCAATGCCACGCGCATCCGCCTGTCGAGCACAGTGGTCAATGTGGCGCATCAGGGCGATCCGGGCCGCGCCGAGGACGTGGCGGTGCGGTACATGCACGATGGCGTGCTGAAACAGGTGCGCGGCCGCGCGGTGATCCTGGCCAGCTGGAACATGATGATCCCCTATCTGATGCCCGAATTGCCCCAGGCGCAGAAAGAGGCGCTGGCCTATGGCGTGAAAGGCCCGCTGATCTATACCAGCGTGGCGCTGACCAACTGGCGCGCGTTCAGGAACCTGGGCGTTTCGCGCTTTACCAGTCCGACGATGTTCCACCACGAACTGGGGCTGACCGAAGCGGCCACGCTGGGCGGGCTGACCCATGCATCGGGCCCGGACGAGCCGGTGGTGGCGCATCTGGTGCGCTATTGCACAAAGCCGGGCCTGCCGCGGCGCGATCAGCACCGCGTGGCGCGCGCCGAATTGCTGGCCACATCGTTTGACACGTTCGAACGCGAAATCCGCGGCCAGATGCAGCGCCTGCTCGGCCCGGGCGGGTTCGATGCGCGGCGCGACATTGCGGCAATCACGGTCAACCGCTGGCCGCACGGTTATGCCTATACCTACAATTCGCTCTATGACCCGGTTGAATGGGTTTACAGCGAAACGGCCAGCCGCCCTTGCGTGGTCGGCCGCCAGCCGTTCGGGCTGGTTTCAATCGCCAACAGCGATGCCGCCGCCAGCCCCCACACCGACGCCGCCATGCTGGAGGCGCACCGCGCGGTGCAGGAAGTGATCGCGCGCAAGACTTACCCGTTCACGCCCCGCCGAACAAGTTAAAGGGCCGAACGGGTTAAAGGGCCCCGTAAACCAGCTTGCCGCCGACGACGGTCGCTGCGACGCGGGTCGTGCCGATCTTGTCCGTCGGCAGGTCAAGAATGTTTTGCGTCAGGACTACCAGATCGGCGAGCTTGCCCGCCTCCAGCGTGCCCAGCCGGGCTTCGGTGTGGTTGGCATAGGCGGCATCGCGGGTATAGGCGATCAGGGCCTGTTCGGGGGTGACGGTTTCGGGCCGGCCATCGGATTGCAGCGGGCCGATAAAGCCATGCGCATTGGCCTGGCGATAGAGCCAGCGGTTGCTGGCCTGTGCAATCCCGGCAATCGGGTCGGCGGGCCAGGAACAGGGCCAATCGCTGTCAAACACCAGAGTCGCCCCGGTCGCGCGGATCGTCCGCCACGGGTTGTCGGGCACTGCCGCATCGCAACAGAACGAAGGCTGGGTGCTGACCACGATGTGCAATTTGGCAAAGCGCGGCATGTCTGCGGGATTGATCAGTTCGGCATGGGTGATGCGCATGCGCGCATCGTGCTGGCCGTTGTGCTGCTGCGCGGCCTGATACCCGTCGAGCGCCATCGTGACCCCTTCGGCCGTCAGCGCATGCGACACGATGAAATACCCGCGCTTGTCCAGTTCCTGCACGATCGCGTTGTAATCTTCGGCCTTGTACAGCGGCGGCGTGGGGTCCCCGTCCATGAAGAACTTGACGATATTGGCCGACAGCCAGTCATCGTGCCAGGTGCTGCGCGCGGTTTCCAGATCGGCGAAAAAGGCCGGGGTCATGTGATGGTTGACCGCAACGGACGCAAACGCCTGCCGCACGCGCAATGTCAGTTCGCCGCGTTTGCGCAAGGCATCGAGCGCGCGCAGATCATCCAGCCCGCCGCTCAGCGCCACCGCGCTGGTTACGCCCAGGCTGTTGAGATAGCGCTCACCCGCTTTCAGCATGCGAACTTGTTCGTCCATCGGCACCGGCGGCAGCGCGCGCTGCATCACCGCCTGCGCGGCTTCGTCGAGCACGCCGGTGGGGTGGCCCCGGGCATCGCGTTCGATGAATTTTTCTTCCACCGGATCGGCCAGTGGCTTGTCGGTAATCCCCGCCAGCGCCAGCGCCTTTGAATTGACCCACAGCCAGTGTTCATCGACATGGTGGATCACCAGCGGCCGGTCGGGCACTGCCTCATCCAGCATGGCCAGACCCTGCCCCGGGTTATGGTTGAATTCGCTGCGCACAAAGATGACCGGCTCGTCCGGGTGCGCCGCGGCATAGGCCTTGATCCGCGCGATATAGGCCACGCGATCAGCCTCTGGCGTGATGTTTTCGAATTCGTTGGAAAGATTGAGATGCGTCAGCGCCAACGAACCGAACGCAATATGCGTGTGGTTGTCGGTAACGCCCGGAATGACCATCCGGCCCTTCAGGTCGATCACTCTGGTCTTCGCAGACCTGGTTGCCAGCACATCGGCATTGGCGCCGACTTTTTCGATCGTATCACCTTCGATCGCGATGGCTTCGGCCCATTTGGCGCCGGCACCGGTGTTGGCTGCGGTAAAGATCCGGCCGTTGATCAGCACCAGATCGGCAGCCCGGGCAAGGCCGGGGGCCAGCGCCAGGCCCAATACCAGCATGGCGCTGCGCATTCCCGGTTTCGTGGCTGCCATGATCATATCCCCTTGACCCTTTGCGCACCGTTTAACGGTGCTGCGCAAGGCATGGCAACCTTTGTGCGCCTGCGCGGCCGCTTTTGCATCCTGCCCCGGACGCGGATCGGACAGGGGGATGATCGCGGCGCCGGCACCCCCCGGTACCGGCGCCGCGATCCCCAGCGGCAGCGGCGCTTTCGCGCCCCACCCGGCCGACCGCATGGCGATCAGCCCCGGCGCGCGGCCGGCTGCTGCTGGGTAACGCAGTGAATGTTGCCGCCGCCGAGCAGGATTTCGCGCGAGGGCAGCATGACGATGGCGCGGTCGGGAAACAGCCGCTGCAGGATCGCGCGGGCCACGTCATCGGTCGGCACGCCGAACGCCGGGGCGATCACCGCACCATTCACGATCAGGAAATTGACATAGCTTGCCGCCAGCCGGTCGCCGGCGCTGGCAATCAGGCGCGGATTGGTGCGGTCGATTCCGTCCGCTTCTTCCACGGTCAGGTAAAGCGGGGTGGGCATCGGCATGCGTTCCACCCGGATCGGCCGCCCGCGTGCATCGCGCGCCGCCAGCAACCGGGCCTCTGCCTCGCGCGAAACGGCATGGTGCGGATCGGCCGGATCATCGCACCAGGCCAGCAGGACCACCCCGGGCGCGACGAAACAGGCCAGATTGTCGACATGGCCGCCGGTGATATCGTCGGGCACGCCCTGGCCCAGCCAGATCACCCGTTCCGCCCCCAGATAATCGCCCAGCAGGCGCTCGATCGCGGCGCGGCCCAGCCCCGGATTGCGGTTGGGGTTGATCAGGCAGGCCTCGGTGGTGATCACCGTGCCCTCCCCATCGACATGCAGCGCGCCGCCTTCGGTCACCAGGTCGCAACGGAACCGGCGCGCGCGTTCCAGTTCCAGCATCTTTGCGGCCACGGCATCGTCGGCATCCCAGGGCGCATAGATCCCTTCATCAAGGCCGCCCCAACTGTTGAAGCGCCAATCGACCCCGCCCAGCGCGCCCTGCCCGTCGATCACGAACGTCGCCCCGGTATCGCGCAACCAGGCATCGTCGGTGGACATTTCCACCACGCGGACCCCGGTACGCAACTGGCCCGCATCCAACTGGCCCGCATCCAACTGGCGCGCGGCATTGGCCCATTGCCGCTGTGACACCAGCATCGTCACCGGCTGATACCGCGCGATGGTGTTGGCCAGCGCGGCAAAGGCGGCCTGCGCCGGCTTTGCCCCCTCGCGCCAGGTATCGGTCCGTTCGGGCCACGCCATCCAGCACCCGGCCTGCGGTTCCCATTCGGCGGGCATGTGAAAACCGGCCGCGCGCGGGGTGATTGCCGGGGCATCGCATGGTACGGCGGGTGCGGCGGCAAGTGCGGCTGCGGACATGGCGCGGCGGAATCCTGTTGTGCCGCAATCGGGCTGCGGGACCAAATTGCGGAAAGCCTGTTGATCAAGTGGACAACAAGCGCGCTAGTCCTTATTGTCCAGATGATCAATTGATTTATCCCCGGAATGCCCTGACCATGGCGACCATGACAAACCCCGCCCGCCGGCGCCTGAAACCCGATGAACGCCGCGCCGCCATGCTCGATGCGGCGGGCGACGTGCTGTTGAAAGACGGCATCGGCGCGCTGACACTGCGCCATCTGGCGCTGCAGCTGGGCGTCGCGCCCGGGCTGGTGAACCACTATTTCCCCGAAATCGAGGCGCTCGTGGCCGAAGCCTTTGCGCGCATTGCCGAAGGCGAAGTGGCCACGCTGTTTGCTGCCGCCACCGGAATATCCGAAACTGTAGCGCCCGACCCGGGGGCGCCCGACCCGGTGGCGCAGATCGCGCGGCTGGTCACCGATCTGCTCGATCCGCAGCGCCGCCCGGTCAGCCTGCTGTGGCTCGATGCGTGGCAGGCCAGCCGCAACCGCCCCCGCCTGCGTGCGGCGGTGATCGCGGCGATGGACCTGTGGCAGGACCGGCTGTGCGCGCTGATCACGGATGGCGGTTTTGCCGCGCCCGACCCGGCGGCTGCGGCCACGCGCATTCTGGCGCTGATCGACGGCCTCAGCATCCAGGCGGTGATGGACGAACCCGGTGTGCAGGGCCCCGACAAGACCGGTCACGCGATTCTGCGTGGCATGGTGATCGACGGGGTGGAACGCGAACTGGGCATCCGGCTCGGGCTGGTATAACAAGGCTCATGGCCAAAGCTGATCGTCTCGAACGCCTCGATACCCGCCGCATCGATATGGAGGCGGACTATCGCGCCGCGCTGATCGAGGCGCTGAAAGTCACCGCAGCGGGCAAATGGGGCCTGTTTGCCCACAACGGTGATCGCATCGCGGCCAAGGCCGTGGGGCCGGTAATCGACCATTTGGCCGAACTGGGTCATGCAATCGACGCCGCGCGCGAAACGTTGGGTATGGAACCCTTTGCGCTCCACCACGAATTCCTCGCCGCGCGCGGGCCGGTCAGCCCGCAGGCCGTGGGCGAGCCCAAGCAGGCGCAGGCCTGGCTGGCGCGGCTGGCCGGATAGCCGTGAGCAGAGACGGGATCGACGCGCTGTTGCGCGACATCCGCGCCTGCACGATCTGCGCCGCGCACCTGCCCGCCGGTTCGCGTCCGATAGTCCAGGCTGGCACCGGGGCGCAAATCGTGATCATTGGCCAGGCGCCGGGCGCGCGCGTGCACGAAAGCGGCAACCCGTGGGACGATGCCAGTGGCGCGCGGCTGCGCGAATGGACCGGCCTGCCCTCCGAGCGGTTCTATGACCCTGCGCAAGTCGCGTTGGTGCCGATGGGGTTCTGCTATCCCGGCACCGGAAGCAGCGGCGATCTGCCTCCGCGCCCCGAATGCGCGCCGGCGTGGCATGACAAAGTGCTGGCCATGGTGCCCGCCCGGCGCCTAACCTTGCTGGTCGGCAGCTATGCCCAGGTGCGCTATCTGCCCGAAGCACGGCGCCAATCGCTGACCACGCGCGTGGCCGGTTTCCGCGCGCATCTGCCCGCATTCCTGCCCCTGCCGCACCCGTCCTGGCGCAGCACCGGCTGGATGGCGCGCAACGCCTGGTTCGAAGCAGACGTGCTGCCCGTGTTGCGGCACCTGGTGGCGCAAACACGCTGACAGCCGCAAAGCCGGCTCGCGGCTTTGCGGCTGTCATACGCAGCGTCAATCGGATGGCCCCGATCAGATCGCGATGCAGGCCAGCTTGATTTCCAGATAGTCGTCGAGCCCCAGGTGCGAGCCTTCGCGGCCCAGGCCCGATTCCTTCACCCCGCCAAACGGCGCGGCTTCGGTCGAGATCAGGCCGGTGTTGATGCCGACCATGCCGTATTCCAGCGATTCCATCAGCCGCCACTGGCGCGGCGCGCTGGCGGTATAGACATACGAGGCAAGGCCCGCGCGCGTGTCGTTGGCCAGCCGCACCGCCTCGGCTTCGTCGTGAAAGCGGATCAGGCCGGCCAGCGGACCGAACGTTTCTTCACGCGCCAGCAGGGCATCGGCGCGCACATCGACCAGCACCGTCGGTTCAAAGAACCGGGCACCCGCCGCATGCGGCGCGCCGCCGGTCAGCACGCGCGCGCCATGCGCCACCGCATCGGCAACATGCGCGGCAATTTTCGCCACCGCGCGCCCGTCGATCAGCGGGCCCTGTTCGGTGGGGCCGGCCAGGCCCGGCCCGACGCGATAAGTCGCCACGCGCGCCGCCAGCTTTTCGGCGAACGCATCATAGACCGCATCGTGGACATAGATGCGGTTGGCGCAAACGCAGGTCTGCCCGGTGTTGCGGAATTTGGAGACCAGCGCGCCCTCTACTGCGGCATCGACATCGGCATCTTCGAACACGATGAACGGCGCGTTGCCGCCCAGTTCCAGGCTGACCCGCTTGACCGTGCCGGCGCATTGCGCGGCCAGCAGCTTGCCCACCGGGGTGGACCCGGTAAACGTGAATTTGGCCACGCGCGGATCGCCGGTCAGCACGCCGCCAATCGCTTTTGCCTCACCCGTCACCACGCTGAACACGCCCGCCGGAACGCCGGCTTCTTCGGCCAGCACGGCCAGCGCCAGCGCCGAAAACGGGGTCAGTTCCGAAGGCTTCACCACAAATGTGCAGCCCACCGCCAGCGCCGGGCCGGCCTTGCGCGTGATCATCGCCAGCGGAAAGTTCCACGGCGTGATCGCGCCGACCACACCCACCGGCTGGCGCGTGACGACCAGGCGGCGGCCGGCCATGTGCGGGGTCAGCACTTCGCCGCGCACGCGCCGCGCTTCTTCGGCAAACCATTCAAGGAACGCCGCGGCATAGGCCACTTCGCCTTTGGCTTCGGCGAGCGGCTTGCCCTGTTCGGCCGTCATGATCAGCGCCAGATCGTCGGCATGGGCATGCATCAGATCGGACCATTTGCGCAGGATCGCGCCGCGCTCCTTGCCGGTGCGCGCTTTCCATTCGGCAAAGGCGGCGGCGGCGGCGGCAACTGCGGCATCGGCCTCGGCCGCGCCGAAATCGGGCACCTGGCCGATCACTTCGCCCGTGGCCGGGTTGTCGACCGCAATCGTGCGATCGCTGGTGGCCCAGGCGCCGCCGACAAAGGCGGCTTCGCGCCACAGATCGGGGCGCGCCAGTTGCGGGCGCGAAAGCACGGTCACGGCAGCAGGCGCGTTCATGCGTCCACCTTTCCGGCGACTTTGGCGAGCGCGGTTTCGACAATGGCGAGGCCTTCATCGATGATTGCGTCCGACGCGGTCAGCGGCACGAGAATGCGGATGGTTTCGCCTTTCGTCCCGCACGACAGCAGGATCAGCCCGTCCTCGAGCGCGGCGGTGCAGACCGCCTTTGCCGAAACGCCGCAGGTTTCGCCCGCCGCATTGGTAACGTCGAACCCGATCATCGCGCCCAGGCCGCGCAGATTGGCGACCGGCAGCCCGGCGCGGGCAAAGCCTTCGATCCGCGCGCGCAGCCGTTCGCCGATCGCGGTGGCGCGGTCGAGCAGGCCTTCTTCATCGATCACGTCGAGCACCGCGAGCGCGGCGGCGCAACCGATCGGCGAACCGCCATACGTGCCACCCAGGCCGCCCGGATCGAGCGAATCCATGATCTGCGCGCGGCCGATCAGCCCCGACAGCGGGAACCCGCCGGCCAGCGACTTTGCCGTGCACACCAGATCGGGCTCCACACCGCTGTGTTCGATGCCAAACAGTTTCCCCGTGCGGGCAAAACCGGCCTGGACTTCATCGGCGATCAGCAGAAAGCCGTGGGTATCGGCCAGCGCGCGCAGGGCTTCAAGGAATTCGGTGGGCGCAACGTGGAACCCGCCTTCACCCTGCACCGGCTCGACAATCACCGCCGCCACGCGCTCGGGCTCAACATCGGCGGCAAACAGGTACTGGATCGCCGCCAGGCTTTTTTCCACGGTATTGCCGTCGATCCCGGTGGGGAACGGGGCGTGAAACACTTCGGGCGGCATCGGGCCGACCTTGCGCTTGTAGGGGGTGACTTTGCCGGTCATCGCCGCGGCCAGCAGGGTGCGGCCGTGGAATGCGCCGGTAAAGGCGATGATCGCCGAACGGCCGGTTGCGGCGCGCGCGATCTTCACCGCGTTTTCGGTGGCTTCGGCGCCGGTGGTCAGCAGGATCGTCTTGGCATCGCCCGAAAACGGCGCGCGCGCGTTCAGCCGCTCGCACAGTTCGATATAGCTTTCATAGGGGCTGACCTGGAACGCGGTGTGGGTGAACTTGCCCAGCTGCGCCTCCACCGCGGCGATCACGCGCGGGTGGCGGTGGCCGGTGTTCAGCACCGCAATGCCACCGGCAAAATCGACATAGCGACGGCCTTCGACATCCCACAATTCGGCATTTTCCGCGCGATCGGCATAGACCGCGGTGGACGAGGCGACCCCGCGCGGCACGGCACGATCCCGACGGGCGGCAAGCGAAGCATTGTCAGACATGGAGTGAGACATGGGGGAGGACCTCTGCAACCAGAAAACGGACCAGAAAACGGACCAGAACACGAAACTGGCGCCATCATGGCACCACACGCTTGCGCTGTTAAGCCGACAAATGGTAGCGATGTGGTGACCGGGAGTTACCATGAGCGATCGCCCCCACCTGCCCCCCTTTGCCGCGCTGCGCGCGTTCGAGGCGTTTGGCCGCCATGGCAAAGTGCGCCGCACCGCCGCGGCGCTCGGGGTCAGCCATGCGATTGTCAGCCGCCATCTGCGCGCGCTGGAAGATTGGCTGGGCGTGATGCTGATCGATCGCGCCAATGGCGGGCTGACCCAGGCCGGGGCGGATTACCACGCGCTGATCGGCCCGGCGTTTGACCAGTTGTGCAGCGCGACCGAGCGATTGCGCGGCGATGCCGGGATGCGGTTGCAGGTCTGGTCGATGCCGGGCCTCGCTTATCACTGGCTGACCAGCCGCCTGCCCGATTTCGGCCGGCGCCATCCCGGGCTTGCGGTCACGCTGCGCCCGTCGGACGCCCCACCCGATCTGAAACGGCACGAAGCCCATGCCGATCTGCGCTGGTGGCGCGACAGCGATCTGGCCGCCAGCGAGCAGGCCGCGATCCTGCGCGTGCCGATGATCCGCCCGCGCGTGTTTCCGGTGGCGCGCCCCGATGCCACCTGGCTGACGGGGCGCATGCCCGCGCGCCCGGCCGACCTTTTGTCGTTGCCCTTGCTGCACGAAGACGACGATGTGGAATGGCAGGTGTGGTTTGGCACGCACGGGCCGGTGCCCGATCTGCCCCCGCCCGCCGCGCGGCTGTGGCAGGCGCACATGACACTGGTCGCCGCGCGCGAAGGCCAGGGCGTGGCGCTGACCAATGCCTTTCTGGCGGGCGAGGATCTGGCGGCGGGGCGCGTGGTGGAACTGGGCGCGGGCAATCCCGCGTTCCGCGCGGTGTCGCTGGGCGCCTATTACCTGACCACCCCGCGCGACAGCGGCGAAACGCGCCCCTTGCGCCAGTTTGCCGCCTGGCTGGCCGACATGGTCAGCGAGGCGCCTGCGGACTGGCAGGCGTGAAGCCCGCCCGGTGCACGCAATGCACCATGTCGGGCGCAATTGCCTCTTTTGCAAAGCGTCGCCACACGGCATGATCGCCGCACAGATCCATACCCGCAGACTTTCGAAAGGCACCCGCATGGCCACGCTCGCCAAACTCGCCATCCGCACTCCGCAAGAGCTGGTTGCCGCCGCCGGCGATATCGACATGTCGCATTTCTGGATGCCGTTCACCAACAACCGCCATTTCAAGGCCAATCCGCGCCTGTTCGCCCGCGCGCGCGACATGCATTATGAAACCACCGATGGCCTGCGCCTGCTCGATGGCACCGCCGGGCTGTGGTGCGTCAATGCCGGCCATGGCCGCGCGCCGATTGCCGCGGCGATTGCCGAAGCCGCGCTGACACTGGATTTCGCGCCGACATTCCAGCTTGGCCACCCGCTGGCATTCGAAGCAGCGAGCGCGGTTGCGCGGATGATGCCCGAAGGGCTGGACCGCGTGTTTTTCACCAATTCGGGGTCGGAAAGCGCCGACACCGCGCTGAAAATTGCGCTCGCCTATCACCAGGCGCGCGGCGAAGGCACGCGGTTCCGCCTGATCGGGCGCCAGCGCGGCTATCACGGCACAAATTTCGGCGGGATGTCGGTCGGCGGGATCGGCGGCAACCGCCGCCGCCATGTCAGCCAGGTGTGGGGCGTTGATCATCTGGCGCATACCCACGGCGATGCGGTGCGGTTTCAGCGCGGCCAGCAGCCTTCGAACGGCAATCTGGCCGACGAGCTGGAAGAGCTGGTGGCGCTGCACGGGCCCGAAACGATTGCCGCAGTGATTGTGGAGCCCGTGGCCGGATCGACCGGCGTGCTGGTGCCGCCGCAGGGCTATTTGCAGCGGCTGCGCGACATCACGCGCAAATATGGCATCCTGCTGATCTTTGACGAAGTGATCACCGGGTTCGGCCGGCTGGGCACCGCCACCGCCGCCGAATATTTCGGCGTGACACCCGACCTGTTGACGATGGCCAAGGGCCTGACCAACGGCGCGGTGCCAATGGGCGCGGTCGCCGCCAGCCGCGACGTGCACGATACGGTGATCGACCGGTCGCCCGCGGGCATCGAATTCTTCCACGGCTACACGTATTCGGGCCATCCGCTGGCCGCAGCCGCCGCGATCGCCACGCTGAAGCTTTATGACGACGAAGGCACGTTTGCCCATACCGCAGGCCTTGCCCAGACCTGGGAAGATGCCGCACATGCCATGCGCGATTGCCCCAATGTGATCGACGTGCGCAATCTCGGGCTGGTCGCCGGGATCGAACTGGCCCCGCGCGACGGCGCGCCGGGCGCGCGCGCGATGGAGGCGTTTCACCGCGCGTTCGATGCCGGCCTGCTGATCCGCGTAACGGGTGACATCATCGCGCTGTCACCACCGCTGATCATTTCGGCCGCGCAAATCCACGAAATGTTCGAGCTGCTGGCCGACGTGCTGCACCAGACGGCGTAACCGGCGTTACCGTTCCTGCGCTTGGCGGCGCAGAAACGCGCGCAAGGCCGCAATCGACGGGCTGGTCCAGCGGTCGGCGCGCGCGACGAACCAGTAGCTGCCGACTGCCACCGGGCGCGTGCCCGGCACGGCCAGTTCGACAAGCGCGCCGCGCGCCAGATCCTGGCCGACCAGATAACGGTTGGCGAGCGCCAGCCCGCGCCCTTGCCGCGCCGCCGCGATGGCCAGATGCGCGTGCCACAGCAACGGGCCGGTCAGCGCCCGCGCGCCGGTCGCCACGCCGTTCTGCGCCAGCCAGGCGCGCCATTGTTCATGATGTTCTTCGTGCAGCAAGGGTGCGCCCAGCAGATCTTCGGGCGCGGCCAGGTTCAGCGTGGCAGCAAACTGCGGGCTGGCCACGATCATCAGCGGCGGGCGCGCCAGTTCCAGCGCCTGCAGGCCCGGGCCGCCCGGCTGCGGCGGCCAGTCATCGCCGTAATAGCGGATATCGGCATCGGCTTCGAACTGGGCGAAATTGGCGCAGGCATCGGTTGGCCGCAGTTCGACCGCAAAGCCGGGGTCGCTGCGTTCGAGCAGGGCCAACTGGTCCGACAGCCATTGGGTGGCAAAGCCGGGCACAGCCCACAACCGCACGCCTTCGCCCCGGCCGGCGGCCGTGGCATCGCGCGTGGCGGCGAGCAGATCGTGCATCGCCGCGCTGATCCGCGCGTGATAGGCGCGGCCCGCCTCGTTCAGCGCCATGCGCCCGTCGGCGCGATCGATCAGCGGCACGCCCAGCCAGTCTTCGAGCGTGCGCAAATGACGGCTGACCACGGTATGGTCGACCCCCAGCAGCACGCCCGCCCGGCGCACACCCCCGGTGCGGCCGAACACCTCGAACGCGCGCAAGGCGGCGAACGGAGGCAGGCGTTCGGTCCCGGCCGGATTGGCGGGCCCGGCAGGTTTGGCGGGCGCTGCCGGATTGGCGGGCCCGGCGGGCCCGGCAGGCCCGGCAGGTTTTACAGGCTCAGCCGGGTCAGCCGCATGGTGCATGACGGCAAACCTGCCGCGCGCGCTTACTTCAGCGTGGCGAGATAGGCGACCAGATTGGCGCGCTGCGTGTCATCGCCGATCGCGACCACCATGCGCGTGCCGGGAACCAGCTTTTGCGGCGCCTTGAGGAACGTGTTCAGCGTCGCCTTGTCCCAGGTCAGCTTCGATGCCTTCAGCGCGGCGGAATAGCCAAACGCGGTCGATCCGGCCTTGCGCCCGACCACGCCATAGAGGTTCGGCGCGGCAACGCCGACGGCGCCCGGCTTGTTGACATGGCACGCGGTGCACTGGCGAAACACGGCGGCGCCGGCGGTCACGTCTTCGGCATGGGCAGCGGCCGGAACCAGCAGGGCAAGCGGGGCGGCAGCGAAAAGAGCAGTGAACTTCATCCGAGGTCTCCTGGAAAAACGTTACAGCAGATTGAGGTACGTATCGTATTCAAAGCGATCGATATGCGACAGGAACGCGGTGCGGTCCTGCCGTTTGCAGGCGACCACGATATCACGCAGCCGCGTGCCGAAAATTGCGCCCGCGCAATCGGATGCGGCAAACCGGTCGATTGCCGCGCCCCATTCGCGCGGCAGGGGTTCGCCCGCGGCCGGGTCACGCGGGTCTTGCGCCGGGGGGGGCATGGTGCCCGCTTCGATCCCCTGCAACATCGCGCCCAGCATCGCACCCATCGCCAGATAGGCATTGGCATCGGCGCCCGAAATGCGGTGTTCAATGCGCGTGGCCCGGGCCCCGCCGCCCACTTTGCTGCCATCGATCACGCGGATCGCGGCAGAGCGATCATCATGCCCCCATCCGGCCGAAACCGGGGCATGCGAATCCGGGCGGAACCGCCGAAACGAATTGGCATTGGGCGCAAAGGCAAGCATCGTATCGGGCATGGCAGTCACCAGCCCCGCAACCGCATGAAACAGGGCCGGCGCGGGGGCACCGCCATCGCTAAGCGCCAGCACATTAACCCCCGATGCATCGTTGACGCTGGCGTGGATATGCAGCCCGCTGCCCGATGCCTCGCCATAGGGTTTGGCCATGAACGTTGCGCCAAACCCGTGCGCCTGCGCCAGCCCGCGCACGATCCGGCGCATCAGCATGGCATCGTCGGCCATCGCCAGCGCATCGGCGCGGTGCAGGATGTTCAGCTCGAATTGCCCCGGCCCGGCTTCGCTGGTCACCCCGTCGGCGGGAATGCCGATTTCGTGCGCCGCAGCCAGGATCGCATCGATCAGCCGCTGGTGCGCGCCCATCGTGCTGACCGACAGCGTTTCATTGCGCCGCCAGCTTGCCGCGCCCGCCCCGTCGGGCGGCACCGGCAGCCCGTTTTCCAGCCGGTAGAGATAGAATTCCAGCTCTACCGCCACAACCGGGGTCAGCCCGCGTGCGGCATAGCGCGCCACGATCGCCGCAAGCCCGGCGCGCGGATCGGCCTCGGCCGAGGCGCCGTGGCGGTCGCGCATGGTCAGGAACGCCTGCGCCTTGTGGCCTTCCAGCCAGGGCACGCGGGCAAAGCGCCCGGGCAGGGCATGGCCCACGCCATCGGGATCACCCGTGCCAAACGCAAGCCCGGCTTCGGCCACGTCGCAGCCCCAGGCATCCTGCGCAAAGACCGACAGCGGCATGGGCAGGCCTTTGGCAGCGACCGACAACGCCTTGTCACGCGTCAGCCATTTGCCCTTTACCGCGCCGGCAACGTCAAACACGAAGGCCTCTATGCCATCGACTTCGGGATGGGCGGCAAGATAGGCCGCCAGCGATGACTGTTCGTCGTGTGACATGATGCGACGCCATATGCCATGTGGCCAAGCGCTGTCCAGCCGGGCCCCCGCTCCTTTCTCTGCCCATCAGGCTCCTTTCCCGGCCCGTTTCTTTCCCGGCCCGTTTCTTTCCAGGCCCGCCAAAACCGCTGCGCGCGCGCAAAATCGGGCAAACAGCGGCACCGGCGATTGACCGCCCCCCGCCCCGATTCTACGCGGGTGACGCAAACGCGATGGCAATCGGGAGCGATACACTGACCGGAGAGCAGGCATGACCGGAGGCAACAACCGGATGACCGGCAGCAGCCGCGCCACGTTCGCAGCGGTGCTGGCCGCGCCGGCGCTGTGGCTGATCGCGTTTTTCGTGGTGCCGATGTCGGTAATCTGGGCCTACAGCTTTGGCCGCACGCTGGGCCTGACCGAAGTCGCGGTGACCGGCACCCTGGCCAATTACGCCCGGGTGTTCGATCCGGTATACCTGATGATCTTTGCCAAATCGCTGGTTTTTGCCGGCGCGACCACCGCGATCTGCCTGGTGATCGGCTTTCCCTATGCCCTGGTGATGACGTTTGCCGCGCAACGCGCCAAAGTGCTGTTGCTGCTGGCGGTCATGCTGCCGTTCTGGACCAACCTGCTGGTGCGCACATATGCGCTGATGGCGGTGATGCGCAGCGAAGGCTGGGTCAACGATGCGCTGGGGCTGATCGGGCTGGGCCCGTTCGAAATGCTGCACACCAATGGCGCGGTGATTGCGGGGCTGGTCTATGTGCACCTGCCGTTCATCGTGCTGCCGCTGTTTTCCACGCTCGACCGGCTGGACCGGTCGCTGATCGAGGCCAGCCTGGATCTGGGCGCGGGGCATCTGCGCACGATTTTCCAGATTGTCGTGCCGGTGGTCTGGCCGGGCATCCTGTCGGCGGTGCTGCTGTGCTTCATCCCCGCGCTCGGGTCTTATCTCACCCCCGATCTGCTGGGCGGCACCGACAGCCAGATGATCGCCAGCGTGATCGAGCGCCAGTTCAAGCGCGCCAATGACTGGCCGTTTGGCGCGGCGCTGTCGTTCATGCTGCTGTACCTGACGCTGGCGGCCATGGCCTGGCGCGCGCTGGCCGAACGGCGCGCGGCCGGGCGCACCGCAGACCGGGCGGCACGGTGATGGCCGGCTGGCTGACCTGGCTGCGCCCGCGACGCGCCGGCCCGCTCGATTATGCCGCGCGCTGGCCGCTGCGGCTGTGGGTCATGGCGGTGCTGGTGTTCCTCTATCTGCCGCTGGCCAGCCTCGTGCTGTTCAGCTTCAACGCGTCGCGCCGCACGATCCGCTGGGAAGGGTTCACGCTGGATTGGTACGCCTATATGGCGGGCGACGATGCGCTGATCGGCGCCTTTGCCAATTCGCTGACCATTGCCGCGCTGTCGACTCTGGCCAGCGTGGTGCTGGGCACGCTGGCGGCCATCGCGCTATGGCGATACCGCTTTTTCGGGCGCGGCGTGTTCGACGGCATGGTGACGCTGCCAATCGTGGTGCCCGAAATCTGCATGGGTGTGGCGATGCTGGTGTTTTTCGGCCAGATCATGCCCTGGCCGCGCGATCTGGCCTGGCCGTTCGATCTGGGCGCGATCACGATTGCGCACATCACTTTCAGCTTTCCGTTTGTGGCGGTGGTGGTGCGCGCGCGGCTCGCCTCGTTCAACCGCGAAGTGGAAGAGGCGGCGCGCGATCTGGGCGCCAGCGAATTGCGCGCCTTTGCCGATGTGCTGCTGCCCCATTTGCGCCCGGCGCTGGTTTCGGGCGCCTTGCTGGCGTTCACGCTCAGCCTCGATGATTTCGTGATCACGTTTTTCACCGCCGGGCCCAACACGGTGACTTTTCCGGTGAAGATCTATTCGATGGTGCGCTTTTCGGTGACGCCCGAAGTCAATGCCGCGTCCACCGTGCTGATGGCGATTACCGTGGTGCTGACGCTGATCGGGATGGCGCTGCAGGGCACCGACATGGCAAAAAGGTAAGGTCGCGCGATGCTGATCCGGATCGAACACGTCACGCGCCGCTTTGGCAGCTTTACCGCGGTCGACGATGTCAGCCTCGACATTGCGCAGGGCGAATTCTTTTCGCTGCTCGGCCCGTCGGGCTGTGGCAAGACCACGCTGCTGCGGATGCTCGCCGGGCTGGAAACGCCCAGTTCAGGCCGCATCCTGATCGACGGAGTGGACATGGCCGGGGTGCCGCCCAACCGGCGGCCGGTGAACATGGTGTTTCAATCCTATGCCGTGTTTCCGCATATGACCGTGGCCGACAATGTTGCCTATGGCCTGAAAATCGACCGCGTGCCCGCGCCCGAACGCGCGGCGCGGGTGGATGAGGCGCTGGCGCTGGTAAAGCTGTCGGACCTGGCCGGGCGCCGGCCCGATCAGCTTTCGGGCGGGCAAAGGCAGCGCGTGGCGCTGGCCCGCGCGCTGGTCAAACGGCCGCGGGTGCTGCTGCTGGATGAACCGCTGTCGGCGCTGGATGCCAAACTGCGCGATGCGATGCGCGGCGAACTGGCGCAGATTCAGCGCGAAGTCGGCGTGACATTCGTGATGGTCACCCACGATCAGACCGAGGCGCTGGCCATGGCCAGCCGCTGCGCGCTGATGAATGCGGGCCGGTTGCAGCAAGTGGCCACCCCCGGCGACCTGTACGAGCGCCCCGCCAGCCGCTTCGTTGCGGACTTTATCGGCACGATCAATTTGTTCGAGGGCGCATTGGCGGGCGGCACGGTGACCACGCCCGCGCTCGATGCGCCGATCCATGTTGCCGAACCCGGCGATGCGGCGCGGGTGTGCGTGGGCATCCGTCCCGAAAAGATCGCGATGATCGCGGCCGACCAGCCGCGCCCCGCAGGCCCCGGCGCCGCCAATGTGGTGCAGGGCACGATCATGGCCAGCGCCTATCTCGGCGCGGTTACGCTGTATGATGTGGCAACCACCGGCGGCACGCTGATCAAGGTATCGGCCAACCAGCCGGCGCTGCCCGCAGGCGCGCCGGTCTGGCTGCAATGGTCAGCAGATGCGGGGGTCGTGCTGCGGGATTAAAGCCTGATCACACGATAGTGATTCATGGCATCCGGCGACAAGCCCGCGCGGCGCGTGAGCGTTGCCGATGGCTTCAGGTTGAAGCTTGCTTCAACCTGAAGCCATCACGCTTTAACGCGGCGCGACGACCAGCACCACGAACGAGCCCGGCTTGGCCGATGCGCGGCCGCCGCCAGCGGCGGGAACCATCGTCGCTGCGGGCAGATAGAGCTTGCCGGTGCGCGGATCGAGTGCGCCGGTGCGCGCGCCGACCTGGGTGGGGATCGTTGCGACCACATGCAGGTTGGCCGGATCGGCAATCGAAATCGCGCTCAGCGTGCCGGCCTGGCCGCTGGGCACGAACACCAGCCCGCGCGCCGGATCGGCAATCACCGCATCGGGGCCGCGACCTACGGCAATCGTCTTCACCAGCGCGCCGGTGGCCGCATCGACCACTGTGACCACGCCGTTGGAGCATGCCGAAAGCACGCGACCGGCAACCATCGCGAGCCCGGTCGGGCCGTCGCAGCCCTTCAGCGGGATCGTGCGGACCAGCTTGCCCGCCTTCAGATCGATCTGGGCCAGCGCGTTGGCATCTTCCAGATTGGCGAAAATCATGCCGTGGCCATCGCTGTCGCCGGCTTCCAGCCCGCCGGGCACGGTGATCGTGCGCACGATTGCGTGGCTGGCCGGATCGATCAGCACGACGCCGTTGCTGCCGGGGTTCATCACCACCAGCAGGCCGGTGGCGGCATCGACAAAGGCATAATCGGGCTTTTTGCCGGTGGCGACTTCGGCCAGGGTCTTGCCGCTGTCTGTATCGATGAACCGCGTCAGGCCCGACGTGCCGTCGGTTTCCACCAGAGTGCGGCCCTGGTCGATCGGCAGGGCGCTGTGCGCGCGTGTGGCGGGGACAAAGCGGTCAGTCACTTTGCCGGTGGCAAGGTCCGCCATCATCACCGCATCGCCGCGCGCGACATAAAGCCGGCCCTTGACCGGATCGACCGAGGCATAGTCCCAGCCGCCATCGGCGCCGGCAATGCGATCAACGACAGCATAAGCGGGCGCGGGCGCCGGTGCAGGCATGGGCGCGGGATCGGCCATCACCGGCGAAGCAGTGATCGCGGCAAGGGCAGGGGCGGCCAGAAGGGTGCGAAGCAAGGGCTGGGCAAAACGCATGGGGGTATCCTTTGGTGCCGGACGGGGGGAATGGCGCGCCTGAATTAGGGGCCAACGGAGCAATCGTCAAAGCATCCGGAGGGCATGTCAAATTTGCAATTTTCGGGTCGCCCGGTCGGCGTGCAGCGGCTATGGCTGCGGCCCGAACCGATGCACTGGAACCCGTGGATGACCGACCCCCGCTTTGCCGAAATTGCCGCGCTGATCACCCGGTTTGGCGACAGCCACTATGGCGAACGGGCAACGCAGATGGACCACGTGGTGCAATGCGGGCAGCTCGCGGTGGAAGCGGGCGAGGACGATTGCCTGATCGTGGCCGCGCTGCTGCACGATATCGGCCAGTTCATCGATGATGCCGGCAATGCCGCCGAACGGCTGGGCATCGATGCGCGCCACGAAGAACACGGCGCTGCCTGGCTGGCGCAATGGTTCGGCCCCGAAGTGACCGAGCCGGTGCGGCTGCACGTGGCGGCCAAGCGCTATCTTTGCGCGGTGGAGCCGGAATACGAAGCCGGCCTGTCCAGGGCATCGCAGCTGAGCCTGGCGCTGCAGGGCGGGCCGATGTCAGACGACGAGATTGCGGTGTTTCAGGCCAATCCCTGGTTCGCCGCGGCGGTGCGGCTGCGCCATTACGATGATCAGGGCAAACGGCTGAACTGGCAGGTGCCCGATCTGGCCAGCCACCATGATCGCATTGTCGCGGCGATGCGGCCGGCCTGACCCGATCGCGCTCAGGTCGATCGCGCTCAGGTCGATCGCGCTCAGGTCGATCGCGCTCAGGCAGCCTGCGCCGCCACCTGGCGCAGACCAGGGCGGATCGTGGCAAACATGACCACAGCGGCGGCCACTCCGAACAGCCCGGCGATCTCGAATGCCGGATCATATCGGCCGAAATCCTGCCGGATCAGCCCCGCGCCAAAGGCTGCCGTGGCGGCGCCCAGCTGGTGCCCGACATTGACCCAGCCGAACACCACCGCCGCATCGCGCGCGCCGAAGGTGCGCGTGGTCAGCGCCAGAGTCGGCGGCACCGTGGCAATCCAGTCCAGCCCGAAGAACACTGCAAACACGGCCAGGCTCGCCGGGCCGAAATCGCAAAACGGCAGCACGATCAGCGACACCCCGCGAAGGCCGTAATAAGCCACCAGCAGCCGGCGCGGATCATACCGGTCGGTCAACCAGCCCGACGCGGTAGTGCCCACCAGATCGAACAGCCCCATCGTCGACAGCAGCCCGGCCGCTGCAACAGGCGCAATGCCATGATCGCCGCAAAACGTGATCAGATGCGTGCCGACCAGCCCGTTGGTGGTCAGGCCGCAGACGAAAAAGGTACCGAACAGCAGCCAGAACGTGGGCACGCGCATGGCCCGGCGCAGCGTGGCAAAGGCCAGCCCGAGCGCATCGCGCGCGCGTGCCGGGCTTCCATTGGCTGTCCGCGGCGCCGGGCCTTCGCCCAGGGCCTCGCCAAACCGGCGCGTGCCGACATCGGCCGGGTTTTCGGGCACCAGCCACAGCACCAGCGGCACCAGCACGATGCAGGCCGTGCCCACCACCTGCACCACCGGCAGCCACGCCCCGGCGCGCGTCAGCCAGGCCAGCACGGGCAGAAAGATCAGCGATCCGGTGGCAGTGCTGGCCGAAAGCACCCCCATTGCAAGGCCCTGGTGCCGCGCAAACCAGCGCCCGACCACAGCCGCGCCCAGCACGCTGGCAACCGCGCCGCTGCCCAGCCCCGACAGGACCCCCCAGGTGAGCAGATAGTGCCAGCTTTGGGTCATCCACTGGCTGACGAATGTGGCAAAGCCCATCAGGACCAGCCCGCCAATCATCGTGCGGCGAATCCCCAGCGACATCATCAGCGCCGCAGCAAACGGCCCGACCAGCCCGTAGAGCAGGATGCCGACCGCCGACGTCAGGGCGATTGTCGCGCGGTCCCAGCCGAAATGGAGCTGCAGCGGGGTCATCATCACGCCCGGCGCCGAACGCACCCCTGCGCCGATCAGCAGCGCTGCAAACGTGACCGCCAGCACGCCGATCGCACGATGCCGCGCCCAGCCCAACCGCGCGATCATGCCCCAACTCCTGCAACAGGGGCCGCTGCAATCGTGGCTCCGGCGCCCAGCGCCTGAACCGCCAGCGCCGCGCCGTGCAGCGCTGCCCAGCCGGACTCTCCCAGTTGCGCGCGCACTGTGGCCTGGCAGGCGATCCAGTCCGGCTCTGCCCGGGCGATCAAGGCCCTGCCCTGCGGGGTCAGCCGCGCCAGCCGCATGCGCCCGGTGCCGGCTGCGCAAGTGACTACCCAGCCCGCGGCTTCGGCCGGGCGCAGCACGCGATAAAGCGTGGTGCGGTCCATCACCAGCGCATCGGCCAGTCGGCTGAGCGCGATTTCACCGGCGCGGGCAATGTGCCGCAACAGCGCGAACTGGCACGTGGTCAGGCCATGAGCGGCAAGCCCCGCATCATAGACCCGGGTGATCGCGCGCGATGCCTTGCGCAAGGCGGTGCAGGCACATGGAGATGGTATTGCATCATGCATATACATCAATTGTCGCAACAAGGGCAGCGGGTCAAGCCTGATTGGGGAAAGGACCTTGCTGGACAGGGCCGGTGCGCAATGGCATCGTCGCGGCCGGTGGCGTTTTCCCGCCTCCGCCAGCCAAAGGGACCGGATCACCCATGAATGCAATCGAGCAGGCCGTGCATTTCCTGGACGAGGCCGAAGAAGCGCTGTTGCACGACATGCGCCTGCTGCGCCGCGCCGAACGCATCCGCGCCGTTGCCCGCGCCAAGGCCGATCCCGATGCTGGGCTGACCACCGGGCAGAAAATCGCCGATACGGTGGCATCGACCATGGGATCATGGCGGTTCATCATCATCCAGTCGGTCCTGCTGGCCGCGTGGATCGTGCTGAACGTGACGGCCTTTGTGGAAAAATGGGACCTTTATCCGTTCATCTTGCTGAACCTCGCGCTGTCGTTCCAGGCCGCCTATGCCGCGCCGTTCATCATGATGAGCCAGAACCGCCAGCAGGATATCGACCGCAAGGCCGCCGAAAGCGATTACAAGATCAACATCAAGGCAGAGCTGGAAATCGAACTGCTGCACCAGAAAATCGACCAGCTGCGCGAGAGCGAAGTGCTGAACCTGTCAAAAGCCGTGGCCGAGCTGACTCACCTGCTGCACGAAACCAAGGACGAACTGGCCGCATTGCGCAACGCGCGCGGGGCCTGAGCCGAGGCTGAAACGGGGGCGGGCCGGGTTGGCAGAGGGGGAACAATTCCCATCCCCTGCCCCTCCGGCTCCCCTGCCCCTCCGCCTCCACAAACCACCAAACCCCTACCCACCAAATCCACACCCACCAAACTCCCACCCACCAAACCCCGCTCATCCTGAGCCCGTCGAAGGATGCGCGCGACAGTCATCCAGGCGGGGGCACCAGCCATCCGGCGGGCGTTGGCGCGCATCCCTCGACAGGCCCGGGATGAGCGCGGGGGTGTGCGGATCAACATTCCAAATCAATGCTTTATGCCACGCTTGCACGGCGCAATCATGCCCCGCCTGCGCCCGCCCCATCACGAAACCTTTACGCCGGGCCAAGGCAATCGCCGTTGCACCTTAATCGCCTGCGGGCCTAGTGGCCGTGCCCACCGCAGCGCCGCGCGGCCCCATTGGCGGGGCCGCCGGGGGTCTTCGGGCATGAGGGCGTATCATGACAATGCTGTTGGCCGGGCTGTTGCTGGCCGGTTCGAACCTGGCCGATCCGGCGCTGGCGGATGCCACACCGGCCCCACCGGCCCCACCGGCCCAAACGGCCCAAACGGCCCCACCGCCGGAGCCGGCAAACCCCCCTGCACCAGCCCCCACGATCACCGACAAGGATCTGGGCCACGGCGTGATCACCCGGTTCCTTGCCTATCAGGCGGCGGAATGGAACCGCGCCACTTCGCCGCTGGCGCCCGATCCGGCGGCGCCACCGTCGCGCCGCGCCGACTGGGCCCCGGCGCCGGCAACATCGCCGCCTTATCCCTTCACCGAATTTTCCTATGGCGGGGCAACCCTGCTGGGGGTCAACCGGCCCGCCTCGGTCGACAGCCCGCTGATGGTCGCGCTGGGCGATACCGGCCTGGGCCAGGCCATGGCCCGCGCGCATGTCCAGGCCTATGGCTGGATCGATATCGGCGGCAACCTTTCGACCAGCAATGTGCGCCAGGGCAATGCGCCCGCGGCCTATGCCTTTGCGCCCAACACGGTGCTGCTGAACCAGGCGGTGCTGTTTATCGAGCGCACGCCCGATACGGTGCAGGACGATCACGTCGATTGGGGGTTTCGTGTCTCGGGCATTTACGGGTCGGATTACCGCTATACCGCATCGCGCGGGTTCCTGATCGATCGCGGCTATTACGATCGCAACAAGGTCAACGGCTTTGACATGCCGATGGTCTATGCCGAACTGTTCGTGCCCAAAATCGCCCAAGGTCTGGTGATCCGCGCAGGCCGCTTCATCGCGCTGCCCGATATCGAGGCGCAGCTGGCGCCCAACAACTATATGTACAGCCATTCGCTGACCTACACGTTCGACAACTACACCAACGAGGGCGTGCAGCTGACGCTGGCGGCGACCAGGTCCCTGTTTGTGCAACTGGGGCTGACGTATGGATCGGACACGGCGGCGTGGAATGCGGGCCAGCACCTGCCCAACCCGGCGCAGACGATCACGGCCGCATCCTGGGCCACGATCGGCAATGGCGCGCCCTTTGCCGATCCCGGCGGCCACCCCTATACCGCGATCAGCAACACGCTGTATCCCGGTGCGACGTTCAGGCGCGATCCCGGGGCGCGGCCTTCGATCACGGCGTGCCTGCGCTATCAGGACGCGGCCGCGCGCGACAACATCTATTTGTGCGCCGATGCGATCAATTCGGGGGTGTGGGGCTACAACAACCTGCAATGGTTTGGCGGAACCTGGTACCATCGGTTTTCCGACACGGTGCACATCGCGCTGGAAAGCTATACCCTTTACCAGAAACGCGTGGTCAACGTGGATGCGGGATCACCCGGTTATTTCCTCTATTACGGCGGTGGCACCCCGTTCAGCCCGCAAGTCTATCGCTTCAACGGCCCGTCGGGCGCGCAATGCGCCGACCGCAGCGCGCAAAGCTGCACCGCGCATGTGTTTGCGCTGCTGTCATACCTGAACTGGGAATTTTCGCCGCTGAACAACCTGTCGCTGCGCAGCGAATATTATAACGACCAGCAGGGCCAGCGCACCGGCGTGAAAAGCCGGTATTGGGAAATCGGCCTCGGCTGGCAGCACTGGTTTTCGCCGCAGATCGAGGTCCGTCCGGAAGTGACCTATTACCGGTCGGTCGACGCCGCAGCGTTCAACATCGATCTGTCCACCGGCGATGCCAGCCAGGCAAAAAACCACCAGTTGCTGGTCGCCGGTGACCTGATCGTGCATTTTTGAATGTGCCCGGGTGACGGCACCAGCCGCCACCCGGAGCGCACGGGTCAGAACGCGTATTTGATATCCAGCCCGACGGTGCGCGGCTGGTTGGTCGCCACGCGGATCAGCGAGGGGATGGTATAGGAAAAGCCGGTGGTGTTGATCCCCAGCTGCGCGCGCGTGTCGGTCAGGTTGTCGGCAAACAGGAACGCCGAAACCGTGCCGTTCATCAGCCCGATGCGCGCGTTGACAATGTCATAGACGGGCAGCGTGCCATAGCTGAAGTCGATATCGGTGGTCTTGCCGACATAGGAATTCGACACGCGCGCCATCACCCGCCAATCGCCACCGACCGGGCGAACATACGTCAGCGCGGTGTTTTCGGTGAATTTGGGCACATTGAGCAGCGGCAGGCCCGGCACCACCAGCGGGTCCTGCGCCTGCAACGCGGCATCGGCCGTCTTGATTGCCGAATGGGTATAAGTCCCGCTGAAGCTCAGTTGCAGATCGTGCGTGATCTGCGCGGTGATTTCCACTTCGGGCCCATAGGCTTCGGCCGATCCGGCATTGGCCGTCAGCGGATAGCCGCAGGCCTGGTTCACCGATTGCTGCACGTTGGACCAGCGGATGTAATAGACATCGGCATTGATCGTCACGCGGTTGCCGAACAGTTTGGCCTTTTCGCCCAGTTCATAGTTCCAGATGGCATCGGGGCCATAGGTTTCGCCGTTCAGCGTGCACGGCGGATTGGGAATCTGCTGGTTGATCCCGCCCGGGCGGAACCCGCGCGAAACCGTGCCATAGACGGTAAGATCGTGCGCGTGTTCATAGCTGAGCGTGACTTTGGGATTGATCCCGCTGTTCGACGTGGAAAAGCTGCTGAGATAGGGCGTGGCATTGCCCGACAGCGCCAGCAGACCGGTGGTTTCCTCGTCTGCGCGGCTGTCAAATTTGTACCACCGCGCCCCCGCGGTCAGCTTCCAGCCTTCGGCAAAGCTGTAAGTGCCTTCACCGAACACGCCATACTGGTTGATGTGATAGGGGTTGTTCGCCTGATAGAGCACGCCATCGGGGTTGGTCGCCAGTGCGCCGGGGATAGTCGCGACGAACGATTTCAGATTGTTGCTTTCGGCAAAGATCGATTCAAAATGGCTGTAGAACGCACCCACTGTCCAGCGCAGCCGCCCCGCGCCCTTTGACGTCAGCCGCAGTTCTTCGCTGAACTGGTGCGTGGTGTCGGTTTCGTTGAACGGGCTGGTATAGAACTGCGCGCTGTTGAAACCATAAAGCGGAAACAGGCTGTACAGCGCTTCGGCGGTATCCTGCGTCTGGCTTTCGGTGCGGGTGTAATAGGCCGTGGCCGAGGTGAGATCGGCAATGCCCAGATCATATTTGACCGTCAGGCCATAAAGCTGGAACGTATCGGTAATCGGTTCCGACGCATTGTTGGGCTGAAAGTGATAGCCCGGCAGCCCCGGCGGCAGATCGTATTCGTCATACCCGCCCAGCTTGATGGCCTGATAGATCGCCAGCGCGCTCAGCGTCAGCCGATCCGATGGGCGCGCCTCGATTTCGGCGCGAATGCCCTGGAGGTGTTCGGTATTGGTGCGCGGGGTCTGGCTGGCCCGGGGCGCGGTCAGCACGTTGCCGCGGTCGCAGCCCGGCCAGCCGCCGCCGCAAAACCCGTTGGGATTGATCGGCGCGGGAAAATTCGGTTCGACCACGCGCGTGATCCAGCCATCGCGGAATTTGTCGGTGGCCACCACGCGGATCGCCAGCTTGTCCTTTACCAGCGGCAGGTTGACCATGACATTGCCGCCGCCATTCACCCCGCCCGCAGTGGTGGAGACGGTGGCATTGAACGAGGCTTCGGCCCGGTCAAGCTTGGGCTGGTTGGTGATCAGCTTCACCGTGCCACCCATCGATCCCGAACCATAAAGCGTGCCCTGCGGCCCGCGCAGCACTTCGACGCGGTTGAGATCATAAAGATCGGGATCGATCACCACTTTGCCCACCAGCGCCGCGGCCGGCGCGGTCAGCGGATAATCGTCAAGATAGAACCCGACCGTGGGCGAGGCCCCGCCCGATGAAGACAGCCCGCGCATTTCCAGCTCGGTCTGGCCCGGCCCGGCCGACCGCATCGACAGCCCGGGCACCGCCATCACGATCCCCGCCACGCCCGAAACACCCTGGTTGAGCAGCGCCTCGCCCGATAGCGCGGTGATCGAAATCGGCGTGTCCTGCACGGTGGAGGACCGCTTTTCGGCAGTGACCACGATTTCGGGGGGCAGCGTGGCATCGGCCGCCGTGGTTGCCGGAGCGGTGGGGTTTGCAGGAGCCGCGGGGGCAGCCTGGGCCATCGCCGGGGCGGCGATCGCCACGGCCAACGCAAGCGCGGAACCCGCGCAAAAGGCGCGTGTGAGGCTGGTCATGGTATTCTCCCTTAAAGAAACGCCTGGTTGGGGATCACCCCCGCACGCGCACCCTCATGCGCGCGCGGGGAAAACACGGATCGGGAACAACGAATTCAGTGCGCGTCGGGCAGCAGGCCCTGGTCCACCAGCACCGGCGGATGGCGATGATGCGTGCCCTGTTCATAGGCATAGGCAAAGCCCAGCACATCACCATCGCGGAACGGCCGCCCGGAAATTTCCAGCCCGAACGGAAGCCCGCTTTCGTAAAATCCGCCGGGCACGACCACCGCCGGCACGCCCAGCATGTTGACCCAGCTTGTCGCCGAATGCGGGCCATCGCTCAGCCCGCCGTTTTGCGGCATGGTTTCATCGACCGGGGGCATCTGGATCGCCGGATAGACATAGCCATCCAGATGGAGCCGATCCATCGTGGCCAGATATTGCGCCATGACCTGGCGGCGCGGGGCATGCAGATTGCGTTCCGCCTCGGGATCGGTTTCCACCAGCCGCTGGCGGATCGCTATGTCACCGGCCAGGAATTGCGCATTGTTGGGCTCTGTGCCGATGATCGAGGCGCCCAGCGGCTGGCCCATCACCCGTTCGTATTCGCTGCTGGAATGGTATTGCGCCGGGCCGAACGCCGCCAGAAAGGCATCGGTGCCTTCGCGCACATAAGGATAAGTCGCGATGCGCGTGGCGGCGCGGGCAAAATCGGCGGGCAGGATGGTATCATCGATCACCACCGTGGCGCCCAGCGCGCGCAGATCATCGATCGCCTTCATGAACGCGGCGCGGGTGCGCGGATCAAGCGGGATGGCGGCATTGGCGGCCGCGCGCGCGGCGGCGCCATCGGGCACCACGGCGGGAATGCCATGAAACGGAATGCCCAGGCCCTGCAGGATGAACGCGGGCACGCCAAACCGTTTCCCCTTCAGCGCATCGGCCTTCAGATAGGCGGTATAGGGCCCGGCCTGCGCCTTTGCGGCCGATCCGATGGTGACCGGGTCCTGCGGGTCTTCGCCCGCCATCACCCCCAGCGCGATTGCCGCATCGGTAACATTGCGCGCGATCGGCCCGGTATTGTCGAGCAGCCAGTCAAGCGGCGCGATGCCGGCAATGCTGACCAGCCCGCGCGTGGGGAACACCCCGACCAGCGCGCTGGTGCCGGCGGGCATGCGGATCGAATTTCCGGTATCGGTGCCATTGCCCAGCATCGCCAGATTCGACGAGACCGCGGTGACCGTGCCGCCCGACGATCCACCCGGCGAAAACCGCACGTCATAGGCATTGCCGGTGCGCCCGAACGAGCTTGACCGATTGGTATCGGCATTGGCGAAATCGGGCATGTTGGTGTGCCCGATGATGATTGCGCCCGCCGCCTTCAGCCGCGCAACCACCGTGGCATCGCGCGGGGCCAGCAACTCGTGCCCGGCAATGGTATAGCCATCCCAGCCATCGGTGGTGACTTTGCCGGCAATGCTGGTGTTCGCCTTGATCACGATCGGCACGCCCCACAGCGGGCCATGCGCGGCGCTGGGGCCGCCGGCGGCATCCTGCCGGTCGGCCAGCGCGCGGGCCTCGTCGGCAAAGACCTGTTCCACCGGGTGATAGATCGGATTGTAGCGCGCAATCCGCGCCAGATACCAATCGACCACCTGGCGCACGGTATAGACATGCCGATCATAAAGCGCGTGAAGGCGGGGCACCGAAATTTCGGTCAGATCGCGATCGATTGCGGGGCCATGGGTTGCCGGAGCCGCAGCGGCCCGTGCATCGGGCGCGGCCAGCGCCGGCGCCGCGCCCAGCGCCAGCACCGCACATGCCAGCGCGCCGGAAAACGCAACAGCCCGCCGCGCCCGCAAATCGGTGAATGGATGCCGCATGTCGATTGCCCCCGATGGTTTTTTTGATGACCCAGCTTTGTCGTACGGCATGCCGCGCATCGCAGCGCACGCCAACACTTTTGCAGATCATGACCCTTACAGGCCACCGCCGTAACAGCTTTTGTATGCAGCACATATGATCTTTGGGGCAAATTGCCAATTCGTCATGGTGCACACCGGCAATGCCCGATGCGCTGCGCCCATTCTCGAAACTGCAATGAAAACCGGGTCAAAGCAAGACTGGCCGCACTGCGTTTGGCCGGAACGGGAACAGGGATTGACGGACATGGCAGTCACGGCGGCACAGGCGATTGCCAATCACACGGCCAACCCGGCAATCGGCCCGCAAACGGTGGCCGACACCGCCGCCAATCTGCTTGCCGCGCTCAGCGGGCTGACCGCGCTGCAACTGGCCAGCGGGATTGCCTCGGTGCAATTGACCGGGACCGCCAATGTGACCACCATTGCCGAAGCCCGATCGCTCACCCTGCTGCGAAATTTCACGATTACCGCCCCGGCAACGCTGACCATCGCCGATAGCGCGACCAATCTGATCAACCCTGCCAATGCCAGCCTGTTGACACTCGCCACCACGGTTTTGCTCACCGGTGCCAATGCCGTGACTGTGGCGCAGGCGACAAAGCTGGCCGCGATCGCGCATCTGTCGCTCGCCAGCGGCGCCACGCTGCAGGTTTCGGGCAATGCCGCAACCCTGCTGGCAAACACCGCCAGCCTGGGGCTCGCCACAACGGTGCTGCTGTTCGGCACGGCCAATGCCGGGCCGGTGAGCCTGGCCCTATCGCTGGCCGCGCTGCCCGGTTTTGCGCTCGCCACCGGGGCCAAGCTGGCGATTTCCGACAGCGTGGCCGCCCTGCTGAACCCGGCCAATGCCGCCGCGCTGGCCAACGCGACGCAAATCACGCTGACCGGCACCGGCCCGGGCAGCGCAGTCACCGCCGCGCAGGCCACCGCGCTGTTGGCGCTGCACGGGTTCAAACCCAATGGCGGGACCACGCTGCTGATCAGCGACAACGCCGCCAATCTGCTGAATGCCGCCAATATCACCGCCGCGGGCCGGGCGCTGGGCGTAACTCTTATCGGGGACAACACGGTAACCGCCGCGCAGGCCAAGGCCCTGGCCCGGCTGCACAAGTTTGCGCTGGCCAGCGGCGCCACGCTGACCGTGGCAGACAGTGCCAATGCGCTGCTCCTGCCCGGCAGTGCCGCCGGGGTTGCCGCCGCCACAACAGTCACGATCACCGGCGCCAATGTGGTCAACGCCGCGCGCGCCACGCGGCTGGCCGGGTTTCACGGCATATCGTTCGCCCCCGGCGCCACGCTGGAAGTGCGCGACAATGCCGTGAACCTGATCGATCTGGCCAATGCCGCCGGCTTTGCGCTGGGCACTTCGGTTGTCATCACCGGCGGCAAATATGTCAGCGCCGCGCAGGCCGATCTGTTCGCCACGCTGACGCACTGGTCGCTCGCGCCGGGGGTGCCGTTCCTGGTATCGGATACCCTGGCCAATCTGCTCGACAGCGCCAATGCCACCGGCCTTGCGCTCGCAACGGCCGTACGGCTGACCGGCGATGCCACCACAACCGCGGCGGTTGCCACCGAACTGACCGCGCTGCACGGGTTTCATGTCGGCACGCAAGTGATCGGCACGCTGACCGTGATCGACAACGCCGCCAATCTGCTGCTGCCGGCCAATGCCGCGGGCATCGCGGTGGCGACCGCTGTAAATCTCGATGGGTCGGTGGTGCTGTCTGTGGCCGGCGCCACGCAGCTTGGTGCCTTGCCCGCCTTTGCGCTGACCACCGGCACCACGCTGGGCATCAGCGACAGCGCCGCGGCCGTGGTCGCCGCGATCGATGCGCTGGAGGCGATGGCCGCCAAAAACCTGATCACCGGCATTGCGCTCACCGATGGCGGCACCCCGCTGCTGTCGCTGACCAACACGCAATATGCCAACGATGCCGCTGTGCTGGCGCTGATCACCGGCCCCCATGCCGTGGCCGTGGTCGGCGCGGCGGGCGAAACGCTGACCGCGCTCACCAGCGGCATCACGCTCGACGGCAGCGCCGGCACCCAGGTGCTGAACGCCGCCGCCGCCGGGGGTGACACGCTGATCGGCGGCGCGGGCGACACGCTGAACGGCGGCGCCGGCAACGACACGTTTGCATTCGGTGCAGCATTCGGCAGCGAAACCGTGAACGGCTTTGCCGCCGCCAGCGACGTGCTGCAATTTTCCACCACCGCCTTCGCCGATTGGGCCCACCTGCTGGGCGCATCGGCGCAAGTGGGCAGCGACGTGGTGATCACGCTCGATGCCACAGACACGATCACGCTGAAAAACGTGACCCTGGCCAGCCTGTCCTCCACCAACGCACGCTTTGTGTAATACCAACGTGCATGAGCGTCACGAAGGGCCTTCCCCAAGGAACACCGCGCCAAACTTTACAGCACCAACCCCATCGAGAGGCTCAACGGCGAGATCAAGCGCCGCACCAATGTCGTCGGCATCTTCCCCAATGAGGCCAGCATAACCCGCCTGATCGGCGCCATCCTGCTCGAACAAAACGACGAATGGGCAGTCCAGCGCGGTCGCTACATGTCGCTTGAAACCATGGCACCGCTCAGCGATAACCCTATCGTCGTGCTGTCGGCTGTGCCCGGCACATGACCGGCTCAATCTGACGCCGAAAATCGCGGTGGCTCCGAAAAGCTACACCACGCGTTGGGACACGATCTGATTGAACAAGGTTAGGGGGCAGCAGGTGAAGCCGTTTACACGATCAATCGTCGATCTTTTCGACGGCAAGAAGCGATACCTCATACCCCTCTATCAGCGGCAATACGCATGGCCGATTGCTCAGCTTGAATTGCTATGGGACGACATCGAGCGGGCCGTTGACCGGATCAATACCGACCGGACAACGCTTACGCCCCATTTCATGGGCGCAATCGTCATCAGCCAAATCAAGACGTTCGGCAGACAGGTGCAAGCCTACGAAATAATCGACGGCCAGCAACGGTTGACCACATTCCAAATCCTGCTCTCCGCCCTGCGTGACGTGGCGACCGAGTTTGGATCGGCATACGGTGCTGAAATCCAAGAATACCTGTTGAACAGCGGCGTTATGGATAGCCCCCAGGTCGAACGGTATAAGCTTTGGCCGTCCCTGACTGATCGTCGTGCCTTTGTGGCGCTCATTGATCCGACCGCAGACCCGTCAGAGATTGAGGCGGCTTCGATTGACGAAGCGAACTATGTCAGGCGATCAACCGAGGCCCACGCCTACTTCCTGCGGCGCATACGCGAGCATGTCTCGCCGGGTGGCGGCGAATATGAAGAACATCGCCTGGAGGGCCTTTTCGAGGCGTTGAAGGAAGGGCTTGCGGTCGTTTCCATCGAACTTGAAGGCGGCGACGATCCTCAGACGATTTTTGAAACTCTGAACAGCCGAGGCGTGGAATTGACGCCCGGCGACCTCATGCGGAATTTCATATTCCAGCGCGCCAAGGGCTTGGGGCAATCGTCCGGCTCACTCAACATCGACAAGCTGTATGCGACGCACTGGCTCCCATTGGATGGCTCATTTTGGCAGGCTCAAGCTTCACGAGGGCGCTTGTTCCGGCCCCGGTTGGTTTGGTTGCTGACCGATCATCTATCCATGCACTTGGCGGATTTAGTGTCGGCTGACGGATTGTTCGATGTGTATCGGAAATGGGTTCTGACCCAGCAGCTATTCACCTCTACCGAGGATGAACTGAAATCCATTTCGGCAACGGCGGCGATTGAGCGGAGGCTGTTCGAGCAATCCAAAGATGATGCCTTGGGCCAGTTTGGCAAGTTTGCCGAAGCCTTCGACGTGTCCACCGCCATGCCTTTGGTGATTTATCTTGCCAATGCCATTGCAGATGAGCAGGCGCTGGCGGACGCGCTTGGGTCGCTGAAAAGCTACATCCTTCGCCGCGATGTATGCGGTTTGACCACCAAGAACTACAATCGGTTTTTCGTCGGCACTATTGATCGACTGCGCAAAGCGGAAGGCGACATCGGCACCAACTTGCGGGAATATCTGTCGGCCCGGACATCCGACATTGATCGATGGCCCGACGACGCCGAATTCCGAAACGGCTGGCTTGGCAGGGATCAATACAAGAATGCGAGGCAGCCCCGCTTACGCCTGATTTTCGAAGGCATCGAGCAACGCAAGCGGTCGCTCTTGAATGAGAACATTGAAATCCATTCAACCCTGACCATCGAACATATCATGCCGCAATCGTGGCGCGATAGCTGGCCTGTTCCCCCAGCAGAAGGCGAGGTCGACATATTGGGTGCGGTGGACCACGAGATCGCCCGGAGTATGTGCATCAACAAATTGGGCAATCTGACGCTGTTAACCCACAGCCTCAATGCGTCGGTTTCCAACGGCCCTTTCGACGTTAAGATGCCCGCTGTTCGCGCCCACTCGTCGCTCGCTCTCAACCGGGAATTGGCCGCCTACCAAATCTGGGACGAAGAAGCCGTTACGGAACGTGGTCAGGCGCTATTCGAGGTAGCCCGTGCAGTTTGGATTGCACCGGAGAGGCCGGAGGGGACGCTACCGACCAGCTCAAGCAGTGGGATTGTCTTGGCCGCTGGCCTTCCTCCGATCGATACCGAATGCCGCTTTCGCTATGCTGACAAAACTTGGAAAGGCGTGATCGTAGATGGGGGAATGCAGATCGAGGGATTTGACGGGACGGCCTCCACTTTCACGGCAGCCTCACGCTTGGTAACAGGCACAAGTCGGAATGGGTGGATGGATTGGCGGTTGAAGCTGCCTGGAACATCTAGTGAAGTGCTAGCCGATGATTGGAGGAGGAGCTTGGTTCTTGGTTGAACGGCACTGTGCTGTGCCTGCTGAGCGGCCGCTTCGCGATGCCTTGCAACATGGCAAACTTGACCCAGAAACGACCCACTTGGGCGGCTGGTGCAGGCGAAACCCACTTTGGCCTTATGCTTCCCACGTGACCAGCCGAACGTGCCTTCAACCGTATGATTCGCAAGGATAAGGCTAGCTTACTTGGAGCTGGGCATTGGCGGCCCGGGGTTCCGGGGACAGGGGGTTCCGGGGACAGTATACACAATTGCACTAGCACGGGTTCCGTGAGGGTTCCGGGACAGGGGGTTCCGGGGACAGTATACACAATTGCACTAGCACGGGTTCCGTGAGGGTTCCGGGGACAGTACACACAATTGCACCATCACCCGACAATCACGAACCTGTCCGCCAAATCCAGTCACATCGGCCGGATCACGCCCCATCCAGAAAATTTCAGGGATGAAAGGGCCGATGGCCCTTTCCCGCCGGAGGCAGCTTGCTTGCTGCCAAACCACCGGACCACAACCCTGCGTCAAACAGCCACAGCGTTCCCCAACAATGCGTTCGGGGCATAGCGCTGCGCGAACCGGTTGGGAAAAATGGTGCCGCTTAGGTGACTCGAACACCTGACCCCATCATTACGAATGATGTGCTCTACCTGCTGAGCTAAAGCGGCGCGCCCTTGGGCGGGAAGGGTGCCTTTAACGGGGGGCGGGCGGGGTTGCAATGGGATTCGTTGGGGAAACTTCGGCGGAGTTTTGCGCCCGGGTTGCGTGCCGGGCGGCTGGCGCGTGCAGCGCGGCCAGGATGCGGTCGGGCACGGTGGGGTCTTCGATTGTGGGCGGGGTGGTAAAGGGCTGGCCATTGGCGATGGTGCGCAGGAGGTTGCGCAAGGTCTTGCCCGATCGCGTTTTGGGCAACGCGGGGACCACGTGGGCGGTTTTCAGCGCGGCGACGGCGCCCAGTTCGGCGCGGACGGCGGCGATGACGGCGCGGGCAAGGGTGGCGGGATCATTGTGGCCGCTGCGCGCGACCACGAAGGCCACCGGGATCATGCCCTTTATCGCATCATCGGCGCCGATCACCGCGCATTCGGCCACGCCGTCGGTCGCGGCGACGATCTGTTCCATCTGGCCGGTGGACAGGCGGTGGCCGGCGACATTGATGATATCGTCGGTGCGGCCCATGATGTGCACATGGCCATCGGCATCGATGAAGCCGGCATCACCGGTTTCATACCAGCCGGGGAACGTGTGGAAATTGCGGTCATACCCGGCCGGGTTGTTCCACAGCGTGCGGAACGCGCCGGGCGGCAGCGGCGCGCGCAGCACGACCGCGCCGCTGGTGCCGGCGGGCACGGGCTGGCCCGCCTCATCGAGCACGGCAAAGCGGTATCCGGGCACAGGGAAACCCGCGCTGCCGCGCCGCCGCCGCGTATCGCCCAGCCCCAGGCACGTGGCCAGCGCCGGCCAGCCCAGCTCTGTCTGCCACCAGTGGTCGATCACCGGCAGGCCGCCATGCGCCTCTGCCCAGGCGATCGTATCCGGGTCGGCGCGTTCACCGGCGAGGAAAATTGCCTGGCATTGCCCGGTGCCGATGGCGTGGAGCAGCGTTGCCTCCGGGTCTTCCTTGCGGATGGCGCGGATCGCGGTGGGCGCGGTGAAAAACGTTTTTACCCCGTGCGCGGCAATCACCCGCCAGAATGTGCCGGCATCGGGGGTGCCCACCGGCTTTCCTTCGAACAGCACGGTGGTCGCGCCGACCAGCAGCGGGGCATAGACGATATAGCTGTGCCCCACGACCCAGCCCACATCCGATGCCGCCCAGAACACATCGCCCGCGCCGATCGCAAAGATATGGGCCATCGACCACGCCAGCGCGACCGCGTGCCCGCCATTTTCGCGCACCACCCCCTTTGGCGTGCCGGTGGTGCCCGAGGTATAGAGCACATAGAGCGGATCATCCGCGGCCATCGCGGCGGGCGCGGGCACCGGATCGTGCAGGGTTTGCGCGCGCAGATCGGCCCAGGCCACATCGCGCGGGGCAAGGATTTGCGCGGGGGCCTGGTCGCGCTGAAACACCACCACGCGGTCCACCGCGTGGTGCGCCAGGCGCAGCGCCTCATCCACCATGGGTTTATAGGCCACGGTGCGCGTGCCTTCGATCCCGCAGGAGGCGGCCAGCAGCACGCGCGGGGTGGCATCATCGATGCGCTTTGCCAGTTCGAGCGGGGCAAACCCGCCAAACACCACCGAATGGATCGCCCCCAGCCGCGCGCAGGCAAGCATGGCAAACACCGTTTCGGGAATCATCGGCATATAGAGGATCACGCGATCGCCGCGCGCAACGCCCAGCGCCGCGAGCATGGCCGCCACCCGCCCCACTTCATCACCCAGCTGGCCATACGTAAAGCGGGTGATCGCGCCCGTGACCGGGCTGTCGTGGATCAGCGCCAGCGCATCGCCGCGGCCGGCGGCAATGTGCCGGTCCACCGCATTGGCGCAAGTGTTGAGCGTGCCGCCGGGGAACCAGCCGGCGCGATCATCGAAGGCTGTCGCGGGCGGCGTGATCCAGTCGATCGCGCCGGCGGCCTCCATCCAGAAGGCATCGCCATCGTCCATGCTGCGCTGCCAGGCGCGGGAATAGGCTTCGCTCATCAGCCGTGGTGTCCCTGTATTTTCGGCCTGTATTTTCGGCCTGTATTTTCGGCCTGTATTTCCGGCCTGTATTTCCGGGTGCAGGGCGGGTGCGGCAAAGGCCGGCCCCGCCCCCACTTGTCCGGTCAAGCCCCTGATTCAGCCATCAATGCTGCGCTTGTAGGTTTCGGGCAAGGCCAGCGCGCCGATCACCGCAGTCGCCCCGGCCACGATCACCGGATACCACAGGCCATAGAAGATATCGCCATTGGCCGCGACCATGGCAAAGCTGATCGCGGGCAGCAGCCCGCCCAGCCAGCCATTGCCGATGTGATAAGGCAGGGACATCGCCGAATAGCGGATGCGGCTGGGGAACAGCTCCACCAGCAGCGCGGCAATCGGGCCATAGACCATGGTGACCAGGATCACGAGGTAGAACAGGATCGCGATCACCCGCACGGTGTCGATCTTTGCCGGATCGGCCTTTGCCGGATAGCCCACATTGGCGAGCGCGCCGGGCACGGCGGGTTTGGCCTCTGTCGCGGGTTTGCCGGCTTCGGCGGGTTTGGCAGGCGCGGCCGCTTTGCCGACAATCGCGCCGGTGAACGCGGCGATGGCGGCCTTTTTGTCTTCGCCTTTCACTTTTGCCGGATCGGGCGCGGTGAACGTGGTGGCACCCACGGTGATCGAGGCGATCGTGCCGGGGGCGGCGGGCTGGTTGCGATAATTCACGCCCGCCTTGGCCAGCATCGCCTTGATGATGTCGCAGCTGGTGGTGTCATAGCTTTTGCCGCCGACCGGATCGAACTGCGAATTGCATTCCGCCGGATTGGCGGTGACGGTGACCGGGGCAGTGGCCTGCGCCCGGGCGAGCGCCGGATTGGCCGCCGCCGTAAGCGCATGAAACGCCGGAAACAGCGTGAGCGCGGCCAGAACGCAGCCGGCGATGATCACCGGTTTGCGCCCGATGCGATCAGACACCGCGCCAAACACCAGGTAGAACGGGCTGCCCAGGATCAGCGCCGCGGCCAGCAGCATGTTGGCAGTCAGGCCGTCGAGCTTCAGCATCTTTTCCAGAAAGGTCATGACGTAAAGCTGGCAGCCGTAAAAGATGACCGCCTGGCCGGCGATCGCGCCGAAAAAGGCGATGATCACCACGCGCAAATTGATCCACTGGCCAAAGGCTTCGGTCAGCGGCGCTTTCGATCCGGTGCCTTCGGCCTTCATTTTCTGGAACACCGGCGATTCGTGCAGTTTCAGCCGCAGCCACAGCCCGACCACCAGGAACAGACCCGAAAGGAGATAGGGCACGCGCCAGCCCCAGGCCTTGAACGCTTCTTCGCCAACGCCGGTTACGGGCGATCGCACCGTGATCACGATCAGCAGCGCCATGGCCAGCCCCGCGGTCGCGGTGATCTGGATCCAGCTGGTATAAAGCCCGCGTTTGTTGTGCGGCGCATGTTCGGCCACATAGCTGGCCGCGCCGCCATATTCGCCGCCCAGCGCCAGCCCCTGCATCATGCGCAGGCCCACCAGCATCGCCGGGGCCAGCACGCCCGCCGTCTTGTACGTGGGCAGACAGCCGACCAGAAACGTCGATATGCCCATTACCGACAACGTGACGATGAACGTATAGCGCCGGCCGACCATATCGCCAATGCGCCCGAACACCAGCGCGCCAAACGGCCGCACGATGAAGCCCGAGGCAAACACCAGCAGCGCCATGATGTATGACGTGGTGGGGTTGAGCCCGGTGAGGAACTGCGACGCGATGATCGCGGTGAGCAGGCCATAAAGATAGAAATCATACCATTCAAACACCGTGCCCAGCGAGCTGGCGGTGATCACCAGCCGTTCGCTGCGGGTGACGGCGTGATGTTTTGGCAGATCGTCGAATGTCGTCGCCATGGTGTTCAGGTCCTTTTCCCGCGGCCAGGCGCGTCTGCGCCCGGCCGATTTTGGTGCAATGGCCAAGATAGCTGGCCATCCCACCTGCTTTTTTGTCGTTTTATGCCGCCCCGCTGCCGGTTTTGGCGTCGGGCCGATTAGAAACTGTATTTTGCGGCAAAGTCAAAGCGATCGACATGGCCGGTCAGGCCGTTGACCAGATCGCGGTTGCCGTGGCGATATTCCACGCCCAGGTCCAGATTGGCGACCGGGGAATAGAACAGGTTGCCCGCCGCGCTCCAGGCTTCGCGGTTGTAGGCGCCGATGCCCGCTGCGGTCGGTTCCAGCCCTTTGTCGTACGTGACTTTCTGATAGCTGCCGATCAGATTGACCCGCCATTGCGGGGCAATGCCCAGGTGGGCCGCGCCAAACAGCCCCAGATTGCGCACCGCAGCCAGCGTGCCGCTGGTTTGCATCACCGCATCGGGGCTGAAATTCAGCCCCATGTAGCGCCCGATGCCTTCGCCATAAGTCGCCTGAAAGCGCAGATCGCTGGCGTGATCGGCATTGAGGAAAATCTTGCCCGAACCGCTGATCCCCCAGCCGAGCCGCGAATCGGCAATCCGCGCGACGCCCGCTTTGGCATTGTCGACGCGCAACTGGCGCCACAGCGTTGCCAGATCGAGGAAACCGAACGTGCCGGCATATTCCAGCCGCGCTGTCGCATCGGGGGCATGGTCCGCGCCGTTTTCAACGAGCGATGCCGTGCCGGCCGTGGCCGAGGCGGTTTCCGGATTTTCCACCGCCAGAAACAGCTTCACGTCCTTTTGCAAGGGCAGCGCATAGCGGATCATCGGCTGGCGCACAAAGATCAGGCCATCAACCCCGCCGACATAGTCGGTGCTTTCGGGAAACACCGCGGTGTTTTCGAAATTGGTGAAATCCTGCCCGAACTGCCAGCGATCAAACTGGATGAAGGCGCGCCGCATCGCCAGATCATAGGCGTTGGTGGTGCGCTGGGTGCCCTGCCCCACTGCCAGCGGCGTGCCCGGTGCGGCCTGAAAATCAAACTCGGCATAGGCCCGCAGCGTATGGGTGCCGATTTTGGTATTGGCATCGAGCATGAACCGGGTCTGTTTGGCGGTAAAATCGGTATCGCGCACCGCCGCTGCGGGGCTGGCCGGATTGAACACCGGGATCGCCCCGGGCAGGTAGAAATCCCGGCCGAACGTGTTGGTGGCAACATCGCCGCCGCTATACCGCGCGCTGCTGGCCAGCAATTTGACATAGCCCGATATGACCACATCGGATTTGCCCGTGTGAAAGCCCAGCTTGGGCGTGGCCGCTGCCAGTGCGTCCACGCGGGTTTCGGCGGCGGTGGCCCGGGCCTCTGCCGCCTGGGCGGCGTGCGTTGCGCTGGCGGCTTCGGCGCGTGCGGCGCTGGCATCCTGGCTGGCGGCGGCAATCGCGCCGCTGACAGCCGGGCTAACAGCCTGGGGCATCGCAGCGGCCAAGGCATCAGGCGCGCCGGCGGGGACGGCATTCGCGGTCTTGAGCGCGCCGCGCAACGTGGTCACTTCCTGTTCCAGCCTGGCCAGCCTGGCTTCAAGCTCTGCCTCATGGTGGCTTGGCAGCGGCTTTGTGTGGTGCGGCCTGGCCATGGCCATACCGGGGGCCACCAGCGCAGTGGCAACCAACAGCGCCGCGGTATGGCGCGCAAATCCGTGACTCATGATCATCCTCTTCCTCGTTTCGACCCGATCGGGCCCGCCATGTCGGGGCCTCTTGTTTCGGGCGCGAGCCAGAGTGTTCCTGCACAATGCAAACCCCGCGAGAGAGCGATTGGTCGTAGATCTGCGACTTTGGTCGATACGCGCCACGCCGGCCCGTGCCGGGCCAATCGGCGCAGGCGGCGCCGATCGCACTGTTTCAGACCGGATTTGGCGCGCAAGGATGTGCGATCGGCTTTGCGCGCAGGCGCCAATCGGGCCTATAGCTACGACCATGGTCTAAACGCGCGCGCCGGCGATAATGCGCTAGTGCGCGCGCAAACAACGAGAGGAGTGCCTGAACCATGGGCGAGGCTGTCTATCCGATCCCGGCCGACTGGGCCGCATCGGCGCTGATCGATGAGGCGCGCTATCACGAGATGTACCGCCGGTCGGTCGAAACGCCCGAGGCGTTCTGGCGCGACGAGGCCGCGCGGATCGACTGGATAAAGCCCTTTACCACGGTGAAGGACACATCTTTCCACGAAGCCGATTTCGGCATCCGCTGGTTTGCCGATGGCACGCTCAATCTTTCCGCCAATTGCCTCGATCGGCATCTGGCAGAACGCGGCGATGCCATCGCGATCATCTGGGAACCCGACAGCCCCGATGAGCCCGAGCGGCGCATCACGTATGCCCAGCTCCATGCCGATGTCTGCCGGTTTGCCAACTTGCTGCTGGCGCGCGGCGTGGGGCGCGGCGACCGGGTGACGATCTATCTGCCGATGGTGCCCGAAGCGGCGGTGGCGATGCTCGCCTGCGCGCGGATCGGCGCGATCCATTCAATCGTGTTTGCCGGGTTTTCGCCCGATGCACTGGCCGGGCGGATCATCGATTGCGACAGCCGCATCGTGCTGACCAGCGATGAAGGCCTGCGCGGCGGGCGCAAAGTGCCGCTGAAGGCCAATGTGGATGAGGCGCTGAAACAGTGCCCCGGGGTCGATACGGTAATCGTGCTGGCGCGCACCGGCACCCCGGTGCCGATGGTCGAAGGCCGCGATGTCGATTGGCACAGCGGCGTGGCCACCCGATCAGACACGTGCCAACCGGCGGAAATGGGCGCGGAAGACCCGCTGTTCATCCTGTACACCTCGGGGTCGACCGGAAAGCCGAAGGGCGTGCTGCACACCACCGGCGGCTATGCAGTGTGGGCATCGATGACGCACGAATATGTGTTCGATTACCGCCCCGGGCAGATCTATTGGTGCGCGGCCGATATTGGCTGGGTCACCGGGCATTCCTATGTCGTCTATGGCCCGCTGATGAACGGCGCGACCACCGTGATGTTCGAAGGCGTGCCCAATTTCCCCGATCCCAGCCGGTTCTGGCAGGTGGTCGACAAATATGGCGTGGAAATTTTCTATGGCGCGCCGACCGCGCTGCGCGCGCTGATGCGCGAAGGCGATGACTGGGTCAAACAGACCAGCCGCGCCAGCCTGCGCCTGCTCGGATCGGTGGGCGAACCGATCAATCCCGAAGCCTGGGAATGGTACCACAAAGTCGTCGGCGATGCCCGCTGCCCGATTGTCGATACCTGGTGGCAGACCGAAACCGGCGGCGCGATGATCACCCCGCTGCCCGGTGCCACACCGTTGAAGCCGGGATCGGCCAGCCGGCCGATGTTTGGCGTAAAGCCCGCGCTGGTCGACAATGACGGCCACCTGCTGGACGGCGCAGCCGATGGCTGCCTGGTCATCACCGACAGCTGGCCAGGCCAGATGCGCGGCGTGTGGGGCGATCAGGAACGCTTTTTCCAGACGTATTTCACCACGTTCAAGGGCATGTATTTCACCGGCGACGGCTGCCGCCGCGATGAAGACGGATACCACTGGATCACCGGGCGGATCGACGACGTGATCAACGTTTCGGGCCACCGCATGGGCACCGCGGAAATCGAAAGCGCGCTGGTGGCGCATGCCAAAGTGGCCGAAGCGGCCGTGGTCGGCATGCCGCACGCGATCAAGGGCCAGGGCATCTATGCCTTTGTCACCTGCAATGCCGAAATCGAACCCGACGAGGCGCTGCGCAAGGAGCTGATCGCCTGGGTGCGCCGCGAAATCGGCCCGATCGCCACGCCCGATGTGATCCAGTTTGCCCCCGGCCTGCCCAAGACGCGGTCGGGCAAGATCATGCGGCGCATCCTGCGCAAGATCGGCGAGAACGATTTGTCGAATCTGGGCGACACGTCGACTCTGGCCGACCCGTCCGTGGTCGACAATCTGGTGGCCAACCGGCCGCAACTGGCCGGAGTCTGATCAGCGCCTGATTGCTTGGAATAAGGTCGCTGCTCAAACGCGGCCGGTACGGGAGAGAAGCCTTGTCCTGCACTGTCCTGGTCGCAGATGACCATCCGCTGTTTCGCCAGGCGCTCGCTGTTGCCCTGGCGACGGCGGTGCCCGATGCGCGCGTGATCGAGGCGGGCACTTTGGCCGCCGCCGCGCGCGCCGCAGCCGAAACGCCCGATCTTGCGCTGATTACGCTCGATCTGAAAATGCCCGGCGCTGTCGGCTATTCGGGGATTGCGCTGCTCCATGCCGAACGCCCGGGCGTGCCGATCCTGGTCGTATCGGCAGCGGCCAATGCCAGCGCTGCGGATGAAGCGCGCGCATTTGGCGCGGTCGGCTTTCTGCGCAAGGATGCCGATCTTGCGCAGATCGAAGCGGCCATCCGCAGGGCGATCGATCCGGCCTTGTCGGATGCGGGCGCAATCGGCAATGCTGGCGATACGCTCGCGATTTCGGCATCTGGCCCGACACTCGGCCCGATACTCGGTTCCGCACCAAACCCGGTTGAATCCGTGCGCAGCACGGTTGCCGGATTGACCCCGACCCAGCTCAAAGTCCTGCTGGCCGTGCTCGAGGGAAAGCTCAACAAGCAGATCGCCTTTGACCTTGGCATGAGCGAGGCGACGGTAAAGGCGCACATGACCGCAATCATGCGCAAGCTCGACGTGCAGAACCGCACCCAGGCCGCGCTTGCCGCGCGGTCACTCGGTCTCGATCTGGCGATCTGACACCGGGAATACCATTGGGGGCAATTCTGGCGGTGAAACCTGGGCCAGAAACGCAGCCAGCACCTCGGGCGCGACAGGCTTCGCAAAAAACGGCACCGTGCGCTGCCGCAGGGCCATCAGCAGGGCCGGGTCCTGCGTCGCGCTGATCATGGCCAGCGCCACGTGCGGCGCGATGCTGCGCAACCGGTCGATCAGCACCAGCCCGTTTTCACCGTGATCCAGATCGTGATCGATCAGCGCGGCATCGGCCTGGCCGGCCTGCGCCACGGCTTCGGCCACAGTGCGCGCGCCCAGCACACGATGTCCCTGCCCGCCAAACAGCGCCATGCTCGCATCGATGATCACCGGATCATTGTCGACCACCAGAATGGTCAGCGCGCGAAACGGCAGTGCTGCAGTGGTCTGCACCACGGCAGCCGGTGCCTGCGGGGCACAATCCGCCGCAGCCGCCAGCGTGATCGCAAAACGGCTGCCCCGGCCCACTTGCGATGAAACCGCAATATCCATGGCGAGCAACCGCGCGATCCGTTCGACCATTGCCAGCCCCAGCCCGTGGCCATCGGCCTCTATCGCGCCAAGACGGGTGAATTCGGCAAAAATGGCCTTGTGCTGGTCTTCGGGAATGCCAACACCGGTATCGACCACGTCGATCTGCAGGCGCGCGCCGCGTTGCCGCACCCCGACCAACACGCCGCCCCGCTCGGTATAGCGCACGGCATTGCTGACCAGGTTCTGCACCACCGATCGCAGCAGCCCAGCATCGGTGCAAACCGTGCCGAACACCGCGCCGATACGCAGCCGCAGCCCCTTTTGTTCGGCCAGCGGGCGCACGCTTTCGGCAATATCGCGCAGGAACGGGGCCAGCGCGATCGGTTCGGGATGGGGTTGAATGCCCCCGGCGTCGAGCCGCGAAATATCGAGCAGCGCGCGCAGCAGTGCCTCGGCCGCGCCGATTGCCCGCTCCACGCGCAGCACCAGCGGCCGCTGCGCCTCCGCCGCCTGGCGATCGAGCGCCGACAGGAACAGCCGCGCGGCGTGCAGCGGCTGCAACAGATCGTGGCTCGCCGCCGCCAGAAACCGCGTCTTGTCCCGCGTTGATTCAGCCAGCCGCAGATTGGCTTGCGACAGCTCGTGCGTCCGCTCGCCCACCCGTGTTTCCAGCTGTTCCAGTGTGCGTTGCAGCGCCTCGCGCGTGTCCGCCTCGGTGGTAACATCGGTAAAGCTGGTCAGATATCCGCCGCCCGGCATTGGCCCGCCCACCGATTTGATCACCCGCCCATCGTGGCGGATGCGCTCTGAAACATAGGGCTGGCGCGCGCGCAGGCGGGCAATGCGGCGCTCCACTTGCATCTCGACCGGGCCGGAATAGCCGCCGCGGGTGATATTGAACCGGATCAGATCGGCCACCGGCACGCCTGCACGCACCAGCCCCGGCGGATAACCGAACAAATCGATATAGAGCGAATTCCACGCCACCAGATTGAGATCGGCATCGACCACGCTGATCCCCGAAGGCAGGTTTTCAAAGCTGGCGGCCAGCAGGGCGCGCGAAAAACGCAAAGATTGCCCGCCTTCATCAAGCAGGCGGGCCACATCATCCAGCCCCATCTGCCCGCCGGCCAGCGCCGAGGCGACCAGCGCACGCGCCGACGACGGACCCACCACCGATGCGATCAGATCCTGCGCACGGCGTGCGGCGCCGCGATCCACCGCCCCTGCATGCAGCGCAGGCGGAAACGCGTCATCCGCGCCGGGCTCGCCAATGAACCGCGCGACCAGTTGCGCCAGATCGCCCTGGTTGCGCACATGGCGCGCCCCGCGCACAAAGCGTGTCCGGTCGCGCACGGTTTCGCGGCCAGCAGTTGCCGCCAGCAACAGCGCGCCATTGACCGTGAGCGACCACAGCACGCCGTGCACCAGCGGGCTGGCATGGCCAATGCCAAACAGATGCTGCGGCGCCAGGGCAGTGCCATCCAGCGCGGCCAGCCAAGCCGCCGGCATGATCGGCGGCAGCGCCAGCGTCCACAACCACAGCGCAAAGCCCGCGGCCAGGCTGATCTGCCCCGCAACCGGATCGCGCCCATTGCCCTGGACAGCCAGGAGGAAATGCGGACCAAACTGGGCCATTCCGGCAAAGGCGATCAGCCCGATCGAAGACAGTGAATTTTGCGCCGGCAGCAACAACGCCCAGGCCAGCGACGCGCCAATCACCGCCGCGATGGCCAGGCGCCGCACGCCCAACATGCGCCGCCCCAGGTTTCCGCCCGGGCTGGCCATGCCTGCGTCGCTTGCGCCACTGCGCAAGACAGCGGGGAAAATCAGATCGTTCGACACCATGATCGCCAGCGCTGTCGTATCGACGATCACCATCGCCGCCGCAGAGCTGATACCGCCCAGCAAAGCGGCAATCACCGCAAAGCGATAGCCGGCCGCAGCGGGCAGGCTGAGCACGAACAGATCGGGCGAAGCATCCGCAGGCAGCGCCACCAGCCCCGCCCAGGCAATTGGCAATATCAGCAGGGCCATCGCCGCCAGGTAACCGGCCGCGCCAAACCGGGCATCATGCAGATCGTGCGAAGCGCGCGCTTCGGCCAGGCCCATGAAGAACTGGCGCGGCAGAACGATGAACGCCAGCGCCGAAATCAGCGAAATAACCGCAAAATCCACCGAAAGACCCGCCGGCCGAAAATTGGCCTGCAGAACCGCAAGCGCCCGATCAGCGCGCAGCTGCGGCGCCTGCACGATCACCACCACGGCCGCCCCGGCAACGATCACCAGCGCCACCAGCTTGATCACCGATTCCAGAGCGATCGAAAACAGCAGTCCTTCGTTGCGGCCGGCCGCTTCGTACCGCCGCGCCCCGAACAGGATCGAAAACAACCCCAGCACGATCGCCGCCGCCGCCATCGCAAGGATTGCGACATCGCGACCAGACAGCAGGGCAATCGCAATGCCGATCGATCGCAATTGCAGGGCAACATAGGGCACGATCGCGCTCAGCGCGGTCAACGTGACCAGGCGCGCCATGCCGGGATCGTGCCCGAACCGCGCAGCGATGAAATCGGAAATCGTCCCGGCGCGCTCTTCGGCAACGGCATCGCCCAGACGCTTGAGAAACCGGGGCGCGAGCAGGAGAACGAGGCACGGCGACAGATAGATTGGCAGATAAGTCCAGCCTTCGCGCACCACGCTGCCGACCGCACCATAGAACGTCCAACTGGAACAATAGACGCCCAGCCCGAGCGTATAGACGCGGTGTCGCCAACGAGACGAAATTGCCGATGCACCTGCCACTGCCCCGACAGCGCGCGCCTCGGCGAACGCCGCTACAGCGAAAAGGAGCGCAATCAGCGAAAGCGGGAACAGCGCCGCAAGGGCAAGGCTCATTGTGCCGATCCGTTATCGATACGGCCCGCAATGGCCCGATATCATGTCAGCCTGGGCTGTCTCCCGCCATGCCTTAGCCGACGAAGGCGCACAGACCAAGGCGGACACAATGCCAATGTGCAGCAGGCTTGATTTAATGCACATTGGTACAAGCCCACGCGGCGCCTGAGCGTCACGTTGTGCGATGCGTTTCACTCATCGCACAACCGTATACATCGTACCGGGTTGGCAGGAGCTTGTAGCACCCGGCGCGGTACGATTTTTATCGCATCCTCTCCCAAGCCCGCGCCGGGCACGCGTCAATGACGGTGAAGAGCTATTAGCCGCATCCGCAACAGGAGTCAGCCGTTTGAGGCGAAATCTGGACGATCGTCTCGGAATTGATGCATTGTTACCACATCGGACCGTTCTGCGCTTCTGCGCGCGCGGCCAAAACGCAAAAAGGGCCCGCTTGCGCGGGCCCTTTTTGCGTGACCATCGACCAAAGGTCGACGGCGACAAGACAGTGAATGGGTTTTAGGTAACAACTGCACTGCGCTGGCTTCAATGCCTGGCGACGACCTACTCTTCCAACGCTTGAGCGTTAGTACCATTGGCGCGGACTGGTTTCACGGCCGAGTTCGAGATGGGATCGGGTGGGTCACAGACGCTATGGT
>CAILBC010000041.1 GCA_903832325.1 uncultured Sphingomonadales bacterium | reverse complement strand
TGTTATTTTTAATAAAGTTTGTCGACAAATGAATTCAGAAGCCGTTGATTTTATATGTATAAAAATGCGTAAAGCTTGTCGCGCTGACGAAAGGTAGAGCAAGACAAAAGGGCATTGTCCATTCGCAGGACAGCGGTGTCTGTTGCTTAGCGCACCGAGTCCATGACCAGATAGGCAGATAATGCAGCCATAGCAAGCACCATCTGGAAATTCCCGTGAATACGAGCCATCAAAGCAAGCTGATATGAACCAGGTCGAGGCCATCGTGGCCGAAGGCGTGACCAAGTCGTTCGGCGAGGGTGAGGCCCGCATGACCGCGGTCGACCACGCAACGTTTGTTGCGCACTTTGGTGAGATGGTATTTATTGTGGGGCCCTCGGGTAGCGGCAAGACCACGTTTTTAAGCATGATCTCCGGTATCTTGCGCCCGGACTCCGGTTCAGTGAAGGTCAAAGGCGTGGACATCTGGACGATGACCAAAGATCAGTTGGCCGACTTTCGCCTGAACACGATCGGCTTTGTGTTCCAGGACTACCACTTGTTTCCGCGCCTAACCACCGCCGAAAACATTGCTATCCCACTGATTCTGAAACAGCAGAACTGGAACGCATCCATTACCGCTGCCGAGCAGTCTCTCAGCGTGGTCGGCCTGAAAGGCCGTGGCGGCATCCTGCCGATAAAACTATCCGGTGGCGAACAACAGCGGGTTGCCATTGCACGCGCTATTGTCGGTAGCCCCGAGATTCTGATCCTGGACGAACCGACCGCATCGCTCGACGGGGACACCGGCAAGATGATCATTGCCTTTGTGAAAGAGAAGGTGCTCAACCCCCAGCGCTGCATTCTGATCGTCACGCACGACAACCGCATTAACGAATACGCCGATCGTATTTTGCACATGGAAGACGGCCGCATCACCGCGCTGGAGCAGAGAACCCAATGAGAAACAAGATCATTTTTAGCTTGTCTATCTTGGGCATTTTGGCGGGACTAATAGCGGCGTGGTTCTTTGGTATTGAGCGCAAGGCGCCGCCACCGGCCTTTGCACCAATCAGCAGCCCTTATGCCACCGCCGTCTACGCCAACGGTATCATCGAAAGTGCCCAAGCTGGTGGCTCGAATATCACGGTATACCCGGAGGTCTCGGGCACGATCACCACGGTGCTGGTGCATGAGGGCGAGAAGGTCTTGGCAGGAACCCCGCTGGTGGCCATTGACGACACACTGCAACGGGCCAGCACCGAACAATTGCGATTGCAGGCCGAAGCGGCCAAAGTGCTGGTCGCTGAACTAAAAGCGCAACCCCGGCGCGAGGTGCTGGCAATCGCCCAGTCGCAAGTTGAACTGGCTGCAGCCAATGTCAAGGCTGCGCGGGATCAGTATGACAAGCGCCGCGCCAGCTTTGATATTGACGCCAAGTCGATCAGCAAAGACGTGTTGGATACCGCGGACAATGCAGTCCGCCAGGCCATTGCGGCGCACGACGTGGCGCGCCGGCAATACGATCTGACCCGCGCCGGCGCCTGGAGCTACGACATCCTTAATCAGCAAGCCCAGGCCGACGCACTGCAGCAGGGCTATCAGGCCGCCTTGGCCTTGCAACGCAAATTCACTGTCAAGGCCGGTGTCGACGGCGTCATTCTTTCCGTTAATGCGGCACCGGGCAGCTACGTGTCACCGCAGGGTGCTTTTGACGCCTACACACAGGCACAGGATCCGCTGGTGGTCATGAGCGGGCCGCAGGACTATCTGGCGGTGCGCTGCTATGTCGACGAGATTTTGGTCTCGCGCCTTCCCGCTGGGGACCGGATTCAAGCGCAGATGTCAATCCGCGGTACGGACGTCAAGGTGCCGCTCGAATTCGTGCGTGTGCAGCCTTACATTTCGCCCAAGATCGAATTGTCCAACCAGCGCCAAGAGAAAGTCGATCTGCGCGTGTTGCCAGTGCTCTTTCGCTTCAAGATGACCACGCCCAACATGGCCTATCCTGGCCAGTTGGTGGACGTCTATATAGGCCAGAAATAGTTATGTTCTCACTGCCGGGATTCGTGCGGATAGCATTGGGCACAGGTGGCATCGCGCTGCTTAGTAGTTGCGCTGTAGGCCCTGACTTCGTTGCGCCTGCAGCGCCCCAGACGCAGCACTATACCTACGCGCCGCAGAGCGTGGATGCGGGCGCCGCACAGGGTCTGACCCAGCGCTTTTCTCCTGCCACCGAGTTACCGGCCGACTGGTGGCAACTGTTCAAGTCTCCTGCGCTGGATGCGGCGGTAGCGCGTGCGCTTGTCAATAGTCCGACGCTGCAGGCCACCGAGGCCAATCTGCGCGTTGCCCAGGACAACCTGCGCGCCGGCGACGCGGTGTTTTTCCCCTGGCTGGACACCAATGTCGGGGCGCAGCAAGTCCAGAGTGCGTCCGCACAACAGGGCTCGACGTTGCCAGGATCGATCTACAACGTACGCACGCTCAGCGGCAGTGTCAGTTATCCGTTGGATCTGTTTGGTGGTGAGCGGCGCAGCTCGGAAGGCCTGAGCGCGCTGGTGGATGTGCAGCGCCATGCCGGGCAGGCTGCTTTCCTGACGCTCACTGCCAATGTCGTCAACACATGCATTGCACGTGCCGCCTATCTTGCGCAGATTCGGTTGACCGAGGCATTGATCGTTCTGGAGACCGACCAACTGCGCAGTTCCGAAGCGCAGGTACGCTCCGGCACCGCACCTTATGCGAACCTGCTTAGCCAGCGCAGTCTGATCGCTGCCAACCAGGCGCTGCTGGCCCCACTACGCCAGAAGGCCAGCCAGGCAGAACACCTGCTGGTCCTCCTGCAGGGCGACCTGCCTTCTCAATCCTCGCCCCCGGTCATTGAACTCGAAACCCTGACTCTGCCTACCGACCTGCCACTGAGTCTGCCGTCGCAATGGGTGCACCAACGTCCGGACATCCTGGGCGCAGAAGCACAATTGCACGTAGCCAGTGCGAACATCGGTGTTGCCACCGCGGCCCTATATCCCAACATCACCTTGAACGCCACGCTGGGCACCACAAGCTCCAGTCTATCCCATCTATTTGACGCGACGGGCAACTTCTGGAGCATCGGGTCGTCGCTGACGGCGCCCTTGTTCCACGGTGGCGCACTTCGTGCCCAACGCCAAGGCGCACGCGACGCGTTTGACGCCGCGAAAGCCAACTATCGGCTGACGGTGCTGTCCGCTTTTACGCAAGTGGCGGACGCATTGAAGGCGCTGAACCACGATGCGCAGGCCTTGCAGGCGCAGGTGGATTCGGAGCAGAACGCCCACGAGGCGCTGTTGCTGCTACAAGCCAACTACCGCGCTGGTCTGGTGGCCTATGTTGATGTACTCACCGCCGATGTCCAGTTCCACACGGCCAGCATCGCCAAGTTGCAGGGCGTGGCCCAACGGTACCAGGATACGGTCGGCTTGTTCGTTGCCTTGGGGGGCGGCTGGTGGAACCAGCCTGCGGCTAAGGCCCACGCCCCATCACCATGAAGGACTGCGCATGAAATACAGCGGCATATTGCGCATCGGCTTCAAACTGCTGGTCAACGACAAGGCCAAGTTCTCGGCCTTGTTGATCGGCATCACTTTTGCGGTTTTCCTGATGATGCAGATGACGGCGATGTTCGCCGGCATCCTCAACCGGGCCTACTCGAACGTCACCAATATCGGCGCAAGGATGTGGATCATGGATCCGGCGGTGAACACCGCCAGCAGTGCCATCCCACTGCCCGACTACTTGCTGGACGCGGTGCGCAGCATGGACGGCGTGCGCTATGCCGTGCCGATATTCATTGGTGGCGCCCAAGTCCGCCTGGAAAGCGGCACCTATCAGGGCATCACCGTGGTCGGTCTAGACGACACGAGTCTGTTCGGGCGGCCCGAATTAGAGCAGGGCAAGATTGAAGACATCTACGCTGACAATTCGTTCTTCGTGGTGAATGACGCTGAGTTTGACAAGTTGGAGCATCCCAAAATAGGCACCACTTTTGAGCTGAATGACCACCGCGGCGTTATCGTAGGCATTGCCAAAGTGGCCTCGAACGGTCTAAACGGTGTGCCAACGCTGTACACCACTTATAGCCGCGCCATCGAATACGTTCCCACCACCCGTTTCACCATCTCTTATGTGTTGTTGCAAGCCAAGAACGACGCCGCGATCGCAGGCATCAAACGGCAGGTGGCTGCACTCGGTTATGTCGCGTTGACCAATGTAGAGTTCAACAGCCGTATCTCCGACTATTACACCTACCAGACGGGCATCGGTACCAACATTCTTATGATGACGGTGATCAGCTTCCTGGTCGGCCTGTCGATCTCGGGTCAGACCTTTTACAGTTTCATCCTCGAAAATCTGGAGAAGTTCGGTGCGCTGAAGGCCATCGGGGCCAAGGGACGCGAACTGGTTTACATGATTTTGTTTATGGCGACGTTCACGGCGATGACCGGCTTTGGGTTGGGCATTGGTCTTGTGACGCTGATGATTACGATCACCCGATCACGGTTGCCAAACTACGCTGCAATGATCACGTTCTGGAACCTCGGACTGGCATTTGGAATGGTCGTTGTGATCGCCGCAATCTCTAGTTGGTTCGGCGTGCGTCGTGTGCTGAAGATCGAGCCCTTCGATATTTTTAGGGGTTGAAACAGTTTTGCTTAAACATATCCAAAGCTAACCCTGTTATTTTTAATAAAGTTTGTCGATAAATTAATTC
>CAILBC010000040.1 GCA_903832325.1 uncultured Sphingomonadales bacterium | reverse complement strand
CCCACCCGACCACCCACGTAATTGTACGGTATTGGGTGGTCGGGTGGGGGAGCGGGCCGGTACCGACTTCCCGAAACGGAGTTTCGGGTCAGACACTCAATCTGCCGGATTATACTTCGCCAGAAATGCGTCGAGCTTGTCCAGCCACAGCTGTTCGTTGTCGGCCTTGGTAAAGCCGTGGCCTTCATCGGCGATGGTGTAGAATTCGTGGACCTTGCCCGCGGCGGTCAGCGCGTCGGCATATTGCTTGCTCTGCTTGAACGGCACGCGCGTATCGGCATCGCCATGCGCAATCAGCACCGGCACTTTCAGCCGGTCGACAGTATAAATCGGCGACACCGTCTTCAGGTCAAACGTCTTGTCACCCTGCAGCTGCGCGCGCCAGTTTTCGCGATGCTTTGTGCCTTCGAACCGGCCGGAATATTTCAGCCATTTGGGCACATCGCTGATCCCGGCAAAGCTGGCGGCGCAGCGATAGCGTTCGGGATTGCGCGTGGCCGCCCACAGCGCGGCATAGCCGCCATAGCTGGTCCCGATCACGCAGACGCGTTTGGCATCGATCGTGCCCTGCGCGGCCAGCCAGTCCATCCCGTCGTCCAGATCGTCCTGCATGGCGCGGCCCCACTGGCCTTTGGCTGCATCTTCAAACGCCTTGCCGAAACTGCCCGATCCGCGGAACTGCGGTTGCAGCACGGCATAGCCACGGTTGGCGTAAAACTGCACTTCTTCGTCAAAATCACCTTCGTCGCGTATCCCGAACGGGCCGCCGTGCGGGTGGATGATCAGCGGCAGCCCTTTGGCCGGGCGCCCCACCGGCAATGTGAGATAGGCCGCGAGAACCTGCCCGTCGCGCGCCTTGTAATGCACATAGTTCGTGATCGCGAGCTCGCTGGCTTTCAGCCGATCGTTCGATTGGGAAAAGCGTTTCATCACGCCTGCGGCCTGCTGGTACAGGTAATAGGCACCGGGATCCAAAGCGCCGCCCACCGCAACCACCAGCGTTTCGTAATTGCGGCTGTGCGAGGCGATCCAGACCTGGCGATCGGCGCCCACCGCCTTGTCGAGATCGGCCTGGAGCGTGGCCAGCTTTTCGTCAAACCAGCGGATGCGGTTGCGATCATCGGTGAATTGCGCCGAAATCAGTTTCTGCCCGTCATCGCTGACCGTGGCCAGATCGACATCCGCGCCGGGCGCGGCATAAACCAGCTTGCCCCGCGCATGCCTGGCAAAATCATATTCGTACAGCGCCCAGAACGGGCTGTCGGCCCCGCGCGCCAGCGTATAGCCCGTGTCGCTGCCCTGGGACAGGCGCACGACGCTGTCGATCACGCTGTCATCGTCCTTGTCGTCGTTGCCTTTCAGCACGACCTTGAACTTGTCGGCCGGCCCGCTGCGATAGACCATTTGCCAGGTGTGTTCGCCGGTATAGCCAAAGCCATAGCGCACGACGCCGCTGCTGTCGGCATACCAGTCCCAGATATCGCCATGATCGTCGCTCACCCGCTTGGCGCGGTTGGTGGCGACATCCATGCTGTAGACGGCGGGAAAATCATAAACCGACCCCTGGAACGCCATCAGCAGCGTTTTTCCTTCGGGATCGCTCCACAGCACGTCATCGCCCTTCAGGCCCATGATCCGGTTGTCGAGCACGTGCGATTTGCCGGTGGCGACATCAAACGCGAACAGCCGCGTGGCATAGCCTTCGTCAGCGAACCACGGCACGGTGGAGCCCAACACCGCGATCAGCGTGCCGTTGCCCGCCCAGAAATAGCGGACCAGATCGGTCTTTTTGGGAATGCTGAGCAATTGCGTCAGCACTTTGCCCGTCAGATCGGCCACCGCCAACCTTTCCTCCCCCTTCACCGTGAACCGCGCGGCCAGGTGCAGCCCGTCGGGCGAAAGCACCGGCGCGGTCAATTGCGGCCGCACGGCGAAATCGGCGGTGGGAATGCGCGGCGGCCGCTCGCGCCGAGCAGGCGGCGTGGCGGCTGGAGTGGTGGCGGCTGGGGTGGTGGCAGGGGGGGTGGTGGCCACAGCAGGAGATGCCGGCGGATCGGCAGCAAACGCGGGCGCAGACAGCGCCAGACCGATCGGCAAGAGCGCAGCAAGACCCCGGTTCCACGCGCCGCCCGCCATCATTCACTCCCTGCCAAACCGGCAAAGGTGTGGAACAGGACCGCGGGCGCGCGCAAGGGCGAACTTGCGCCAATCTGGCCTGCAAAAACGAAAAGGGCGCACGGCAGTTGCCCGCCGCGCGCCCCGTTTCATGCCGCAATGGCGTGCTTCAGGCCGCTTCGGCCTTGGCCCCTGCGCGTTCCAGATTGATCGCTTCGGCCAGCAGGAATGCCAGTTCGATCGATTGCGCCGCGTTCAGGCGGGGGTCGCAATGGGTGTGATAGCGGTCGGCCAGGGCCTCTTCGCTGATCGCCACGGCGCCGCCGGTGCATTCGGTCACGTCGCGCCCGGTCATTTCGATGTGGATGCCGCCGGCATGGGTGCCTTCGGCGCGGTGCACCGCGAAAAAGCCCTTCACTTCGGTCAGGATGCGGTCGAACGGCCGCGTCTTGTACCCGTTGTCGGCCTTGATCACGTTGCCGTGCATCGGATCGCACGACCACACCACCGGATGGCCTTCGCGCGCAATCGCGCGAACCAGCGGCGGCAGGCCGGATTCGACTTTGTCATGCCCGAACCGGCTGATCAGCGTGATCCGGCCGGCCTCGCGGCCCGGATTGAGCGTATCGAGCAGGCGGATCAGCACATCGGCTGACAGGCTGGGCCCGCATTTCACGCCGATCGGATTGTCCACCCCGCGCAGGAATTCGACATGCGCCGAACCTTCGAACCGGGTGCGATCGCCGATCCACAGCATGTGCGCGCTGGTGTCGTACCACTTGCCGGTCAGCGAATCCTGCCGCGTCATCGCTTCTTCGTATTGCAGCAGCAACGCTTCGTGGCTGGTGTAGAAGCTGGTGCCCTGCAATTGCGGCACGGTTGCGGGATTGACCCCGCAGGCCTCCATGAAATCCAGCGCTTCGCCGATCTTGTCCGCCATTTCGGCAAATTTCGCCGCCCACGGGCTTTTGCCGATATGATCGAGCGTCCACTGGTGCACCTGGCGCAGATTGGCATAGCCGCCCGTGGCAAACGCGCGCAGCAGGTTCAGCGTGGCCGCCGCCTGGCTATAGGCGCGCAGCATCCGGTCCGGATCGGGAATGCGCGATTCGGGGGTGAAATCGATGCCATTGATATTGTCACCCAGATAGCTGGGCAGTTCGACATCGCCCTGGCGCTCCATCGGCGAAGACCGCGGCTTGGCAAACTGGCCAGCCATGCGGCCCACCTTGATCACCGGCTGCTTGCTGGCAAAAGTCAGGATCACGGCCATCTGCAGCAGCACGCGGAACGTGTCGCGGATGTTGTTGGGGTGGAATTCGGCAAAGCTTTCGGCGCAATCCCCGCCCTGCAACACGAAACCGCGCCCGGCCGCCACTTCGGCCAGATCGGCCTTCAGCGCGCGGGCTTCACCGGCAAAAACCAGCGGCGGAAAGCTGGTCAGCGTGGTTTCCACCGCCGCCAGTTTGTCCGCATCCGGATAGCTCGGCATGTGCCGCGCTTCTGCCCCGCGCCATGTGCGCGCATTCCAGTTGGTCGCCACGTTCAATCATCCCTGGCCCCCGGGCACACCATTGGCCAGGGGGCGAAGCAGCGCAAATAGGCGCGTCGGGCGGGATTTGCAAAGCGATGCTTTGCGATCAGGGTGATCGGGGTTCTGGTGTTGGAGCAAGGGGGCGGGGTTTCAGCCGATCCGGAAAGACCGATCAGGAGCCTCCGGCGGCAAAGGGCAGGGGGCCCTTTGAACCCTTGACCGTCCGGACCTGCGCGCCCCTCAGCCCGGCGCCAGCCCCAAAGCCCGACAGATCGTCATGCCGGCCTTCAGCCGGCATCCATCCATCCCCGCACGCGGCGCTTGCATTGGCATGCGGTTGCGGCAGGATTGCGGGGAACGCTCCGCAGGGTTGAATTTCGTATACTGTCCGGGAAACCCCCGGAAACCCCCGCCCTCACGCTCGAAGCGGGCGAGGAAGCATAGCCTCTGGCCTATGGACAAAATATAGCCCATGAGGTATGATGTCGCATGACTTGGACGGTTCTCTATCACGATGCGTTCCTGCCCGAGATGGAGGCGCTGGCCGAGGAGGTGCAGGATAGCCTGCTGGTCACGGCTGAGTTGTTGATCGCGCTGGGGCCGTCGCTCGGGCGTCCGCACGCCGACACGTTGGCGGGATCGAAATACGCCAACATGAAGGAACTGCGGTTCCGCGCCGATGACGGGGTGTGGCGGGTGGCCTTCGCGTTCGATCCTGAACGCCGGCCATCATCCTGGTGGCGGGCGACAAGAGCGGGGTGGTGCAGAAACGGTTCTACAAGGGGCTCATCGCCAAGGCCGATGCCCGGTTCGCCGAGCATCTCGATACGTTGAAAGGAAAGTGACCATGGCACGCACGCATGACGAGGTGATGGCGAAGCTGACGCCGGAACGCCGCGCCCGGATCGAGGCGCGCGCGGCTGAACAGTTGCGCGAGATCGAGGGCCTCAAGGCGCTCCGCAAGCTCGCCGCGCGCAGCCAGGAACAGATCGCCCAACGCCTGGGGGTCAAGCAGCCTTCGGTGCTCAAGATCGAGCGCCAGACCGATCTCTACCTCTCCACGCTGCGCCGGTTCGTCGAGGCCGCTGGCGGCACGCTGGAGTTGCGGATTGAACTGCCCGGCACCGGCGCGTTCACACTCACCGGCGTCGGCGAGATCGACGCCGCCAAGCACACCGCCTGAGCGTGCGGTGTTGCCGTTTAGCGTGACGGCGATCTCATGGGGCCGCTCACTGATCGGTATCGTCGCCACCATTGCACCGCCCGACGAGACGATACCCAGTTGACCCGACGTTTCCTGCACGGACAGCACGCAGGCTGCAGCCCTTGGCAGGTGCGCTTTAGCTCCGGCGGAATGGCTAAACAGTGCCACCCCCCACGCCAGCGCGATGGCAAACCTGTTGATCATGATCCTCGTCCCTTTCTCCCAGCACGATCCGCGCACCTACCGGTCAAGTGTTGGCCCCGCGCCGTGCGCGTCCGCTGCCCTTGCTTGGCGACACTCATGCTCCCACTGCCCTGACCCGGGTGAGGCTGCGGTGTATCCACCACCAGGCAATCGTGATCGGGACAACAACGGCATAAGCAATCACGCCGTGAAGGCCTCCGCCCGGAATGGTCCAGAACAGCCAGGTGTCGGTCCCGCCGGGCACTATCTGCGCCCCGGTCTGCATGATGTAACCGCCCGACAGGCATCTGACGACGCCGCTCAGTCCAGGCAGTTCCAGTCGCCACTGTCCAGACGTCACACTGGCGATGATCGCCCCAAGGAACAGCGTCACGCCGGCGAGTTGTGGGAGACCGAGATCAAGCACGCCCGAACGGGCGAGACCGGCAATCGTTGCGCCGTAGCTCCAGCCGGGCAGGATCGAGAACATCAACAGCGCCGAAACGCTCGCAATGATCACGCCCCACATTCGCTGGCTGCCGCCCGCATTCGCCTTCGGGCCGAGAGCGACCCATGCGAGGACTGCGAACACGGCAGCGGCGGTGGCCAAGGGTGGAATCGACATCTGCGGGACCAGGCTCTCCCGTTCGATGAACATCAGCCGCCTTGGGACCGAAATCAACTCGGCCAGGTAAATGCCGATCAGGGTGAAGAGGTATCGAAGCTTGCCCTGGCCAAGAAAGCTGACGCTGCCAAGATAGCAGCCATCGTTGAGGATGAACCCAATGGCGATAAGCGCTGCGCCCACCGGGACCAGGCCAACGCCCGCGCCCGCCATTGGCAGGGGTAGCCGGTGCATTCCAAGCATCAGTTCGCTTCCGAACAGGAATGCCATGGCGCAGATGGCCAATGCCTGGAGACGCAATCCGCCGGGATCAGCCGCGAAGACGAAGTCATGGGTCGCGGTGACCAGGCACAGCCGCGCGCGGCCCATGCCAAAGCCCAGGCCGCAGGCGAACAGGAGGGCAAGTGCAGCGGCAATCAAACTGGCACCATACATCGTCAGTTCCCGGAGTGGTATTGACCTTGCCGCGTCGCGGTCAGGGCAGGGCCTTGGTCTCTTAAGGTCGGGGCGTGTCCGCGACGGCCGGCGCCCGCACGATCTGGCCGCCCTTCATGACGAAGACAGGATGGGCCACCGCACTGATGTCGACTGTCGGGTCCCCGGACACCGCCACCAGGTCGGCGATAAAGCCAGGCTGCACTTTGCCCAGACGCTTACCTTCTCCCAAGACGGCGGCATCGGTCGCCGTGGCGGCCATAAGCGCTTCGGCTGGCGCCATGCCATAGCGCACCATCCAGACAAGTTCGCGGGCGTTTTCGCCATGCGGATACACGCCCACATCGGAACCTGACGCGATGGTTACGCCAAGCGATCGCGCGGCGCGGAACGCCCGTTCACTGTTCGCCATGTCTGCGGTCGGAGGCGTTTTGCCGGGTATATACCCGTGGAAGTAGATTCCGTAATATTCCACCTCGGTCAGGGTCGGGACATAAGCGACGCCGGCCTTGGCCATCAGGCGAAAGGTCGCCTCCGATCCGCCCTTGCCATGCTCGATGGTGTCGACCCCCGCCACAACCGCCCGGCGCATGCCCTCGTCCGATTCCGCATGGGCGGCGACTTTGCGGCCAAGGTCGTGAGCTTTGGTAACAGCGGCGGTCAGTTCTTCCTGCGAAAAGGCGGGTAGGGTCTCGCCGTTGGGTCCGATCTGGTAGTCGGCATAGAGTTTGATCCAATCGGCGCCAGCTGCGGCCTGGTGACGCACGGCGGTGACAATGCCATCGGCCCCGGACGCTTCTTCGGCGCCCTGCGGAAGGTCGCTGATGGTGTAGTCCCGGCGAGCCGGACCATAAGCGCCGGTCGCGACGATGGCCCGGGTCACCACTTGCAGCCGCGGGCCCTGCACAAGGCCGGCCTCAATCGCCTGTTTCAGCACCACGTCGGAGTTGCCGGCGCCTTCGGTGCCAAGATCCCGCAATGTGGTGAAGCCGGCATGCAGGGTGTCCCGGGCGTGGTTTGCGGCTGCCAGGACGCGATAAGGCAGTTGCTCCTTGAGGACTTGATCATCCCACAAGGTCTCGCTGTAGGGATGGAGGAACAGATGCGAGTGAAGATCAATCAAGCCTGGCAGTAGGGTTGTGCCGGGCAACTGCAGCGTCCGCGTTCCCGGAGGCGCGACGATGTCCGGGCCGACCGCCTGGATGGTCTCGCCGTCTACGAGCACTTTCCAGCCCGCGTGAGCGGTCCTGTCCTGAGCGGTGAAAACACGATCGGGGACGATGATCAGCGTTTCACACCTGGCACCCGACGAGGCCAGCGCCAAAAAAATAATGCCACATGCTAGTCGTGAGCGCATGAATCGGTCCCCTCCCGTGGGCAATCTTCGTCTTATGTGCGGAGCGCCTTTAGCGGGGACGCGCGCGTCGCGAAAGGGGTGGCGATGAATTTCAGGGACAGTATACTAAATTGCCCAAGCCGCGAAACCTCAAGGGGGAATTCCGCTGAAGGGGAGAATTTAGTATACTGTCCCTGTAATCCCCCGTAGTATACTGTCCCCGTAATCCCCCGTAATCTTCGCCGTAATCTTCGTAGTATACTGTCCCCGTAATCTCCGCGCCAGCTATGCGCATTCCAGTTGCTTGCCACTGTTCCTTGTCCCTTGGATGCGGCCGACAGCCGACCGAACCCGCCAGATTGGCGAGCGCGCCGGCAAAAGCAAAGGGAGCAGCAGCAGTCAGCGCTTTTCGGGCACCACTTGCAGTTTCCAGCTGGCATCGGCGCGCAGATAGCGCCTGGCCAGATCCTGCATCGCCTGGGGCGTGGTCGATGCGGAATCGGTCATGATCGCCAGCAGGTCGGGCAGCTTGCGCGGTTCCATCGCACCGCCCTGCAACTGGTCGAGGTAGAACTGGTTGCCCGTGGCCAGCCGGGTGATCCACTGCTTCATCGGCTCGGTCACGCGGGCGATTTCATCCGCGCTGGGCGGCGTGGCGGCCAGATCGGCGGCAATCTTTTCGGCGGCGGCAAAAAACGCGGGCAGATCGCGCGGGCGCAATTGCGTGGTCGCCGCGAAATAGCCCCCGCTGGGCAGATCGAGCGGCCAGGCCGAGCTGACTTGCGGGGCATAGCTGGCGCCGATCTTTTCGCGCATCACGTCAAACAGCCGGTTCTGGAAAATCTGCGCGAGCAATTCCAGCTGGCGCGATTCGCGGATCGCCATGCGCCCGCCCCCGGTGGGCCAGGCCACCAGCGCGGCGGCGGTATCGGCATCGCCACGATGCGTCAGCACCAGCGGCGTTTCATTGTGTGCGGGCAGATGCGGCGCCAGCACCGCCGGCGGCAGCGGCGTGCGCATCGGCAGCGCGCCAAACGTGCGTTCCAGCGCGGCAATCGCATCCTCGCGCTTGAAATCGCCAAACAGGTCAACCTCGATCGGCCCCTGGCGCAGCAACGGTTCCCACACCCGGCGGAACCCTTCGGGCGTGGCCTTGGCCAGTTCGGCCGGATTGGGCTGGGCAAAACGCGGATCGCCATCGCGGATCAGCCAGGGCAGATCGCGCTGCAGCACGCGCATCGGCGATCCGTTGGTGCTTTCATAATTCAGCCGCGCCGCCGCCAGCGCACGGATCACCGGATGATCGTCCCAGCGCGGCATCGCCAGCTTTGCCGCAAAAAGATACAGCTGATCGGCCAGATCGGCCGGCCGGGTATCGAGATAGAACCCGAAAGTCTTGTCGCTGATATCGAAATCCAGGCTCAGCTTGCGCCCTGTCGCCAGGCGGTCAAGATCTTCGCGGCCATAGGTGGCAAAGCCGCTGTCCATCAGCGCCGCCTCGCCCAGCGGGGCATAGACCGCGTCTTTCGGATCGATCACCGCATAGCCGCCGCCAAAGCGCACCCGCGCGATGATCCGGCCCGGTTCGGCATCGTTGGGCCACAGCAGCACGCGAACCCCGTTCGACAGCGTGATCCGTTCGATCGCCAGCAGCCCGGTGGGGATCGCTTCCACCACTTTGCCCGGGGTGCCGATCGGCGGAAGGTCGGAAAAGGCCAGTTTTTTCGAGGTGATGCGGCTGCCCGCGGCGGCATCGACCGGCGCCAGCATGGCGGTGCGCACATCGGCGGCGGTGCCGTCCTGGCCGCGCGGGGTTACCAGCACCGCACGCTCCACCGTGCCGACAAACAGCGCGCGGGTATGCGCCAGCACCCGTTGCGGGGTGAACAGCGGAATGGACTTGCGGAAAATGCCATAGACCGTGTCGGGATTGGCCACGGTTTCGCGGATATCGACCGCTTCGGCAATTTCATCGGCCAGTTTCGACCCGGCCTGGGTTTCCTGCGTTTCCACCGGCACTTTGTAGGCCACATCGAATTCGGCCACTTCGCGCGCGATGTCGGCCTCGCTCGGCGGGGTGGTCAACGCATCGGCGATCACCGCGCGCACATCGCGCACCGCGGTTTTCCAGTCATCGCCCAGCGGGGTAACGGTGATCACCGTGGCATCGGCCGATCGGCTGAAACGGTTCTGATCGACCTGGGCCGACAGATAGCTGGCCGCACCGCGCGCCTTTGCCTCAAGCCGGCGGTTGATCAGCGCCAGCGCCAGCCGGTCGGTGATATTGCCCTGGTTATAGACGATCGTGTCATTCACTTTGTGCCAGGGCCGCAGGATCGCGGCATTGAACACGCGCGGCAGATCGGGTTCGACAATCACCGCCGTCTCGCCAACGGGGATGGTATCACCCAAATGACCTGTTTTGCAGGGTGGTGATTGGCAGTCTGAGGGTGATTTGGCTGCCGGCGCCCTGGGCTCGCCGAAATCGGGCTGCGCGGGCTTTGGCCCGATGCCCTGCCAATCGCCGAACCACCTGGTGATTTCGGCCACCAGAGCGGCCGGATCGGCATCGCCCACCACCACCACCACGGTGTTGTCGGGCCGGTACCATTTGTCGTGAAAGGCCTTGATGCTGTCCGACGTTGCCGCCTCCAGCGTGGCGACCGTGCCGATGGGGGACCGGTTGGCAAGTGGCTGCCCGGTAAAGAACGTCGCCCGCGTTGCCTCGACCACGCGCGTTTCGGCGCCCTGGCGCTCGCGCATTTCGGCCAGCACGATCGGCACTTCGGTCTGGACGCCCTGCGGCGTGAAAATCGGCGCCGAAATCATGCCGGACAACAGCTTGAACGTTTCATCGAGCGTGGCCGGCGTGGCGCCGGGCAGATCGAGCTTGTACGTCGTCTGGGTCGGGCTGGTTTCGGCATTGGTGTCGCTGCCGAATGTCGCGCCCAGCTTTTGCCAGGTGGGAATCGCCTCACCCGATTTGAGATATTTCGAATCGCGAAAGCTCAGATGCTCGATCAGGTGGGCATAGCCGCGCTGCGCATCGGTTTCATACAACGATCCGACATCGGCGACGATGCGGATCGAAACCTGGCCCGGTGGCACGCCATTGTGGCGCACGGCATAGCGCAGCCCGTTGGGCAGCACGCCGAATGTCCATTGCGGATCGTGCGGCACGTCTGACCCGGCATAGAGCCAGGGGCCCTTTGCCTCGGGCACGGCGGGCGCCTTGTGCGCAACCGCCGCGCGGCGCGGCGCGGCCAATGCCTCCTGCGGCGCCAGCGCGGTGCCGGCAAAGGCACACACCAGCAGCGAGACGGCAAGACCGAAGCGCCCCGGGCGCCGACGCAAGGATATCATGCGCCACTTATAGGCTGGCCCGAAATGAAGGGCCAATGAATAAGGCAGCCGCAACACCACCCCTTGCGGGCGAAACCCGCGCAACAGGGGCCAGACCCGGGAAAGTGGCCCGGACCAGTGCCCGGGATCAGTGTGAAGCTGGCGGGGTGGCGGCTGGCGGAGTGGCTTGCGGCTCGGGGGTCGGGCCGTCCTGCGCCTTGCGGATCACTTCGATTTCGGCCGCGGTCTTGGAATCGACCAGCTCGATCTGGAAAATCAGATCCGCGTTGGCCGGCACCGCTGCGCCTGCGCCGCGCGCGCCATAGCCCAGCGCCGCCGGCACGCAAAGCCGCCAGATGCTGCCGCGCGGCATCAGTTGCAGGCCTTCGGCAAAGCCGGGGATGACCTGGTCCAGCCCCAGCGGCGTCGCGCGGTTCTGGTCAAACACCGTGCCGTCGCTGGCCAGATAGCCGATATAGTTGATCAGCACGAAATCGGTCTTGCCGGGTTTTGGCCCGGTGCCGGTGCGCAGCGTTTCATAGCCCAGCCCCGATGCGGTCTTTGCCGAACAGCCGCGCATGTCTGTGCCCACCGTCGGCTGCAGCGGCAGCGTGATGATCGCCGGCGCGGGCGCAGCGGCATGGCCAGGCGCCGCAGCATGGGCAGGCGCCGCAGCAGGCGCAGCATCAGCGGGGATCGGCGCGCCAAGCAGCAGCGCACCAAGAACGGGGGCGATTCGCGAAAGAGTTTGCTTCATGCGCGATCGCATAGAGAGCCGGGAATGGCCCCGCCAGCCGGAAATGGTGCGGCGCGCGCCCTAATTCGTGCGCGATGCGCGATTTCGCCGCGTTCCAGCCCCCGGCGCCCCTTGACCGCTGCCCCCCCCGTCCTAAATGCAATGGCATGTTCATCGAAACCGAAACCACGCCCAACCCCGCCACGCTGAAGTTCATGCCCGGTGAACTGGTCATGACCGCAGGCACGCGCGAATTCACGTCCGCCGAAGAGGCTGCGGCTTCGCCCCTGGCCGAAGCGCTGTTTTCGCTCGGCGATGTAACCGGGGTGTTGTTCGGGCGCGATTTCGTGGCCGTAACCATCGCCCCCGGCGCGCAATGGAGCGATGCCAAGCCGCAAGTGCTCGCGGTTCTGCTCGATCATTTCGCCGCGCAGGCGCCGCTGTTCCATGCGGCAAGCGCCGGCTTTGCCGTGCCCGAAGCGGATGATTACGACGGCGTCGCCGATGATCCGGCCGATGCCGACGTGATCGACCAGATCAAGGACCTGATCGAAACGCGCGTGCGCCCGGCGGTGGCCAACGATGGCGGAGACATCACCTATCGCGGGTTCCGCGATGGCGTGGTCTATCTGCGCATGCAGGGTGCCTGCGCCGGCTGCCCGTCTTCGACGGCGACGCTGAAAAACGGGATCGAATCGCTGCTGAAGCACTACGTTCCCGAAGTGAACGAAGTGCGCGCCGCCTGAATGCCCTTTGTGAAAGTGCCACCCATGACCCAGCCGCTTTCGGATGATGCCCTCGATCAGCTGTTTCGCACGGCGCGCACCTACAATGGCTATCTCGATCGCCCGGTCAGCCAGGATCAGTTGATCGCGATCTGGGATCTGATGAAAATGGGGCCGACTTCGGCCAACCAGATGCCCGCCCGGCTGGTCTGGTGCGTTACCGATGCCGCCAAGGAAAAGCTGGCCGCGCTCACCGGTGGCACAAACCCCGACAAAGTGCGCCAGGCGCCGGTCAGCGTGATCATCGGCATGGACATCGATTTTCACGAACAGCTGCCCTGGCTGTTTCCCCATGCCGACGCAAAAAGCTGGTTTGCCGGCAGCGAGGCGGCGCGCGAAGTGTCCGCATTCCGCAATTCATCGCTGCAGGGCGCCTATTTCATCATGGCCGCGCGCGCGCTGGGGCTGGATACCGGGCCGATGTCGGGCTTTGACAACGCTGCGGTCGATGCCGCGTTCTTTGGCGATACGCCCCGCGTGCGGTCGAATTTCATTTCGACGCTGGGCTATGGCGATCCGGCAACGATCTTTCCGCGCAGCCCGCGCCCCGATTTCGCCACGTTCAACCAGATCGCCTGATCCTTTCAGGCGCGGCAGATGCGAACACTGGTCATCGACACGGCGACCGAGGCCTGTTCGGTCGCGCTGTTCGATGGGCTCGCGCTGATCGCGGGCGATCATGCCGAACTGGGCCGGGGCCATGCCGAACGGCTGGTGCCGATGATTGCCGCGCTGCCCGATCGCGGCCGCGCCGGGCGGATCATGGTCAATCTGGGCCCGGGCAGCTTCACCGGAATTCGCGTCGGCATCGCTGCGGCGCGTGCGCTGGGGCTGGCCTGGGACGCGCCGGTGGGCGGCTATCACTGCCTCGATCTGGTGGCGGCCATGGCGCGCGCCGCCGCGCATGATCCCGATGGCGCGATCGACGTGGTGATGACAGGCGGCCACGGCGAATGGTTTTTCCAGCCCTTTGCCGCATCCGGCCTTCCCGCAGGCGCGCCGGTTTCGCTGCCCCCGGCCGATGTGATCGCCCGCGCCACCGCGCCTTTGGCCGCAGGCAGCCAGGCCGACGCGCTGGCGCTGGCAAGCGGCACACGCGCGCTGGTGCTGCGGCCCGATGCGCGCCAATTCGTACTGTTGCCCCGCGCCGCGTGGCGCGATGACACCGCGCCCGTCTATGGCCGCGCGCCCGATGCCCGGGTGCGCGCACCCGCGCCGGCCTGAACCGCAACGGTTACCCCGCGTGCTTGCGCCAGCAGACGATGTCGACCGTATCATGGAGGTCATGGCGCAGGCGTTTCCGCCCGAATTCGGCGAAGCGTGGAACCGCCGGCAGGTCAGCGACGCGCTGCTGCTGGCCGGCACGCATTATGCGCTGATAACCCCCGGCGGGATTGTCGGGCCCGGGCCGCACGACGACGTTGCCGGCTTCAGCCTGTCGCGCGGGCTGTTCGATGAAGAGGAACTTTTGCTGTTCGCGATTGCCCCGTCCTGGCGCCGGCGCGGGCTTGGCCATGCACTTTTGGCACTATTTATTGATGATTGCCGCCAACGTGGCAAGAAAAGGCTTTTTTTGGAGATGCGGCGGAACAATTCCGCCGGCATTCTCTATGCTGCGCATGGCTTTCGGCCGATTGGAATAAGGCCCCGGTATTATCGCATGTCGAACGGCGACAGAGTCGATGCGATCACGCAGGAATTGGTGATCGACTGACTGCAAGAAATCAGCGTTTCATCATGAAATTTTCCCCGGATTTTCATGTTGTCGCAACAATTACGGATTGCGCATCGAAAAATAGATCCTATATGGCGGTAATCTGATGGGAGAGTCGATCTGCCGGATCGGTGAAAAATCCAGCGGAATCAAAAGTCTGGTAAAAATCAGAAAAAACCGCACATACAGTAGAAAGGTCGGTTCGCATGACTGAAATTGAAAATGATCTGCGCGAGACGCTGATCACCCTTACCTCGGACATCGTCGCAGCCCATGTCAGCAACAACAGCGTTGCGGTTGGTGACCTCGCGACTTTGATCAGCAATGTCTACAACGCGCTCGCCGGGCTGAAGCCTGCAGAACCGCAGGCCGAACCGATGCCGGAACCGGCCGTTTCGATCCGCGCTTCGGTCAAGAACGACCACATCATCTGTCTGGAAGATGGCAAGAAGCTCAAGATGCTCAAGCGGCACCTTGCAACGCGCTACAACCTGACGCCGGACCAGTATCGCGCGCGCTGGAATCTGCCCGCCGACTATCCGATGGTCGCGCCGGCCTATGCCGAAAAGCGCCGCGAACTGGCCAAGAAGATCGGTCTCGGCCGCAAGCCTGCGCCCAAGCGCGGCCGCGCCAAAGCCGCCATCTGATCCGGTCTGCGCGGGCGCAAAGGCCCGCGCTGGCACGCTTCTGAAACGGCCGCATGGACGTTTCTGAAACGGCCGCAGGGCTGATGCCGAAATGGCCGCATGGCCGATGGCCCCCGCCGACCCATGGCGGGCTTGCCATCTGCGCCCTGCGGCCATTTTCGTATCTTGCGCCCGCCTGCCATTCCCGTCTCCCATTCCCGCCTCCCATTCCCGGACACCATTCCCGAACACCGGGCAGTTGCAGTCTTGGCCCCAGCGCCTATCATGCGGCCAACCCTGCTCCACTTGCGGATCACACGTGCACCAGCCAATCGACATCGAAGCCCTTTGTGCCGAACGGGGTCTGCGCATCACCGAACAACGGCGCGTGATCGCGCGCGTGCTGTCGGAAAGCGATGACCATCCCGATGTGGAAAAGCTGCACGAACGCGCCGCCGCGCGCGATCCGCGCATTTCGATCGCCACGGTCTATCGCACCGTGCGCCTGTTCGAAGAGGCGGGGATTCTCGATCGCCACGATTTCGGCGACGGCCGCGCCCGTTATGAAGCCACGCCCGAAGCGCATCACGATCACCTGATCGATGTCGAAAGCGGCAAAGTGATCGAATTCGTTGACCCGGAGCTGGAAGCGTTGCAACGCCAGATCGCCGAAAAGCTGGGCTATCGCCTGGTTGACCACCGCATGGAGTTGTATGGTGTCAAGCTTGGCCGCGAAACTTAGGTTCCGCCGTCGCAAGGTCGGTCCCGAACGCGGTGAACCGATATCGTGGATGGGGTGGTTGCGGATCGTGCTGCGCGCGATCGCGCTGGCGCTGGCGCTGAGCGTCTGCGTGCCGCTGCACTATGCCTTTCGTCAGGTCCAGTACGGATCGCCGTTCCCCAAGATCTTTCTGCGCGTGGCCTGCCGGCTGTGTGGCGCGCGGCTGCGCATCCACGGCGTGCCGCTGAAACGCGATGTGTTCTATATTGCCAACCACCTGTCGTGGATGGATATTCTGGCGCTCGGCGGAGCCAGCGGCACGGCCTTTGTGGCCAAGGCAGAGCTGGCCACGGCGCCGCTGGTCGGCTGGCTGGCGCGGATCAACCGCACCGTGTTCGTCAGCCGCGAAGACCGGCTGGGCGTGGCCGACCAGATCAACCGCCTGCGCGAGGCGCTGGCCGACAACTGGTCGGTCACCGTGTTTCCCGAAGGCACGACCACCGATGGCAAATCGTTGCTACCGTTCAAGACCGCGATGCTGCGCGTGCTGGAGCCGCCACCGCCGGGTGTGCTGGTGCAGCCGGTGGTGCTCGATTACGGCGGCGATATTGGCGAATGGATCGGCTGGATCGGCACCGAGGCCGGTGTTGACAATGCCAAGCGCGTGCTGGCGCGGCGCGGGTCGTTCAAGCTTGAGGTGTTTTTTCTCGAACCGTTCGATCCGCGCGATTACGGCGGGCGCAAAGCCATCGCCGCCGAGGCGCGCGCGCGCATCCTGCCCGCGCTTGAGGCGCAACTGGGCGAATCCGTGCGCCCCTTTGCCCATGCCGTGGGCCAGATCGGCTATGTGCCGCCCAGGACCGACGCCGCCTGACCGGAATGCCGCGCCGGTTTGGCGCAGAAACCCGGATTGACGCAGAAACCCGGATTGACCCAGAAACCCGGATTGAAGCAGAAAGATCGGGGGCGCGGGAACGCTGTGGCGCGGTGGCGGATTCTGCCGTAAGGGGCGCGGTCTATGTCGACCCGCACCCCGCCCCGCACCTTTCATGTCAAAAGCTTCGGCTGCCAGATGAACGTCTATGACGGCGAACGCATGGCCGAACTGCTGACGGCCGAAGGCATGACCGCCACCGACGTGCGCGAAAACGCCGATCTGGTAGTGCTGAACACGTGCCACATCCGTGAAAAGGCCACCGAAAAGGTCTATTCCGACATCGGCCGGCTGCGCCGCGAAGACGGCACGACCCCGCTGATTGCGGTGGCCGGCTGCGTGGCCCAGGCCGAAGGGCCCGAAATCATGGCGCGTGCGCCGTCGGTGCGCGTGGTGGTTGGCCCGCAGGCCTATCACCGCCTGCCGCAGATGGTGGCGGCGGCCGTGGCCGGCGGGCGCGAAACCGAAACCGACATGCCGGCCGAGGCGAAATTTGCCGCGCTGCCCAAACGGCGCAAATCGGGCCCGACCGCGTTCCTGACCATCCAGGAAGGCTGCAACAAGTTCTGCACCTATTGCGTGGTGCCCTATACGCGCGGCGCGGAAATTTCGCGCCCCTTTGCCGATCTGGTGGATGAGGCGCAGGCGCTGGTCGATGGCGGCGCGCGCGAAATCACGCTGCTGGGCCAGAATGTCAATGCGTGGACCGGCGCGGCCCCTGGCGGGCGGGCGATCGGGCTGGCGGGCCTGGCCGAGGCGCTGGCGCGCATTCCCGATCTGGCGCGAATCCGCTATACCACCAGCCATCCGGCCGACATGGACGATGCGCTGATCGCCGCGCATGCCGACAATCCCAAGCTGATGCCGTTTCTGCATCTGCCGGTGCAATCGGGCAATGATCGGGTGCTGAAAGCGATGAACCGCAGCCACAGCGCCGAAAGCTATCTGCGGCTGATCGAGCGGGTGCGCGCGGCCCGCCCCGATATTGCGCTGTCGGGCGATTTCATTGTCGGCTTCCCCGGCGAGACCGAGGCCGAATTTGCCGATACCCTGGCGATCATCGATGCCGCCGGGTATGCGCAGGCGTTCAGCTTCAAATATTCGCCGCGCCCCGGCACACCGGCGGCAGCGATGGACGGGCAGATCGCCCCCGAAGTGATGGACGAGCGCCTGGCGCGGCTGCAGGACCGCATCAACCGTGACCAGTTGGCGTTCAACCGCGCTTCGGTTGGCCGGCGCTGCACCGTGCTGGTGGAACGGCGCGGCCGCCAGCCGGGGCAATGGCTGGGCAAATCACCCTGGCTGCAATCGGTCCATTTCAGCGACGAGGCCGCGATCGGCGATCTGGTCGAGGTCGATCTGATCGAGGCCGGCCCCAATTCGCTGTCGGGCCGGCGCGTGGTGCAGCCGGCGGCCTGACCATTCGGCAGGTGGCGCGGTCCCCTGCCGCAACCTGGGGCGCCTGCAATCAGATATGGCGGTGGTGGCTTCTGCCCATGTGATAATGGCGATGGTGCGACATGCGCGCATCCGCCAGCGAAGGGGCCAGCGCGATTGCGACACTGGCGATGGCCACGGCGGCAAACACAATTTTGCGCATGATCGGTGATCTCCTGCTGGCAACAAAGGCCGATGGCCCGATGCGCAAAGTGCCATGGCACCGCCGCCCCGTCATTGCCTGATCGCGCCATATTCGCAGCAGCGGCTGGCGCCGCCATATTCGCAGCAGCGGCTGGCGCCGCAGGGGCAAAACCGGCCAATCGGGGTGCCGGGCGATACATTTGGGACAGCATGCTGTGCAAATCGCCGTGCACCGGGCAAATTTCACGCCCGGCTGTCTTGCGCCTGCCACATCCGGGCATAATCTGGTGCTCTCAAACCAAGGGAGACGCATGGCCCGTAAATTCCCCCGCGCCACGACCGAGGCGCATCGCGATCCGCGTGGCGAACCCACCGGCCACTATGGTGCCACGCATGAGGGCACCCACCGCAACGAGGCGAACCGCCGCGCCCGGATCGAGATAGAATTTGACGAACAGACCGTGCTGGGCGCGCTGTTCGGGCAATTCGACACCAATCTTGTGCAGATCGAAAACCGGCTGGGCGTGTACATTTCCGCACGCGGCAACCGCGCCGTGCTCGAAGGGCCCGACGATGCGGTGGCCCGTGCGCGCGACGTGCTGCGCGGCATGCACCAGCGGCTGCAATCGGGGCACGAAATCGATGCCGGCGCGATTGACGCGTTGATCGCGATGTCGAACGAGCCGACGCTCGAAGGGATCATCACCGGCGCGCCGATGGACAATCCGCCGATCCTGATCCGCACCCGGCGCAAGACGATCGCGCCGCGGTCGAAAACGCAGATCGATTACATGCGTGCGCTGGTCCGCGATGACGTGATCTTTGCGCTGGGTCCGGCCGGCACCGGCAAGACCTATCTGGCCGTGGCGCAGGCAGTCGCGCAACTGATGAGCGGATCGGTGCAGCGGCTGATCCTGTCGCGCCCCGCGGTGGAAGCGGGCGAACGGCTGGGTTTCCTGCCCGGCGACATGAAGGAAAAGGTCGATCCCTATCTGCGCCCGCTTTACGACGCGCTGTATGATTGCATGCCGCCCGAACAAGTCGAACGGCGCATGGCCTCGGGCGAAATCGAAGTCGCGCCGATTGCCTTCATGCGCGGGCGCACGCTGGCCGATGCCTTCATCATCCTGGACGAGGCGCAGAACACCACGCCGGCACAAATGAAGATGTTTCTTACCCGGTTTGGCCAGAACAGCCGCATGGTGGTCTGCGGCGATCCGCGCCAGGTCGATCTGCCCGGCGGAGTCAGCGCAAGCGGCCTGGCCGATGCGGTGCGCCGGCTGGAGGGCGTGGCCGGCATCGGCACGGTGCGGTTCGGATCGGGCGACGTGGTGCGCCACCCCATCGTTGGCCGCATTGTCGAAGCCTATGAAGGCACCGACGCCCAGGATGTTGCCTAGTGCCCGATCCGGAACCGTTCCCCCCGGGCCCGTTATCCGATGCGGCGCCCAGCCTGGATATCGATATTGATCCGCAATGGGGCGATGCCACCGATTGGGAGGCGCTGGCCGCCGCCGCCGCCGGGGCCACTGCCATGGTCGCGCCCGAATTGGCCCATCCGCAGATACTGGTCAGCCTGGTGCTGGCCGATGATGACGAAGTCCACGCGCTGAACCTGCAATGGCGGGCAAAGGACCGGCCGACCAATGTCCTGTCGTTTCCAATGCTGTCGCGCGACGAAGTGTTGCGCGCCGGGGCCGGCGATGCCCCGGCCATGCTCGGTGATCTGATCCTCGCCCACGGGGTCTGCACGCGCGAAGCAGCGGACAAAGGCGTTGCGGTTGCCACGCATGCCAGCCACCTGATTGTCCATGGTCTGCTCCACCTTGCCGGCTATGATCACGAGACGGGCGAGGCGCAGGCCACCGAAATGGAGGATTTGGAGCGGAAGGCGCTTGCACTATTGGGCATGGCCGACCCATATGCGTGATCGGGGGGACAACCGGCGCACCCCTGCGCCCGGCAGGTCCTTCGTCAAAGGAGAGCAGGCACGTGCCCGAGGGCAATGGGTCCGGCGGTGAAAACCGGTCGGGCGAAGGCGACAGTACCCCCGCGCTGTGGCGCATGGTCAAGGCCATATTCCGGGGGTCGGACCACGACCAGTCGCTGCGCGCGCAGATCGAGGAAGCGATCGAGGAACACGAAGGCGACAGCGGCGCGCCCGACGTCAGCGGCGATCTTGTCCCGCTGGAACGGCAGATGCTGCGCAACCTGCTGCATTTCAGCGAACACGATGCCGATGACGTGGCGATACCGCGCGGGCAGATCGTGGCGGTGCCGGCGGGCGCAAGCTTTGCCGAACTGATCGCCGCGTTTGCCGATCATGGCCACAGCCGCCTGCCGGTCTATGGCGAATCGCTCGATGAAGTGGTCGGCATGGTCCACGTGAAGGATCTGTTTCCGATTGTCGCGCGCATGGCGCTGGAGGGTGCCCCCGCTCCCACCGACTGGGCACACCTGATGCGCCAGCCGCTGTTTGTGCCGCAGGCGCGCGGCGCGCTCGACGTGCTGGGCGACATGCGCACCAGCCGCACCCATCTGGCAATCGTGATCGACGAATATTCGGGCACCGACGGGATCATCACGTTCGAAGATCTGGTCGAGGAAATCGTCGGCGAAATCGAGGATGAACATGATGATGCCCCGGTCGATCTGATCCACCGCGTCGATGCAGGGCTGTGGGAAGTCGACGCGCGTGCCGAACTGGAGGACGTGGGAAAAAGGGTGGACCCGCGCCTTGCCATTGTGGACGAGGATGTCGATACGCTGGGCGGGCTGGCCGTGGTGCTGGCCGGCGAAGTGCCGCCGGTCGGCCGGGTGCTCGATCACGAAAGCGGCTGGCGGATCGAAGTGACCGATGGCGACGAGCGGCGGCTGACCCGGCTGCGGCTTCACGCCCCGGCACCGCGCGATCAGGACGGCGGAACATGACATTTGGGACGTGCAAAGTGTTGAACCGGGCCGATGACATGACAGCGCCGCCGATGGGGGCCCGATGATCCGCCGCCTGCCCCCGTTGCGATCGCTGGAGGCGTTCATCCGCGTGGTCCGCGCCGGATCGGCCAAGACCGCCGCGGCCGAACTCGCGCTCAGCCCCTCGGCGCTGTCGCGCCGGCTGGGCGCGCTGGAGGAATTCGTCAGCAAGCCGCTGTTCGAACGCAAGCACCAGGCGCTGAAACTGACCGAAGAGGGCCAGGTGCTCTATGACGCTGTCGCCCCGCTGATCGATGAAATGGCCGATCGCATCGAGCGGCTGATCGATACCGGGCGCGTGCTGCGGCTGCGGCTGGGGGTGCTGCCGCTGTTTGGCAGCCAGCGCCTGTTTCCCCGGCTGGCCGAACTGCGCCGGCTGCATCCGCAATTGCACATCGATATCGACAGCGGCCATGCCGCCGAAACGAAGCTGGGCGATACGATCGATGCCGCGATCATCCTGTCCGAAGGGCCCGATGCCGCGCTCCACGCGGTGCGGCTGGATCACAACCGCGTCTATGCCATCGCCAACCGCGAACTGGCCGCGCAACTGGGTGACCGGCCCGATATCGGCAAGCTGTCAAAGCAGACTTTTCTGATCCACAACGATCTGCCCGCCAGTTTCGAGGCGTGGAAACGCACGCTCCATCTGGAAACTCTGGAGCCGGCAGCGGTGGACCATTTCGATTCGGGCCAGCTGATTCTCGAAGCCGCCGCGCAGGGCCTGGGCATCGCGATCATGCACGATGACCATTTCACGCGCAGCCACGATTCGCGGCTGGCGCGGATTTATGACATCGAAGTCGACAGCCCCTACAGCTATTGGTTCGTGTGCCGCCCGCGCGCGCTGCAATCGCGCCCGGTGCGGCTGTTCCACGACTGGATGATCAAAGCCGGGTTGTAATCATCGCCCCGGCACGGGCATGACCGGCATCACATCCACCCCGTCACCGGGAAACACGCTGAAATGCGGGTGGTTTTCAAACAGCGCGGCCGCCGCTTCGTGGCTGTCGGCGCTCACCACGCTGAATGCCGACATCGGGTTGTGTGTCGCCTCTGTGCCAGCATCCGACACGCGCAGTACCGCGCCCAGCGGCCCGCCCAGCATCACGATCGCCGCCGCGTTCGCCTCTACCCAGGCGTTCCACTGCGCCATCCCTTCGATCTGGCGCGCGCTGCGCTGTTCGTCGGTCAACAGCGCCCAGCGCGCCATCGCCGGACTGTCCGGCCCCCCGGTAAACACGGCAAGAAACTGTGGCATGGCATGCTCTCCCCTCGTGAAAACCGGCTGGCTTGACCTGGTTACCGCAAGCGCCCGGATGCGATCAGCTGTGCCAGTTCTTCGGGCAGAGGCAGGTCCTGGTGTGGCCCCGGCGCCGGTTCGGCCGCGCCCATCGTGGTGGTCATCGGCAGCACCCCGGCCCAGACCGGAAAATCGGCCTCGTCCGCATCGCCCGGCGGCGCCGCGCGGTCTTTCACGCTGGCTTCCTCGATATCCATCCACAGCACGCTGGTCGCTTTCAGTTCCTGCGCGCTCATCGTGCGCAAGGTGTTCCAGCGGCCGGGAAAGAAATCATCGACCATGTGGCGCAGCGCCGCGGCAATATCATCGGGGTTGGTCATGATCTGCGCGCGGCCAAACACCATCGCCGACCGGTAATTGACCGAATGGTTATAGGCCGACCGCGCCAGCACATAGCCATCCATCAGGCTGACCGTCATGCACACGCGCTGCCCCTCGATCTTGCGCAGAAACCGGCTGGCCGCCGATCCGTGCCAAAAGACCCGGTTACCCACGCGCCAGTGCAGCGTGGGCGTCACATAAGGTTCGCCATCGATCACATAGCCGACATGGCACAGCGGCGCGGCATCGAGCACGGCATGTACCGCCTCTGACGCATGGCTGCCGCGTTCGTGCATGCGGCGGATGCGGCTGCGCTCGGTCACGGGAAAAGTCATCAGTCTCGCTCCGCAAAATCGGTATCGGGTCGGCGCCCTTCAGGCGGGCACCGTAATCGCCTTGTTGGCAAAGACCGCCTGCCATTCTTCCAGTTCGTCGATCACGATGGCATCGAGCGCCATGGCCAGATCGGCCACTTCGCCGTGGCGCAGGCTGCCTGATGTGCGCGACAGGCAGGCCTCGATCCGTTCGCGCACATGCGCCAGCTTTTCCGCGGCTACTTCGGAAATGCCGGCAAAGCGTTCGAAATCGCCGAAATAGCGGATGCCCGACAGCGCCCCGCCGAATGTCGGAAAGGCAACCCCCAGAAACGTGAACGGCTTTGACACCGCGTGGGGCATATCTTCGCCCAGAACGCCAAGGCCCGCACCCAGCGTGATCAGCAGATAGAGCGCAACCGTTGCCATCGCCAGCTTGAACGCGGTTTCGGCCAGTGCATCCAGCCGGTGATGCACCCGCGTCAGCCGCCCGGCCTTGGCACGGTGATAGGCTTCCTGGTCTTCGGCATGGACGCGCAGGATCTGATCGAGCACTGCGCGCAGATAGGCCGGGGTGATTGTCATCGTTGGCAGGCCAACGCGCTCAATCGCCGCGCGCGCATCGATTTCGGGCCAGTTTGCGCCGGAATCGGGTTTGTCATGCCCGCGCGGCCAGGTGCCCGCGGCGCGGCCCAGCCCCAGCAGCAGCAGCGCCGGCGCGTGGCGCAGATATTCGGCCAGCCGCCGCGTCGCAAACCAGCGCGCGTGCCAGCGGCGGCGCTGCGCCACCGCAGTGGTGGCAACAATGCCCACCAGCAGCACGAATTCGATCAGCGCAAAGGGCCATTTCACCTGCCCCCCGGTCAGCGGCAGATAGGATACCCCGGCCAGGATCGCCGCCGCCGAGGCCACGAAATTCAGCACCATGCCGCCGCGATAGATATCCGACAGCCGGGTCGACACGCGATCGGCACGATCGAACCGGGCAATCACTTCGCGCTCGATCGCGGCAACGAACCCGTCGGGCAGATCGGGCAGCGCGTGCAGCCGTTCGGCCAGCGGCGCATGCACCGGCCCGCCATGCGGCCCCGTGCCGCCCAGCCTGTGTTCGATCCAGCGATAGCCGCGCATCAGCCAGGGGCTGGACCTGTCATCGCGTTCGCGATCCAGCCCGGCGCTTTCCGTCACGGCGCCGTCGATGCCGCCAAACCAGTCCGCCAGCCCCGCCGTATCGAGCAGGTGGCGCGGATCGGCCACGCGCGCCAGATCTTCGGGCACGGTCAGCAGCGCCCGGCGATCGGGCGCGCGCGCATCGATCCACAGCACCGGCAGGCCAAGCGCGAGCGCGGTGGCCATGGTATGCCGCGTGCCGCCGGTGCCGCCGGGGCTGAAACCGTCCCACACCGCGAGCAGCAGATCGGCGTGATCGATTACGATCCGCGCCGCATCGGCGGCATGGTCCGACACCAGCGCGCCCAGCGCGGCAGCGGCCTGATCATAGCCAGCCTGATCATAACCGGCATCAGCATCGCCGGCGGCGCAGGCGCGGATCAGCGCGATGGCGGTGGCATCGTCCTCGGCCAGTTGCAGGCACCGCGCCTGCCCCGCCAGATCACGCATTGCCGTGGCCAGCGCCCGCGCTTCCGGACCCGGTTCGCCGCCATCGATCAGCGCCAGACGTTCGGCCGGATCGTCGATATTCACGGCACTGTTCACCGCAACGCCAAACGGCAGCGGCGCGCGCAAATCCCAGCCGCGTGCCACGGCCAGCCGCGCGGTTTCGATATCGGTGCCCTGCGCCAGCGGCGATATCACGCAGCCGCGCAAGCCGGCACGGTCACAGCCCGCCTGCGCGAGATCCAGAATGGTGTCGATCGCCGAAAGGATCGCGGCGCGGTTGGCGCGAAACGCGGCATTGGCCTCCCGATGGCCGGTCACGCCCAGCGTCAGCCTGCCCGGGGATCTGCGCACACCGCCAAGGGCCACCACACGCTCCGTCAATTGCCACGCCCTTTGGCCCGCGCCCTTTGGCCCGCTCCCCCACCCGACCACCCAATCCCGAACAAATGCGTGGGTGGTCGGGTGGGGGAGCGGGCCGGTACCGACTTCGAAACTCGCCTTTTCGCGCGTTTCGAGTCAGGCTCCGGGGCCGTCCTAGCGTATAAGGCGATGACAGCGCTAGGCCTTGCAACTATCGTTCCGCACAAGGGAATTGCGGGAGCATCGCCGGATGGAGGATTACGCGGAACCGGGCAGCCCCGGCGACGATTTCGTCTTCCTCAGCTATGCGCGCAAGGATGGCAAGGCCGCCGCGCAAGTGCGCGCGCTGATCGAGGCGGCGGGCATCACCGTGTGGTGGGATGGCCTGATCCCCGGCGGCGAACGCTATAACGCACTGACGCACGATGCGCTGGAACGCGCGCGCGGCGTGGTCGTGCTGTGGTCGGCCACATCGCTGCAATCGCACTGGGTGCATGACGAGGCGGCGCGCGGGCGCGATCGCGGGTGCCTGGTGCCGCTGTCGATCGATGGCAGCGAGCCGCCGCTGGGGTTTCGCCAGTTCCAGTCGCTCGATCTGTCGCAAGGTGGCATCCGCGCCGACAATCCGGCAATGCAGCGCGCGCTGGCGAGCATTGCCGCGCTGCTGGGCCGGCCGGTCATGCCTATGCCGCCCCCGCGCAAGCACCCGGTGGTGGCCCGGCGCGCCGTGCTGATCGGCGCGACGGGCGTTTCGGCGGCAGGATTGGCGGGCTGGGGCCTGTGGTCGCGCCTGCATGGCAGCGCCGGGCCCGACAACAGCATTGCCGTGCTGCCATTCGACAACCTGAGCGGCGATACCGCACAACAATACCTGACTGACGGGCTGGCCGCAGAATTGCGCGCGCGGCTGGCGCGCAATCCGCTGCTGAAAGTCATGGGCCAGGTCACCTCAAAGGGCGCGCGCAGCGGCACGGCCCCCGGCGAAGACAGCCCCACCGCGATTGCCGGCAGGCTGGGCGTGGCCAATCTGTTGAACGGCAATGTGCGCGTTTCGGACGGCCATATCCGCATCGCGGTCGATCTGATCGATGGCCGCACCGGGTTCACCCGCTGGTCGCAAAGCTATGACCAGCCGCAGGGCAATGTGCTGCGGCTGCAGGGCGATATTGCCGAGGCGGTGACCACTGCGCTGACCCCGGCGCTGGCCGGCGCGGGTGACGAAATGCTGATCCGCAGCGGGGGCACGCGCGCGGCGGCGGCATTCGATGCCTATCTGCGCGGCAAGGACGCATTCGATGCGCAGCTCAATGAGGATAGCGACCGCCGCGCGCTCACGCTGTTTGGCCAGGCCGTGGCGATCGATCCCAACTATGCCGCTGCGCGCGCCGCGCGGTCGCGCACGCTGGTGGTGATCGCCAACCAGGCCCGTTCTTCCGCCGAGCGCGAACGGTTCTATACCGAGGCCGTGGCCGAGGCGCGCCGCGCGGTGGCCAGCGCGGCCGAATTCGGCGATGGCTATGCCGCGCTCGGCAATGCGCTGTTCTATGGCCAGCTTGACGTGGCCGGCGCCGCGCCCGCCTATGACAAGGCACGCCAATATGCCGAGGGCAACCCCGAAGTGCTGGGCCGCTATGCGCTCTATTGCGCGCGGCGGCGCCAGTTCGACAAGGCGGTGCCCGCGATCGAGGCGGCGCAATCGCTCGATCCGTTGAACCCCACGGTGTTCAAATATCTGGGCCTGGTGCGTTTTGCCCAGGGCGACGGGCAACGCGCGGTGGCGGCAGGGCGGCGCGCGCTGGACATCAACCCGAAACGCGCCTCGATCCATGGCGATATCGGCAATGCCCTGCTGATGATGGGTCAGCTCGATGCCGCCGCGGCCGAATTCGCTGCCGAACCGATGGTCGATCTGGCCGCCACGGGACAGGCGATCATCGCGCTGAAACGCGGCGATCAGGCCACGGCACAGCGCAGCCTGGACCGGCTGGTGGCCGAAATGGGCGACAACAGTTCATACCAGCAGGCCCAAATCCTTGCGCAGTGGGGAAAATCTGCCCAAGCACTCGATGCGCTGGATCGTGCCCTGGCCGCACACGATGCCGGACTGGTCTATGTATATGTCGATCCGTTTCTTGCCCCGATACGCCAGGAAGGGCGATATCGTGCGCTTTTGACCCGGCTTCATTTCCTGTAACCTCTCGCCCGGGGCGAATCGATTCCGCCCGGTGGAGACACGCGATGAACAAGCTGACCGAAGGCCTGAGCAATCTGGGCGAAAATATCCTGGGCGCGATCAAGGATGCCATTGTGCCTGAAAGCACCCCCATCGCCGTCGCCTCGGACAGCGACCACTCGAATAGCGATCACTCCAACAGTGACCATTCCAACAGTGACCATTCCAATAGCGACCATTCGAACAGCGACCACTCGAACAGCGACCACTCGAACATCGACGATCACTGATCCGGCGTTGATCCGGCCGGATCAGCGCGTGGGCGCAGGGCCGGGTGAGTCAAATGGTAGCCGCAAGATGTGCCTGTCTGCGGGTGCAGCAGGCACAGGTGCGGATTTCAGCGCCCCGATGGCTTTGGCAATCCATTCGCGATAGGAGGCAACGGCGGTAAATTCATCGGGAATGCCCGGCATGCCACAGCCCTGGATGGACCCTTTCACCACGCCGATCACCACATCGGTTCTGCCGTCGTTGATCACCAACGGACCACCGCTGTCACCATAGCACGAAGCCGTGTGGAGGGCCGGATTGGCCGGACGGGTGCAGATCATGCCCGCAGCCAGCCCTTGATCGACCGCCTTGCATGCTGCGGTGGACACAATCGTTTCTGCGCCGACCAGAAGATAATCCGAGGTTCGCGCCACGTGGCCATGCACGTCCAGCGCGGCGGTTTTATCATCCTGCACCCCGGTTGTGCCCCAGCCATATATCCGCACGGCCGTTTCCGCAGGGACATCGGCATTGGCATCGATCATCGCCGCCGGCGAAGGCAGACTGACCCTGCGGTCGGTTTCAGCATCGGCCGCAAGGTGCAGTATAGCGATGTCAAAGCGCTTGTTTCCGGCAATATACCCATCCGGAACCGCAATCCCGTCTATGGCGAAAGTCGTGCCGCCCTTGCCCAGCAACCGCGTGCCGACCCGCACGCGGCGCGCGACAAAGGCGCCGTTCGCCTTTTCACCAAAAAACGGTTCGGACGCGATACAATGCGCCGCAGTCAGCACAATGTGATCGGCAATGACCGATCCCCCGCAGGCAAGCTGCCGATTGGCATAACTCTTGTCCCACAGGTACTTGCTTTGCCCCTGGGGCTTTCTCGCGTCGGCGATCAATTCCTTGAGATCATAGGGGTTGATGGAATAGATCTGCACGGCCCAGGGCACCTCGGACTGGCTTGCCGGCTTTCCCCCCGGCATCGCCGAGGCACTGCCCAGATGACTGCGGTCGAGTTGCAGCGTGCGGGCTGACATCGTCCGGATTCGCGCAACGCCGGGATCAAGCAAGCCGGGGTAACACTTTGCCGACCGGCCGCATTCAACCGGCATGCCAGCCATCGCGGCCAGAACCAGATCGCCCAGCGAAGGTTCGAGCCGAACCGCCAGGCGCGCATCGTGCAGCGCTTGTGATGGCACGTGGTACCGTGCAGCCTGCCCGGGGCCTGCGAACGCCATCATCATCGCTATTACCGGAAACACGTTCCCCAGCTTTCGACCGAACCGCATCGCCATCCCCACCCCAGCGCGTCTTGCCTGTTCGGCCGGTGTAACCCGGCCCCGGTGCCATTGCCACGCCTTCCTTCGGCCGGGCAAAGTGGGGTGGGGCCAGTTTGGTCATGTCCACACCACGATCCGGTTCGATCACCGCGCGGTCGCGGCCCCGGGCACAGCAAACGGCACGCGCACGATGCGCGCATCGGCGGGAACGCCGGGCGCCGTTGCCGGTTTCAGCGCGCCCATCGCCCGGGCGATCCAGTCGCGATAGGGCGAAACGGCGGTGAATTCATCGGGAATTCCGGGCAGGCCGCACCCCACCATCGATCCCTTGACCACGCCGACCAGCACATCACCGTCCACGTCGCTGGTCACCAGGGGTCCGCCGCTGTCGCCATAGCATGACGCGGTATGCGCGGCAGGGTCGGCAGACCTGGTGCAGATCATGCCCGCGGCCAGATCCTGATCGACTGCTTTGCATGCCGCAACGGGGATGGCCTTTTCGGCGCCGACCTGCAGGTAATCCGCCGTGTGCGCGATATGGCCCTTCACGTCGAGCGCTTTGGTCGTATCGTCCTGAATCCCGGTCGTGCCCCAGCCATAAAGCCGCACATCCGCATCGGCCGGAATATCGACATCCGTGCCGACCATTGTGGCCGGCGCGGGCATCACCACGGTGCGATCGGTTTGGTCATCGGCAGCAATGTGCAGCAGCGCGATGTCATAGCCCTTGCCTTCCGCACCATATTCGGCCGGAACCGCCACCGCATCGACAGCGAAGGTCGTTCCGCTCTTGGCCAGCAGGCGCGTCCCCACCCGCACGCGCCGCCAGGTCAGCACATTGGTCTTGTCGGTATCGAGAAAGGGCTTGCTGGCAACGCAATGCGCCGCCGTCAGCACGATGTTTTCGGCGATGATCGACCCGCCGCAGGCAAATTGCCGGTTGGCCTCGGTCTTTGCCCAAAGATAGCGGCTGACCCTGCGCTGTTCGATAGCGTCCCTCGCGATTTCAGCCAGAGTGTATTTCCGGGTGGAATAGATCTGCACCGTCCACGGCACATCCGATAGACCCGCCGCCCGGCCGCCCGTTGCCCGATGGGTGGGCCGCAGATGGCTGCGGTCAAGCTGCATCGCGCGCGCCGATACCGTCCAGGTGCGCGCTTCATCGGGATTGAGCAGAACCGGATAACAGGGCGTCGCCACGTTGCAGCTGATCGGCATGCTCGACAGCGGGCCCGGAACCAGATCGGCCAGATGCGGAATCGGCCAGGCCGAAGACACGGTCAGCGCGACCACGTGACCCCCGCGCGAAAAGTCGTGCATGTCCAATCGCTCGAAATGGCCCTGCACCGATTGCCCCGGGCGCAGGCGCACATCGGCAACCGCCTTGCCCCGGTTGATCAGCAGCCCTTCATGCCACGATCCATTCTCAAGATTGACCGAAAACACGCGCACATAGCGCCGCGTGCGCGATGTGTTGGTCACTGTCACCACCGGGTCGGGCATCGTCCAGGTCGTCGTGGCGGTAATGGTCCTGCGCTCCTGCCGTTCCCATTCCCGCTCGATCGGCGGATCGATCTCGATCCGCACCGTTCGATGGGGGATCGACGCGATCTCGGCAATCGGGGCAAACGGGTCGAGCGTCAGGTCGAGCGCGCACGGCGCCTGGCCGTGCGGCCGGGTTCCGCCCGCAAAGCACACCGACACCCCGCCGCGGCCCGCAGATCGGGCAACCAGCGTTTCGGCAATGGCCAGGCTTTCCAGCCCCTTCATCCAGACATCGGTGCTGTGAAAAAATCCAAAATCGATCGGCGCCTTGCCCCTGCCGGATCCCGCTTTGGTCAATTGCAACCGGGGATCATCACCACCGACCAGGGTCAGCGCAAACCGCGCGCTGGCTGCCTCGCGCAACCAGGGGCTATGCGCGATTTTCGCGCGCACTTCAGGCAAGTGTGAACCCAGCGATGCATTCAGCCGGACCGCCATCCGGTCATCATGACGCACGGACGCATGCCCCCGCTGTGGTGCCGCCTGCGCCGGGCCGGTTGCCGCCAAAGCCACAAGCACGGGACCAATCATCGCCGCCAGATTGAACCGCATCGCCACCGCTGCCCCTCCCCCCCCCCCCCGCGAATTGTGCCTTTGTGGCGAGTGTACTCCGGCCCGGGTGCCATTGCCACGCCTTCGCTGCAGCGCGCCGCGCGCACCCCAGCGCACCGAAAACTCCGGTTTCGAGCAAAGCGCTTGTCACACCCGGTGTGCAGTGTCAGTCAGGGCATGACCCGCCCAGGCCGATACGTGGACCAGGCCCTATTTTACAAAGGTTTACCCGCGATGCTGATCAGGGCCGGATACGATATTGCCTTTGGCACGACGCAGGATGTGCCGATGCTCGCCTGCCTGAGCGTGCATCCGTCGCGCAACAAGGATCTGCGCACCGCGCAGCGGATTTTCACCACGCCCGATCTGCCACTGTATGATTATGTCGACAGCTTCGGCAATGTCTGCACGCGGATGACGATGCCCGCGGGCGGCGCGACGATTTCCTGCGGCTTTGTGATCGAGGATGCGTTTGCGCCCGATCCGGTGGTGCCCGATGCGCGCGCCGTGCCGCTGGCGCAACTGCCCGACGCTGTGCTGACGTATCTGCTGGCCAGCCGCTATTGCGAAACCGACCGGCTGGGCGAAGTGGCGTGGAACCTGTTCGGGCAAGTGCCGCCGGGCTGGGGGCTGGTCCAGGCCATCGTCGGCTATGTCCACCACCACATCCGGTTCGATTACATGGCCGCGCGACCGACCAAGACCGCGTGGGACGTGTTTCACGAAGGCGTGGGCGTGTGCCGCGACTATGCCCATCTGGCAATCACGCTGTGCCGCTGCATGAACATTCCGGCGCGATATTGCACCGGCTACATGGGCGACATGGACCTGCCCGCGCCGGTTGGCTCGATGGATTTTTCGGCGTGGTTCGAAGTCTGGCTGGAAGGCGGCTGGTACGTGTTTGACGCCCGCCACAATTACCCGCGCCGGGGCCGTGTGCTGATGGCACGCGGCCGGGATGCCGCCGATGCCGCGCTCGTTACCACATTTGGCGCGGTAACGCTGACCCGGTTTGACGTCTATACCGACGAAGACCGGTTGGGAGCCGCCGGTTAGGGCGGCCCCCGCCGAAGGTCAAAGGCCGCGATCAGGCGGAAATGACGCTCGCCTTGTTGATCACGCCTGGCTTGGCCGGCGGTTCGCCCTTGGGCAGGGCATCGATGTGTTCCATGCCGCTTTCGACTTCGCCCCACACGGTATATTGCCGATCGAGGAAGCGGGCATCGTCAAAGCAGATGAAGAACTGGCTGTTGGCTGAATTCGGGTTCTGCGTCCGCGCCATCGAACATACGCCGCGCACATGCGGCACATCGTTGAATTCCGCCTTCAGGTCGGGCTTTTTCGAACCGCCCATGCCGGTGCCATCGGGGCAGCCGCCCTGCGCCATGAAGCCGGGGATCACGCGGTGGAATTTCACCCCGTCGTAAAAGCCTTCGCTGGCCAGTTCCTTGATCCGTTCAACATGGCCCGGGGCCTTGTCGGCCCGCAAGCGGATCACCACGTCGCCCCCATCGAGCGAAAGCACCAGTTTGTCGTCGGCCATTGTCGTCTTGTCCTTGTTTGGGGTTTTTGCCGATATAGGGTGTTTGCCGAAGTTGTCGACTGGCTGCGTCAACTCCGCGCGGTGCGCCGATGGGCACCTTTCCTTTGGCCCGCGCGGGCCCTAAACCCGTGCCATGCCGCTCAACATGACCAAAGTCGCCTATGGCGCGCAATCGCTGGATGAAGTGCACGGCTGGTTTTCGCAGCGCGGCGGCGAAGCGCGCCTGACCACGCGCAATCTGCCACGCCGCCATGCCGAAATGATCGGTGGATCGGTCTATTGGATCCTGAAGCACCAATTGGTCGCGCGGTCGGAAATCCGCGGCTTTGCCAAGGCCGAAGATGGCCGCACCGACATCGTGATCGATACCCGGCTGATCGATGTCCACCCCCGCCCCCGCCGCGCACACCAGGGCTGGCGCTATCTGGAAGAGGCCGACGCCCCGCCCGATCTGGCCGCCGGCGAAACCGCCGATGTCATGCCCGCCAACCTCGCCGGCGAACTGGCCAAGCTGGGGCTGGTTTAGCACCAGAAAAAAGGGCACCGACCGCATCCGGCCGGTGCCCCCTTTGTCATGTATCAGGCCGATAATCAGGCGAAGGCGTTGCGCTTTACCGTGATGACCTGCGAATAGGTGAATTCCTTCAGCCCTTCCACGCCATATTCGGCGCCAAAGCCCGATTGCTTGTGCCCGCCGAACGGCGCGAAGGGCGACAAGTGGAGGAATTCGTTGATCCACACCGTGCCGGTTTCCAGCTGTTCGGCAATCGCCACGCCGCGATCGGGATTGCTGGTCCATACTGCACCGGCCAGACCATAGTCCGAATTGTTGGCGCGCGCGATCACTTCCTCTTCGGTCGAAAACTTCATCAGCGGCATGACCGGGCCAAACTGTTCCTCGGCCACGATCCGCGCGTCTTCGGGCGGATTGTCGAGGATCGTGATCGGCACGTAATAGCCCGATCCCGAAGGATCGACATTGCCGCCAACCAGAAACTTGTAACCATTGGTCCTGGCATCCTCGATCAGTTCGCACACGCGGTCGAACTGCTTCTTGTTCTGGATCGGGCCGACCCCGGTGCCCTGGTTGGCGCCGTCACCCACCGTGACCGTGCGCGCAACATCGGCGATGGCCGCGCTCAGTTCGTCATAGATGTCTTCGTGGATATAGATGCGCTTGGCCGCCACGCAGATCTGCCCGGCATTGGTAAAGCTGGACCAGAACAGCTGTTCGGCCACTTTTTTCACATCGGCATCGGGCAGCACGATCGAGGCATCGTTGCCGCCCAGTTCCAGCGTGATCCGCTTCAGATCCTTGCTGGCGCCTTCCATGATCTTCTTGCCGGTGGCGGTCGATCCGGTGAAGGTGATCTTGTCGATATCGGGGTGCGCGGTGATCAGCGGCCCCAGGCTGTCTTCGCCGGTGATGATGTTGACCACGCCCGCGGGCACCAGGTCCTTGATCAGTTCGGCAAAACGCAGCGTGGTCAGCGGGGTGAACGGCGAAGGCTTCAGCACGATCGTGCAGCCCGACAGAATCGCCGGCGCAATTTTCTGCACCGCCATCAGCAGCGGAAAATTCCACGGCACGATCCCGCCGACCACGCCCACCGGCACACGGCGGGTGCGGCTGAGCCGTTCTTCGCTGTCTTCGTTGATCACGTCTTCGAGGCTGAGCGTCGACTGCGCGTTCATCATCGCCGATGATGCGCCGATTTCGAACTGCGCCTGCATGTGCGGCTTGCCCTGTTCGGTGGTCAGCAGGCGATACAGCTCTTCAAAATTGGCATCGATCGCACCGGCCATCGCGCGGATCACCGCGCGCCGTTCCTCCACCGGGGTTTTCGACCAGGTCTTGAACGCGCGCCGCGCGGCCGCCACTGCCCGGTCAAGCTCATCCGCGGTGCAGGCCGGGACCTGGCCGACGACCTGTTCATTGGCGGGATTGATCACGTCGATCATCGCCGCAGTGGTGACCATGTCACCGTCGATAAGATTGCGATAGAGGTCAGTCATCATCGTCTCTCCATGGGTCTGCGGGTGCCCGGCGTTGGTCGCCCTGCCCCGCGTTCGTTAACCGTCGTTAGCATCGCCTGCCCGTATATCCCCGAAGTAAGCCGCTTTGCCAAGCACCACCGTTACATTTGCGCAGCAGATTCGCGTGCCACCACGCGGCGCAGCAGATTGGCATACGTGGCCGGGTCCTGCGCGCCGGGAATCAGGTATTTGCCGTTCACGATCATCGCCGGAACGCCGCTGATGTTCCAATCCCACGCCTGCTGTTCGCCGGCGGTGACAATCGCATCAAGCTCTTCATCCGCAATCGCGGCCAGCGCCGTGGCCCGGTCGATCCCCACCGATTCGGCAATATCGGCCAGCACGGCGGGCTGTGACACATTGCGGCGCGCCTGAAAATGCGCATCGAACAGCGCGTGTTTCAGCCGCACCTGCACCGCCGCGCCATGATCGCGCAGCGCCATCACCAGCAGCTTGTGCGCATCACGCGTGTTCCACATCATCGCCGGCGGCGGATCGCCCGGGCCGGTATAATCAAAGGCATAGCCCGCGGCGGCACCGGCCGCGCGCAGCCGTTCGCGGCCGTCTGCCGCCTGATCGGCGGTGCGGCCATATTTGCGCATGATATGGGCGCGCTGGTCTTCGCCTTCGGCCGGCATGTCGGGATTGAGCTCGAACGGGTGGTACCGGATCGTGGCCGAGACTTCGCCATGCAGTCCGGCCAGCGCGGTATCAAGCTGGCGCGCGCCGATCACGCACCACGGGCACATCACATCCGACCAGATATCGATCGTGACGGGGTGCGCGGTCATTGCTTCAGCCACCACACGAGCAGGTGATGCGCGATGGCAAAGGGCGGCGGGGCGATGAACGTTGCATCTTCGTGTCCGGCCATCGCGGCGATCACATCGTCGCGGGTGAACCAGCGCGCATCGTCCAGTTCGGTCCGGTCAATCGTCAGCTCGGCGCTGTCGGCCACCGCATGGCAGGCGATCATCAGCGACGACGGAAACGGCCAGGGCTGGCTGGCGACATAGCGCACATCGCGCACCACCAGGCCGGCCTCTTCGGAAATTTCGCGCGCCACGGCCTCTTCCACCGTTTCGCCCGGTTCGACAAACCCGGCCAGCGCGGAATAGCGCCGCGGGGGAAAGCGCGGCTGGCGCCCCAGCAGCAGGCGGCCTTCGTGTTCCACCGTCATGATCGTAACCGGATCGGTGCGCGGGAAATGTTCGGCCTTGCACACAGGATTGGTGCAACTGCGCTGCCACCCGCCCTTGCGCAAATCGGTGGTGTGGCCGCAGCGCGCGCAAAACCGGTGCCGCGCGTGCCAATCGACCAGCGCCTTGGCCGCGCCATAGACCGCCAGGTCCGCCGGCGACAGCAGACCCATGACCTGCCACAGCCGCGGATCGGGCGGCGCCACGCTGCCCACGCCGACCAGTTTGGGATCAACCGCCACAAAACAGGCGCGGCCATCGGGGTCCAGCCCCAGAAACACCAGCTCTGCCGCGGGATCGGCATCGGCCAGTGACCCCCATTCCAGCCCGCCATCGGGGGCAACCAGCGGGGCAAGCCCATCCAGCCGCAGCAGCCGCGCGCGCCAGGTGGTCAGCGCCGCCAGCCGTTCGGGATCGGCGCGCACTGCATCGGCACGATCAATCACCGATCCGGAGAAGGCAATCACCGATCCGGAAAACGCGATCACCGATCCGGTCATGCCGCGGCCTTCACGGCCTTCATGCCGGCGATCACGTCGGCGCGCACCGCATCGCGGAATTCATCGCCGATCGGCAGTGCGCTCGATGGCATGTATTGCACCCACAGCCCGGCGCGCAGGCCCGCGCGATAGCTGACAAAGCCCACCGTGCCCGCCGCGCCAGACCAGCCGAACGTGCCCGCCTGGTCACCCAGCCCGACCCGGCCGCCTGCGCCAAAGCCCGAAGGCACCGGATCCCAGTCCGGCCCGCCAACGCCCGTGGGCAGCAGATTGCTGGTGCCGATGCGCACCGCGCGTTCCGACATGACCCGCGTGGTGCCCAACCGGCCATAGCCCAGCAGCATGGCCAGGAACCGGTCATAATCGCGCGGCGATGTCACCAGACCAGCGCCGCCAAACGGATAGGCCGGCGGATCGAGATAGATCGAGGTTTTTGCCGGGTCGATCGGCAGCAGCTTGTCCTTGATCAGGCCGTAATTGGTGGTGAGATGTTCGGCATTTTGCGGCGCGACGCGGAAGCCCGAGCTGGTCATGCCGCAAGGGCCAAAGATGCGATCCTGCACAAAGGCATCGAACGGCTGCCCCGCCACGACTTCGATCACCCGCCCCAGCAGATCGAGCGACACCGAATAGGACCATTTCGTGCCCGGTTCATAAACCAGCGGCATTTCGGCCAGGCCATCGGCAAAGGCGGCGAGGCTGGGCAGGATCTTGCCGCTTTCAAGGCCCGGAATCTGCACCCGGCTTACTTCGGCCGGGACCAGCCCGGCGGCCAGATAGGCCGCCTTCAGCGGGCCCTTTTGGATGATGGTATAGCCCAGGCCCGCGGTGTGCGTCAGCAGATGGCGCACGGTGATCGGGGTCTTTGCCGGGCGCAGATCGGTGATCGATCCGTCCGGGATCACCTGCACCTGCATCTTTGCGAATTTGGGCAGGATATCGGCAATCGGCTGATCCAGCCCCAGCCGGCCTTCATCGATCAGCATCATCGCCGCCATGCCGGTAATCGGCTTGGTCATCGAATAGGCGCGATAAAGGCTGTCTGCATCGACCGCGCGCGGATCGCCCAGCGTCTGCACCCCGCGCGCGATCATCGCCACGCGGTCGCCCATGCCCAGATAGGCGAGCACGCCCGGCAGGCGGCCGGTATCGGCATAAGCGTGCACCAGCTTGGCCACTTGCGGCCACATCGCCTCGGCATCGGGCGCGGCAAAGGCCAGGCGCGGCATGAATGCGGCGCCACCGGCCAGCAGCGCACTGCCAAGAAACCCGCGCCGGGAAAGGCCGCCCTGCGCCAGAACACTGGTATTACCGATCCTTGCGGACATTATCATCTTCTCCACTCGTTTGGTCCTGTGCCGCGATGGCCAGCCGTGCCGCCTTGGCAAACACCGTTGGCAGACCGGCCGCTGCGATCGCGTCGACCGGCCAATATTCGCCCCGGCCTTCGCCTTCTCCCCAGCCTTCGCCCCAGCCTTCGTCTTCGCCTTCTCCCAGGCCTTCTCTGGCACCGGCTTTTACCGGTTCGGGCAAGTCGTGCCCGATTTCCGGCGCGTCGCAAAGCATCAATTGCAATTCGAGATCGAAATGGGTGAAGCCGTGGCGCACCACCCCGCCGGCACGCCAGGTGCCGGCAAACGGCGGCCGGCCATGGCCATCGGCGCGCGCCGACCAGCCATCATCGGGCAGCGCGCGCATTCCGCCCAGCATGCCCGTGCCCGGGCGCGTGACCAGCCACACCGCGCCATCGCGTTCCACCCACCAGGCATGCCCGGTGCGCAGCGGCTTGGCCTTTTTCGGTGCCTTCGCCGGCAGGCCGGCGGCAAGGCCCAGGCGATCGGCCGCGCAGATTTCGCGCAAGGGGCACAGCAGGCAGCGCGGGCTGCGCGCGGTGCAGATCGTGGCGCCCAGGTCCATCATGCCTTGCGCAAAATCGCCCGCGCGCGCCGCCGGGGTGATCGTGGCCGCCGCCGCACGGATCGCCGGGCGCGCGCCGGGCAGCGGATCGGCAATCGCAAACAGGCGCGCCACCACGCGTTCGACATTGGCATCGACCACCACCGCCGCACGGCCAAACGCAATCGCCGCGACCGCCGCCGCGGTATAGGCGCCCAGCCCGGGCAGCGCGCGCAGGCCCTCTTCGCTATCGGGAAAGCCGCCCATTGCCGCAACGGCGCGCGCGCAGGCGATCAGATTGCGCGCGCGGCTGTAATAGCCGAGCCCCGCCCAGGCCGCCATCACATCGGCATCATCCGCCGCTGCCAGTGCGTTCACGGTGGGCCAGCGTTCGACAAAGCGCGCAAAATAGGGCTTTACCGCCATCACCGTGGTCTGCTGCAGCATGACTTCGGACAGCCACACGCGATAGGGATCGGGCCTTTGCGCAGGCTGGTCCGCGCCGGGCGGGCTGCGCCAGGGCAGCACGCGGGCATGGCCATCATACCAGTGCAACAGGCGCGGTGCGACGGTTTCAGCCACAACGGATCGGGACGCAAAGGATGGCGACGAAACTGACTGGGTGCTGGCCTGCATCGCGCAGCTATGGCATGGGACGGGGCGTGAAGGAACGTGATCGCAAGGGTACGGGCGGAAAAGACGCACCGCGCACATTCGAACGCGCGCGCGGCGGCGAAGCGCGCGTGATCGGCGATCTGATGCCCGCGATCGGCCGCACCGCGTTCCGCCGTTTCGGCTTTGTGCAATCGAGCGTGGTCACGCGCTGGCCCGAAATCGTCGGGGCCGCCCATGCGCGCCATTGCGTGCCCGAATCGATCCGTTTCCCCGTGGGCGAAAAGGCCGAGGGCACGCTGCACCTGGTGGTCAGCCCGGCGCATGCGCCGCTGATCCAGCATGTGATCCCCGAAATCATCGAGCGGGTGAACCGCTTTTTCGGCTATCGCGCGGTCGCGCAAGTGCGCTTGCGGCAAGGCACCGTTCAGGCGCCCGCTGCCAGCACGGGCGCGACAGCGGGCGCCAAAGGCCCACCCGCGCTGAAACCCGTGCCGATCGAACTGGGCGACAGCCTGCGCGATATCGGCGATCCGGAACTGCGCACAGTGCTCGAATCGCTGGCGCGCAGCCTGGAACGGGCAAGCGGAGACCCGCCGCGCGACAATGCACCAATTCCGGGCACGGCACCGGGCCGGCCACCCCGGATACGCTGAGCCCAGATTCGCTGACACCAGAACCTGCCAACATCAGGACATGATATGCCAAACCTGCCCGTCCGCCTGTTTCAGCTGCTGATTGCCGGCCTTTCCGCGCTGGCCCTGTTTGCCGTGCAGCCCGCAGCGGCCGCGCCCCCGGCGCGCGCGCACGGCGCGAAGCATGCCCTGCCCAACAGCGGCGCCAATTCGGCCAACTGGCTGACCAAAGTCACGCGCACGCCCGAAGACGGCTATATGCTGGGCGATCCGGCCGCGCCGGTGCATCTGGTCGCCTATATCAGCTATACCTGTCCGCATTGCGCCGAATTCGAGGCCGAGGCCGACGCGCCCTTGCGCATCGGCATGATCGGGCCGGGCAAGGGCACGTATGAAATCCGCCCGTTCCTGCGCAACGGGCTCGACATTGCGGCCTCGCTGCTGGCCGAATGCGGCCCGCCGTCAAAGTTCTTTGGCAACACGCAGGCGCTGCTCGCCGCGCAGCGCACCTGGCTGGAACCGACGGGAAAGCTGAGCGAGGCGCAGAAAGGCCGCTGGGAAAGCCCCGACTTTGCGACCAAGATGCGCGCGATCGCCTCGGACCTGGGGCTTTATGCGATCATGGAACGGCGCGGCTATTCGCGCGCTGAAATGGACCACTGCCTGGCCGATCGCGCGCTTGCCGATCGCATTGCCAAGCACACCAGCGATGCCGCGGAAAAGGAATTCATCAACGGCACGCCCGGTTTCCTGATCAACGGCCTGACGCTGACCGGGACTTATTCGTGGGAATCGCTCAAGCCGCAGCTGGATGCCCGTCTGCGTTGACCCGGCCTTCCTGCCTGCGCTAAACCCCCCGTGAACCCGTTTCGCCAACATCCGAAAGAGCCGATGACACGCTTTCGCCCGCTTCGCGCCGCCGCCCTGGCCCTTGCCCTGATCCCTGTTGCGCTGGGGCTGTCCGCCTGTGGCAAAAAGGACGATGCCGCTGCGGTGGCCGACACCGCGCTGCCCAAAGTGGCGCCCCCCGCCGGCAAGCAGTGGAGCGACGTGATCACCGCGACCGCCGATGGCGGCTATCGCATGGGCAATCCCGATGCTCCGCTGAAGCTGGTGGAATATGGCGCGCTGTCGTGTTCGCACTGCGCGGCGTTTTCGGCCGAAGGCTTTCCCCATTTGCGCGACCAGTACGTGAATTCGGGCCGGGTCAGCTATGAACTGCGCTTTTTCCTGCTGAACCCGCTCGACGTGCCGGCAGTGCTGCTCGCCACATGCGCCAACACCCCTGAAACGCTGATCCCGATGGCCGAACAGTTCTGGGCGTGGCAGCCGACGATGTTCACCAATCTGAAGGCGGCGGGCAATGACGTGATGCAGCGCGTGCAGGCCCTGCCCGCCAACCAGCGCCCGGCGATGCTCGCCCGCGTCACCGGGATGAACGATTTCTTTGCCCAGCGCGGCATTGCCACCGAACAGGGATCGACCTGCCTTGGCGATATCGGCCACGCCACGGCGCTGGCCAATGCGACTGACAAGGCGACCAAGGAATTCAACGTAACCGGCACGCCTGCGTTCATTCTGAATGGCCGCAACGAAGATGTTGCCTCGTGGGACGGGCTTGAACCGCTGCTGCAAAAGGCCGGCGCGCGATAATGCTGCACGCGAAATCCGCAACGCGGATTTTGCACAAGAAGGAGCAACGATGCAGTTCAAGCGGCTTCGGCTGACAGGCTTCAAAAGCTTTGTCGAACCGGCCGAGCTGCGCATCGAACCCGGGCTGACCGGGGTTGTCGGCCCCAACGGTTGCGGCAAATCCAATCTGCTCGAAGCGATCCGCTGGGTCATGGGTGAAAATTCCGCGCGCGCCATGCGCGGCGGCGGCATGGACGATGTGATCTTTGCCGGCACCGCGCGCCGCCCGGCACGCGATTTTGCCGAAGTCATGCTGAGCGCAGAGCTTGACGAGCCCGGCACCTGGGGCACCGAGCTGGACGTGGTGCGGCGCATCGAACGCGGCGCAGGCAGTGTCTATCGCGTCAATGGCCGCGATGTGCGCGCGCGTGACATCGCGCTGGTCTTTGCCGATGCCGCCACCGGCGCGCACAGCCCGGCGCTCGTCAGCCAGGGGCGCATCGCCGCGGTGATTGCCGCCAAACCCGCCGAACGGCGGATGATGCTGGAAGAGGCCGCGGGCATTGCCGGGCTGCACGTGCGCCGCCGCGATGCCGAAACCCGGCTGCGCGCGACCGAGGCCAATCTGGCCCGGCTCGATGATCTGGTCGCCGCGCTCGATGCGCGGATCGGCACGCTGCGCCGCCAGGCCCGCGCCGCCGAACGCTACAAGGCGTTGAGCGATGCCATCCGCGTGGCAGAGGCCACGATGGTCTTTGCCCGCTGGCGCGATGCCGCCGCCGCGGCTGACGCTGCACGCGCCGCCCTCGCCGCCGCCGAAGCCGCCGTGGCCACCGCGCAAACCGCCGCGCAGGCCGCGCAAGGCGCGCAGCATCAGGCCGCCGCCGCCCTGAGCGAAGCGCGCGAAATGCTGTTTGACCGGCGGCAGGATGCCCAGGCCCATGCCCAGCGCATGGCAAGCCTGGCCACGCAATTGCAGGCGGCCGAAGACCGGCTGGGCGATATCGACCGGCAAATGGCGCGCATCACCGGTGACAGCGAATCCGCCGATCGGCTGTCCCGCGATGCGGCCGAAGCACAGGCGCGGCTGAGCACCGATCTCGCCCGCGCCGAAACCGCGCTGAAGGACGAAGAGGACCGCCAGCCCCATTTGCGCGCCGCGCGTGATCGCGCCGAGGCCGACAGCCGCAATGCCGAACTGGCGCTGGCCGCCGCCACTGCCGAACAGGCCGGTATCGATGCCGAATGGCGCGTGGCCGAAGCCGCCGTAAACGCGGCGCGCGCGCGGCTGGCGCGCAGCGAAGCCGATGCCGCGCGGATTGCCGCACAGACCGAGGCGCTGGCGCGCGAGCCCGATCCGGCGCTGCGCCTGGCCGAGGCCGAGACCGCGCGCGACCGCGCCACCGCCGCACTGTCCGCAGCGCGCGACCGCCGCGCCGCGCAGACCACCGCGCGCGAGGCGCTGGGCGAAGCGCGCGATGCCGCCGCACAGGCGCTCGCCGCCGCGCGCGCCGAACTGACCGGCATCGAGCGTGAGGCAGAGGCGCTGGCGCGTGACAAAGCCGCGCGCGACCGCGCCGCCACGGCCAAAGGACGCGGGCCCACCGCATTGTCGGCCACGCGCGTGGCGCCGGGATACGAACGCGCGCTGGCCGCAGTGCTGGGCCGCGATGCCGCGGCGCCGGTCGGTCCCGTGCATGCGGGTGCGGAAGGACGGTTCTGGACCGGGGCCACCGCGCCCGCGCCGCTGCCCGATGCCCTGGCGCACCACATCACCGCCGCGCCGCCCGAACTGGCCGCACGGCTGGCGCTGGTGCGCGTGGCCGAAACCGATGGCGGCGAACCCCTCGCGCCGGGCGAATGGCTGGTCACCCGCGCCGGGCGCCTGCGCCGGTGGGACGGGTTTGTCGCCGCCGGCGAAGGCGCTGCCGAAGCCGCCACGCTGGAGGCAGAAAACCGCCTGCGCGCGCTCGAAGCCATTCTGCCCGGCGCCCGCGCCGCGCAGGCCACGGCGCAAACCGCCGACACCGCCGCGCGCGCCGATCTGGCCACTGCGCAGGCCGACCTTGCCGCCACCGAACGCGCACTGGCCGCCGCCGGCGATGCCGAACGCGCCGCCCTGCGCGCGCTCGATGCCGCGCAGTCTGCCGCCGCGCTGCGCCGGTCGCGCGCGGCAGAGCTTGATCGGGGCCGTGCCGATTGCGCCACGCAAGGCGCCGCCGCGCAGGCCGAACTGGCCGAGGCCGAAGCGCGCCGCGCCGCCTTGCCCGATCCCGCCGCGGGCCGCGCCGCGCTCGATGCCGCGCGCCTGCACAACCAGGCCGCGCGGGTGGCCTTGCAGGGCGCCAGTGCCGCGCTCGCCGCCACCGAACAGGCCGTTGCCGTGGGCCGCGAACGTCTGGCCAGCCTGAAGGGCGATATTCGCGGCTGGCAGGCGCGCGCCAGCGATGCCGCGCGGCGCCTCGCTGAAATGGCCGCACGCGCCGAAGAATTGACCGCCGAGCGCGCGATCCACGCGGCAAAGCCGGTGGCGCTCAATGCCGAAATCCTGGCCGGTGACGGCTTGCGCGCACGGCTCGCCACCGACCTTGCCGCGGCCGAAGCGGCACAGGCCCAGGCCGAAGCACGCAGCCGCAGCGCCGATCAGGCGCTGGCACAGGCCGCCGAAGCGCTGGCCACGGCGCGCGAAACCCGCGCCGGCCTCGCCGCACGCGCGCAGAATGAAGACCAGCGCCGGCAGGACATGGCCGCCGCATCGGGCGAACGGTTTCAGTGCCCGCCGCCGCTGCTGCCCGCGCGGCTGGGGTTTGATGGCGATGCGGTGGGCAGCGCCGCCACCGTGGCGGCCGATCACGACCGGCTGGTGGCCGATCGCGAACGGCTGGGCCCGGTCAATCTGGTCGCGGCCGAAGACCTTGCCGGCGCCGAAGGCGACCATGCGACAACAATCCGCGAACGCGACGAACTGACCGAGGCGGTGGGCCGCTTGCGCGGATCGATCGGCGCGCTCAACCGCGAAGGGCGCGAACGGCTGCGCGCCGCGTTCGAAGCGGTCGATGCCCATTTCCGCCGCCTGTTTGCGCGGCTGTTCGGCGGGGGCGAGGCGCATCTGGCGCTGATCGACAGCGATGATCCGCTTGAGGCCGGGCTGGAAATCTTTGCCCAGCCGCCGGGCAAGAAATTGCAATCGCTGACGCTGCTGTCTGGCGGGGAACAGGCATTGACTGCGGTGGCGCTGATATTCGGCCTGTTCCTGACCAACCCTGCGCCAATCTGCGTGCTCGACGAAGTCGATGCGCCGCTGGATGATGCCAATGTCGAACGGTTCTGCGACATGCTCGATGCCATGGTCGCCGAAACGCGCACCCGCTATCTGATCGTCACGCACAACGCCGTCACGATGAGCCGGATGCACCGCCTGTTTGGCGTGACCATGGTCGAACGCGGCGTGTCGCGGCTGGTCAGCGTCGATCTGGGCGGCGCGGAACAATTGCTGGCCGCCGCACCATGATCGGCGCGCCGTTGAACGCGGCCGAACTGGCGGCCTATGGCGAACGGATCGGCCTGGCCGGGCCGTTTTCGCCCGATCTGGCCACGCTGCGCCGGGTGCACGCGGCACATTGCGCCGCGATTCCGTTTGAAAATCTGGATGTGCAACTGGGCCAGCCGCCGTCGATCGATCCCGGCGCGATCTTTGCCAAACTGGTCCACGCCCGGCGCGGCGGCTGGTGTTATGAACAGAACGGGGTGCTGGGCCGCGCGCTGGCGGCGATGGGCTTTGCCGTCACACGGATCAGCGCGGGCGTGGTGCGCGATGATACCGGGCTGCCGGCGATGGGATCGCATCTGGCGCTGCTGGTCACGCTGGACCGGCCCTGGCTGGTCGATGGCGGGTTCGGCAGCTGGATCGGCGCGCCGCTGCCGCTGGAACGCGGCGCCTGGGCGCTGTCGCCGTGGCCGGTCGCGATCGATCTGCTGAACGACGGGCGCTGGGAATTGCGCGTCGATCTGGGCAACCGGGCAATGCGCTATGTCTTTGCCGCAGAGCCGGCGGACGAGGCCTTGCTGGCCGATATGTGCCATTGGCAGGCGCACGATCCGCAATCGAACTTCGTGCTCAATTGTGTGGTCCAGCGGCGCCAGATAGAGGCCGATCTGGCGCTGCGCGGGCGCGTGCTGACCGAAACCGATGCCGCCGGATCACGGCCGCGTCTGCTTGCCGATGCCGATGAACTGGTGGCCGTGCTGCGCGACCGGTTCGATCTCGATCTGCCGCACGTGGCGCAAATCTGGCCCGCGATTGTCGCGCGCCATTCGGCACTGTTCCCCGATCAGGCCGACCCTGCGACCCCGCCCACCACGTAACAAGCCGCCGCCATCAGCAGCCCGGCAAAGCGGTTGGCGCGAAATCGGCGCAGCGCGCCATCGCCATCATCGGGATCGAGCGTCAGCGCCTGCCAGGCCAGATGCACCGCCACCGGCACCAGCGCCAGCAACGCCAGCGGATCGGGCCGCACCAGCCAGATCGCCCCGCCCCAGCCCGCGATCGCCAGCGCATAAAGCCCGGTCACACCGCTGCGCACATGCCGCCCGAACGACAGCGCCGACGATCCGATGCCAACCAGCGCATCGTCTTCGCGATCCTGGCAGGCATAGATCGTGTCATACCCCATGCACCACGCCCAGCACCCGGCATAGAGCGGCACCAGCGGCCACAGGGTGTCAAACCCGCTCGCCTCTACCCAGCCGGTCGGCGCCCCCCAGGTAAACACCAGCCCCAGCCACGCCTGCGGCCAGCCGGTAATGCGTTTCATGAACGGATAGGCCGCGACCAGCGCCAGGCTCGCCAGCGCGACAATCCGCGCCTCCACGCGCAGTTGCAGCAAGACGGCCAACCCCACGGCGCACAGCACCATGATCCACGCAAAGGCGGCGCGTTTCGATACCGCCCCGCTGGCAATCGGCCGCGCCGCGGTGCGTGCCACGCGGGCATCGATATCGGCATCGACAATATCGTTATAGACGCAGCCCGCCCCGCGCATCACCACCGCGCCCAGCAGCAGCCACGCCACCATGCCCCAGCGCGCGGTGCCGCCACCCAGAAACAGCCCCCAGGCGCAGGGCCAATACAGCAGCCACCACCCGATCGGCCGGTCAAACCGCGCCAGCAGCGCATAGTTGCGCATCGCCGGTGGCAGCCGCGCGACCAGGCCCTTGTGTTCGCTGTCGGGAACGATCGGTGCAGCGGTTTCCATCCGCGCCTTCCTGCTCCGGATTGAAACCCGGAGCAACCCCGGCATGGCCGTTCAAAAAAGCCCCTCACCTGAAGGGCAGGGCATTGCGGCGCCCAAAAAGGGCGCAGTCATTGCCTTGTTTGTGCAGTATTCCGCCGGTACCTCTTGTACCAGTTCAGCCGCCCGGGGGGGCCATTCAGTACCATGCACATTCATCCGCCCAAGCCGCTGCACGGCTGGAAGGCCTTTTTCAACGAGATCTTCGTGATCGTGATCGGCGTGCTGATCGCGCTGGGGCTGGAACAAGTGGTTGAAGGGCTGCACTGGCAGCACAAAGTGCACGAGGGCGAGGAACGGCTGAAAGAGGAACTCGCCTGGAATTTCAAGGCTGCCACCTACCTGATTGCGGTTGCGCCGTGCAAGAATGCCGAGCTCGATGTGCTCGAAAAACGCGTGCTCAACAGCGGCGCAACACTGGAACCGGCTCCGCAAACGCCCAATTTCGGCCGTACTGCGTTCACGGGCGCAGCGGGCGGCGTTTTCAATGCGCGCTATTCCGCAATGGGGAGCGATGTCTGACGGGCGCTGAACGTTGACGGTACGGTGCTGCATATGCCGATCCGTATGCAGCGCAGGCTGGGCGTGCTGTACGAACAGGTGGACAACGGCTACATGGCAAGCGGCAGAGCAATGCCGCCGCTGCTCCAATTGGCGCGACCGATGCCGCTTGATCCATCCGTTCGCGCGGACCTGATCATGCGAATCGAAGACACCCGGCAGGCCAAGGCCAGGCAGGCCAGTGGCGCAATCCAGATTGCAGCCTCGATCCGCGACATTGGCTATAAACCCGATGACAGCACCGTAGACCGGTATTTGAGCGTGGATACACTCAAGACGATTGCGCAATGCCGCGAGGCCGGACATCCGCTGGCAGATTGGCACAAGGCGCTCGATGCCATGCCGGATATTGACAAAAAGGGCTTCTGACCGACAGGCTGGCCCCGCGCCCAACACCGCGCTAATCGGGCACCATGACCAGCCACCTGCCCGCAACCCCCGCCTCGCCGCCGAAATCGGCGCCGCGTCTGTTTGTGTCCGGCCCGCTGGCCATGGGCGCGGGCGTGGCGGTGGAGGGTGGCCAGGCGCATTATCTGGGCAAAGTTATGCGGCTGGGCCCCGGCGACGCGGTGATCCTGTGCGATGACCAGACCGGCGAATGGCTGGCCACGGTGGAGGCGGCGGGCAAGCGCGATCTGGCACTGCGGGTGGAGCGCCTGCTCCGCGCGCGTGAGGCGGTGCCCGATTTCTGGCTGTGCCCGGCGCTGCTGAAAAAAGACCGGTTTGACCTGGTGCTGGAAAAGGCCTGCGAACTGGGCGTGGCCGAAATCCGCCCGATGGTCACGCGGCGCTGCGTGGCCGACAGGATAAACCCCGACCGCGTGCGCGCCACGCTGATCGAGGCGGCCGAACAATGCGCACGCACTGCCCTGCCCACTTGTGCCGCGCCGGTATCGCTGGCCGCGCTGCTGGCGGATTGGCCCGCCGGGCGCGGGCTGTTTTTCGCCGATGAAAACGGCGGCGCGCCGGCCGCGGCCGCCTTTGCCGCGCACACCGGCCCGGCGGCGCTGCTGATCGGGCCGGAGGGCGGGTTTGACGATGCCGAACGCGCCGCGATCCGCGCGCATCCGTGCGCCGTGGCGATCACGCTGGGCCCGCGCGTGCTGCGCGGCGAAACCGCCGCGATCGCGGCATGCGGATTGTGGATGGGGATTGCGGGCGACTGGAAAGAATAGTTGTAGCGCGAAACCTATTCCCTCTTTATCGGATGCGCGCATGAGCACGCGTCAGGAATCCGACAGCAACGAGCCCCTGATCGAGAGCCGGGAGGCCCTGATCGTCCCCATGCAAAAGGGCGAAAAGGGGCCCGATCGCTGGCGGATCGGCACCGAGCACGAAAAGTTCGTCTATCGCAAGGCGGATCACCGCGCCCCGTCGTATGACGAACCCGGCGGCATCCGCGACCTGCTGATGGGCCTGACCGAATTCGGCTGGGAACCGGTAATCGAAGGCGACCACGTGATCGCGCTGTCGGGCGCGGATGGCGCAGTCAGCCTGGAACCGGCCGGACAGCTGGAATTGTCGGGCGCGCCGCTGGAAAACCTGCACCAGACTTGCGAAGAAACCGGGCGGCACCTCGCGCAGGTAAAAACCATCGGCGACAGGCTGGGGCTCGGCTATCTCGGCCTCGGGCTGTGGCCGGACAAGACCCGCGCCGAGCTGCCGATCATGCCCAAGGGCCGTTATGCCATCATGCTGCGCCACATGCCGCGCGTTGGCACGATGGGGCTCGACATGATGCTGCGCACCTGCACCATCCAGGTCAACCTCGACTATGCGAGCGAGGCCGACATGGTGAAAAAGTTCCGCGTGAGCCTGGCCTTGCAGCCGCTGGCCACCGCGCTGTTCGCCAATTCGCCGTTTCTGGAAGGGCGGCCCAACGGGTTCCTGTCCTATCGCAGCCACATCTGGTCCGACACCGATCCGCAGCGCACCGGCATGCTGCCGTTCGTGTTCGAAGACGGTTTCGGCTATGAACGCTATGTCGACTACATGCTCGATGTGCCGATGTATTTTGTCTATCGCGACGGCAAATATATCGATGCGGCGGGGCAATCGTTCCGCGATTTCCTCGATGGCCGCCTGCCCGCGCTGCCCGGCGAAAAGCCGCGGCAGTCCGATTGGACCGACCATATGTCGACTGCCTTTCCCGAAGTGCGGCTGAAATCGTTTCTGGAAATGCGCGGCGCCGATGGCGGACCGTGGAGCCGGATCTGCGCGCTGCCCGCGTTCTGGGTGGGGCTGCTCTATGACCAGGGCGCGCTCGATGCGGCGTGGGATCTGGTCAAGGACTGGGACATGCCCGGGCGCGAAGCCCTGCGTGAGGCGGTGCCCCGGCTGGGGCTGAACGCGCCGCTGCCCGGCGGCGGCACTTTGCGCGATATTGCCGGCACGGTGGTCGGCATTTCGCGGCAGGGGCTGGCATCACGCGCGCGGCTGAATGCCGCCGGCGACAACGAAACCGGGTATCTGATGCCGCTGGAAGAGGTCGTATCGCGCGGCCGCACATCGGCCGAACAGCTGCTCGATCTCTATAACGGGCCGTGGGGCGGCGATCTTTCGCGCATCTATGACCAATCGAGTTTCTGACCATGATCCTGGTTATCGGCACGTTTCGCCTGCCGCCTGAAAACTGGGCCGCCGCGCTGCCCATGGCGCAGCGCGTGGTGGAGGCGACTTGCGCCGAAGACGGGTGCATTGCCTATAGCTATGCGCAGGATCTGTTCGATCCCGGGCTGATCCATGTCAGCGAAAAATGGCGCGACCGCGCAGCGCTGACCGCCCATTTCCAATCGGCCCACATGCAGACCTGGATGGCCGAACGCGCCGCGCTGAACCTGTCAGACCGCAACATCCGCGTGTTTGAAAGCGACGAAGGCGTCGCGGTCTAATACCAATGTGCAGTGAGCGTGACTCACTGCACATTGGTATAAGCCCGCGCGGCGCTTGAGCGTCACATTGTGCGATGAGTTCCACTCATCGCACATCCGTATCAGTGTCTGACCCGAAACTCGCCCTTTCGCGAGTTTCGAGTCAGACTCTAAAAAAGCCCCTGCCCTGACGGAGAGGGGGGTCAGCGCGCGCGCAGCCGCAACAGCCAGCGCCCCAGCCGGTTCAGCCGCGCGGTAATCGGGCCATATTGGCCCATCCACGCGTGATAATCCCGATATTTGGCGTCCGCCGCCAGCAGATGCGCCTCTTCGGTGCGGGCGCGCCAGTAATAGACCCCGCCGAGTAGCGCGAGCGCCACCGTATCGCGCACCGCATCGACCGGCGAATGCGTGGTGACCAGAAACGGCAGCGTCATCAGCCACCAGAACGTGTTTTTCGCCAGATAGGCAGGATGGCGCGTCCAGGCATAAGGCCCGTTGGTCAGCACCCCGCGATAAGTCAGGTTGGAAAAGCGCAGGCCGAACGCGACCGTGGCCCAGGCATAGATCGCAGTCAGCCCGACCAGCAGCACCGCCCAGATCCACAGCAGCGCCGTGCGCCCGGCCAGCCAGTATGACCAGTCGGCGGTGTTCGGGTGATAATCGAGCAGCGGCACGCTGTTGAACGGGGGATAGCACAGCAGCGCCGCCAACCAGCCGGCGAGCAGCGGATTGGCACTGCGGATATGCGCATCGAGCGGCTTGATCGTCAGCAGATAGCCCACCATGGCAATCTGCACATCGACCATGAACATGAAATCGGTCGCCACATTGGCCAGCGGCACCGGCCCGATTGCGCCGATATCCCCCGCGATATGGCCGAAATCGGCCTTCACTTCTTCCATGAAGCCCAGCGTGACGATCGACAGCATGAAGGCGATGAAAAAGCCCTTCACTGCCCAGGCGCGCAGATGATGCGCAATTTCGGCGCGATCCCACCCCGGCCGGCCGATCAGCATCGCGCCGAAATGCCAGGCGCCATCGCGCGGTTCGATCAGCACGCGGTCGAGCCACAGCACATAGGGCACCGCGCCCAGAAACAGCGCCGGCGCGGCATAGCCCAGCAGTTCCATCGCAAACAGATAGTTGCCGCGCCAATACCAGCGGCCCAGCGCATAGACGAACGCGATCAGCGCCCAGGTCGCCCAAAGCCCGGCCAGCTTTATCACCGCGCCGTCGATCACATCGCGCAAAGGGCGCGGATGGTGCCAGTCAATCCCGGTGGAAGGCCGGCGATGCACTTTGTCGACCACCACCGACCAGGTGACCATCGGCACGCCCGAGGCAATCAGCGCGACGAGCGCGGCATAGGGCCCGGCCAGCGGCGCATGCGGCCCGGGCAGCGCCAGAGCATCACCGATCACGCCCCAATTGCGGCACACCAGCAGCCACGCGATCAGCCCGGCCAGCCCGCACAGCCCCACGCCCGCCGAAACATCGCTGACCGGGCGCGGCGGAATGCCGGATTCGGCATCAGATGATGCCGCTGTGGAGCAGAGAGCCGTTTCGTGCATGACGGGGGCAAGCATAACGGCCGGACCCCAAGAAATGGTGAAAATTCGCCAACCATGCCGCGGCCGGGCCGCCCCGGCGCGCGATCAGCGATAAGCGGTTACGCGGCCGCCGTTATCCAGCACATAAAGCGTGTTGTTGGCCACCACCGGCGCCAGCGTAAAGCCGGTATCGTGGTGGAACACTTTGGTCAGCTTGCCATCATCGACCGAGGCGGCGGCAATGTCGCCTTCGGAACTGGCCACCCACAGCCGGTTTCCGGCCAGCACCGGGCCGGTCCACAGAATGTCGCCCTTTTTCTTTTTGATGACATGCCAGCGCGGCAGTTGCGACAACCAGCGCACTTTGCCCGTGCTTTTGGTGATGCACAGCAGCTTGTCTTCGTCGGTCAGCGTAAAAATCCATTCGCCGGCAATCGCCGGGGTGGAAATGCCCGCCAGATTGAGTTCCCACACGCGCTGCCCGGTAACCAGTTCATAGGCGGCCATGCGCCCGCCCTGCCCCAGGGCATAGACCCGGCCATGATCGATGATCGGATCGGCATCGATATCGGTCAACGTGGAAACCGATGTGGCAATCGACGTGCGGGCCAGCGCATCGTTCCACAACTGCCGCCCGTTTTCATAGCGATAGGCCACGAGTTCGCCCGACGAATAGCCGGCCACGATCGTGCCCTGGCCCACTGCCGGAACCGCCACGCCAAACACGCCGGTTTGCGCCAGCGATCCGGATTCGTTCCACTGCGTCTTGCCATCGGCAATATCGAGCGCGGCGATCTGGTTGTCCTGCGTCACCACAAACACCGAGCCATAGCCCACCGTGGGTGATCCGCGCAGCGGCCCCAGCGGCTTTACCCGCCATTTCACCGTGCCCTTGTCGGCATCGATCGCCGCCACTTCGCCAATGCCGGTGGTAACATAGACCACGCCATCATCGAACGAGGCGCCGCCGCCAAACACCGACGACGTTTCGGCCGGCAGGTCAAAACTGAGCGACCACACTTCCTTGCCGGTATCGGCATTGAACGCGCGAAACACGCCCAGCGTGTCCATCACATACAGCTTGCCACCGCCCAGCACCGGCGCCGCGGCCAGCCGCCGCAACGGCGATGATCCGGAAATCTGCGCGGTCCACAGCTTGTGCAGATGATCGCCCAGCGCCAGGTGACCATAGGATTTCGATCCGGTGCCGCCGCCCTGGCCCCAATCGGTGTTCACTTCGGGCGGGGGCAGCACGACCGCAACGCTCGCCAGGCTGTCATCGACTTTGGTGCTGACTTCGATGCGCGACAGGATCGGCACGCGGTTGCCCAGCGTTGGCGTGGTTTTCACTTTGCCCTTGTGCCCGCTGCATGCGGCCAGCGCCACGGCCATCATCGCCAGCGTGGCAAGCGCCAGCGGCCTGCCGCGTCCGGAATTGCGGGCATGGTTGCTGCCATGGTTGCTGGCCTTGCAGGCCCCGGCATTGGTGTTCTGATGCGGCATCCGCGTTCCCGGCATGATCGTGTCCTGACCCACTGTGGCAGGTCCCTTCTGTCTGTATGCGGCTTATTGCGCCAGCGAGGTGCCGGCGGCCGAAAGATCGGGCCCGGGATCAACCCCGAGCTGCGTTGCCAATTGCCGCGCGCGGCGGCGCAACCCTTCGGGCACGCCGCTGTCATGCGCCATCGCGGCAAACAGCGCGCCGGCTTCGGCCGAATGGCCCAGCTTCATCTGCGCCACGCCAACCATTTCGCCCGCGCTGCCAAACCAGGCATTGCCCGGCACGGCCAGCGGCTTCAGCCGGTCGATCACCTGCTGCGGCGGCATTTTGTCAAACCGCGTGGCGACATCGCGCACCGTGGCCAGATCGCGATAGGGCTGCGGCACTTTGGGATCGGCGGCCACGGCGGCAAAGATCCGCGCGGCATCATCGGGCTTTTTCTGATCAAGCGCGATTCCCGCCTCGATCAGCCGCGCCGATGCGGAATAGCCCGGGCCGCCACTTTTTGCGATCTGGTCCAGGCTCGATTGCGCCGGCGCCCAGCGCCCCGCGCCCACCTGATCGAGCGCCACGGTCATTGCTTCGCCGTGTTGGCCGGCCTCTGCCGCAACATGGCCGGTCCAGGCCATCCACCCGGCCAGCCCGGCCAGCCCCACGCCGATCGCCGCGCCCAGCGCCAGGCCATAGCGGCGGAACAGGCGCAGCGCGTCGTCTTCGCGCAGCGCATCATCGACTTCGCGCAAAAACACCTGTTCCTGCGCGGCATGGCGTTCGGCAATGCGATTTGTGGTGCCGCCGGAGCCGGATTTGTCGTTGTTCGAAAACAGAGCCAAAGGGATGCGCTTTCAGGTCTTGAAGCGGGAAGGAAGCTTGATCGGGCGGTTTAGCGAACCCCCACGCCTTTTCAACCTTAATGACGCGGCCATTGCGGCCAGCTGTGCAGGATCAGCCGCGCAAGTCAGCGAATGGCCGGGAAATCGGGCCGGCCCAGCGCGGCGCCATAAAGCGCGGCATAGCGTGCGGCCATCGCCGCCTCGTCGAATTCGGCGCGGGCGCGGGCGCGGTTGGCCGTGCCGATGCCCGCCCGCAGCGCCGCATCGCCGCCCAGCCGGGCCAGCGCGGCCCCCAGCGCGGCATCATCACCCGCCGGCGTGATGAAGGCGGCGTTTTCGGGCGAGACCATTTGCGCAACATCCCCCACCGCCGGGCTGACCACGGCGAGCCCCGCTGCCATCGCCTCGATCACCGACAGCGGCGCCTGTTCGCTGTCGGACGACAGCGCAAACAGATCGAACAGCCCGATCGCCGCGGCCGGATCGGCAACATGCCCGGGCAGGTGCACGCGATCGGCGCAACCCGCCTGCAGTGCCGCATCGACAATCGCGCCGCGTTCGGGCCCTTCGCCCAGAATCACCAGATTCCATTCCGGCCCCATCGCGGCAAAGGCGCGCACCAGCCGCGGCAGGTTTTTCACCGCGCGCAGGCCGGCCAGCGTGCCCAGCCATTTTTCCCCCGGCCGCTTGATCACGCGCGGCAGGATATCGGGCCGCAAACGGGCCGGATCGATCGCATAGCGCGCGGTATCGATGCCATTGGCAATATGATGCACCCGCGCCGGCGGCTGCGCCCAGGCGCCCAGCGCGATCGATTCGAGCTGCCGCGACGGCACGACCAGCGCCTGCGTGCGCGCCAGCGCAACGCGGCGATACCAGTTGCGCTGCCATTTCAACCCGCCCGCCTCATCGGCGTTGAACCCGTCTTCGTGGTGGATCAGCGGCGGCAGGCCCTGCATCGGGGCAAACAGCGCATGCGCCATGACCGCATCCATCGCCCCCCAGTTGTACGTCAGCACCAGATCAAACCCGCGCATCGCCCGCGCCAGCAGTTGCAGCCGGCGCACCCGCACCGGCCCGGCCAGCGCGGGAAAGCCGAACGGGAAATGCACCCGCAGCGCCGGATCGATCAGCGCGCGCGCGCCGGTTTCGCCGGGCATGGCCGAAACGATCGAATGCGTCACGCCCGCGCCAAACCGGTTGATCAACGCCACCGCGCGGCGTTCCTTGCCCCCTGCCGCAAACGTGGAATGCAGATGCAGGATATGCGGCAGGCGCGGACCTGGCGGCAGGGATTCGGGATGTTCGGCGGGCATGACTGCCCTGTTGCGGGCAAAACCGCCAATTCGCAAGCCACCAGCGCCACCGCCACGACTTGCCCGGCGGATTTGGGCCAGTTGATTTGGGCCAGTTGATTTGGGCCGGCGGATTTGGGGCAAATGCTTGCGCGCGGGCGGCGCAATCTCCACAAGCGGGGGGCATGACCGATCACCCCGCCCCCCCGCCCGCAGATGCCTCCTACCAACCCGATCCGCGCATACTCGCGCTGGCCGACTGGCTGGGCGATCCGGTGGCGGCGGCGGATTTTCCGCAGGTGCAACTGCGCCTGCGCAACGATCGCGCCGCGGCGCAAGTGGGGCTGAACGGGCTGACCGATGCGCAATGGACCGCGCATTTCGGCCGGTTCGAACCCCTGCCCGGCAATCTGCCGCAGCCGCTGGCGCTGCGCTATCACGGCCACCAGTTCCAGGTGTACAATCCCGATCTGGGCGATGGGCGCGGGTTCCTGTTTGCGCAGCTGCGTGATGGCGCGGGCCGGTTGATGGATCTGGGCACCAAAGGTTCGGGCCAGACGCCGTGGAGCCGCCAGGGCGATGGCCGCCTGACGCTGAAAGGCGCCGTGCGCGAGGCGCTGGCCACCGAAATGCTCGAAGCGCTGGGCGTGGCGACCAGCCGCACGTTCAGCGTGATCGAAACCGGCGAAAGCCTGTGGCGCGGCGATGAACCATCACCCACCCGGTCGGCCGTGCTGGTGCGGCTGAGCCATGGCCATATCCGCATCGGCACTTTCCAGCGCCTGCTCGCGCTCGACCGGCGCGACGAGATGCACTCGCTGATCGCCTATTGCCTTGCCCAGTTTCCCGGGCCGGAATTTGGCCCGGATTTCGCCGAGGCCAGCCCGGCGACGCGGCTGCTGAACCAGGTGGTGGAGCGGCTGGCCGATCTGGCGGCGCAATGGATGGTTGCCGGCTTCGTCCACGGCGTGCTCAACACCGACAACATGAACGTGACGGGCGAAAGCTTTGATTATGGCCCGTGGCGCTGGCTGCCGCGCTGGGACCCGGCATTCACTGCCGCCTATTTCGATCACCAGCGGCTCTATGCCTATGGCCGCCAGCCGCAGGCGCTGCACTGGAATTGCGGCCAGCTTGCCGTCGCCTTGCGCCTGGTCGAAGAGGCGCCGCCGCTGATTGCCGCGCTGGGCCGGTTTCCCGCGCTTTATCAGGCGGCGATGGCGCGGCGCTGGTGCTGGCGGCTGGGGGTCGTGCCGCGCGGGCTTGAGCCCGACAGCGCGCTGATTGCGGCGTGCGAAGCGGCCATGGTGGCGGGCGAGATGGGGCCCGATGCGTTCTTTTTCGCGCATCGCGGCGGGCGCGGCGCCAGCGGGGCGCTGGCCGCGGCGCTGGCCAACCATGAACCGGTGATCAGCGATCATGCCTATTGGTCCGACGCTGGTCCGCAAACCATGCTGATCGAAGATGTGGAGGCAATCTGGGCCGGAATCGCCGAAAATGATGACTGGGATGCGTTTCACGCAAAACTTGCCGCAGTGCGCCGGATGGGGCAGGCGCACGGGCCGGCCCTGCCGCCCGCCGGGCACGGCCATGACGATCAAGGCCATGACGATCAAGGCCATGACGATGAAGCGGCGCGCTAGGGTGCAAAATTGGCCCAATCGATTGCCGGCCCGGGGGGATGGTATTGATCCGGCCGATCTGGCAGACAGGCCGCGGACAGGATGGAACAGGCAAGCGTGGCATCCCACGAGATAATTTCCCACGAACCGGCCACCGGCGCCGAACTGTGGCGCGGGCCGATTGGCCAGGTCGATGATCTGGTGGCGCGCGCGCGGCGCGCCTGGCCGGCCTGGGCGGCGCAGCCCCACGTTACGCGGATTGAACTGGCGCGCCGGTTTGCCAACGAAGTGCGCCGCGAACACGACCGGCTGGCCACGCTGATCGCGCGCGAAACCGGCAAACCGCTGTGGGAAGCGCGCAGCGAAGTCGATGACGTTGTCGCCCGGGTCGAAGCGGCGGTGCGCGCCTATGCCGAACGCACCGCGCAGCGCAAGCTGGACAGCGCGCTGCAGGGCACGGCCGCGCTGCGCCACAAACCGCACGGGGTCATGGCGGTGATTTCGCCGGCCAGCGCGCCGGCCTCGGTGCCGGCGGCGCAGATCATCCCCGCGCTGATCGCCGGCAATGTGGTGATTTTCAAACCGTCGGAGCGCACCCCGGCAACGGGCGAACTGCTGATGCAATGCATGCATCGCGCCGGCATTGCCGCCACCGTGGTGCAGATGCTGGTCGGCGGGCCCGAACAAGGGCAGGCGCTGGCGGTGCACGCCGGGGTCAATGGCGTGCTGTTCACCGGCGCTGCCCATACCGGGGTAGCGCTCAACCGGCGGCTGGCGGCCGATCCGGGCAAGATGGTGGCGCTGGAACTGGGCGGCAACAACCCGATCGTGGTGTGGGACACGCCCAAGATTGCCGAAGCGGCGGTACTGGTGGTGCAATCGGCCTTTTCGCTGGCCGGACAGCGCTGCACCGCGGCGCGGCGGCTGATCGTGAAATCATCGCTGGCCGACAATCTGCTCGATGAAGTGCGCCTGCTTGCCGACCGGTTGATCGTGGGCGCACCATTCGACGATCCGGCACCGTTCATGGGCCCGGTGATCGACAACCCCACCGCCGATGGCCTGACCGAAAGCTTTGTCTATCTGCTGTCAAACGGCGGGCGCGCGATCAAGCATCTGGTGCGGCTGGACGAAGCGCACCCGTTCCTGTCGCCCGCGATCATCGACGTGACGCGGATGAGCGAACGGCCCGATGTGGAACTGTTCGGCCCGCTGCTGCAAGTGGTGGTGGTCGATGACTTCGAAGCCGCGATTGCCGAGGCCAATGCCACGCGGTTTGGCCTGTGCGCCGCGCTGGTTGGCGGTGGCCCGCAGGAATACAACCGGTTCTGGGCGCAAGTGCGTGCCGGGGTGATCAACTGGAACCGCCCGACGTATGCCCATTCGATCGCCGCGCCGCTGGGCGGGGTGGGCCTGTCGGGCAACCATCGCCCGGCGGCCTATTACACCGCCGATTCCTGCGCCTATCCGGTGGCGTCGGCCGAAATGGACCAGCCTCGCGCCGGAATCGGCGTGGGCCTGGGTGATGCATAGATTGGCCCGCGCCGGAAACGGCGTGGGCCCGAGTGATGCATAGTTTGGCCCGCGCCGGAAACGGCGTGGGCCTGGGTGGTGCCTAATCTGGCCCGGAACTGGACACCGGGTTGGGCGCCAGCACCGGGCCAGGGGGCACGATCGCCAGATTGCGCGCATTGTGCTGCGACAGATCTGGATCGACCAGCAGCGGTGCCTGCAGCGCCGCGGCCATTGCCGGGTCTGGCGCAGGCGGCCGCTCGGGCTCTGCCGTGCTGCCACACCCGCCGGATGCGGCAGCAATCAGCAAAAGCGGCAGGCAGCGGCAGGATCGGCGCAGGGTCATGCCGCCCTTGTCACCCGGGAATGGTTAACAGTGGGTGAGCACGGGGCGGCAGACCGCATCAACGGCGCCATTCGCGATCCTGGCGTTCGTGCCAGGCGTGCCAGCGCATGGGGCCGCGGCGTTCCATCGGGCGATACGCGTGCCAGCCGTCATAGCCCCTGCCGCGATCATTATAACCGCCGCGATCAGCATAGCCATAACCGCCACCATGGCCGTACTCCATGCCGCGCTCGAAGCGCCCATGGTCACGGCCGAAATCGCCGCGATCGCCATAGGGATGGGCCGAGGCCGGAACCGCAGCGACCAGGCCGGCAAGCGCCGCAAGGCCCAGCACCAGACGCAGCGCAGCGGGTTTGCGGGCGGATTGGGCAAAGACCGTTTTCGACATCAGGGTCATGATACGACATCCTTTTCCAATCGAGCGGCTCAGCCTGACCAATTCATGCTTGGGGTCGTTCGATGGTTCATGTTTATGCCGTCCAACATGAACGGAATCGGAATGGGCGAGAGAATTTTCCAAACCGGCGCCCTTTGCGGCTTGATCCGCACGGCCCTGCCCTGCCACAGGCCCGGGCAATGACCACACGCCCCCTTGCGCCGGCACTGCCGCGCGGCCCCGGCCTGCCCGCCGGGCTGGCCGCCTATGCCCTGTGGGGGTTCCTGCCCCTGCTGTTCCACGCGCTGCGCGCGGTGCCGCCGCTGGAACTGATTGCCTGGCGGGTGGTGTTCACGCTGCCGGTCTGTGTGGTGTTTCTGACCGTGCTGCGCGGCTGGGGCGATCTTTACGCCACGCTGCGCCGGCCACGCGTGGCGGGGTATCTGGTGCTGAGCGCAATCCTGCTAAGCACCAACTGGACGATTTATGTGAGCGCGGTGGTCAGCGGCCATGTGCTGGCCACCAGCCTTGGCTATTACATCAATCCGCTGATCAACGTGCTGATCGGCACCGTGTTTCTGGGAGAACGGCTCGGTTGGCGGCAATGGTGCGCGGTGGGCATCGCCGCCCTGGGCATCCTGCTGCTGCTGGGCGGCGCGATCGGCATGCTGGGCACGGCGCTGGCGCTGGCGGTGACATTTGCGCTCTATGGCCTGGTGCGCAAGCTGACCCCGGTCACTGCGATCACCGGCATGACCATCGAAACCATGGTGCTTTATCCCGCAGCCGTCGGCTGGGCCTGGATCACCGCCCACGGGCCGCATGGATCGGCCATGGCGCTGGGCGGGGCCACACCGTTGCTGATCATGGCATCGGGGCTGCTCACCGCGATCCCGCTGATCCTGTTTGCCGTGGCCGCGCGCAATCTCACCCTGTCGACGCTGGGTTTCCTGCAATTCACCGCGCCGACGCTGGTGTTCCTGGTCGGGGTTTTCGCCCTGGGCGAACCGCTCGACCGGCTGCGTCTGGCGTGTTTCGTGCTGATCTGGGCCGCGGTCGCGCTGTTCGTGTGGGATACCTGGCGCCGCACGCGGGGATTGTTTTCCGGTGCCGCGGGAGCGGGAGCGGCACCGGCCCGCTCCCCGTGACGAAGAGCACGAAAACGTCCGGGGGACGTTTTCGCTGAGGAGCCGGCCGCCCACGAGAGTACCCT
>CAILBC010000039.1 GCA_903832325.1 uncultured Sphingomonadales bacterium | reverse complement strand
GGCCCGGGGTGACGAGACAGGACGACGATATGTTCAAGAAAATCCTCATTGCCAACCGGGGCGAGATTGCCTGCCGCGTGATCAAGACCGCGCGCCGGATGGGCATCGCCACAGTGGCGGTCTATTCCGATGCCGATGCGCGTGCGCCGTTTGTGCGCATGGCGGATGAGGCGGTGCATATCGGCCCGTCGCCCGCCGCGCAGTCCTATCTGATCGCCGACAAGATCATCGCCGCGTGCAAGGCCACCGGCGCCGAGGCGGTCCACCCCGGCTATGGCTTTCTGTCTGAACGCACCAGCTTTGCCGAGGCGCTCGCCGCCGAAGGCATCGCCTTTATCGGGCCCCCCGTCGGCGCGATTGCGGCGATGGGTGACAAGATCGAATCAAAGAAACTGGCCAAGGCCGCGGGCGTCAATGTCGTCCCCGGGTTTGTCGGGGAAATCGATGATACCGAACACGCCGTGCGCATTTCCGACGAGATCGGCTATCCGGTGATGATGAAGGCCTCGGCCGGCGGCGGCGGCAAAGGCATGCGCCTGGCCTATAATGAAAAAGACGTGCGCGAAGGGTTCGAGGCGGTAAAGCGCGAAGGGCTGAATTCGTTCGGCGATGACCGCGTGTTCATCGAGAAATTCATCCTCAACCCGCGCCATATCGAAATCCAGATCCTGGGCGATCAGCACGGCACCATTTTGTACCTCAACGAACGCGAATGCTCGATTCAGCGCCGCCATCAGAAAGTGGTCGAAGAAGCGCCCTCGCCGTTCGTCACCCCCAAAATGCGCAAGGCGATGGGCGAACAGTGCGTCGCGCTGTCGCGCGCGGTGGGGTACTATTCGGCAGGGACAGTCGAACTGATCGTGTCGGGCGCCGATCCGACGGGCGAAAGCTTTTACTTCCTTGAAATGAACACCCGGCTCCAGGTTGAACACCCGGTGACCGAGGCGATCACCGGGATCGATCTGGTCGAACAGATGATCCGCGTTGCCGCGGGCGAAAAGCTGGCGATTGCGCAGGACGATATCGGCATCGACGGCTGGGCGATTGAAAACCGCGTCTATGCCGAAGATCCCTATCGCGGGTTTCTGCCCTCGACCGGCCGGCTGGTGCGTTATCAGCCGCCGCTGCCGGGATGGGAGGATGATGGCAGCGCCAATGGCCGGCGCGGGGTCGATGGCGTGCGGATCGATGACGGCGTCTATGAAGGCGGCGAAGTGTCGATGTTCTATGACCCGATGATCGCCAAGCTGGTCACCTGGGGTGAAACCCGCGACGAAGCCGCTGACAAGCAGGTTGCCGCGCTCGATGCGTTCGAAATCGAAGGGCTGGGCCACAACATCGATTTCGTCAGCGCGATCATGCAGCATCCGCGCTTTCGCTCGGGCGAACTGACCACCGGGTTTATTGCCGAAGAATATCCCGACGGGTTCCATGGCGCGCCGGCGGCGGAGGATTTGCAGCGCAGCCTGGCCGCGATTGCCGGGTTCCTCGCCACGGCGCGCGCCGATCGTGCGCGCCGCATCGATGGCCAATTGGGCGATACGCTCGATCCGCCGGGTGAATGGTCGGTGCGCATCGGTGATCACCGCTTTGCCGTGGCGCTGTCGGCCGACCGGGTGACGGTCGATGGCATTCCGGTCGATCTCGACATGGAATATACCCCCGGCGATCGCCTGGTGCATGCCGATCTGGCAGGTGAAGCGCTGACCGTGAAAGTGGAACCGCTGCGCACCGGGTTCCGCCTGACTACGCGCGGCGCGATCCATGCGGTCGATGTGCTGCCGGCGCGGCTGGTGCCGCTGACCCGGCACATGATCGAAAAGATTCCGCCCGACTTGTCGAAATTCCTGATCTGCCCGATGCCCGGGCTGCTGGTTGCGCTTCATGTTCAGCCGGGTGACGTGGTGGAGGCGGGGCAGCCGCTGGCCGTGGTCGAGGCGATGAAGATGGAAAACATCCTGCGCGCGGAAAAGTCGGGCACAGTCAAATCGGCCTATGCCAAGGCCGGTGAAAGCCTGGCGGTCGACGCGATCATTCTGGAAATGGAATAGGACGAACTGCCAGGCCCTTTCCCTGAAGGGACAGGGGGGATTGGCAAGAATGCCCCGATCGTCGGTTGACGTTTACGTAAACGCGAATTAGGGCGCCGGCAAACACGAACGAAAGGCGTAAGCATCCCATGAAAGCGCTGGTGACGGTAAAGCGTGTGATTGATTACAACGTGAAGCCTCGGGTGAAGGCGGACGGGACGGGTGTTGATCTTGCGAATGTGAAGATGAGCATGAACCCGTTTGACGAGATTGCGGTGGAAGAGGCGC
>CAILBC010000038.1 GCA_903832325.1 uncultured Sphingomonadales bacterium | reverse complement strand
CCCGGCCACTCCGTCTCGGTGAAGCCGCATATATGGACGCTCCTCCACACGGTCAACGAGATTTTGCATTTTTTTTGAAACACACACCAAATATCACCCTTTTCCGCCAGTTTTTAGACCAAAAACCACGATCAACGCAGCCCAAGAGGAGCAATTTGCCCTGCTTTGGCCCGATTCTGCAGGTGCGAATCCGACTCACCAGGCCTATGCCCTGACCGGAAGTCGGCAATCGGCCAGCAAAGCCCGGTGCAACACGCTTTGTTTACCGTGTGCCCCCTAGAGTCTGGCCACATTTCGCCGTCACATTCCGCCTTTGTATCATTATCCGCCACCCGCGCGCCCACCTGGATCTGTCATGCAGCCCGATGCCCCCAGTGCCAGTGCAGTCCCGGGCGTCAACGTGGCCCCCGGCATCACCGTTGCCATGAGCGTCTACAACGCAGAGCCGTTCGTGGCCGCGGCAATCGAAAGCGTGCTGGACCAGACCCGTACCGATTTCGAATTCCTGATCCTGGACGATGGATCGCGCGACCGGTCGCTTGCGATCATCACCGATTATGCGGCGCGTGATCCGCGCATCCGGGTGATTGCACGCGAAAACCGTGGACTGGTCGCCAGCCTCAACGAATTGCTGGCACAGGCCCGCGCACCACTGGTGGCGCGCATGGATGCCGATGACATCTGCCTGCCCGACCGGTTTGCGCACCAGGCCGCCTTTTTCGCGCGTCATCCCGATGTTGGCGTGCTGGGCACCTGGACCGAGGACATCGACGAGCACGGCGCGCCCTATCCGGTGGATGCGCCCGATCACCCGCTGGACCATGCGGGGTTTCTGGCCGCAGTAGAGGCCGGCGCCCCGCTGCTGTGCCATCCGGCGGTGATGTTCCGGCGTGATCTGGTGCGTTCGGTGGGCGGATATCACCCGGCCTTTCGCCATTGCGAGGATCTGGATCTGTGGCTGCGGCTCGCCTCTGTCACGACAATTGCCAATCTGCCCGAACGGCTGCTCCGCTATCGCCATTACAGCCAGCAGGTTTCCAGCCGCCACGCAACCGAACAGCAGGTCAATGCGGCGATCGCGCGGCTGGCCCATGCCGAGCGCATGGCGGGACGCGCCGATCCCACGGCCGCGCTGCCCGCGCTGCCGCCAATCGATGATCTGGACGCGTTGTTCGGCCGCGCCGGCATCGCGCGCACCGTCCGTGCCCGGGTGGCGCCGGCGCTGCTTTATTCGCGCGCTGCGCTGGGCGGTGACGGTTTTGCCATTCTGGCGCGCTATATCCGCGAAGGTGGCCGGTGCGAGGGGCTGTGGCGCACGGCGGCACGGCTGGCGACGTTTGGCTATCCGGCGCGCGCGCTGCATCTGGCACTGCTGCTGGCCACTTGCCCGGCCGGCGGCGCGCACATCACCGCGGCCACGGCCATGGCCGGCTGAGCACCATGACCGAGACACAACCAGCCCTGCCAGACGCCGTGTCGGGCCGCGAACCTGCCGCAATGAGCGTGCGCGGCGCGGCCGTATGGGCAATGGCCGGACAATACCTGGCGTTTGCCATCCAGTTCGTCGCCTCGGTAGTGATATCGCGCTATTTTCTGGGCCCGGGTGAAGTCGGCCTGTTTTCGATCGGCATGGCGACCGCGCTGATCGTGGCGGTGCTGCAGGATTTCGGCCTGTCGCGCTATATTTCCGGGTTGTCGGTGCTCGATCATGCCGAAATTTCGCGCTGCGGATCAGTGGCTCTGCTGTTTTCGCTGGTGATTGCCGCGATCATCGCCGCCACGGCCTGGCCGATGGCCGGTGCCTATCACGAGCCGCGCCTGGCTGCGATCCTGCTGATCCTGGCCAGCAGCTATCTGTTTGTGCCGCTGTCGGTAGTGCCGATGGCGCTGATGGCGCGGGCAATGCAGTTCCGCGGCCATTTCGCGGTAAATGTCTGCGCCGCGCTGGCGCAGGGCGGGGTCGCGGTCGCGCTGGCGGCGGCGGGCTATTCGTCGTTTGCGCTGGCCTGGGCAACAGTCGCTGCGGCGGCGGTGCGCGGGATCGTGGCGCAGGCAATGCGACCGAGCTGGCCGCGCCGGCTGCAATTGAACGGGATTGGCCAGGTTGTCGGGTTTGGCGCGCGGGCCAGCGTGCTCTATCTGACTGGCGCGCTGGGCACGCGCACCCCCGATCTGATCGTGGGCAAGATGCTCGGGGTGACGGCGGTGGGGCTGTACAGCCGCGCCGTCAGCCTGTCGGACCAGTTCCGCATGCTGATCGCCGGGGCCATCGGCAGCGTGTTCTTTCCCGCCTTTGCCCGCATCCGCGATCGCGGCGAGCCGATGGCGCCGGCCTATCTGCGCGTGGTGGCAGGCTATTCGGGCGTGGTCTGGCCGGGCATGGCGGGTCTGGCGCTGGCGTCAGAGCCGATCATCCGGCTGCTCTATGGCCCGGCCTGGCTGCGCACTGCACCGCTGCTGGCGATGATCGCGGTAACCGAAGTGATGCTGATTGCGCTGCCGCTGGTCAGCGATCTGCCGATCCTGGCCGGCAAGCTGAACCAGCTTCTCGCGCGCAATCTGGTCGATACCGTCATGTCGGTGGTGCTGCTGGCGGTGGGCACGCATTGGGGCGTGGCGGGTGCGGCGGCATCGCGGCTGGTCTACGCGGTGTTCTGGTTCGCGCTCTATTTCCGCTTCATGCAGCGCATTGTCGGGTTCCGCGTTGGCAGCCTGCTGCTGATCTATCTGCGCAGCGGGCTGGCGAGCCTGGCGGCGATCGCTCCGCTGGCGCTGACTTATGCGCTGTGGGTGCCGCCCGAGGTGATGACTTTTGCCCAGTTGCTGCTCGCCACGGGCGCCGGGATGGGCTGCTGGCTGGTTGCGCTGGTGGTGCTGCGCCATCCGGTGCTGGGCGAAATGCTGGGCGTGGCGGCGGCAATCCCGCTGGTGCACCGCTGCATGCCCGCGCGGTTCCGCCCGGCCTGACGCCATATATGGTGTTGCAGCCCCCGCCCGTGCACTTGTCGACCGCCGTGCTCGATCCGGCCAGCGGACTGCGCCGCGAAAGCCCGCGCCCGCCCGATCTGCGCGATGCCACATATGATGCGCGGTTCGATTGGACCACGCTGTTCTATGATTGCTACCGCGCCGGGCCCTATGTGGTGCTGCAGGGCCCGCCGTTTTTCAATCTGATCACGCCGCTGCTGGGCTCGGCACCGCTGGCGCGGGATATGCGCCGCTGGTTTGGCCGGCCACAGGCCATGACAACCCGCAAACGCGGCGAGATCTGGTGGCGCAGCCCCGCCGACCGGATCGAGATCGACGGCCCGATCGGCCGATACAGCCTGCCCGTGCAGCCCGACATGGCCCCGCTGTTTGCCGGGCGGCGCGTGCTGCACACCCTGTCAAAAGACAATGCCCCGCGCTGGATTCACGATTGGGTGCAGTTCTATCGCGCCGAACACGGTGCCGATGCCGTGCTGATCCACGATAACGGATCGACCGCCTATGGCGCGACGACGCTGGAACAGGGGCTGCGCGCCGCCTTTCCCGATATGGTCATCTGCGTGGTGGCCTGGCCCTTTGCCTATGGCCCGCAGGGCGGGATGGCGGGCGCGGTGAACGGGCGCGAAACACCCTGGGATTCGGATTTCTGCCAGACCGGATCGTTGCAGCACGCGCGGTTCCGGTTTCTGCGCGATGCGCGCAGCGTGCTGAATGTCGATATCGACGAGCTGGTGCCGGCAGCCGATGGCCGATCGATCTTTGCCGCCACCGAACGCAGCCGCCACGGCCTGATCAAGTTCGAAGGGCGATGGATCAGCAGCACCACCCCGCGCGCGATCGGCGCGGCAACATGCCGCCACGCCGATTTCGTCCACCGCGACGCACAGGAAACGCGCGATTGCCCGCCCAAATGGTGCCTGGTGCCCGCGCGGCACGATCCCTGGCGCACATCGTGGTCGGTGCACAATCTTTTTGGATCGCGGCACAACCGGCGGATCGATGCCGGCTTTTCCTATCGCCACATGACCGCCATTTCCAACAGCTGGAAAGAGGATCGCGCGATCGATCACCGGTTTGATGCGCAGCGTTTTGCCCCCGATACCGCGTTGGCCACGGCCTTTGCCCGCGCCGGCCTGGAGCCGTCGGCGCCCTGATCGAGAGGGTGGTGGCCCCCGCGCCCGGACCGGCCTATGCTGCCCGCCGGGAGAATGCATCATGCCATTGCCATTGATCAGGCCGTTCCTGATCCTGCCTGCCCTTGCGGCGATTGCTGCCACGCCGCCGGTTGACCAGCCGAAGCCCCTTGCAGCAGATGCGTCGGCCGCGCCCGCGCCCGCCCCTGCCCCGCTCCCCCCGAGCTTTGTGGCCGGCACGGCGGGGGCGCGCGATGTCGTGGGGGTTACGCACAGCGCCGCGGGCGCCGCGGATGATGTGATGAACCTGGCGCGCGACAGCTATAACCGCATGACCGTGCCGGTGCAGATCGGCACCGTGGCCGCCGATGGCACCACCGCGAATGTCGGCCCGTTTTCATTCCTGATCGACACCGGGGCCGAACGCACGGTGATCGCGCGCACCGTTGCCGCCACCGCGCGGCTGGAACCCGATGGCCATGGCATGCTGGTCGGCGTGGCCGGCCTGCGCGAGGTCGATCTGGTGAAGGTCGATTCGATCACCATGGGCAAACGCAGCCTCTATGGCCTGGTTTCGCCACTGCTGGATGCCGCCGCGATCGGCGCCGACGGGATCATCGGGCTGGATGGCCTGCAGGGGCAGCGCGTGCTGCTGGATTTCGATGGCAACCGCATGGCCATCGGCGATGCGCGCGCGCTGGGCGGCGATCGCGGGTATGATATCGTAGTGCGCGCACGGCGCAAAAGCGGGCAGCTGATCATGACCGACGCGCTGATCGACGGGGTGCGCACCGAAATCGTGATCGATACCGGGTCTGACACGTCGATCGGCAATGCCGCGCTGGAGCGGGCACTGGGCCGCGATCACCGCGAGGAAACGGTGCAGCTGATGTCGGTCACCGGGCAGAATGCCACGGCCAATGTCGGCGTGGCGCGCACGCTGAAGCTGGGCGAACTGACGCTCAACAACACGCTGATCGCGTTTACCGATGCGCCCCCGTTCGAACGGCTGGGGCTGCGGCGCCGGCCCGCGCTGTTGCTGGGCATGGCGCAATTGCGGCTGTTTCACCGCGTGGCGATCGATTTCGGCACGCGCCGCATCCTGTTTGCGATCCCCGACGCGGCAAAAGGCTGAGCCGGGCACTGGCAACTGCCGGCAAAATCCCTATGTCGGGGCAATGCCTCCTGAAAATCCCCACACTGCGCCTGCCGGGCGCCAGCCGCGCCATGATGGCTGGCTCACTTTGCGTCGTTTCATCCCCTATTTGTGGCCGCGCGACAATCCGGCGCTGCGCTGGCGGATTGTCGTATCCAGCTTGCTGGTGCTGATTTCGACCGGCGTGCAATTGGCCCTGCCCTACAGTTTCAAATGGGCCGTCGACGGGATGAACGTTCAGGGGCCGCGCGCAGGCCAGCTCGTGATGATCTGCGTGCTGGCCTATGCCGCGGGGCGGTTTGTCGGCGTGGTGTTCGACAATGTGCGCAACATCGTGTTCGAGCGTGTGGGGCAGGACGCAACGCGCAAACTGGCCGAACACGTGTTTGCGCGGTTGCACCGGCTGTCGATGCGGTTCCACCTTGCGCGCCGCACCGGTGAAGTCACCAAAGTGATCGAACGCGGGACGAAAAGCATCGATACGATGCTCTATTTCATGCTGTTCAACATCGCGCCGACCGTCCTGCAACTGGTCGGCGTGGCGATCATTTTCGGAATCAGCTTTGGCAAAGGCCTGGTCCTGTCCACCGCGCTGGCAGTGGTCGCCTATATCTGGGTAACGCGCGCGATCACCGATTGGCGCACCCATTTGCGCGAAAAGATGAACCGGCTCGACGGGCAGGCGCTCGCACGCGCGGTCGATTCGCTGCTCAATTACGAAACGGTCAAATATTTCGGCGCCGAAGCGCGCGAAGAGGCACGCTATGCCCAGGCCACCGGCGCCTATGCCGATGCGGCGGTAAAAAGCGAAAACAGCCTGGGCCTGCTCAATATCGCGCAGTCGCTGGTTACCAACCTGCTGATGGCCGGCGCGCTGGCCGAAACCGTCGTCGGCTGGTGGCACGGCACATATACCGCCGGGCAACTGGTGTTCGTGCAGATGTATCTGACGCAGCTGTTCCGCCCGCTCGACATGCTGGGCATGGTCTATCGCACGATCCGCCAGGGGCTGACCGACATGGCGGAAATGTTCCGCCTGATCGATACCGAGGTGGAAGTGGCCGATGTGCCCGGCGCGCCCGCACTGGTGGTGCGCCGCGCCGCCGTGGCGTTCGACAATGTGGTGTTCGGCTATGAACCCGATCGCACGATCCTTCACGGCCTGTCGTTCGAAGTGCCCGCGGGCAGCCGGGTGGCAATCGTCGGCCCTTCGGGGGCGGGCAAATCCACTATCGGCCGGCTGCTGTTCCGGTTTTACGATCCGGCATCGGGGCGCATCCTGATCGACGGGCAGGATATCCGGCTGGTCACCCAGGCCAGCCTGCGCGCCGCGCTGGGCATCGTGCCGCAGGATTCGGTGCTGTTCAACGATACCATCGGCTATAACATCGCCTATGGCCGCGAAGGGGCCAGCCCGGCCGAAGTGCTGGCCGCAGCGCAGGGCGCGGCGATCACCGACTTGCTGGCGCGCCTGCCGCAAGGGCTCGATACCGAAGTGGGCGAACGCGGGCTGAAACTGTCGGGCGGCGAAAAGCAGCGCGTGGCGATTGCCCGCACCCTGGTGAAAAACCCGCCGATCCTGCTGTTCGATGAAGCGACCAGCGCGCTCGACACCCGCACCGAACAAGACATCCTGGGCACGTTGCGCGCGGTCGCGACCGACCGCACCACGATCTCGATCGCGCACCGGCTTTCGACGATTGTCGATTCCGATACGATCCTGGTGATCGATCAGGGCCGCCTGGCCGAACAGGGCAGCCACGCCGACCTGCTGCGCCACGATGGCCTCTATGCCGAAATGTGGCTGCGCCAGGCCGCCGAAAGCAGCGAAGACGCCATGGCCGAGGCCGCGCAGTAAACGATCCGGGGGCAATTGCGCAAAGCCGCCAATTTGCCCCCGGATCAAGCTGCACGGTAAAGCCCGGGGCGGCGGGATGTTCGGAATAGCGCAGATGGGCAATTGCCCCTGCGCAGGCGCCTGATAGTCTCCCCCTGTCGTCAGGGGAACGCAGGGCATGTCACAGATCGCCGAAATCGATGCGCTGTCCGACTTGCGCCCGCCGCATCTGCGGCGCGAGGTCATGGGCCATCCCGCCGGGGTGTGGGTCATGGCCGGGGCGGAATTCTGGGATCGGGTCTCGTTCCACGGCATGCAGGCGATGCTCACGCTATATACCGCAGGCGAATTGCTGCGCCCCGAACGCGCGCGCGGTGTCGCCGGGCTGGCCCCGTTCCGCCAGGCGGTGCAAAGCCTGACCGGCCCGCTGTCGATCGAGGCGATGGCGGTGGAAATCTTCGGCCTGTACAGCGCCTTTACCTTCCTCACGCCGATTGCCGGGGGCTGGCTGGGTGATCGTGTGCTGTCGCGGCGCTGGGCCGTGGTGCTGGGCGGGCTGGCCATGACGGCGGGGCACTTTGCACTGGCGTTCGATGCCACGTTCCTGATCGCGCTGGGGCTGCTGATCGTGGGTGCCGGGCTGTTTCGCGGCAATCTCAGCCCGCAGATCCGCGCGCTCTATGCCAATGGTGACCGCCGCGCCGCCGATGCGTTCCAGATCTATTACATGATGATCAACATCGGCGCGTTTGTCGCGCCGCTGGTAACCGGCGCACTGGCCGCCGCGTTCGGCTGGCACGTGGGCTTTGCCTTTGCCGGGCTCGGCATGGCGGCCGGGCTGTTGGTCTATGTGGCGGGCATGGGCTACCTTCCGCCCGATCCGCCGCGCGCCACCCACGCGCGCGCCGCCTCCCCGCCACTCACCCGCGCGGAATGGCGCCGGATCATCGCGGTGCTGGCGCTGTGGCCGGTCAATGTCGCGTTCTGGATTGCCCAGACGCAGATCTGGAATGTCTACAACTTGTGGGTGCGCGATCATGTGGCGCTACAGGTCGGCCAATTCACCGTGCCGATCCCGTGGTTCACCGCGCTCGACGGGATTTCGCCGCTGGTGTGGACGCCGATGCTGCTGGCGCTGTGGGCGCGGCAACGGGTGCACGGGCAAGAGGCCGACACGCTGACCAAGCTGGCCACCGGGTGCCTGATTTTCGGCGCAGCGACGATGATCCTGGCGGTGGGGCCATCGCTTGGCAGCGGCGGGCGCGCACCGATCGTGCTGCCGGTGGCGTTCCACCTGCTGTCAAACCTGGGCTGGTGCTTTGTCACCCCGATCATGCTGGCCTGCCACGCCGATGCCGCGCCCGACCGGTGGCGCGGCACGATGCTGGGGGTCAATGTGCTCGCCACGTTCGTTGCGCAGCTGATCACCGGCAACATGGGCGGATTTTACGAAAGCGTCAGCGGCTTCGTGTTCTGGTCAACCACCGCGGCGATTGTCGGCGGCGCCGGCCTGACCCTGCTGCTGGTCGCGCCCCTGCTGCGCCGGATCAGCCCGGTTGACAGGGTGCCTGACATCAATCCCTGACCGCACCATCCGGCGCCAGTTCGTGCCAGATCACCGCCTGCGCCACTTTGATGCAGTCCATCCCGCCGTCCCAGGTCATTGTCGGCGATCCGTACAGCCGCCAGCCTTGCGCCAGCGCCTCTGACACGCGTTCGCAAAACGCGCGATCGTCCTTGCCGGTGAGCAGGCGATAAGTCGGGCGGTCATCGGGGGTCTGGATCATGGCGCCAGCCTATCAGCCGATCGCGGGCTCGCCAACCGGCGCTTCGTCATCGGGCGCGGTCAATTGCCCGGTGCGCATCCAGTGCCACACCGGCACCCCCAGCACCGCGCAGGCCGTCAGGCTGACCCCGGCATCCATCCAGAACGACCCCGCCACATTGCCCGCCAGTTTATAGCCAAAACCATCGAGCGCCTGCATGTAGGTATAGGGCATCAGCGCCGCCGTGGTCAGCAGGCCAAACTGCGATGCCGCCAGCGGGCTGCCACGCCGGATCGATCCGAACTGGATCGCATTCTGCGACACTTGCGCGATCGACTGCGCCACGTTTTCGCCAAACACCGCCAGCAGATAGATCACCGGCCCATGCGGCAGCGTTATGATCAGCGCGGTGAACACGGCGCCCAGCGTGCCAATGCCCAGATAGAGCAGCGGCGCGGCAAAGTGTGACAGGCACCACCGCCCGATCAGCGCCGCACCCATGCCGATCACTGTGGCGCCCAGGCCATTGGCCACATCGACCATCCCCGCCGAAGCATGGAAATCGGGCCCCAGCCCGCCAAACGCATTGGTCAGCGTAAACGCCGCGCACGGCATTGCAAACATCACCGCAATGCGCATCACCAGCGGCCGGCGCACCAGCACGCCGATGTCACGCGCCAGGTCGCCAAAGCTTTCGCGCACCGCCTTGCGCCCGATATCGGGCGGCGGGATCAGCATCTGGAACGACAGCGGCACCAGCGCGATGGCCCCGACCGCGATCGGCCCCCACGGCGCCGGCAGCAACGTGATCAACTGGAACTGGCAAAATGCCCCGGTGCCAAAACCGATCCCGTTGCCGATGGTGAACCAGGCGCCGATGGTGTTGTCCACCGCCTTGGGCAAGGCCGCGCCCAGCCATCCGCCCAGCGACGTGGTCAACATGACAAGGCACAGCGCATCGCCCATCATCAATGGCGCAACCAGCGGCCCGGTCGGCGATATGCCAAGCATGGTTGCAGTAAGCAGCGCCGCCAGCACGCCCAATCCGGCCGCCCAGGTGCGCCGGCTGACCATCGTATCCAGGATCGGGGCCAGCGCAAACGTGGCCAGCGAAGCCAGCCCGGCCAGCGCGGTCAATCCGGCGATCACCGGCTCGCCCACCCCGTGCGCGGCCATCACTTGCGGCATGGTCACCAGCACCCCGGCATAGCAAAAGCCATAAGCCGCATTGGATAGCCCCATCGCCCAGACGAACCGGGGCGGCATCATCGCCGCGGCATCCTGTGGCCCGGCCTGCATGGTCATCCGCCCGATCTCCGCCGGGCAGCCATTGCCCGCGCCCGATCATGTCGCAGCCGTCACTTGCGGGCAATACCTTTGCCCGCAGGGCCAGCAAAGCGCTTGCGATGCGGGGGGCAGCCGTTACCCATGCCGCCATGGACACGCTGAACCAGACCTGGCCCGCCGAACCTGTCGCGCGCGGGCTGCGCATGAAGGACCACCCGCGCGGGCTGTGGGTGCTCAGCGGGACCGAGCTGTGGGACCGGATTTCGTGGCACGGCATGGTATCGATGCTGGTCCTGTACATGACCGGCGAACTGCTGCGCCCCGATCGCATCGGCCATGTTGCCGGCTGGGGCGCCTATCACGGTGGGCTGATCCGGGTGTTCGGGCCGATGTCCGATACTGCGATCGCCACGCAGACCTTTTCGCTCTATTTCGCCGGGGTGACCTTCATGCCGCTGCTCGGCGGCTGGCTGGGCGACCGGGTGATCACCCGGCGCAGCGCGGTGGCGATCGGCGCGCTGGTGATGACCATGGGCCATTTCCTGATGGCGTTCGATGCCACGTTCCTGGCCGCGCTGGTCGCGCTGGTGATCGGTGCGGGGCTGATCCGCGGCAATCTCGCCAGCCAGATCCGCGCGCTTTATGCTGCGGGCGATCGCAAGCTGGGCGAAGCGTTCCAGGTCTATGCCATGGCGGTCGATGTGGGCGCGTTCATCGCGCCGCTGGCCTGTGGCACGATCGCCAAATATTATGGCTGGCACGCCGGGTTTGCCGTGGCCGGGTTCGGCATGCTGGCCGGCCTCATGTGGTTTCTGGCCGGATCGCGCCACCTGCCACCCCAGCCCAGGCCTGCCGCGCGCGCCGCCCGCGTGCCCTTTTCTGCGCAGGACCGTCGCAATCTGCTGGCGCTGGCAATCATCTGGCCGTTTTCGGTCGCGTTCTGGACCAGCCAGGCCCAAATCTGGAACGTCTACAGCCTGTGGGTGCGCGATCACGTGGCGATGACGGTGGGCGGGTTTGCGGTGCCGATCCCGTGGCTGCAATCACTCGACGGGCTGGCGCCGGCGATCTTCATCCCGCTGACCATGATCGTGTTCCGCCGCATGGCGCGCGCCGGCAACGAACCCGATGCCCTGGTCAAGATGGCCATCGGCAGCCTGATCTTTGCCGCGGCGATGCTGCTGCTCGCCTGCGGCCCGTTGCTGGCGCAGCCCGACGGGCGCACCACGATCTGGCTGCCGGTGGCGTTTCACGCGGTATCGAACCTGGGCGCAGACTGCTTCGCGCCGTTTGTCGCCAGCCTGTTCGTTGCCTATGCGCCCGGACGCCTGCGCGGCACGCTGTACGGCGCCTATGCGCTGTCGATCACGGTTGCCAGCCTGATCAGCGGACCAATGGGAGACTGGTACACCCGGGTCAGCCCGTCGCTGTTCTGGATCACCTCGGCCAGCTTTGCCGGCGTGGGCGGCGTGGTGCTGCTGCTGATCGCCAAACCGCTGCACCGCATGCTGGGTGCCGGCAGCGAGGGGTGATGCCAGGGTGCAGCGCGCTTGACTCACCGCACTGTGGCACACGCCGTCACCGGGCCCGCACCAAATTCCCCCAACCACCGTTCGCCCTGATCCCGCCTGCCCCGCGTGACCGGCCAGTTCTGCGCTACAGAATGTATTTCGACAGATCCGCATTGCTGGCCAGGCTCGCCAGCCGGTCCGAAACATAGGCCGCGTCGACTGTCACGGTTGTCCCGGTGCGGTCCTCCGCATCAAAGCTGACATCTTCCAGCAGCTTTTCCATCACCGTCTGCAACCGGCGGGCGCCGATGTTTTCCAGCGTGTCGTTCACTTGCGCGGCGGTGCGCGCAATCGCGCGGATCGCGTCGGGGGTGAATTCCAGCGTGACTTGCTCGGTGGCCAGCAGCGCGGTGTACTGCTGCACCAGATTGGCGCGCGTTTCCGACAGGATGCGCACGAAATCATCCTCTGACAGTGCCTGCAATTCCACCCGGATCGGCAGGCGGCCCTGCAATTCGGGCAGCATGTCGCTGGGTTTGGCCACATGGAACGCGCCCGAGGCGATGAACAGCACGTGGTCGGTCTTCATCGGGCCATATTTGGTCGCAACCGTGGTCCCTTCGATCAGCGGCAGCAGATCGCGCTGCACGCCTTCGCGGCTGACCGACCCGCCGCGGATGTCGCTCACCGCGATCTTGTCGATTTCATCGATGAACACGATGCCGTTGGTTTCGGCATTGGCCAGCGCCACGCGCGCAACATCGTCCTGGTCCATGCGCTTTTCGGCTTCTTCGTCGATCAGCTTGTCCCAGGCTTCGGGCACGCGCAGCTTGCGCCGCTTGGTCGGCTGGCGGCCCATCGCCTTGCCCATCATGTCCGACAGGTTGATCATGCCAATGGCGCCGGGCATGCCAGGCACGTCCATCGGCATCTGCGGGCTGTCTTCCACCTCGATCTCGACTTCGACCGCGTCCATCGCACCTTGTTCGATACGCTGGCGAAAGCTTTCGCGCGTCGCCTCGCTGGCGCCATCGCCGACCAGCGCTTTCAGCAGGCGGTCCATCGCCGCCTTGCTGGCCGCATCGCGCACGGCTTCGCGGCGGCGCGCCTTTTCCAGGCGGATCGCCTCTTCGGCCAGATCGCGCGCGATCTGTTCGACATCGCGGCCGACATAGCCAACTTCGGTAAACTTGGTCGCCTCCACTTTCACGAAGGGGGCATCGACCAGCCGCGCCAGCCGCCGGCTGATCTCGGTCTTGCCGCAACCGGTGGGCCCGATCATCAGGATGTTCTTGGGGCTGACTTCATCGCGCAGCGACGGGTGCAGCCGCTGCCGGCGCCAGCGGTTGCGCAGCGCCACCGCCACCGCGCGCTTGGCATCGGCCTGGCCGACGATGTGATCGTCCAGCGCGCGGACAATGGCCTTTGGGGTCAGCGAATCGTGTGTGGGGCGGTCGGTCATGATGGGTCAGACTTCTTCCAGCGTCACACGGTCGTTGGTGTAGACGCAGATATCGGCGGCGACTTTCATCGCGCGGCGGGCAATCACTTCGGCATCGGTTTCATACGGCGTCAGCGCGCGCGCGGCGGCCAGCGCATAGTTGCCGCCCGATCCGATTGCCGCGATCACCGCATCGTCAACCGCTTCGGGTTCCAGCACGTCGCCGTTGCCGGTCAGCACCAGCAGCGTTTCGGCGTCGGCCACGATCATCAGCGCCTCAAGGTTGCGCAGATATTTGTCGGTGCGCCAGTCCTTGGCGAGTTCGACCGCGGCGCGCAGCAATTGGCCGCGCTGCGCCTCAAGCTTGCGCTCCAGCCGTTCGAACAGGGTAAAGGCATCGGCAGTCGCGCCGGCAAACCCGGCAATCACCGGCGCGCGGCCATCGGCGCCGGGCGTGCCCAACCGCCGCACTTTGCGCGCATTGGGCTTCATCACGGTCTGGCCCATGGAGACCTGGCCGTCGCCGGCGATAACCGTGCGCCCGTTCCGGCGCACGCCGATGATGGTGGTTCCGTGCCACTGGATCAGGCCGTGGCTGGCCGCATGGTCGTTCATGCCAGCCGATATGGGGGGCACGCGCCGGGGTTCAATAGCGCTTTTGCCAGCGGGGAAGTCGGCACCGGCCCGCTCCCCCTCCCGACCGCCCAAACAGGATAATCTTGTGGGCGGTCGGGAGGGGGAGCGGGCCGGTGCCGACTGCAAAATTCGCCGCAGCGAATTTTGCCGCCACCAAGATCAGCTTCCGTTCGGACCGGTGCCGCCCGGGCGACCGCCACCCTGGCCGCCGGGACCGCCCTGCGCGCCGGGCAATGCGCCGACCGAACCGATATTGCCGAACAGGTCTTCGAAAAAGCTGCGATCGCGGCCCAGCGTGGGCGTTTTGTGCCGATCGGGCTCAATCCGCACGGCGTGTTCCACGCCATCGCGCAGCACATCCTGCACATTGCCCGCCGAATCAAACCCCACCCGCATGACCGACCCGCCATGGATGCGCGGCCGGGTAAACGGCCGCTGTTCGGTATCGAGCGACAGGTAATACCAGGCGGGCTGGCCAAACTGGCTCTTGAACGTCGGCTGGCCCAGCGATCGTTCGACCGACAGGCGGTTATCCACCCCCGGCAGCACCGACTGGGTCAGCGCCGGATCAACCAGATAGCCGCGGTGATCGCGGATCGTGCTGCATCCGCCGGCGCCCAGCACCACCGCGCAGGCCAGGCCCGCCTGCAGGGTCCGCACCGCAAAGCCTTTGCCGTTCATCCGCACGTTCTGCACATCCACGTCATCTATCCGCTTCACGCTATGGTCCCGACCGATGGCTTTCACCCCGCCGGGATCGACATTTGCATAACTGCACCGCAGGCCGTTTGCCTTCGCGCCCGGGCTGCCTATATCACCCGCCATAGGCAGCAAAGCGCATTCCCGCAATGCCACGCCAGAAATGTTGGGGCCACGCCAGAAATGTTGGAGCCGGCCCGGAAATTTTGGGCATGCTTCGCGGACAAACAGGAACGGACCGTACAAGTGAAGGCGTTGATCGCAAAATGGCTGAAGCCCAGCCCCGACCCCCGCGCCGCCGTGCGCCCGCTGTGGCTGCGCGTGGTGCAAATCGCGCGGGAAAAGGAATGGTATCGCGATTGCGGCATTGCCGACAGCGTGGCCGGGCGGTTTGACGCAATCACACTGATCCTGGCGCTGGTGCTGCTGCGCATGGAACGCGATGCCATGCTGATCGAACCGTCGGTGCGCCTGACCGAAGTGTTTGTCGAAGATATGGATGGCCAATTGCGCCAGGGCGGCGTGGGCGATCTGATGGTGGGCAAACACATTGGCAAGCTGATGAGCACGCTGGGCGGACGCCTGGGCGCCTATCGCGACGCGCTGGAAGCCGGCGAGGAGCAGACCGCCGCTGCGGTCGCGCGCAATGTCAGCCTGAATGACGGCATTGATCCGATGCTGGTCGCACGCCGTGCGCGCGCCTTTGCCGCGGGCCTTGCGCTGGTGCCATCGGACCGCGTGCTCGAAGGGGAAATAGGGCGGTGAGCGCGCCCGACGCCACCGAATTCGCGCGGATCATCGATCTGCGCCATCTGCCGGCGGGCACAGTGCAGATCGATGCCGATGCTGCCGAATGCCGGCGGCTGGCGGGGCGTTTCGGGCTATCGGCGATCGAGCGATTGGTGGCCAACGTGACCATGATCGCCGACGGCGGCAAAGTGGCCGTTGCCGGGCGCCTTGTTGCCGACGTGATCCAGCCTTGCGCGATTTCGGGCGAGGATTTCGCCGTGACGATCAACGAACCGGTCGATCTGCGCTTTGTCCCGGCACACGCCCTTGCAGTCGACACCGACGAAGTGGAACTGACCGCCGACGCCTGCGACGAAATCGCCTATGACGGGCTGACGTTCGACCTGGGCGAGGCGCTGGCGCAGACGCTGGCGCTGGCGATCGACCCGTTTGCCGAAGGGCCGGAGGCCGACCGCGCCCGCGCCGAACACAATCTGGCGGGTGAGGCCGGCAATGGCGCCTTTGCCGCGCTCGACGCGCTGAAATTCCCCACATGACCGCTACCCACATATGACCACTGGTGGCCGGCCGAACAGCCCACGCAGCGGCGATCTGACGCGCGGGCCGATCATGGCGACACTGTTGCGCTTTTCCGCGCCGACGCTGATGGCCAACGTGCTGCAATCGCTCAACGGCACGGTCAACGCGATCTGGGTCGGCCGCATGCTGGGCGGCAGCGCGCTGGCCGCGACCGCCAATGCCAATGTCGTCATGTTCCTGGTCTTTGCCGGCACCTTCGGGTTCGGCATGGCGGCCACGGTAAAGGTCGGGCAATCGTTTGGCGCCGGCAATATCGATGCCGCGCGGCGCACGTTCGGCACTGCGCTGGGGTTCTGCGTGACACTTTCGCTGCTGGTGGCGGTGATCGGCTGGTTCGGCGCGCCCGCGCTGCTTCATGCGATGTCCACCCCGCCGCAAGTGTTCGACTTTGCGCTGGCCTATCTGCGCGTGGTGTTCATCGCCATGCCGGCGCAGATGATCACCGTGATCCTGGGCATGGCGCTGCGCGGGGCGGGCGATTCGATCACCGCGCTGCGCTTCATGATCGTGTCGGTCGCGCTCGATGTCGGGCTCAATCCGATTCTGATCGGCGGCCTCGGCCCGATCCCGCCGCTGGGCATTGCCGGATCGGCACTGGCCACCACGATTGCGTCGACCGTGACGATGCTGGCCTTTGTGGTCGATCTTTATGCGCGCGATCTGCCGATCCGTCTGATCGGGCGCGAATTGCGCTATCTCCTGCCGCACCCTGCCGAACTGCGCTATATCGTCACCAAGGGGCTGCCGATGGGCGCGCAGATGCTGCTGGTATCGATGGCCGGGATCATCATGATCGGCCTGGTCAATCGCGAAGGCGCCACCGCCAGCGCCGCCTATGGCGCATCCTTGCAAGTGTGGACGTACCTCCAGATGCCGGCGATGGCCATTTCGGCCGCGGTCAGCGCGATGGCGGCGCAGGCAATCGGGGCGCGGCTGTCCGACCGGCTTGGGTCGATCACCCGCGCCGGGGTCATGCTGAACCTCGCGCTGACCGGGGCGATGACGCTGGCGCTGCTGGCGTTTGACCGGCCGGTGCTGGAACTGTTCCTGGGCGCGCACAGCCCGGCGGTGAATCTGGCGCGCCACATCCAGTTCCTCGCCAGCTGGAGCTATGCCCTGTTCGGCATCACGATCGTGCTGTTCGGCACGATGCGCGCCGCCGGCACGGTGCTGCCGCCGCTGCTGGTGCTGGGCATCGCGATGTATCCGGGGCGGCTGGGGTTTTATGCCCTGGCCCATCCGGCGCTGGGGATGGACGCGATCTGGCTGAGCTTTCCCGTGGGCTCGGCGATCGCGGTTTCGCTCGCCTGGCTGACGTATCGCCTGCTCGACTGGCGCCCGCAGCGCGAACCGGATCAGATTGAACCGGATTTGGCCAAACCAGCCCCGGCCCCCGCCTGAATTTTACCGGCTTTGCGCGCGCCAGCGTTGCGTGGTGCGTTCCAGCATCTCCTCTTCGCCGCCCGATTTGCTCCATTGCGTGGAGAACGAGGGGTCGGCCGAGGCCGGGCGCAGCGACACGTCAAGATCATCGAACGACACGCGCATCGGGATCGACACGCCTTCGCCGCAAACAATGCATTCGCGGTTGCGCAGCGCCGGGATGGCATCCATGAACCCGCGTGCGCCTTCGGGCATGGCCGCGCGCACATGGGCCTGGTCGCGTTCGTTGTTCAGCCGCATCGCGATGATCGTGCCGCACTGCGACAGCACCCCTTCGGCAAGGTCTGATGGCCGCTGCGTGATCAGCCCCAGGCTGACCCCGTATTTGCGCCCTTCCTTGGCGATGCGCGACAGCACGCGCGCCACCGAAGATCCATCGGAATTGCGCTCGTTGGGCACATAGCGGTGCGCTTCTTCGCAAACCAGCAGGATCGGCCTGGTTTCCTCGTCGCGCGCCCATACGGCAAAGTCGAACACCAGCCGCGACAGCACGGCCACCACGGTCGAGGTGATTTCCGACGGCACGCCCGACACGTCGATGATCGAGATCGGCTTCCCTTGCGCAGGCAGGCGAAACACCTGGCCGATGAAATCGGTCATGCAATCGCCCACCAGCATGCCCGAAAACATGAACTGGTATCGGGGATCGGCGCGGATTTCCTCGATCTTGGTGCGTATCCGCTGATAGGGGATCGACCCGGTACCCTTGTCGAGCTTGCCCATTTCGTTCTGCAGCGTGTTGACGAGATCCGACAGCAGATAGGGAATCGGCGAATCGACCGTGATCTTGCCAATCTGCATGGCCAGCCGGTTCTTTGACCGCGCCTGTTGCAGGCAGCGCGCCAGAATGTCGGCATCGACCACCCGGTCCGACCCGCTGGCGGTCAGGAACACTTCGCAATGTTCCTCGAAGTTCATCAGCCAATAGGGCATCTGCAGGTTGGACACGTCGAGCACGACGCCGCGATCGCGAAACGCCGAACAATATTCGCCGTGCGGGTCGATCATCACGATATGGCCCTGCGGCGCCAGTTCACAGATGCGGTGCAGGATCAGCGAGGCAGAGGTCGATTTGCCGGTGCCGGTCGATCCCAACAGCGCGAAATGCTTGCCCAGAAAGCTGTCGATATAAAGCCCGGCGCGGATATCGCGCGTGGGATGCACGGTGCCGATGCTGATATTGGCGCGCCCGTCGCTGGCATAGATCTGGCGCAGATCCTGCCGCGTGGCAGGATAGGCCAGCGCGCCCGGCATGGGATAGCGGGTGACCCCGCGGCGAAAGGCATAGATATGGCCCGTCAACCGTTCGGTATCGCCTTCGCCCAGAAAATCGACTTCGGCCACGACCCCGCCATGCGCTTCGCCGGGGGTCGCCTGGCGCAAAGTGCGCACCACGCCCAACAGCCAGGTACGCCCGACCTTGATCTTGACCTGGCTGCTGACCTGGCCCGACAGCGCGATCGACGGATCGGCATCGGCCAGGCACAGGTCCAGCCGGTCGGGATCAAACACCACGATCGCGGTGCCGCCCGAAACGTCGCGCACCACGCCGATCGGTTCACGCGCGTTGTCGATGCCGGTGGCGTCCTCGCCCCCGGGCAGGGGCGGCATCGTGCCGATCCGCTCCTCGCCTGCAGCATCGGCTGGCTGCGAGGGCTGGAACGCGGCGTGCCTGCTCATTTCCGACATCGAAACCTTTCCCGCGCCGGCACCAGTGCGCCGACCGGCCTTTATCTAGGCCAAAAGCGGTTAAGACCGCGCTAACCCCGGGTCTGATGGCGCGTGAAGTCCGGCGGCGTGACCGCAGCGCCGCGGCCAGATTACCGGAAATCGCAATCAGACCCGCGCGAACAAGCGACCGGCAATCCAGCCCATCGCCACCGACAGCGCCACCGCACACAGGCCATAGGCCAGCCCGGCATGTTCGGCGCGATCGGCAATCAGGCGGGCAAAGCCCTGTTTGTCGACGCGGATGCGGGTGATGCCCGATGCCAGCACGCGCCCCTGGCGAATGGCAAAGGTTTCGGCGGTATAATCGCCGGTGGGCACGCTGGATGGCAGCGCGATGCGCGCCTGATAGAGCACCCGGTGGCTGATCGTGACCGCCTGCGGGTCTTCGTGATAAAGCCCCATGCGCTGCATATGCGCGACCAGCCCCCGCGCAAACGGCGCTTCGTGCGCGGGATCGATCGATCCGATCGGCGAAAGCTGCAGGAATGAAAGCCCGAGTTCGTAGATCGAGGCGGTGCGCGCATCCACAATCCCCGCCACCGGCCGTGAAGAGGCCACTGCAAAAAACCCGGGGGCAGAGCGGAACCGGCTGCTTGCGGCATTGACCCAAACGCCGGCAACCTGGCGCTTTTCGCGCACCACCACCGCACGCGGCGGGCCTTCGACCACCACCACGATGTCATAATCGCTGTCCACCGGCTGGCCTTCGGGCGTCAGGATCGCGCCATAAAGCAGCAGATCGGCCCCGGTGAACCCCTGCTCCACATGGATCACATGCTGCGACACTTCGGGCACGAGCACCGGCCCTTCGGGCGCGGCGGCACCGCACAACAGGACCAGCATTGCGGGCAGCAGCATTGGCGGAACCCGCCGGATCATTGCACCACCACGGTAAAAATCTCGTCAGGTTGCCAGCCCAGCCCCAGCGCCATGCGCACCGCCACCGCCAGCACGATCATCGCCAGCACCAGCCGCAGCACATCGGGCTTCGCCTTTTGCGCCAGGAATGCACCGGCCTGCGCGCCCAGCACCGATCCCACCAGCAACAGGCTGGCCAGCACCAGATCGACCGCATGCGTGGTCAGCGCGTGCATCATCGTGGTGGCGATCGTGACGAACAGGATCTGGAACAGCGACGTGCCCACCACCACGGTCACGCTCATGCCCAGCACATACAGCATCGCCGGCACCAGGATAAAGCCGCCACCAATCCCCATCAGCATGGTCAGCATGCCGGTCAGCATGCCCAGCAACAGCGGCGCCAGCGGCGAAATATACAGCCCCGAGCGATAGAATCGCCAGCGCATCGGCAGGCTGGCAACCAGGGGATGGTGCCGCCGCCGCCGCGCCGGGCGCGCCAGGCCGGTGCGGCGCGCGCGCACCGCGCCCAGCGATTCGACCGCCATCAGCGTGCCGATCGATCCCAGCAAGATCACATAAAGCAGGTTGATCGTGGTATCGATCTGCCCCAGCGCCTGCAGCAACTGGAACAGCAGCGCGCCAAGCCCGGTGCCGACCACCCCCCCGGCCACCAGCACCGCGCCCATCTGGTAATCGATGCCGCCCCGCCGGGCATGGGCAAGCGCGCCCGAAACGCTGGCCCCGGTCACCTGGCTGGCCGCCGAAGCAGCCGCCACCGTGGGCGGCACGCCGTAAAAGATCAGCAAGGGCGTGGTCAGAAATCCGCCGCCGACGCCAAACATCCCCGACAGCAAGCCGGTCAGCGCGCCAAGGCCGACAATCACCAGGCCATTGACGGCCAGGTTGGCAATGGGAAGGTACACATCCACGTTGCGCCGCAGGCTAACCCAATCCGCAAGCCTTGGGAATTACAGCCGGCCAATTAAGTTTGCTGATGCCCACAGGTTCAGTTTGCCGATGCCAACAGGGCCTGGGGTTGCTCACCCGGGCGTGCCCACCCCTGGCCCCGGCACGCCCGGTTCAACCGCACAGGCATCCAGCCGCCGGTCGAGCAGGTTCGCCAGATCGGCCGGCGTGTTCGCCCCGGCCAGATCGCCGCGCAATTGCGCCATGCTCCGCGCGAGGTCGGGCCGTACCGCGGCGGGCGCGACGGCGCGGGCCATTGCCACGCGCAACCAGTGCCGCGCCAGCGTGTTGATCTGCACCACGGTATCGCTGTCTGCCGGATCCGCCCCCACCAGCTCTGCCAGCACCGCTTCACCCGCCGCGCAATGGATCGCCTGCGCGTAATCGTGGCGTGCCCCAATCTGGCGCGCAACAGTCTGGCTATGGCCAGCAGCGGCAGGACTTGCGACAAGCAGCAGTGCAACAGCGTGGATCATCAGCCTTTGACCCTTTCCCGATCAGCGTTCTTTCCGCCCCATGGCAGACCCGGCGTGCCCGTGTCGAGCCACGCGGCGCCGCGCCATGGCCGCCGTTTCGGCGTGGGACAGATCAGTGGCAAAGTGTTGCCGGCCCTGGTTGCGCCCGCAACCCGGCCCACTGCCCGGCCCACCGCCCGGCCCACCTCCCCGATCATCGCGCATCTGCCCCCCGGGGTGCACCGCCTGCTGCTGCGGCTGGTGCAGCCGTGGCGGCTGCGGCTGTGGGGCCTGCTGCGGCGCGAGGTCGAAGGGATCATGGTGCTGGGTTTTGACAGTGCGGGGCGCGTGCTGCTGGTGCGCCATTCCTATCACCTGCCCGATCAATGGCTGGCGCCTGGCGGCGGCCGCGCGGCGGGTGAAGACGCGATTGCCACCGCCCGGCGCGAAATGGCCGAAGAGGCGGGCTGCACGCTGCACGATCCGGCCTGGCTGGGGCAGATCCGCCGCACAATGCCCGGCGGCTGGATCAATCGCATCGAACTTGTCACCGGGCGGATCACCGGAACCCCGCGCGCCGACGGGCGCGAAATCCTGGCCGTCACTTTGGCCGCGCCCGATGCCCTGCCGCCAGGAACCCACCCGGCGGTCCACGATTATCTGGCGCTCTGGCGCGCGCAGCAGGCAGGCGCCGGGTCAGAAGGGTAAGGCGCCCTGGCCATCGGCGGTCGCCTGTGCGGCCCCATCGCCCTCGTCCGCGACGCCTTCGGCCAGCGCCGACAGCGTCATGCCCATCAGCCGCACCGGCTGGCGCAGCGGCAGCAACGCATCGAGCAGATCGCGCCCCACGCGCGCAAATTCTTCGGCATCGGCCACCGCCCGGGGCAAGGACCGCGCCCGGGTCAGCGTGTGGAAATCGGCCGAGCGCAGTTTCAGCGTGACCGTGCGCCCGTGCACCCCGGCCTTTTCCACCCGCGCCCAGACGATATCGACAATTTCGGCCAGCGCCGCGCGCAAGGCCGGGCCCGATCCGATATCGCTGGCAAAGGTGCGTTCGCCGCCCACCGATTTGCGCGGCCGGTCGGGCTCTACACTGCGCAGATCGATCCCGCGCGCGGCGCGATAAAGATAATCGGCCTGCGCACCGAAATGATCGCGCAGCACGGCCAGCGGCACTGCCGCCAGATCGGCCCCCGTAGTTACCCCCAGCGCCGCCATGCGTTCGGCGCCGCGCGGGCCCACGCCATGGAACCGCGCCACCGGCAACCGCGCGACAAACGCCGTGCCTTCGCCCGGGCGGATCACGCAAAGGCCATCGGGCTTGTTCTGATCCGATGCCAGCTTGGCCAGAAACTTGTTGTACGACACGCCGGCGCTGGCCGTCAGCCCGGTTTCGGCGCGGATGCGCTGGCGGATGCGTTCGGCAATGCGCGTGGCCGATCCGATGCCACGATCATCGGCGGTGACGTCGAGATAGGCCTCGTCGAGCGACAACGGCTCCACCAGCGCGGTATAATCCCGGAAAATGGCATGAATTTGCCGGCTGACCGCGCGATAGACTTCGAATCGCGGCGGCACGAACACCAGCGCCGGGCACAGCCGCGCCGCGCGGGTGGAAGGCATCGCCGATCGCACGCCAAACGTGCGCGCTTCATAGCTGGCGGCGGCCACCACCCCGCGCGCCGATGATCCACCCACCGCAACCGGGCGCCCGCGCAGCGCCGGATCATCGCGCTGTTCGACGCTGGCATAGAACGCATCCATGTCGATATGGATGATCTTGCGAAATCCGGGCGTGGCTGGTTCGGGCAATTGCGCCATGGGGCATGGCATAACCGATTGCCGCGCATCAGATAAGGGTGGGAACAAACGGCCACCATGCCTATAGGGCGGGCCATGGCCTCAACCCCGACCCCGCTGAACCGTGCGCCCGATGTTTCGCCGCTGGCGATCGGCGCGCGCGAATTCGTGGCGATGATGGCCGCAACAATGGCGCTGCAGGCGCTTGCGGTTGATGCCATGCTGCCCGCGCTGGGCCAGATCGCGCATGATCTGGGGGTGTCGAACCCCAATCATCGCCAGCTTGTGGTGGGCGTGTTCCTGGTCGCGGCAGGGTGCGGGTCGCTGCTGCCCGGGCCGCTGTCCGATCGCTATGGCCGGCGGCGCGTGCTGCTGGTCAGCTTTGCCGGCTATATCGTGCTGTCGCTGGGCTGCGCGCTGGCGCCGGGATTCAACACGCTGATCGGGTTTCGCGTGGCGCAGGCGCTGGCCAGCGCCGGGCTCACCGTGCTGCCCTCGGCAATCATCCGCGATCGCCATTCGGGCGATGCCATGGCGCGGATGCAATCAACCGTATCGATGGTGTTCATGATCGCGCCGATGGTGGCGCCCACAGTGGGCCAGGCAGTGCTGCTGGTGGCTGGCTGGCGGGTGATCTTTGCCATGCTGGCGGTGCTGGCCGGCGTGATCGGCGCGTGGGTCGCGCTGCGCCTGCCCGAAACGATGGCCGTGCGCCATCGCCAGACGATCAACCCGGCGCGGATCGCCGGCAATATGGCCACCGCCGCCACCACCCGCGCCACGATGGGCTATACCATCGGCGGATCGCTGACGTTTGGCGCAATGCTGGGCTATATCAATTCATCGGAACAGCTCGTGGCCGAACATTTCGGCGCCGGCGCGCTGTTTCCGCTGCTGTTCGGATCGATCGCGATCGTGCTGGCGGTGGCCAATTTCGTCAACGCGCGGATTGTCACGCTGCTGGGCGCGCGGCGCGTATCGCATGGCGCGCTGCTGGTGTTTCTGGTGCTGAGCGTGGTCCAGGTGATCCAGGCGCGATCCCCGCACGAAACGCTGGCGCAGTTCATGCCCGTGCTGGCGGCAAACACCTGCATGCTGGGCTTTATCGGCGCCAATTTCAGCTCGATCGCGATGCAGCCTTTTGCCGGAATTGCCGGCGCGGCCAGCTCGGTGCAGGCATTCCTGCGCATGCTGATCGCCGCCAGCCTGGGGATCGTGATCGGCCAGGCCTATAACGGCACGGCGCTGCCGCTGGCGGTGGCGTTTGTGGTGTGCGGCATCGGGGCGCTGGCGCTGGTGCTGTACAGCGAGCACGGGCGGTTGTTTGCCCCGCGCGATGATGAACCGAGGCACGGGCCGCAGCATTTTGACGCGCATTGACCTGCACCGGATAATCGTACCAGGCGGGCGCGATCACGCCACCCGGGCTTTGAGCCCGGCCATGATCACGTCGGCACTGTCGGGCGCGCCGAAATGGAACCCCTGCATGCGGTGAATGCCCAATGCGCGGGCGGCTTCGGCCTGCGCCTCGGTCTCAACGCCCTTGATCGTGCAATCCAGCCCGAGCTGCCACGACAGCGCGACAATCATGCCCACCACCGCGCGCGCCCCCGGATCGGTGGGCAGCGCCTCGGCCAGCGCACCGTGCAGCTTGATCAGATCAAGCGGCAGATCGCGCAATTGCGACAGGCTGGACCAGCCCGCGCCAAAATCATCGAGCGCAATGCGGAACCCGCGTGCGCGCAGCGCCTCAAGCTGGCGCGTGGCGCGGCGCGGATCATCAATCAGCGCGCGCTCGGTCACATCCAGAATCAGATCGGCCGGGCTGCCCCCGGCCGCCATGGTGATATTGGCCAGCGTATCGGCAATGCCATCGCGCACGACATCGCGCGGCGACAGATTGACCGACAGCGCCACGCCGCGTTCGCCGGGCCGGCATTCCTGAATCGCGCGGGTGAGCACCACGCGCGTTACATCGGCCATGCGCCCGGTGGCCTGCGCCATTTCCATGAACATCGAAGGAGGCTGCCACACCCGCCCATCGGGCGACCAGCGGGCAAAGGCTTCGGCGCTGACCACACGGCCATCGCGCAAATCGATCACCGGCTGATAGACCAGCCGCACCCGGTCCTCCAGCACGCTGTCGTGGAATTGCCGGCTGATCAGCGCACGTTCGCGCAGCGCCGCCTCGTCATCGGTGCCGAACAGCACGACCGCCCCGTCGCCAAGCTGCTTGGCCTTGTACAGCGCGGCATCGGCGCGTTCGAGGCAGGCGCTGGTTTCGGTCTGATCCAGCCGATAGAGCCCGACCGAACACAGCACGCGCAGCCGCGTTCCGTTGAACAGGATCGGCCGGCGCACCACGCTCGACAGATGGCGGCACGCCGCCCTCGCCTCGGCGCGATCGAACGCCCCGTCAAACAGGATGGCGAATTCATCGCCACCCAGCCGGCCATGCGCCAGCACCGCGCGCTGCGCGCCGATGCGTTCGGCCACTGCGCGCAGCACCGCATCGCCCGCGCCATGGCCATACGTATCGTTGACGTGCTTGAACCCGTCGAGATCGACCAGTGCCAGCCACGGCAGCGGCCGCGTCACCTCGCCAGGTCCCGCCGGCAGCAGCACGTCGCGCAGCGCCTGCAGGATGGCGCGGCGGTTGAGCACGCCGGTCAGATCGTCGATCGTGGCGCGGCGGAAATTGGCACGCGATTCGCGCGCGGTCCGCGCCAGCTGCCGCGCCAGCCGCTGGCTGATCAGTTCACGCCGCACGAATTCGTAATGGTTGGTGAAAATCGCGATCATCATCGTGGCGGTGAACACCACCTGGACCAGCGCCAACTGGATCGCATCGGCATTGTGCGACGCCAGAAAAATCCCGGTGGCCGGAATCGAAAAGGCCAGCGCAACATTGAACGCGGTGCGCGGCGCCTGCGCCAGCGCCACCATCGAGGCAAATGCCGTTACCGCCAGCACATATTGCACCAGCATGCGCTGTTCGACCGATCCGTACAGGCCCAGCACCATCGTCCAGACCATGAAGGTCAGCGCAAACAACCCGCCCACGGCGCTCATCTGGTTCAGCGCGCGGCGCTTTTCGGCCAGCGAACGCACCAGAATGCGCTGCGGCAGCCACGCGCGACCACGGATCGCCGGCACCACCAGCAGCGCCAGCCCGACGATCTGGAGTATCGCGGGCGCCGCCTGGTGAAAGCTGGCGAGCAGCAGCAGCACATCAAACACGATGACAAGGTACAGCACCGGCACGCGCTGCGCGATGCTGGCGACATAGGCTTCGATGAACGGGGCCGTACTGCGCTGACGCATGGCACGACGCAGGCGCCACACCAGACGGTGTGGCTGCGGTTTGGTCGGTTCCGTGCTGGCGTGCGTGCGGCCCATGAAATGGCCATAGGCCGCAGGGGGTTAAAGCAGGGTCAACGTTTCGCGCCGCACAAGTATCACCCCGCAGGTTTTCCGCGCCGGCAAAGCCCCCGAAACTATCCCGAAACGGCCAGATCAGCCTGAAGCGCGGTCACCAGCGCGCGCACCTTTTTCTGGCGCCATTGCGGCAAGGGCGCGACCAGCCAATAGCCGCGCCGGCCCGGCTCGGGATCGCCCAGGGCGCGCACCCGGCCGCTGGCCACAGCCGCTTCGCCCAGCAGGCGCGGCACGCGGGCACGGCCCAGGCCCGCGGCGGCGGCGCTGATCGCGGTGCCGGCATCGCCCACCGAAATGTGCACTTCACGCGCGCCATCGCCGTGCATGTCACCATCGCCCGCCGGATCACCCGGCCAGGCGATCCACGGCGCCGTCGCCGCCACATCGGGCCGCGCCACCACCAGCGTGCCCTGCGGCCCCAACGCAATGCCCTGCAGATCGCCCGGCCCGTCGGACCAGCGCACCGCCAGATCGAGATTGGCCTCGGCAAAATCGACATCGGCATCGCTGCCGATCAGCGAAAAACGCAAATGCGGGCTGTCATGGCGAAACGCCGCCAGCCGCGCAGACAGCCAGGCCGCAAAGAAATCGCGCGGGCAGGCAATGGTATAGACATGGCTCGACTGCCCGGCCTGAATCGCCTGGACGCCTTCTTCAAAGCGCAGAAATCCTTCGCGAATCGCATCGAGCCCGGCCGCTGCCTCGTCGGTCAGTTCCAGCCCTTTCGACGTGCGGCGAAACAGGATCACGCCCAGCAGATCTTCCAGCGCGCGGATCTGCTGGCCCACAGCCGCCGGCGTTACCGCCAGCTCGTCGGCCGCGCGGGTGAACGACAAATGGCGCGCCGCGGCATCGAGCACGCGCAGGCCGTTGAGGGGCAGATGAGTCCGCTTCATCCCCGCCTCCTTCAGGGCAGCGGGCGGGGCTTGTCAATCTTGACGTCAATCCTGGCGTCAATCACGGCGCCGATCAACCGGCGGGTGCAGACACCGCGAGCGGAAAGAACGGGATCGCCACATCAAACCGTGATTCATCGTTGCGGCGCATCACATAGTGCCCGCTCATGCTGCCATGCGGGGTGCCCAGCGGGCAGCCGGACACATAATCATGCGATTGCCCGGGCTTCAGCCGCGGCTGTTCGCCCACCACACCTTCGCCATCGACATAATTGACCACACCGCGCCCGTCGGTGATCCGCCAGTGGCGCGACAACAGCTGGATGGTTTCGGCCGAATCGTTTTCGATGCGGATGTGATAGACCCAGAACCATTTTCCGGCATCCACGCGCGACTGTTCGGGCAGGAAATTCACCGCGACTCGCACGGTCACGCCCTCGCTTGTCGCGCTGTGCTGGAAAAGTTGCTTCATGGGGGCAAAAGCTATCGCACATCGCGCGCGGTTCCAACGCTCTTTTGGCCTTCTGGCCAGTTTTCCCCTTTGGCCGCTTTCCATTCCCGATGGTCTTTGCCGGTTTGCTTTGCCGGGCATGCGCGATAAGCCCGCGCCATGCTGATCCGCGCCGAAGCCCTGGTCTGTGCAACGCGCGCGCATGGCGAACATGGCGCGGTGGTGCGCGTGATGACCGCCGACCACGGCCTGATCGCCGGCTATGTTGCAGGCGCGCGCGGGCGCGAATTGCGCCCTGTACTCATCCCCGGCAACAGCCTGGCCATCGAATTGCGCGCGCGCGGAGGCAGCCAGCTTCCCGCCATCCGCGTCGAGCTGGTGACCAGCCGCGCCCCCTGGCTAAGCGAGCCGCTGCCCGCCGCCGGCATCGGCTGGGCCACCACGCTTACCGCCGCCGCCCTGCCCGAAGGCCATGCCTATCCCGCGCTCCACGCCGCGCTGGGCGCCGCGCTCGATGCCATCTGCCATGCCCCTTCGGCACGCGGCTGGGCGCGGGTGCTGGCGGGATACGAGGTGCTGCTGCTGCGCGAAGTGGGCTATGGCACTGCGCCCGCGCCACCGCCCGAAGAAGCCTGGCCCGATCTGCTGGCGCGGCTCGACCGGCAGGGCGCGACGCTGGGCGCCCGGCTGTTCAGCGATCGTGGCCGCGCGCTGGGCCACGTGATGGGCGCCCGCACACAGTTGATCGAACGGCTGCGCCGCATCGATCAGCCTGATTGACCGGCAGCAAACCGCGCGGCAAAGAGGCCCGCAACACAGCATGATCCGGCAAAACCGGATGCCGCAAAACAGGATTACAGGGCGATGAACATTGCAATTTTGCCCGGCGACGGAATCGGCCCCGAAGTAACGCGCGAAGCGGTCCGCGTGATCGAGGCGCTGGGCCTGGGCATCACGATGACCCACGCGCCGGTCGGCGGCGCCGCGTACAAGGCGCAGGGCCATCCCCTGCCGCCCGAAACGCTGGCCGTGGCGCAGGCCGCCGATGCAATCCTGTTCGGCGCGGTGGGCGATCCCGATTGCGACGCGCTCGATCGGCATCTGCGCCCCGAACAGGCGATCCTGGGCCTGCGCAAGGCGCTGACGCTGTTTGCCAACCTGCGCCCGGCGCGGGTCTTTTCCGGGCTGGAAGGCCATTCGGCGCTGCGCCCCGAAGTCGCCGGCGCGATCGACATGGTGATCGTGCGCGAATTGAACGGCGATGTCTATTTCGGCGAAAAAGGCTTTCGCACCAATGCCGCGGGCGAACGCGAAGGCTATGACGTGATGTCATACAGCACCAGCGAAGTGCGCCGCATCGCGCATGTCGCGTTCCGCACCGCGCAAGGGCGCGCGCACCGCGTGTGTTCGGTGGACAAGGCCAATGTGCTGGAAACATCGCAGCTGTGGCGCGATGTGGTGATCGAGGTGGCGCGCGAATATCCCGATGTCGCGCTGGAACACATGTATGTCGACAACGCGGCAATGCAACTGGTGCGCAATCCCGGCCATTTTGACGTCGTGCTGACGGGCAACCTGTTTGGCGATATCCTGTCCGACCAGGCCAGCATGTGCGTCGGCTCGATCGGGCTGCTCGCTTCGGCCTCGCTGGGCGAACGCCAGACCGCACACGGCACTTTTGGCCTTTATGAACCGATCCACGGCTCGGCGCCCGATATTGCCGGCAAGGGCCTTGCCAATCCGATGGCAACGATCCTGTCGGCGGCCATGCTGCTGCGCCATTCGCTGGGGCTGGGCGCCGCTGCAGACCGGATCGAGGCGGCCGTGGCGCAGGCGCTGGCCGATGGTGTCCTGTCGCGGGACCTGGGCGGAACGGCGGGAACTGCGGAAACAGGTGACGCCGTGCTCGCAAGGTTGTAAGCGCGCGGCCCATGCTTCAACTTGCTGTCATCCTGCCCACCTACAAAGAGCGCAACAACATTGCGCACATGGTCGAACGCCTGAACGCGGCGTTGCACGGCCTTGTGTGGGAAGCGATCTTTGTCGACGACAACAGCCCCGACGGCACCGCCGACGAGGCGCGCCGCATCGCGCGTGAAGATCCGCGCATCCGCGTGATCGAACGAATCGGCCGGCGCGGGCTGGCTTCTGCCGCGATCGAGGGCATGTGCGCCAGCGCCGCGCCCGTGGTCGCGGTGATGGATGCCGATGGCCAGCACGATCCGTCGCTGCTGCCGCAAATGTACGATGCGATCATCAGCGGCGATTACGACGTGTCCTATGCCTCGCGCTTTGCCGAAGGCGCCAGCACCGAGGCGTGGGGCCGGCCCGACCGGGTCAAGGCCTCGGGCTTTGCCAATGCCCTTGCCCGGCGCGTGACCGGGGTCGATCTGACCGACCCGATGAGCGGCTTTTTCATGCTGCGCGGCGAAACGCTGCGCGCCGATGCCCACCGCCTGTCGGGGGTGGGGTTCAAGATCCTGCTCGACATTCTGGCCACGGTGGATAGGCCGCTGCGGGTCAAGGAATTCCCCCTCAACTTTGCCGCCCGTCTGGACGGCGAATCCAAACTGGACAGGACCGTCGTGTTCGAATTCCTGATCGGCCTTTACGACAAGTGGCTGGGCCGCATCATCCCGACGCGCTTTGCGCTGTTCGGCACGGTGGGCGCGATGGGCGTGCTGGTGCAGTTTGCGGTGCTGTGGCTGGTGCTGAGCGGCGTGCTGCACGAACGCTTTGTCTATGGCCACTGGTCGGGCAGCGAAATGGCGTTCGACACGGCCAACACGATCGCCGCGCTGGCCGCGATGACGTTCAACTTCGTGCTGAACAACGAACTGACTTATGCCGACAAGCGGCTGCGCGGCATGGTCCCGCTGCTGAAAGGCTGGGCAAAGTTTGCCCTCACCTGCTCGATCGGCATCCTGTCGAACATCGCCAGCGCCGACGCGCTGAAACGCGCGCATGTCAGCGACGTGATCGCCGTGCTGGTGGGCATCGTGCTCGCCTCGGTGTGGAACTTCGCACTGTCGAGCAAGTTCGTCTGGGGCAAATACGGCTGATCAGATGCCATGACCGACGCGCTCGACTTCACGCCGCTGGCCAATGCGATCGAAGCGCTTGACGATGCGCTGACCGTGCTGGCCGACACGGCGTGGTTCGATGCCCAGCCGTCTGCGGTGCGCAACACGCTGGTTTCCGGCGCGGTGCAAAGCGTTGAATTTGTCTATGAGTTGGCGATCAAATCGCTCCGCCGCAGCCTTGAGCACTATTTCGCCGAAACCAGCCCGGTTGACGCAATGAGCTTTCGCAGCCTGATCCGCACTGCGGCCGAACGCGGGCTGATCGATCAGGTCGAACCCTGGTTTGCCTATCGCGATATGCGCAACATCACCGCCCACACCTATGACCGGGCCAAGGCGCGCAGCGTGCTATCCCAAGCGGGCGGACTGCTCGCCGATGCGCGCGAGCTTTGCCGCCGCCTGACCGCGCTGGCATGACGCCGCCGCATGGCCTTCAGGTCAGCGAGGCGCATTTTGACCTGGTGCACGCGATTCTGCACGCAAACGTGCCGGCCAGCGTAACGGTCTCGGCGTTCGGCAGCCGCGCCAAAGGTACCGCAAAGCCGTTTTCCGACCTCGATCTTGCGCTGGAGGCCGATCACCCGCTGCCTCCCGGCCTGTTTGGTGCGCTGGCAGAAGCCTTTGATGACAGCGACCTGCCGTGGAAAGTCGATGTGATCGACTGGAACGCGGCAACCCCGGAATTTCGCGCCTTGATCGGGGCCAACCGGATCGTTCTCGAATTGCGCTGAAAACACTGCCATTCGGCTGTATGGTAAGCCGCTCGCACCGTGGCCTACCGCCAGGTTTTCAGCCACATATAGTCCAGATACCCCTTTTTGCCCGGCAGCGGCCCGGCGGAAATGATCGGGTAGAACCCGATGAACACCACCATCGTCAGCACCAGCGCGGTGCGCCCCGGCCAGCGCAGGCCGGCATCCCACCAGCGCCCCAGCATCAGCGCCAGCGCCGCCATCAGAAAGCATGCGGCCAGTTCATAGTGATAATAGAACTGCACCGGCTTGCCGTTGATCGCCCAGAAAATCAGGCTGAGCCCATAGAGCACGACGATCAGCGCGGGCAGGCCTTCGCCCCGCCACCCCTTCCACGCGCACCACGCCAGCGCGGGCAGGCCGGCGATCATCGAAAACGGGTTGCCGATCATCAGCACGCCGCGCTGGCTGCCATCGATGCGTTCATAAAGGAACCAGATCGGCCGCAGATTCAAAATCCATTGCCACCACCGGCTCATATACCGGTGCGGTTTGACCACGCTGTCCTGCAATTGCAGCATATAGCGCTGCCACGCGAACAGCCCGCCCAACGTCATCGGCTGGACGTGATAGAAAAACGCCGGTGCAAACGTCACCAGATAGACCGCCGCCGGCCACAACCCCAGCCACAGCCCGGCTTCGGCGAGCGACACCCCGCGCACCGGGCCCGCGCGCGTGGCAAACAGCCAGCGGCCCAGCATCGCAAATCGCAGCGAACGCAGCACGCGAACCACCCCGCGCCAGCCGCCGATACCCGGATGCACGATCAGATCGAGCGCCGCCGCACGCTGCCAGGCGAACAACAGCCCGGGCAGCACCATCAACGGCGCGCCGTTCCATTTGCCGCCCAGCGATAGCCCGAAAAACGTGCCCGCCAGGATCATGTGCCACCGCCCGCCGCGCCGGCCTGCCTGAGCGGAATCCGCCCGTTGCGGCTGTGCCGATAGCGCCCATTGCCACAGGCCCAGCGCCAGCATCGATGCCATCGCCATGTCCAGCATCGCGATGCGCGACAGGATGAACCAGATGAAATCGGTCGCGATCAGGAATGCGAAAATCAGCGACGCGCGCCGCGATCCCGATGCCCACCACATCGCCCGCGCCCCGGCAAACAGCCCCACGCTGCCCAGCACCAGATTGGGAAAGCGCCAGCCAAAGGAATGGTCGCCAAACAGGCGGATGCCGATCGCGATCCCCTCTTTGCCCAGCAGGGGATGTTCGGGATTCAGCCGCCGCGTCAGGTCGATCAGCCGCCGCGCCGCGGGGATATAGTGAATTTCGTCAAACATCATTTTTGACGGGATCGCCAGCCGGCACAGCCCCAGTGCAAAGAACGCCGCCACGATGAGCAGCGTGGGGATCAGCGGATCACGCCGGTTCAACAGGGCATGCAGGGCCCGCAGCGGGGCGCGATGGAAAGCGGGCGTCTTCATTGCTGAGCGCGCGCATACGCCATGCGCCGCGGTGAAGGCAATGCAACGCACCCGCAAAACCGTCTCGCCCCGGCGGGACAATTCGATTATGGGCCACCGCCATGAAACGCACGACAGGACAAGACCGCTCGATCACCCGCACCTGGCGCCCGGCCACGCAAGCCGTGCGCGGCGGCACCTGGCGGTCGGAAATGGGCGAAACCAGCGAGGCGCTGTTCCTCACCTCGGGCTATGCCTATGACAATGCGGCCACCGTGGCCGCGCGCTTTGCCGGTGAAGAAGACGGGATGACGTATTCCCGCCTGCAAAACCCCACTGTGCAGATGCTCGAAGAGCGCATCGCGCTGCTGGAAGGCGCAGAAGCCTGCCGCGCGCAAGCCAGCGGCATGGCGGCGATGACCACGTCGCTGCTGTGCCAGCTTTCCGCGGGCGACCATGTCGTTGCGGCCAAGGCAGCGTTCGGATCGTGCCGCTGGCTGGTGGACAATCTGCTGCCCCGGTTCGGCATCACCGGCACGACCATCAACGCCAGCGACAATGCATCGTGGGAGGCGGCGATCCGCCCCAACACGAAAGTGTTCTTTTTCGAAAGCCCGGCCAATCCGACAATGGATCTGGTCGATCTGGAATTCGTCTGCACGCTGGCGCGCAAACACGGCATCGTGACCGTGGTCGACAACGCCTTTGCCACCAGCGCGCTGCAGAAACCGATGCAGTTCGGCGCGGACGTCGTCGCCTATTCGGCCACCAAGATGATGGACGGGCAGGGCCGCGTGCTGGCCGGTGCGGTGTGCGGATCGTCGGCCTTCATCGATAACGTGCTGCTGCCGTTTCAGCGCAACACCGGCCCCAATATCGCCCCGTTCAACGCCTGGGTCGTGCTGAAAGGCCTGGAAACGCTGGACTTGCGGATCATGCGCCAAAGCGAAAATGCGCTGAAAGTCGCAACCTTCCTCGAACGCCGCGTACCGCGCGTGCTTTACCCCTATCTGCCCGCCCATCCGCAGCACGCGCTGGCGCTGAAGCAGATGAAGGCCGGCGGTTCGATCCTGTCGATCGAGCTCGATGGTGGCCGCAAAGAGGCGCACGGCCTGCTCGACGCGCTGCAACTCGTCGATATTTCGAACAATATCGGCGATTCCCGATCGCTGATGTGCCACCCGGCCTCATCCACGCACCACGGCGTCGGCCCCGAAACCCGCGCCGACATGGGCGTGGGCGAAAACATGCTGCGGCTGAACGTGGGCCTGGAAGACCCGGACGACGTGATCGAAGATCTGGATCAGGCCCTGCGCGCAATCGGGCTTTGATCCCATCAGTCTGCCAGGTCCTGCCCCTGCCTCAATTAATCGGTTCTGTCTCAATCAATCGGTTCTGTCCCCATCAATCGGTTCTGTCCCAATCAATCGGTTCGACCCGCCGCACCAGAAAGACCCACGCCAGCAGCCCCGCCAGGCCAACCCCGGCGGCGGCAAAGAACGCCATGCTGAAACTGCCGGTGCGATCGATCACCATCCCGGTGAAAATCGGCGCGACAATGCCTGACGAACTGCCGATGGCATTTTGCACGCCAACCCATTTGCCCGCGGCGTGCGGCCCGGCCAGCGTCTGGCCGATCGCGTAGAAATTGAACCCGCACAGCCCGTTTGCGAGCGGAAACACCAGCAGCGCGGCAATCGCCACCTGGGCATTGCCCAGTGCGCAGGCCAGCATCGACCCGACGCCGATCACGCTGCCCGCCACGATCATCGTCATCCGCACACGGTGCGACGAGGCGCCGGCCCGCATCCACAGATCCGACACGCGACCAAACAGCAGCGCGCACCCGGCCGACAGCATATAGACGAGGCCGGCGAGCACACCCATCATCGGCAGCGAAAAGCCCTGCGCTTTCACCAGATAGATCGGCAGCCACGAAATCAGCATGAACCACAGGTAATTGCCTGAAAACGATCCGATCGCGCAGCCCCACATCTGCCGCCGCAGCAAAAGGCCACCCAGGCCCGGTTCCGCATGATGGATTGCCTCCGGGCCGGCGGCAGAGGCGTCGCGCGTGGCAATCAGCCAGGGCACCAGCCACAGCAGCGACAGGCCGCCAAACACCAGAAACAGCGGCCGCCAGCCAAAATTCGCAATCAGCATCCCGCCCAGAAACGTGCCCACCGCCGGCCCCATGTAAATGCCCGCCAGAATCAACGCATTGGCCGATCCCAGCTTTTCGGGCGCGACATGCTGGGCCAGCAGCTTTGAACTGGCCGGCATGCCTGCGCTTTCGCCCAGGCCCAGCAGCACCCGCAGCACCATCAGCGCATAAAACCCGGTGGCCAGGCCCGACAGGATCGTCGCCAGCGACCACAGCGCCAGCCCGAGCGCGAGCGTGCGATAGGGATTGATCCGCGCGATCACCCAGGCGGACAGGACATGGCCGGGTGAATAGACCAGGAAAAACACCGACCCCAGCGCGCCGATCTGCGTGTTGGTCAGGCGCAACTGGTCCTTGATCAGCGGTGCGGCGGTCGCCAGATTGCCGCGATCAAGGTAATTGATGAACAGGCACAGCGCCAGCAGGGCAACAATCCCGGCCGACATTGCACCGCGCGGTGCAGTCGCCTGCTGTGGTTGCGGCATCCCGATTTCTCCCCCTGATCGCTCATGCGGCGATCCGGGGTGGAAGGTTGCACGCGGCCTGCGACCTGTCACGGGAAAACGGGCGCCTTTTTTTGTGGCGCCCGGCGGGTCAATCCGCCTTGGCAGCGGCCTCAAGATCGGCAATGCGCGCCTTCAGCGCCTCGATTTCTTCGCGCGCGCACGCGGCAAGGTCCTTTACCGCGTCAAATTCCTCGCGGCTGATGAAATGCATGCCGCCAAACATCTCTTTCACCCGTTCGCGCGCGGTTTCCCCGGCTTCGCGGCCCATGCCGGCAAACGTGCCGGCGGCGCTGTTGAGCAGCTTGACAAAATCGGCAAGCATCGGGTTTTCGCTTTGCATGGTCTGCGGCCCCATGGGAGTTGATACGGGTTGAAACGTGTCAGCCCAAGATGGGCGCGCCGATGCGCCACGGCAAGACCTGTTCTTTCGGGCCGGGCCCCAAACTACAACTGCACGCGCACCGCTGCGCCCGACCCGTCGGCGCCATCGGCCCCGGGATTGAGCTGCACAAACTGCAGATTGAGCAGCGAGGCGAAGCACACCCACGCCAGATAGGGCAGCAGCAGCACCGCAGCCATGCGCCGCACCCGCCAGGTGAGCGCGATCGTTACCCCCAGCACCACGATCAGCGCGACAATGATGCCCAGCGCCACAGTCAGCCGGTGCGCGGCAAAGAACACCGGGCTCCATGAAAGATTGAGCATCAGCTGCACCGCAAACGCCGCCACCGCCAGCCCCCGCCCGCGCGCCCCGCGCGCCGCCGCGACCAGCGCCAGCGCCACGCCCATCATCACATAGAGCACGCTCCACACGATCGGAAAGACCAGCGGATCGGGATAGAGCGCCGGCTTTTCGAGCATGGCAAACCAGGCGTTGTCGGGCACGCTGCCGGCCGCGCGCGCCGACAGAAAGCCAAGGCCGAGGCACAAGGGAACCGTGAACAGCGTCCAGCGCAGGACAATGGCACGAAGCTGGGCAGAAGAAGCAAGCTGTTGCATGGCACCTGACATGTCCGCCGGTCACATTGTGCGAAAGGCCAGACCCCCTGCCCCGTGCCGCACCCGGCGATTCGGCGCGGATATTGGCCGCACCGGGGCATGATGGCAACGCTGGTTAAAATCCATTATCGCTGCGCCGAAATCAGGAACTCGACATTGCCTTCCGGGCCGGTGATCGGGCTTTCCACCACACCATCCACGTGCCAGCCTTCGCCGGCCAGCCAGTCGCGCACCGCATCGCACACCCGGGCGTGCAGCGCCGGATCGCGCACCACCCCGCCTTTGCCCACTTCACCGCGGCCCACTTCGAACTGCGGCTTGATCAGCGCGACCAGCCGCGTCGGGCGCGCGGCCAGCGCCAGCGGCACTTCCAGCACCTTTTGCAGGCCGATGAAGCTGGCATCGCAGACCACCCAGGTCACCGGAGCAAGGCCTTTGGCGGTGGTGGCAGCATCGATCATCGCCGCGGTCAGCACGCGCGCGCTGGTCTGTTCCATCACCGTCACGCGCGGATCGCTGCGCAGTTTCCACGCGAGCTGGTTGGTGCCCGAATCGATCGCCAGCACATGGCCCGCGCCATGGTGCAACAGGACATCGGTAAAGCCCCCGGTGGAGCTGCCAATATCCATTGCCACCACGCCGGACGGATCGAGCCCGAAATGGTCCAGCGCATGCGCCAGCTTTATCCCGCCGCGCGAAACCCAGGGGTGATCGCGCCCGCGCACGGTGATCGCCGCATCGGCCGCCACCGCCTGCCCGGCCTTGGTCAGCTTGGCCTCACCCAGATAGACATGCCCCGCCAGAATCAGCGCCTGCGCGCGCGACCGGCTTTCCGCCAGGCCGCGTTCGACCAGCGCCTGGTCGAGCCGCAATTTGGCGACCGCCCCCGGGCGGCGTGCGTTTTCCGTCCGGATCGGCGGATCGGCGGGTTCCTTGCTTGAGCTCATCCCCGGTCTCTTCCATAGACAAGGCATGCAGATCAACCGCACAGGCCCGATCCTTTCGCCAAACACCCGGTTCGGGGGGCAGTTTCTGTCATTTGGCGCCGTAAAGATCGCCGTGGGGCCCGCCTTGGCACTCGCCCTGGCGCTGGCCGGCTGCGACAGCCCGGCGCCGCGTGCGGGCGAACGCCAGCCGGTGCGGCCGCCCGCTGTGGCCCGGCCGATGCCACTGCCACCCCGCGCACCGGTGCAGCCCGTCCGGCCTGCGCCCCCGGCCCCTGCTGCGCCCCCGGCCCCTGCTGCTCCGCTAGCCGCTTCCGCGTTCATGCCTGCTGGCGCCGATTGGCGCGATGTACCGCTGCCCGCCGGTGCATGGAACTGGGCCCCGCGCCCCGGCGGCGGCGCGGCGCGGTTTGGCCTGGCCGGACAGGCACCGCTGGCCGTGCTGGCCTGCGATCGCGCGGCCGGCGTGGTCCGCCTGGTCCTGTCCGCCGGAGCATTTCCCGCCAAAGGCCCGCACACCGCCCTGATCACCGCCTCAACCAGCAGCGGCACCGCCAATGCCGACGTGCAGCCGGTGGATGGCCTGGCCACCATCACGCTGCCCGCATCCAGCCGCCTGCTCGATGCCATGGCGTTCAGCCGCGGCCGGTTTCGCGTGGCGATCGACGGATCGACCGCAATCATCCTGCCAAACTGGTCCGAAGTCGGTCGGGTGGTGGAGGATTGCCGGGGGTGACGGACGCATCACGGATATCCGGCCGGAAAGTCGGATTCTGACGACAAAAAAATTTTCTTCAAGACTTGTTGTTCTGCGCGCAATGAATCATTTTGTTCCCAAGGCCGCGGGCGGGCGTAACGCGCCGGATGCGGTCCAGTCGGCAGGGTGATGGCTCATCCGGTCGGCGAATTTGGCTCAACAGCGCGAAAGGAGGTGATCCGATGTCTCATGGTTCAGCACAGAGGTCGGAAATCCGCAGCGCGAGGCATTATCGCTGATTTTTTTCAGGTTAAGCGATAAAGGCTTCGTGGGCGGCACTTCCTGCCGCTGACCATGCGAAGGGCCGTTCCCCGCAAAGGGGCGCGGCCCTTCACATTTGTTTCAAACCTATTGCGCATCACGCAACAATCGTTCAAATCGGCGCAATGTCAGCAGTGATTCGGCGCATCCGGCCCTTCTGACCCGAAAAATGTGAGAAGGAAGGACTGTCTGCCATGGCGACCACCGCCGCGCCCCTGCCCGGGTTTGCCCGCGTGCCGCACCCCGCGCCGCGTGCCGCCGAAGACCGTGCCGCCATTCTCGCCAACCCCGGTTTCGGCACGACTTTTACCGATCACATGGTCGAAATCGATTTCGACGCCGGCGGCTCGAACGGTCCGGGCATTTCGAACGGCGCGGGCGAATGGCACGATCCGCGCGTGGTGCCCTATGGCCCGATCGCGCTCGATCCGGCGGCGGCAGTGCTGCATTATGCGCAGGAAATCTTTGAAGGGCTGAAGGCCTATCGGCTGGACGATGGCGGCATCGCGCTGTTTCGCCCCCAGGCCAATGCCGCGCGGTTCAACGCCTCGGCGCGCCGGCTGGCGATGCCCGAACTGCCCGAAGACCTGTTTGTCGAGGCGGTGCGCCAGCAGGTGCTGGCCGATCGGGACTGGTTTCCCACGGTCGAGGGCGGATCGCTCTATCTGCGCCCGTTCATGTTCGCGTCCGAGGCGTTTCTGGGTGTGCGCCCGTCGCGCAAATACAAGTTTCTGGTGATCGCCAGCCCCGCGGGCAACTATTTCAAATCGGGCGCGCCGGCAGTGTCGATCTTTGTCAGCGATTATACCCGCGCCGCGCCCGGCGGCACTGGCGCGGCCAAGTGCGGCGGCAATTATGCCGCCAGCCTGGTGCCCACGGCCGAAGCCTTTGCCCGCGGGCATGATCAGGTCCTGTTCCTCGATGCCGCAGAGCATCGCTGGATCGAGGAACTGGGCGGCATGAACCTGTTTTTCGTCATGGCCGACGGATCGATCGTCACCCCGCCGCTGTCGGGCACGATCCTGCCGGGCATCACCCGCGAAAGCCTGATCACGCTGGCACGCGAAGAAGGCCTTGTCGTGCGTGAAGAACGCTATGCGCTGGACCAGTGGCGTGCCGATGCTGCCAGCGGCGCGCTGATTGAAAGCTTTGCCTGCGGCACCGCCGCCGTCGTTACCCCGGTGGGCAAAGTGGCCGACACCGCGGGCGAATTCGTGATCGGCAGCGGCGGCCCCGGCCAGGTGACGCAGCGCCTGCGCCAGCGGCTGGTTTCGATCCAGCGCGGCCAGACGGCAGACACCCACGGCTGGGTGCATCGCATCGCGTGATGGTGGCGCAATCCGCGCCGTTCCACATTGCCAAGCCAGACGAGTCATGGCATCGGCGCGACCATTAATCACGCGCTTAAGCGTGCGCAGGAGACTGGTGACATGAGCATTTCGTTTGCCGGCAAAGTGGCGATCGTTACCGGGGCCGGGGGCGGCCTGGGCCGGGCCTATGCGCTTGAACTGGCGCGGCGCGGTGCCAAAGTGGTGGTCAACGATCTGGGCGCAGCGCGCGATGGCAGCGGCGCCTCCGACGCAGCGGCCCAGGTGGTCGAGGAAATCCGCGCCATGGGCGGCGAAGCCGTGGCCGATGGCAGCTCGGTTACCGAATATGACCAGATGCAGGCCATGGTCGCCCGCGCCAAGGCGGAATGGGGCGGCGTGCATGTGCTGGTCAACAATGCCGGCATCCTGCGCGACAAAAGCTTTACCAAGATGGAGCCGGCCGATTTCGACCTGGTGGTAAAGGTTCACCTGCTCGGCTCGGCCAACGCCACCAAGGCGGTGTGGGATCTGATGCGCGAACAGAATTACGGCCGCATCCTGATGACCGCATCGTCCACCGGCCTGTTCGGCAATTTCGGCCAGGCCAACTATGGCGCGGCAAAGCTGGGCCTCGCGGGCCTGACCAAAACGCTGTATCTCGAAGGCGCGAAATACAACGTCCGCGTCAACACGCTGGCCCCGGTGGCCGCCACGCGCATGACCGCCGACATCTTTCCCGAAGAAGCGTTCAAGCTGTTCGGCCCGGAAAATGTGGTGCCCGCCGCGCTGTTCCTGGTGTCTGACGATGCCCCCAGCAACGCGATCGTCGGCGCCGGCGCCGGCGCCTACCACAGCGCCTTCGTCACGATGAACCCGCCGGTCTACCTTGGCGCCGAAGACCGCACGGTCGAAGGCTTTGCCGCCAACTGGGCGCAAATCAGCGACCGCACCGGCGATTTCGTGCCGCAATCGGGTTCGGAACAAAGCCAGGCGATCCTGAGCGTGCTCCAGGCTGCGCTGAAAGGCTGACCCTGAAACCCCTCCCCTTCGGGGGAGGGGGCATTATACGGATGTGCGATGCGTGGAACGCATCGCACAACGTGACGCTCAGGCGCCGCGCGGGATTCTACCAATGCGCAATGAGTCACGCTCACTGCACATTGGTATTACGGGCACGTCCCGAGGACCGCGCCCGACAATTGCATCCGCTTCATCCGCTCCGCCGCTTCGCCAGGCGCAATCTGCCGCGCCTGGCCGCTGGCATCGTCAACCAGCAGCGGCGCGGCGCAATCGCCCGGTGGCAGCGGCTGGCCGCGTTCGGGCAGAGCCACCAGCATGTGGTGCCCCGCATCGCGATAGATCGCGCGCAAAACCGGCGCGCCCCGCGCCTGAACCTGATGCGGCGCCGACGATCCGCACCCGCCCGGCAGCGCCAGCAGGCCCAGAACAGTCGCTGACCGAACAAAGCGCTGATCAAACGGGTTCATTTAAAAGCAGATTATTGGGTAAATGAATTTCCAAACACTCCGCATGAGCATCCGTATCCGAACCAAAGCGAATTTTTAAAGGGTCGTTATTATTAATTATAAATTAAGGCCTCAATACCGACCAGGAAAGTTCGTTCATGCTGACGCTGACCCAATGCTGGTTCACCCGCAAGCATACGCCGTCAGAACCCGTGCCGCGCAGTGCCAAAGATGTTTATCACAGCCACTGCAAATCGTGCGACCGGCCGATTATAAGCTGGGACCGGTCGGTGTGGCATCTGGCCGAAGGTTTCAACCTGTTGCAGGTCTATCGCGGGCTCAGCACCAGCTTTCTCTATCTCGTCGATACGCGGGTCGATGTCGTGGTCGCCCGGTTCATCATCGACCATCTGAAAACCGAGCAGGAAATTTCCGCCTACGCCCGCCAGATCTGTGCCGACAACGGCGTGGATGATCCGGACAGCGTGCTGGAACTGCGCGATTCGCGCAAAGGCAGGACCAAAGCCAAAGGGCGGCAAAAGGCGCAAGCGCCGGCGCCTGTGGAAGCCGCCCCCGCCGCCGATGCCGACCGCCTGACCGGGCTGCCGGGCAGGGGCACGTTCGAAACCGCGCTTGCCGCGGAATGCGCCAGGGCCCAGGCGCAAAAGGCGCGCCTTGCCGTGGCCTTTGTCGATATCGATCAGCTGGATCGCACCAATCGCGCGCACGGCCTCGATGCAGGCGATGCCATGGTCCGGTTCGTCGCCGCGCAACTGGCCGGGCTGGGCGAATGCCAGTGCCATATTTCGCGCAACCGCGGCCTGGAATTCATTCTGCTGTTCCGCGGTGCGGGCGCCGATCTGGTGCAGTCGCGGCTGGAAAACGTGCGCAAGATGATCGCCGCCAGCACTTTGCCCGAAGCGCCGGATCAGCGGCTTGGCGTGTCCTGCGGTCTGGCGGAAATCGATGCCGAGGGCGACCCCCGCGCCGCCCTGCGCAGCGCCGACATCGCGCTGCACCACGCCAAGGCGCAAGGCCGCAATGCAGTCGTGGCCGCCGCCGGCGACAAAGTGATCGACCCCGGCAAGGACAAAGGCTGGCTGGGCCGCAGCCGCTAGAGTATCCGCGCGTCAAGTCACGCTCGCAGCACGCTGGTTTTACCCTTCGACCACTTTCATCAGCTTGCGTTCCAGCGGCGACAAGATTCCGGCCAGATCGTGCCCGCGTTTGAGCACCTGGCCCGCTTCGCCATACAGCGCCCACATCCCCTGCTTGTTGCGCAAGGCAGGGCGCTTTTCCACGCGCGCCGTGGGGCGTTCGGCGGTGCGTTTGTAGGCGCTGAAGCTCGCGGCTTCACGATCAAAACTGATCGCATAATCGCGCCACAGCCCGGCGGCGACCATGCGGCCATAAAGATCGAGAATGCGCATCAGTTCGGCCCGGTCAAACGCGATTTGCGCCACGCCCTGGCGCGGAAACGGCAACACCACCGGGCCGGTCGTGCCTGCGCTGTCGTTGCCTGCCACCGGCGTCAGACCCGCATTTCGATCAGGACCGGCCGATCAAGACCGGGTCCGCCGCCGCGACGGGGCCGGGCCCGCCTCGTTGTGCCGGGTCATCGCGGCAACTTGCGCGCGCAAGGCGGCCAGTTCCGCCTCCAGCGCGTCGATCCGTGCATTGGCAGCGGGTTCGCCCGCTTCACGGCAGGCCTGTTCCCGGCAGGGTGTGCCATAGGGCAGGAATTCGCGCAGCCAGGTTTCCGCCGGCACGAGTGTCGATCGCGCCTTCAGCCCGATCATCGTTGCGCCTTCGGGCACGTCATCGGTCACCACGGCATTGGCGCCGACCCGGGCCCGCGCGCCGACCGTGATCGGCCCCAGAATCTGCGCGCCCGATCCGATGATCACGTTGTCGCACAGCGTGGGGTGGCGTTTGCCCGGCACGCCATTGGCCGGGTTCGTTCCGCCCAGCGTGACGCACTGGTAGATCGTGACATTGTTGCCGATTTCGGCGGTTTCGCCGATCACCGTAAAGCCGTGATCGATAAACAGGTGGCGGCCGATCGTGGCGCCGGGATGAATGTCGATCGCGGTCAACAGCCGCGAAACATGGTTCACCAGCCGGGCCAGAAAATACAGCTCGGCGCGGAACAGCCGGTGCGCCACGCGGTGAAACGCCAGCGCCCAGACCCCGGGATAGAGCAGGATTTCGGCACGCGAGCGCGGCGCGGGATCGCGCGCCTGCACCGAATCGAGATAGGCAGACATTCTGGCAAAGATCGGCAAGCGGGCAAACATCGGCGCAAACCCCCGGATCCGGGCCCGTTCGGGCGCGGTGCATTCGCAATATGGTTATAGTAGGCGCGGTTGCCAATGGCCATGGCCGTAAACCGGATCGGCCAGCGCATCGCGCGCCAGCCCGGCCGTGACCGGCGCCTTGCGTTCCAGCGACAGCCGGTCAAGCGCGGCAACCAGCGCCTCGGCCGCGGCGTGGCTGCGCTCGATGCGCGGGGTCAGCCAGTCGAGCACCGCATCGGGCACCGCCAGCCCGCGCCGCCGCGCGTGTTCGGCCATCAGCGCGCGCAACAGCGCATCATCGGGCGGCCCGATCACCAGCGGCAGCGCCGCGCCCAGCCGCGATGCCAGATCGGGCAGCGTGATCTGCCAGCCGGCATTGGCGCCGCCGGCCATCACCGGATCGCGCGCCACCAGCAGCAGCGCGCGGTCCTGCGCCTGTGCGCGGTTCCAGCGGTGGAACAAATCGGTTTCGTCCAGGGTATCGGCATCGTCCACCGCATCGCCCGCGCCGCTGCCGGCAAACCAGCGCGCCATCAGGCTTTTGCCCGAACGCGGCGGGCCCGACAGCACGGCCGTGCGATAGGGCCAGGCGGCGCTCGATTGCAGCGCGGCAAACACCGCATGCAGCGATGACCCGCCGACAATCGCATCGGCGCCATCGGGCAGCGTGAGCGGAAGCGCGATCTGGCTCATGACAGGGGGCCGGTTGGTGCCGGGTGCATCAGCATCCGATCAGCGCCGGATCAGCGCCGGATCATCAGGGCGCCGGCCCCTTGCGTCACTTTCCAGCCTTGCGCGCGCAGTGCCCCGCCCAGCGATTCCAGATCGCCGGCATACGTCACGCGCATGACCGATACCCCGCCCAGCGCGAGCGACGTCGTCGCCGCCGCCTGCACGCCGGGCACGCCGCGCACTGCCGCCTGCACCGCATCGACCGCCGCCGCATCGGGGCTGGCAAACTGCACCTGGTATACGGTGCCCGCGGGCGTGGCGCCTGCGGCTGCGACCGGGCCGCCGGTGGCAACACGGCCGACCGATTGCGGCGCCGGCAGCTTGTCGACGATCGCCGCGACCAGCCGCGGATCGATCTGCGGCGCGCTGTTGAGCGACGTATCGGGGCTCAACAGGCCCTGGTTCAGCGCCTGGGCATAAATCGCATCGATCCGCCGTACTGCATCGGCGAGCATCGCCGGCAGCTTGTCTTCGCCCGGCGCGGTCAGTTCGAAGCTGCCGAGATAGCGGTTATCGGGGCCATAACGCGCGGTGAACGTGCCTTTCACCGGGCCGCCCGGCCATTGCCGTTCCAGCCGCGCAACCGGAATCAGCACGTCTTCGGCACCATACTGATCAAGGATCGTGCGCCACCAGTTGCGGCTGCGCCGGCCGATCTGCCCCGCATCGATCAGCAGGCCATCGGCCCCGCCGCCGCCCGGGCGCACATAATCGATCACGCTTTCGCCGGTATGGAATTCGGCCCAGGCCTTTTGCCAGGGGGTGCGCGTTTCGAACACGCTGGCCACCCCGCCCTGATAGAGCAACGGCACCACCAGCAGCGGCGCAGATCGCGTGCCGCCGCCCTGCAGGCCGAGATACCCCGCGCTGCGCGCACGATCGAACACCACGCCCAGCCGCGCGATATAGCGGTGCGGGCCGATTTCTTCGTGCTCGACCGAAATCGCCGATACCAGGCCCGACAGCGTGCCATCATCCAGCGCCGGGGCCGCGGCACCGGGTCCGCGCTGGGCCCACAGCTTTTGCCAGGCCTGCCGCGTCGCCACGCGCCAGCCGACGGTGCGCGCATCATCGGCATTGCGCCCGGTGGTGTTGACATCGATCCCGGTCACTTCGAAATCGCCGGTGCTGGCCACGGGCGCAATCCCGCGATCGCCCTCGATCTGCGCCCACAGCACCGCGCCGCCCGCGCCCAGCACCAGCAGCCCCGCGCCGGCCACGGCCAGCCGGCGACGGCGTGGCCCGGGCGATGGCGAGCGGCGGAAAAACAGGCTGAAAGCGGCCAAGGGAACTCCGTGCGGCAAGACTTGCGCCGCAATCTGGCAAATGCGCGGGCAAAAAAGGGCGTCGGGCGCGCTTTTGCCCAAAGGCACGAGGGAATCCAAGCGGGAAAGCATTGCCACCCTGCGCAAACCGACGCGTGGCGTTTTCCCCAGCGTGATGCACCGGCCCGAAATGTTCGCAACCTGCGCGATTTTCAAATCGTGCGCTTTGCGATAGGGGGTGCGGCCATGAGCGCCCCAAACGACGATACCGATCGCTACAGCTACGCCCGTGCCGGCGTGAACATCGCCGCGGGCAATGCCCTGGTCAAGGCGATCGGCCCGCTGGCCCGCGCCACCGCCCGCCCCGGCGCCGATGCCGAACTGGGCGGCTTTGGCGGGTTTTTCGATTTGCGCGCGGCCGGATACAAGGACCCGTTGCTGGTTGCCGGCAATGACGGCGTGGGCACCAAAGTGAAACTGGCGATCGATCATGATCGCCACGATGCAATCGGCATCGATCTGGTGGCGATGTGCGTTAACGATCTGATCGTGCAGGGCGCAGAACCGCTGTTTTTTCTGGACTATTTCGCCACGGGCAAGCTGGACAACGGCGTGGCCGAGCGCGTGATCGCCGGCATTGCCGAAGGCTGCCGCATGGCCGGCTGCGCGCTGATCGGCGGCGAAACTGCCGAAATGCCCGGCATGTATGCCCCGGGCGACTATGATCTGGCGGGCTTTTGCGTGGGCGCGGTGGAACGCGGCGAACAATTGACCGGCGATGCGGTGGCCGCGGGCGATGTGCTGCTGGGGCTGGCTTCGTCGGGGGTCCATTCCAACGGCTATTCGCTGGTGCGGCGGCTGGCGGCGGACAAAGGGTGGAAGCTCGATCGCCCGGCGCTGTTCGACAACGAACGGCTGCTGATCGACCATCTGATCGAGCCGACGCGGATCTATGTCAAAACGCTGCTGCCGTTCATCCGCGCCGGGCGCATCCACGCGCTGGCGCATATTACCGGCGGCGGCCTGCTGGAAAACGTGCCGCGCGTGCTGCCCAAGGGGCTGCACGCGCAGATTGACGCCGATGCCTGGGAACAGCCGCGGCTGATGGCGTTCCTGCAGGCGCAGGGCCAGATCGAACCGGGCGAAATGGCGCGCACGTTCAATTGCGGCGTGGGCATGGTGCTGGCGGTCGCCCCGGATGAGGCGAAAGGCCTGGCCGCCGATCTGGCCGCCGCGGGCGAAACCGTGTTCACCATCGGCACGATCGTTGCGGGCGAACGCGGCTGCACCGTGACCGGCAGCGACGAAACCTGGTCTGCACAAGGCGCCTGGACGGCAACCCACCATGCCTGATGCGCCCCAAAATGCCTGATATCGCAATGCCGGAAATCAAAATACCGGAAATCAAAATACCTGGCACCCGGCGCGTTCCGGTGGCCGTGTTCATTTCGGGCGGCGGCACCAATATGGCCGCGCTGCTCTATGCCAGCCGCCTGCCCGATTGCCCCTTTGCCATCGCGCTGGTCGCGTCGAACAACCCCGATGCGGGCGGGTTGAAGCTGGCCGCAGCCGAAGGCGTGCCCACGTTCGTGCTGCCGCACAAAGGGATGGCCCGCGCCGACCACGATGCAGCGATGGAGGCGGCAGTGCTGAATGCGGGCGCGCGTTTCATCGCGCTTGCCGGATACATGCGCATTCTGGGCGCGGCATTTGTCACCCGCTGGCAGGGCCGCATGGTCAATATCCACCCCAGCCTGCTGCCGAAATACACCGGGCTCGATACCCATGCCCGCGCGATTGCCGCCGGCGACAGCCATGGCGGCTGCACCGTCCACCTGGTCACCCCCGATCTCGATGAAGGGCCGGTGCTGGGCCAGATTCCCGTTGCGATCCGGCCCGATGATACGGCCGACACGCTGGCCGCGCGGGTGCTGTTTGCCGAACACCAGCTCTATGCCCGGTGTCTGGCCGCGCTGACCGGGGGATGACCGTGCGCAAGCCCCCCGGCCCCTTGGGGGCGATCACGCTGCATGCGGCGCTGCAATCGTTTGCCGAAAACACCGGCGGGCTGTTCATGACCGCATTTCTGGTGCGCCAGGGCGTGTCGCAGCCGGTGGTGCTGGCCGCCTTTGCCGGGCTGGTGATGACGCGGTTCGTGATGCGCGCGGCGGTACTGCCGCTGGCGATTGCACTGGGGCTGCGCCGCGTGCTGTTGATCGGGATTGCGGTGCGCGCGGCCGGCTATGTGCTGCTGGGTTTTGTCACCCGGGTCGATGGCTGGATGCTGGCCTATGTGCTGGCGATGGGGCTGGGCAGCGTGCTCTACTGGACAGCGTGGCACGGCTATAACGCGGCGATTGCCGAAGGCGGATCGCGCGGACGGCAGGTCAGCCTGCAACAGGCGGCGACGGCGGGCGTGGCGATTGTCGCGCCGGTGCTGGGCGGGCTGATCCACGATTGGCTGGGCCCGGTCACCGGCTTTGTGCTGATCGCGGCAATCCAGTTGGCCGCCGGCTGGCCGCTGCTGATCGCGCCCGACGCGCATGTGGCGCGCGATGCCACGGTTGATCGCGGCGTGATCGCGCACGCCCGGCCGCTCTATTGCGCCGAAGGGCTGCATTCGGGCGCAGTCAACGTGGTGTGGAACCTGGCGCTGTTCGTGTCGCTGGGCGAACGGTTCGGCGCGTTTGGCGGGGCGATGGCGCTGGCCGGGGCAAGCGCCGCCGGCGCCAGCCTGCTGATCGGGCGGCGCATCGATGCCGGGCACGGCCGCGCGATGGTGCCGCTGGCCTATGGCGGCGCCGGGCTGGCCGTGCTGGCAAAGGCGGCATCGTGGCACAATCCGGTGGCCGCCGTCGCCGCCACCGCGCTGGGCGCGCTGATCACCCCGATCACCCAGGTCACGCTGCTGCCGCCGATGTATGCCATGGCGCGCCATTCGGCCTGTCCCTTGCGCTTTGCCATGGCGACCGAGGCGGGGTGGGATCTGGGCTGCGCCGCAGCCTGCCTGATCGCCGCCGGCGCGCTTGCGCTGGGCGCCAGCTTCACCTGGCCGATCCTGTCCGGCCTGGTCGGCGTCGCCACTGTCACGCTGATGCTCACCCGCTGGTACGCGGCGCCCGCCCCGAATTCCTGACTCTCCCTGCAATCCTTCCCCATCCCGGGCCCGTCCCCGGGGAGGATTGCAGGGTCATATCTGGCTTTCGTCCACCACCGGGCGGCTTTCGCGTGTGGCGCGATAGCGGGTAGCGGTATCGTTCGCATCGGGCAGCAGGATCACGTGGTCATCGTGCACTTCGACCAGCGTGCCGACAAACGGCATGTCCTGCAGGCTCCCGGTCACGCGATAGCTGACGATGTCACCCGCCTTGAACGTTGCCGCGTCAAAGTTGAATTCAAAGGGGCAATCGCCCCCGCCCATCCCGATCATCAGCGCAATCCCCTGTTCTGCCGCGCAAATCATGCAACAAAAAGGGGGCCCGCAAAGGCCCCCTTCGTGTTTCGCACCGGCTGCGCAAAATCAGCCGACGATTTCTTCGGGCGTGAAAAAGAACGCGATTTCGATCGCCGCGTTTTCTTCCGAATCCGAACCGTGCACGGTGTTGGCTTCGATCGATTCGGCAAATTCCTTCCGGATCGTGCCGGCATCGGCGTTCGCCGGGTTGGTTGCGCCCATCACGTCGCGGTTGCGCTTCACGGCGTCTTCGCCTTCCAGAACCTGGACCACGACAGGGCCCGAGATCATGAATTCGACCAGATCGTTGAAGAACGGGCGTTCCGAATGGACACCATAGAACCCTTCGGCCTGGGCGCGGCTCATGTGGATGCGCTTCGATGCGACAACGCGCAGGCCCGCTTCTTCCAGCTTGGCCGTCACCGCACCGGTCAGGTTGCGGCGAGTCGCGTCGGGCTTGATGATCGAAAACGTGCGGGTAACCGCCATGGTACAAATCCTTGTTCGTGCGCCGGGGTTCGTGCCCCTGCCGCTGTGTGCCTTGTGGTCAACCGGGCTGTCACCCGGCCTGCTCCATCGCCGCGCCCCTAGCCGGGAACGCCGCCAATCGCAAGGCGCAGACCGGGCCGCAGCGCAGATGCCCGCTGACCTATGGCCCCTCGCGCCATTTGCCGCCGTCCTGGCGCCAATATCGCCGCTCCACGCCTTCGCGCTGGCCCAGCATGCGCCAGGTGCCGCGCGCATCGTCGATGCGGTCTGCGCCAAACAGCAGAAACAGGCGCGTCATGCCCTCGGTTTCGCGCCATTGGCCATCGGCCAGCAGGCAGAATCGCGCGCCATTGCCCGCCACCGGCTCGCCCGCCAGCAGGATCGGCTGGCGCGCATCGTGCGGCCCGCCAGCGGCCCCGTGCGCCAGAAACGAATCGGGCTGGCGCGCCCACAGTTCTTCGCTGATGCGTTTGATCTGCGCGGCATCGGCCGATACCACCACCAGCCGTTCGCCCGCGCCCAGCGCGCTGCGCGCCAGCGACGGCACGACCGCTTCGGCCGGATCGCGGGTCAGGTGATAGAAATCGACGCGCATCACCCGCCCTCTTTGCGCGCGCCATTGCCGCGGCACCGGTCGGAGCAATAGCGCACGTTGTCCCAATCGCGCTCCCACTTCTTGCGCCAGGTGAACGGCAACCCGCAGGCGGCGCAAAGCTTTGACGGCAGATCAGCCTTGCGCCGCATTTTGGGCATCAGCGTTGCTTTCGAAAGTCGCCGACAAGCGACTTTGCGCCACCCACCGGGCGGTTGGACCGGGGGTCCATGGCGGTGGCCGGCGCGACAGGCATGTTACCCTTCCAGCACGTCGCGCACATAGCGGTCGAGCAGGCGCACGCCGAACCCGGTCGCGCCCTTGTCATGCGTCGCGCCCGGCTTGTCGGCCCAGACCGTGCCGGCGATGTCGAGATGCGCCCAGGCCACGCCCTCGCCGATGAAGCGCTGCAGGAACTGCGCCGCGGTGATCGACCCGCCAAAACGCGGCCCCACATTCTTCATGTCGGCAATCGGGCTGTCGATCAGCTTGTCATAGGAAGGGCCGATCGGCATGCGCCACAGCTTGTCACCGCTGGTCTTGCCCGCGGCATCAAGCTGGCTGGCCAGCAGATCGTCATTGGCAAACATACCGGCATATTCATGGCCCAGCGACACCATGATCGCCCCGGTCAGCGTCGCCAGGTCAACAATCGTTGCCGGGGCATACGTCTTTTGCACCCAGGTCAGCACGTCGCACAGCACCAGCCGGCCTTCGGCATCGGTGTTGATCACTTCGATCGTCTGGCCCGACATCGAGGTGACGACATCACCCGGCCGCTGCGCATTGCCATCGGGCATGTTTTCCACCAGGCCCACCACGCCGATCACATCGGCCTCTGCCTTGCGCAGTGCCAGCGCCAGCAGCGCACCCGCCACGGCGCCTGCGCCGCCCATGTCCCACTTCATGTCTTCCATTCCGCCGGCGGGCTTGATCGAGATGCCCCCGGTGTCAAAGGTCACGCCTTTGCCGACAAAGGCGGTCGGGCGGCTGCCGGCGCGGCCCTTCCAGCGCAGCGCGAGCACGCGCGCTTCGCGCACAGAGCCCTGCGCCACGCCCAGCAGCGCGCCCATGCCCAGCGCTTCGAGCGCGGCCTGGTCCAGCACCACGACATCGACCCCGGTGCCGGCAAACCGCGCCACGCAGCGTTCGACAAAGCTGGCCGGATAGATCACGTTGGCCGGCTCGGTCACCAGTTCGCGGGTGAATTCCACGCCTTCGGCCAGCGCTGCCTCGGTCGCCCACAGGCTTTCGCTGCCTTCGGGCGCGGCAATCGCGATGACCTGGGTCAGCGACACTTTCTGTTCGTCGCTGAGCTTGGTCTTGTAGATGTCATAGCGCCATCTGCGCAGCCGTGCGCCCAGCAGCACCGCCACCGCCTCGGCCGCGGTCAACGCGCTGCCGGTGAAATCGATGCCCAGCGCGGTTTCGCCCGAAGTAAGGTATTTGGCCACCAGCGCGCCGCCGGCGCGTTCCAGCGCAGCCAGTCGCTCGGTCCCGCCGGCCTTGCCCGTGCCGACCAGCGCCATGCGCAACAGACCGGATTCGGTGGGGACGAAGCTTTCGAAAACCTGCCCGGCCTTGCCCGAAAACCGGCTGGCTGCCGCCGCCTCGCGCAGCGGGTCCGACAGATCGGCCGGCAGCGGGCCTTCGCCGACCAGACGGGCAACGAGGCGGGGGCGGGAATCACCGGAAAGGGCGAAAGAAATGGTCATGCAGGCGCTCCTGATCGGCAATGTGCCCGAACCGGGCATAGCGACATTGCCGCGAATTGTGGGTTTGCAGTTAAGCCGCGCCGGTGCGATAGGCAAGCGCATGCGACCCCAGACGCGGCCCCAGGGCCCTGCCTTTTCCCTGCGCGTGCGGGCGCGCCATTCCACAGCGCTGCTTGCCCTTGCGGGCATGGCCGCCTTTGCGCCTGCGTTTGATGCTGCCCATGCCGCCCCGATGGCGCCGCCAGAGGCGGGCCTTGCCGCGCCGGCCCCCGATTCGCCGCCAGCGCCCGTTCCTGCTTCAGCCACCCCTGCTTCAGCCACCCCCGCTTCAGCCACCCCCGGCGAATCCGATCTGGTGCGCTTTGCCGCCGAAAAGGTGACGTATGACCGGGAAGGCGATGTCGCCACGGCCATCGGCAATGTTGTGATGCGGCGCGACCGGCGATCTTTGCGCGCCGACACCGTCACCTGGAACCGCAAGACCGGGGCGATCACGGCGGACGGCAATATCCGCTTTGTCGATGAAGACGGCGATGTCCTTTATACCAATCACATCGACCTGACCGACGAATTCAAGGCCGGCGCCACGCAGGATCTGTTGCTGGTGCTGCGCGAAGGCGGGCGCATGGCCGCCAATGCCAGCGAACGCGATGAACAGGGCCACATGGTGCTGCACCGCGCCGCCTATAGCGGCTGCGACGTGACCGATGACGAAGGCTGCCCCAAACGGCCGAGCTGGGAACTGACCGCGGTGCGCGTGACGTTCAACCCGGATACCAAGCAAGTGCGCTATTACGGCGCGGTGCTGCGCGTGTTCGGGGTGCCGCTGGTGCCGCTGCCCGGGCTGGCGCATGCATCGGATTTTCGCGCCGTTTCAGGGCTGCTGATCCCCGGATTCAGCCTGTCATCGACCAACGGCGCGCAGATTTCCAACACGTTCTACTGGCGGCTGGCCAATAACCGCGATCTGGCGCTGACCGGCACGCTCTATTCCAAATCGCTTCCGATGCTGTCGGGCCATTACCGGCAACTGACCGACAAGGGCGCCTATCAGATCACCGGCTATGTCACACGCAGCCGCCAGACCAACGCCACCACCGATACCAATGGTGGGCTGTTGCCCGGCACCACCGGCAATTTTGCATTGCGCGGCTATGTCGAAGGCAATGGCCGGTTCCAGCTGGGCGACGATTGGAGCCTGTCGGGATCGGCCCGCTATGTGTCCGACCGCACGTTTCTGCTGCGGTATGACTTGTCGACCGATACGCGCCTGCGCTCCTCGATCGATCTCGAACATATTTCGCAAGACAGCTATTTCAGCTTTGCCGGATGGGCGGTGCAGGCCATCGGGGTAAAGGACATCCCCAGCCAGCAGCCCTTTGCCCTGCCCAGCATCGATTATCGCCGCCGGTTCGACATGCCGGTGCTGGGCGGCAAAGTGGAAATCGATGTCAATTCGCTGGCGCTGACCCGCACCGACCGGCAGGACACGCAGCGCGCCCTGGCCAGCGCCACCTGGAACCTGCACACGATCACCGCGGGCGGGCAGGAACTGACGCTGACCACGCTGCTGCGCGGCGATATCTATCACGCCAGCGATACCGCGCTCACCACCAATCCGGTCGATCAGGGCCTGCCCGGGTGGCAGGCGCGCGGCATCGCCACCGCCGCGATCGACATGAAATGGCCGCTGGTCGGATCGTTTCTGGGCGGCACCCAGGTGCTGACCCCCGAAGTGCAGATCGTCGCCACGCCGCATTTGCGCAATCTGGCCATCGCCAACGAGGATTCGCGCGCGCTCGAACTCGAAGACGGCAACATCTTCGCGCTGAACCGCTATCCAGGCCATGACCGGGTCGAAGACGGCGTGCGCGTGACTTATGGGCTGGATTGGCGCTTTACACGGCCCGGCTGGCGCGCCTCGGCCACGATCGGCGAATCCTATCGCTTTTCCACGCAGGATGCGCTGGTGCCCACCGGCACCGGGCTGGCCAACCGCTTTTCCGATATCGTCGGCCGCGCCGAAGTGCGGTTTCGCGATGTGGTGCAACTGACCGAACGGTTTCAGCTCGACAAGGACACGCTGCAACTGCGGCGCAACGAATTCGATGCGACCGTTGGCGACCACCGCACTTACGCCGAAATCGGCTATATCGCGCTCAATCGCAGCATTCCGCTGGTCTATGGCGATCTGCAGGACAGCAAGGAACTGCGCGTTTCGGGCCGCGCCGCCTTTGCCCATTACTGGTCGCTGTTCGGATCGGCCATCGTCAACATGACGACCAAGGCGGATGACCCGATCAACGGATCGAACGGATTCCAGCTGATCCGCCATCGCCTGGGCCTGGCTTATACCGATGGCTGCCTTGATGTCGCGTTCACCTGGCGGCGCGATTATGTCACCACGGGCGACGCGGTGCGCGGCAATTCCTATGCCCTGACGCTGTCGCTCAAGAACATCGGAACGCGCTGATCTGATGCTGCTACAGAGGTGACGCCGGGTTGATCCTGCACCCAACCGGTTTTTGCCCCGAAAACCTTCCCTACTGCCGGCAAAGGCGCTATCGCGCGTGTCGCTCAGCCTTGGTTAAGCCGAAATGGACAGTTTCGGCAAAACGCTTCAAGGGCTTGATGGCGCGCCTCTGCCGGGGTGCCATGAACAGGATCGATCGACTGCCATGACGTCCCTATTCCGCCTGCTGCCCCTGAATCTTCTGCGCGTGTCGTTTCTGCCCGTGTCGCTTTTGTCCCTGTTCGGCGCGTTGGCGCTCGGGCTGGGCGGCGCTTCGGTCGTGCTGGCGCAGGCAGACACCGTGCCCCCGGCCGTATCCGCCCCGCCGCCTGCCGCCACCGACGCCGATGGCAATCTCAATCTGCCGTCCAATCCGCAGTTTTTTGGCAAGATGGACCCCAACCATCGCCACGCCACCGCGATTGTGAATGGCGAAATCATCACCGGCACCGATATCGACCAGCGTTTTGCGCTGTTTGCCAATGCCAACACCGGCAAGCTCAGCCCCGAAGAACAGGAACGCCTGCGCGCCCAGGTCATGCGCAACCTGATCGACGAAACGCTGGAAATCCAGGAGGCAAAGGGCGCCGACATCACCATCGATGATGAAGAAGTGACCCAGCGCTTTTCCTATGTCGCGCAAAACAACATGGGCAAGGACCCGCCCGCGCTCGAAGCCTATCTGGCGCAGATCGGATCATCCGCCGCATCGCTGAAGCGTCAGATCCGCGGCGAAATCGCCTGGCAACGCCTGCTGCGCCGCAATGTGCAGCCGTTCATCAACGTGTCCGACGCCGAAGTGCGCGAAATCATGGAACGGCTGAAAGCGGCCAAGGGCACCGAGGAATATCACCTGGGCGAAATCTATCTGGCCGCCACCGACGAAAACCGCAGCCAGATCCTCGCCAATGCCGACAAGATTGTCGAACAGCTGAAAAAGGGCGGCAGCTTTGTCGGCTATGCGCGCCAGTATTCGCAGGCCTCCACCGCGGCGGTCGGTGGCGATCTCGGCTGGATCCGGCTGGCACAGCTGCCCGGGCCGATCGGGACTGCGGTCAACAACATGGGCCCGGGCCAGCTGGCCGGCCCGATCGAAGTGCCCGGCGGCTATTCGATCATCTATGTGATCGACAAGCGTCAGGTGCTGACCGCCGATCCGCGCGATGCGGTGCTCAGCCTGAAGCAGATTTCGATCAGCTTTCCCGCCGGCACCGTCGAAAAAGTCGCCGCCGCCAAGGCCAGCGAATTTGCCAAGATGGCCAAGGACATCCACGGCTGCGGCCAGGTCGATGCGGCCGCGGCAAAGCTGGGCGCGAGCGTGGTCGGCAACGACCAGATCAAGGCGCGCGACTTGCCCGCCGCGCTGCAGGATACCATCCTGAAGCTGGCCGTGGGCGAAGCGACCCCGCCGTTCGGATCGATCGAAGATGGCGTGCGCGTGCTGATGCTGTGCGGCCGCGACGATCCCAAAGTCGATAACGGGCCCAGCTTTGAACAGCTGCAAAGCCAGATGGAAGACGATCGCGTCAACAAGCGCGCGCAGACGTATCTGCGCGATCTGCGCCGCGACGCGGTGATCGAATATAACTGACCTGACGATGCCCCGGGCATTTTGACCATGGGCACCGCGCCGCTCGCGCTCAGCATGGGCGATCCCGCCGGCATCGGGCCGGAACTGGCCGTGGCCGCGCGGGCGCTGGCCGGCGAACGGTCTCTGCCGCCGTTTTTCGCAGTGGGATCGCGGCAGATTTTCGCGGCCGCGGCGCAGGCGCGCGGGGCCGACGTGCCGGTGTTTGCCGTGCAATCCCCTGCCGAGGCGGCGGCGCGCTTTGGCGAAGGCCTGCCGGTAATCGACATCGGCGAGGGCATTTATGCCCCTGGCCGGCCCGATGATGCAGGCGCCGCGCTGGCGCTGGCCAGCCTGGCCCGGGCCACGGCGCTGGTGCGCGAAGGCAGGGCGGCCGCGCTGGTCACCGGCCCGATTGCCAAGAACCTGCTCGCGCGCGTCGGCTTTGATCATCCCGGCCAGACCGAATTCGTTGCCGCCGCCTGCGGCATCGCCCCCGAATGCGCGGTGATGATGCTGGCCGGGCCCAATTTGCGCGTGGTGCCGATCACCGTCCATGTCGCGCTGGCGCACGTGCCGCAAATGCTGACCACAGGCCTGATCACCACGCGCAGCACCATTGCCGCCACCGCGCTGGCAGCCGATTTCGGCCTTGCCCATCCCCGGCTGGCCGTTGCCGGGCTGAACCCCCACGCCGGTGAGGCGGGCCGCATGGGGCACGAGGATTCCGGCGTGATCGCGCCCGCCGTGGCCGCGCTGCGCGCTGCGGGCATCGATGCGCGCGGGCCGCTGCCGGCCGACACGATGTTCCACGCCGCCGCGCGTGCGACGTATGACGTGGCGATCTGCATGTACCATGACCAGGCGCTGATCCCGATCAAGCTGCTCGATTTTGACGACGGGGTGAATGTTACCCTGGGCCTGCCGATCGTGCGCACCAGCCCCGACCATGGCACCGCGTTCGATATTGCCGGCACCGGCATGGCGCGCCCGGGCGCCACCATCGCGGCACTGCGCATGGCCGCCGCCTGCGCCGCACACCGCCATGGATGACCTTCCCCCCCTTCGCGATGTCGTCAACCGCCACGGCCTGCTCGCGCAGAAATCGCTGGGCCAGAATTTCCTGTTCGACGAACAGTTGCTGGCGCGCATCGCCACCGTGCCCGGCCCCTTGCGTGATGCCGATGTGCTGGAGGTGGGCCCCGGCCCGGGCGGCCTGACCCGCGCGCTGCTGCGCGCCGGCGCGCGTGTGACGGCGATTGAAATGGACCGCCGCTGCCTGCCCGCGCTCGCCGAACTGGGCGAAGCGTTCCCCGGCCAATTGCGCGTGATCGAGGGCGACGCGGTGAAAATCGACCCCGCCACGCTGTTCGACGGCCCGTACCACATCGCCGCCAACTTGCCCTACAACGTCGGCACCGCCCTGTTCACCGGCTGGCTTTCGGGAGAGGCCTGGCCGCCGCGCTGGCAATCGCTGACGCTGATGTTCCAGCAGGAAGTGGCCGAACGGATCATCGCGCCGACGAATGGCGACGCCTATGGCAGGCTCGCCATCCTCAGCCAGTGGCGCGCAAGCCCCCGCATCGCGGTCAAAGTGCACCGCAGCGCGTTTACCCCCCCGCCCAAAGTCATGTCGGCGATTGTCCATGTCGTGCCCGCCGAAATGCCCCCCGGCGTTTCCGCGCGCCTGCTCGAACGCGTGACCGAGGCCGCCTTTGGCCAGCGCCGCAAGATGCTGCGCCAATCGCTGAAGGGCCTGCCCGGCGCGCTCGCCGCACTGGAAACCCTGGGCATCGATTCCGCCCGCCGCGCCGAAACGCTGTCGGTCGCGGATTTCGTGGCGATTGCGCAAGTGCTGGGCGTACGGTCAGCAGCCGGTTGACCACCTTATTTAATGTATGTACAATAAAGCGCTATGGACATAGAGTTCGATCCGGCCAAGAGCGAACGCAACCGGCTTGAGCGTGGGTTTGGGTTTGAACTGGCGCAGGCATTCGATTTCGAAACAGCCCTGTTCTGGATCGACGACCGAATGGACTATCCTGAAGTCCGCTACGCTGCCTTGGGGCTGGTCGGAGATCGGGTTCACGCGCTGGTCTTCACCGAAACGGACAGCGGCATTCGCATCATCAGTTTCCGAAAAGCCAATCAACGCGAGATCACACGGTATGAGCACCATCGATAAGGCATCGCTGCCCCTTGCGGAAAACCCCGAATGGACTGACCGCATGGTCGCCAATGCAGTGCGCATCGACGCCCTTTCGCCGTCGCTGCAAGCCAAACTGCGTGGCCGCCCAAAGGCAGACCTGACCAAGGAGCGCACCACCATTCGCCTGTCGCGTGATGTTCTCGAACGCTTTCGCGCAACCGGTTCCGGGTGGCAGACCCGCATCGATGCGGCCCTGAAGGAATGGCTGACGCAAAATCAGCAGGGTTGATTGCACCTGCCGATTTGTCGCTCATACGGATGTGCGATGAGTCAAGCTCACTGCACTTTGGTATCAATCCCGTGGGGGCCTGTTTGCTGCATATTATCAGGAACGATCCCGCCTCGGGCTACCGGAATTTTCCGAGACAATCGAAAAATTGAAATAGTTTGGTGCCGCCGGCCGGCCGACTTCATGGCGATTGTCCGGGCGCGCCACGGACGACGACAATTAAAAATCACCCGTTCGCAATCAACCCTGCAAGGCCGCGCAGAAATCGCTGATAATTCGCGCAAGGTCGTGCGGCCGTTCCAGCGGGATCTCGTGTCCGCAATCCAGCAGGTCAGGCGCAGCAATGCCGAATTTGCGTGCGGCATAATCGGCCAGCATCGGCGGCGGAAAGAACGGATCGTTGGCACCGGCCACGATCCTGACCGGCCGATTTGCGCTTGCCGCCGCACTTTCGCCGGCATCGGTGCGAAAACAGATCGCCAAGGTTTCACGCAAAACCTCTGCATCGATCTGCGCGGCCGCGGCGGCCCACGCGCGCCGCACCGGTTCGGCGACCGGCTGTGACATTGTCGTCCCGTGCGACTGATACAGCTCCTCCGCCATTCCGGCGAGGTCGGTCCATTCGGCAAGTTCCGCGTCGGAGATCGGTATCGCATGGGCCGGCGCACCGGCGACCAGAATTTGCCCGGCAACGCGCCCGGGTGCCAGCGCCGGTACGCATTCGCTGTATTTCGCGCCCATGCTGTGCCCGATGGTCACGAACGATTGCGCGCCGGCGGCATCGGCCACTGCCAGGATATCGCGGGCATGGCGCTCTGCGGCAAATCCCCGATGCCCTTTTTCCGATTGGCCATGGCCGCGCAAGTCGATGGCAATCAACCGGAACGCCGCCGGATCGAGCGCCGCGGCCACGAGATCGAAATAATCCCTGGTACTGGCCCACCCGTGCACGAACACCAGATCGGCCCTGCCCGAGCCGGTGACTTTGTAGCGTAGTCTTGCGCCATCATCAGTCACCACCGCGGACAGGGTCCAGATCGGGGGCAGGTTTGTCATGCCGGACAAGGCCATGTTGCCTTTGTTCAATACCTGGCCGAAATTTCCACGCCGAACGTGGCCGGCTGGTTGCTGGTCACGCGGGTCAACGCTGCGGTCGGATAGGCACCGATCGAATTGTTGATCCCCAGTTGCGCGTGGGTGTTGGTGAAATTGTTGGCGAAGACCGCAAAGGTCTTGCCCCCGTTGGTCACCGAAACCCGCGCATTGCCGATCTGATAGGCCGGCAGCCGGGTGGTGTAATAGTTGATATCGTAAGTCCGGCCAACGGCCCCACCGGACAGGCGGGCGACCAGACGATAATCGCCGGCAAGGTCGGCATGATATTCGATGGCGCTGTTGATGGTGTAGGATGGAATGTTCAGCGTGGGCTGGCCCACGCTCAGGCCCAGCCCCGCCGGCACTGCGGTCAGGCGCGATGTGGTCTGGCTGCCATTGAACGTGAAAGTGAAATTCGGGCTGAGCTTTGCCGTCAATTCGATTTCCGGACCATAGGCCTGCGCAGACCCGGCATTGACCGTGTAGACATAGGCACAGGCCGGCACCACGCTTTGCTGCACGCCTTGCCATTTCAGGTAATAGATATCGGCATTGATGGTGACCGCGCCACCAAACAGCCGGGCCTTTTCACCCGCTTCGTAATTCCACACCGAATCCGGATTGTAGGTATAGGGCTGCACACCGCAATACGACACCGGCGCCGGGAAATTCACGCCGCCCGGGCGGAAACCCTTGGACAGCGTGGCATAGACCGTCAGATCCTTGTTCGGGATGTAGGACAGGTTGAATTTGGGATCGAACCCGTCGGCAGCGCCCGACACCGCGATATCGGTATATTGCGCATTGCCCGACCCGGTAACGAGCCCGTTTTCATGAAAGCTCGCGTCGGTCTTGAAATTGAAATAGCGCACGCCGGCAGTGAATTTCAGCGCCGGGGTGATCTTGTACGACGCTTCGCCAAACGCGGCAAACTGGCGGATCTTGTAGGGATTGTCCGAATCAAAAATGATGCCGGTCGGATTGGCAGCGGCGCCGCCGGTCGACAGCGGGGCAACCGAGGGCGATTCATTGACCGCAATATAGTGTGAAACCATGCTGCTGTAGAATACGCCACCAACCCACTGGAATGGCGAAGATGTGCGCGATGCCGCCCGCAGCTCGGTGCTGAACTGCCGGGACGTATCATATTCGATATTGGTGTTTGCCGGAAAGAACGGCAGGTTGAAATAGACCTGGAACTGCTCTGTGGTGTCCAGCGTCTGGATTTCGCGTTTGGTGAAATAGGATGTGCTCGATGTCAGGTCGATCGTCGGCAGCTGGTATTTCACCACGGCGCTGACCATCTTGAACGAATCGGAAAACGGCTCGGCCAGGTCGGCCGGCTGATAATGCGCGGTTGTTCCGGGATTCTGGTCATAGGTGTTGTACCCGCCGGCGCGAATGCCCTGGATCACGCCTGTCAGATTGATGCTGAACCCGGCGCTGGGCTGGATCAGCAGGCTGGCGCGGCCCGATGTCGTCTGGTTCCAGTTCACGTTCCTGTACCGCTTGACCACTGACGCGCCCAGCACATTGCCGCGCACGCAACTGGCCGCACCCGGGCACACCGGGATGTTCAATTCGCCGATGGTCGGATCGGTTTCCAGCGGGAAGTTTGCGCCTCCGACAACGCGATCGATCCAGCCCGAATTGTAGGTTTCCGACGCCACCAGGCGAAGCGCGACAACGTCCTTTACCAGCGGGATATTGAGCGCAGCATTGGCCGCACCGTTGACACCGCCACCGGCAGTGCCCGACCCGGCCAGATCGACCGAACCGCCAAACGTGTTGAGCTCTGGCGCATTGGTGACCAGCTTGACAGTGCCACCCATCGATCCGGACCCGTAAAGCGTGCCCTGCGGACCGCGCAGCACTTCGACGCGGTTGAGATCATACAGATCGGGCGACAGCACCACTTTGCCGTTCAGCGAAGCGGCCGGCGGTGAAAGCGGCGTTTCATCAAGGTAATAGCCAACGGTCGGCGCCGATCCGCCCGATGATGCCAGGCCACGGATTTCGATTTCGGTCTGGCCGGGGCCGTTGGTCCGCATCGAAATGCCGGGCACGGTGCGCACGATATCCTCAAGCCCGGTAATGCCCTGTGCCTGCAACTGCTTGCCGCTGAGCGCCGTAATGCTGAGCGGCGCGGTCTGCACGGTGGCGGTGCGCTTTTCAGCGGTGACGACAATGTCCTGCCCCGAGCTTGCGCTGGCCTGAGCGGCGCTTGCGCTGGCCTGAGCGGCAGATTGTGCCAGCAGCGGCGTTGACACGCCCAGCGCCAGCATTCCCGCGCATCCCAGAATTGCGGCGCGAAAACCCGGCTGGCCGGCGCATCGCACACGACGCGCACCCTGCGCGGTCAAGATCGTCATGATCGTCATTCCCTGATTCCCGGCCCGAATTCCGGCCTGTTTTTTCCATGAGCGCGCTGCCGCACACCCCGACCCGGCGCGCGGCATAGGCGATGAAAAGCGTCCGGCACATAGCCCCATCGGGTTTTTTGCGATATTATGTAACAAAGGCTGTCCACAAAGTGGCCCGGAACAGCCAGTGCCCTATCGCCGGGCCGGCCAAAAACGCCCACCACACCCAAACAAGCCGATCTGGGAATCAAGCCGATCTGGCCAGCGTGCCGGTGCGCAAGGCGGGCGCACCAATGCCGAATTGCGCGTACGCGGGGTTATCGGTATCGCTCCGCCAGGCAATCGTGCGCCGCCATCACCGCGGCGTCGGCCTCGGTCGCCATGGCGGGCGGATGGGGCAGCGTTGCACAATCCGCGCGCCAGGTCTGGATGCAAGGTCTGCATGCAAGGTCTGCGCGCAGGGCGGCGTCTGCAATTCAGAGCAATCCAAGGGAATTTCATGACCGACCGGACTTCAGAATGGGCCTCAGTCGAAACCCATTCCATTGATTTTGTTCCGCTGTCCGAACGTCATGGACGGGTAACCCAGCAAGGGCCATTCTGGTTTCTGGGCAATTTCCATTTCTTTACGGTGTCGATCGGCTTTGTCGGCCCGGCGCTTGGCCTGGGCTTTGCTGCGGCAAGCCTGGCCGGCGTGCTCGGCATTCTGTTTGGCACCGTGTTCATGGCCTTTCATGCCGCGCAAGGGCCCGAACTGGGCCTTCCCCAGATGATCCAGTCGCGCGCGCAATTCGGGTACAACGGCGTGATTGTTCCGTTGATCGCGGCGCTGTGCACGTTCGTCGGGTTCAACGTGATCGACAGCATCGTGATCGCCGCGGGTTTGAAAAGCATCTGGGGCATCGACAGCCAGGTCGCGATGTTTGCGCTGGCGGTGGTGCCGGTCGTGCTGGCCATCTGGGGGCATGACTGGGTGCACCTGGCCTTTCGCGCGCTGTTCTGGCTCAGCCTTCCGTTGTTTGCGATCCTGACTGTGGCCATCGCCTCGGGCCATGTGGCAACGCCGCATTTCGTGCCGGCGCCGGTGGTGTTCACCTGGGGGGCGTTCCTGGCCCAATTCGTGGCCGCGGCCAGCTACAACATCACATATGCGCCTTATGTTTCCGATTTCACGCGCTATTTGCCGCCATCCACGTCGCGCCGCGCGGTTATCGGCCATGTCTATGCCGGTGCCGCGCTTTCCGCCATCTGGATGATCGCCATCGGCGCCTGGCTGGCCACGCACATGGCAGCGCGCGACGGGCTGACGGCGCTGTTTGTGGCGGGCAATCAGCTTGCCGGCGGGTTCGGTTTCTGGCTGGCGATCTTTTCGGCGAGCGCGCTTGTCGCGACGATGGGCATGAACGCCTATTCCGGCATGTTGACCGTTGTTACCGGGCTGGACATTTTCCGGCCCGGAACGTCCGGATCATGGGTGCGCATCACCACAATCCTGGTGCTGGCGGTGCTGTGGCTGGTGCCGGCCCTGTCGTTTGGCGGCAACGCCATCGCCGGGCTGAATGCGATGCTGGTCGTGACGCTGAACCTGCTGGTGCCGTGGACAGCGGTGAATCTCGTCGATTATTTCTATCTCAGCGACGGCCATTACGACATCGCCGCCATGGCCGATCCCGATGGCCGCTATGGCCGTTACAATGCGGTGGGCATTGCCTCGTACTTTGTCGGACTGCTGGCTTCGCTGCCGTTTTTTGACATTCCGGATTATTGGGTCGGCCCGATCGCGCGCCGCATCGGCGATCTTGATTTCGCCTGGCTGGTCGGCCTGGTCGTGGCTGCGGCGGTCTATGTCAGTCTCACTCGCTTGCTCGCCCGCAGGGCGGCGTTTTGAAAGGCAGGTCATGCCTGCGTTTCGCGCTGGTGGCAGGCGCGCTGGTGGCAGGCGCGCTGGTGGCAGGTGCGGTGGCCGCAGGCACTGCCTGCGCCCAAACCATGCCCGGTCCCATGGCCATGATGGACGGCGGGCGCATGATGGACGGCATGCTGGGCCCCTATACCATGATGCAGGATGCATCGGGCACAGCCTGGCAGCCGGCATCCACCCCGATGCAGGGGATGATGTGGGGCACGGGCGGGTGGAGCGGCATGGTCCATGGGCAGATCGATGCGGTATTCGATCACCAGTCCGGCCCGCGCGGGGGGACCGAAGCGTTCAGCGAAAGCATGCTGATGGTGATGGCGCAGCATGCGGCCGGGCCCGGCACGCTGACGCTGAAGGCGATGGGATCGCTCGATCCGGCGATGGGCCCGCGCGGCTATCCGCTGCTGCTGCAAACCGGCGAAACTGCCGATGGCCGGGCGCCGCTGGTCGATCGGCAACATCCGCACAACCTGCTGATGGAACTGGCGGGCACCTATGCCGTGCCGATTGCGCCGCGCACGGCGCTGTTCGTCTATCTGGGTTATCCGGGTGAACCCGCGCTGGGCCCGGCAACATTCATGCACCGCTTTTCCGGCCAGGACGATCCGGCGGCGCCGATCACGCACCACTGGCTCGATTCCACGCACATCACCTTTGGCGTGGCGACCGCCGGACTGGTCCACGGCCCGGTGAAAATCGAGGCCTCTGCCTTCAACGGGCGCGAACCCGATCAGCACCGCTGGGGATTCCAGCGCTTCGGCATCGATTCGTGGAGCGGGCGGATCACCATAAATCCCGCGCGCGACTGGTCGTTCCAGGTCAGCTATGGCCACCTGCACAGCCCCGAACAACTGGCCGCGGCGGTCAATCAAAACCGCCTGACTGCCTCTGCCACCTACAACCGCGCCTTTGCCGGCGGCAACTGGCAGACCACGCTCGCCTGGGGGCGCAACCGCGACCATCCGGGCAACACGCTGAACGGTGTGCTGCTCGAATCCGCCGTGGCGCTGGGCCACCTGACGCTGTTTGCCCGCGCCGAAACGGTGCAGAAGGACGACCTGACGCCCACCGGCGCAATCGCACGTGTGGGCGAAGCCACACTGGGCGCGGTGCGCGATTTTCCCGTCGCCCGGCACCTCGCCATCGGGCTCGGCATGCAGGCTGCGCTCAATCGGGTGCCGGCCGGGATGGCAGCAGGCTATGGATCCGAAACGCCCACCGGGATCATGCCGTTCCTGCGGCTGAAAATCCGGTGATCCGCCCACCCCGGGCACTGATCACCGGATGACCTGAACAACCAGAGTCAGCGCCGGAAGGCCTTCGGTCAGGGCCAGTGCCATGCACGTCCGATCGCCAAGGCCGCGGCCATGAGCACGCGATATACCGATGTGCGCTGAGTGGAACGCATCGCACATCGTGACGCTCGGGCGCCGCGCGGGCTTATACCAACGTGCGTCAAGTCAAGCTCACTGCACGTTGGCATTAGAAATGGCCGGTCGCGCATCGGTCGATCCGGTACCAGCGGATGCCCAGCACCCCGCGCCACACATCGACGCAGATCACATCGCCGATGGAAACTTTGCCAAAGGTTTCGCCGCTCAATTCAAAATCGGCGCCCTCGTTGAACGCCGGAGGATCGCGAAGCTTGACGTAATAGGACGTGCTCTTGCTCTGCCGGCTCAGGATTTTATCAAGAATCACGGCATGATAGGTGTTCGTCGGCGGGCGATCGGCGATGGCGTTGGCGAATAGCAGCGAGGCCCAGATCAGCGACCCTGGTCCGGTGTAGCAGAGAAACAGGGCAAGGACGGTACGCCCCACCGGACCATTCCGGGGGTTGAAAGTCCGGGCAAAAATCCATGCGGCAGGGAGCCCGAGAATTAGCGCCACAGCCGTTGGCCAATGCCAGTCGATGACCTTGAAACGGTACAGCGCTCTCAGGACAAGCGCGAGCGGCGCGAATAAAGGCGTTAGCACGATGCCCGAATTTGCGTCATTTTTCAGAAAAGCTGGCGGAAGATCGGCATTGTAGAACCGGATGCCGGCAGCCGTGACCGCAGCAAGGGCCATCGCATCCAGCAGCAGCGCCCAGTTTGGCACATCGGGCCACAGACAGACCGCGATCGTCGTCGCCAGCATGAACCAGCCCGCCAGATTGGCACGCGCGAAACCCGGCCCGGGGCTGACAGCGGATTTGGGGCCGAGACCGGATTCGGGCATATCCTCCGCCATCAGCCTATTCTTTCGAATTGTCCGGCCGGTAATGGTCGGCCTGGTGCGTTGATGTCACCTTGTGGCTGTAACTGTCGCTGCGGATCGGCAGCATGCCCTTGTTCCAGGTGTCCCACTGCGCCTTCATCCGGGCAAACACGGCGGGTTCGCGCGTGGCCAGGTTGGCGCGTTCACGGGTATCGACAACCACGTTGAACAGAAATTCGTTGTCGTTGATTTTCAGGTACTTCCAGTCGCCCGACCGCATCGCGCGCTGGTGATTGGCCTTGTACCGCCAGAACAGTGTGCGATCGAACGGCGCGCGCTGCCCGATCAGGCCGGGCAGCAGGTTTACCCCATCGCTGGGAAAGGCCGGATCGGGCGCGGCGTCGATCGTGGCCAGCAGCGTGGGCAGCCAGTCCATCCCGGCGGCCACTTGCGCACAGATGCTGCCCGCCGGAATGTGCCCCGGCCAGACCACGATGGCCGGCACGCGGATGCCGCCTTCGAGCAGCTCGGTCTTTTGCCCGCTGAACGGCCATACTTTCGAAAAGCGTTCGCCGCCATTGTCACTGGTGAACACGATCACCGTGTTGTCATCGATCCCGCGCGCCTTCAACGCGGCCACCACGCGCCCGATCTGCGCATCGAGCGCACCGACCATCCGGGCATAAGTCGCCAGATTGCCGCCGTCGTAATGAAAGATATCCTTGAGATCGCGTGAGGTCGCCTCGTCCCCCGGGCCTTCCCACGGCCAGTGCGGCGCGGTGAAATGGAGCGACAGGAAAAACGGCTGATCGGCCGGGGCCCTGGCCACATAGTCCACCGCGCGGTCGCCCAGCAGTTCGGTATAATAACCGACTTTGTGCACCGGAACCTCGTTTTCATAGAGGTCTTCGGGTTTTGACTCGTTCGCTTCGGGCCGGTGGGTGAAATAATCGACTGCGCCGCCGAAATTGCCGAAAAACGTATCATACCCGCTTTTGGTCGGGCCGAAATGCGGCAGCGATCCCAGGTGCCACTTGCCGAACAGCGCCGTGCGATAGCCGGCCTTGCGAAACAGCGAAGGCAGCGTGGGATGATCGGGCGGCAGGCCGATGGTATCGCTCGCCCCGGCAATCGGTTCCTCCAGCCCGCCGCGCAGCCGGTATTGATAGCGCCCGGTGATGATCGCAAAGCGCGAGGCCGAACAGACCGCCGAATTGGCATAAGCCTGGGTCAGCCGCGCGCCCGCTGCGGCCAGGGCATCCAGATTGGGGGTGTGATAATCGGTCTGGCCATAGACGCCCAGATCGCCAAAGCCCATGTCATCGGCCAGGATGAACACCACATTGGGCCGCCGCGCCGCGCCGGCCGCCTGCGCCTGTACTGCGGTGGCAGCCACTGCGCCCAGCGCGCCGATGCCCGCCAAAGTCTGGCGGCGCGAAAACCGTGATGACCCCATGACCATTCCCCCACCCTGTCCCAGGGGTGGAGTGTAGTCACTTCACCGTGTTGGCGGCAACCATCGACTGCAGGATCTCTTCGGTGATCGATTGCACCGCGCCCGGGGTGTGCGACAGGAAAATGGTGTTGGTCTTGTCGTTTTCGCCGATCGATTTCAGCGTGTCGAAATATTGCGTCACCAGCACCAGCTGCATCACATCGTGCGCGGTGGCGGTGCCCAGCGCCTGTTGAAAGCCTTCGATCGAGGTCGAAAGCCCTTCGATGATCGCGCGGCGCTGGTTGGCGATGCCCTGGCCCTGCAGCGCCTTGCTTTCGGCTTCGGCTTCGGCCTTTTTGACCACCAGGATCTTTTCCGCCTCACCGCGGGCATTGGCGGCAACTTGTTCGCGCTGCGCCGCGTTGATGTCGTTCATCGCCGCCTTGACCTTTTGATCGGGCACGATGTCGGTCACCAGCACGTTGACGATTTCATAGCCGAACGCGGCCATGTCGACATCAAGCTCCTGCTTCACCGCCGCCGCAATCGACGACTGGCTGGCGAAGACTTCGTCCAGCGTCATCCCCGGCACGTGGCCCAGCACGACTTGTTCGACATAGGACTGGATCTGCGCGACCGGGTCCGACAGACTGTAATAGGCTTCAAAGATCTTTTCGGGCCGCACCCGCGTCTGCACCGAGATGGGGATGGTCACGAACACGTTGTCGCGCGTTTTCGTTTCCATGGTCAGCCCGATCTGGTTGACGCGCAGGCTGATCCGCCCGTCCAGCCGGTCGATGAACGGCATTTTCCAGCCCAGCCCCGGGGGCGCGCTGCGCACATATTGGCCAAACCGCGTGATGATCGCCGCCTCGGCGGTTTTCACGGTGTAAAAGCTGCCGAAAACCGCGCTCAGGCCAAAGAACACGATGATCGTACCCAGTGCCGAGAAGATGATATCCATGATAACCCCTCAAAATTCGCGCAAACGTCGAAATTGCTGCCCGCAATCTAGCACGGAATTGCGACCGAACGCTGAATCATTGCACGTCTCGCCCCCGGCATACGCCGCCCCCGCCCCCCACGCCCCCCGTCACCCCGGGCTTGACCCGGGGTCCCGCTTGCCTTCAAACCGCGCCGCGTGCCGCAAGAAGCGGGACCCCCGGTCAAGTTTGTCCACACAAGCCCGGGGTGACGAATTCATGGGCGGGTTGGCCCAGGCGGCGGCAACAAGGCAGGATGGGTATGACCTTTTTAGACCCGGACACACCGGAACAGCCTTTGCTGCCAAAACCGCCGGCCGCGCTGCTGGTGTTTTTCGGCGCGTTGCTGGTGTTGGGCGCGATCACCGTGCTGGTCAGCCTGGCCGACAACGCAACCTATTTCGGCCATTCGCACGAAGGGCTGATTTGGTCTGCGGCGGTGTTCGTCTGGTTTCCGGCAGCCTGGGTCTGCGCGCATTCGGCGTGGACCTATGTCACGTTCCGGCGCAACAGTCGCTTTGGCAGGGTGATCGGCGCCGGCTATGCGGGCATATTCGGCGGTTTTCTGGTGGCCATGATGGTGCATGCCATTGGTTCGCGGATCGATCATGCGGTGCTGTTTCCCGCCGCCGCCACACGCACTTATGCCCAAGTCGAGGCCCCGATCAGCGATGCCTATGCCACGCACGGCAAAGGCGCGGGCAAATTCGTGTGGCTGCCCCCGCTGCCCGATCCCTTGCAGGTGACCAACGGCGATTATGCCGCGATGTTTGCGCGCCGCCGTGCCAGCGACCCGGCCGCCGATGCCGACCAGTTTCGCGTGGGCGGCACGACCTGTGCGCTCGTCACGGTGCAAGTGTCGGGCGATGCGGGCCGCATTCTGCATGTCGGGCCGTGGGGCCTGCCCGGCGGCACGCTGCACCCATGCCCCGCCCGCAATGACGACCTGTTTGCCCGTCTGCCGGTCCTGCCGGACTGAGGGTTCACCTTCTGCGCCCCATCGGCTAAGCGGCTTGGGATGACCGAGCTTTCCCCCATCGAACGCGATCTGATCGCGAAGATCGATCCGGCGCCGATGCTGGCGCAGGTGCTGGCGTGGAGCGCGATCAACACCGGCACGCGCAATCTCGATGGCCTGGCGCGGCAGGCCGATCTGCTGGCCGGCGCCTTTGCCGCGCTGCCCGGCACGGTATCGCTCGAACCGGCCGCCCCGGTTGAGGCGATGCGTGCCGACGGGCACGCCGCGGCGATTGCGCACGGGGCCCATCTGGTGCTGCGCGTGCGGCCGCAGGCGGCGCGGCGGTTCCTGCTGACCGGGCATATGGACACGGTGTTTGCCGCCGACGATCCGTTCCAGACCACGCGCTGGATCGACGACCAGACGCTGGGCGGCCCTGGCGTTGCCGACATGAAGGGCGGCATCGCGGTGATCCTGGCCGCGCTGGCCGCGTTCGAACACAGCCCGCACGCGGCCGCTGCCGGCTATGACGTGCTGATCAATGCCGACGAGGAAACCGGCAGCCTGTCATCCGCGCCGCTGATTGCGCAGCTGGCACAGGGCAAGGCGGCGGCGCTCACTTTCGAACCCTCGGCGCTGCCCGATGGCACCCTGGCCGGCGCGCGCGCGGGCAGCGGCAATTATAGCGTGGTGATCCACGGCCGTTCCGCCCACGCCGGGCGCAATCCGCAGGACGGGCGCAACGCGATTGTGGCCGCCGCACGGCTGGTGCTGGCACTGGCCGAACTGGCCCATCCCGATCTCAGCGTGAATCCGGCGAAAATCGACGGCGGATCGGCCAACAATGTCGTGCCCGACCTCGCCATCGTGCGGTTCAACATCCGCCCGCGCGACGAACCCGCCGCCGTGTGCTTTGGCCACGATCTGCGCGCCCTGCTCGCCTGGATCGAGACCGAATACGGCGTCACCACGCATGTCCATGGCGGGCTGTCGCGCCCGCCCAAGCCGCTGGATGATGCGGCCGAACGCCTGTTTCACCTGGTGCGCGATTGCGGCGCGGCGCTGGGCCAGACCATCGGCTGGCAGCCCAGCGGCGGGGTTTGCGATGGCAACAATATTGCCGCCTGCGGGGTGCCGGTGGTCGATACGATGGGGGTGCGCGGCGGCGCGATCCATTCGCCGCAGGAATTCCTGATCGTGCCGTCGCTGGCTGAACGCGCCCAGCTTGCCACGATCGTGCTGCACCGCCTTTCCGGGGACAACCGATGACCTTTCGCATTCGCGCCGCACGGCCCGACGATCTGCAGCATCTTTATGACATGGCAAAGCTGACCGGGGGCGGATTCACCAATCTGCCGCCCGACCGCAAGGCGCTGCGCACCAAACTGGAACGCGCCGCCGCCGCCTATGGCAACACCACCGATCCGGTGAGCGAAAATGGCGCACCCGCGATCCGCGACGAGCTGTTCGTGCTGGTGCTGGAGGATGCGGCCAGCGGCGAAGTGCGCGGCACTGCGCAGATGTTCACTTGTGTCGGGCAGCAGATGCCGTTCTATTCCTATCGCATCGCAACGCTGACCCAGCATTCAAAGGAACTGGGCCGCACGTTCCGCGCCGAATTGCTCAATCTGGTTACCGATCTGGAAGGATCGAGCGAAGTCGGCGGGCTGTTCCTGCACCCGGGCGAACGCGCCGGCGGGCTGGGCCTGCTGCTGGCGCGCAGCCGCTATCTGTTCATCGCGATGCACCGCGCGCGGTTTGCCGATCGCATCCTGGCCGAATTGCGCGGCATCATCGATGAACGCGCCGGATCGCCGTTCTGGGATGGCGTGGCCGGGCGGTTTTTCGGCATGAGCTTTCAGGAAGCGGACTATTTCAACGCCATCAACGGCCACCAGTTCATCGCCGATCTGATGCCCAAACATCCGGTCTATGTGTCGATGCTGCCCGAAACCGCGCGCCAGGTGATCGGCCTGCCCCACCCCACCGGCCGCGCGGCGATGCGCATGCTGGAAGAAGAAGGGTTCCACGCCGAAGGCTATGTCGACATCTTTGACGGCGGCCCGACAATGACCGCGCGCACCGACCGCGTGCGATCGATCGAAGCGTCGCGCGCGGCCACAGTGGCGCATGTGCGCGCGCCCGAAGGCACCGGCCAGCCGGTACGCGCGCTTGTTGCCACGGGCCAGCTGGCGGATTTCCGCTGCGCCTATGGCGAAATCGCGCTGGAACCCGATGGCGGCCTGGTGCTCGATCCGATTGCGGCGCAGGCGCTCGATGTGGGCGTGGGCGATACGATCTGGCATGTGGCGCGATAAAGGCATCTGGGCATGGCACTGGTGGAAATCAATTTTGACGGGCTGGTCGGCCCCAGCCACAATTATGCCGGGCTCAGCCTGGGCAATCTGGCCTCGGCCAGCCACGGCGGCGATCCGTCATACCCGCGCGCGGCCGCGCTGCAGGGGCTGGACAAGATGCGCCACAATCTGGCGCTGGGGCTGACACAGGGGTTTTTCTGCCCACTGCCGCGCCCCAATCTGCGGTTTCTGGATGCCCTGGCGATCAATGCGGATGCAGCCGGCGCCCCGCTGCCGCCCGATCAGGCGCGGCTGCGCGCGGCGGCCTGGTCGGCCAGCGCGATGTGGACGGCCAATGCGGCCACCGTATCACCCGCGCCCGATACCGCCGATGGCCGCTGCCACCTCAGCGCCGCCAATCTGGTGACCATGCCGCACCGATCGCACGAATGGCCCGATACGGTGCGCCAATTGCGGCTGGCCTTTTCCGTCACGGCGCATTTTGCGGTGCACGATGCAGTGCCCGCCTGTTTCGGCGATGAAGGCGCGGCCAATCACATGCGCATGGCCCTGGATCATGGCGCGCCGGGGCTGGAACTGTTTGTCTATGGCCGGCCCGGCGGGCGGTTTCCCGCGCGCCAGCACGAACAGGCCAGCCGCGCCATTGCCCGCGCGCACGGGCTGGACCCGGCACGCACGCTGTTCATCGAACAATCGGCCGAGGCGATTGCCGCCGGCGCGTTTCACAACGATGTGGTCGCCGTGGCCAACGAGCGCGTGCTGTTTGCCCACGAACAGGCCTTTGCCGATCCCGAAGGTACTTATGGCGCGATCCGCGCCGCGCTGCCCGGGGCGGAAATCGTGGTGGTGCCAGCCAGCGCGGTCAGCCTGGCCGAAGCGATAAAATCCTATCTGTTCAACGCGCAACTGCTCACCCTGCCCGATGCGACGATGGCGCTGGTGATCCCGTCCGAAGCCTGGGACAGGCCCGCGGTGCGCAGCTGGCTGGATGGCATGATCGCCGGCAATGGCCCGATCCGGCACGTGCTGCCGGTCGATGTGCGCCAGTCGATGGCCAATGGCGGCGGGCCGGCGTGCCTGCGGCTGCGCGTGGTGGCCGATCCGGCCACGGTGGACCCGCGTTTTCTGCTCGATCCGGCGCGGATCGATCTTTTGGCCGGGGTGGTCGCGCGGCATTGGCCCGAACAGATCGATCCGGCCGATCTGGGCAGCCCGGCGCTGGCCGAAGCGGTGATCGCGGCGCGCGCGGCGCTGCTGGATGCGGCAGACTTGCGCGATCTGGCCTGACCGGCCGCACCCCGGCGATGGATTGCGAAGCGGCAAGGGGTAACCCCGGATGTGTCCCCCGCAGGCACAGGCACACGATTGCCTGCGCCAATTCGGGACAAAGGCGTGGTCAATCGTCCCGCATCGGGACCCTGGCGCCGCCCCCGCCTTGTGTCGGGGGGGCTTACAGTTAACAAAGGACTGCCGGCCTGCGGAGCACTGATTCCGCCGCTGGCACGATGTTTGCTGCATGGGCATGGTGGATGCCCTTGCTTAACCGGACAATGACAATGATGCGCAAGATCGGCCGTTTGTTCGTGATCAAGAACCGCATCGAGGCGTGCGCAATCATCTATGCGCTGGCGCTGGGCGCAGCCGAACGGGGCAAGCACTATCTCGATACGTTCCCCGGATTTGGCGGGCGCATGCTGTTTGTCGCGGCGATGGTCGCGGTGTGGATGGGCGGTGCGAAGATCCTGGATGCGCTGAATTACGAGCGCAAATACCGCCTTGCCGAAAACACGGATAAAGGCGCCTGAACCCGCCGGCGATCAGCGGACGTCCTGATAGTCCTGGTGCGCCGGCTTGCCGCGAAACACGATCGACAGATAATTGGCGAGGTAAACCGCCGCGATCCTGGCAAAGCCCTGCTGCTTCATCCGCCGCGCCGAAGTCGGCATGACGAAATCGGGTGAAAACAGCACTGTGCCATGCTGGCGCGCGCGTTTGCCGATATCGACATCTTCGCCATAGAATTCGATCGAGCTGTCAAACCCGCCCATCTTGTCGAGCACATCGCGGCGGATGGCAAAATTGCCCCCGACCATCAGATATCCGGTCAGCTTGTACAGCGGTTTGGCAGCGACGAACCAGCCGGTGGAAATGCGGTTCCACATCCCGGTCAGGTCATAGAAGCTATAGGGGCCCGACAGGCAGGCCAGATCGGGCCGATCGGCAAAATTGCGGCCGATCTGTTCGACCCAGCCGGCGGGCGGGCGTGTATCGGCATCGACATAGGCCAGAATATCGCCACTGGCCGAAAGATAGCCGCGCTGGCGCGCCCGGGTGATGCCTTTGTGCGGTTCGAACACGTAAGTCACCGAGGGATAGCGTTCGATCACGGACTTGGTCGAATCGGTGCTGTTGTTATCGACCACGATCACTTCGTGCACTTTGCCCGCAACATGCGCCATCACCGCGTCAAGACACGCGTGCAGGCACTCCTCCTCGTTGTAGGCGGGGATGATGAGGCTGATCTTTGATCCGGGCGCGTCGGTCATGGCGCCGCTCGTGCCGCAATATTCCCGATCTCGCCAGTGAAGATTTGCAGGATTTGCACGAAAATGCGGCCTAATGTTCCAAATCAGCGCACGGGGCCGGTTCTGGCACGCCAGACCGGTGGGGCGTTTCTGTTGCCGGGTACGCCCCCAACCCCTGGAATCCCTTCTGTTGCCCGGTGGGCCCGACCGCGCAATACGCCTTGTAAGATCTGGCCGTTAGGCCGTCAGATTACGCCGCGAGAGCGAGTGCTACGTTATCGTTGGCACTTGTAGGTTTTGAGCCTTTAACGGGTTACTCAGCCCGGGCAAAAACAGCGTTTTTCAACACACGTCGATCCTAGTTCGGCCCCGTCATCCGTTCCGCGCGCGCCCGCCTGCAACCAGCCGGGCCCATGCGAAAAAGGTGGTGGAGCCGCCGGGTACCGCCCCCGGGTCCGCTGCGCCTATTGCACGCCACACTTTATCACCATAGCCGGCACAAGGCCGGCAGGGGCCGATATAGGGCCTCTGCGCAAAAAGGAAAGGGGCAGGCACCCACTGGCGCCCGCCCCCCCGATCCACCCATGATACCTCGGCATCTGTCCCCGCCGCTGGCGGCAGGGGCCTGCCGATCAGCCGCGCGCTTTCAGCGCGTCGCGGATTTCGGTCAGCAGGTCGACTTCGCTCGGCCCGGCGGGCGCGGCAGGTGCCGCGGGCTCCTCGGGACTGGCCATGGCCCGCGTGGCAAAGCGCACCAGCAGGAAGATGACAAAGGCCATCAGCAGGAAATTGATCACGTTGGTCAGGAACGTGCCATAGCCGAACAGCGCCACCCCGGCCGCCTTGAGCGCGGCATAATCCTCGGCCGATCCTTTGTAGGTGGCCGGGATGGGGCCCAGAATTATGAACTTGTTGGCGAAATTGATCCCGCCCGTGGCCAGCCCGATCACCGGCATGATCAGATCCTCGGTCAACGAGGTCACGATTTTGCCAAAGGCCGCACCGATGATCACACCGACCGCCAGATCCAGCACATTGCCCCGCGAAATGAAGGCCTTGAATTCGCTTATCAGCGCCATGATTCACCCCTGAATGTCGTAACTCTGCTTTAACCCATTTCCTTGCCACCGCACAACCCGGGCCGCAAGCTACCATACGGTAACCCGACCAACCGCCGATCCGCATCGACAGGCCGCGCTTGAACCGCGATCAACGCTCGCTATCTCTTGCCGGGCAAGGTAGGTTGCAATCCGCGCGTGTCGGGGGACCAAGGGCCTGCCGGGAAAAAGGGAAAGTCAACGCTCATGGCCGCTCGTCTGTTCAGCCGTATTGTCCGGATTGCCGTGGTTGCCGCTGCGGCCGCTTCGTTGGCGGGATGCGGGGTCAATTCGATTCCCACCGCGCAGGAAAATGCCAAGGCCAAATGGGCCGATGTGCAAAGCCAGTATCAGCGCCGGTCCGACCTGATTCCCAACCTGGTGGCAACCGTGAAAGGCTATGCCAAGCAGGAACAGGACACCCTGACCAAAGTGACCGAAGCACGCGCCAAGGCCACCGAGATCAAGATTTCGGCCGACGACGTGACCGACCAAGACAAGATGGCCAAGTTCCAGAAGGCGCAAGGCGAATTGTCGCAAGGGCTGGGCCGTCTGCTCGCCACGACCGAGGCCTATCCCGATCTCAAATCGAACGAAAACTTCCTTGCGCTGCAAAGTCAGCTGGAAGGCACCGAAAACCGCATCGCCGTCGCCCGGCGCGATTACAACGAGGCGGTGCGCGCCTACAACGTGACCATCCGCACGTTCCCCGCGGTAATCGCCGCCAACGTGATCTATGGCGCAAAGCCGATGGTGCCGTTCGCGGCTGCCGCCGGCGCCGAAGCTGCCCCCACCATCAGCTTTGACGGACCCGCCGCCGCCAAGTCCGGCAATTGACGGCAATCTGGCGCGCTGGTCACGACAGGCACACCATGCGGCGGCTGATCGCCCTGATGACAGCGCTGGCGGCATCGCTGCTGCTGGTCCTGTCTCCGGCTTGCGCCGAGTCCCCGGCCAATGCCGGGAATTTGCCAAAGCTGACCGGCCGCGTGGTCGACGATGCGCATATCCTGCAACCCGCCGACATCGCCACGCTCGATGCGAAGCTCGCCGGGCTTGAGGCGCAATCCCAGCGCCAGGTCGTGGTCGCCACGGTGCCCACACTTGGCGGCCAGGACAGCGGCGAATACGCCAACACGCTGTTCCGCGCATGGGGCATCGGCGACAAGACGCGCAACGATGGCCTGCTGCTGCTGATCGCGCCGACCGAACACAAAGTGCGGATCGAAGTCGGCTATGGCCTGGAAGGCATCATCACCGATGCGATCTCGTTCCTGATCATCCGCGACGAGATCACCCCGCGGTTCAAAAAGAACGATTTTGCCGGCGGCATCAACGCCGGGGTGGACAAACTGATCGCGCAGTTGCGCCTGCCCGATGATGAGGCCCGCGCCGTGGCGGCCAAGGCCAAGACCCAGATCGCGCGCGAACGCCAGCCGCATTTCGATGCCGGGTCGATCGTGTTTCTGGTCATTTTCCTGCTGTTTTTCGTCCTGCCGTTCCTGCGCCTGCTGGGTGGCGGCGGCCGGCGCTATGGCGGCGGCGTGTGGATCATGCCGATGGGCGGTTTCGGCGGCGGCGGGGGCGGCTGGGGCGGCGGCGGCAGTGACTGGGGTGGCGGCGACGGCGGGTTTTCCGGCGGCGGCGGCAGTTCCGGTGGCGGCGGCGCCTCGGGCGACTGGTGAAGGATCAGCAGATGACAGCCCGCCCGATCCTGTCCCCCGCAGACAGCGCGCGCATCGCCGCGGCCGTCGGCGCGGCCGAAGCCCATGCCAATGGCGAAATCGTCACCGTCGTGTCGCGCCAGTCGGACAGCTATGCCGATGTGGCGCTGGCCTGGTCGGCGCTGGTGGCCGGCCTGGCCTTGCTGGCGCTCAATGCGGCGCCGGCGTTTTATCTGGCGCTGGCTGACCGCGTGCTGGGCCTGTGGGGCCACGAATGGACGGTACGCGAAGTGCTCGGCCTCGCGCTCGCCGTGGCCACGGTCAAGTTTGCCGGCATGTGGCTGATCCTGCTCTATCGCCCGGCGCGGCTGGCGCTGACCCCGCGCACGATCCGTGCAGGCCGCGTGCGGGCGCGCGCCGCGATGGCCTTTCACCTCGGCGCGCAAGATCGCACCGACGGCGCCACCGGGGTAGTGATCTATCTGTCGATGGCCGAACGCCGCGCCGAAATCATCGCCGATGCCGCCATCGCCGCAAAAGTTGCGCCCGAAGTGTGGGGTGATGCGATGCACGCCATGCTCGATCATTTCCGCAAGGACCGCGTGGCCGATGGCATGATTGCGGGCGTTGCGGCCGTGGGCAAAGTGCTGGCCGAACACATGCCACGCGACAGCAAGCCCGCCAACGAACTGCCCGACGGACCGATAGAACTATGAGCCTTGAAGACGAATACCTGCTCACCGAGGATGTCCGTTGGCAGGGCCGCTTTCTCGAAATGCGCACGCGCGGCCGCTGGGAATATGTCAGCCGGACGCGCAACATCCGCGCCGCGGTGATTTTGGCGGTCGATGACGACCATGTGATCCTGGTCGAACAGTTCCGCATCCCGCTGGGCCGCCGCACCATCGAACTGCCCGCCGGGCTGGTCGGAGATGACGATGGCGGCGAACACGAAGACCCGCTGACCGCGGCCATCCGTGAACTGGAGGAAGAAGCCGGCTATCGCGCCAGCCACATCGACGTAATCGGCGAATTCTATTCCTCGCCGGGCATGGTCACCGAATCCTTCACCCTGTACCGCGCCACCGGATTGACGCAAGTCAGCCAGGGCGGCGGCGTGGATGGCGAAGAAATCACCGTGCACCGCGTGCCGCTGGCAGGAATCGAGGCCTTCGTCGCCGCAAAGCGCGCCGAAGGCTTTGGCATCGACACAAGATTGTTGTTGTTTCTCGGCCCGCGCCTCCTAAACCTTTAACCGAACAACTAACCCACAGCTCCCTCCCCTGCAGGAGAGGCGGTTGGGGGTGGGGCCTGTCCGGATTGCGCGGTGCAAAATGCCGCGCTCCACCGCCAAGCCCCATGAAAACAACGGGAGAGAAAACACATGGCCGGCAGGGTTGCAGGAAAAAAGGCGCTGATCACCGGCGCGGCGCAGGGACTTGGCGCAGCGCATGCCCGCACGCTGGCGCGCGAAGGCGCAACCGTGCTGCTGACCGATATCAACGCCGACAAAGTCGCCGCCGAAGCCGACAGCATCAATGCCGAACTGGGCGCGGGCACCGCGTTTGCGCTGGCGCACGATGTGACCAGCCCCGATGATTGGGACCGCGCGATTGCCGCTGCCGTCACGCACCTGGGCGGGCTGTCGGTGCTGGTCAACAATGCCGGGATCGGCGTGCGCGGCAATATCGAAACCTGCACGCTGGACGAATGGCGCCGCGGCTTTGCCGTGAATGTGGATAGCGTGTTCCTCGGCTGCCAGAAGGCGCTGCCGGTCATGAAGGACAACCAGCCGGGATCGATCGTCAATATCAGCTCGATCGCCGGGCTGATCGCATCGGACACAATGCCGGGATACAATGCCAGCAAGGCGGCGGTGTGGATGCTGTCAAAATCGGTCGCGCTCTATTGCGCCAAGCGCGGGTGGAACATCCGCTGCAATTCGGTGCACCCAACGTTTGTCGATACCCCGATCCTGGATGGCATCGGCGCCAATTCGGGCCTGGGCAAAGAGGTCGTGATGGGCAAGCTGGCGCGCCAGATCCCGCTCGGCCGGGTCGGCGTGCCGCAGGAAATCGCCAATGGCGTGCTGTTCCTCGCCAGCGACGAATCCAGCTTCATGACCGGCGCCGAACTGAAACTGGACGGCGGCATTTCCGCGATGTGACGGGGCAGTCGCCGGCGCACACCACCACCCCTATCTCGTCCCCCCGGGCGTGACCCGGGGCAAGGCTGTTCTTTGGCGCGAATGCGTGAAGCAGGTGGATATGTCTCCCGCTGCACAAAAGAAGCCTTGTCCAGGAACAGGTCCGGGATGACGGATTTCGGGTAAGTCAGACCCCAATCCGGGGGCCCAATCTGCGGCGATGCCGCCAGGTTGGTCCCTTTCGGGAATGTCCCTTGCCGGGCCGCAGCGCTTGGTGAATGTTCGCACCATGCGAACGTTGCCATTCCGCCGCTCTGTGGGTCTGATCGCAGTGGCGATGGCCCTGCCCCACCCCGCCCTGGCCGCCGACGGTGCGACCTGCAGGATGGAGCCGATCGCCCGATTGCCGGTGATCATTGGCCGCGATGGCCCGCGCACCCAGGCAACGATCAATGGCAAGCCGATCACGGTCTTGCTTGCCAGCGGGTCGTTTTTCAATCTTTTGCCCCGCAACATGGCGTTGGATCTGCGCCTGCCGCTCAATCCCCTGCCGCATGGCGATACGGTTTCCGGAATTGGCAGCACCAGCCGGCCCGATTTCGCCGTGGCAAAGGATTTCAGCTTTGCCGGCGGCAATGTCCGACGCATGGAATTCGTGGTGGGCGGCACCGACAAGGGCAGCGCGTCCATCGGGGCAAACCTGCTGGGTGCGGTCGATGCCGAATTCGATTTTGCCAAAGGCGCAGTCAACCTGTTCGAGGAAAGCGGCTGCGCGCACAGCAACCTGGCCTATTGGAGCCAGGGCATGGCGCTGTTCGAGGCGCGCAAGCTGGAATCAACCACCACCGAAAACCGGCAGATATTCATCGAAGTCGCTGTCAACGGGCGCCCCTTGCGCGCGCTGCTCGATACGACCAGCAGCACGTCAGCACTCGGCCGCCAAGCCGCCGAACGCGCCGGCATGGACCTGAGCGGCGCCGCAGGCCCCACGGCAACCGCGCTCACCAGCCAGGGCGTGCGCCCGCGCACCAGCCGGGTCGCGCGCATGGCAGCCTTTTCGATCGGCGGCGAATCGATCCAGAACAGCCCGATCTGGGTGGTGGATACCGAACCGGGCGATTGGCTGGGTGCCGACATGCTGCTGGGGGTCGATTTCCTGATGGCGCATCACGTGCTGGTGTCACCGCGGCAGAACAAGGTGTTCCTGACCTACAACGGCGGGCCGATTTTTGCGGCGAGCACCACACCCGCCGCAGGCCAAATCGCCATTCGCACCGTGGGCATGGGCAACCCCGAAGCGCAGGCCGATCCGGCCACGGCCGACGAATTTGCCGGCCGCGGATCAGCGCGGCTGACCCGCCGCGATTTCACCGGCGCGATCGCCGATCTGTCGCAGGCGATCAAGCTGGCGCCCGCGCGCACCGACCTTTTGACCGAACGCGCGCGCGCCTATGAAGCCACCGGGAACGCCGATCTGGCCAAAGGCGACATTGCCGCGGCATTGGCCCTGGCGCCCACCGATTCGGCCCTGCTGACCATGCGCGGCCGCTCGCGGCTGAAAGACGGGGACAAGGCCGGGGCCGCTGCCGATGCCCAGGCGGCACTGGCAAGCGCAAAGGAGGGGTCGCTCGATACGGTCTGGCTGGGTGTACTGCTGGAAAATCTGGGCCAGGCGGATCGTGCGCTGGTGCTGATCGAGCCGGTGATCGCGCTGCACCGCGAAGACACCAGCTATCCCATGCTGATCAACACGCGCAGCTGGTACCGCGCGCTGACCAATGTCGATCTCGATCCGGCGCTGGCGGATGCCAATGACGCGGTCCGCCAATCGGGCGGCCGGCCAAGCCACCTGGATACACGCGCCTGGATTCAATACCGCAAAGGTAATTATGCCGCGACAATCGCCGATGCGGGCGCCGCGCTGGACAAGGAGCCGAAACTGGCCACATCGCTGTTCATCCGCGCGCTGGCGCGGGCGGCACGTGGCGATGAAGCAGGGGCGCGGGCCGATCTGGCGGCGGCGCGGGCGCTGCAACCGACGATCGATCTGGCCTATGCCGCCTATGGGCTGGGCACCCCGGCGGCACTGGCACCGCCGCCCGTCCGGTCAAACTAAACCGGACGGGCAGCGGGCCTGTTGATCAGAAAACGATAACGCTGCGGATCGATTTGCCTGCGTGCATCAGGTCGAACGCGGTGTTGATCTCTTCCAGACCCATCACGTGGGTGATCATCGGGTCGATGTCGATCTTGCCTTCCATGTACCAGTCGACAATCTTGGGCACGTCGGTGCGGCCCTTGGCGCCGCCAAACGCAGTGCCGCGCCAGTTGCGCCCCGTCACCAGCTGGAACGGGCGAGTGGCGATTTCGCGGCCGGCTTCGGCCACGCCGATGATGATGCTGGTGCCCCAGCCGCGGTGGCAGGCTTCGAGCGCGGTGCGCATCACTTCGGTGTTGCCGGTCGCGTCAAACGTGTAATCCGCGCCGCCGTCGGTCAATTCGACAACTTTGGCCACAGTCTGCTCACGGCTCATCCCCTTCGAATTGAGGAAGTGGGTCATGCCGAACTTGCGGCCCCATTCTTCACGATCGGGGTTGATGTCCACACCGATGATCTTGCCCGCGCCGGCCAGCCGCGCGCCCTGGATCACGTTCAGGCCGATGCCGCCCAGGCCAAACACCACGACATTGTCGCCCACTTGCACTTTGGCGGTGTTGACCACCGCGCCCACGCCCGTGGTCACGCCGCAGCCGATATAGCAGCTGGTCTGAAACGGGGCGTCTTCGCGGATTTTGGCCACCGCGATTTCGGGCAGGACAGTGAAGTTCGAAAAGGTCGAGCAGCCCATGTAGTGAAAGATCGGCTGGCCTTTGTAGGAAAAGCGCGTGGTGCCATCGGGCATCAGGCCCTTGCCCTGCGTCGCGCGGATCGCGGTGCACAAGTTGGTCTTGCCCGAAAGGCACGATTTGCACTGGCGGCATTCCGGCGTGTAAAGCGGGATCACGTGATCGCCCGGCTTTACCGAAGTCACCCCGGGGCCGACTTCGCGCACGATGCCCGCGCCTTCGTGGCCCAGGATCGAGGGGAAGATGCCTTCGCTGTCGAACCCGTCGAGCGTATAGGCATCGGTGTGGCACACGCCGGTCGCCATGATTTCGACCAGCACTTCGCCGGCGCGCGGGCCGTCCAGATCGACTTCGACAATTTCCAGCGGCTTTTTGGCTTCGAACGCAACGGCGGCGCGGGTTTTCATGAATGGTCCTCCCCAAAGGCGATCAGGATGCAGCCGGTTGCATAGTGCCCCCGTTGCACAGAGGCAATCGCCGGCGGCCACTTGCGCATTTTCTGATGACCCCATGCGCCCGGGCTTATCGTGAACGCGCGTGTTGCGGCTGGTGGCTTCTAAGGATGTGCGATGCGTGGAACTCATCGCACAACGTGACGCTCAAGCGCCGCGCGGGCTTATACCCATGTGCGTCAAGTCAAGCTCACTGCACATTGGCATTCGTCCCTGCCCGGGGCTACACCCCTGCCAAAGGAGACGCGCGATGCAGGTAAACAGGCTGGACCATGTGAACATCATCACCGACCGGCTGGATGCCACGGCCGAATTCTATGCCACGCTGCTGGGGCTGGAACGCCGCAATGCGCCGCCGCCGCTGACCCCGGACAACGCGCAATGGATGTATGACGGCAATGGCCTGGCGATCCTGCACATCAATTCGGTCGATTGTCCGCGCACCTTTGACCGCGCGGTGGCCCCCGGCGCCGAAACCGGCGCGATCCACCATATTGCGCTGACCTGCACCGGCCACGCCGAACTGATCGCGCGGGTGGAGGCGATGAGCCTGGAATATCAGACCAACCACGTCACCGCGATCGGCCTGACCCAGGTCTTCACCACCGACCCGAACAACGTCCTGCTGGAGCTGAATTTCTTCGGCGGTTGATGCGCGATCCTGCCCGGCAAAGCCGGCGCACCGGGTTTCGCATGGACAACTGCCCCCCGCAAATCCTCCCCGTTGCCGGGGAGGAGCTTTGGCCTCAGTTGCTGGCGACGGCTTTGGCTTCCAGCGCTTTGTCTTCATTGGCGCGGTGGACCAGATAGGCGCGGATGGCTTCGGCATCGGCAGCGGTGAGTGCCGATTTGAAGCTGACCATGCCCAGCGTATGCAACTGGCCGCCCAGCACCACCGCGCGCAGCGCAGCGGCCGAGGCGATCACGCCCGAATGGCGCAGATCGGGGTTGAGATCGCCCGAAATGGCCGCATCGCCATGGCACACGCTGCAATAGCGGCCGAAATGCCCGGCGCCCGCGGCAATCTGCTGCGGGGTGCCGAAATTGGCCGGCGGATCGAGCACCATCTTGGCCGGCTCCGGAATGGCCGGCAACTGGCCGCTGGCGCCCAGCTTGAACACCAGCAGGCGGCTGATGTTGTGCGTGGCGGCACCCTTTTTGGCCAGGATGCCCGCAGCGACATCCCACACACCGCCCCATCCGGCCAGTACGGCCACATATTGCACGCCGCGGATCGAATAAGTCATCGGCGCGGCGATCACCCCGGTCTGCGTCGGGAACGACCACAGCTTTTCGCCTTTGTCGGCGCTGTAAGCGACGAAATTGCCCTCGGCATTGCCCTGGAACACCAGATTGCCCGCGGTCGACAGCACGCCGCCGTTCCACGGCGACGGCAGGTCGACTTTCCATGCCTGCTTCTGATGCGCCACATCCCACGCGATCAGCGCCCCGACCGAGGCCGCCTTGGCCCCTTCCCGCACTTGCAGATTGGCAGGCATTGCGGTTGCGGCGCTGTCCATACCGGTCTGGAACCCGATCTCGGTCGGTTTCCAGCCCTTGTCCGCAACATAAGGGAATCCGGCGATATTGGCTGGAATGTAAAGGTATCCGGTCGCCTGGCTGTAGCTTTGCGGCTGCCAGCTATGGGCGCCGATCGCGCCGGGCATGCTAAGCCACGCCTTGCCGGTCTTGTCATAACGGGCGTCGGGATTCAGCGTGGGCTGGCCGGTTACCGGATCGATCCCGGTGGTCCAGTTGACCGGCACAAACGCCTTGGCCGATACGAATTTGCCGGTTTTCACGTCCAGCAGATAGACGTGCCCGTTCTTGGGCGCGTGGATCGCAACATGGCGGGCCTGCCCGTCGATCATCACGTCGGCCACAGTGATCTGCGCGTCCGAATCGAAATCCCAGCGGTCTTCCGGGGTTTCCTGGAAATGCCAGGCATAGGCGCCGGTATCGGCGTGCACCGCGACCACCGATGCGGTGAACAGGTTGCTGCCCTTGCGCCCCATCGGGCCGGGGTTCCACGGCTCGGCATTGCCGGTGCCAAACAGGATCAGGTTGGTTTTCGGATCATAGGTGATCGAATCCCACACCGTGCCGCCGCCGCCCATGGTCCACCATTTGCCCGCCCAGGTCTTGGCGGCGGCAGACATCGCCTTGTTTTCATACCCCTTCTTGGGGTCGCCGGGCACCGTGTGGAATTTCCACGCCAGCTTTCCCGTGGCCGCGTCATAAGCCGCAAGATAACCACGTGCGCGGTATTCCGATCCGCTTTCGCCGATTACCACGCGGCCCTTCACGATGCGCGGCGCGCCGGTGATCGTGTAATCGTGCTGGTTGGGCACGGCGACGATCGACCAGGTCACTTTGCCCGTGGCGGCATTGAGCGCGACCAGCCGGCCATCGAGCGTGCCGACATAGACTTTGTTGTCATACAGCGCGACGCCGCGGTTGACCGCATCGCAGCAGGTGCGCACCAGCGTTTCGCGCGGCACTTTGGGATCATAGGACCACAGCAGCTTGCCATTGGTGGCGTCATAGGCCTTCACCATCGACCAGGCGGTGGAAACATAGAGCACGCCGTTATGCACCAGCGGCGTCGCCTCTTGCCCGCGCGCGGTGTCGAGATCGGCCGACCAGGCCAGCCCCATCCCGGACACCGTGCCCGCGTTGATCTGAGCCAGCGGCGAAAAGCGCTGTTCGCCATAATCGCGGCCATAGCTCAGCCATTCTTCGGCCGGGCTGGCGGCGATATCGGCGGAGGAAACGCCTGCGATCGCCGCGCTGCCGCCCAGTTGGAGCGCGATCAGCGCCGCCGCCGATGCCACCGCCGCGCCCGTGCCAAACCGGCCGCGGGTGCTCAGGCGGGAAAACAGATTTGCGCGCACGTTGCCCTTCATGGCTTTCGACACCTCTTGTTTGCGCCGGGCTGTGCCCCGGTCGCCGTTTCCCAACACCAGCTTCAAACGCTGTATTTCATAGCAATCCGGCCTTGGCCAGTGCAACTGTTAAGGGATTGATTAAGGGCCCCTGCCCGCCGGGGCAAGAGGCGATGGGGGCAATCGCAGCGTGAAGCGCGCCAAAAGCCCTTTCGCGCCGATTGCAACGCCCGCCGGCTGGGCTATCGTGCGCGAAAGTCCTTACCTGGGAGCATGCGGCGATGTGCGATGATCTGACCGAATCCGACAACGTGCAGTTTCTCGAGAATCTGGCCATCACCAACCCGACAATGAACCGGCGCCGCTTTGCCGTGCTGGGCGCGGGCGCGGCCACCATGGCCACAGTGCCGGGATGCCTTGCCAAAGTTGCCGACCAGACCCCGGGCATGGCCGTTTCGGGCCGCGCGGTGACGATCAACACGCCCGACGGGGTGACCGATGCGTGGTTTGTCACGCCCGCCAGCGGCCGCCATCCGGCCGTGATCATGTGGCCCGATATCGCGGGCCTGCGCGATGCGTACAAGACCATGGCGGCGCGGCTGGCCGGCGCCGGATATGCCGTGCTCGTGGTCAACCACTATTACCGCGGGGCCCGGGCGCCGGTGCTCGATTCGCTGGTGGCCTGGCGCACGCCCGCCGGCCAGGCCAAGCTGAAACCGCTGATTCAGGGGATCACGCCCGCCGGCACGATGCGCGATGCCACCGCCTATGCCGTGTGGCTGGATCACCAGGCCGAAGTCGACATGACCCGGCGCATCGGCACGTGCGGGTTCTGCATGGGTGGGCCCTATACCGTGCGCACCGCCGCCGCCGTTCCCGGGCGCATCGGTGCCGCCGCCTCGTTCCATGGCGCGGGGCTGGTCGATGCCGCCGCCGGTGCCGACAGTCCGCACATCCTGCTGGCAAAAACCCGCGCGGCGTTCCTGTTCGCCATTGCCCAGAACGACGATGCCAGCGCGCCGGATGACAAGACCACGCTGAAACAGGCCGCCGCCGCAGCCGGCCGCCCCGCCGAAATCGAAGTCTATCCCGCGCAGCACGGCTGGTGCACGATCGACGCGCCAATCTATGACGAAGCGCAGGCGGAAAGGGCCTATGCCCGCATGATCGCCCTGTTCAAGGCGAACCTGTAACGATCAATCCCCATCCCCTTCGGGGGTGGGGGCTCTTCGCACAATCCGGCGCCCCCGGGAACAAGCCCAAACGCCGTCACCCAAACGCAAACTGGCTGCTGTTCAGGCTCGTCGCGGTCACGTTTTTCAGCGTGATCGTGTCGTGCGCATCAAGCGTGATCAATGTGTCGCTGCCCGATTGCCGCGTCGCGCCCAGCAGCGCGGCGTAATTGGCAAAGATCCCGGCGGCGAAATGCATGGAGTCGCTGGCGCCAAACCCGGCGATGCTGTCATTGCCCAGCTTTTGTTCCACAAACAGTTGATCGCCGCTGCCGATCAGTTGCAGCGTGTTCGATCCATAAAGATAAATCTGCTCTTTGTTGCCGTTCACCAGCGCCGTGGCGCCGTGCATCAGCACCGTCGCGGCATCGCCCTTGATCGTGTTGGCCTTTTTCGTCGGCGCCAGGCTGATGGTCGATCCGCCCATCGCGCGGATGAAATTGCCCCCGCCGGTCAACGCGATATGCGCGTGATGCGCCACGATCGTTTCGCCAACGCCGCCGATCGTGTCCCATTTGGCGAGGGTTTGCGAAATATCGATATGCGATCCGCCGGTCCCCAGGATCGTGTTGCCGCCACCAACCACGGCAGCTTGCGATGCAGTCACGGTGATCTTGCCGCCCGCGGCATTCACGATGTCCGCTTTGCCCGCCGTGTCGGTAATGGTGACGGCATTGCCGGCCGACGCGTCAAAATTGATCGTGTTGCTGCTGCCGGAAACCGAGGCCTGCGCCGCAGAAAGGTTGATGGTGCCGTTCGAGCCAAAAACCCCGTCCACGCCCGTTCCCGTGCCCGACAGATCGAGGATCTGACCGGCATTGAAAACCAGCTGCTTTTCGGCGCCGACAAATGCGATCCGGTTGGCGCGCAAATCGATGGTGTGGTCGGCAAAGACCAGAACGGGGATTTTGACGAACGCAATCTGGCCGCCCAGGGCCGTGGTCAGATAGGAATTCTGGTTCAGGCTGACCCCTTCAAACAGGGAATAACTGCTTTCGTTGCCTGGCATTTGCAGAGTGGTGACACCGTTCCCGCCACTGAAGCTCTGATAGACGCTGTCGTTGCCCGTAACGATCAGATTGGTGCCATCACCGGCGGCAACATAGGCGGTCCCGTTTGTCGGGCAATATACGGTGTCATTGCCCGCACCGCCGTTGACGTACAACAGACCCTGATAGTTGCGCAAATCGAGCACATTGCCGGCTGCGGAAAGCCCGATTGTGGCAGAAGACGTCAATTGGCCGAACGCGGCATAAGTGCTGCCCGACAAGGTGACATTGCCCCCATCGAGCAGTTGGAACGTACCCCCGCCAATTGCCGATACCGATGCCATTTCGGCGCGGGTAAGATCGACCTCTTCACCAAGCCCGACATAGATATTCTGGAAATTGGTGAAATTCACCGTCGACAGATTGATCGGGCCGGACGCCCGGTTGTCGAAATAGAGCGCGTTTGTGCCTGCGCCCCCGTCATAGACATTACCCGCCAGCGATCCGGTCACGATGATGCGCACGGCGTCGTTGCCATCGCCGGTGCGAATCGTGTCGCCCTTGCCATACGTGTTGATATAATCGGCGCCAGCGGTGCCGGTGATGGTGTTGCCGCCATTGCTGCCGCCAAGGATATTGAACGCCACCCCCGGCAGGACCGTTGCGCCAGAGGCATCGAGCGTGCCACCCGCCGCATCCATGGTCACCAGCAATTGCCCGGAATTGGTGCCCAGGGTCTTTCCCGCCAGGCTGACCGGGCCCGTGCCCTTGATCCGGAACAGCCCGAGCAATGTCTTCGTCGCGGCAATTTGCGCCGGCGTCAGGATAACCGTGTTGTAACCGGAATCGATTGTGGCGATCCCGATCAAGGTCAGCGCCGTCAAATCGAATAGCGTCGTCGAACTGGTGTTGAATACCATTTCGCCAACGCCGGCGCTGCCATCATAAGTATCCCCGGCGACGATCTGCGACGGCGTAGTGATGGTAAAAATGTCATTTCCGCTCGTACCGGTATGAATTGTCACCCAAATATTCCCCCGGTACGATGCCCACCTGGCGCTTGTGCATGGAGCATATCAAGGGATTCGGCAAAATATAGGGCAGATCGCGGCGCTTTATTTCACCACGTCGCCGCCTTTCATCACATGCGCAACATGTTCCAGCACGCTGACATCGGCCAGCGGATCACCCGCAACCGCGATCATGTCGGCATAGTGCCCCGGCGACAGCGCGCCGACATCTTTGGACCAGCCCAGCATGTCGGCCGAAACCACGGTGGCGGCCTGGATCGCCTGCATCGGCGTCATGCCCCATTGCACCATGTATTTGAACTGCCGCGCATTCAGCCCGTGGGGATAGACCCCGGCATCGGTGCCGAACGTCAGCTTCACCCCGGCCTTGACCGCCTTTTGAAACCCCTGGCGCTGCGCCAGCGTGGTTTCGGTATTCTTGCGCATGTAATCCTCGGGATAGTGGTCACGCCGGCCGACTTCGTCGGTCCAGTCACCGTTATAGACATCCATGTCGAGGAACACGCCTTTGGCTTTGGCCAGGGCAATGCCTTCGTCATCGATCAGGCTGGCGTGTTCGATCCCGCGCACCCCGGCCCGGATCGCCGCCTTGATCCCGCCGGCGCCATGGGCATGCGCGGTCACCCATGATCCGCGCGCGTGCGCCACGTCCACCGCGGCACGCATTTCGTCTTCGGTCAGTTCCTGCTGCCCGGCGACAGTGCCGATGGCAAACACGGCGCCCGTGGCGATCAGCTTGATCGAATCCGCGCCGTGCTGAAACAGGTAATTGACCTTTTGCGTCACTTCGCCCGGGCTGGTCACGACGCCCGCGCGCATGTCATCGGGCACATGGACATCGGGGGCAAACCCGGTCACTTCGCCGCCGCCGCCCGGCACGGTGATATAGGCGCCGACCGCGCTCATGCGCGGGCCGATCACATCGCCGCGGTTGATGGCATTGCGCAGTTCCACATCGCCAAACGCGCGAAAACAGCCGACATCGTGCACCGTGGTAAACCCGGACATCAGCGTGGTGCGGGCGTTGCGCGCACCGAGATAGGCAATTTCCATTGCCGAATGGAGCAGCGGCTCGGCCGGATTGCTGGTTTCGTCATTGTCGGCCAGGTGGACATGCATGTCGATCAGCCCGGGCAGCACGGTATAGCCCGACCAATCGACCACTTTGGCCCCGGCCGGCACTGCACCGTCGGCCATGATCGCCGCCACGCGCCCATCGATCACGCGCAGCACCCGCGCGCCCTCCACCGTGCCCTTTTCCGGATCGACCAGATGCCCCGCGCGGACATAGATGGTTTCGCCGTGGGCGAGCATGGGGCTGGCCAGCGCCAGCAGCGCGATCAGGGTGCGCATAGCGATCTCGTTTCTCCATTGTGGATTTTCACGCCCAGCGGGCAATGCGTGCGGACGACGGCGCCGAATTGCACCTCTTCACGGCGCCGGTCAAAATGCAGCGGATCACCGTCCTGCCACGGCCCTGCCAGATCGTGCGGGCCGCGGTGAAATTCATAGGCGATGGCCAGCGCGCCAAACTGGTCTGGCCGCGCGTTGACCCGGTAATGCGCGGTGTGAATCTTGCTGCGCCCGGGCTGGTATTCGCCCACAAGTCCACCAACGTGGTGCGAGATTGGCACTGGCATCGACCAGACGATCCCGGTCTGCGGTTCGGCTTCAGGATTGCCATCAAGCGTCTGCGCACCGTTCAGCCGGGCAGCATCGCCGGTGATGGCCAGTGTGCCGATCGCGAGTTGATCATCGCTGCGTTCGATGCGGAACGGGTGGTGCGTCTGGTTGTGCAACACCAGGGCATAGACCAGATCAAACGTGTGCCGCCCATCGGGCAGGCGGCCGAGATCGCGCACGTAAAGCGTGGCCACGGGGTTGCTGCCATCGCCGCCCGGTGGCGGATCGGGATGGTGGCGCGGCAGGAACAGTACAGCCGCGGCAATCGCCACCAGCGCCACCGCGCCCAGCACAACCAGCGCGCGCAACGCCCCCGTGGCCCGCGCAAACGTATCGGGCACCGCCACCAGAAAATCCCGCAGCGCCGCGCGCGTGGCCTTCTTGTCCTTGCCGCTCACACTTGTCCCCGATCACACCCCGTCGCGGCACCTTGGCAGACAATCCGGCCCCGGGTCGAGCGTTTCGTCAATCGGCAGGCCTCAGACTCTGACTCGAAACGCGCGAAAGGGCGAGTTTCGAAGTCGGTACCGGCCCGCTCCCCCACCCGACCACCCACGTAATTGTACGGTATTGGGTGGTCGGG
>CAILBC010000037.1 GCA_903832325.1 uncultured Sphingomonadales bacterium | reverse complement strand
CGGAGGAAAGCAGGGTGTCGGACATCAGCACTTGATCCTTGCGCCAGTGGGGTCGAACAGCGGTTTGAGCGAGGCCACGGCACGGTGGCGAACGCCGGCAATCTCGATTTCGTAATCATCGGCACCGATCGCGCCGACCACACCGCCATCGGGCGCGGTAACATAGCCGAGCGCACAGGCCGCACCCAGGCCGTGCGCATACATGCCCGATCGCACATAGCCGGCAATCCGGTCACCCTGCCAGATCGGTTCGTTGTGATAGAGCATCGGCGCCGGGTCGTGCAGCAGGAACTGGACCAGCCGCTGGCGCAGCCCTTCGGCCTTTTGCCGCAGCAGCGCCTCACGCCCGATAAAGCCGCCGGGCTTGTCCATCCGCACGGCAAAGCCAAGGCCGGCCTCAAGCGGGGTATCCTCGTCGGTGATGTCATGGCCCCAGTGGCGATAGCCTTTTTCCATGCGCAGCGCGTTCAGCGCGTGATAGCCGCAATGTTTCAGGCCAAATGCGGCGCCATGGGCGACGATTTCATCATGGACGCCGGCCATGAATTCGGTCGGCACATAGATTTCCCAGCCGAGCTCGCCCACATACGTGATGCGGCTGGCGCGCACGAGCGCATAGCCAAGCTCGATCTCGCGGCTGGTGGCAAAGGGAAAGCCGGCGTCAGACAGATCATCGGGGCAGATCGATTGCAGCAGATCGCGCGATTTGGGTCCCATGATCGAAATCACCCCCATCGCCGAGGTGACATTGGTCAGCACCGCATGGGCATCGTCGGGAATATGGCGTTTCAGCCAGTCGAAATCGCGCACTTCGGTCTCGGCGCCGGTGACAATCAGGAACGCGGTCGCGCTCAACCGGGTAACGGTCAGGTCTGCCTCGATCCCGCCTTTGTCGTTCAGCCACTGGGTATAGACCAGCCGGCCGGGCGCCACATCGACATCGTTGGCGCAGACCCGGTTGAGCACGGCGCAGGCATCGCGCCCTTCCAGCCGGAATTTGCCGAACGAAGACTGATCGAACAGGCCGACATCATGGCGCACCGTGCGGCATTCGGCCGCGCAATTGTCGAACCAGTTCTGCCGGCCATAGGAATAGCGGTATTCGGGCGTGGTGCCCGCGTCGCCATACCAGTTGGCGCGTTCCCAGCCATAGGCCTCACCAAAGCAGGCCCCGGCGGCGGCCAGCCGGTCGTGCAGCGCCGATTTGCGCACGCCGCGCGCCGTGGCATACTGTTTGAACGGATAGTGGGTCGCATAAAGCAGCCCCAGGCTTTCGGTCACGCGTTCGCGCAAGTATTTGCGGTTGATCTGGAACGGCATGTTGCGCCGCACGTCGACCGTCCACAGATCGGCCGGCGGAATGCCGTCGCGGATCCATTCGGCCATGACTTTGCCCACGCCGCCGGCCGATTGCAGGCCGATCGAATTGAGCCCCGCGGCGACAAAGCACCCCTTCAGCTCGGGACTTTCGCCCAGGTGATAGCGCACATCGGGGGTGAAGCTTTCGGGGCCGCAAAAGAATTTCTGGATGCCGGCGTTTTCCAGCGCCGGGACACGGCGCATGGCGTCCATAAGCATCGGTTCGAAATGGTCAAAACTGCCGGCGATTTCGTCAAAGCAGAAATCTTCGGGAATGCCGTCCATGCCCCAGGGCCGGGCATTGGGTTCGAACGCGCCAACCAGCAGCTTGCCCGCATCGTGCTTGAAATAGCCGCAGTGGTCATAATCGCGGATCACCGGCAGGCCGGGATCGAGCCCGGCGACGCCTTCGAACAGCACGTAATAGTGTTCGCAGGCGTGCAGCGGCACAGTCACGCCGATGCTGGCAGCCAGATCGCGAGTCCACATGCCGCCGGCCAGCACGACATGATCGGCTTCGATCGGCCCGAATTCGGTATCGACCCCGGTCACGCGCGTGCCGTCGTGGCGGATTTTGGTGACTTTGGTGTTTTCGAAAATGCGCGCGCCGCGGTTGCGCGCGCCTTTGGCCAGGGCCTGGGTGATATCCACCGCATTGGCATAGCCGTCGCTGGGGATATGGATGCCGCCGACAATATCATCCACGTTGACGATCGGCGCCAGCGCGCGGATTTCATCGGGCGAAATCACATGCACCGGCAGGTCGAACACTTTGGCCATCGATGCGCTGCGCTTCAGCTCTTCAAAGCGTTCGGCATTGGTCGCCATCGAGATCGATCCGCACTGGCGATAGCCGGTGGCCTGGCCGGTTTCGGCCTCAAGCCCGCGGTAAAGCTCGCCGGTATATTTGGCGAGCTTCGTCATGTTTATGCTGGGGCGCAACTGGCCGACCAGGCCCGCCGCGTGCCAGGTGGTGCCGCTGGTCAACGCCTTGCGTTCCAGCAGGACGACATCGTCAAACCCGATCCGGGTGAGGTGATAGGCGATCGAACAGCCGATCACCCCGCCGCCGACAATCACCACGCGCGCTTTGTTGGGAAGGTCTGCCACGATTTCAGGCTTTCATGCGGGCGTTGTCAGGGTCGAACGCGGGCGCGCCCAATACGGTGGCCGCGCGGCGCTCGCCCTGCAAAATGATGTCGAACTGCGCGCCGGGGGCGGCATGGCCATGCGGCACGCAGGCAAAGAACAGGCTTTTGCCCGTGCGGTGGCCATATCCGCCCGAGGTGGTGAGGCCGATGCACGCATCGCCCACCATGCACGGTTCGGCGCCGCGCGCATCGGTATCGATGGCGTCAACTTCGCCATAGACGATGCGAAACCGGTCTGGCGCGGCGAGCGTGGCGGCCTTGCCAACAAAATCGTCCTTTTTGAGCGCCAGGAACCGCGGCATGTCCGCCTCGATCATGGTCAGCTCGTTGGTCAGTTCCGAACCCCAGCCTTTATAGGCCTTTTCCATGCGCATGGCGTTCACCGCATAGAGCCCGTAATTGGCGACGCCCAGCGGCTGCCCGGCAGTCCACAGCGCGTCATAAAGCGCGGGCAAGTCGGCCATTGCCGGGTGCAGTTCCCAGCCGAGTTCGCCAACGTAAGACACACGCAGCGCGCGGCAGGGCACCCCGGCAATGGTGATTTCGCGCCCGCAAAGATAGCGGAAGGCATCGTTGCCCAGGTCCGCATCGGTCAGCGGCGCAAGCAGATCGCGCGACCGCGGCCCGCTGACCACCAGCACGCCGCGCGCATCGGTAACATTGGCGATGGTCACGCGTTCGTGCGGCAGGCGCGCCTGCGTCATGTGATCCCGATCGCGCAGTTCGGCGGCGGCCGCCGACAGGCAATAGAAATGATCGTCGGCCAGCCGCGTCACGGTCATTTCGCCCGCGATCCGCCCGGCATGCGACAGCAGGTGGACCAGGCCGATGCCGCCGGCGCGCACCGGCATGCGATTGGCGCAAATGCGGTTCAGGAATGCTTCGGCATCGGGGCCGGTGACGTCATATTTGGCAAAGCCGCTCAGATCGAGCAGGCCGACCCGCCCGGTGACGGCGGCGCATTCGGCGGCAACCACGTCGAACACGTTGGTCCGGCCATAGCCACCCTGTTCCTCGCGCCCATCGGTGGAAAACCATTTGGGCCGTTCCCAGCCAAAGGTTTCGCCATAGACCGCGCCCGCAGCGCGCAACCGGTCATGGATCGGGCTGGTGCGGCGGGGGCGGCCATCGGGCTCTTCCTCACCCGGCAGGCGGGTGGTGAAAGTCATCCGGTAATCGAGGAAGACTTTGGCCCGGCTGTAATCGGTATCGGCGAACGCGCCATAGCGGCGCGGGTCGAATTCAACCATGTTGATCTCGGAATCGCCGTGGAGCATCCACTGCGCCAGATATTTGCCCGCGCCGCCGCCCTGCGCGATGCCGAACGACGTGCCGCAGCAGTGCCAGAAATTGGTCAGCCCTGCGGCCGGCCCCAGCAGCGGGCCGCCATCGGGGGTGTGCGGGATCGCGCCGTTGATCACGCTGCGGATGCCGACTTCGCCAAACACCGGCATGCGCTCTATCGCGCGTTCCAGCCAGGGGGCGATGCGGTCGAGATCGCCCTGAAACAGTTCGCTGGTCGATTCCCAGCGCGGCTGGCCGCCCGGCGCCCAGGCTTCGGCCAGATCGGTGTTTTCATAAACGCCGATCAGCCCGCTTTTCTGTTCCTGGCGGAAATAGCCCGATACCCAGGGGCAGCGCATCACCGGGATTTCCGTGTCGCGCTCCTTGAACGCGGGGATCGGGTCGGTAACGATATAGTGGTGTTCCATGTTGGTGACCGGAATGTCGATTCCGGCCATTTGCGCCACCGCGCGGGCATAGCAGCCGGCGGCGTTGACCACGGTGCCGGCGCGCACGGTGCCTTGTTCGGTTTGCACATCCCATTCGCCCGAGGGCAGCTGGGTCAGCCCGGTCACGCGGTTTTTCCGCTGGATGGTTGCACCCATCGCCTTTGCGCCGATTGCCAGCGCGTTGCAGATGCCCGAAGGATCGGCGTGGCCATCATCGGTGGTATAGCCGCCGGCGATCACGCCTTCGGTGGTGACGAAGGGGTTGATCCGGCGGATTTCTTCGGGGCTGATGATGTCCATCGAAAAGCCGATGATTTTCGAATAGCCCTGAATCTGACGCAGCCAGGCGAGTTCTCGCTCGTTGGTGGCAAAGCGGATGCCGCCCGATTTGTGCCAGCTGACATAGTGGCCGGTCAGCCCCTCCAGCCGGGGATAGAGCGCGTTGCTGTACGCATGCATCTTTGCCAGGTTGAAACTGCCGGTGATGCTGGGGCACTGGCCGGCGGCATGCCAGGTTGATCCGGACGTCAATTCGTCCTTTTCAATCAGCAGCGTATCGGTGCAGCCCAGTTCCGCAAGGTGATACAACAGGCTGGCGCCCATGATGCCGCCGCCGATAATGACGATTTCAGCGCTGGTTTTCATCCGCTCCCCAAGGCGTTCGCATCTGTTCAAGGCGCCGACTATGGCCGCGCACCGGGTGTGCGACAATTCAGATATTGTGCCCGAATGCCCAAAATTTTTTGAGGCGCAGGCAACCGGCCGGGCAGGGATCGATCCGGATCAAAAAGGGTGCGAACCGGCGGCGGGAACCTGTTAGGATCCTCGCGGGGGCTGGGGACGAACCGGATCGGCAGCGGCAGCGTTGCGGCATCATGTCTGCACCGCAGGCCTGCATTCACGCGCCGGAGCCCGCCACCATGTCGCCCACGATGCCGCCAACCATGCTGCAGGCCCACAATGGAATCCTCTGAGACCCCGCCACCAGCCGAGACCGAACCAATGGACATCCACAAGCCGAAAGCTGCGCATTCCTGGCGCGAATTCCTCACCGAGATCGGCACGATCGTTTGCGGCATCCTGATCGCGCTTGGTCTGGAACAGCTGATTGTCCGCGCTGAATGGGCGCACAAAGTCGAAGCTGCCGAAACGGCGATGCTCCACGAATTGCTGGAGGACGATGGTCCGCAAGTCTATCAACGGGTCGTCATGCATGATTGCCTGGTGGCGAGCCTTGATGGCATTCGCGCCGGCATCGAACACAATGCAAGCCGGGCCGACATGGTGCGGCTGGTCAACGGCTACCGCGTGAGTTTTCTGTCGTATGATACCCGGGCTCGTGATGATGCGTCGCATACAGGCGCCATGGAGCATGTGCCGCCGGCCAGGCAGGACGTGTTCGACGCAAGCTATGACCAGATGCCGTACATGGAAAAGACCAACGGCGATGAAGCCCAGGCGATCGGTCGCCTGCGCGCCCTGAAGCAGACCGGAGGACCGCTCGATGCGGCCGAACAGGCGCGCGTGCTCGATGCGGCGGAGCAGGCTCGGGTACTCGAATATCGCATGTGGAGCGCGGCAACGTTCACGCTGCCGCAGATCCACAAGCTGGGGGACATCGATCCGGTGCGGCAGGCCTATTTCCTGGGCGAGGTCGGGCAATGGTATGGGACTGCCTGCATCCTGAAGCTGCCTGCCGACTGGCGGATCTCTCCCGACACCCGGCGAAAGAGCAGCTATTACCAATGAGCCGTGACCGGGTGGCCATGCCGGCGGCAAACCGGGATCAAAGGGCAATGGCGCTTTGCCGCCAGTGGCCTCTTTCCACCTTGCACGTGCGGCAATAGGCGCTAGCTTCGCTCGCCATGACCGAACAGCTATCCCGCATCGACGGCAACAGCGGCGCGCGGCGCCATTTCCGCTATTTCGACTACATGATGGCGGCGTTTGTCGGCATCCTGCTGCTGTCGAACCTGATCGGCGCGGCCAAGCTGGCGCGGGTTGATGGCGTGACCTTTGGCGCGGGGATACTGTTCTTCCCGATCTCGTACGTGCTCGGCGACGTGCTGACCGAAGTCTATGGCTATGCCAATGCGCGGCGCTGCGTGTGGGTGGGCTTTTTCGCGCTGCTGTTCATGGCGTTGATGAGCTATGTCGTGGTGGCCATGCCGGCCTCGCCCGACTGGGGCTGCGCGTCGGTCGGCGATCCGCGCTTTGCCGGGTTTCTGGCTGCCAATTCCAAGGGCGCACTGTGCCAGACCACGTATGATTCGGTGTTCGGCAGCACCTGGCGGATTGTCGCTGCCTCGGTGATTGCGTTCTGGGCCGGGGAATTCGTCAATTCCTTCGTGCTGGCGCGGATGAAAGTCTGGACGCAGGGGCGCTGGCTGTTCACCCGCACCTGGGGCTCGACGATCTTTGGCCAGGCGGTGGATAGCGCGCTGTTCTATCCGATCGCGTTTCTGGGCACCTGGAGCAACAGTGCGGTGATCACCGTGATGATCACCAACTGGGCGATGAAAGTGCTGTGGGAAGTGGCGCTGACCCCGTTCACCTATTGGATTGTCGCCTTTCTGAAGCGGCACGAGGGGGTCGATGTCTATGATACCGACACCGATTTTTCCCCCTTCGCCCGGGCCGAGGCGGTCTGACCGGCGCGCGCTTTCCTTTTCAATCCGCGATCAGCGCGATCGCGATGTAGACCAGGATGGCCGAGCCGAACCCGGCCAGCGTGCCGATCACGAAGCCGGCACGCACCAGCATCGGGTCCCAGCCGAAATGATCGGCAATTCCGGCGCAGACGCCCAGAAATTTGCCATTGGCGCGGTTCAGGCGGAAACGGTTGCTCATGATGATTGGCTCCGATGTGGTGCTGGTTTCGGGGTTCAGGCGAAAATCGGCGCGCTGCTCAGCGGCACGGCAACCGTGGCCGCCATCAGCGACAGGGTGAGGATCAGCGAGGCGGACAAATAGGTCAGGGTCTTCATGGTGCATTTCTCCATCCGTGTTGGTCTGTCCGCAGCGGCGCGGGGGTTCTGGGCCCGTCCGCTGCGGTTGCCGGATTGGTTGCACGGGCCGTGCCAAATGCGAAAATTGGCAGATTTGCGCGAATTTACTGGTTTTGGCATATCGGAACGGTGGGGTTTTTCGCCAAAGTATCGCATTTTTTACCGATGATTGGGTGGGGTGCGATTGTATGGCGCGGCAAATCGGGCAGGGCGCATGGCAATCGGATTGCATCGCCGCTTTGCGCTTGCGTTTCGGCTGCGACGGGATTAATCGGCGCATCAATCCCGACATTGTGAAAGCAAGGTCAGGCTGGTGCCACCAAACGGCCCCGGCGGGGTTTACCGTTTCGGATGGCTGACTTCCCGCATGGGTTGCCCGTCATCGCCATTGGAGCATGCATGGCCGATAATGCCCGTCTGACCGAGATCATCGAGCCCGAGGCGCGTGCGCTGGGGTTTGATCTCGTGCGCGTGGCGCTGTTCGGCAAGACCGAAGTCGGCGATGAAGAGCACACGCTGCAGATCATGGCCGAACGCCCTGAAACCGGGCAGTTGCTGATCGAGGATTGTGCCGCGCTGTCGCGGCGCGTGTCCGATGTGATCGACGCGCTGGAAGAAGACGGCGAAGTGCTGGTGCAGGGCGCCTATCGGCTGGAAGTCAGCTCGCCCGGGATCGACCGGCCGCTCACCCGGCCCAAGGATTTTGCGGCCTGGACCGGGCACGAAGCACGGATCGAGCTGAAGGAACTGATGGATCGGCGCAAGCGCCTGCGCGGCGATCTGGTCGGTTTCGATGCCGCCACAAACACGATTTCGATCGAAGAGGATGCCGTGATATATACGGTGCCGTTCGATTGTGTTGCCCATGCCAAGCTGATCCTGACCGACCGGCTGATTGCAGCTTCCCGCCCGATCGACATGACCGGCGCGGAAACACTCGACGAAGAACAGGAAGACTAACCGATGGCCAGTGCGATTTCTGCCAACCGCGCCGAGCTCCTGGCGATTGCCAACGCGGTCGCCACGGAAAAGATGATCGACAAATCGATCGTCATCGAGGCGATGGAAGAAGCGATCCAGAAATCGGCGCGCAACCGCTATGGCGCCGAAAACGACATCCGCGCCAAGCTGGACCCGCGCACCGGCGATCTGCGCCTGTGGCGCGTGGTCGAAGTGGTCGAAGATGTTGAAGACTATTTCAAGCAGGTTGACCTGAAGCAGGCCGACAAGCTGCAGCCTGGCGCGAAAGTGGGCGATTTCATCGTCGATCCGCTGCCGCCGGTCGATCTGGGCCGGATCGATGCGCAATCGGCCAAGCAGGTGATTTTCCAGAAAGTGCGCGACGCCGAACGTGAGCGCCAGTTCGAGGAATTCAAGGACCGCGTGAGCGAAGTGATCACCGGGGTGATCAAGTCGGTCGAATTCGGCCACGTGATCGTCAACCTGGGCCGCGCCGAAGGCGTGATCCGGCGCGATCAGCAAATCCCGCGCGAAGTGCCTCGCGTGGGCGAACGCGTGCGCGCGCTGATCCTGAAAGTGGAACGCACCAACCGCGGGCCGCAGATTTTCCTCAGCCGCGCGCACCCCGAATTCATGAAGCGCCTGTTTGCCCAGGAAGTGCCCGAAATCTATGACGGCATCATCGAGATCAAGGCCGCCGCGCGTGATCCCGGCAGCCGCGCCAAGATCGGCGTGATCAGCCGCGACAGCTCGATCGATCCGGTCGGCGCCTGCGTCGGGATGAAGGGCAGCCGCGTGCAGGCGGTGGTGCAGGAACTGCAGGGCGAAAAGATCGACATCATCCCCTGGAGCGAAGACACCGCGACATTCGTGGTCAACGCGTTGCAGCCGGCAACTGTCAGCCGCGTGGTGATCGACGAAGAAGAAAGCCGCATCGAAGTGGTGGTGCCCGATGACCAGCTGAGCCTGGCAATCGGCCGCCGCGGGCAGAATGTGCGGCTGGCATCGTCGCTGACGGGTTCGGCGATCGACATCATGACCGAGGCCGAGGCTTCGGAAAAGCGGCAGAAGGAATTCACCGAACGGTCCAAGACCTTCGAGGAAGAACTCGATGTCGACGAAACGCTGTCGCAGCTGCTTGTGGCCGAAGGGTTCAGCGAGCTGGAAGAAGTCGCCTATATCGAAATCAGCGAGCTGTCGAACATCGACGGGTTTGACGATGAACTCGCCGCAGAGCTGCAGAACCGCGCATTGGAAGCACTGGAACGCCGCGAAGAAGGCCAGCGCGAGGAACGCCGTGCGCTGGGTGTCGAAGACGCGCTGGCCGAGCTGCCGCATCTGACCGAGGCCATGCTCGTTACGCTGGGCAAGGCGGGGATCAAGACGCTGGACGATCTGGCCGATCTTTCGACCGACGAACTGATCACGCGCAAGCGGGTCAACGAACAGCGCCGCCGCAGCAACAGCAATGAACGCCCGGACCGTCGCGAACGGTCCGAACGCACCGAGGACAAGGGCGGTGTGCTGGGCGAATATGGCCTGACCGAAGACCAGGGCAACGAAGTGATCATGGCCGCACGCGCGCACTGGTTCGAAGACGAACCCGCCACCGCTGCGGCTCCAACCGAGGAGGCCGCCGATGCGGAATCCTCGCAATGAGCCGCTAAGCGCATCCATCCGGGGCAAGGCCCGCGGCCCGGTGAAACACCGGGGCGCGGCCGGCACCCCCGTGCCACACCAGCCGGACCATGACAGTCCGGCGGGGTGTGAAGCCGCGCCTGAAAGACCCGCAATTGCTGCCAAAGCTGCCGCGCCCGAACGGCGCTGCATCCTGTCAGGCCTGCACGATGCGCGCGACGGGCTGATCCGGCTGGCGCTGTCACCCGATGGCGATGTGCTGCCCGATGTGCTGGCGCGCGCGCCGGGGCGGGGGGCCTGGATTGGCGTCACGCGTGCCGAACTCGATCTCGCGCTGGCCAAGGGCAAGCTGAAGGGCGCGTTGGCGCGTGCCTTCAAGGGCAGCCCGCTGTCGATTCCCGCCGATCTGTCCGACCGGATCGAGGTCGCCTTGCGCCGTGCGCTGGCCGATCGGCTGGGGATTGAACTGCGATCGGGGATGATCGTGCTGGGTACTGAAAAAATTGCCGCTGCGGCGCGTGCCGGGGTTGTCCATTTCCTCGGCCATGCCAGCGATGCCGGCGATGATGGCGCAAACAAGCTGGCCCAGGCCTGGCGCGTTGGCCAGCAGGCCGAAGGTACCGGATTGAAGGGCATGATCTTGCCGCTGGACCGGGCGGCGTTGTCTGTGGCATTGGGCCGCGACAACGTCGTTCATCTGGCGCTGACCGATGCCGCTGCCGCCGCGCGCGTGACAGGGCTGCTCGGGCGCCTTTTGCATTTCACGGGTTCCACACCTGTTGCCGATCCGGACGCCCCAGAGGGCGCGGGGGCAGCAGGCGCGGCAATCCCGGATGACGTATCAAGTACGAAGGACAAATGAGTTCGATGAGCGATAGCGACAAGAAGCCGACACTGGGCCGCAGGCCGCTGGGCCTGAAGACCTCCGTGGAGGCCGGGGAGGTCAAGCAGACCTTCAGCCACGGCCGCACCAACAAGGTTGTGGTCGAAGTGAAGCGGCGCAAGATCATGCCGCGTCCGGGTGAAGCCGCCGTGGCCGAAGCGCCCGTCGCGCCGCCGGCACCCGTGGTCGCGGCCCCGGTTGCGCGCCCCACGCCGCCACCGCCGCCGCCTTCGGCGCCTGCCGCATCGCGCGAAACGCGCCAGGAATTGCAGGCTCGACTGCTGCGCGAAGCCGAAGAGGCGCGCCTGTTCTCGGCCGAGGCCGCCAACCGCCGCGAACAGGAAGAACGCCAGCATCTGGCCGACGAAGCGCGTCGCCGCGCCGAAGAGCAGCGCCGCGCCGACGATCCCTCGGCGCCGCAGGCACCCGCCGAACCGGTATCCACCCCGGTTGCCGAGCCGGTCGCCGATCCGGCTTCTGCCCCCGCCGCCACCCCTGCCTCGCCCGCCCCGGCATCGCCCGCGCCTGCATCGCCCGCACCTGGGGCCGAAGCCCCAGTGGCTGAAGCGGCCGCCGCGCCGGTAGCCGATGAAGCCGGCAGCGCTGCGCCTTCGGGCCCGGTGGCGACTGCGCCGCGCCGTTTCACCCCGGTGGCCCCGATCAAGCGGCCCGAACCGGCGGCGAAAAAGCCCGCGCATGCGCCGCGTGACAAGAATGCCAACGATCGGCGCCAGGCCGGCAAGCTGACCGTGACCCGCGCGCTGAACGAAGACGAAGGCGCGCGCGCCCGTTCGCTCGCCGCGCTGAAGCGGGCGCGCGAAAAGGAACGCCGTGCGCATTTCGCCGGGCAGCAGCATGTGCGCGAAAAGCAGGTGCGCGACGTGGTCGTGCCCGAAGCGATTACCGTGCAGGAACTGGCCAACCGGATGGCCGAAAAGGCCGCCGATCTGGTCAAGGCGCTGTTCAAGATGGGCATGATGGTGACCATCAACCAGGCGATCGACCAGGATACGGCCGAACTGCTGGTGACCGATTTCGGCCACAACGTGCAGCGCGTCAGCGATGCCGATGTCGATATCGACAACGCCGCCGATGTCGATTCCGAAGGCTCGCTGAAGCCGCGTCCGCCGGTGGTTACGATCATGGGCCATGTTGATCACGGCAAGACCAGCCTGCTCGACGCGCTGCGCGGCACCGACGTGGTGCGCGGCGAAGCCGGCGGTATCACGCAGCATATCGGCGCCTATCAGATCAAGACAAAGGCGGGCGATTTCATCACCTTCCTTGATACGCCCGGCCACGAAGCCTTTACTGAAATGCGCATGCGCGGCGCCAATGTCACCGATATCGTGGTGCTGGTGGTTGCGTCCGACGACGGGATCATGCCGCAGACGGTTGAGGCGATCAATCACACCAAGGCCGCCGGCGTGCCGATGATCGTGGCGATCACCAAGTGTGACAAGCCCGAGGCCAATCCCCAGAAGATCCGCGAACGCCTGCTGGAATACGAAGTTCTGGTCGAGGAAATGTCGGGCGATGTGCAGGATGTCGAACTGTCGGCGCGTACCGGCGTCGGGCTCGACACGCTGATCGAAAAGATCCTGCTCCAGGCCGAATTGCTGGAACTGCGCGCCAATCCCGATCGCGCTGCCGAGGCGACCGTGGTCGAGGCCAAGCTGGACAAGGGCAAGGGGCCGCTGGCCACCGTGCTGGTGCGGCGCGGCACGCTGAAAATCGGCGATGTGCTGGTTGTCGGCACGCAGTCCGGCCGCGTGCGCGCGATGCTGGATGACAAGGGGCGGCAGATCAAGACCGCCGGCCCCTCGTTGCCGGTCGAAGTGCTGGGTCTGGGTGGGGTGCCGATGGCCGGCGACACGCTGACCGTGGTCGAAAACGAGGCGCGTGCGCGCGAAGTGGCAGCTTATCGTCAGGAACTGGCCAATACCAAGCGTACGACTTCGAGCCAGGCGACCATCGACACCATGTTCTCGGCCCTGAAGGCCAAGGAAGCAGTGATCGAATATCCGGTGGTGATCCGCGCCGATGTGCAGGGATCGACCGAGGCGATCGTTAACGCGCTCAACCGCCTTTCGACCGACGAGATCAAGGTGCGCGTGCTGCAATCGGGCGTGGGTGCGATTACCGAAGGCGACGTCACCCTGGCGCAGGCCACGGGGGCCCCGATCATCGGGTTCAACGTGCGTCCCAATGCCAAGGCGCGCGAACTGATCCAGCGCAACAAGGTGCAGCTGAAATATCACGAGGTGATCTATCAGCTGACCGACGAAATCGCGCGCGAAATGGCCGGCGAGCTTGGCCCGGAACGCATCGAAACCGTGGTCGGCCGCGCAGAGGTCAAGGAAGTGTTCCCCGCCGGCAAGCGCGACAAGGCGGCCGGTCTGCTGGTGCTCGAAGGCTATATCCGCAAGGGCATCTACGCGCGTCTTACCCGCAACGACGTTATCGTGTCGAAAACCACGATCGCCTCGCTGCGCCGGTTCAAGGACGACGTGGCCGAAGTGCGCGCGGGTCTGGAATGCGGCGTGATGCTGCAGGATACCAACGACATCAAACCCGGCGACACGCTGGAAGTGTTCGAAGTCGAAGAACGCGCCCGCACGCTGTAACTAGACACTCCCCGGTTTGGGGAGACCAGAAAATCCTCCCTGAACCGGGGAGGGGGACCACCCGCAGGGTGGTGGAGGGGCCAGGCCCCGGGCGCAGTATCGGCAACGGTGCGCCCGGCTAAAATGCCCCTCCACCACCCTGCGGCTGCTCCCTCTCCCCGCGGCGGGAAGGACCGGAATAACGGATAGACACAGACTTTGGCACGGCCCGCACAAACCCCCGAATCCCGCAATGTCCGCCTGCTGAAAGTGGGCGAACACGTGCGCCATATCCTGTCGGAACTGTTGCTGCGCCAGCAGGTGCATGATGATGTGCTGAGCGCGCACACCGTTTCGGTTACCGAAGTGCGCATGGCGCCCGATCTCCGGCTTGCCACGGCCTATGTCAAATCGCTGCTGGGCAGCGATGAAGAGGCGGTGTTGAAAGCGCTGCGCACCAACACGGCCTATTTCCAGAAAGAGGTCGCCGGGCGATTGAAGCTGAAATACGCGGCGAAAATCCGTTTTGTCGCCGATGAAAGCTTTGACGTGGCAGGCCGTATCGACCGCCTGCTGAGCGATCCGCGCGTCAGCCGGGATCTGGGCCCTGCCGACGCTGCCGACGCGGCGGACGCAGCCGACGCAGAGGACTGACCTGATGACCGATGATGGTCTGTTTGTGCCCCTGCACGAGGGCAATCTGGCGCTGGTGCCGCTGACCGAGGCGCATCGCGAGGCGCTGCGTGCGGCTTGCGCGGCGGACCAGGATATCTGGCAGGTCTATCCGTTCAATTATCTGGGCGCCGATTTCGATCCGCAGTTTGACCGGCTGATTGCCGGCGGCATCCAGCGCCGCTGCTATGCCATTCTGGCCGATGACGCGCTGGTCGGCATGACCGCGTGGATCGATCAGGGCCAGCCGGGCTGGTCGATCGAGATCGGCAACAGCTATATCGTGCCGGCCCTGCGCGGCACCGGGTTCAACCGCCGGGTGAAGCAGGTGCTGCTCGATCATGCCTTTGCCTGCGGGCTGGAACGCGTGGTGTTCAAAGTTGATCAGCGCAATGCCCGCAGCCAGGCCGCGGTGCTGAAGCTGGGCGCAACACGCGAAGGCCTGCTGCGCGCCGAACGCGTGACATGGACCGGCCACGTGCGCGATACCGTGATTTTCAGCCTTCTGCGGCTTGAATGGGCGAACGGGACACCGTCATGAACGCCGCGCTGTACGATGCGGCGACGATCATCCTGCCGATGATCTTTGCCATCGTGTTCCACGAAGTGGCGCATGGCCTGATGGCGCGCCGGCTGGGCGATCCCACCGCATCGGAACGCGGGCGGCTCAGCCTCAATCCGCTGCGCCATGTCGATCCGTTCGGCACGATCATCCTGCCCGCCGCGCTCCATCTGGCGGGCCTGCCGGTGTTTGGCTGGGCCAAGCCGGTGCCGGTGAACTATAACCGCCTGCGTCATCCCAAGCGCGACATGGCGCTGGTCGGTGCGGCGGGGCCGGCCACCAATTTCGTGCTGGCCGCGGCCAGCTCTGTGGTCATCGGCCTGATCGCGCGCGCGCTGGGGCCGGCGGGCACGCCTGGTGCGGTGCTGACTTTCCTGTTCTACAATTTGCGCAATTTCGTCGAGTTCAACTGCTTTCTGGGGCTGTTCAACTTGTTGCCGCTGCCGCCGTTCGACGGGTCGCGCATCTTGCGCGGTGTCGCGCCGATGCCGTTGGCCCGCCTGCTCGACCGGATCGAACCGTTCGGGATCATCCTGTTTGCGCTGGTCTTCGTGGTCCTGCCGCAATTGGCGCCGTCGCTCCATCTGGCCGATCGCATTCTGCTGCCGCCGGTGGGTTGGCTGCTCGATCAGTTCGGCCAGCTGGCCTCGTGGGTGGCAGGATCGCCGGGGCTGCAGCCCGGGGCATGAGCGTCCACGGCTGGATTGTGCTCGACAAGCCGGCGGGGCTCGGTTCGACCCAGGGCGTGGCGGCGGTGAAGCGGGTGCTGCGCCAGGGCGGGCACGGCAAAGTGAAAGTGGGCCACGGCGGCACGCTCGATCCGCTGGCCACCGGCGTTTTGCCGATTGCGCTGGGTGAGGCGACCAAACTCGCCGGGCGCATGCTCGATGCGACCAAGGCCTATGCTTTCACCATCGCGTTCGGCACGCAGACCGATACGCTCGATCTGGAGGGCCAGGTGATTGCCCGCGCCGACCATTTGCCGGCCTGGGCCGAAATTGTGGCCGTGCTGCCGCGCTTTACCGGCCCGATCGCGCAAGTGCCGCCGGCCTATTCCGCGCTGAAAGTCGATGGTCGGCGCGCCTATGATCTGGCGCGCGCGGGCGAGGTGGTGGAACTGGCCACGCGCGCGGTCACCATTCATCGGCTGGACGTCGATCCGGCCGACCGGCCCGATGATCCCGCGCAACGCCTTGCCACGCTCACCCTGACTGCCGACGTGTCCAAGGGCACTTATATCCGCAGCCTTGCGCGCGATATCGCGCTGGGGCTGGGCACGGTGGGCCATGTTACCATGTTGCGCCGCCTGCGCGCCGGGCCGTTCGACCTGGCGCAGGCGATTTCACTGGACAAATTGGACACAATCGCTAAGGGCGCAACTCTTGAACATATGATCTTGCCGTTGGAGGCAGGGCTGGACGACATCCCGGCTCTTGATCTCGACCCCGAACAGGCAAGGGCGGTCCGACAGGGCCGCGTTCTGACGGGGTTGCCCCTATCCGACGGGCTTTGGCTTGCGCGATCCGGCATGGTTCCGGTGGCGCTTGTCGATCTTTCGGGCGGCGCGCTGCGCGTGGCCAGGGGTTTCAATCTATCCGATGTCGCGGAGTGAATGACAATGACGGTTACCGCTGAAAAAAAGCAGATCATCATCACGGACAACGCGCGCGCGGCCGGTGACACGGGCTCGCCCGAAGTCCAGGTTGCGATCCTGACCGAGCGCATTGTCAATCTGACCGAACATTTCAAGCTGCACCACAAGGACAACCATTCGCGGCGCGGTTTGCTGCAAATGGTGAACAAGCGGCGCAGCCTGCTCGACTATCTGAAGAAAAAGGATGTCGAGCGCTACAACGCCCTGATCCAGAAGCTGGGTCTGCGTAAGTAGGAAAAGCAGGAAGCGGCCCCGTTGCGGGCCGCTTTTTGCATCCGGGCCGTTCCGCAATCCGGCGGTGGCCCCTGGGGTAGACAAAAGCCCCGCACCGGACCGGGACGGAACCCCCGGCAGTAAATCCCGCCCGGCAATAGGGCCCCGCGGGCTGAAGGACATAGCATGTTTGACGTCAAGACAGTATCGCTGGAGTGGGGCGGAAAGACCCTCACTCTCGAAACCGGCCGCATCGCCCGTCAGGCCGATGGCGCGGTTTTGGCCACGTATGGTGAAACCGTCGTGCTTTGCGCGGTTACCGCCGCCAAGTCGGTGAAGGAAGGGCAGGACTTTTTCCCGCTGACCGTTCACTATCAGGAAAAGTTTTCGGCTGCCGGACGCATTCCGGGCGGCTTTTTCAAGCGGGAACGCGGCGCTACCGAAAAGGAAACGCTGGTTTCGCGCCTGATCGACCGCCCCGTGCGGCCGCTGTTCCCCGAAGGGTTCTACAACGAAATCAACGTCATCTGCCAGGTTCTGAGCTATGACGGTGAAACCGAGCCGGATGTTGTGGCGATGATTGCGGCCTCTGCCGCGCTCACCATTTCGGGCGTTCCGTTCATGGGCCCGATCGGCGCTGCGCGCGTCGGCTTCAAGGATGGCGAATACCAGCTCAATCCGTCGATGGCACAAGTCAAGGAAGGCCTGCTCGATCTGGTTGTGGCCGCCACCGGCAACGCGGTGATGATGGTCGAATCCGAGGCCAAGGAACTGAGCGAAGACACCATGCTTGGCGGCGTGCTGTTTGCGCATGCCGAAATCCGCAAGGTGATCAACGCGATCATCGATCTGGCGGAAAAGGCGGCCAAGGACCCCTGGGAAATCGACCTGTCGGACAACACTGCCGACATCAAGAAGAAGCTCAAGGATCTGGTCGGCAAGGATATTGCCGCAGCCTACAAGCTGATGAACAAGTCGGAACGTGCCAACGCGCTGAACGCGGCGCGTGACAAGGCGAAGGCCGCCTTTGCCGACGAAGCGCCGCAAACCCGGATGGTGGCGATCAAGACCCTGAAAAAGGTCGAAGCCGACATCGTGCGCACCGCCATCCTCAAGGATGGGGAACGGATCGACGGTCGCCGTGTTGATCAGGTTCGCCCGATCGAAGCGATTGTCGGCTTCCTGCCGCGCACGCACGGGTCTTCGTTGTTCACGCGCGGTGAAACGCAGGCGATCTGCACCACCACGCTGGGCACCAAGGACGCCGAACAGATGATCGACGGCCTTGATGGCCTGTCGTATCAGCGGTTCATGCTGCACTATAACTTCCCACCCTATTCGGTTGGCGAAGTTGGCCGTTTCGGCGCCCCCGGTCGTCGTGAAGTCGGCCATGGAAAGCTGGCATGGCGCGCGCTGAACCCGGTGCTGCCGTCGAAGGAAGATTTTCCCTATACCATCCGCGTCTTGTCGGACATTACCGAATCCAACGGCTCGTCGTCGATGGCGACGGTCTGCGGCGGGTCGCTGTCGATGATGGATGCGGGCGTGCCGCTGGCTCGCCCGGTTTCGGGCATCGCCATGGGTCTGATCCTCGAAGGTGACAAGTTCGCCGTGCTGTCCGACATCCTGGGTGATGAAGATCACCTGGGTGACATGGACTTCAAGGTGGCCGGCACCAGCGAAGGCATCACCACGATGCAGATGGACATCAAGATCGCCGGGATTACCGAGGAAATCTTCCGCGCTGCACTGGCACAAGCCAAGGGTGGCCGCGCGCATATCCTGGGTGAAATGACCAAGGCCCTGGGTGAAGTCCGCGGCGAACTGTCGGCGCATGCGCCGCGGATCGAAACGCTGCAGATCGACAAGTCGAAGATCCGCGACATCATCGGCACCGGCGGCAAGGTGATCCGCGAAATCGTTGCCACCACCGGCGCCAAAGTCGATATCGACGACGAAGGCCTGATCAAGATCAGCTCTTCCGACCTGACCCAGATCGAAGCGGCCCGCCAGTGGATCCTCGGCATTGTCGAAGAAGCCGAAGTGGGCAAAGTCTACAACGGCAAAGTCGTCAACATTGTCGATTTCGGCGCATTCGTGAACTTCATGGGCGGCAAGGACGGCCTGGTTCACGTGTCGGAAATGCGCAACGAGCGCGTGGAAAAGCCGGGTGACGTCGTCAAGGAAGGCCAGGACGTAAAGGTCAAAGTGCTCGAAATCGACCAGCGCGGCAAAGTGCGCCTGTCGATGCGGGTGGTTGATCAGGAAACCGGTGCCGAACTCGAAGACACCCGCCCGGCGCGCGAACCGCGCGAACCGCGCGGCGATCGCCCCGATCGTGGTGACCGCGGTGACCGCCGTGGCCCCCGCAACGACCGTGGCGGTGATCGCGGCGGCCGGGGTCGCGGCGATGACCGTGGCCCGCGCGGCCCGCGCCCGGATCGTGACGGCAATCGTGATGACGGCCCGGCGCCCGATCACATTCCGGCGTTCCTGAAGTCTGACGACTGATCGAAAGCCGGCGGGATATCCCGTTGAATTCAGGGGCGATGGTGCAAACCATCGCCCCTTTTTCGTGGAACCGCTGGGGCAGGAGGGCTTGGGGTTTGCGGGCAGCGTGCGGCCACCATGACAAGACCGCATCCGGCAACGTTTCTGGCCAACACTCCGCGGGGCACAGTCGGGCAATCCCTTGCCGGCAGGTGCGATTGCGCATGGTTTGAACCGGATTGGTGGGCTATGACCCGAAACAGGGGATCACGCGGGGGCGATGGCATGACAAGACTGCGGATTGTGGCGGGCGTGGTGCTCGGTCTTGCCGCTGTTCCGGCACAGGCTGCGGCCATTCCGGATGACGTGGCCTTTCCTTCGTGTGACGGGTTTCAGGCGCCGGGTCGGTCCGATGCCTATCTCAGCGCCTCGCTGCTGTTTGGCCTCGTCACGCAAAACGAGGATATCCGCCCCGATCAGTCGGTCCTGATGGGCCTGTCGGGCGCAGAGGCTTGCGATGCGGCGCTGGCCAGCCCGGTGCTGAAGCCCGAATTCACCTATCGCCGCAGCCATCTGCTGTTTGCCAAGGCGCTGCACCTGCTGGCGGCGAGGCATCCTGCCGAGGCGATCGCGGTGCTCGATCTCGAAGCGGCCAAAGTTGCCGGGACGGCCGATCCCCTGCGCGCCGGCGGGTTCGGCATTGCCAGCGACGAAGTGCGTGCGCTGGCGCTTGCCGATCTTGGCCGCAAGGACGAGGCGCTGGCCCGGATCAGCGCGATCGAGGCGGCGCGGCCCTATGCGGTGACCAATCTGGATTTCGTGCGGCGGGCGCGGCTGCGGCTGAACCAGTCGCTTGATGGCTATCTGGCCGGCGTGCGCGCGCTGGCGCCGATCAATCCCGGGGTCATTCCCGAGGCGATGATCGGGACAATGCAGATGGGCCGGATCGATGACACGCTGGCGCTGGGCCGGGGCCTCACTGTTGCCTTGCCGCGCCTGACGGGGGCGTGGCGGATGGAGGCCGGATCTGCCACGCAGTATGATCTGATCACCTTTGAGGCCGCATTCGAGGGCGTGCTGGCCTATGCCGAAGTTACCCTTGGCAATGGCGGGGCGGGATCGGCGCGGCTTGATGCGCTGGCCACGCGCGTTGCCGGCTATGGCACGCCGCCGCCCGACCCGGCGCCGGGGGAAAAGTGGTCGCGTTCGGTTTCCGATGATTACAACCACCGTCTGGCGGCCAGCGGCACGGCCAGCCGCATGATCGAAGGCTGGCGCAAGGCGATTGCGCTGCGCCAGGCCGTGCCGGCAATGACCGGGGCCGAATTCCAGAAGCAGGCCAGGACCGTTCCCGATGATGTGCGCCCGATCGTGTGGTTTGATCTGATCGGGCACATCGGCGTGCTGCAACCGGGCGAAACCGCTGCGATCGACAAAGCCACCACGCAGGGCCGCGCCGAAGTGCTGGCCACAGTGCTGAAAAATTCCGCGATTGATTATGGCAAAGTGCTGTCCCGGCTCCCCCGCGCCGAAATTCCGGGCAACCAGCCGAAACTGCACAAGGCCGGTGACGGGGTCTTTCTCAGCGACAATGGCTATTCCAGCCGCGCGATGGACTTGCCCGACCGCTATACGGTCAATTTTGTCAGCCTGCTTGGCTCCATCGCCTCTATCGAGGAACAGGCGGTGTTCAATATCGCCGCGCTGGCGCGCAGCAAAGGGCGTGATCGCTTTATCATCGAATCCCGCCGCGATGTTCCGCGCATCACCAACGTGATGATGTATGGCCGCGTCATCCGCCGCGAAAACGCCGGGCACGAGGCGCAGTTCGTGGTGCGCCTGCTGCCGCCGGGCGCCTTGCCCGCCGATCTGGCCGGGGCGGAATGGCGCGCGGTGCATGTTGACAGCGTGCTGGGGGCCTTTCCCGCACAGGCCGCGCCGCCAAAGCCATAGCAAAGGCTGTTCCGGCGGTTTCAGGCTGCCTCGCGCAGGGGGGGCGGTGGTTCGCCGGCAATCACGATGCGGTTGCGGCCTGCCTCCTTTGCGGCATAGAGCGCGTCATCGGCGGCTTTCAGCGCGGCGCTCTTGCTGCGATAGACCAGCGCGTCGGCTATCCCGCCCGAAAAGGTGATCCGCCCGAACGGGGTATCGTTGGTGCGGTTGATCAGCCGTTTTTGCGAAATCTCTTCGCGCGCCGCCTCCAGCCGTGCCCAGCTTTCAGCAAGGCTGGCGCCGCGCAACAGCACCGCAAATTCTTCGCCGCCGTGGCGCGCCACATGGCACCTGGCATCGGCGATGCGGCCCAGCGTATCGGCCACATGGCGGATCACCCGGTCGCCGGCGGGATGGCCATGGCTGTCGTTGATCCGCTTGAAATTGTCGATATCGCAAAACGCCACGCAAAGGCTGTCGCCATTCAGCTTTGCCTCGCGCAGTTCGCGATCGAGCAATTGGTCAAACGCGCGCCGATTGGGCAACCCGGTCAGATGATCCTGGTTGGCCATGCGCCGGGCTTCGTCCAGCCCGGCCTGCAACGCGCCGATGCGCTCTTGGCTGCCGGCCAGATCGGCTTCCACTTTGCGGGTGTGGTCAAGCATGCGCCCGGTCAGCCGGGTCAACCGCGCGATCAGATCGGCCGCGGGGACAGTGCCGCCGGGCGCGGCGCCGGCGCGTTCCAGATCGGCGACGTGGTCCTGCAGCGCCACCGAATACGTGCCGTTGGCATCGCGCACCCCGGCCATCGTGCGCCCCAGATCCGACAGATTGTCTTCCAATTGGCCAACCAGCGATGCCACCGCCTCTGCCGTGGCATCGCGGGCTTGCCCGGAATTGGCCTCTTCCAGCCATTTCAGTGTGATCGGCAGGCCTTTTTCGGTGCGTTCGAGGATGCGCTGCGCCAGGCGGGGGCTGCCACCGGTCACGCAATCATAGGCCACGGCCAGCGTGAAAGGCAGGATTTCCAGATCGTGATCCATCAGGAAATCGGCCACTTGCGCCATCAGGCGGCGCTTTGCCGGCAGCCATACTTCGCGCGGGGTCAGATCGCGCGGGGTCGGATTTCCGGATGGGCCATCGGCGGCATCGGCAGCGGGGGTTTCGTTGCGCGCGGCAAGGCCGAGCCATTCGCGCCACCCGCCACCGTGGCGGGCCGCATGGGGGAAAGGGGACTGATCCATACCGTCTAGAACGGCATGGTGTCGGCCCGATTAACCCGGTGTTTAACCTGGGGATTAACCATGTAAGCGACCATGGAAGCGACCATGAAAGCGATCATGGTAATTGGGCCGGCATGCCCGCGATTGCGGCGCAGGCATGCCGGCCGGAGCGGATTTACCGAACCCGTGGGCCGCCGAACGGCATCGGCGGGGGCGGGCGGCGATGGCCGCGCGGCAGTTGTGCCTGATAGGCACGGCCGCAATGATCGACGCAATACGGGAAGGCGGGATTTACCTTTTCACCGCAGAAATGGAAATCGGGCTCGCCCGGGTGGCCCACCGGCCAGCGGCAGATGCGATCGTTGAGATCGAGCAGGCTGGTCTTGCTGGCGATATCGGGGCTGGGGCGTGCAGGCACCAGCCGACGCGGCGGGGCCGGCGGAATCGGCGCCTGCTGATCGCCCGGGCCCTGGCGCAGAAAGCCGCCGGGGCCAACCGAAACGATGCGCGGCTGCGGCACGGCCGGTGCCGCAGGGGCATCGCCGGTGGGCGCGGCGGCTGCCGGTGCAGCGGTGGCCGGCGCGGGTGCCGGCGCGGCTGCACGCGGAGCGGGCGGGGGCGGTGTGGCGG
>CAILBC010000036.1 GCA_903832325.1 uncultured Sphingomonadales bacterium | reverse complement strand
GTGGTCGGCGCGATCGGTGCCGATGATTACGAAATCGAGATTGCCGGCGTTCGCCACCGTGCCGTGGCCTCGCTCAAACCGCTGTTCGACCCCACTGGCGCAAGGATCAAGTGCTGATGTCCGACACCCTGCTTTCCTCCGCCGCGGGCCTGCGCGCCGGGTACAGCCTGCCCCGCCAGTTCTACACCAGCGAGGCGATCTTTGCCGACGACATGCGCGAAATCATCACGCGCAAATGGATTCTGGCCGGCCACGTTTCGCAGATCCCCAATGCGGGCGACTATGTGCTGTTCAAAGTGGGCCAGGAACAGATCATCCTGATCCGCGACACCAAAAATGCGGTCAACGCGTTTTTCAACGTGTGCCGGCACCGCGGTTCGACGCTCTGTTCGGCCGAACAGGGCAACGCCCGCCGGCTGGTCTGCCCTTATCACGCCTGGACATTCGGGCTTGATGGCGCGCTGATTTCGGCGCGGCTGATGGCCGATGATTTCGACAAGGCCGACAACGGCCTGTTTGCCGCGCATGTCCGCGTGTTTCACGGCCTGATCTTCGTCAACCTGAGCGAAGACGCGCCCGACGATTTTGACGCCACCTTCGGCGAATTTGACGCCATTCTCGATTACCACGGCTTTGCCGATGCCAAAGTCGCGCATATCGGCCGCTATCCCACTGCGGCGAACTGGAAACTGGTCGTCGAAAATTTCCTCGAATGCTACCACTGTCAGCCCGCTCACCCGGAATTCTGCTCGATGCACCCGGCCGAAGCGCTGCTCGCGGTGGGCGCCGGGCCAAGCTCTGGCCCCAACGAAGCGATGGAAAGCTATGGCCCCGTCCTGGCCGCGTGGGAGGAAAAGGCCGCCGCGATGGGCCGTCCGCTGGGCAATGTCGATGATGGCCCGGAAACCTCGCACCTGCGCCTGCTGATGCAGCGCACCATGCGCGAAGGCTATATCAGCGAAACCGCCGACGGCCTGCCCGCATCAAGCCTGATGGGCAAGCGCAAGGACTGGGATTTCGGGCGGATGCACCTGGCGTTCAGCCCGATGAGCCACATCGTGGCCGACAACGATTTTGCGATGCTGTTCCGCTTTACCCCGCGCACCGCGATGACCACCGATGTCGATATCCTGTGGCTGGTCGATGGCAAGGCGGAAAACTATGACGTCGACAAGATGATCTGGGGCTGGGACCGCACCACGCTGCAGGACAAGACCATTACCGAAGACAACCAGACCGGCATCCTGTCGCACCGTTACGCCCCCGGGCGCTATTCGACGCAGGAACGCGGGCTGGAAACATTCCAGAAATGGTATTTGCGCCACCATGGCCTGACGCACCAGGACGCGCCTGCCGCCTGATACCGGTCACGATCGGGCCTGCAAACGGCTTGCCGCGCCCGCCGATCGAGAGCACAACCGGCGCACACCTTGCACTCCGTCCGCGCCGGACTCCATCCGCGCCGGACAGGAGGCAAACCTGGTGTTCCGGGGGGATAGCTGATGGCCACGATCGAAGGGGTGAATGTTTCAACCGCACTGAACCGCCAGATGCACGCAATCGGCAACGCGCGTGCCGGGGTGAAGCAGGTGCTGCGCCAGCTCGGCCGGGCATCGGGCGCAAAAGGCACGCGCCTTTCGGGCAGCGAAACACGCGATGTGGCCCGCGCGGCGGGTGTGAAGCTGGATGGACAGCGCGTCTGGGCGGTGCCCTATGGCAGTGCCGGTTTCAGCGTGTTCTATTACCGCACCGGCGATCAGGATGCCGCCGATGCGATGATGACCCGGTCGCAGAACCGGTTTCGGCATGCCGATGAACACGCGCATGTCTGGGCGCTGCTGCTCGGCCGGTTTGACAGCGACAAGCTGATCGAACCCGAACACGACAACAGCCCCGAAGACGTCGAGGATGCGCCGGTGCCCGAACCTGTCTGACAAGAATTGGCCTGATCAAAACCGGCCCGATCAGAACCCTATCGCTTCGCCGTCCTTGCGCGGGTCTGACGCACCGCGATAGGCGCCGGTTTTCGGGTCGATCATGATGGCCTGGTATCCGCCCATGTCGAACCCGTTGGCCGAATGGACATCGTGGCCGCGCGCTTTCAGATCGGCGCCGATCGCATCGAACGCCTGGCTTTCCAGTTGCAGGCGGTTGGTGCGCTGCGCATGGGCAAAGCGCGCGGCATCACCGGCGGCCTGGGGATTGGCGCCAAACAACAGCATGTTGACCAGCACCTGCCCCTGCCCCTGCGCCTGCTGATCACCATACATCACGCCAAACGCGGCAAACGGCTTGTCATCGCGAGTCACAAAGCCGGGGATGATGGTATAGAACGGCCGCTTGCCCGGCGCGATCGCGTTGGGCGTGCCGGGCAGCAGGCTGAACGCCGCCGCACGGTCATTCAGCACAAACCCATAGCCCGGCGCGGTCACGCCCGAGCCAAAGAAATTGTAGACCGAATAGATGAAGCTCACCACGTTGCCCTCATGATCGGCGGTGGTGATATAGGCCGTTCCGCCCAGCGGTTCCTCGGTCACGTTTGGCTTTGCGGCATGCGCCATGTCGATCCTGGCGCATTGCGACAGCGCGTAATCCTTGGAAATCAGCCGCGCCACCGGCACCGCGCTGAAATCGGGATCGCCGTTGTATTTGCGCAGATCGGCATAGGCGATTTTCTTCGCTTCGACCATCAGGTGCCAGAAATCGGCCGATTTCGGGTTGATTTTCTCGGGCGTGATGCCCAGCCGCGCCGGGCACTGTTCGATCAGGTTGAGCATTTCCAGCACGGCAAAGCCCTGCGTGCTGGGCGGCATTTCGTGCACGACATAGCCATTGAACGTGGTGCTGACCGGCTGCACCCAGCGCGCGTGGATCTGATCAAAATCGGCCAGGGTAAACAGGCCGCCGCCAGCCTTTGACTTGGCGACAATTGCCTGCGCGATCGGGCCTTTGTAAAAGGCATCGCGGCCGCCATCGGCAATCAGGCGCAGCGCCTTGCCCAGATCGGGATTGCGGAAAATATCGCCCCAGCCCCAGGCTTTGCCATGGTTGAGATAGATCGCCGCAGTATCCGGGTCCTTGGCCAGCAGATCGGCGCTCATTCCCCATTCGGTGCCGATCCGCTGGCTGATGGGAAAGCCCTGTTCGGCCAGGCGGATCGCCGGCGCCAGCACGGTATGCAGATCGGCCTTGCCATACCGGCCCAGCAGCGTGGTCCAGCCATCGACCGCGCCCGGCACCACGGCCGACTGGATGCCGTCTTCGGGCATGTTGGCGCCGAATGCCTTGCGATAATGCTCCAGCGTGGCCGCCAGGGGCGCGCGGCCCGATCCGTCGAGCGCGACCAGCTTGTGCTCTTTGGCCACCCAGGCGATCACGAACATGTCGCCGCCAATCCCGGTCGCTTCGGGCTCAACCACGTTGATCGCCGCCGCCGTTGCCACCGCGGCATCGAATGCATTGCCGCCGGCGTGCAACACTTCGATCCCGGCCTCGCTCGCCAGCGGCTGGCTGGTCGCCACCATGCCGTTCAGCGCCATGACTTCGGACCGGGTCTGCCCCAGCCACCCGGTCGACCGGTCCCCGCGATAGGCATCGAACGGGTCATGCGCCCCGGCCGCATCCTGCGCACCCGCCGCCGGAACCATGCCCAGCCCCGCCATCACCACCGCAGCAACCTGCACCAGAAACCGTGCCCGCAGCGCCATCACCATTCCCCCGCATTGTGTCATCCGCACCAGCCTAGCGCCTGAATTCACGGAACAAAGCCCAATCCGCACGCCACCCGCGACAAAGCTGTGGGCAGCCCCGCCCCCAACCCCCTTTGCAACCACCCCCATCCCGTCCTATGGCATGCCCACGCGCGCCCTTAGCTCAGCTGGATAGAGCACCTGCCTTCTAAGCCGGTGGTCGCAGGTTCGAATCCTGCAGGGCGCGCCAACCGGCTGATTGTCCTTGTCGCGTTCCATTGACGTTGACTGAAATCGATGACTGCAAAAAGCGGATTTCTGGGAACCTGACGCTCGTCCGAAAAAGCAACGCGACTCAAAATTCCGCTGAACGTGACTCAAAACACCAGATATTCCGCTTTATCTGCCTCAAATCGTTTCACGCACATCTGCGTGCCGCCAAATATGCACGCTGTGCGTTGTTACCACGCCCCCGACACCTCGATAACCGTCGTTCGTAGCTCTGGTTCCCGCCGCGGAGAGCCACCGTTCATTTACGACCTCCTTGTCATGAATTGGGCCGGCTTGACTATGCCGACCAGTAAAACTATAATAAAAAAAATTAATTGTTTGAGACCAAATGGAAGACGAGGCGCAATATGGGGAGCGTTGGTGTGACGGGTTTGACCCGACCCACGATCGAGCATCGACATGCATCTTCAACGCGATGGTTCTATGTGTTTATGGCGCTTTTGATCGCTGTGACGGTGATTTATGGGTTCAGCCAGACCGTTGAGCACACCCTGATCCACCCCGCGTTCCCGCGACCGGCCTTGCTTTATGCGCACGGCCTGCTGTTCTTCAGCTGGGTAGTCCTGTTCCTGATTCAAGCCTGTTTGGTGCAAACACGCAAAATGCGTCGTCACCGCCAACTCGGACTCACAGGGTTAGTCGTAGGCGCGATCATACCGCCAGTGGGCATTGCTACATCCTTATTGATGGCACGGTTTGATATTGATCATCGGATATTCAGCCGCGCCAGTGCAGAAGCGTTCTTGGCCATTCCGTTAAATGATATGATCAGCTTCGGCTCCTGCGTTGCTCTAGCGGCATTGTGGCGGCGGAAGCGGGATTTACACCGACGGCTGATGCTGATGGCCACTTGCTGTCTAACCGCCGCAGCCTTCGCGCGATTTCCGTTTATCACGATAGACGCGGTGCGCTGGTATGGCGGGGTCGACCTACTGATCCTGCTTGGCGTGGGATTCGATCTGGCGACCACCCGGCAGATACACCCCGCCTACGCCTATGGCCTGCCGCTGCTCGTTCTCGGCCAGACTATTGCCATGACGCTCTACCTTTTGTCGCCTCCGGCTTGGCTGGGCATCGCAGGGTGGATGATCGGGTAGCCGTGGCGGAAATCTGAGTCAGCTTCCGCGGAAAGCGACATGCCCTTGTCGCGTTTCATTCACGCTGACTCTGAATAATTCGCCTGAATTTAGCGGTTTTTGCACTTATGCTGGTAATTCCAGCACCAAGCGCAGTGCGCATGACCCAAACCGCGGCCCAATCCTCAATCCCCGGCCACTTGCCCCGCCTTGTCGCGCGCCAGCTGCCACGCCGGCGCCAGCCTCGCCGCGTGGCGATAGGCGGCGATGGCTGCGGGCCGGTTGCCCAGCGCCGCTTCGATATCGCCCTTCACCACGCTGGCATCGGGATAATCGGGCGAGCGGGCGAGCGCTTCGTTGATCAGGCCTTGCGCACCGGCGGCATCATGCCGGGCCAGCCTGGCCGCCGCCCATTCGACATAGGCAAACGGGATCGACGGCGCCTGGTGCACCGCGCTCGCAAAGCGCAAATCGGCATTGCGCGCATCACCGCGCGCGGCGTCGATGCGCCCGTGCAGGCGGTTGCACACATAACAATCGCCCGGCGTTGCCCCCAGCACCGCGGCCGCTTCCCCTGCCCGCCCGGCATCCAGCAAGTCTTCGGCCAGGTGCACCTGCACCTGCCGCTTGCCCAGCACCTGCACAAAATTGTCGCGCGGCACCGCACCCGCAGCCTGTTGTCCGATCCCTTGCTGCGCCAAGGCAATCGCCCCGTTCCAATCGCCCCGGCACCGCGCAATCATGTGGCGCGCCTGGAGCACCTCGTCAGGTTCGCCGGCATGCAGCAATTCGGCAAAGGTCAGCGCGGCGTCTGCCCCGGCGCAATCGTGCAGCAGGGCCAGCACCGCCATTTTGTCGCGCGTGCCCGCAGTCTGCACGCTTGATTTGGTGGATTCGGGCACAGCCTGCACATCGCGCAGCGCCGCGGGATAATCCCCGATCAGCTTGTCCGCCTGCAGCCCGGCCGCCCAAACCAGCATCCCGACGTAGGCCTGCATTTGGCGCGGTTGCGCATCGCGCACCGTCGTCGTGTTCTGGCGATAGGCCTTCAGCGCCGCCTCGTCATGCCCCAGCCTGACGCTGCCCAGCGCAATATCATGCCATCCGCCCCAAAACGCCGGATCGACCGCTACAGCCGCCTGCCCCTTGGCCAGCATTGCCTGCGGATCGGAACTGATATTGCCCGCCAGGCCCAGCGCATCGGCCAGTTCGTGCGTGGTGCGCGCCTGGGCAATGTTCGCTTCGGCCTTGATCAGCGCTTCGTCCCGCCGCCCGGTCGAAGCCAGGTAAATCACCGTGTTGAACGGATCAAACGCCCCAAACGCCACCTCTGCCCCACGCTGGAGCAAACCCGGCACATCATCAGACCCGCCCTCGACGGTAACCGGTTCTGCCCCGGTCACCGCGATGTGAAACGCCAGTCGCCCATTGCCCAGGTCGACTATCGCCCCGGTCAGCGTGCGGCTGTGCGCAAAATAGCCGTGCACAAACCGTTCGATCTGTTCAAACGACAGCCCGGTTTCCGGAATTTCCACTTTAAGCGTTTCCTGCCGGCCGCCGTGCACTTCGTTCGACGTCATCGCCGAATTGTCATTGGCCGTGGCACGGATTGCCTCCAGTCGGCCCTGCAACGCCTCGGCCACGGTGGTGCCCGAATATCCGCGCTGGGCCAGCCACTGCGGCACCGCCACCGCTTCGATATCCAGCCCGTAATCATTCGTGGCATCGGCAATGATCAGGCCGATCTGCACCACCAGCACCATAACCGCCAAAAACACCGCGCCCTGCAACACCACTTTGAATGCATCGGCCAGCGTGCCGAGCCGCAGGCGCGGCAATTGCAGATGCAGATGATGCGCCTGCGCCCGCGTCAACGCCGTTTGCGCGTCGAAAAACGCCGCCAGATGCCCATGCAGCGCTGCATCCCCCGCCGCCCGGTCCAGCGCCGCCGCGAGGGCCGCAGCACTCACGCTGTCCCCGGCTCCGGGCACCGCATTTTCGCCCTCGCCGCCCTCTTCCGCCATATCCCGCGCCCCCAACCACCAGCCAGACAGGCGTAGCATCGCACCTGCAACCCCCGCAAGCAACCCCGCCGGCACACACGGCAAAACGCCACAAAGGGTTGGCTCCGCGATTGTCGCTGCGAGTTCCGGGATTACGGTGCCGGGATTATGGTCGCAGGTGCGAAAACCCCTTTTTGCGCAGCGGTACTGCTCCGCAGTCACTCCCGCTCCTCAGCCCCCCAGTTTCAGTCCTTTCCATGGAATTTGAGTCAGCTTCCACGGAAAGCGACATGCGCAACCCCGGTTGCCTATGGCGGTGCGCTTTGGCATTCTGTTGCGGTTGGGTAATGCGGGTGTTTGCGGGGGCTGGGCGGATGAAGGCTCGGATTGCGATGGTTGCGGGTGTCGGGGCGCTGGCCGCGGGTGGGTTGGCGCTGGCGCAGGCGCAGCGGCAGATGACCATTGCGCCGCGGTCTGCGGCGGCTGTTTCGGCGGTTGCGGTCGATCAGGGCGTGGCAACGCAAAGCCAGATCAAGGCGTTGCAGGGGCGCATGCTGACGCTGGAGCACAAAGTGACCGCGCTGCAGGCAACGGTCGGCAAAATTCAGCCGGCGCTCAGCTTTCGCTGCGTCGCCGGGTCGCATGGCGAAACGACGACATCGATGAATTCGTTGGGCGTTGCCGAATCCTGCGTGCCCTATGCCTGCGCCCCGATCGATGGCCGCTGTGTCAGCACGGCCAGAACCAGCGCCGACTGCGCGCCGGGCTATGCCATGGCGCCGTTGCAACCGGGCGTTTGCATCGCGGAATAAACCTGCGGAATCGGGGCTTTACCGATTCAACAAGTCGACAAACCGCGCCTTCACCCGGTCGGTATCCACGCCCAGGATCACCCGCACATCGCGTTCGCCCAGATGCGGGCCTTTGCCCGGGGCCCAGGTCAGCACCGCGCCATAGCTGGCGCCGGGCATCAGATCGACATCCATCGCCAGCCGCGTCTGGCGCGTGGCGATGGTCGGGTCCATCCACACCGCCACCGCCGTTTCATCCCACAGCGGGTAACCGGGCTGCGCGATCTGCGCAACATAGCGGGCGACCGGGCGGCCGGATCGCGTGGCCTGCGCCAGCAGATCGGCCTTTGCAATATCCTGCCGGCTGGCATCGTTGGTCACCAGAGTCAGCGCGGTCCAGGGCGATGTAAACACGATGCGTGATGCCTCCGGGTCCCAGAAATGGTTGATCGACATGCGCGGGGCATAGGCCGCCTGCATTGCGAATTCATCGAGCGGCTGATCGATTTCGGGGGGCAGCAGCACGCAGCCTTCGGAAATCAGTTCCTGCACCCGCACGGCAAAGCCATCATCCAGCCGCTGCGCCAGCGCCAGATTGGTGAGCGGCCCCATTGCCAGAATGGTCACCTGCCCCGGATATTTGCGCGTCATGTCGATCATGAATTGCGCGGCAGAACGCGGATCGACCTTGGTGGTGGGCATGCCCTCGGCCATCGGCGGGACCACGTCGGGCGCATGAGTCTGCCGCCGTTTCAGCGTGTTGTAGCTGGGCCAGCTTTCCATCCAGGCGCCCTTGTAGGGCATCGGGCTATACGTTGCTTCACGCAGTTTGTTGCGCGCCTGGGTGTTGACCAGCGGATAGATCGCGCCTTGCGCCACCGGAATGTCGGGGCGGCCGACCAATTCGAGCATGCGCAACGTGGCCGCGGTTTCTTCCGGTGCCCAGCCATCGCCCGAAACGATCGTGATGCCCAGCACTTCAACCGTGGGGTCCTGCAGCAGCATCAGGATCGGCTGCAGGTTTGGCCCCTCCAGCGCATCCTGGTCGATGATCACCTTGCGCCGTTCGGCAGCGGCAGCAGCCGCCATCCCGAAGTGGACAAAGGCGACCAGCGCCAGCATCAAAGCCATGAACGCGCGCATGCGGGTGTTATCCTTTTCGGTTGGCGATCGAGCGGCCAATCATTCGCCGGGCAGGCGGTGCGGCAGCGTAAGATTGAGCACGACCGCGATGAAAGCGGCGGGAAGCACACCCGAAGTGAGCAGCACGCGCAGCGTTTCGGGCACATGCGCCACCGCCGCCGGCTCCAGCTGCAACCCCAGGCTGAGCGACAGCGCCACGCCAAAGATCAGCATGTTGCGCTGGTTCCACGTCACGCCCGACAGCATCGATACCGCAGCCGAAGCGACCATGCCGAACATCACGATCACCCCGCCGCCCAGCACCTCGATCGGGATGGTGGTGATGATCGCCCCGATTTTGGGCGCGAGCCCGCACAGTACCAGAAACACCGCGCCCACGGTCACCACGTGGCGGCTCATCACCCCGGTCATCGCGATCAGGCCGACATTCTGGCTGAACGTGGTATTCGGCATCGCGCCGAATACCGCCGCCAGCGCGGTGCCCACGCCATCGGCGCTGACCGCGCCGATCAGTTCGCGGTTGGTCGCGGGGCGCCCGGCGGTGCCTTCGCAAATGGCATCGACATCGCCGATCGATTCAATCGACGAGACAAACCCGGTGAGGCAAAAGCCCAGAATGGCCGAGGCCGACAGCGCAATGCCGAAATGGAATGGCGATGGCACCATGATCCAGCCGGCCGCGGCCACCGGCGCAAACGAAATGCGCCCCATCGCCAGCGCCGCGCCATAGCCCGCGATCAGCCCGAGCAGCACCGAAGCGGTGGACCAGATGCCCCGCGCAAAGAATTTGAGGCCCAGCGTGGCCGCCACGACAATGCCCGCCAGCAGCCAGCTCGCCGGCGCGCCATAGGCCGCAGTGCCGATCTTTGGCACGCCGCCCGCCGAATATTCGATGCCGATGCGCATCAGCGACAGCCCGATCATCAGCACGACCAGCCCGGTGACCATTGGCGGCAGGGCAAAACGGATGCGGCCGACAAACACGCTGAGCCCGGCATGGAGCAGCCCGCCGCACAGCGCCGCCGTGGTCAACGCGGCCATCGCGCCCACGCCCTTTCCGGCGACAATCGGGATCATGATCGGGATATAGGCAAAGCTGGTGCCCTGAACCAGCGGCAGCCGCGCGCCGACCGGGCCCAGGCCGATCGTCTGCAACAGCGTGGCAATACCGGCAAACAGCATCGACATCTGGATCATGTAGATCAACGGCCCCGGATCGGCCGAGCCAAAGCCGAAGCCCGCCGCGCCCGCCACGATGATCGGCGGGGTCAAGTTGCTGACAAACATCGCCAGCACATGCTGCGTGCCGAGCGGCACGGCAGTCGCCAGGCCGGGGAAATAATCCGGATCGCGCGCCTGCGCCGCGGTCATGATCGCACCACCGGGCAGTGCGGGGGATTTGGGGGATGAGGCGACGAAACCGGCCATGGTCATCTCCGGACAGGATCGGGACGGAACATCAGGCAGCATCCATCAGGCGCTGCAGCGAAGCCTGGGCATCGCGGCGGATTTCGGCGCGGGCGCATTGCACAAGATCGCCATCGCGCACGACCGCGCGCCCTTCGACAAAGACATCGCGCGCGCCCGGCGGCGGAGAAAGCACCAGCGCCGCCACTTTGTCCCAGGCGCCCAGCGAAAACAGGTCGGCCATGTCCCACACGGCAAGATCGGCGCGTTTGCCCACGGCGATCACCCCGCAATCGTGCCGCCCCAGCATTTCGGCGCCGCCGCGCGTGGCGATATGCAGCGCGGTGCGCGGATCGAACGCGCCGGCGCCATGCACAACGCGCTGCAACAGCATGGCCTGGCGCGCTTCGAGCAGCAGATTGCCGCTGTCGTTCGATGCCGAACCATCAACCCCCAGCCCCACCGGCACGCCACGCGCGACCATCGCCATCAACGGCGCCACGCCCGATCCCAGCCGGCAGTTCGAACCCGGGCAATGGGCGACCCCGGTGCGGGTGCGGGCAAACAGATCGATCTCGCTGCTGTCGAGCTGCACACAATGCGCGTGCCACACATCGGGCCCGGTCCAGCCCAGATCATCGGCATATTGCCCGGGGCGACAGCCGAACCGTTCCAGCGAAAAGGCGACATCATCGGCATCTTCGGCCAGGTGGGTGTGCAGCATCACGCGCTTGTCCCGCGCCAGCAGGGCGCTGTCGCGCATCAGCCCCTGGCTGACCGAAAACGGCGAACAGGGCGCCACGCCCACCCGCACCATCGCGCCATCGGCGGCATCGTGGAACCGGTCGATCACGCGGATCGTATCGCGCAGGATTGCCGGTTCGCTTTCCACCAGGCTGTCGGGCGGCAGGCCCCCGGCCGAAACCCCCACGCTCATCGATCCGCGCGTGGGGTGAAACCGCAGGCCGATCGATGCCGCCGCCGCAATCGTATCATCCAGCGTGACACCGTTGGGGAACAGATAGAGATGATCGGAGCTGAGCGTGCAGCCCGCCAGTGCCAGCTCGGCCAGGCCCAGCCGCGTGGCCGCATAGACATCATCGGGGCGATAGCGGGCCCAGATCGGATAGAGGCGCTGCAACCAGCCAAACAACGAGGCGTTGGCCGCGCCGGGCACCGCGCGCGTGAGCGTCTGGTACAAATGGTGGTGCGTATTGACAAGGCCGGGCGTGACCACGCAGCCGTGCGCATCGATCACCGTGTCGGCCGTGGCGATCATCGCCGCGCAGTCGCTGTCGGTGCCGACGCCCACAATCACGCCGTCGCGAAACGCAATCGTGGCATTGGCAATTTCGCGGCGTGCATCGTCCATCGTGACGACGCAATCGGCATTGCGGATAACGGTCAGGCCCATGGCACCGTGCCTATCCCCTGGCCGTCATTGCGGCGGTGTGCGGCCATAGCGGTCCCAATGTGCAAGCAGTTCATCAATCACCTTTGAACCGACCGTGTACAGGCTTTCCAGCGCGGCGTGCATGCCGGAATAGCCCTGATTTTCGCGCAACAGGTACTCCGCCGCGCCCACCCCCGGGGGCGGCATCGTAAAATTGCTTCCCGCGCGCAGCACCATGACCCTGTTGCGATCGGCACGCCCGACCGCGGCCAGGTATTCGATCGATTGCATCGTGCCGGTTTCCTCCATCGCCGAAGTGACGAATTCGCCCTTGCCGTGCGTCCAGAATTTGACCCAGTCATTGGCCCAGTCGGTCATCCGCGCACCGTGCCAGAACGTCATCGCGGCCAACTGGTCCCCCTTCAGCACGAACGGTGGCCGCTGCGCCATCGGAAAACCGGCATAGCGCGCGCGTTCGGCCGTGAGGCCCGGATCATCGGGCAGCGCGATGTCGCGGGTCAGGCGAAACGCCCAGTCTGCCAGCGCCGGATTGAGCTCGAACATTTCGCCATTGATCGCGGGGTCTGCCGGCGTCGGATCGCCAGGCCCCTTGCGGTGCAGCGGGAAATAGCCGGATTTCCAGTCCTGCGGGATTTCGCGCGCATCGATTTCGTGCGCCAGATCGCCATCGACCAGATAGTGCGCCCAGGCCGCCGATCCGATGCTGGCATGGTGCGGGTCAATCCCGGCAATCCCCGCCACCAGCCAATAGGCATGCGACACGTCAAACCGCGGATCGAGGCCCAGCGCGAGCGTTGCCGTGGCCGACCGGATCGACCCCATGCCGGTAACGATGCCCAGCACGCCGGATTGCGGATTGTAGAACACATCGTGATGCGATTGCGGAAAGGCGATCCGCGTATCGAGATGGCGCCGTTCCTTCCACAGCTGGAATTCGCCCGGCGCATCGCCGCTGTCCTTGCCGATTTCGAACATGGTGACGATCACCACTTTGACCGGCAGGCTTTGCGCGCAAGGCGCGGCAGGCTTGCAGGCCAGAACGGTGGCAAGGCGCGAAGGCGCCAACGGCCGCGCGAAGGCATTCACCCCGCCGCCCAGTACCAGGCAAAAAAGGGCCAACGCGGCAAGACCAGATCTTGGACGGGCTTGCAACATCCGGAACCTTTGTCGAAATTTCAGATTATCCGGTCTGGCGCCGGCACTATCCGGGGGCAGCGGCAAAGGCCCCTGCCCCCGGATCAGGCATCAGAACTTGTACTTGATCGCCGCCTGGAAACTGCGCGGCAGCTGCGGCAGCGCGATATCGGCACCAAACAGATCCTGGCCGCCAGCGCGGAAATAGCGCGCATTGTTGGCGTTTTTGACCACGAAGCGGAACAGCCAGGGGCCCGTGGTGTAGGACACGCCGACGTTGGCAAGCCAATAGGCGGGCAATTTCACCGTTTCGGTATAGTTCGCCCAAACCGCGTCGACATGGCTGACATCGCCGGTCAGCGCGATGCCGTTGTCAAACGCATAAGTCGCGGTGGCCGACCCCACGTTCTTCGGTTCGCCCGGACGCTGCGAATTGGCGCTGGTCACCTTGATCAGGCCGATTTCCGAACCGGCGAAAAGCAGCGCAGGATTGATCCCGGGGAAATCACCCGCCCCGAAATAGTTGAAGTAGGACCCGGCCGCCACCGCGCCCACGTTGCTGACGGTCATGTGCGTGAACGCACCGGTTACCAGCAGGTGACGATCCACCGACCAGCGCAGTTCCGCCTCGACGCCCTTGGTCTGGAGGATCTGGTTGGTCAGACCGCTTTCCGCGCCTGCCTGGGTGCGCTTCTGGTTGAAGATCGAAACCGCAGTATAGAGTTTCTTGTTGAGGAACTCGCCCTTGATCCCGCCTTCGAGCAGGTTCGATTTGCCCAGCACGTTGTTGCTCAGGATGTTGGCCTGATACAATTCCGACCCCTCACCCGCGACAATCGTCAACTGGTGCGCCGCGGTGATGTAGGGGATAAGGCCGAACGGCGTCTTGTACGACAGGCTGGCGCTCCACGACACGCCACCTTGCGCGCCAGAAGCACTGTAGGTGCCGGTTGCCGGCAAGTTTACCCCGACGTTGTTGGAAATATCGGCCGGATCGTATTTGCCCAGCAGCGAAGTCGATTTCGCATGGACACTGTCATACCGCAGGCCACCGAGGAAATCGAGGCCCACTGTGGTCGCAACATCGACCAGCCCGGCAATGCCGTAATCGTAATAGTGGCCGATCAGATAGTCGGAATAGTTGCAGTCACACTGGGTTGACAGCAGGCGCGTGTCATAGGGCTGATACAGATTGTCGAGGCTGATGTCGGGCCGGTTCCAGTATTCCGCGCCAAAGTCATCGGCAAACTGGAAATGGGTATAGCGGACCGAAGGCGATGCCTGGATCGAGATTTTGGCAAACGACGTGTTGAAGCTGTCCGACAGGACCAGCTTGTTTTCCATCACGTACGAGCTGAACGCCATCGAAAAGCCATAGGCATTTTCGTTCAGGCTGACGCCGCCGTCATAAAACATCTGGTTCTTGATCTGGAGATCGCCCGCGCCCTTCCAGATGAAATCGAGATAGGCGGTTTTCTGGATATTGTTGTTCTTGTCGTTCGGCCCGGTCAGCGTGTCACGCGTGCTGAGATGCACTTTGCCGGGATTGAGCAGGTTCATGTCCGTGCTGGCACCCGCCACGCCCGGCGTATAGCACTGGGCGGTGATCCCGTCCTTGAACGGGGTGATGGCAGCGGGATTGAAGCTGTCGTTGATGCCGATGCACGAAAAGCTGCCGAATTCGGTCAGACCATGGCCGCCATTGGCCGCCGCAGCGTCTGCGCGGGTAAAGCTGCTCGCGCCCGGCTGGGCCAGATTGCGGCCCTGCCCGGTGATATAGGTGCCGGTATCGATCAGGTCCTGGGTCAGGCGGTTCCAGCCGCTGTTCTGCTTGCTGTCATACTTCTGATAAGTTCCGCCGAATTCGACCCGCAGGCTGTCAGTGATATCGGTATCGAACGCGGCCGAAAACAGCGCGTTCTTGGTGGACAGATAGCGGTAATAGCTGTCGGAATCCTCGACTTCGGCATAGACGCTGTAGCCGAACGGGTGATTGCCGATCTTGCCCGGGCCGGTGATGCTGCCCTTGACGATCTTGCGGCCCCAGCTACCCAGATCGACCTCGAGATCGCCCTTGGCTTCGGCGGCATAGGCGCCATTGGCCGCGCGCGCGGTCTTGGGCACAAAGTTCATGTAGCCGCCGATTTTCGACGGGCCATAGATCACGCTGGCCGGGCCGCGCACGATGTCGATGCGGTCGGCGGCGCCAATCGGCGTGGCATAGTTGCCCGGATTGTCGAGCCGCAGCATGCCGCGATAATAGACGTCGCTCGGCGCGCCGCGAATATCGAGCGCCCCGCCGGTGCCGAAGAACGAGCTGGTGAACGTGCCCGGCGTTTGCGAGACAAGGTCATAGATCTGGGTGATGCCGAAACGGTCGAGCTGTTCCTTGGAAATGGTCGAGGCCGAACGCGGCGTTTCCACCAGCGTCTTGTCAAAGCCGAAAATCGACCCGACACCCTTGACCGGCAACGCGTTCAGCGCGCCGGTGATCACGATCGCCTCTTCGGGCTTGGGCGCGTCGGCCGCGGGCGCCGGCGGCGCAGCCTGCGCCAGGGCCGGAACGCTCATCGCGGTGCACGACAGCAGCGCCACCGACAGCAGGCGGCGGATACCGGCCTTGCGTGACGACGCACCAGGGTTCCTGTCAAATGATCGGATTTGCAGCATTAATGACCCCCATTTTTGCGATATTGACCAACGGTTCGCCCGGCCCGGCCGGTTGCCGGCGCCGTGCAGCCCCTTGCCGGGCACCCCTGCCCGGCCCTATTCATTCCGTCACTCAAGCATGTTGCAGCGCGGCATCGCAAAACCTTTGTAACGCACCTGCACATGCCGCCCGGGCCACGGCGTTCAGCCGGCCTTGCCCAAAAGCGACGACAGCCACGGACTATGGGCTTGACATCATGCGGGCAAACGCAATGAATCCGACACAGTGTTGCAAAAATTGTAGCGGGGTCACCACAGCGTCCGATGCCGGCACTTTCGCGCTTTCTGCGCTATTTCACCACGGTCGGCCGGCTCGGGTCGATCCGCAAGGCAGCCGACGAGCTCAACGTTTCGGCATCGGCGATCGATCGGCAGATCCTCAATGCCGAGGCAGAGCTGGGCATGCCGCTGTTCGAACGGCTTCCCACCGGGCTGCGGCTGACTGCGGCGGGCGAGATCATGATGGCCGCCGGAGCGCGCTGGCAAAAGGGCCTGACCGATGTGCGCGCGCAAATCGAGGATCTGCGCGGGCTGAAGCGCGGCAATGTCGACATCGCGATCATCGATGCGCTTACCAAAGGCTATATCCCGGCAACAATTCACGCGATCCAGGCACGCTATCCCGGCATCACGATCAGCGTGCGCGTGCTCGACAGCAATGCCATCCACCGCGTCATCGCCAATGGCGAAGTTGATTTCGGGATTTTCTTCGAACCGCGGTCATTGCGCGATCTGACTGTGCGCGCCTTTGCCAATGTGGCGCTGGGCTTTGTCACTTTGCCCGATCACCCATTGGCGCGCGCCGACGAAGCGCGGTTTTCGGCCTGCGCCGGATCGCCGGTGATCCTGCCGGCCAAGCCGCTCGCGGTCTATCAGCAAGTCGCCGTGCTGGAGGCCGCCAGCCAGATCCCGCTGGAACGGAAAGTCGTATCGGACAATGTCCAGCTCATCGCGTCGCTGGTGCAGCAGGGGGTGGGCATCGGCATGCTGACCTCGCTGGATGTCATTGCCGAAGTCAAGGCGGGGCTGCTCGCCTTTACGCCGATTGCCGAACCGATCCTGCGGCCGATGGCGCTGGCGCTGTGCACCGCCACCTCGCGCGCCACGTCCTATGCCGCAGACATCGTGCTGCGCGAAATCCAGACCGGATTTGGCGAACTGGGCACCGGCGCACCCCATGACGGGCCTGCCTGACACAGGTCAGCGTGGCGCGATCCCGGTATCATGCCCGGTATCATGCCCGGTATCATGCCCGGTATCATGCCCGGTCCCACGCACATTCACCCATCAGCCAGGTTTGCCGGATCGCGCGATCATCGCCCAGGATTTGCAGCGCGAACAGCCGGTCGGCAAGGCTCGCGCCCGCCGTGCGCCGCGCCAGCAGGGGCGTGGCCGCGCCATCGAGCACGACAAAATCGGCCTCTTGCCCCGGCTCCAGCGCGCCCACCCGGTCCGCAATATGCAGCAGCCCCGCGCTGCCCGCCGTCGCGAGATAGAGCGCGCGAAACGGATCGAGCCGATGCCCGCGCGCCAGCGCCGCCTGATAGGCCAGCCCGGCGGTGTGAAGCATCGAAAACGTCGTGCCCGCGCCCACATCGGTGGCAAGCCCGGTGCGGATGCCAAACGCCTCTGCCTGGCCGAAATCGAAAAAGCCCGATCCCAGAAACAGGTTTGAACCGGGGCAGACCGCAATCCCCGCGCCGCTTTGCGCCAGCCGCATGGCCGACCGGTCGGGCAAATGCACGCCGTGGGCAAAGACCGAGCGCGCGCCGACCAGCCCGAACCGGTCATAGACATCGAGATAATCGGCGCAATCGGGAAACCGTGCGGCCACCGCAGCGATTTCACGCGGGTTTTCCGCCAGATGCGTGTGCAGCAGCACCTCGCCATGGCGTTTCAGCAGGGCCCCTGCCCGATGCAACTGGTCATCCGACGATGTCAGCGCAAAGCGCGGCGTAACGGCATAGCCCAGCCGCCCGCGGCCGCGCCAGCGCGCGATCAGCGCCCCGGTTTCATCGTCCCCCGATTGCGGCGTATCGGCCAGCCCCGCCGGGCCGCGATCCATCAGCACTTTGCCGGAAATGATCCGCATCCGCCGCGCCAATGCCGCAGTGAACAGCGCGTCGACCGACTGTTCGTGCACGGTCGCGAAAACCAGCGCGCTGGTCGTGCCGTTGCGCAACAGTTCATCCAGAAACGCATCGGCCACCAGATCGGCATGCGCGCGATCGGCAAAGGCCTGCTCGGCGGGAAAAATATGCCGCTCCAGCCAGTCGAGCAACTGTTCGCCATAGGCCGCGATCCGGTCCAACTGCGGATAGTGGACATGGGCATCGACAAAGCCGGGCACGATCAGCCCGGGCAGGTTGACCACCGGCACAGCGGCGAAGCGTTCGGCCAGATCGGCATATGCGCCCCGCGCCACGACCAGCCCCGCTTCGATCACCAGCAAGCCATCGGCTTCATGGCGCACGGCATCGGGATCATCACGCGGATCATGCGCGACCGACAGCAGTTCGCCGCGAAAGGCGTGGATCGCCGGCGCGGCCATCAGCCCAGCCCCAGCACTTGCGCCAACGTGGCGATGGCGATCACGTCAGGCTCTTTGCCCGACACCCCGGGCACCCCGATCGGACACGTCAGGCGGGCAAAATCCTGCGGCGAAACGCCATCGCGCGCCAGCCGTGCCAGAAAGCGCGCGCGTTTGGTGGCCGACCCGATCAGGCCGACAAACGCAACCGGCGCGCGCCGCAAGGCCGCCAGCGTCAGCCGGTAATCCAGGCCGTGATCATGCGTGAGGATCACGATTGCCGCATCGGCCGGCGCATCGGCCATGCACGATTCGAGGTGATCTGCGCCCACCACGGTCACACCGTCGCTATCGGCAAAGTCTGCGCGGGCATCGAACCAGGCCAGCCGCAACGGCAGGGCAACGGCGTGGCGCGCGATGGCCTGCCCGACATGGCCGGCACCAAACAGATAAAGCGGCCGCCGGTAGCGCCCGACCTGTTCGACAAAACGGTACCCTTCCCCGGGAAGCGGCCCGCGCGCCGGCACCGGCTGCGCGACCAGATCGGCCACGACCTGGCGGTCTACCCCACCCTTCGCCAGGCGTGTCACCAGCATGCTGTTGTCCCCGGCATCGGCCAGCCAATCGAGGCCGGCAGGATCGACATGTTCGACCAGCAGCCGCACCCGCCCGCCGCAGCACTGGCCCAGCAATGGCCCGAGGGGATAGTCCTGCACCCGCCAGGTGCCCGGCGGATGCGCCAGCACGGCCCGCGCCTGTTCGACGGCGCGGAATTCCAGCGCTCCGCCGCCGATCGTGCCATCAAGCGTTGCGGCGGTCACCAGCATCCGGGTGCCCGCCCCGCGCGGGGCCGAACCCTCGCTGGCCAGCACCGTGACCATGGCGACTGGCGCGGCGGCGGCCCGGTCGCGCAACCAGCCCAGCCAGTCGGTCATGCGCCCTCCAACCGTCCGCAATGCCCGGCAATCGCGCGCAGGATGCATTCCGGCGTTGCCGGCGCATCGAGCGCGGGCATTGTCCGCCGATCGGGCGCAGTGGCCGCCACCGCCTGGACCAGCGCCATCAGCACCGAATTGGCGAGCATGAATGGCGGCTCGCCCACCGCCTTTGACCGGTGGATCGTCGGCTTCAGGTTCTCGCCATCCCACAGCGCGATGCTGAAATGGCGCGGGCGGTCGGATGCGGTGGGGATCTTGTAGGTGGCGGGCGAATGGGTCAGCAGCCGGCCCTTGTCATCAAACACCAGCTCTTCGGTGGTCAGCCAGCCCTGGCCCTGCAGGAATGCCCCCTCGATCTGCCCCAGATCGATTGCCGGATTGAGCGAACGCCCCACATCATGCAGGATATCCACCGCCAGCACGCGGTGTTCCCCGGTCAGCGTGTCGATCACCACCTCGGACACCGCCGCGCCATAGGCGAAGTAATAAAACGGCCGCCCTTTGTGCGCAGCGCGATCATACGCGATGTCGGGCGTGGCGTAAAACCCGGTGGCGGACAGTTGCACGCGCCCCAGGTACGCCTTGCGACACAGCGCGGCGAACGACAGCGCAACATCCCCGGCAACGATGCCATCGGGGGTAAAGCGCACGGCGGCCTCATCGCAGGCAAACGTGCGCGCCGCAAAAGCCGTCAGCCGGTCGCGGATCGCCATGGCCGCATGGTGCGCCGCCATGCCATTGAGATCGGCGCCCGACGATGCCGCGGTGGCCGATGTGTTGGGCACTTTGTCGGTGCGCGTGGCGGTGATGCGCACTTGCCCCACCGGCACGGCGAACACGTCCGCCACCACTTGCGCCACCTTGATGTACAGGCCCTGCCCCATTTCGGTGCCGCCATGGTTGATCTGGATCGACCCGTCGGCATAGACGTGGACCAGCGCGCCGGCCTGGTTGAGATGGGTGGTGGTAAAGCTGATGCCGAATTTCACCGGGGTCAGCGCGATCCCTTTTTTCAGCACGGGGTTGCGCGCATTGAAGGCGGCAATCTCCGCGCGGCGCGCATCATAACGCGCATCATGGCGCAACCGGGCCATGATCTGCGGCGCGATGTTGTCTTCCACCGTCATGCCATATGGGGTGACATCGCGACCCGGGCCATAGGCATTGGCCAGCCGCACATCGAGCGGATCACGCCCCAGCGCCTGGGCAATGTGATCCATCACCCATTCGATCGCCAGCATCCCCTGCGGCCCGCCAAACCCGCGAAAGGCGGTGTTCGACACGGTGTTGGTTTTCAGGCGTTCGGACAGGATTTCAACATCGGGCAGAAAATAGCAGTTGTCCGCATGGAACATCGCGCGGTCGTTGATTCCGGCTGACAGATCGAACGTCGCACCGCACCGCGCCGACAGCAGCAGGCTCAACCCCCGAACCCGCCCGGCATCGTCAAACCCGACATCATAGCGCACGCGAAAATCGTGCCGCTTGCCGGTCATCACCATGTCGTCATCGCGGTCGCAGCGGAATTTGGCAGGACGGCCGGTCTTTGTGGCAACCAGCGCCGCCGCCGCAGCAAACAGCGCGGCCTGCGTTTCCTTGCCCCCGAATGCGCCGCCCATGCGCCGCACTTCGACCGTGACATCGGCCGAGGGCACGTCGAGCAGGTGCGCCACCAGGTGCTGCACTTCGCTGGGATGCTGGGTTGAGCTCAGCACATGGACCTGGCCGTCTTCGCCTGGCCGGGCCAGCGCGATCTGCCCTTCGAGATAGAAATGGTCCTGCCCGCCCATGTCGAACTGGCCCGAAACGCGGTGCGGGGCAGTTTGCAGCGCCGTGCGCGCATCGCCCTGCGCCATGCGCTGCGTCGGCTCCAGCAGCGATTGCGCGGCCTGCGCTTCGGCAATTGTCAGGCAGGCGGGCAGCGGATCGCAGGCAACTTTGCCCAGCCGGGCGGCCTGGCGCGCGGCGCGCTGGCTGGTGGCGGCAACCAGGAACAGCGGCTGACCGAAAAACAGCACCGTGCCATCGGCCAGCAACGGATCGTCATCGGCAACCGGGCTGACATCGTTGGCGCCGGGAATGTCCGCCGCGGTATAGACTGCGACCACGCCCGGCGCCGCGCGCACGGCCGACAGATCCATCGCCACCAGCCGCGCATGGGCCTGCGTGCTTTGCCCGAAGGCGAGATGCAGCATGTCGGCGGATTCGGCCTCATCATCGCAATAGCGTGCGGTGCCGCTGACATGGAGATGCGCGCTGTCGTGCGGCCGGGCGCTGGCGGCGGCATGGTCAGCCACGAGCCGGCTCCACATCCAGCACCGACACCGCCTGCCCCTGCGCCTTGTAATAGAGCCGCCAAAGCAGGTTTGCCGCAGCATCGAGCCGGTATCCGGCGGTGCCGCGCACATCGCTGAGCGGGGTGAAATCGTCATGCAGCGCGGCCGCGGCGCGGGCGATGGTTTCGGCGTCGAAAGTCTGGCCGGTCAACGCCGCTTCACAGGCCGCCGCCCGGCGCGGGGTGGCCGCCATGCCGCCAAACGCAACGCGCGCGGCGATGATCACGCCATCGCGCACGGTCAGCCGGAACGCGCCGCAAACCGCCGAAATATCGCTGTCAAACCGGCGCGACAGCTTTGACATGTGCACCAGATCATCCGGACCGGGGGCCGGAATGTGCACGCTTTCGACAAATTCGCCGGCGCGCCGGTCCTGTTTGCCGTAATCGAGGAAATAGGCCTCAAGCGGCATTGTCCGCCGCCCTTCGCGGCTGCGCAATGTCAGCGTGGCGCCCAGCGCGATCAGCGCCGGCGGGCCATCGCCGATGGGTGATCCGTTGGCGATGTTGCCGCCGATCGTGCCCGAATTGCGCACCTGCAACCCGCCAATGCGCCGGGTCAGTTCGCCCAGATCGGGGTGCAGCCGCGCAAACGCCGCATGGGCATCGGCATAACGCACCATTGCCCCCAGCGTCAGGCCCGCAGGCGTTTCTTCGATCGCGCGCAGTTCGGCAATGCCGCCCAGAAACACGATGGTATCAATATCGCGCAGGCCCTTGGTGACCCACAGGCCGACATCGGTCGCCCCGGCAACCATGCGCGCATCGGGGTGTTTGGCCAGCACATCGGCCAGCGCATCGGCGGTGCGGGGCGCAAACCAGCGGCGATCACCATATTCGCCGCCTTCGGCCCGATGATCGGCCAGCGATGCCAGCGCGGCGATTGTCGCGGTATCGTCCTGCGTCAGCGTGTCGACCGTTTCTGCGGCGGCCAGAATTGGCCCGTACCCGGTGCAGCGGCACAAGTTTCCGGCGATGACGTCCTCAACCGGCAGGTCATGCCCGCGCGCGCCGATGGCGCGGCCATGCAGCGACATGACAAAGCCCGGGGTGCAGAACCCGCATTGCGAGCTGCCATTGGCCGCCATGCAGGCCTGCAACCGATTGAGCGCCCCGGGTTGCCCCGAATTCCGGCCAAGGCTTTCAACCGTCAACAGCGCCTTGCCGTCGATCATCGGCAGCAACAGGATGCAGGCGTTGACCGCGCGCCAATCAACCGTCGCGCCTTGCGCATCGAGTTCGCCCACCAGCACGGTGCAGGCCCCGCAATCGCCCTCGGCACAGCCTTCCTTGGTGCCGGTGCGCGCCATGCGATAGCGCAAGTGATCGAGCAGCGTGGCCGTCGGATTGACCGCATCGATCTGCACCACGGCGCCATCGAGCACGAACCGCACCCCCAATTCGGGCAAAATATCGGCCAAAATCCCGTCTGGCATCTCAGCTGCCCCGATACGTCGAATAGCTGTAGGGCGATACCAGCAGCGGCACGTGATAGTGCCCCCCCCTGTCGGCGGCGCCCTCATCCACCTTTCCGGCATCCACCCTGCCGACATCCACCTCGTCGGCATCCACCCTGCCGACATCGGCAATACCGAAATCGATCGTCACGACATCGAGGAACGGCGGATCGGGCAGAACGACACCCAGGCCCCGGAAATGCTCCGCCACCGCAAAGGCCAGGCGATAGCGGCCCGGCGCGAGCGTCGGCAGGCCGGGGCAGCGCCCGTCGGCATTGGTGCGCCCCTCAAACAGCACCAGCCCGTCTGCCGTGCACAGTGTCAGCGCCATCGCCGCCGCGGGTGTGCCGTGCGCCGTATCGAGAACGTGGGTGGACAGCGTGATCATGGCGGGGTTCCTTGCGCAATCCAGCGGCCCAGCGTGTCACGTTCGGCGCGGGTCATGCCGGTGGTGTTGCCCAGCGGCATGATTTCCGCCTCCACCGCGACCTTGCGGATGCGCGGGGCAACCGCGCGGGCATGGGCATAGCTGTCGAGCAGCACGCCGAGCGGCGGCTCGCTGAATGCCGGATTGGTCGGGCGCGCGGCATGGCAGCCCGTGCAATGTTTCGCAAACAGCGGCTGCACATCGGCATAAGTCGTGGGCGCCGGGCCAGAGGCGGCGGCGCCCGCCTTTTCGGCCGCGACATAGCCCACGCACAGCAGCGCCAGCGCCACACTCAGCGCGATGAACGGCGCGCCCGATGCGCCCTTGTGCCGCACATTGAACACGTGGCGCACCGACACCCCGGTTGCGCCGATCAGCGCCAGCACCAGCCAGGGCCGCGTCGCGCCATAGGTCATCGGATAATGGTGGCTCAGCATGATGAACAGCACCGGCAGCGTCATGTAGTTGTTGTGCACCGACCGGGTCTTGCCCGCTTTGCCCAGCGCCGGATCGGGCACTTGCCCCGCGCCGAGCGCCGCAACCACTTTGCGCTGGTTGGGAATGATCACGAAAAACACGTTGCCGACCATCACCGTGCCGATCATTGCGCCGACATGCAGATAGGCGCCGCGCGCGTTGAACACCTGGCACAGCGCAAAGGCCGCCCCGACCAGCACGGCAAACCACACCGCGCCCAGCAGCCGGGTATCGCGATTGAGCGGCGACCGGCACAGCAGATCATAGACCAGCCAGCCCCCGGCCAGCGCCGACAGGCCGATGCCGATTGCCGCCGGCTGGCTGAGCGCAAGTTTCGCCGGGTCGATCAGATAGCTGCCCGCGCCGATGTAATAGACCAGCACCAGCAGCGAAAAGCCGCTGATCCAGGTCCAGTAGGCTTCCCATTTGAACCAGTGCAGATCATCGGGCATCGCCGGCGGCGCGACCATGTATTTCTGGTTGTGGTAAAACCCGCCACCATGCACCGACCACAGCTCACCCGAGGCGCCGCCTTGCGCCGGGGGCTTCAGATGGTTGTCGAGCCAGACGAAATAGAATGACGATCCGATCCACGCGATCCCCGTGGTCAGGTGCAGCCAGCGCAGCGCCAGATTGATCCATTCGGCCCAGTCGATCGAGAAAAAGGCGGCCATCATGCGATGTCCTCCAGCCGCAGCCGCACGATGTCCCCGATCTGCGCAATTGCCGTGGCAATTTCCGCGTCGGAATCATGGGCCAGCCGCTGCTCCATCGCCGCGAGAATGCCGGCCTTGTCGGTCAGCCGCACGCAGATGATGAACGGAAAATCGAACCGCGCGCGATAGGCCGCATTGAGCGCGTGAAAGCGCGCGAATTCATCGGGAGTCAGCCGGTCGAGCCCGGCCGAGGCCTGTTCCGCCGCCGACGCCTCGGTCAACGTGCGGTCAACCGCTGCCTTGCCCGCCAGTTCCGGGTGCGCGCGGATCAGCGCGAGCTGTTCCTCGGTGCTGGCGGCATGGAGCGCAGCCATCAGCCCGGCGTGGAGGTCGGCAAAGGGGCGCAGGGCCGCGGCACGCTCCACCACCCACGGCGAATGTTCGAACAGCGATCCGAACCTGGCGACAAACGCCGCTGCGTCGAGCGCGTTGATCTCTGCCAGGGTCAATGGCTGTCCCCTTCCAGGCTGACATGGGCAGACACGACTTTCCAGCCATCGGCAAAGCGCACCCAGCTCTGGCTCTGGCGGCCGCGGCGCGTGCTGTTTTCGCGAAAGAATTCGGCATCGACCGTGGCAAAGCCATCGCCATAGACCGTAATCGCCACATGCCCCAGCCGGCGCTGCGGCGAACCGCCGCGCCCTTTGCGGAATTCGCGGATGGCCTCGATGCCATACAGGACTTCGCCCACGCCATAGCGGTTGGTGGTGGGCGCATCGTGAAACAGCGCGTCCATCGCCGGCACGTCATTGGCCATCAGCGCCGCCTCATAGGCGTGGAATGCGGCGGTCACTTCGGCCAGCAGCACCGGATCGTCGATCATCATGCCGGGTGCACCTCCATCCAGTGGCGGGCGATATCGATACGGCGCGCAACCCAGGCATCACCGCTGGCCATCACATGGTCGACAAACCGGGCCAGCGCGCGCGCGCGCGCCGGGCGGCCGGCAATGCGGCCGTGCAGCCCGATCGACATCATCCGCCCGCCTTCATCGCGCAACTGGTCGAACGTATCGACCAGATAGCGGAAAAACTGGTCGCCTTCGGTAAAGCCATTGAGCGCGACCATCTTCATGTCGTTGGCATCGAGCGAATAGGGCACGATCAGTTGCGCGCGCCCGTGCTGCCGGTCCCAATAGGGCAGATCGTCGGCATAGCTGTCGGCATCGTAGACAAAGCCCCCCTGTTCGGCGACCAGCCGCGCGGTCTGCGGCGAGGTGCGCCCCTGGTACCAGCCGAGCGGGCGGCTGCCGGTCACTTGCGTGTGCAGCGCGATGGCCCGGGCGATGTGGTCGCGCTCAACGGCCTCGGGCACGGTCTGGTAATCGATCCAGCGATAGCCGTGGCTGGCAATTTCCCAGTCGGCGGCAACCATCGCGGCGACAGCTTCGGGGTTCATTTCCAGCGCGCGGGCCACGCCGAACACGGTAACCGGCAGATGCCGCTGGGTGAACAGGCGGTGCAGCCGCCAGAATCCGGCACGGCTGCCATATTCATACAGGCTTTCCATCGCCATCGCGCGCGCCGGGTGGCTGGCCGCGCCAACCATTTCGGACAGGAACGCCTCTGACCCGGCATCGCCGTTGAGCACGCTGTTTTCGGCGCCTTCCTCGTAATTGATCACGAACTGCACGGCCACGCGCGCCCCGCCCGGCCAGCGCGGATCGGGCGGATGTGCGCCATAACCAACCAGATCGCGGATCATGCCATCGCGTCCCACGCGGCCAGTGCCGCCGGCACCGCCGCGCCCGCCGGCAGCGCAAACCCTTCGGCCATGAGGCAGGCCTCCAGCGCGCCGAGCGTCAGCAGCACTTTGTGCTTCATCGCGTTATAGCCCATCGCGCCGAACCGCCAGATGCGGCCCTGCAACGGGCCGAACGCGGTGCCGATCTCGATTTCGAAATGGTCGCGCATCGCAATCCGGATGCGTTCGCCGTCGATGCCATCGGGAATCCACGCGCCGGTAACGTTGGTCATGCGGTGCGCATCATCGCCAAACACGGAGAGCCCGATTGCGCGCAGGCCGGCGGTCATCGCCGCGCCGGCGCGCGCATGCCGGGCAAACCGCGCCGCCAGCCCTTCACCCAGCGCAACGCGCGCGCATTCGCGCGCGGCATAAAGCATCGAAGTGGCTTCGGTGTGGTGATTGAGCCGTTTTTCCGACCAGTAATCCATGATCATGGCCAGGTCGAAATAGTTGGAGCCAATGCGCGGGCCCGCGCCATCGGCAATATCGTCGCGCCGGATGCCCTGTTCGACGTGGCGCCGGCCGAAAATGTGCGCCGCCGCCGCATCCGAAATGGTGATCGGCGATGACCCCGACGGGCCGCCCAGGCATTTTTGCAGCCCGCCGGTCACCACATCGATGCCCCAGCGGTCCGATGCGATCTCCATCCCGCCGAGCGTGGCCGTGGCATCGACATAAGACAGCGCACCTGCCGCGCGGCACAGCGCGCCCAGCCCTTCCAGCGGTTGCGCCATCGTGGTCGAAGTATCGCCATGGACCGTGGCCACCACGCGCGGTTCGAACCGGGCGATCGCCGCGGCAATCGCCTCCATCGGCACGATTTCGCCCCAGGGCGCGTCGACCGTTTCGACCACCGCGCCGATCCGCCCCAGGATTTCGGTCAGCAGCAGGCCAAACCGGCCGAAATTGACCACCAGCACCCGGTCTCCCGGCACGACCAGACTGATCAGAGAGGCCTCGATCGCGGCGCGCGCGGTGCCGTCGATCAGCATTGTCCAATGGTTGTCGGTGCCGAACACCGGCCGGTACAGCGCCATGACCTGGTTCATGTAGGCGGTCATTTCCGGATCGAACTGGCCCAGCAGGTCCGCCGCCATCGCGCGCAGCACGCGCGGGTGCGCATTGACCGGGCCCGGGCCCATCAGCAGGCGCTGGGGCGGGTCGATTTCGCCGAAAAGCAGGGGGTCAGGCGTGTGCAAAGGATGCTCCCAATTGGTCGATAAAGCCCAGCATGACATCCAGCGCCACTTCGGCGTCGGCAGGATCGACATGTTCGGCCGGATTGTGGCTTATCCCGTCGCGGCAGCGGATGAACAGCATGACCGTGGGGCACAGCGCCGCCATCACCATGGCATCGTGCCCCGCGCCCGAAACCAGCCGGCGCGGGCGCTGCCCGGCCCCGATCACCGCCGCATCCATCAGGTCCATCAATGCCGGGTCGCACGGGCTGGCGGGCAGATCGTGGACGCGGGCAAGCTGCAGGCCCAGACCGCGCCGCTCTGCAATGCTTCGGATTTCGTGCAGGATCGCGTCTGCCGCGCAGTCGCGCCGTGCCGGATCGCCAGAGCGCACATCGATGGTGAAATCGACATGCCCTGCAATCACATTGGCCGCCCCCGGCTTGCCCGCGATCCTGCCCACTGTCGCCACGACGTCCGACTGATCGGTGATCGCGATGCGTTCGATCGCCAGGATCATTTCGGCCGCCCCGGCCAGCGCATCGCGGCGCAGCGGCATCGAGGTCGTGCCCGCATGCCCGGCCATGCCCGAAACCTGCACGCGATAGCGCAACTGGGCCGCAATCCCGGTTACCGTACCCACTGCCAGGCCTTCGTTTTCCAGCAACGGGCCTTGTTCGATATGCGCCTCAAGATAGGCCATGACCGAGCCGGGCGCGCGCGCCGCGTCGCGAAACCGCGCAATATCGATGCCTGCATCGGCCCCCGCATCGGCAAGCGTGACACCTTCGCCATCGGCCAGATCGAGCGCTACGGCCGGCAGCGTGCCCGCCACCGCGCGGCTGGTCAGCATCGCGGCGGGAAAGCGCGATCCTTCTTCGTCGCCAAAGGCGATGACTTCGATCGGAAAGGGCATCCGCCGCCCGGCGCGGTGCAGCGCATCGACCGCCTCAACCCCCAGCATCACCCCCAGCGGCCCGTCATAGCAGCCGCCATCGCGCACGCTGTCGAGGTGGCTGCCGATCAGCAGCGCCGGCGCAGCAGGGTCGGTGCCATCATAGCGCCCCACCAGATTGGCCGCCGGATCGCGCGATACCACCATGCCCGCCTGAACCATCCAGTCGGCCAGCGCCGCTTGTGCCGCGCCATAGGCCGGGGTCAGGTATCCGCGATAAAGCCCGCCGGGCGTGTCGGAATAGGGCGCAACGCCCAGCGCATCGCACCGCGCCACCGCGCGCGGGCCGCCCGGTGCCGGCGCGATCACCACGCGGCAACTCCGCCGTCGCTGCGCGGATCGGTCGCACCTTCCAGCCGGCCATCGGCGTGGCGCACGATCGCTCCGGCATGGCCCATGGTCGCGGTCAGGCCGCCGACGCGTTCGACATCGTGCCCCGCTGCGGCAAGGTCTGCATAAAGCGCGTCGTCAAACCCGTCCTCGATCTTCAGCGTGGTGCTCTGTTCGCCCCAGGTGCGGCCCAGCAGCCAGCGCGGGCGCGAAATCGCCTCTTGCAGATCGACGCCATGGCGGGCGTAGCGGGTGAACAGCGCGGCCTGGGTCTGCGGCTGGCCTTCGCCGCCCATCGTGCCATAGGCCATCACCCGCCCGTCATCGAACCGGGCGAGCGCGGGGTTCAGCGTGTGAAACGGCTTGCGCCCGGGGCGCAGCGCATTCCAGCCATCCGCCGCCAGCCGGAAACTGCTGCCCCGGTTCTGCCAGATGATCCCGGTTTCGGGCAGCACGATGCCCGATCCGAATTCGAAATAGGTGGACTGGATCGCGCTGACCACGCGGCCTTCGCCATCGGCCGCGCCAAACCAGCAGGTATCGCCCCATTGCGGCGGCTGCGGCCAGGGCAGCGCCACGGCCGGATCGATCCGCGCCGACAGCACACCCAGCGAACCGGCATCATCCAGCAGCGCCTGAAGGTCGAAATCGTGGTATGCCGGATCACCGACATGGCGATCGCGCAGCAGGAACGCCTGCTTTGTCGCCTCTACCAGGCCGTGCACATGCGCAAAGCCGTCCGCCCGGTCCACCGCCAGCCGATCGTAGAGCGCGAGAATCAGCAGCGAGGCGAACCCCTGCGTCGGCGGGGGACTGTTGAACAGCTGTGCGCCGCCGATCCGCGTGTGCAGCGGGTCATCCCGGGTCGATTGGTGGGCGGACAGATCGGCACGCGCCACCGGGCTGCCCACTGCGGCCAGATCGGCCGCAACACGATCGGCCAGCGCGCCGCGATAGAACGAATCCGGCCCTTGCGCCGCCAGCGTGCGCAGCGTTTGCGCCAGCAGCGGCTGCCGCAGCCTATCGCCCTGGCGCAAGGGGCGGCCCTCGGGCTCGAAAACCGTGGCATAGGCGCCGGGCTGGTGGCGCAGATCATCGCCCTTGGCCACCGCAAGCTGCGCGCCGCCGGCGGTGACCGGCACACCGGCTTCGGCATGGGCAATCGCTTCGGCCAGCAAGCGCTCAAGCGGCAGCGTGCAGGCCGGATCGGCCAGCACCGCCGCCCAGGCCGACAGCGTGCCGGCCACGGTATTGGCCGCAAGGGGTCCGCGAAACGGCACAGCATCGCGCCCGGCATAAAGCGCCAGGTCCGCCGCGCCCGCCGCGCCGCCGCACCCCTGAACCGCATGCACACGCCCGTCCGGTTCGGCAATCAGCCAAAATCCGTCACCGCCGATGCCGGTCATATGCGGATAGACCACGGCCAATGTGGCCGCGACCGCCACGCTTGCCTCGATCGCGTTGCCGCCATCGCGCAGCACGGCCAGCCCGGCCTCTGCCGCCAGCCGGTGCGGCGCGGTGACCATGCCGTTGCGGCCGGTTATCGTGCAAAGCGCCATCGGCCTATTCCCCGCACTGTGCCAAAAACGGGCCACAAGGCGCGATCATGCCGCAGCCATCCACACAAAGCGGACCACAAACAGCCCGGCCAGCGCAAACAGGAACCAGTCGGCCGTGGTGGCCCGCCCGCGCACCAGCTTCAGCACGGCATGCGCGGTGATCCCGAACGACAGGCCATTGGCAATCGAAAAGGTCAGCGGGATCATCGCCACGGTCAGGAACGCCGGGGTTGCCGCCATCGGATCATCCCAATCGATCTCGCGCAAGGGCAGCAGCATCAACCCGCCGACAATGATCAGGGCCGGCGCCGTTGCCGCCAGCGGCACAAGCTGCGCATAGGGCGCGACGAACATGGTGATGAGGAACAACAGCCCCGTCACCACCGCGGTCAACCCCGTGCGCCCGCCCGCCTGAACCCCGGCGGCGCTTTCGACATAGCTGGTGACCGTGCTCGTTCCTGCAAGCGATCCCACCATGGTGGCCACCGCATCGGTCATCAAAATACGGTTGAGCCCGGGAATGCGCCCGGCGTTGTCCATCAGCCCGGCGCGCTTTGTCACCGCCACCAGCGTGCCGATATTGTCGAACAGATCGACAAACAGGAACACGAACAGGATTTCAACAAGGCCAAGGCCCTGTTTGCCCGACAGGCCGAACACCCCGGGCAGATCGAGCTTGAACGCGGTGCCGGTCATCGCTGCCAGGCTGTAGGGTTCGGGGTGGAACGTCACCTGCCCCAGCAGCCAGCCCACTGCGGTGGTCGCAACAATGCCGATCAGCATCGCGGCGCGCACGTTCCACACGCTCAAGGTGCCGATCAGCGCCAGGCCAAACAGTGCCAGCGCCGCGCCCGGCGCCTTCAGATTGCCCAGCGCCACGATCGTTGCCGGGCTGCTGACGACGATTCCGGCGTTTTTCAGCCCGATAAAGCCGATGAACAGGCCGATGCCGCCGGCCACTGCGGCAAACAGATAGTGCGGAATGACCGAAACGATCAGCTGACGCACCCCGGTCAGCGTCAGCACCAGAAAGGCCACGCCCGAAATCATCACGCAACCGAGTGCAACCGGCCAGGGCACGCCCATCTGCTGCACCACGGTAAAGCTGAAATAGGCATTCAGCCCCATGCCCGGTGCCAGCGCCAGCGGCGTGTTGGCAACCAGCCCCATCAGGATCGAGGCAAAGGCCGCGGCAAAGCAGGTGGCCGCGGCAACCGAGGCCACCGGCATGCCCGCCTGCCCCAGGATCGCCGGATTGACGAGCACGATATAGGCCATGGTGAGGAACGTGGTGACCCCGGCCAGAACCTCCGTCCGCACCGAACTGTTGCGCTCGGCCAGCGCAAAATAGCGGTTCAGCCCGCCCGCAATTCCATCCGCAGCCAGGTTCCGTGTCATGCCATTTCCCCCAGCGGTGGCGTAAATCCGGTCCAGCCATCCTGTTCCAGCATCTCGGCAAAGGCCAGCAGCGCCGGTTCGCCACCCGGTTTGCCGATCAGTTGCAGCCCCAGCGGCAGCCGGCCCGGCCGGCGCAAAGGCACCGCCAGCGACGGCAGGCCCAGAAAGCTGATTGGCTGGGTATGAATGCCCAGATCCGACCGCGCCGGCACCATGGCGCCGTCGATCATGATGCGCGGATCGGCAATCAGCGGCGCAACGCAAGGCGCACAGGGCGCCAGCAGCACATCGAAATCGGCGATCAGCGCGGCAATCCGCGCCTTGAACGCGGCGCAAAACGCCTGCGCTTCATCATGGAGCGCGCGCGGCAGCAGCGCGCCCGCCATCAGGCGGTCGCGCGTTGCCGGATCGAACTGCAGGGCGGCCCGGCCCAATGCCTCGGCATGCAGCGCGCCGCCTTCATACGCGGTGATCAGAAATGCCGCCGAACGCGCGCGCGCAATATCGGGCAGATCGATCATCGGCGCGCCGGGGGCAATCGCGTCGATCGCGGCGATCTGGTCGGGATCGGCATTGTCGCGAAACCGGCCGCCCAGCCGCGCGACATGCAGTTCCTGCGCGGCATCGCTGCCGGACGTTCCGGTCAGGACCTGCCACAGGCAGCACATGTCTGCCACAGAGGTCGCAAACGGGCCGACATCGTCAAAGCTTTCGGCAAAGGGGAACACGCCGCCCATCGGCAGCGCGCCATGCGTCGGCTTCAGCGCGTAAAGCCCGGTCAGGCTGGCCGGAACACGCACCGACCCGTTGGTATCGGACCCCAGCGAAAACGGCACGATCCCGGCGGCAACCACCGCAGCCGACCCGCCCGACGATCCCCCCGCCAGCCGTGCCGGATCGTGCGGATTGCGTGTGGTGCCGTACTGCGCGTTGATCGTGGCAAAGCCATAGGCAAATTCGTCCATGTTGAGCGTGGCCACCAGCACCGCCCCGGCCTGGCGCAACCGGCAGATTGCCTCTGCATCGCCAGCGGCCGGCGGAGCATCGGCATGGATCACCGATCCGGCCGTGGTCGGAATGCCCGCCACGTCGAACAGGTCCTTCACCCCATAAGGCACCCCGGCGAGCGGGCCGGGATCGCGCCCGGCGGCCACCATGGCATCGATTTGCGCCGCTTCATCGCGCGCGCGCGCGGCCAGAACCCGGGTGACAGCAACCAGATGACCCGCGGCGGCGATCCGCGCCAGGCATTCGTCCGCCACATCGATCGCACGAACCTGGCCACCCCGCACCGCGGCGGCGATATCGACCGCGCGCATCATTGGTCAGCCCCCGTCAGCCGGTCATAATGCCGCCCCAGCAGCGCCAGATTGGCAACTACGCCCGGCATGCAGGCGTCGGGGATGGTCATGTCCCGGGCCGCAGCGGCCGCCGCCGCCTGCTCTGCGCCTTGCGGAATGCGCGGTGCGGACTGCGCCGCATTGGCTGCGTCCAGCAATTCCGCCTCCCGACCGAACCGGCCGGCGAGCGCCGCGCAAGCAAACAGTTGCAACTGGTGAAAAATCATCAGCGGCAGCACCACCATGCCCACCGTTGCCGGGGCAAACAGCGCCGCCGCCATCGGCACGCCCGAAACGAGGCTTTTCTTCGATCCGCAAAACAGCAGCACAATCGCATCTTCGCGCGACAGCCCGACGATGCGCGCCACCAGCGCATTGACCCCCATCACCAGCGCCAGGATCACTGCCGAAACCACCAGCAGCAGGCCAAGCTGCGGCAATGTGACCTTGCTCCAGATCCCGTTGACCACCGCCGCGCTGAATGCGGTATAGACCACCAGCAGGATCGAGCTGCGGTCAACCGGCATCAGGATCGCCTTGTTGCGATCAACCCAGCCGCCGATCACCGGGCGCAGCAGGTGCCCGCCCACAAACGGCACCAGCAATTGCAGCGCAATCGTCTGGACCGACCCCCACGAAGACAGCGCGCCGCTGCCGCCGCTGTGGATCAGCAGGCCGACCAGCAGCGGGGTCAGCGCGATCCCCAGCAGGTTCGACAACGAAGCGCTGCACACCGCGCCGGCAACATTGCCCCGCGCCAGCGCGGTGAACGCAATCGAAGACTGCACGGTCGACGGCAAAAGCGTGAGAAACAGCAGCCCCACCCCCAGCCGCGAATCGATCGCCCAGCCGTCCAGCGTGGTGGTGGCAAGGCCGATCAGCGGAAACAGCACATAAGTCGATCCCAGCACCAGCAAGTGCAGGCGCCAGTTGCCGATCCCGCCCACGATTGCCGCGCGCGACAGCTTTGCCCCGTGGAGAAAGAACAGCAGGGCAATCGCCAGATTGGTGGCGACGCCAAACCAATCCGCCACGCCCCCGCGCGCCGGCAGCGCCGAGGCCGCGGCAACCACCGCGACCAGCCACACCAGAAAGGGATCAACCGAAGGCAATCTGAAAACCCGACGCATGGCTTATGCTCATGCCCGCAAACCCCCTAGCGATCCACTGCAATGATCGGAACGGATTGTTGCAAAAATGAGCGCAGCCCATCACGCCTTGTACCGGGTCACCCCACCCACGATCGTCTGCTGCACGCGAATATCCTTGATCCTTTCCGCATCGACAGTGGTCGGGTCGGCATCGAGCAGCACCATGTCGGCCAGTTTGCCCAGGCTCAGCGTGCCTTTCAGGTCTTCTTCGAAAGAGGCGTGCGCGCCGTTGGCGGTTAGCACTTTAAGCCCTTCCATCACGGTGATTTTCTGGCTGGGGCCCCAGACTTCGCCGTTCCAGCCCTTGCGCGTGACCATGCCCTGCAGGCCCATCAGCGGCGCAAACGGCCCGGGCGGAAAATCCGATCCGGCGCAGACCGGCACGCCCGCATCGATCAGCGAGCGATAGGCCATCATGTGCTCCATCATTTCGGCGCCATAGAAATGGAACTTGTCGGCGTTGTAATAGGCATAGCTGGTAAACAGCGCCGGCACGACGCCCAGCGCCTTGATCCGCGCAATCAGATCGGGCGAAACATTGGTGCAATGGGTGATCTTTGGCCGGCGATCGGTGCCGGGCACCAGCTGCCCCGCACGTTCATAGGCGTTCAGCACCATGCCGATCGCGACATCGCCATTGGCGTGGAAATTGGGTTGGATTCCGGCGCGATACTGCCGCTCCACCCGCGCATTGATATCATCCTGGGTCAGCGTCAGATTGCCGTAATAGGGCGGATTGCTGCCGGGATAGGGGGTAGAGCGCGACAGCGTGCGTTCGGAAAACGATCCGTCGGCGGTCTGTTCTGCGGTGGCGCCAAGCCGCACCCATTCATCACCAAACCCGGTGCGCATGCCATTGGCGATCATCGCATCGAGAAACGCGCCCGATGTTTCATACGTTACGCGGTGGTTCAGCCGGCCTTCGCGGCGCAATTGCAGGATCGCGGCAAAATTGTCGGCCGTGGCGAGCCCGGGCGAGGAATGGCACACGCTGGTCAGGCCATAGCGGACGAATTCCTGGCTGATCCGCGCGGCCCCGGCAATCGCGCGGGCGCGGATCTGCTCCGGGGTGAAGTCAGGCTCTTGCACTTTCTGGCGGATCAGGTCGATGGCGCGGTCGGTCACGCGCCCGGTCAGGTTGCCATTGGCATCGCGATCGAATGTGCCGCCAAACGGATTGGGCGTGTCGCGCGTGACCCCTGCGAGGTGCAACGCATAGGCATTGACCACATAGGTATGCCCGCCGCGATGGGTAACGATGACCGGATGGGTGGTCGAAACGCGATCGAGATCGGCCATGACCAGCGGGCGGCCATCGCGGATTTTCGTATCGTCATAGAATTCGCCGCGCACCAGCCGGCCGGGCGGCGTGGCGGCGGCGCGTTCGCGCAGGCGGCCGACAATCGTATCGATGGTCAGGAATTCCACTTCGAACGGATTGCCCACCAGCACGTCGGCCACCAGCATTTCGCCCACGGCATGGCAATGCGCATCGTTGAACCCGGGCACGATGGTCTGCCCGCCCGCATCGATCACCTCGGTGCGCGCGGTGGCCAGCGTGCGCAGATCATCCCAGCGGCCCACCCCGACAATCCGCCCCTGCGCCACGGCAATGGCATCGGCCAGCGGCACCGCGGGATCGAGCGTGTGGATGCGCGCATTGCGCAGGATCAGCACGGGCGAAGGATCGAGCACGGCAGCCAGCGCACGGCGCGACAGCCCCGCCATGCCCAGCGCAACCGCGCCGCCAGACCCCAGCAGACCGCGCCGCGAAATGGCCAATGACTGCATCATGATCCGTATCCCCCCATCCCGACATGACGCGCATGGTGCGAAGGGAAGCGCCCGGTGGCAAGCGGTGATTTGCGCCCGAGATACCCTGGACAAGCGCCTGTCCCACCGGATTGCGAACACGCAGGCCGGATCGCCGCGTGCGTGGCAGGCCGTCCCTGATCCCGGTCAAACCCTGCTGGCGACCATCGGCAGCTTTGGGCCTTTCGCTGGTCGTGTTTCGCGATCTGTCCGGCTATTCCACCCCACCGGAAAACGTATTGGCGCTGGCGGCGACAGGCGCCGGGCGTTGCGCCAAAAGCGGCCCGCAATCGGCAAAATTGATGCGGCATTCCTCGATCACCAGCGGCAGACCGCGCGACCGTTCATTCAGCAGGCGCACCTGATCGCCGATCAGGCCGATAAACAGCATGACATTGCCAAACATCATCGACAGCAGCGCGGCAAGCGCCAGCGGCCAGACCGGCGCCCAGCCGATCATCGCCCCGACAATTGCACCGATCGCCAGCACGATCGTCAGCGGGGCCATGCCCAGCCCGATCAGGATCGGCACGCGCAGCAGCGTCCTGGCCGACGAAGCCAGCCCCGACCGGGCAAAGCCGAACAGCGAATCCAGCGTGGTCCTGCTCGATCCGCCGGCGGGTTGGGGCCGGTCGAACGGCACCAGCTTTATGGCAAAGCCGCTTTCACTGGCCAGGCCGGGCAAGAACGGCTCGGGCTCGTTCCAGTCCATCAGCGTATCGACGACAGTGCGGTCGAACAGGCCAAACCCTGTGACATTGGGAATGACCGGATGATCGGCCAGGCACGCGAGCACGCCATGGCCCAGTTTTCGCAAACCGCCGAGCAAGGGCGTGGTGCGTTCGCTGCGCCACTGGCCCAGCACGACCGGCGATCCCGCCCGCCAATGGTGCATGAATCTGCCGATCAGCGCCGGCGGGTCCTGAAAATCGGCGCACATGCCGATCACCGCGTGCCCGCGCGCCAGAAAGATGCCATGCGTGGGCGATCGCATCTGGCCATAATTGCGGTTGTTGAAAATCGCCTTTACCCGGGCATCGGCGCGGCAGATCGCGCGGATCACCTTGCGCGTGCCGTCAGTCGAAAAGTTGTCGATCAGGATGATTTCGTGGCGGTTGGCATGCTGGATCGCCTCCCGCGTGACAGCCGCAACGATCGCGGCGACAGTGCCCACATTGTTGAAACACGCGATCACCACCGACAGTTCAGGCGGCAATACAGGTGTGCCATGAAGTTGCCATTCGGGCGCCTGGCGATCATGCGCGGGGTTCACGGGCTTCGTCCTCCTGCTTGTGCGGGTGGCAACTTGAACGCGAATTCAGTGCAAAGACGGAGCCGCAAAAGTGAAACCGTAATGGTTCGTTAAATATCTCTGCGCGGACAGTTTACGGATATTGCAGTATGACTCCGTCCTCTGGCCATGAAGACTGCGCACGCCCTTGACCCTGCACCACTCCTGCCCGCGACCCGATCATTGCCCGGCGCCACGGGGATTGCGCCATGATCGCCAAAGGCCCGGCCGCGCCGGCCACAGGGGGCGCGCATGTTTAGCGCGGTTACGCGCTTGACCGATCGCACCGACCAACCCGGGACAATTGGTGGCACGGGCGGATTGCAGCACGTGTTCATCGCCGAACGCGCGCGCCTGTTGCGGTTTCTGCGCGTGCGCGGCGCGGGTGACGAGGCCGAGGATCTGCTCCACGATCTGTGGCAACGCGTCGACAGCGCGCCGCGCTATCCCGTGGCCGATCCCCTGGCCTATCTGTTCCGCGCGGCCGAAAACCTGCTGCGCGATCGCTGGCGCAGCGAAATCAGCCGTGAACGGCGGCAGCGGGACTGGTACGCGGCCAGCGGGCCCGATCATGTCGATCCGCCAGGCGAAGGCGGGCTGATCGCGCGCGAACGGCTGCGCGAGGCGGAACGGACACTGGCCGACCTGGGCGCGCGGGTTGATCTGGTGTTTCGGCGCTGCCGGCTGGACGGCGCCGGCCAGGCGATCGTGGCGAGGGAACTGGGAATCAGCTTGAGCTCGGTGGAAAAGGACCTGCAAAAGGCCGCACGGGCATTGGCGCAATTGAGGGCGAAGTTCGATGCCGAATGATCCAACCTGCTGCACCGCGGCCGACCGGGCATGACCATGGCGCCCTGCGAAACCATACCCGACGCCGCCCGGCTCTGGGCGATCCGCGTGTCCGACCCCGCCTTTGGCGATTGGGACGGGCTGACCGACTGGATGGAGGCCGATCCGGACCATCTGGCCGCCTATAACGCCGCGATCGATGACGATCGGTGGAGCAGCGATCTGTTTGGCGCCGGCCAGCCGGTGCACGCAGCCCCGGCGGCCACACCGGCACCGGAGCGGGCGCTGCGGGCGGAAAGATCCGGCTGGCTGCGCGGCGTGTGGGCCGGCGCGATTGCCGCCTCGCTGCTGCTGCTGGCCGGAACCGGTGCGTGGTATGCCACCCGGCCGTCGGCCATCGAGGATGTGGCAACGGCCCCCGGCGAACAGCGCACCATCGACATTGCCGATGGATCGCAGATCCGGCTCAACGGCAGCACCCGCGTGCGGTTCGATCGCGCAACTCCGCGCGAAATCGCGCTGATCCAGGGTGAGGCGCTGTTTATCGTGCGCCACGACGATGCCCGGCCGTTCACCGTCAGCATCGGAGACAGCCGCCTGGTCGATCTGGGCACCGTGTTCAATGTTGCCCGCGCCGATGGCCGGCTGGACGTGGCCGTGGCCAAAGGGGCGGTGGTCTATCGCACCGGGCAGGATGATATCCGGCTCAACGCCGGCGAAGGGCTGAGCCAGGCGGCGCCGGGCGCTGTCACCGTGCTGCAACGGGTCGATCCGGCGGGCATCGGATCGTGGCAATCAGGGGTGCTGACGTATGCCGATGCCGATCTGGGCCAGGTCGGCCGCGATCTGGCGCGCAATCTCGGCCTGCAGCTTGATGTTGACCCGGCGATTGCAAAGTTGCGCTTTACCGGCTCGTTGACGATCACCGGCAAGCCGGCGGTGATCCTGGCGCGGATTCAGCCACTTCTGGGGGTGTCGATCGTGCACCAGGGCAAACGCTGGCGGATGGTGGCGGTGCATGGCCCGATATCATAAACTGGCGCTGGCGCTGCTGGCCTGCGCCGCAACGCCTGCCATGGCCCGCGAAGCCCGCAAATCCGAACCCCATAAACAGATCCTGGTCGCCACCTCCACCGCGGGCGATGCGGTGCGTACACTGGCGCGCCAGGCCGGGGTGAATATCGGATTCAGCGATCCGGCGCTGGCCACGATCCGGGTGCGCGGCGTCAAAGGGCGGTTGACCGACGCGCAGGCGCTTTCACGGCTGCTGTCCGGCAGCGGGCTGTTGGCGCGCATGCTCGGCCCGGGGGCGTGGATGATCGAGCGGCAGGCGCCACGGCCTGCCCGCCCTGGCCCCGATCTGGCCGAAGTGCCGGTCACCTTTGGCAATGGCAACGGCATTCTGGTGACCGGGGCAAAGCGCCGCGTGCCGCTGGCCAGCTATCCCGGCGATGTCGAAATCATCCGCGGCGATACCCTGTCGGCGGACGCGGCCAAACAGGGGGGCGATCAGATCGAAACACGCGCCGCCAGCGTCACATCGACCCACCTTGGCCCCGGGCGCAACAAGCTGTTCATTCGCGGCATAGCCGATTCCAGCATTGTCGGGCCGACACAGGCCACGGTCGGGCAATACTGGAACAACAGCCGCATCACCTACAGCGCGCCCGATCCCAGCCTGCGCCTCTATGATGTGGACCGGATCGAAGTGCTGGAGGGGCCGCAAGGCACGCTTTACGGCGCCGGATCGCTGGGCGGGGTGGTGCGCGTGGTGCCGACGGCGCCCGATCTGGCCAATCCGGGTGCGCGGGCCTGGGCGGGGGTTACCGGAATCCAGCAGGGGCAGACCGGCGCCGATGGCGGCGCGGTGATCAATCTGCCGCTGGTCGATGATCGATTGGGGCTGCGCGTGCTGGGGTTTGGCGGGCTGGATGGCGGCTATATCCACGACCGGCTGCGCAATCTTGACGATATCAACAGCGTGCGCAGCTGGGGCGCGCGATCGCGGCTGCGCTTTGCCCCGACCAGCGATCTGACCATCGATCTGTCGGTGCTGACCCAGCGCATCGCCGGCGCCGACAGCCAGTATACCGATGGCAATGGCGATGGCCTGGCCCGCGCCAGCGCGATTGCCCAGCCCTACAGCAATGCCATCGGGTTTGGCGATCTGGTGGTCACGCGCCGCTGGGATGATCTGGAACTGACCGCATCGTTCACCCATGCCGGGCAGCATGTCTATGAAATCTATCAGGGATCGGCGCTGAGCGATCCGCTGTTTCCGGGCAATGCCCCGATGGCAGGCGCCTTTGTCACCGCCTATACGCAGGACAACCGGATCCGCATGTCCGGCAGCGAACTGCGCCTGTCGCGCAGCCGCAACGATGGCACCGGATGGCTGATCGCACTCAGCGTGCTGCACAATGTCGATCGCATCCTGCGCACCACGGGCGGCACCGATACGACCGCCGTGGTGCTGGCCGGTGTGGCGGCAAACACCACACTCGGTGCGGTATCGACCGTCCCTGGCGGCACGCCGACGATCTTTGGCCTGGCGGGGGGCGCCGTGCCGCTTGCGCTGCTGACCGGGGTGCACAATCTGGTCGACGAAGTAACGCTCTATGGCGAATATACGCTGGCGCTCAACACCCGCATCACGGCGACGTTTGGCGGGCGCCTGACGCGGTCGCGCCTGTCGGGATCGTATGACGATGCCCTGGCCGCGCAGGCGCTGCGGATCGATCCCACGTCGACCGCGGTGCGCCATGAAACCCGCGCCATGCCCTCGCTGGCGCTGGCCTATCGCCCGGCGGACACCGTGACGCTGTTTGCCCGGTTTGAAGAAAGCTATCGCCCGGGCGGGATCGCCGTCCAGCAGGATTATATCCAGCGGTTTACCAGCGACGAAGTGCTGTCTGCCGAAGCCGGCGCCCGCATCGGCAATTCGGCGCTCGATGCCGGCGTGACACTGTCGTGGACCGATTGGCGCAATATCCAGGCCGATCTGATCGATGGCTATGGCTTTCCCACCACCGCCAACATCGGCAGCGGCCATGTCCTGTCAAACGGATGGACGCTCCACTGGCGGCCGGCGCGCGGCTTGCAACTCGAAGCCGCTGTCTATCTCAACAGCAGCCATATCACCGAAACCAGTATCGCTTCGGCCTCGCTCGTCGCCCCGGCCACGCTCAGCGGGCGGCTGCCCAATGTTGCCGATGGCAGCGGCCGCGCCGCCATTGCCTATACCGTTCCCGTGGGCGACCATGATCGGCTCGATCTGTCGGGCTTTGTCCGTTACCTGGGCAAATCGACACTCGGGGTCGGCTCGATCCTGGGGCGCGAGCAGGGCGATTATTGGGATTCCGGGCTGAATCTCCGGCTTGGCGATACGCACCGGTCGTTTTCGTTCAGCCTGACCAATGTGTTCAATGCGCGCGGCAACCGCTTTGCCTTTGGATCGCCGTTCCTGCTGCGCGGTGGCAACCAGATGACGCCGATGCAGCCGCGCAGCCTGCGCGCCGGGCTGGATTTCTCCTTTTAAAAAACCAATGGCATGAATGCGATAGTGTATCGCATCAAACGCAACAGTTTCGCCCCATGACGCGGGCAAACGCAACAGCTAGACAGATCGCCATCGCCCGGGCCGGATCGTGCCGGTCCACGCCCGTGGCGCAACGATCCCATGCTGGCGGACCTGGCCATGACCGACGCGCTTCACTCCCCCTATCGTCTGACCGACGACCAGATCGCGCAATACCGCCGCGATGGCTTCATCCGCCTGTCGCACGTGTTCGATGCCGCCACGCTCCACGCCTTTGGTGCGGAGATAACCCGGCTGACGCTGGCGCTGAACACGCAGGACAAGCCGCTGGCCGAACGCGGCACCTATGACCGCGCATTTCTGCAAGTGATGAACTTGTGGCGCGAATCCGCAGTGGTGCGCGAATTCGTGTTTGGCCGCCGCCTGGCCGGGATTGCGACCGCGCTGATGGAAGTCGATGCGGTGCGGCTTTATCACGATCAATCGCTCTACAAGGAACCTTCGGGCGGGATCACGCCTGCGCATGCCGATCAGTATTACTGGCCGCTTGCCAGCGACCGCACGATCACGGCGTGGATTCCGTTGCAGGCAGTGCCGCTGCCGATGGGTCCACTGGCGTTCTACACCGGCAGCCACCGCACCGCGCTGGGCCGCGATCTGCCGATATCGGACGAAAGCGAGGCCGCGATCACCGCCGCGATGGAAGCGCAGGGCTTTGCCATCGATGAATGCGCCTATGCGCTGGGCGATGTCAGCTTTCACAGCGGGTGGACCTTTCACCGCGCCGGCGCCAACCGCACCGATCGGCCGCGATCAGTGATGACCATGATCTATATGGACGCGCAAATGCGCCTGGCCGAGCCGGCCAATGCGATGCAGGCGGCCGATTGGGCCCAATGGTGCCCCGGCGCCACGGTCGGCGCGGTGATCGACACGCCGCTGAACCCCGTGCTGAACCCCATGCTGAACCCCGTGCTGAACCCCGTGCTTCAGGACAAGACCGATGCGCCTGCGGTTTGGCACCCCGTGGAAGGCGGCGCAGACAGCGCGGCGCATGGCCACGCAGTTCCATCGCGCCACGCCCGACGGGATCACCGGCAATGACGATGCCGGGCCATGCCGTGCTGGCCATTCGCCGCGATGGCGCCGGTGACCGGCTGCGCGTGCTTGCCGCGGGCGGCACGCCGGTCGATCCGCTGGCGCTGCCGCATCGCGTGCTTGCCGCGGGTGGCACGCTGCGCTTTACGGTGAAGGCCGCGCCGGAAAAACCATGAACGGGAGAAGCATGATGCTCCGTAGACGGATTGGCCAGTGGGTGATAGGCGTTTGCGCACTGTGGCTCGGGCTGTGCGCCCTGCCGGCGGCAGCTGAAACCCCGTTTGCGGGCGGCACGCTCATCAAACTGACCGATTTCCACTCGCAACAGGTCATCGCGCGGCAGGTTTCGATCTGGCTGCCGCCGGGCTATGCCACGGGCAACCGGCGCTATCGCGTGATCTATATGCACGACGGGCAAAATCTGTTCGAACCGGCCGATGCCTATGGCGGAAAGACCTGGGGCATTGCCGAAACGCTGGTGGCGACCAGGCGTGAGGCGATCGTGGTCGGCATCTGGAACACCCGGCTGCGCGGCCGCGAATATTTTCCGCAAAAAGTGTTCGACCGCCTGCCCCCGGCGCAGCAGGAAAACGCCACCACCACGCATGGCGGCACGCCGCTGTCCGATGCCTATCTGCGCTTCATCGTGACCGAGCTGAAGCCTTATGTCGATCGCACCTGGCGCACTTTGCCGGGGCCGGCCGATACCGCGATGATGGGATCGAGCATGGGCGGGCTGATTTCGCTTTATGCCATGGCCGAATATCCGCAAGTCTTTGGCCAGGTTGCCTGCCTGTCGGTGCATTGGCCGCTGGGCGATCCGCGCCGCGGCGATCCCGCTGCGGTGAGCGCAGCCTGGGCCGCCACATTGGCCACCAGCCTGTGGCGGCCGGGCACCAACCGGCTTTATATGGACCATGGCACGCTGACGCTCGACAGCTATTACCGCCCCTATTCACTGAAAATCGAGGCGGTGCTGGAAAAGCGGGGCTGGCATCGCGATCAGGACTGGATCAGCCGCGTGTTCGAAGGCGGCGAACACAACGAAACCTCGTGGCGGGCGCGGCTTGACGTGCCGGTGAAGTTCCTGCTGCCGGCACAGGACCTGGCCGCACGGTCAGGCCCCGGCACCTGGCCCGGCGCCGCCGACTATCATCGCGTGCCCACGATGCGCACGCCATAGGCCGGGATCGGGTCGGCCACCGCGCCCTCACCGGCCAGCGGCACCAGACCCTGCACGGAAAAATCCTGCCTCGATGGGCCCGCTGCAAACACCGGCGCCGCCGGCGCGCCCGACAGATTGATCAGCGCCAGCGTCCGCCGCGTGCGCGCCCTGCGCGCGATGCACAGCACCGGCGAGGTTTCGACACAGGGAAAGGCCTGCGCGCCATGATCAAGCTCTGGCCGTGACCGGCGCAGCGCGATCAGCCGGCGATACCAGTTTAGCAGCGATCCCGGCGCATGGTCCTGTTCTTCCACCGAAACCCCGTCATGCCCGCGGTTGATCCGCCGCGCCCACACCCGGTCAAGCGCGCGATACCAGGTGGCAGTGCCCGGTGCATCGGCATCGGCACGCCAGGCAAAGGCCTCTCGCCGGGGAATGTCGGGCGCGTCGGTGGGCTCGGCCGGGCCTTTGACCCCGCGCATGCCCGGTTCCTGCCCGTAATAGACCAGCGGTTCGCCGCGCAGCACGAATATCATCGCCGCCAGCGCGCGCGCCTTGGCCGGATCGCCGATCCGGTCGCCATTCGCATCGCAGAAACTGCGCACGAACACGTGATAGAACACTTCGCCACGCGGATTATCCGCCTGGCGCGCCTGCGCCGGCGCTGGCTGGTCCCACCCCGGTGCCAGCACCAGCCCGGCGGCCAGGGCCCTGCCCGCGATCCTGCGTTTTATCGTCCCTTTGCCCATTGCGCCACCTCTTGCCCGGGTCTGGCGCAGACATATCGCAGTGCGCGCGGCGCGTCCGGCAATCCCGGTCCGGAACCCTCGGCAAGATACGTATACCACCCATGGTGGGGGATCTTCACGCAATTTTACCTATTCGAAAGACCACCGATGCTAAGTGCCAACCTGAAGTTTTTGACTGGACAGCGGTACCATCGTGGCCAATTTGTATTCACGCTTCAAAACGCAGATCGCCGCCGCGCCCCAGGCACGCAGCGTAACGGCGCGCGTGGGTAGCCATCGCCACGGCGCGTCAAACGCCGAAGGGTTGCGCGGAAGCGAAGCCGAAGAAATGTGCGACGTGCTGGAATCGCTCCATCTGGGGGGTTTCTGGTCCACCGACGCCGCCGGCCGCATCACGTATCTGTCGGCCCCGCTGCACAAGCCGCTGGTCCATGAAGACAGCGTGGTGGGCAAAGATTTCCTCGGCCTGTTCATGCCGCCTGCCGCAGGGATCGACGGGCAGCGCACGCTGCCTTTCGTGTTTGCGCGCAAAGGCTATTTCGAGGCGGTGATCGGCCGCAGCAAATTCAGCGAAGCCGAAACGCTGTGGTCGGTTTCGGGTGTTCCCGCTACCGGCCCCGATGGGGAATTTGCCGGGTTTCGCGGCCATATCGTCGATGTGACAAGCGATCGGCAAAGCGCCGAAGAAGCATCGCAACTGGCCACCACCGATGCGCTGACCGGGCTGTATAACCGCCGCCGCATGGCCGACATTCTGGAACGCACGTTTGTCGCCTTTGCCCCGCAAAAGCTGCCCTGTTCGGTCATGCTGATCGACCTTGACCGGTTCAAGCAAGTCAACGACACGCTGGGCCACGCGGTCGGCGATGCGCTGCTGAAGCAGGTGGCGCAGCGCCTGATCATGGTCGTGGGCAAAAAGGAACGCATCTGCCGGCTGGGCGGCGATGAATTCCAGGTGGTCATGCCCGATGTGGAAGATCGCGGGCGGCTGGGTGATCTGGCGCAGCGGATCATCGCCGTGCTGTCCGAACCTTATACCATCGAAGGCGATCGCTGCACTATCGGCGCATCGGTGGGCATCGCGGTAAGCCCCTATGACGGTGAAACCGTCGACAATGTGGTGCGCAACGCCGATCTTGCGCTTTATGCCGCAAAGCATTCGGGGCGTGGGCGTTTCAGGTTCTATTCCAACGAGATGCTGGAAACTGCCGAGCAGCGGCGGCATCTCGAAGAAACGATGCACGATGCCCTGGTAAAGGGCGAATTCGTGCTGCATTACCAGCCGCTGGTCGATGTTTCGTCGCACCGCGTGGTCGGGACCGAGGCGCTGGTGCGGTGGAACCATCCAGATCGCGGCCTGCTGTCGCCGGCGCTGTTCATCCCGATTGCCGAAGAATCGACGATGATCTGCCGCATTGGCGAATGGATCGTGCGCAAGGCCTGCGAAGATGCGGTGCAATGGCCCGGATCGGTGCGCGTTGCGGTCAACGTGTCGCCGGTGCAGTTTGCCGACCCGTCGTTTCCCAAATTCGTGGCGATGGCGCTGACTGCCACCGGGCTCGACCCCGATCGGCTGGAACTGGAAATCACCGAAAGCGTGTTTCTGCAGGAAAGCGAAGCCACCGCCACAATGTTCAAGGCGCTGAAAAGCCTGGGCGTGCGGCTAGTGCTCGACGATTTCGGAACCGGCTATTCCAGCTTGTCCTATTTGCAGAACGCGCCGTTCGACAAGATCAAGATCGACCAGAGCTTTATCCGCGGCGCCACCAGCAACACCAACCGCAACCGCGCGATCATCACCGCGATTGTCGCGCTGGCCGAAGCGCTGGACATGGACACGATTGCCGAAGGCGTTGAAAGCTTTGACCAGCTGGCGATGGTGCGCGATCTGAAAATCGGCCATGTTCAGGGCTATCTGTTCAGCAAGCCGGTGCCGATCGAGATGGTGTTTGAAAACCTGCAGGCCGAATCCTGGACGGTGGAGCCCGGAGGCCCCGCATTCCAGCGCCCGGAACGCCGCGCCATGTTCCGCACCATCGGCGTGATCCACGAAGACCATTATTACCCGGTGACACTGCGCAACCTGTCGGTGACCGGGGCGCTGATCGAAGGGCTGATCGACGTGCCGATCGGCACGTGTTTCATGGTCGATTTCGGTGAAGGCCAGTTTGAGCTGGCCACGGTCAAGCGATCACGCGAATCGCACCAGGGCATCCATTTTGACCGCGAACTGGTCAGTGATGGCAACGGCGGGCTGTGCACCCGCCACCGGTTCCTGCCACACCACCTTTCGGCCGCCGGTGTTCCCCGGTCTTCCGAAGAATTCCTGGCAAAACAGGCCGGCCTGCTCGCCACCGGCAAGATCAGCATGCCCAGCTTTGCCATGGCCAACCGTTCGGCCAACGGCGGCTGGCAACGCAGCCAGACCAAATCCACCTGACCTGAAACCGGAACCGGCCGAGGGCACGCACCGGCGCGGCCAATGCAGTCATCCGCGGTTCAGGCAATCTGCGGCACGGTCTCGCCCATCGCGGTGATTACCGCCCGATTTGCGCGATTCCCGCTTGTCATTGCCGTGCGGCTGGCGTTGTCTGGCCGCACATCCCGGCATCAGGGCTTCGGCAGGTCCGGTGTCGTCGGCAAAGGAACGGGTGATGCAACGGCTTTCTGGGGGATGGGTTTCGGGCCTGGTCGCGGCTACGGCGCTGATGCTGGCGCCGGCAGCGGCCATGGCGCAAAACCATGGCGGCGGATCGCATGCTGGCGGATCGCATGGTGGCGGGGCGCCGGGCGGTGGATTTCATGGTGGCGGCGGTGGTGGCGGCGGTAGTGGTGGTGGCGGCGGTAGTGGTGGTGGCGGCGGTTTTCGCGGATCATCGGCGCGCCCTGCCTCGGCCGGCGGCAGCGGCGGCTGGCACGGCGGTGGCGGCTGGCATGGTGGCGGCTGGCATGATGGCGATGGCTATCGCGGCTATCGCGGCGGCGGGCCCTATTTCTGGGGCCCGGCGATCGGCCTGTCGCTGGGATATTGGGGCAGCCCGTGGGCCTGGGGATATGGTTATCCCTATGGCTATTACGGCTATCCCGCCTATGCCTATTACGATTACCCGGCCTATCCCGAATATGACTATGTGGCGCCGGCGCCGGGCTATGCCCCGCCCATCGCGGCACCGCAGGCAGACGCTCCCCCTGCGGCGGCCCCGCAGCAGCAGGCGTGCGGCAAATGGCTGTGGAATGACACCGAAAAGCAATACCACTGGGTCACCAATGGCTGCAATTGATCGGCGTCTGCGGTACCGGGCCGGCACGGCGTTTGTCGCCATTCTGGCGCTGGCATCGGTGACCGCCCACGCACAGGGCTATGGCACGCCATCGAATAGCTATCAGGCTGGTGGCTATCAGGCCGGTGGTTATCAGGCAAACGGGATTCAGGACAACGGGGCCCAGGCGATCGAGGCGCTCCACCTCGCCCTGCGGCTCAGCCCGGCGCAGGAAACCGCCTGGCGGGCCTATCGCAGCGCGGCCGACCTGCCCAACCAGGCGCAGCAGCGGCGCAGTGCCGCCGCCGGTCTGTTCCGCACGCTCGATGCGCCGCACCGGATGGATCTGGTCGAGGCCGAAATGCGGCAGGAACTGGCCGATCTGCAGCGCCAATCGCAAGCGCTGAAGGCGTTTTATGCCGCGCTCAATCCCGAACAGCAGCGCACGTTTGATACCCGCACCCTGCCCCCGCCGCCCGACAGGCAGGGCCCGCCGGATTACTGATACCGCGCAACGAGGATGTGGGGGCGGTGCGCACCGCCCCCCGTTTGCATATCAGATATGGATCGCCCGGCCATAGGCAGCCAGCACCGATTCGTGCATCGATTCGCTGATCGTCGGGTGCGGAAACACCGTATGCATCAGTTCGGCCTCGGTGGTTTCCAGCGTCTTGCCGATAACAAAGCCCTGGATCATCTCGGTCACTTCCGCGCCGATCATGTGCGCGCCCAGCAATTCGCCGGAGGTTGCGTCGAACACCGTTTTCACGAACCCTTCGGCCTCGCCCAGCGCAATCGCCTTGCCATTGCCGATGAACGGGAACGTGCCCACGCGCACCGTGTGGCCGGCCTCTTTCGCTTTGGCTTCGGTCAGCCCGACGCTGGCAATCTGCGGGTGGCAATACGTGCAGCCGGGGATATTGCCGCGGTCCATCGGGTGCGGATGGACATCGGCATTGCCAAGCTCGGCGGCAATCGCCTCGGCCGCGATCACGCCTTCGTGGCTGGCCTTGTGCGCCAGCCAGGGCCCCGGGGTCACGTCGCCGATCGCCCAAATGCCCGGCACCCCGGTGCGGCCGTAGCCATCCACGGCGATGATCCCGCGCTCCGTCGCGATGCCGACCGTTTCCAGCCCGATCGCCTCGGTGTTGGCAATGATGCCCACCGCAACGATGACGTGGCTGAAGCTGTCTTCGACCACTTTACCGTCCTTGCCCTTGATCCGCGCCGTGACCCCGCCAGCCCCGACATCGATCGATTCGACACCGGCCCCGGTCAGCACGGTCATGCCCTGCCTGGTCAGCGCCTTTTCCAGGAATGCCGACACATCGGCATCTTCCACCGGCACCACGCGGTCCATCATTTCGACAACCGTGACCTTGCTGCCCATATCGTTGTAGAAACTGGCAAATTCGATGCCGATCGCGCCCGATCCGATCACCAGCAGGCGCGATGGCAGCACCTTTGGCGTCATCGCGTGGCGATACGTCCACACGCGCTCGCCATCGGCTTTGGCAAAGGGCAGATCGCGCGCCCGCGCACCGGTGGCGACAATGATGTGGCGCGCATCGAGCACTTGCGTGCCCTTGTCGCCGGTCACCATCAGCTTGCCCGGCCCGGCGATCGCGCCGGTGCCCAAGAACACGGTGATCTTGTTCTTTTTCATCAGGTGCGTCACGCCCTGGTTCAACTGTTTGGCCACCCCGCGCGATCGCGCCACCACCGCCCCCAGATCGGCGCGGATATTGTCCGCCGCCAGGCCATACGATGCGGCATGCTGCATCTGGTGAAACACTTCGGCCGAACGCAACAGCGCCTTGGTCGGGATGCAGCCCCAGTTCAGGCAGATCCCGCCCAGGTTTTCGCGTTCGACAATCGCCACTTTCAGACCCAGCTGCGCGCAGCGGATCGCCGCGACATAGCCACCCGGGCCCGATCCGAGCACGATCACGTCAAAGCTGTCGGCCACATTCAACTCCCTGCTTGCGGCGCCGGACCATCCGCGCCCACGGGGGGCAGCGGCGGAACCGGGCGCGGACGGCGATCATCATCGATCGCCACGAAAATGAAACGCGCGGCGGTCACCCGTTCGCGCTCGTCTCCGGTGCGCGGACGACGCCAGGCCTGAACATCGATGACCATCGACGTGCGCCCGACCGAAGTCAGCCCGGCATAGACCGACACTTCGTCGCCAACATGCACCGGCTTTTCAAACGTCATGCCCTCCACCGCGATTGTCGCGGCGCGCCCTTCGCTGTGGCGCGCGGCGATGATCCCGGCGGCCATGTCCATCTGCGCCATCAGCCAGCCGCCAAAGATATCGCCGGCCGGGTTGGCATCAGCGGGCATCGCGGTGATGCGGATTGCCGGTTCGCCTTGCGGAAAATGCGCGGGCAGCGCGGCGGTCATGGCCGGCAGTCCCCGATCAGGCCACCAGTGCCAGCGGGTTTTCGACCAGCGCCTTGAACGCCTGCATCAATTCGGCGCCATCGGCCCCGTCGATCGCACGATGGTCGAAACTGCCCGTTACCGACATCACCGTGGCCACCGCCAGCGCGCCATCGACCACATAGGGCCGCGCTTCGCCCGCGCCGACCGCCAGGATCATCGCCTGGGGCGGGTTGATCACCGCATCGAACTGTTTGATGCCATACATGCCCAGGTTCGACAGGCTGGCCGTGCCGCCCTGGTATTCATGCGGCTGCAGCTTGCCATCGCGCGCCTTGGCGGCCAGCGCCTTCATCTCGGTGGCGATGGTCGAAACCGATTTCGATCCGGCATCAACGATGATCGGGGTGATCAGCCCCGACGGCGCGGCCACCGCCACCGATACATCGACCCGGCTGAACGTGCGCAATTCGTCGCCGGCAAAGCTGACATTGCATTTCGGCTTTTGCACCAGCGCGCGGGCCAGCGCCTTGATCAGCAGATCGTTGACCGACAGTTTGATCCCCTGCGGCTCCAACGCGGCGTTGAGCTGCCCGCGCAGCTTCAGCAGCGCATCAAGCCGGACATCGACCGTAAGATAGATGTGCGGAATGGTCTGCTTGGCTTCGGTAAGGCGGCGCGCGATCGTCTTGCGCACATTGTTGAGCTTGGCCCCGACATAGGGGATGCCGAAATCGGGCACTGCGGCGGGGACTGCCGGGGCTGGGGCTGCCGGCGCCGGCGCGGCAGCAGAAGCAGGGGCGGCGGGCGCAGCAGCGGCCGGCGCGGGCACTGCGACAACCGGCGTCCCGGCATCAAGATCGGCGCGAACGATACGACCATTGGGGCCGCTGCCCTGCACCGTGGCCAGATCGATCCCGCGTTCGGCGGCCAGGCGCTTGGCCAGCGGGCTTGCCACCACGCGGTCGGTCTTGGCCGGCGCAACCGCAGCAGGCGCAGCAAGAGGGGCGGCAACCGGGGCCGGTGCTGCAGCAACCGGGGCGGGCGCGGCGACCGGTGCCAGTGCAGGCGCAGGTGCAGGTGCAGCGGGCGCAGCGGCTTTCGCCGGGGCGGGCGCTTCGTCATCGCCGGCCAGCGTGGCGATCACGGTGCCCACTTTCACGCCTTCGCTGCCTTCACCCACGTTGATCGACACGATCACGCCTTCGTCCACCGCTTCGAATTCCATCGTCGCCTTGTCGGTTTCGATTTCGGCAAGAATATCGCCCGATGCAACGCGGTCGCCGGCCTTGACCAGCCATTTGGCAAGCGTGCCTTCCTCCATGGTGGGCGAAAGGGCGGGCATCTTGATGGCAATCGGCATGGCGGCGGTTCCGTTCTGAAGGGTATTCTACCGAATCTGGCACACAGACTGGCAAAATATCACCGATTTGGCAAAAATGGGCCTTTTGACCTTGCGCGCCATTTCGCCATGCCGGTGCTCCGGGTCAAGTCACTTGGCGTTCCCGTCGCATACGAATTATGCCACAAGCGAAAAAGGCAAGGGCGCATGCATCATGCAAATGCGCCGACGCCGGCAGGAAACACCATGGCGCAACAGGATGTGGCACCCAAAAACCCGGCAGGCGAAAACACATCTCCGGGCCGCGTCTATCTGGTAATCGTCGACGAAAGCCCCGAATCGGCGCGCGCCTTGCGCTTTGCCGCGCGCCGCGCGCTGCGCACCGGGGCCCGGGTGCACATGCTGGTGCTGGTGCCGCGCGGCGATTTTGTCGCCTTCGGCTCGGTTCAGGCGACCATCGAGGAAGAAGCGCGCGACCGCGCCGAAATGCTGGCAAGCATGGCCGCCGGCAGCCTGGCCAGCGAATCCGGGCTGGTGCCGACGATTGCGGTGCGATCGGGCGACGGTACCGAGGCCGTGCGGCAATACTTGCGCGACCATCCCGAAGTGTCGGCTCTGGTGATCGGCGCGGCCGGCGGATCATCCCCCGGCCCGCTTGCCAGCCATTTCGCCGCCCAGGCCGGCACCCTGCCCTGCGTCCTGATGATCGTGCCCGGCGGCGCAGACGACGCGCGGATCGACGCAGTCAGCTGACCCAAAAATCCTCCCCGAAACGGGGAGAATTTCAGGCTCAGCGTTTGCGGCCCTGATGCCGGATATTCCCCGGGCGGCCGCGTTTGCCGACGGGATGCGTGCCGGGGCGCCGCGCCGGGCCGGTGCGTTCGGCCAGGTGGCTGCCGCGCCGTTCGATCCCGCTCGCACCCGCGTGAAGGTCCACGGGTTCGAATTTCAGCGCGCCGGTCAACGGGTTGGCTTCGGCCAGGCGCAATTTCAAAATCATGCCGATGGCAAAGCGTTCGCCGGTTTCTTCGCCCACCAGCGCCTGCGCCTTGTCGTCATAGCCAAAGCGCTCCGCGCCCAGCGTGGAAATCGGCACCAGCCCGTCGCCGCCCAGCCCCAGGATCGTCGCGAACAGGCCGAATTTCTGCACCCCGGTCACGCGCGTGTCGAACACTTCGCCCACCCGCACCGACAGCCAGGCGGCGACATAGCGGTCGATCGTATCACGCTCTGCCTCCATCGCGCGGCGTTCGGTCTTGCTGATCGCATCGCTGATCCGCGCCAGATCGCCGCGGTCGCGGTCCGACAGGCCTGATAGCCCCGGCACATCCGCCACCGCCGGCGGGCGCGGCTGTTCCAGGCCATAAGCATCGACCAGCGCGCGATGCACCAGCAGATCGGAATAACGCCGGATCGGCGAAGTAAAATGCGCATAGCTGCCCAGCGCCAGCCCGAAATGCCCGGCGTTGCGCGGCCCGTAATAGGCCTGGGTCTGGCTGCGCAGCACCGCCTCCATCACCAGCAGCTTTTCCGCCTCGTCGGTCACATCCTTCAGGATGCGGTTGAACAGCGACGGCGTGATCACTTGCCCCAGCGCCAGCTTGCGCCCGAAAGTGGAGAGGTAATCCTTCAGCGCGACCAGCTTTTCCCGGCTTGGCGGTTCGTGAATGCGATAGACCACGGGGGCGACTTTCGCCTCCAGCGCCTTGGCCGCAGCAACATTGGCGGCGATCATGAATTCCTCGACCACTTTGTGCGCATCGAGCCGTTCGCGGATCGCGATCTCGGCAATGCGGCCTGCGCCATCAAGCACGACGCGGCGTTCGGGCAATTCCAGCGCCAGCGGATCGCGCGCGCTGCGCGCCGCATCCAGCAGGTTCCACGCCGCCCACAGGTTCACCAGATTGGCCCCGGCCGTGCCGCCATCGATGCGCGCCTGCGCGTCTTCATAGGCGATGACTTCGGCAATCTGCACCCGCGCGCGCGAAAACCGCCAGCCGGTGAGGCGCCCCTGCGCATCGATCGACAGGTGGCAGGCCATCGCCGCGCGCGGGGCCCCGGCCTTCAGCGAACAGACATCCGCGCTCAACACTTCGGGCAGCATCGGCACGACGCGATCGGGGAAATAGACCGAATTGCCGCGTTTACGCGCATCCTGGTCGATCGCGCCGCCGGGGCGCACATAAAAACTCACATCGGCAATCGCCACGACCGCGCGAAAGCCGCCCTCGCCATCGGGTTCGGCCCAGATCGCATCGTCGTGATCGCGCGCGTCGCTGGGGTCGATCGCGACGATCGGCAAATGGGTCAGATCCTCGCGCGCATCCTCGCAAAGCGGCAGCTTTGCCGCGCGTTGCGCCTCGGCCAGGGCATCACCGGTGAACGCCACCGGAATGCCGTGCTTGTGAATGGCGATCAGGCTGAATGAACGCGGCGCCAGCGGATCGCCCAGCACGCTGGTCACCCGCACCCCGGCGCGCGGCGATCGTCCGGCGGGCTCTGCCATCACCAGTTGCCCCGCCTCGGCCCCGCCCAGATCGGAAATCGGCATCGAATGGCGCACGCGCTTGTCCACCGGCGCCAGCCAGCCTTTGCCCGCGCCGTCCATTTCCACCACGCCCAGCACCTGGTCACCCATCGCCGGCAGGGTTTTGATCGGATAGGCGGTCCAGCCCGCGTCGGTTTCCTCGTTTCGCGCCAGCACGCGGTCACCCACGCGCAGCGCCGCGCCGTCCTTGGCCGCCGGCCGGCCGCCGCGCCCGCGCGGTTCGATCACCCGCAGCCGCGGCGGCGCGCTGCCATCATCGGGCTGCCAATTGTCGGGCACGGCGATCGGTTCGCCCTCGTCAATTTCGATCACGCGCAGCACCGTCACGCGCGGCACCCCGCCCATGCGGTGAAACGCGGTGCGGTTGCCATCGATCAGGCCTTCTTCGGCCATGTCTTTCAACAAGGCCTTCAGCGCGATCTTTTCGGTGCCTTTCAGGCCAAAAGCCTTGGCTATTTCGCGCTTTCCGGCGGGTTCGGCGCTGGTGGCGATGAAATCGAGCACCTGCTGGCGGCTCGGCATGCCCTGGGGCAGACGTGCGGGGGGAGTGTTGCGGACCATTGCCCCAGCCATGCGCGCGGCCGCGCCGCTTTGCAACCGGGTCTAATGGTCGCGCCGCCGTCCATGTGAGTCTACCGGCGCAGGCGGCCCCCGGCCCGCATCTCCAACTCGGGCCGCGAAACACGCATCCAACCTGCCATGTGTCAATCAGCAGTTGACATATGGCGGCGTGTCACCTATCGGTTGACGCGTGGACATAGTGGGCATCAAGCACAAGGGCTTGCGCAATCTCGTCGAGAAAGGGCAGGCAAAAGGCGTGATCGAGGTGACACGTGTCATCGACATGCTGGCGTTTCTGGTCTCGGCGGGAACGCTTGATGAACTCGCCATTCCACCCAATTTTGGTTTCCACCCGCTGGCCGGTGACCGGAAGGGCACATTTGCCATGACGGTCACGAAAAACTGGCGAATGACCTTTACCGCGACCGACGACGGCGCCATCGCCGATCTTGATCTTGAGGATTATCACTGATGGCGATTACTGTTCATCCCTCGATCCATGTTCACCCGGGTCCCTGGCTCAAGCGTCAGGTGGTCGAACCGTTCGGCATCAACGTCAAGGATCTGGCATCGCATTTCGGTGTGTCGCGTCAGAACCTCAGCAATGTGCTGAACGGGCATACCGGGTTGACTGCGGATATGGCGATCCGGTTCGAAAAAGCGTTCGGTCTGAAAGCCGATACCCTGATCCGGATGCAAAGCGCTTATGATCTCGCGCAGGCACGCAGCCATGAATCCAGAATCCAGGTTGCACCGCTCGCCAAAGTCGCCTGATTTCCAAAAGTAATAGCAATCTGCAATGAGCTGGACTCACTGCGCATTGGCAAAGGCACGCGCGGCGCTTGAGCGTCACGATGTTCGATGATTTCCACTCATCGAACATCCGTATAAGCATGCTGCGTGAAATCGGCTACAGAGCATACTTCGGACGTTTTTGATTTCGCATCGTTTATTGCAAAAAGCGGTGCCCAGCTCGCGATCAGCGCGAACCGGGGATGCGCCGACCACAAGCCCAAGGTCAATTGGCGAACGCGCCGCCCGGCACGGTTGAGGCGATCGGGCTGGCGCTGCCGTCGGGGGCAATCGCGCTGATGCCGAAAAACCAGTCATCGCCGCGCACGCCGTCGAGCACGGCAGAGGTGGCGGTGGTGGTCAGCAGTTTTTCCTCCCACCCCGGCGCATCGGTGCGGCGGCGCCACACGGCATAGCTCGCCGCGCCGGGCACGGCTTTCCAGCCGAGCGTGGTAAAGGTCTTCACCGCGCCGTTGATGTCGCCGGCCGGCGGCATCGGCGCGGCGGCGAGCGCGGCCAGCGCGCGCACGTTCAGCCGCGTGACTTTCGCCAGATAGGCAAAATCCATGCGATCAACGGTATCGCCATAGACATGGCCGTTTTCGGTGCGCGGGGTCTGGTGCTGCGCTTCGTAATTTTCGACCGCCACGGTGATGCGTACCGCGGGATAGCCCGCCTCTTCAAACGGCAGGTGGTCCCCGCCCCGGCCCATGCGATCGGCGCGCCAGACCTGGCGCACGGCAAAGCCGGGCTCGCCCAGTGCCGACAGATAGCGCGACAGATTGCGCGACGGGCTGTCGTTTTCGCCGCCGATCAGCCGCTGCGCCTGGGTCAGCGCGGCATCGGCATTGGCGCGCGGCCCTTCGGAAAACACGCGCACGTGGCTGTCATCGATGGTACCGTCAGATCCGTGGCTGTTGCCGACGATATCGTTGTTCAGCACGGCCTTCACCGTCCAGTGCTGCGCACGGGCATAATCGGCCAGCAGCTTTCCGCCAAACAGACCCTGTTCCTCGCCCGACAGCACGGCATAGACGATCGTGCCGGGGAAATGGCGGTAGCACAGCGTCTGCGCCGCCTCCAGCACCAGCGAGGTGCCCGATCCATCGTCGTTCGCGCCAGGCGCATCGCCTGCGGCATCCATCACGTCGCTGCGGATCGTGTCGATATGCCCCTGCACGATCACCACTTCATCGGGGCGCTCGGTGCCGCGCTGAATGGCCACGACATCGACCAGCCGCGTGGGATTGGGCGCGCGTTTGCCGGTAACGGTGGTTTCGGGCTTTACGATCTGCACCGCATCGCCGCAGGATTTGCGGAATTCGGCCTCGGCCCAGGCGCGCGCCGCGCCGATGCCGCGCTGCGGATCGGTTTGCGAAGACAGCGTGTGCCGCGTGCCGAATGCGACCAGCCGGTCCACCCGCGCCTTCAGCCGGGCTTCGGATACGTCATCCGCCGGAGCAGGCGCGGCCAGCGCGGGAACGGCGATCAGGGCGACAGCAAAAAGGGCGTGTTTCATGCCCCCCAGACTAGCGCCAGCCCCGCGCAGGGCAAGGCGCCGTCAGCGAAAAATCAATAGGCGCGCGCAACAAGGATCGTTTCCACCGCCGGTTCACCGGTAAACGGGCACGTGCCGCCCGGTGCCGGGGCGTTGAGCGGCGTGTTGCGGATCGTCAGCTTCAGCGCCTTCAACTGCTCCACCACTTTATCGAGCGCCGCGCCGGTCGGGCGCGACCAGCCCAGCTCCACCCAGCCCGGTGCCAGCGCCGACTGTTCGCGTTCATCGGCGAAATAGGCGGTCAGCCCGGCCATATCGGTGATCCCGCGTTCGATCCGCGCATCGCGCCATTGCGTGGCCACGGCATGGAGCGCCGCGCCATAGGCTTCGATCTGTGCAGTGGCACCGGCCAGAAATGCATCGCGCGCCATACCGACAAAATCGACCTTGCCGTCTTCGCGCCACAGCCTGTCGCGGCGCAGCACCGAAACCTGGCCGCCTTCGGCATCGCGGCCGCCGATTTCCAGCACCAGCGGCACACCCTTTTTCACCCAGGCCCAGCGTTTTGCCGTCGCCTTGCCCGGCCGCTTGTCAAGCAGCACGCGCACGCGTTCGCCATAGACATGTTGCGCAGCAAGCGCGGCGCGCAGGCCTTCGCAATAGGCCAGCAGCGCCTCGTCCCCATCGTTGTCGCGCAGCATGGGCAGGATCACCACCTGGTGCGGGGCAACCTGCGGCGGAGTGCGTAGGCCATCATCATCGCCATGCGTCATGATCACGCCGCCGATCAGCCGGGTCGAAACGCCCCAGCTGGTGGTGTGGCACAGCGCCTGCGCGCCGGCCTTGTCCTGATAGCGGATGCCCGCAGCCTGCGAAAATGTGGTGCCCAGATAATGCGAGGTGCCGGCCTGCAACGCCTTGCCATCCTGCATCATCGCCTCGATCGAATACGTATCGACCGCGCCGGGAAAGCGTTCGTTTTCGGGCTTTGGCCCGGCGACCACCGGCATGGCCAGCACATCTTCGGCAAAGCTGCGGTACATTTCCAGCGCGCGCAGCGTTTCAACCATCGCATCGGCCTGGTCTGCGTGGGCGGTATGGCCTTCCTGCCACAGGAATTCGCTGGTGCGCAGGAACATGCGCGTGCGCATTTCCCAGCGCACGACATTGGCCCACTGGTTGGTCAGCATCGGCAGATCGCGCCACGACTGGATCCAGCGCGCCATGGCGGCACCGATCACCGTTTCCGAGGTGGGACGCACCACCAGCGGTTCTTCCAGTTTCGCCTCGGGGTCGGGGATCAGCCCGCCTTCGCCATCGGCAATCAGGCGGTGATGGGTGACGACGGCCATTTCCTTGGCAAAACCATCGACATGTTCGGCCTCGCGCGCAAAGAACGACAGCGGGATGAACAGCGGGAAATAGCAATTGTCGACGCCGGCATCCTTGATGCGTTCGTCCATGAGTTTCTGGATGCGTTCCCAGATGCCATAGCCCCAGGGCTTGATCACCATGCAGCCGCGCACGCCGGATTCCTCGGCAAGCTCGGCCTCGGCGATCACCGCCTGGTACCATTGGGCAAAGTCTTCGGCGCGCGTGATGGGCAGCGCATGCTTGATTGTGGTGCTGGTCATGCGCCCCGGTTAGGGGCGCATGAAGATTCGGGCAACACCAAGAAACGACCCGGCCCCGGAAGCGACCCTGCCCCGGAAGCGACCCCGGGGGGGCAGGACAGGTTACTTCACCAGCTTGTCGAGCTTTTTCTGCATTTCCTCGACCTGGCTGCGCAGCGTGGCGATCTCGTCAGGGTCGGTCACGGGTTTTTCCGCGGCGGTGGCAGGCGCGCCGGGCACAAAGGCCGATGCCGCCGCCTTGAAGATTTCCATGTTGCGCTGGGCCAATTGCGCCAGCGGGTTGGCGCCGATGCTGTCTTCGATCGCCTTGCGCAGCTTCACCTGGTTTTCGCGGAAATGATCCATCGATGCCTCCAGATAGCCGGGAAGCAGCGCCTGCATCGAATTGCCATACATCGAGATCAGCTGGCGCAGGAAACTGGTGGGCAGCATCTGCCCGGTGCCGGCCTCTTCCTCCATGATGATCTGCGTGAGGATGGTGTGCGTCAGATCGGCGCCGGTCTTGGCATCGATAACCTGAAATTCAACATTTTCCTTAACCATCTGGGCCAGATGATCGAGCGTGATATAGCTGCTGGTGCGCGTGTTGTACAAACGCCGGTTGGCGTATTTCTTGATGATGACCGTATCGCCGTCTTTTGCCGTGTTTGCCATCGTGCGTTGCCCTTGCTTTTTTTGAAAAGTCCGGCCGGTTCGTTTCGGCGGGGCCGATACTCCGGCGATTTTGTTATATCGTATCGCCGAATCGCGGGCCGGTGAGGTGCAGGCGGCAATTTCGTCGTAATTTGTAACCTTTAGCAGGCGCAACATGTGCATTGCAACAATTGGCACGCATCTGCGCAATTTTGGAGCAAGTCGTCGCCGGGCAAGGCCGGGCACCTATTGCCCGGTTCGGGCAAATCGCCGGTGCATCAGGGTCAGCAATTCGTATTGCGACAGGCCGCTTTGCGCCGCCGCCTGCGGCAGGTCGTAATCCACCGCCAGCCAGTCGCCTTCGCGCAAATCGGGCGCGTCGGTCAGGTCGATCGCTGTCAGATCCATCGAAACGCGGCCCACCACGGGCAGCCGCGACGCCCCGTGCAGCAGCGCGCCACGGTTCGACCAGCAGCGCAAATAACCATCGGCATAGCCCAGCGCGACCACCCCCAGCCGCATCGCACGCTGCGCAACAAAGGTCGCATTATACCCCACGCAATCGCCCGCTGCCAGATCGCGCACCTGCAGCACGGCCGCCTCCGGATGGGCGACGCGGCGCACCACGCCGGCCAGTTCCGGACGCGCAACACCGCCATACAGCGCAATCCCCGGCCGTGTCAGATCGGCATGATAGGCACCGCCCAGCGCGATCCCCGCGCTGTTGGCCAGGCTGTGGCGCCGGGCCGCGACCATGCCGCACGCGGCGCGGAACTGCGCCAGTTGCTGCGCATTTTGTGCAGTGTCTTCGTCTGCGCTGGCCAGGTGGCTGATCAGCAGATCGATATCGAGCCGCGCCAGCATAGGATCGCCCAGATCGGCCATCGCCAGCCCCAGCCGATTGATCCCGGTATCAACCATGACATGGCAAGGCCCCCCGCCCGCCGCCAGCCAGCGCGCCACTTGCGGCAACGAATTGAGCACCGGGCGCACCCCGGTGGCCATGGCAAAGGCAACATCGGCCTGATCGAGCGGCCCGTGCAGCACCGCAACATCGGCCGCAGGCACATGCGCGATCACATCGGGCACTTCGCGCCAGTGCGCCACAAACCAGTCTCGGCAGCCGGCCGCGGCGAGCACCGGCACCACCTGCCCCGCGCCCAGGCCATAGGCATCGGCCTTTACCGCAGCGCCGGCCCGTCCGGGCGCGCTCAGGCGGTTCATCGCCTGCCAGTTGGCGGCCAGCGCAGCGCGATCAATCCGCAGGCGCAAGGGTGAAGGCGGAAGCGGCGGAAACGTCATCGGAACAAAGCTGAACCTTGCAAACGGGGCATCACGCGGCGGCGGGCAGGCGCGCGTGGCGCAAACCGACGGCCGCAATCGGCAGCGCGATAGCCACAACCACCCAGGTATACCAGAGCCCGGCATAGGGATTGCCGCTTTGCGCGACGATCAGGCTGGATATGAACGGCAGAAACCCCCCGAAATAGCCGACCCCGATGTGATAGGGGATCGACATCGAGCTATAGCGGATGCGCGCCGGAAACATTTCCGCCAGGATCACCGCCTGCGGGCCATACGTCGCCGCCGAAAGCGCCATGGTCAGCACCAGCCCGGCGACAACGCCGATCATGCCTGCCAGGGCGGGCTTTGTCTTGCCCAGATCATAACCGACCCGCGCGAGCGCCGCACCCAGCGCCGCCTGCCGTGCCGCCTTTTCTGCGTGCACGGCGTCTCCGTGCGCATCGGCCTGTGCCGGCATGACGAGCGACCCGGCGCGCAGCACCGTCTGCGCCGCAAATTCCACACGATAGCGCACGCCCAGCGCGCTGAGATCACCCAGCAGCCGGCCACAGGCGGTTTTCTGATCGGTGGCAAACGGATCGTAATGGCAATCGGGCCCGGCCACCACCACCGGGGCGCGCGCGGCCATCGCCACCAGCGCCGGATTGGCCGAAACCCCGATCAGCCAGGCCGCAGGAAACAGCAGCAGCAAAGTCGCGACATAGCCCCCGACAAACGGCAAAGTGCGCCCGAACCGGTCCGCCACCCAACCGAACAGCACGTTGAGCGGCATGCCGAACAGGCACGCCACGCCCACCAGCACTTCGGCAGTGGTATCATCCACTCGCATCGCCGATTTGAGGAAAGCCAGGCCCGAAAACATCGCGGTATACCAGATCACTGATCCGCCCGCCGAAATCCCGAACAACGCAAGGAACAGGCGGCGGCGATTGCCCGGATATGTCAGGCTTTCCTTCAGCGGATTGCCGGCCAGGCCGCCTTCGTCCTGCATCGCCTTGAACACCGGGCTTTCCGACAGTTTCAGCCGCATCCACAGCGATACCGCCAGCAGCGCCAGGCTCATCAGGAACGGCACGCGCCAGCCCCAGGCGGCCCATACCGCCACGGGCATGATGCCTTTGCAGATCAGCACCACGATCAGGCTGAGCACAAAGCCGCCCATCACGCTGGCCTGGATGAAGCTGGTATAAAACCCGCGCCGTTCGGGCGCAGCATGTTCGGCCACATAGACCACCGCGCCGCCATATTCGCCGCCCAGCGCCAGCCCCTGGACGATGCGCAGGCCGATCACCAGCACCGGCGCAAACAGCCCGATCTGCGATGCCGCCGGCACCAGCCCGACCCCGGCCGTGGCCACACCCATCAGCAGCACGGTAATCAGAAAGGTGTATTTGCGCCCCAGCCGATCCCCCAGATAGCCGAACAACGCGGCACCGACCGGCCGAAACCCGAACCCCACCGCAAACACCAGCCAGAACACCAGCGTCGCGACCACCGGATTGCCCGCGGGGAAAAACGCCTTTGACAGGATCGGGCCGAGCGTGCCGTAAATGAAGAAATCATACCATTCGAACACCGTGCCGGCGCAGCTTGCCGCAATCACCAGCCGCATGGTCGCCGGATTGGCCGGGTCAATCGTCGGTCCCCTGGTTTCAGCCATGCGCGCCCGTTATCCCCCTGAAATGTGCCCCGCGCGCCGCGCCGACTTTAAACTTGTGTGGCAAAAGCCGCGAGCGCCGCATCCCACGCCAGACCGATTGCGCCGTGGCGCGATCGATGATCGCGCGCCGCGGCGATAACGTCCAGCCCCGGCCAATCGGGCAAAGGCCCCTCGCCCGCCAGCCAGGCCTCCAGCGCCGCACGGCATGCCGCGACCGCCGCCCGGTCACGGCCCCTGGCACCGCTGGCAAAGGCATGGGCCGCGGCCTGGCCAATGGCGCAGGCATGGGTACGGATGCCGATCGCGGTGATCTGCCCGGCACCATCAAGCGCCAGCCCGATTGCCAGCGAGCTGCCGCAGGTGCGCGATCGCGCTTCACCCCGCAAAATCAGGCTGTCATCCCACGGCCAGGCCGCCAGCCCGATCGCCGCCGCCAGCACCGCCGGCGTATAGAGTGTTGCGGCCCGGGCCGGTGCCGCTGCGGGGGTGATGGTCATGGATCGGCAACCGGGCGCACCGGATGGTGCCGCCGCGCGTGATGCACCGGCGGCGCATCGCCATCACCGGCGTCATTGCCGCCCAGTGCGCCGCTTCCGCTCAGCGCATCGGTGGCGCCATCGACGGCCCCGTCGCGCGCCGCCTTCACCGCCTCGCTGCGCCGTTTCGAAACCAGCGACATCAGTTCATCGCTTGCCGCGTTCAAAAAGGGATAGGTGCGGCCGGCCTTGATCCAGGCCGGGCGACCCTTTGGCCCCCAGACCACGTCATAGGCAAAGACCAGCAGCGAAAACGCCAGGACCATGATGACAAAGCCCTTGATCGCGCCAAAGCCAAAGCCCAGCACGCGGTCAATCGGGCCCAGCATCGATCCGCGGCTGGCATTGCCCATGCCGCGCGCAACCAGCAGCGTGCCGAAATAGGGCACCGCCAGCAGGATGCCAAAGGCGAGCACCCCTGCGCCGGTTTCGCTGCCGATCGATGGGGTCAAAACCGCAGTCAGCGGGGCGTGGCCATAATGCACCGCCAGCAGCGCAAGGCACCAGGCCGCCAGCGACAGCACTTCCTCGACAAAGCCGCGAAAGAACCCGGCAATGGCGGCAAGGCCCACCACCAGAAAGACGATGTAGTCAAACCCGCTCATCCCGCCGGCCTAAGACCCGCCCATGATCCGGTCAACGAGATTTGGCAACAAGGACAGGCCGGTGTGGCGCGCCCCCCCTTCGGCCTCTACCCCGGCGGGGCCGAAAGTGCGCGCAAAGCCCAGTTTTGCAGCCTCGCGCAGGCGGATCGCGGCATGGGCGACAGGGCGCACTTCGCCGGCCAGCGACACTTCGCCAAACCACACTGCCTCTGCCGGGAGCGGCCGGTCGGCCAGCGCCGAAACCAGCGCGGCAGCCACTGCCAGATCGGCCGCCGGGTCGGTCAGCCGATAGCCCCCCGCAACATTGAGATAGACTTCGGCCGAGGAAAAATTCAGCCCGCAGCGCGCCTCCAGCACGGCGAGCAGCATCGCCAGCCGGCCGCTGTCCCACCCCACCACGGCGCGGCGCGGGGTGGCCCCGCTGGCCAGCCGCACGGTCAGCGCCTGGATTTCCACCAACACCGGGCGCGTACCCTCCAACGCGGGGAAAACCGCGCTGCCCGGCACCGGATCGGCCCGGCCCGAAAGGAACAGCAGCGAAGGATTGCCCACTTCCTCCAGCCCGGCGCCAGCCATGGCAAACACGCCAATTTCATCGACCGCGCCAAACCGGTTTTTCAGCGCGCGCAGAATGCGATACTGGTGGCTGCGTTCGCCTTCAAAACTCATCACCACATCGACCATGTGTTCGAGCACGCGCGGGCCGGCGATCGTGCCATCCTTGGTCACATGGCCGACCAGCACCACCGCGGCGCCGCTGTCCTTGGCATAACGGATCAGTTCAAAGGCGCAGGCGCGCACCTGGCTGACCGTGCCCGGCGCGCCCTCGATCCGGTCGGAATGCATCGTCTGGATCGAATCGATCACCACCAGCGCGGGCGGCGCCATGGCCGTCAGCGTCGTGAGAATATCGCGCACCGACGTGGCAGAGGCCAACAGCAAGGGCGCCGTCCCCCGCTTCCCGTCGATCAGCCCCAGCCGCCCGGCGCGCAACCGCACCTGGTCCGATGCTTCTTCCCCGCTGATATAGACGGCGCTGGCGCCATCGCGCGCCATGTTCGCCGCCGCCTGCAGCAGCAGGGTCGATTTGCCGATGCCGGGATCGCCGCCCATCAGCACGGCCGATCCGGCAACCAGCCCGCCGCCCAGCGCACGGTCGAATTCGGCAAGGCCGGTCTTGCGCCGGGGCGGCAGTTCCACCGGATGATCCAGCGGCACGAACTGCACCTTGCGCCCACCGCCCGACAGATCGTGCCGCGCCGAAAACACCGTTTCGGGCGCCTCTTCGGTCAGGGTGTTCCATTCCGAACAGTCGGCGCACTGGCCCTGCCAACGGGTGGCGACACTGCCGCAGGCCTGGCAGACATAACGGCGCTTGGGTTTGACCATGCCTTGTGCCTAAACCGAACATTTGGGGAACACAAGCCGTAGACGCCAGGATGAAGCGTCCGACGCACGGCGCGTTGCAACCCATAACCAGGGCTGCTCCCGGCCCGGCCGACGGCAACGATTCGCGTGTGCGGGCTGCCACCCTTTTTTGCAGGGACCGGCGCAAAAGCCACAGTCCCTGCAAAAAAGGGTGGCAGGCCCTGCAAAAAAGGGTGGCAGGCCGCAGCGTGCAGCACCGGCGCCGCCAGCCGGTTGCCGCAGTGCCAGGCAAAAGTGCAAGGCCCGATGGCAGACCGCATACGAATTGATTTGGATCAAATTGCATCCGGCAGCGGTGCCGCACGATCAGCATTCGCAACCGGCATATACCCGAACAAAACAAAAACCGCACGCAGGACGGTCATATAGGGCAACAGAATTGAATTTTTGCGGAATAAAAAAGAAATGGACACCGGTTTTTCTTGGAAGAAGCCAAAATTATTACCCGGTTAAACCAAGGATATCGGGCTTTTTGGCAGAAAGGCGCGGCATGAATTGCGAGCGATCACCCAAGTCATGACCCCCACATAAATTCTCATAATGCCTTGTATCAACAGGAACTGGCCGTCATAAACCACGGTCGGGAAAGGCGGCGTTGCATTGACCGCCTGCCCGTCCGACCGGAGACGGTGTGGAGCCATGAGGGCCGGGTTGCCAGCACGATTTGCGCATGCAAATCCTGTGGCATCCGGATCGCGCAAGGCTCCTGCTGCTGCCGGTCCGCTCGGCAATGCCCAGGGGGGTTCTATGAAGACCAGTATCCATATGCTGAAAGTTGGTTTGTTTGCAGGTTCGGCGATGTTTGCGCTGACCGGCACGGCACACGCCGAACAGGCCGCCGCCACCACCGCCGCGACGTCTGCGCCGGGCGAAATCATCGTGACCGCACAGCGCCGCGACCAGTCGCTGCAGGACGTGCCGATGACGCTGCAGGCGCTGAGCGCGGATTCGCTCAGCAAGCTGAACGTGACCACGTTCAACGATCTTCTGAAGTACACCCCGAACGTCACGTTCTCGAGCAACGGCCCGGGCCAGGGCGCGATCTTCATGCGTGGTCTGTCGGCCGGTTTCGCCGGTGAACAGTCGGCGGGCACGATCGGCGGCTTCCCCAACGTCGCAATCTATCTCGATGACCAGTCGATGCAGTTCCCGGCGCACAACGCCGACGTTTATGTGGCCGACATTGAGCGCGTCGAAGTGCTCGAAGGTCCGCAGGGCACGCTGTTCGGCGGCGGCGCGCAGGCCGGCGCGGTGCGCTACATCACCGCAAAGCCCAAGTTCGACCGCATGGAAGGCAAGATCGAAGGCAGCTTTGGCGGCACTTCGGGCGGCGCGGCCAACGGCGCGTTCAACGCGATGATCAACATCCCGATCATCAAGGATCAGCTCGCCATTCGCGCGGTGGTCTATGACGATCACCATGGCGGCTACATCAACAACGTATATTCGACCTTCACGCGCGAACCGACCGACCTTGGCTCGTACTATCTCGCGTACAAGGGCAACGGCAACGTTCTGACCCCGGGTCAGCAGGTCAACAATGGCCAGTACAACAACTCCGCCCAGGTCGCGCCGCACTCGAACCCGGTGGATTATGTCGGTGGTCGCGTTGAACTCGGCTGGAAGTTCGCCCCCGACTGGGACCTGCTGCTGGCTGAATCGTACCAGAGCCTGGACACCAAGGGCACCTTCGCCACGCAGACCTACAGCTACGACTATGCGCCGCTGACCGGCCTGACCTCGACGCTGTTTGTCCCGCAGTACAGCAAGGATGAATACTACAACACCGCGTGGACCATCAACGGCAAGATCGGTGATTTCAAGCTGATCTACACCGGCGCCTACATGACCCGCCATATTTCGGCGCAGGGCGATTACACCAATTACGCGCGTTCGACCTATGGCATCTTCTATCAGTGCACCGGCGGCGGCAACTATTACTGGAACGTCGGGGCGGCTCCATACTGCTACTCGCCGACCAGCTACTGGACCGACCATATCCGCACCACGCACCAGAGCCACGAATTCCGCGTGTCGACGCCGGAAGGTTCGCGCATCCGCGCGATCCTGGGTGCCTATTATGAATCGTTCAAGATCCAGGACAACCAGGACTGGGATTACAAGTCGATCCCGACTTGCAACCAGTCGCAGTCCGCTGCCCAGATCAAGGCTTCGGGCGATGTCTGCCTTGGCCTCGTGGCGCCCAATCCGAACGCGACGCTGAACGTTGCCGGTCCGCGTGGCCCGGCCGTCGCCTTTGGTGAAGACACCCAGCGCGGCTACAAGCAGTATGCGGCATTCGGCTCGGTCGATTTCGACATCACGTCGAACCTGACCTTCACCGGCGGCACGCGCTACTACAACTACAAGGAATACGAAACCGGCTCGGTCTATTCCTCGTTCACCAGCGCCTGCTATCAGGTCCCGGTCTGCACCACGGGTTCGAACCTCGACGCGCTGGGCCTCAAGGCAACCTTCCACGGCTTCAAGAGCAAGGCCGGGCTGAACTGGAAGCCGCAAAAGGGCACGCTGGTCTATGGCGTGTTCAGCCAGGGCTTCCGCCCCGGTGGCTTCAACCGCGGTGGGTCCTCGCGTCTGACCGATCCGGTGAGCGGCGCGAAGCAGCTGCTGGTTCCGGCAGCCTATCGCCCGGATACCCTGACCAACTGGGAAGTGGGCGTAAAAACCGATCTGTTTGACCGGAAGATGACCTTCAACCTGTCCAGCTATTACATGATCTGGCAGGACACCCAGCTCGGCTTCTTCAACCCGGCGGCAGGCTTCGGCAACACCGCGTTCGCGACCAACGGTCCGAACTACCACATCAAGGGTGTCGAAGTGCAGATCGTGGCGCGTCCGGTCACCGGCCTGACGATCCAGGGATCGGCCACCTACAACGACAGCAAGCAGGCCAATTCGCCGTGCTTCGTGTCGAACAACCCGGTCACTTCCTCGTATGGCAAGTGCATCACCTCGACCGTGGCCGGCGGCAAGACGATCCCCGTGGCCAGCCCGTTTGGCAATGTGGGTGATGTCACGCCGTTCAGCCCGCATTTCCAGGGCAACATCCGCGGCCGGTATGATTTCGCCGGCAAGGGTGACATGAACTGGTTTGTCGCGGGCGGCGTGTCGTACACCAGCGCGATGTTCAACGAACCGGCGACCTACCCCTCGGGCGATGTCGCGGGCAACGGTTCGACAGTTGGTCCGAACGGCATCATCGTGCCGGGAACCACCGTGCTGCGTTACAAGATGAACGGCTATGCGCTGCTCGACGCGCAGTTCGGCTTCAGCCACGACAACTGGAGCGTTTCGTTTTTTGGCGAAAACCTGAGCAACAGCCACGCTTCGACGTTCACCACTTCGGACGAGTTCATCAAGACCTCGGTCCCGGTGCGTCCGCGGATCTACGGAATCAAGATCAGCACCAAGATGTGATCACCGTCCGGTTTTTGCCGGAAAACTGGGGGGCGACGCCGCAATGGCGTCGCCCTTCGCATATCTGCCGGATTAGCTTTTGACTTTGCCGCTCCGATTTCCGAGACAGACCGACATCATGGCCACCCAGTCCCCGCCCCACCCCGCCGCGCAAACGCCCGCCCCGCAAATGCCAGCCCCGCAAATGCCCATCATGTCACCGCTGGAGGCTGAGGTCGTGCGCCTGCGCGAACTGCAGTCGGCCGATCGTTATCATGACGCGCTGCAACAGGCCTTGCCCCTGATCGCGAGGCACCCGGCGAACCGCGATCTGCGGCTGATCGCGGCGATATCCTTGCGATTCATGAAGCGGATCGACGAAGCGCTGGCGATGCTGGACCAGCTGGCCGAACATCACCCCCATTTCAGCCAGATGCACCTGGAGCGCGGCCTGTGCCACGTGGCGCGGCGCGAAGCCCCCCCGGCGATCGAGGCGCTGCGCAACGCGGTAACGATCAATCCGGCGCTGCCGATGGGCTGGCGCATGCTGGACGGGCTGTACCGGATGACCGGCGATACCGCCAATGCGGCCTGGGCGGCGCAGCATTCCGCGCACCTGGCCAGCGTGCCCCCGCCGATCGTGATCGCCAAGATCCTCTATCACGATGGCGATATCGATCGCGCCGAAATGCTGATCCGCAAGTTCCTGCTGGATCATGGCGATCATCCCGAAGGCATGCGGCTGCTGGCGCAGATCGGCCATCAGCGCAATGTTCTGGACGATGCCGAGCTGCTCTATTCCGGCGTGCTGGCCATGGTGCCCGATCATCACGAGGCGCGCAGCGAATATGTGCAGGTGCTGATCGCGCGGCACAAATTTCCCGAAGCGCGCGATGCGCTTGCCCCCTTGCTCACGCTCGATCCGAAAAGCCAGACACACCGCACCCAGGCGGCCACGATCACCGTGGGGCTGGGCGATTTCGAAGGGGTGATCCCCGAATACCGCGACATGCTGGCGGAAATCGATGACCAGGCGCCCGGTGCCCCCGTGCGCCGCGCCGATGTCAACTTGTGGCTGGGCCATGCGCTGAAGACTGTGGGCCGCACGGACGAGGCGATTGCCGCCTATCGCGCCTCCACCAGGGCCCGCGCCGATTTCGGCGATGCGTGGTGGAGCCTCGCCAACCTCAAGACCTACCGTTTTGACGAGGACGAGATCGCGGTGATGCGCGCGCGGCTGGACGATCCGGCCACCGCCGAAAATGACCGCATCCATATCGCCTTCGCGCTGGGCAAGGCGCTGGAGGATGCGCGCGATCCTGCCGGATCGTGGGCCGCCTATGCGCTGGGAAACGATCTGCACCGCGCGATGAATAGCTACAACCCCAGCGTGTTCGAAACCAACACGCGCGAACAGCGCCGCGTGTGCACGCCCGCGTTCTTTGCCGCGCACCAGGGCTGGGGCGTGGACGACCCGGCGCCGATCTTCGTGCTGGGCCTGCCGCGTTCGGGCTCCACGCTGATCGAACAGATCCTCGCCAGCCATTCAATGGTCGAAGGCACGCAGGAACTGCCCGACATCCAGCGCATCGTGCATGAATTGCAGGGGCGCAATCTGGATTTTGACAAGCCACGCTATCCCGGTGTGCTGGAATCGATCGATGCGGCAACGGTGCGGCGCTTTGGCCAGCAATATATTGCGGATACGCGCCCGCATCGCGCGCTCGGCCGGGCCTGTTTCATCGACAAGATGCCCAACAATTTCCGCCATATCGGGCTGATCCACCTGATCCTGCCCAATGCGACGATCATCGATGCGCGGCGCAATCCGATGGATTGCTGTTTTTCGAACCTCAAGCAGCTGTTCGCGCAAGGCCAGGAATTCACATATGGCATCGAGAACATCGCGCGCTATTACCGCACGTATCTCGATCTGATGCGCCATTGGGACGCGGTGCTGCCCGGGCGTGTGCTGCGCGTGATCAACGAAGACCTGATCGATGATCCCGAAGGCCAGATCCGTCGCATGATCGATCATTGCCGGCTGCCGTTCGAAGAGGCGTGCCTGAATTTCCACGCCACGCAGCGCAGCGTGCGCACGCCCAGTTCCGAACAAGTGCGCCGCCCGGTCAATCGCGATGGCGTCGACCAGTGGAAGCCCTATGCGCAATGGCTTGCGCCGTTGCAGGATGCGCTCGGCGATGCGCTGGAAACCTGGCGCGACTGAGCGTCACATTGTGCGATGAGCTTCACTCATCGCACATCCGTATAATGCCGCGGGGGTGCGCCGAGTCGATCCCCGTGCGCGCGGCGGTTCCGCCGGCGCCAGACCCATGGCGCATGCTGCAATGCGATGCATTGCTGCAACACCCGCCGGAACATCATATGTGGGCAATACGCAAGGGCCTGCTCCGGCGTGACGGAAATCGTGCGAATCCGGGGGAATATTTCATATTTTTCAATAATATGTGGCGGGTTTTGGTGGCTTTCCCGCCGTTCGCGCTGCACGCATTGCGGCTCATTTTGTGACGAATTTATGACTTTTGTTCCGCAGCCTGCTTCGCTTTGTCACAAACGAACGTCATAGCCCGCCATCGGAACCGGTGCGCCTTGGCGTGTCGGACCGCCCGCCCGGTCATGGCGGGGGCATTGGCAGACCACGGCCGCCGGGCACCGGCACCATGGCGCAGGCCCCTCCCCGGACGGTCCGAGATGCACCTGCCAAACCAGATACCCAGGCCAAACCATATACCCAAGGGGGGTCACGATGACTACCGATACCCGTTCGCTGAAAACCGCACTGTTTGCCGGTTGCGCGCTGTTTGCACTCACCGGCACGGCGCATGCCGCCGATGCGCCCGCCGCGACCACTGAAGCGACCAACGCACCCGCCGAAATCGTCGTGACCGCCACGCGCCGCAACGAATCGATCCAGAACGTGCCGATGACGCTGCAGGCGCTGTCGGGCGACGCGCTGAGCAAGCTGAACGTGTCGAACTTCAACGACCTGTTGAAGTATACCCCCAACGTCACGTTCGCCAGCAACGGCCCTGGCCAGGGCGCGATTTTCATGCGCGGCCTCGCCACCGGTTTTGCCGGCAACCAGTCGACCGGCACGATTTCGCCCTTCCCCAACGTCGCGCTTTATCTTGACGACCAGTCGATGCAGTTCCCGGCGCGCAACGCCGATGTCTATGTTGCCGATCTTGAGCGCATCGAAGTGCTCGAAGGTCCGCAGGGCACGCTGTTCGGCGGTGGCGCCGAAGCCGGCGCGGTGCGCTACATCACTGCCAAGCCCAAGATGGACAAGTTCGAAGGCAAGATCGAAGGCAGCTTTGGCGGCACCATCGGCGGTGCGCCGAACGGGTCGTTCAATGCCACGATCAACATCCCGATCATCAGGGACACGCTGGCGATCCGCGCGGTGATCTATGACGACCACCACGGCGGCTATATCGACAACGTCTATTCAAAGTTCGACCGTCAGGCCTCGGACCCGGGCAGCGTCGCCTACAACCTGCTGCCCACCGCGGCCAACCAGGCAAACGGCGGCCAGTACGACAACGCCGCGCAGGTCAAGAAGGACTACAACCCGATCGATTACACCGGCGGCCGCATCGAGGCGCTGTGGAACATCGTGCCCGACTGGAACCTGCTCGTTACCGAAAGCTATCAGCGGGTCGAAGCCGATGGCACATTCTCGACTTTCCCGATCGGCACCAATTTCCAAAAGCTGGGTGATCTGCAGACCACCACGTTCTCGCCGAATTACAACATCGACAGCTACTGGAACACGGCCTGGACGCTGAACGGCAAAATCGGCGATTTCAAGGTGGTCTATACCGGCGCATACATGACGCGCAACATTTCCGAACAGCAGGATTATTCGAACTATTCTCGCACCGTTGGCGGCATGTACTATCAGTGCACCGGCAGTGCTTCGGGCTTTGGTTCGGGTTCGACCTATTGCTATTCGCCGGTGGCCAGCTGGAATGACCGCATCCGCAACACCCACCACAGCGAAGAACTGCGCATCCAGAGCCCCGAAGGCAAGCGGTTCCGCGCGATCGCCGGCGTGTACTGGGAACAGTACAAGATCTACGACATCATGCGCTTTGCCTACACCACGATCCCGGGCTGCACCGCCTCGCAGATCAGCGCCAACGCACCGTGCGTCGGCGTGGTGACCACGGCGCCGGCCATCGGCGGCGCGCCGGCGGCCTTTGCCAACCAACCCGGCAACGAACCGGTTGGCACGACCTTTGGTGAAGACACCCAGCGCGGCTATCGCCAGCTGGCGGCGTTCGGTTCGGCCAGCTTTGACATTCTGCCCAACCTGACTGTCACCGGCGGCACGCGCTATTACAACTACAAGGAATACGAGCTCGGCTCGCAGTATCAGACTTATACCTCGTGCTATCAGGTTCTGGTCTGCCCCTGGGCGCATGGCGGCAACCACAACATCGATGCCGATGGCGACAACGTGACCTACCACGGCTTCAAGAGCAAAGCCGAAATCACCTGGAAGGCCGCCGATCACACGCTGGTCTATGCCACGTTCAGCCAGGGTTTCCGTCCCGGCGGCTTCAACCGTCGCGGCTATTACATCCTGAATGACCAGAACGGCGTGCCGCAGTATTTCCGCCCGCTGAAGTATGCCCCCGACAGCCTGACCAACTGGGAAGCCGGTGTGAAGACCGACCTGTTCGACCGCAAGGTGCAGTTGAACGTTTCGGCCTATTACATGGTCTGGAACCATCCGCCGATCGCGGTGTTCAACCCCGCCGGCGGCTATGGTAACACCACGTTCGTCACCAACGGGCCCGATTATCACATCAAGGGCGCCGAAGTGCAGCTGGTGGCGCGTCCGGTTACCGGCGTGACCATCCAGGGTGGCTTTACCTACAACGACTCCAAGCAATCGAGCGCACCGCTGCTGACCGTCGACAATCCTCTGTCGGTCAATTTCGGCAAGCCGCTGACGTCGTACTACAAGGGCGGCACCGCGATCGCCGTGCAGAGCCCGTTTGGCACGGTGGGCAGTGTTACCCCGTTCAGCCCGCACGTGCAGGCCAACTTGCGCGGCCGGTATGACTGGCAGGGCAGCGCCGACATCGCCTGGTTCGTCAGCGGCGGCGTAAGCTACATCAGCGGCATGTGGAACCAGCCGGCCAGCTACATCAGCGGTGATGTCGCCAACCCGCCGTTTGCCACCCCCGGCCCCAACGGCGCGCTGATCCCCGGCACGACCACGCTGCGTTACTACCAGCCCGGCTATGCCACGCTGGACGCGCAGATCGGGCTGAAGCACGACAACTGGAGCGTGACGCTGTTCGGCGACAACCTGGCCAACACCCATGCTTCGACGTTCACCTCGTCGGCGCAGTTCATCAAGTCCTATGTCCCGGTTCGTCCGACGACGTATGGCGTGAAGATCGGCACTTCGTTCTGAAGTCCGGCCTGGTGACCTGAACACCAAACCACAGGCGGGGCGGCACCAGCAATGGTGTCGCCCCGTCCGGTTCTGAAGGCCCGGTTTTTCCGGGCAATACCTGGAATTTTTCGCGGCCCCGGGCTTGATCCGGGGCGCCGGATCAGGCTGTACAGCCAGGCCGGGAGCGACGATGTTCGCAATGACAGTTTTGGGAACAGTTTTGGGGGAAATCCGCGCCGATGGGCAAAGTCTATGATCTGGCAGTGATCGGTGGCGGGGTGATCGGCCTTGCCCATGCCATCACGGCCGCGCGCCGGGGCAAGCGGGTCGTGCTGATCGAGCGCGAACGCCGTGCCAATGGTGCCTCCATCCGCAATTTCGGATTTATCACCGTTACCGGGCAGGAACGCGGTGCCTCGTGGGCGCTTGCCCGCCGCACGCGCGATGTGTGGCACGAAATCGCCCCGCAGGCGGGCATCGCGGTGGAACATCGCGGCCTCTATCTCAGCGCGCGCTCGCCCGAAGCGATTGCGGTGATCGAGGCCTTTCTCGCCACCGAAATGGGCGAAGGCTGCGCGCTGCTGTCGGCCGAAGCGTTCCGGTCTGCCACCGGCGGCCTGGGCAGCGATGATCTGTGCGGCGCGCTGTACAGCCCGCACGAAATCCGCGTGGAATCGCGCGATGCCATTCCGCAACTGGCACATTGGGCGCGCGAAACGCTGGGCATCGACATGATGACCGAAACGGTCGCGTTTTCCAGCCTGCCGCCGCGCCTGGAAACTTCTCGCGGGGTGATCGAGGCGGGCCAGGTGGTGGTGTGCCCCGGCGATGATTTTTCAACGCTGTGGCCCGATCGCATTGCCGCCTATGGCCTGAAACGCTGCCGCCTTTCCATGCTGCGGCTGGCCGATCCCGGCATGCGCCTGCCCGGTGCGCTGATGAGCGATCTGTCGCTCACGCGCTATACCGGCTATGCCGCGCTGCCCGAGGCCGCCGCGCTGAAGGCAAAGCTGATGGCCGAACAGCCGCGCCATTTTGCCAACGGCGTGCACCTGATCGTGGCGCAAGGCAGCGACGGCAGCCTGATCGTGGGGGACAGCCACCATTATGACGATCTGCCGGGGCCCTTTGCCCCGGCCAGCGCCGAAGACGACATTCTGGATGAATATGCCCGCGCCTTTGGCCGGGCCGCGCCGCCGGTGCTCGAACGCTGGGTGGGCACGTATGCCTCGGCCAGCGACCGGACGTTTCTGGTCGATACCCCGGCCGACAATGTGCGCATGGTGATCGTGACCGGCGGCACCGGGGCCTCCACCTCGTTCGGCATTGCCGAGCAGGTACTCGAAGATTTGATGGGAGACGCATGATGACCTTTCCGGTGAAAGCGGTGATTTTCGACTGGGCCGGAACGATGGTCGATTTCGGCTGCAAGGCCCCGGTGAATGCGCTGCTGGGGGTGTTCGCCGGCGAAGGCGTGCCGATTACCGAGGCCGAAGCGCGTATCGACATGGGCAAGGCCAAATACGACCATGTGACCGCGCTGCTGTCCGATCCGGACATTGCCGCGCGCTGGACAGCGCACACCGGCGCCGCGCCGGCGCTTGCCGATATCGACCGGGTCTATGCCCTCGTCGAGCCGGCGATGATCGAAGCGGCGCAGCGCGCGGCCGCGCTGATCCCCGGCGCGGCGCAGGCCTATGCCGATCTGGTTGCGCTGGGCATCAAGGTGGGATCGGGCACCGGCTATACCCCCGAGATGATGGCCGCGATCCGCCTGCGCGCCGCCGAACAGGGCTATACCCCCGAAGTGGTGATCTGCGCCGGCGATACGCCGAGCGGCCGCCCGGCCCCGCTGATGGCCTGGGCCGCGCTGATCGCGATGGATGCCTGGCCCGCGCATGCCGCGATCAAGGTGGATGACGCGCCGGTGGGCATTGCCGAAGGGCGCAATGCCGGATGCTGGACCGTGGGCGTGGCCGCATCGGGCAATGCCGTGGGGCTGGATGCAGACGAACTGGCCGCGCTCGATCCGGCTGATCGCACCGCGCGGATTGCCGCCGCCGAACAGGCGCTGAAGGCGCAAGGCGCCGATTTCGTGATCGACGACGTGTCGCACCTGCTGCCCGTGGTGCACCGCATTGCCGCCGCGATCGCTGCGGGGCAAAAACCGGGCCACCAGCAAAAATCGGGCGAACGGCAAAACCCGGACGAATTGGGCGCATGATCGCCAAAGGGCCCATCGCCGGCATGCGGGCCTGGCTGGAGCGCGCGCCGGAATGGCTGTTTGGCACTTATGCCGGGCTGATGACGTTCGGCACCTATTTTTCGATCTATGCCTTTCGCAAGGCCTTTGCCGCGGCGCATTTTTCCGGCCTCGCCCCGGTGCTGACGGTGGATTACAAGGTCGCGCTGGTGATCGCGCAAGTGCTGGGATACGCGCTGTCAAAGCTGATCGGCGTGCGCGTGATCGCCGAATTGCCCGCGCACCGCCGCATTGGCGGCATCCTGCTGCAAAGCCTGATTGCCGAAGCCGCGCTGGTGGCATTTGCGCTGATCCCCGCGCCCTGGAACATTGCCGCGATGTTTGTCGATGGCATCGCGCTGGGCATGGTGTGGGGCATGGTGTTCGGCTTTGTCGAAGGGCGCCGGATGTCGGATCTGATCGGCGCGATGCTGTGTGCCAGCTTCGTCATTTCATCGGGTGTGGTCAAATCGGTCGGCACCCTGGTGATGAACGCGCATATTGCCGGCGAATGGTGGATGCCCGCGGTAACCGGCGCGCTGTTTGTGCCCGTTCTGGGCCTCAGCCTGCTGGGGCTGGCCACTCTGCCCCCGCCCGGTGCGGCCGATATTGCCGAACGGGTGGAGCGTGTGCCGATGGACCGGGGGGCGCGGCGCGCGCTGCTCGGGCGGTTTGGCCCGGGGCTGATCGCGCTGGTGCTGATTTATGTGCTGCTGACCGCGCTGCGCGATTTCCGCGACAATTTTTCGGCCGAAATCTGGGCCGAACTGGGCCTGGGCGGCAAGGCAGAGCTGTTTTCGCTGACCGAACTGCCGATCAGCGTGATGGTGCTGGTGGTGCTCGCCACGCTGACCCTCGTGCGCAACAACAACCGCGCGCTGGTGCTGAATTTCACGATTGTGGCGCTGGGTCTGGCGCTGGCGGCGGCCTGTTCGCTGGCATTCATGGCCCACTGGATCGGCCCGGTGGTGTGGATGACCGCGCTCGGCGGGGGGCTGTACCTCGCCTATACGCCGTTCAACGGCATGCTGTTTGACCGGCTGGTCGCCGCCACGGGCAGCGTCGGCAATGCCGGGTTCCTGATCTATGTGGCCGATGCCAGCGGCTATGGCGGGTCGGTGGCGCTGCTGCTGCTGCGCAATGTGCCCGGGTTTCGCCTGCCCTGGACACAATCGCTGCTCGATGCCGGGATCGCCTGCGGCACGGTGGGCATGGCGCTGATGATCTGGGCGGCGATCTATTTCCGGCAGAAGTTGCGCCGGGGCTGAACCATCGGGACCCTTCACCATTCCGGACATCATCCGAAATGGTGAAAGGAACACCTAAATCACTGATAAACCTGCGGGAACCGGGCTTTCAGATGCTCCACCCGCTCAACATCCCAGCGGCGGATATAGGGATGATCCGGGTGCTTCTGCATGAAGTGCTGGTGGTAGTCTTCGGCCGGATAGAACGTGCCGGTTTCCAGCTTTGTGGCGATCGGTTTGCCGAACACGTGCGCCTTGTTCAGCGTGGCGATATATTGCGCGGCGAGATCGCGTTGCGCCGGCGATTGCGGCCAGATGGCCGAGCGATAGCTGCGCCCTTCATCGGGGTATTGGCCGTTCACTTGCGTGGGATCGTGCGCCACCGCGAAATAGATCTGCAGCAGGCGGCCATAGCTGACCACTGACGGATCATAGGTGATGCGCACGGTTTCTGCGTGGTTGGTCATTTCGGTCGAAACGGTCTGATAATCGGCCTGCGCCGCGGTGCCGCCGGCATAGCCCGCCACCACCGCCTTTACGCCCTTCACATGTTCAAACACGCCCTCCATGCCCCAGAAACAGCCGCCGGAGAACACGGCGGTCTCTTTGCCCGCCGGCTTTCCGGCCTGCGCCGGGGGTTCGGGAAAGGGCTGGCGGCCGGCCTGCGCCGTGGCAGGCCCGTCGCACGCGGCCAGCAGCGCGAGCACGGCGGCAATGGCAAAGCGGCGCATCATGCAGTCCTTTCGTGAAACACAAGGGCGACGCCATTCATGCAATAGCGCTTTCCCGTCGGGCGCGGGCCATCATCAAACACATGGCCGAGATGGCCCTGGCAGCGCGTGCAGTGCACTTCGGTGCGCGGATAGCCGATTTCAAAATCGGTGTGCGTGGCCACTCCGCCCGGCAGCGGCTGCCAGAAGCTGGGCCAGCCGGTGCCGCTGTCGTATTTGGTGCTGGCATCAAACAACGGCAGGTCGCACCCGGCACAGGCAAAGCGACCCTTGCGGTGTTCATTGAGCAGCGGGCTGGTAAACGGGCGCTCGGTACCGGCATGGCGCAGCACGTTATAGGCGGCCGGGTTCAGTTTTTGGCGCCATTGCGCATCGGTAAGATTGAACGCGGCATTCGTGGCCGTTGCGGCGCGCGACAGGCCCGCAATCCCCGCAACCGTGCCCGCCAGCAACAGCGCGGCCAGGGAACGTCGATCGATCGGCATGGCAATGATCCTTGCATGTCTGACAGGCGAAGCCGGACGGCCTCGTCAGCAGTCTATTCGCAAGACATAGGCCATCGGTTTCACCGAAGCCAAAAAAACCGTGATTTTGCCGCCGCCTTGCCCGATCAGGCAAGCCCCGGGGCCAATCGAAACCTGCCGGACTATGCCTGCGCCGCCGATTTTGCCCGCTTCACTCTGTCCACGATGTCGTCTGCCTGCTCGGCGGTCAGCGCACGCATCGGCAGTGGGTGAAACATGGCCTCGCTCTGATAGAGCATCACAAACCGTGCATTGCGCTTCACATTGAAGAAATCCGCCCAAGTATAAGTCATGCTGCCGCTGGGGGATGCAAAGGTGATCCCCGCATCAGACCACTGCGCCTCGGCGCCTTCGCGCAGCATTCTGGTCTGCTGGTGAATCCGCCGCGCCTTTCGCGGCAGCGCGAACACGACGTTGATCGTGACGATCAGCCCGTAAAACACCAGCCAGTACGCGATGACAAATCCGATCTGAATGGCGATGTCGATCGGGTCCTGCCCCCACATGGTCGCGACCGGCAAGGCCGAAAGAATCGCGCAAAGGATCAGGATGGTGATCCATTGCCGCGGTTTGCGCCACAGGGCGAAATAATGCGCGCGATAGGCCGCAACCACATCATCAGGCGATAGCGTATACGTCGCCTGGTTCATCGCCGACATCCCGTGTGCCAGGGCACGCATGCAGCGATGCCGGAAAAAGTGGTGCCCCTGGCCCGACTCGAACGGGCACGGATCTCTCCATCCGATTTTGAGTCGGACGCGTCTACCATTCCACCACAGGGGCTAAACCAAAACTGTCGCTAGCGGGTCTTTTCGCGCCGATCAACCGGCCTTGTTGGCGCCGGCGAGAAGTTTGAGCAGTTTCGGGTGCATCGAATCGTTCGACGCCAGCACGGTTTCGGCGCAGATCGCCGGCGATCGTCCGCGGAAATCGGTGACGAACCCGCCCGCTTCGCGCACCAGCAGGCAGCCTGCGGCCGAATCCCAGATCGCCAGATCGGTTTCCCAGAACCCGTCGAACCGCCCTGCGGCAACCCAGGCAAGATCGAGCGCGGCGGCACCGTTGCGGCGGATGCCGGCCACGCGCGGGCCCAGTTCCTGATAGATCCGCATCCACTGGTGCGCATCGCCCCGGTTGGCAAAGGGAATGCCGGTGCCGATCAGCGCCTCATCCAGCCCGCGGCGGGCAGACACGCGCAGGCGCCGATCCTGCAGCCAGGCACCGCGCGATTTTTCCGCCCAGAAGCTTTCATCGGTGATCGGCTGATAGACGATCCCCGCAATCACGTCGCCCCAGCCCGATCCGTCGGGCCCTTTGCCATCGAGCGCCGGCTCCTGCGCCGCAATCGAGATCGCGAAATGCGGAATGCCGTGCAGGAAATTGGTCGTGCCATCCAGCGGATCGACAATCCAGCGCGGCTTTGTCGGATCGCCGGCGATCACGCCGCCTTCTTCCATGACAAAGCCCCAGTCGGGCCGCGCCGCCAGCAATTCGTCGTAGATCGTGCGTTCGGCGTGCTGATCGGCCTTTGACACAAAGTCCGAAGGGCCCTTGCGGCTGACCTGGAGATGTTCGACTTCGCCGAAATCGCGGCGCAGACGCGTGCCGGCCTTGCGGGCGGCACGTTCCATCACGCGAATCAGACCGGAAATGGCGGCCATCCGATCAGCCTACCTTGCCGACATACGAACGCTCGTACACGTCGACGATGATCCGAGTGCCGCTGCCGATGTGCGGCGGCACCATCACGCGCACGCCGTTGTCGAGGATCGCCGGCTTATAGCTGGAAGACGCGGTCTGGCCCTTCACCACGGCGTCGGCTTCGACAATCGTGGCCTCCACCTGGTCGGGCAATTGCACCGAAATCGGGCGCTCGTCATACATTTCCAGCAGCACGGTCATGCCATCCTGCAAAAACGCGGCGGCATCGCCCAAAAGGTCCGACGGCAGCGTGATCTGGTCATAGTTTTCAACATCCATGAACACCAGATCATCGCCTTCGGCGAACAGGAACTGGAAATCCTTGGTATCAAGCCGGACGCGCTCGACCGTATCGGCCGAACGGAAGCGGACGTTGGTCTTGCGCCCGTCGATCAGGTTCTTCATTTCGACCTGCATGAACGCGCCACCCTTGCCGGGCTGGGTGTGCTGGGTCTTGGCAACTTTCCAGATGCCCTTTTCGTATTCCAGGATATTGCCCGGACGGATGTCCACGCCGCTGATCTTCATGATGGAAAGAGCCCTGACTGATGGCCTGCCCGGGGCAGGCCGAATGGGAAACGATGCCGGCCCTTAGCCGCTGCCGCCGATTGCTTCAAGTGACTGGCGTGTGGTACCGCGCAGGCGTGATGCACTGCCTGTCCTTTTTGCGCAACCGCGCGCTGCGCCCGCTTCCCCGCGGCCTGTCGGTCGCAGTGGCCGCCATGGCCTTTCTTGCCGCAGCCGTGCTTGCGGCTTCCGGCCCGGCCACGGCGGCACCGGGCGGGCAGCTCAAGGTCCTGCTGAAAGGCTATTGGGCGTGCGAGGCGATGGGCGATGCCACCGCCCCGCCAAAGCCGCAGCCGCAGAACAGTTTCGACGTGATTGCCGATTCCAGCTATCGCACCGCGCAGGGCGAAGCGGGCAGCTATCTGCTGCTGGGCGAAACCATGACGATGACATCGGGCCCGTTCCGCGGGCGCAGCTATATTCTGGTGGGCCAGGGCATCCTGCATCCGGTCGATGCCGCCGGGCAACGCAGCACCGATCGTTGCGTGCGCCAGCGCAGCGCCAGCGCCATCGGGGATGACACCGGCGGCGAAAGCTGACGCGCGCGTTTCAGCCCTTCGCGGCGGCCGCGCGCAGATCCATGCCCAAGGCCATGGCGCGCGCAAAATCCTGCACCGCCTGCACCTCGTCCCCGGCCCACACGGCATTGCTCACCGCAAGAAAATCGGCGCCGGCGGCCACCAGCGGCACGCAATTATCGGGCGTGATCCCGCCGATCGCCACCACCGGCAATTCGAACAGGCTGGACCACCAATGCAGCAGATCAAGATCGGCCTGGTGGCGCGTTTCCTTGGTCTGTGACGGGAAAAACGCGCCGAACGCGATATAGTCGGCGCCCGCCTCGCCCGCTTCCATCGCCAGATGGCGGCTATCGTGGCAGGTCACGCCGATCTGCGCCTCACGCCCCAGCCGCTGGCGCGCATCGGCCACGGCGCCATCATCCTGCCCCAGATGGACCCCGTCTGCGCCCAGCCGTTTGGCCAGGCCGATGGAATCGTTGACAATGAACGCCACATCGCGGCCGGCGCAGATTTCCATCAGCGGCGCGGCCAGCAAGGCGGCGGCATGGTCATCGATGCCCTTTACGCGGAACTGGAACGCCGCCACCGGCCCGGCATCGATCGCGCGCGCCAGACGGGCGGGAAATTCACCCGATACATCGAGCGGCGAAATCAGATAGAGCTGGCAATCGGGTGCGGTCATGCCCATGCGCTAGAACAAACGCGCGGCTTTGCAAATCCCCGCGCGCGCACCACACAGGAAAACGCCCCTTCCCCGGTTTACCGGGGTAAGGGGCGTGCCTTTTCCCATCCTCGTCACAAATCGTTCAGGTCTCAAAACTTTCAGGCAGCAACCGGCACCGTCTTGACCGTGGACCCGGTGTAGATTTCATCGATCGCGGCGCCCAGCGCGGCATCGAATTCGGCATCGGTCATCTGCGCGCGCAGATCTTCGAGCAGCGCGCGGCTGAAGCTGGCAATGATCCCGGCGTTTTTGGCCAGTTCAACACAGGCTTCGGGGCGGCTGTATCCGCCCGACAGCGCGACCACGCGCAGCACGCCGCGATGGCCCACCAGCGGCGCAAACGTGCCCGGCACATGCGGCAGCGAGAGCTTCAGCATGACTTTCACACCCTGCGGCAGGGCATCGAGCGCGCGCAACAGCGCATCGAGCAGCAGCGCATCGCAGGCTCCGCGCGAGTCGCTCTTGATATTCACTTCGGGTTCGATGATCGGCATCAGCCCGGCGGCCAGCACGTCGTTGGCAAGCGCAAACTGCTGCGCGACAATCGCATCAATCCCGCCTGCATGGGCCGAATGGATCACCGAGCGTTCCTTGGTGCCAAACACGCCCAGCCCGCGCGCACGCGCCAGCAGATCGCCCAGCCCGCTGATCGGCTTCATCAGCTGAACGCCGTCGGCTTCGTCCTCCAGGCCCTTGTCGATCTTGATGAACGGCACGACGCCGCGCGCATTCAGCGCGGCCGGCACCGGCTGACCGCCGACCAGCCCGTCCATGGTGCGTTCAAACAGGATCGCGCCCAGCACTTTGTCTCCGGTAAAGACCGGCGACGACATGATCCGCGCGCGCATGGCGTGGATCAGTCCGAACATCTCGTCATCGGTGGCCCAGGCGCCGGCTTCGATGCCATAGCCTTTCAGCGCCTTGGGCGTCGATCCGCCCGACTGGTCAAGCGCCGCAATGAACCCCTTGCCGGTGGCGATCTTGTTCGTCTGTTCGGCGTGATTCATGGCGCGGTCGTTCCCTGCATGTGATCAAAGACGCAAAAGGCCGCCTGTCCGGCGCTGCGACCTGCCGGTCCGCATACCTATGCACGCACGCCCTTTAGCGCGATGTCGGGTGCAGCGCAACATGCGCCGGACCTGTCCCGGCGTTTAATTTTCCATGCCGCAAAAGCGGATTCCGGTTGCCGCAAAAAGCTGTGACCGTGGCCCGGCCGGCCGGCTTGACGCACCGCAAAAATGGGGCCGTAAGGGGTGCGGACCTTTTCCGCACAACCGGGACCAGACCACTTTGCGCGCCATTGCCCTTGCCTTCATCGCCCTGGTTTGCCTTTCGCAGCCGGCTGCGGCCGCGCCGATCCGAATCGGGCAAGTCGCCCCCAATGCGCGGTTTGAAACCGTGACCGGCGAACGCTTTGATCTTGCTTCGCTGCGCGGCAAAGTCGTGGTGATCAATTTCTGGGCAACCTGGTGCGTGCCCTGCCGGCAGGAACTGCCGCTGCTCGATGCCTATTACCGGGCGCACCGCAACAAGGGCCTGGTCGTGCTGGCAGCGACGACCGAGGATTCGGTGCCCGAATACCAGCTGCGCAAACTGTTTGCCGCGCTGGCCATCCCCCCGCTGCACCGGTTGCACGGGCCCTATGCACCGATGGAGGGCGTGCCGACCAATTTCGTCATCGATGCCACCGGCGTGGTGCGCCATGCCGGGGCCGGCGCATTCACGGCTGATGTGCTGGACGATCTGATCGGGCCGCTGCTGGGCACCGGCGGAGCCATGGCACCGGGGGGTCCATGGCAACGGGGGGGAATCGCCCTGGAGCGTGATGACAAAAAGTGGGCACCGGTTTTTGGCAAAAATCACGCGAAAACATAAATCCAGACCATGATGGCGTTTCCATGAAACGTCGTCATGGTCTGGCGCCCCTGCCGCAAAGGCTCAACCGTTCAGCGCGCTGACTCCGGGCAAATCCTTGCCTTCCATCCATTCGAGGAAGGCGCCGCCCGCGGTTGACACATAGGAAAAATCGCCCGCCACCCCGGCGTGGTTGAGCGCGGCCACGGTATCACCGCCGCCAGCCACCGAAACCAGCGCGCCTTCGCTGGTCAGTGCCGCCGCCGATCGCGCCAGCGCCACCGTGGCAGTATCGAAAGGCGCAATTTCGAACGCGCCCAGCGGCCCGTTCCACACCAGCGTGCGGCAGGTCTTGAGCACATCGGCCAGCGCCTCGGTCGCCTGCGGGCCGACATCGAGGATCATCTCGTCGGCGGCGACTTCGTGCACGTTGGTCACGCGCAGCGATGGCGGATTGGCGGCAAATTCCCTGGCCACCAGCGCATCATAGGGCAAATGCACGGTGCAACCCGCTGCATCGGCGGCATCGAGAATGGCCTCGGCGGTGGACTTCAGATCGTGTTCGCACAGCGATTTGCCCACATCGACCCCGCGCGCGGCGAGAAACGTGTTGGCCATGCCGCCACCGATGATCAGATGATCGACTTTGGTCACCAGGTGGGTCAGCACCGCCAGCTTGGTCGAAACTTTGGCCCCGCCGACCACTGCGGCCACCGGATGTTCGGGCTTGCCCAGCGCCTTTTCCAGCGCCTCAAGCTCGGCCTGCATGGCGCGCCCGGCATAAGCGGGCAGTGCATGCGCCAGCCCCTCGGTAGAGGCATGCGCGCGATGCGCGGCGGAAAAGGCATCGTTGACATAAAGATCACCCAGCCGCGCCAATGCCGCGACAAAGGCCGGGTCGTTCTTTTCCTCGCCTTTGTGAAACCGCGTGTTTTCCAGCACGGTTATCGATCCGGGGGAAAGCGCCGCCACCGCCGCCTCGGCCGCATCGCCGGTGCAATCGGCAATGAAACCCACCGAACGACCCAGCACCGCCTGCAGCGCGGGCACCACGTGGATCAGCGAATCGGCTTCGACGCGTTCGCCCTTGGGCCGGCCGAAATGGGCCAGCACCAGCACCCGCGCACCCCGGTCGGCCAGTTCCGCCAGCGTCGCCACGGTGGCGCGCAGGCGCGTATCATCGGAAACCCGGCCATCGGCCATCGGCACGTTCAGATCTTCGCGCACCAGCACGGCCTTGCCGGCCACTTCGCCAATGTCGTCCAACGTCTTGAAAGGCATCGTGGCATCCTTGATTCCTCCCCGCCCCGGGGAGGGGGACCGCCTGAAAGGCGGTGGAGGGGTTGTGCGGCTGGGTGCAAGGTCTTGCGCGGGGTGGTGGGTGGGGCCGATCCCCCTCCACCACCCTGCGGGTGGTCCCCCTCCCCGGTTCGGGGAGGATTTCGGGTCAGATCAGATTGGCGATCACGCCGGCGGTATCGACCATGCGGTTCGAAAAACCCCATTCGTTATCATACCACGACAGCACGCGCACCAGTTTGCCATCGATCACTGCGGTTTCCAGGCTGTCAATCGTCGACGAGGCCGGATCGTGGTTGAAATCGATCGAAACCAGCGGTTCGTCGGTATAGGCCAGCACACCCTTCAGCGGGCCCTCGGCCGCAGCCTTCAACAGCGCGTTGACTTCATCGCGCGTGGTGTCGCGCATCGGCGTGAACGTCAGATCGACCACCGAGACATTGGGTGTGGGCACGCGGATCGCCGAACCGTCGAGCTTTCCCTTCAGATCGGGCAGCACTTCGCCCACTGCGCGCGCGGCGCCGGTGGTGGTGGGGATCATGTTCATCGCTGCGGCGCGGGCGCGGCGCGGGTCCGAATGGATCTGGTCGAGGATCTTCTGATCGTTGGTATAGCTGTGGATCGTGGTCATCAGGCCACGCTCGATGCCGATCGCTTCGTGCAGGACTTTGGCAAAGGGCGCCAGGCAATTGGTGGTGCACGATGCGTTCGAAACGATCGTGTGCGCGGCGGTCAGCTTGTCATGGTTCACGCCATAGACCACCGTCAGATCGACATTTTTCGCAGGCGCCGAAATCAGCACGCGCTTGGCGCCGGCATCCAGGTGCTTTTGCGCGCCTTCGCGATCGGTGAAGAACCCGGTGCATTCCAGCGCGATGTCGATGCCGTCGGCCGCATGGGGCAGCTTGGCCGGATCACGCTCGGCCGTCACCTTGATGCGCTTGCCGTCGATGATCAGGTCGGTGCCGTCCACTTCGACCGTGCCGTGATAGGCGCCGTGCACGCTGTCACGCTTGAACAGGCGGGCATTGGCCAGCGTGCTGGCCAGATCGTTGATCGCGACCAGTTCCAGCCCGCAATCGGGGCGTTCGAGGATGGCGCGCGCCACATTGCGGCCGATGCGTCCGAAACCATTGATTGCGACTTTTGCCGCCATGTCACGTCTCCTGAAGGGTCAGATGATCCGGTCGAGAATCCGCGGAACGATCTTGTCCGCGGTAAGGCCGAAGTGGTCATAGAGTACATCGGCAGGGGCCGATGCGCCAAACGTGTCGATGCCGATGGTCAGGCCATCGCAGACGTATTTCTGCCAGCCGGTGGTCACGCCGGCCTCGATCGAAACTTTCAGCACGTCCGCCGGCAGCACATCGGCGCGATAGGCGGCGTCCTGCATGTCGAACAGGCTCCAGCACGGCATCGATACGACATCGGCGCCCAGCCCGCGCGCTTCGAGCGCGGCGGCAGTGGCCACGGCGATTTCCACTTCCGATCCGGTGGCGATCAGCACGACTTTGCGCGGTGCGGTCGCGGCGATCAGGCGATAGGCGCCCTTCGCGCTGAGATTGCCGCCGGTCTGGCGCAATTGCGGCAGATTCTGGCGCGACAGCGCGAGCACCGAAGGGGTTGCCGCACTGGCCAGGGCGATCTGCCAGCATTCCGCCGTCTCGATGATATCGGCGGGGCGGAACACGTGCAGATTGGGGATCAGCCGCAGGCTCATCACGTGCTCCACCGGCTGGTGAGTCGGGCCATCTTCACCCAGGCCGATCGAATCGTGCGTCATCACATAGACCGCGCGCACGTGCTGGAGCGCCGAAAGGCGGATCGCGTTGCGGCAATAATCGGAAAAGACCAGGAACGTGCCGCCATAAGGGATCACCCCGCCGTGCAGCGCCGCACCGTTCATCGCCGCGGCCATGCCGAATTCGCGGATGCCGTAATGGACATGGCGCCCGGCATAGGCCTGCTGCCCGAACGAGGGCGTGGCCTTCACTTTGGTCAGGTTCGATCCGGTCAGATCGGCCGAGCCGCCAAACAGTTCGGGCACGGCCGGGGCCAGCACATCAAGCGCCAGTTCCGATGCCTTGCGCGTGGCAACTTTGCGCGGATTGCCCAGCCAGCCGGCAAAGGCGGCCTCGGCATCGGCCATCGGCGGCAATTCGCCGGCCATGCGCCGGTCGAATTCGGCGCGATCGGGGTGCGCGGCGGTTGCCGCCTGCCATGCCTGGTGCGCGGCGCGGCCGCGCGTGCCCGTGGCGCGCCAGGCGGCCAGGATATCGGCGGGAATGTCGAAGGGTTCTGCCGTCCAGCCCAGATTGGCGCGGGTTGCCGCAATCTCGTCGGCGCCCAGCGGGCTGCCGTGGACATTGTGGCCGCCTTCCTTGTTGGGCGCGCCTTTGCCGATGAGCGTGCGGCAGGCGACCAGCGAGGGGCGCGGGTCGGCGGCAGCTTCGGCCAGGGCGCGGGCGATATCGGCATGATCGTGCCCGTCGCACGATGCGACATGCCAGCCGCTGGCGCGATAGCGGCCCAGCACATCCTCGCTGGTCGACAGGCTGGCATCGCCATCGATGGTGATGCGGTTATCATCCCACAGCACGTTGAGCCGCCCCAGCCCGAGCGTTCCGGCAAGGCCCACCGCTTCGTGGTTGATGCCTTCCATCAGGCAGCCGTCACCCGCGATCACCCAGGTGCGATGATCAACCAGCACATCGCCAAACACGGCATTCATGTGGCGTTCGGCCATGGCCATGCCCACCGCCATGGCAAACCCCTGCCCCAGCGGGCCGGTGGTGCATTCCACCCCGGGGATCAGGAAGTTTTCCGGATGCCCGGCGCACACGCTGTTCATCTGGCGGAAATTGCGGATGTCGCCAATCGTGGGCGAGGCATAGCCCGACAGGTGGAGCAGCGCATAAATCAGCATCGAACCATGCCCGGCCGACAGCACGAACCGGTCACGATCGGCCCAGCGCGGCGCATCGGGATCGAATTTCAGAAAATCCGACCACAGCACCGTGGCAACGTCGGCCATGCCCATCGGCATGCCCGGGTGGCCGGAATTGGCAGCCTGCACGGCATCCATTGCCAGCGCGCGGATGGCATTGGCCATGGGCACCAGCATTTCGGATTCACGGGTCATTCCTGGTTGCCCCCTTGTTGGAGCGCGGGGCCCCCCACGCGGATGACACTGATTCGGTTTCGGTCTTCGGTTGCGGCCTCTTGGGACAGCCCATCCCCCCCGTCAAGGCTGTGGCCTGCGCCCGGACCTGGCTGTCTCGCCATGTCCGGGCGATGACGTGCAGAGGCGTGCCGGCGGTTTGGCGCATTCCTATGCATTGGCGGAAAACCGTGGCTTGAGTCAATCCGTCTGCACCGCAAAATTACCCGGGCCGCGGCAATCGGCGGCAGCGGCGCAACGGCGCGCGCGCACGCTTGCCTGTGCGCGGCGTTGTGCTAGCGAGAACGGCATGACCACCCCAAGCCCCGAACCAACCGCAAGTCTGGATCAGGACCTTGACCGGATCGCGCATGCGCTCGACCGGCTGGAACGCGCCGCGGCGGCGCGAGAGGCCGAAATGGCCGAAATGGTCGCGCTGAAGGCGCGCCATCGCCGGCTGAAAGACACGGTGAGCAAGGAACTGCACCAGCTTGACCTGTTGCTGGCCAACCTGCCCGAAGCACCCGCCGCATCGGACAAGCCATGACCGCGCAAAACCGCAACATCACGCTGACCATCGGCGGGCGCAGCCATATCATCGCGATCGCGCCCGAAGAGGCCGATCATGTGACCATGCTGGCGCAGATGATCGACGATCGCGTGCGCATGCTGGGCGTGGGCCAGGGCCAGACCGAGGCGCGCATGCTGGTAATCGCCGCGCTGATGCTGGCGGACGAGCTGCACACCCTGCAAAAGGGGCCACCGGCCCCTGCGCCCCAAGCTGCTGCTCCGGAACCTGCTGCCCCCGCACCTGCCGCTCCGGAATCTTCTGGCAACGAGGGCGAAATCACCCCGGATTTGCTTATCCGGGTGGCCGCGCTCGCTGATCGGGTGGAAAAGCTTGCCGCACGGCTTGAGCATTCGGCCGATCATCCCTAAATAGGGGATGACGGGTTCTGCCCGGCACGAGCCGCATGAACATCCCTGAGGCTATAAGCAATCCTATGGGGGCTGTCCCTGCCCAGGACCACTCTGATTCCATTGGGGTTCCGGGCACATGGTCTCCACCTGACGTAAACGCGTCAGAGGATTTTCCGAGCAAACGACCCATGGTGGGCCCGTCACCCCCCAAAATTGCCATCACGCCCGCACCCGGTGCCGGCCGATCCGGGACCTGTTTCGGTTGAACGACAGCACTGACCATATCCGGACCAAGGATGCCCTGCGCCGGTCCTTGCGCGCGGCCCGGCGCGCCCATGCCGCCGATCTCGATCCGCGGGTGCGCGCGCTGGTGCTGATGCGCCCGCCGGCCGCGCTGGCCGATCTTGTGCCCGCAGGCGCGACCGTGGGGCTTTATGCCGCAGCGCCGGGCGAAGCGCCCGCGCTGGGCTATGCCCGCCATTTTCATGAAGCCGGGCACACCGTGGCGCTGCCGTGGTTTGCCGATCGCGCAGGCGCGATGCAGTTTCGCCGCTGGGCTTCGCCCCATCTTGATGAATTGCTCGAACCCGGCCCCTTTGGCATGCCCCAGCCGGCTGCCAGTACCGATGTGATCGTGCCCCAGGTGCTGTTTGTACCGCTGGTCGGGTTTACCGCGCAGGGGGATCGGCTGGGCCAGGGCGGCGGGCATTATGATCGCTGGCTGGCGGCGCATCCGGGCACGGTGGCAATCGGGCTGGCATGGGATTGCCAGCTGGTCGAACGTCTGCCGCGCGAAGCGCATGATCGCCCGCTGGCCGCCGTGGTCACCCCGACCCGGCTCTATGGACCTTTTGCAGGAGCTGCCAATGATTGAGCCCGATATCGAACGCCTGCGCCCGACCTGGCGCAAACCGGCGGGCATTCTGGCGCTGCTGGTGGCGCTGGCGGTCTATGCCGGGCTGGTGGCGGAACTGGCAGAACCGATCGGCCGCCTGCCGGTGCTGGTGCAGGCGCTGGCCTATGTCGTGCTCGGTACGATCTGGCTGTTGCCGCTGCGCCGGTTTCTCATCTGGATGGAAACCGGCCGCTGGGGTTGAACCACCCCCGGAAACCATCAGACGCGATGCCAGACAAATAGAGAGGCGGCCATATCCTAAGAGGGCCACATCAAAAGACGGCACATCGACAGACCATGGCGCGAGTGACGGGACTTGAACCCGCGACCTCCGGCGTGACAGGCCGGCACTCTAACCAACTGAGCTACACCCGCGTGCGCATGGTCGGACCCGAAGCGGTGAATGGCGCGAGTGACGGGACTTGAACCCGCGACCTCCGGCGTGACAGGCCGGCACTCTAACCAACTGAGCTACACCCGCGTTCCCGCTTGGGAGCAGCGCCTCTATGGCACGCAATTGTGGCTGTCAACAAAGCACGGCAAAGATTTTTTGGCCCAGGGATTTTGCCTCGGGTTTTTTGGCCCAGGTTTTGGTCCGGCCCCTGCCCGCCACCGCCATGGCCCAAAGCGAACCCCCGCATTAACCGGATATTCGCCATGTCGCGCTAGGCCGGGCGCCGGACAATCACCTTTCCGGGCGCTTTGGGGGGCCACGGCCAATGCTGCGCAAATGCCTGACCGTCATCGCCTGCGCTGCGCCGCTGCTGCCGGTTGCCGCGCTCGCTGCCGCCGCCCCGCAGCCGCACCCCACCGCGCCTGCCGCGCGCCATCCCGCCCAAGTGCGCCTGGCCGGCGATGTCTTTGTCGAACGGCTTGAACATGCGCCCGGCGGACGCACCGCACGCGTGCTGGAACATGCCGAAGACCTTCATTCCGGCGACCGGCTGGTGTTTGTGGTAAGCTGGAGCGGCGCTGCTCCCACCGGCCTGACCCTCACCAACCCGGTGCCACGCAGCATCACCTATCTGCCTGCACCCGGTGATGGCAGCGAAGACGTTTCGATCGATGGCGGCCGCACCTGGGGCCCGCTTTCAACGCTGATCATCCATGAAGACGCCGGCTGGCGCCGCGCCCTGCCCGCCGATGTCACCCACGTGCGCTGGCACGTGCCCGGCGGCGCGGGGCAGATCACCTATCGCGGGATCGTGCGGTAAGGCCCCGCGGGTTCAGCCAACCAGCAGCAGGCTGGGCGTTTCGATCAGGCGCCGCACAGCCTGGACAAAGCTGGCCGCATCCCAGCCATCGACCACGCGGTGGTCGCAACTGATCGACAGGTTCATCAGCTTGCGTTTGGCCAGGCGTTCACCGCCCAGCCCGTCGGGCACGAACATCGGGCGCTCGATGATCCGGTTGGGCCCGATGATCGCGACTTCGGGCCGATTGATCACCGGGGTGGTCGCCACCCCGCCCAGCGGCCCCAGGCTGGTTACGGTCAGCGTCGAACCCGTCATGTCGGCGGCCGCGATCGTGCCGCCCCGCGCCGCATCGGCCAGCCGGGTGATATCCTGCGCCAGTTGCCACAAGTTGCGGCTTTGCGCATCGCGGATCACCGGCACCATCAGCCCGCCCGGGGTTTGCGTGGCCAGGCCCAGGTGCACCGCGCCGTGACGTGTGACCACGCCGGCTTCATCATCATAGCGCGCGTTGATCATCGGAAAATCGGGCACCACCCGGCAGATCGCGGTGATCAGGAACGGCAGCAGAGTCAGCCGCCCGCGGGTGGCATGCGCGGCGTTGAGTTCACCGCGCATCGCCTCCAGCGCGGTCACGTCGATTTCCTCGACATAGGAAAAGTGCGGGATGTGCCGTTTGGACGCGGCCATGTTTTCGGCAATCCGCCGGCGCAGGCCGATCACGCGCACCGTTTCATCGGCGCGGCGCCCGCCCGCCGGGGCAAAGCCGCCGCCAGCGTTATAGGCGATGAACCGGTCCAGATCGCCATGGCGCACGCGGCCGTCTTCGCCCGGGCGCACCCGCGCCAGATCGATGCCCAGATCCATTGCGCGGGCGCGCACAGCGGGGCTGGCGAGAACGCGTGTCACCTGGGCCGGGGGTGACTGATGCGGGGTTGGTGCGCGTAATTCGATGGGCTCGGCCCGAACGGGGCCGGGGTTTGGGGTAACCGAAGGTTCCGGAGTGACGGCCGGAGCACGGTGTTCCAACACCCGCTCATCCTGAGCCTGTCGAAGGATGCGCGCAGCCCCCTCCCCCTCACGGTCCCCCTCACCGTCCCCATCCCCGGTCTCGATCACCACCAGCGGCGATCCGATCGCGATCCTGTCACCCACTTCGCCCGCCACTTCGACCACGCGGCCGGCGACCGGGCTTTCCATTTCCACGGTCGCCTTGTCGGTCATCACATCGGCCAGCGGGCTGTCTTCGGCCACCACGTCGCCCACGGCCACGTGCCAGGCAACGATTTCGGCTTCGGCAATGCCTTCGCCGATATCGGGAAGGCGGAAAGTGTGGCGGCTCATGGCGCGATCATCCGTTTGGCAGGTGGTTCAGGCAGCAATCAGGCGGTCAAAGGCTTCACCAATCCGCACCGGCCCGGGGAAATAGGCCCATTCCAGGCTGTGCGGATAAGGCGTGTCGAACCCTGTCACGCGCTCTACCGGCGCCTCGAGCGCGTAAAAGCAGCGTTCCTGCACCAATGCGGCCAGTTCGGCGCCAAACCCGCCGGTGCGTGTCGCCTCGTGCACCACCATGCAGCGCCCGGTCTTGCGCACCGAGCGTTCGATCGCCGCGATGTCGAGCGGGACGAGCGTGCGCAAGTCGATCACTTCGGCATCGATCCCCTGACGCTCGGCCACTTCGCGCGCGACATGGACCATCGTGCCATAGGCCAGCACCGTGACCGCCTCGCCCGCGCGCACTACCCGCGCGGTGCCCAGATCGATGCGATAATGCCCTTCGGGCACGTGGCTGTCCGGATGGCGCGACCAGGGCACTGCCGGTTCGTCGTAATGGCCGTTGAATGGGCCATTATACAGCCGCTTGGGCTCGAAGAAGATCACCGGATCGTTGTCTTCGATCGCCGCGATCAGCAGGCCCTTGGCATCATGGGGGGTGCTGGGCACCACGGTCTTGATCCCGGCAACATGGGTAAACAGCGCTTCGGGGCTTTGGCTGTGAGTCTGGCCGCCGAAAATGCCGCCACCAAACGGCGATCGCACCGTCATCGGCGCAGTGAATTCCCCAGCCGAGCGATAGCGCAGCCGCGCCGCCTCGGACACGAGCTGATCAAGGCCCGGATAGATATAATCGGCAAACTGGATTTCGGGCACGGGCCGCAGGCCATAGGCGCCCATGCCCACTGCCACGCCGATAATGCCGCATTCCGAAATCGGCGTGTCAAACACGCGCGTCCTGCCGTGTTTCGCCTGAAGCCCCGCCGTCGCGCGAAACACCCCGCCGAAATAGCCCACATCTTCGCCCAGCACGACCACCATCGGATCGCGCGCCAGCATCACGTCGAGCGCGTCGTTGATCGCCTCGATCATGGTCATGCGCCGGCCGGGCGCAGCGTCCGCACCGGTCATGGTGCGTCCCCCAGGTCTGCATCATCGCTCCAGTCGGGCCATTTGACCTGGCGTTCGTGCAGCGCCTGCGCGTTCTGTTCGGCCAGGTGCCAGGGCAGCGTTTCAAACACGTCTTCGAACAGCGTGCGAAACGGATGGTGCAGCCCGTGGCCCAGAACGCCATTGGCTTCGGCCGCGCGCATCGCGGCGCGCACTTCGCCATCGACGGCGGCATCCATCGCCGCCTGCCGTTCGGCATCCCATTCCCCCAGCGCCATCAGGTGCCGCATCAACCGGTCAACCGGATCGCCCAGCGGCCATTCGGCGCGTTCGGCGGCAGAGCGGTACTGCCCCGGATCGTCCGAAGTCGAATGCCCCTCTGCGCGATAGGTGAAATGTTCGATCAGCGTGGGCCCGGCATTGGCACGCGCGCGGTCGGCCGCCCAGCGCACCGCGGCATAAACGGCCAGCGGATCATTGCCATCGATGCGCAGCCCGGCAATGCCATAGCCGATCGCGCGCGCGGCAAACGTGGTGCGTTCGGCCCCGGCAAACCCCGAAAAGCTGGAAATTGCCCACTGGTTGTTGACCACATGGAACACCACCGGCGCGTTGTAGACCGCAGCAAACGTCAGCGCCGAATGGAAATCGCCTTCTGCGCTCGATCCTTCGCCGATGAACGCGGTGGCAATGCGCGTGTCGCCGCGGATTGCGCTGGCCATCGCCCAGCCCACCGCCTGCGGGTATTGCGTGGCAAGGTTCCCGGAAATCGAAAAGATCGCGCACTCGCGCGCCGAATACATGATCGGCAGCTGGCGACCCTTCAGCTTGTCCGCGCGGTTCGACAGGATCTGGTTGATCATGTCGACCAGCGGATAGCCGCGGGTGAGAAACACCCCCTGCTGGCGATAGCTGGGAAAGACCATGTCGTCTTCGGCAAGCGCCATCGCCGTGGCCACCGACGTTGCCTCCTCGCCGGTCGATTTCATGTAGAAACTGGTTTTGCCCTGCCGTTGCGCGCGCACCATCCGCGCATCAAACGCGCGGGTCAGCGCCATCAGCCGCAGCATGCGCAGCAGTGTTGCCACATCGAGCGCCGGGTTCCACGGCCCGTGCGCGCGATCATCGTCACCCAGTACGCGCACCAGATCAAGGCACAGCGGATGGGTTTCGGACGCAGCACAGACTTCATCGGGGCGCGGTTGCGCGCCGGCGGGTGGAATCACCAGCGTGCTGTAATCAACCGCATCGCCCGGCCGGAATCGCGGCTCTGGCACATGCAGCCTCAGCCCTGGAAGGTTGCCCGCAGTCATCCGGCGCTCCTTACCCGTGACCGCCCGGGCCGGGACTCGGCGAGAGACGGAATATTTTACGTTGGCGTAATTATATTACATGGGCGCCATGCCGTCAATCGGGCGATCACACCGCCACGGGCGCGGACAGTTGCCCCTGCGGATGGTAATCGTACACCACGAAATCCTCTATCGCATAGCCAAACATGCTGTCGGGCCGGCGCACGATGTCCAGCCTGGGCGCGCCTGCAGGCCTGCGTGCCAGTTGCGCCTCCACCAGATCGGCATGGTTGAGATAAAGGTGCGTATCACCGCCCATCCACACCAGCTCGCCCGGTTGCAGATCGCATTGCTGCGCCAGCATGCGGATAAACAGCGCCGCCCCCCACAGATTGAACGGCAGCCCCAGCGCCACATCGCAACTGCGCTGATACAGCAGCCCCGACAGGCGCCCATCGGCGACATGAAACTGATACGTCTTGTGGCACGGAGGCAAGGCCATGGCATCAAGCTCGGCCACGTTCCAGCCTTCGACAATATGCCGCCGGCTGCCCGGATTGGTGCGCAAGCCCTGAACCAGGTCGGCCACCTGGTTCACCCCCTGCGCGCGCCGGCGAAACAGCGCGTCACCGGCGGGTTCATAGACCGGCCAGTCGACCCATTGCTTGCCATAGACCGGCCCCAGATCGCCCCAGCGCGCGGCAAAGGCGGCATCGTCGACGATCCGGCGCGAAAACGCGGCGCGATCGATCACCTCCCCGGTTTCACGCTGATATCGCGCGTGCGGCCAGTCGGTCCAGATTTCCACCCCTTGCGCACAAAGCGCCCGGATATTGGTATCGCCTGTCAAAAACCACAGGAATTCGCGCGTGGCGGTTTTCCAGAACACCCGCTTGGTGGTCAGCAACGGCATGTGGCCGCCCGCCAGATCGAACCGCAGCGTCGCGCCAAACACCGATCGCGTGCCCACCCCGGTGCGATCGACCCGTGCATCGCCATCGCGCCAGATGCGCCGCATGAGATCGAGGTATTGCTGTTCGTAATGCGGTTCGGCCATTGCACGATCCTAGCCCGCCTGCGGCCCGGGGCCCAAGCCGGCCGGATCGCTTTTCTGTGGAACGCGCCCGCAACCCCGCCCGACTTTTTCGCGCCGCAACCTTTTTCCCCGCTTGCCACGCCCCGAACCGCTGCCTATAGGGCGCGCCTGCCTCGCATCCGGGTGGCCTTGCGCCACACGGTTTGCCGATCGGTCGGGGAGTAGCTCAGCCTGGTAGAGCACTGTCTTCGGGAGGCAGGGGCCGGAGGTTCGAATCCTCTCTCCCCGACCAAACATCTGATTGTTTTTGCTGCACATTTAGCTTCTCCCTTCGTGGGAAGTCAATTTTTTGCCCGGTGTCGTTCCGGTGAACGCGCCCGGCGTGAGCGTTTCGATCTCTTCGATAATCTGCTCCGTAACGGCCAAAGCGAGGCCCAAATTGGCCGGATCGAACAGCGCATAAATGTCGCTGGTGCTGGCCTTTTGGTGGCCAAGCATGATCTCGCCTTGGCGCCACCGCTCTTCGCCGATGCGCGGCCGGGCGATCTGTGAAACAGAGCGCCGGATGAGTTTTGTTCCCGTCTCACGGTCGCGCGGAAGGCCCATCTCGTTCAACATGGCTTCGAACGCCTTGCGCACACTCGCAACACCAACCCAATATCCAGGGGGATGCGCGTCCAGGAGGCGGGCAAACCGCTCGGGAACCGGCAGACTGGGCCGAAACTTCTTGGTCTGTACCCGGCCTTTGGGATTGAGAAAGATCACACGGGCATTTGAAACCCACTGCGCGCGCTTGGGATCGGTGGAAAAGTCGCAGGCAGCATCCGGCCGGCACCACGTTGCCACACTGATCTGCAAGAAACGCAGAAGCGCAGCGCGATGCAGCTTTTGGCGATCCCGCATTTTCTCAGTCCAGACCTCACCCTCGGGTCCCTGCGGATCAAGACAGTACCGGAACATTCGAGCCAATTCAGCCACATTCGAGCGATAGACCGGTGACCGGCTCACAGCGCTGGCAGGAAGCGCGGTAAAGCCCGCAGGATAGAGCGTGTCTTTCCTGCCGTGGGCAAAATTGATCGCTGCGGCAAGCTGGCGCACACTCGCCTCGGTTGTGCCAAGCGCGCGCTGATGAGGCGTACCGATATTTCCGAGATAGACAGGCTGCTTACCAGACCATTCCCTGAAGGTTTCAATCAGCGTCTCGTCGACCTGGTCACAGACCAAAGCGAGGCGATCGGTGTCCTCGAGGAACTTCAGGAAATGACGCAGACGAGGACCGATCGACTCGAAGCTGGCCCGGTTTTCGCGAGCGATCAGGTAGTCAGAAATCGCCTGGACTACCGGCCAACCGGCGCTGCTATCATACGGGCGCCCACAACCTGCGCAGATCGTCTGTCCGCGCTCGCGCTCCATATATAGGCGATCTAGCTCGTCCTCGGCGCGCCCGATCTCCGCAGTGCCCGTGCTGCGATAGCGGTTACGTCCGGAAGATTCGTCATACCATACGATCTGGAGGTACGGCGTTCGGAGCGTTCCGTCTCGGCTTCGGTCCCATTCAAGCCTATATTTTCCCCGGGTGTAGAGTTGAGTGTCCGCAGTCGACATTGGGCCCTCATTGTCTTTGCAGCCTCGGCAGTCAGCAACTCGCCGATGCCGATCGCGTTCAAAAGGTCAGTTTCTTCGGCAGAGAGTCGTATGCCTCGGCCCAGTTCCGCCTGCCTGAGCCAGCGACGGGCAAGCATCGAAATGTCGTTCATGTGCTAACCTCCAGTCGGGATTTCATCGGTTGCGCGAGACCCACCGGGAGCGGACAGCGCCACGAAATGGTTCGCCACATATTCGTCGATTGCGGTCACCGGCAGCAGAAGACGCCCGTTCACGCGAATGTGGGAGAGTTGTCCGCGCGCAACCATTCGGCGAATGCGCGATTCTGGCCAGCCGCTTTGCGCGGCGAGTTTTGGGAGAGTCAGCAATTGCATGACTTGCACCTCTGTAGTAGTTTGGAATCATAGTTGGTAAATAACTCACGATATCTGGAGTAACTCATGTTTGTGAGTTTAGTCAAGCAGGATTCTTGCGCGGGTGGCGCATGAGCATTGGCGCACGCTTCCTTGATATCCGTAAGGCACGCGGCTTGAACCAGGTCGACGTCGCCGCTGAGATTGACGTCTCACACGGTGCTTTGGTGAATTACGAAAAGGGTACGCGAGACCCACCTGCAAGCACCATCCTGGCCTTCGCCCGGGCGTACAACGTAAACCCGGCCTGGCTGCTCACCGGCGAAGGCCGGCCCGATCCAACAAGCCTGGATGAAACCTACGAAATCTCGATCGACACAGCTTGGCAATACCTCGCCCGAGGCGGTGATCCTGTCGAGAAGGAGTCGCTGCTGAAGCTAGGCAGCGCGCTGTTCCAGTACCTTCTTGAACACGGCACCATCAGCGACACAATGTCGGAAAAACTGCTATCATTGAGTGCGTGAAATGACGAACCGGCGGAACGAAGCAACTGACCATCTGCTTGCGACAATGCGGGCGGTCAGTCCATCCCTTGAGAAACTGATGGCCGAACGGCTAGATTTGCGGCAACAAATCCGGGCGTCACAAGCGGCCCTCGCCGAAACGGAAGCCCAGATCACTGCCCTTCAACGTGTTCGCGACGTTCGCATTCCCCGTTACATCGGGATCGCAAAGGCTGTCACGCTTGCTGCAACGATTGCCGCGCTGATCGCCCTCTCACTTTCGCTCTTCACCAGCCTCATCGAGATCAAGGTAACCGCCCCCCTCTTTGCCTCTCTCCTGCTACCCCTGTGGCTGGTAGACCACGCGGAACAACATTTCGGTCGCTGGCAAGTACACGTCGGAGCGCGCGCAAACTTCATTAGATCCGACGGGTAGCAGGGCCTTTGCCATTCTCTGGAACCGGTTGAGCATCGAAAACAGGCCGCAGTTTAATTTGCTCGTCCGTTAGTCCAGTGTTTCAGCCTTTCGAGGCATCCAGCCATATCGTCACGCACCTCATAGACCCAGAAGCGCATGACATCGTAGCCGAGCTCAATGAGGCGCTGGTTGCGGATTTGGTCACGGCGGCACAGCTCTCCGGTCCAGTTCCGGTGATAGCGTTCGCCATCGACTTCGACCGCCAGGGACCGGTCGCCAGAGGTCAATAGGAAATCGACCACGTACTTTTCGATGGGGTACTGCGGAATGAGCGAGATACCAGCCGCGTATGCCGCAACATAGAACTCCCGTTCCCAGTCGGAGACCATCTCAGGGCGCGCAACCGGCGGGTAGGTTGGCCCAAGAGTGGCACCCTTTTGGTCAATCGCTTCGGCCTTTTGCAGCTCAAGAGACGAGGTGTAGGCGGCAAATCTGGATAGGGAACCGATTTCGCTTGAAGCGCACGCAGCTAGATCGCCCACAACAATCAACTGGGCACGGGCGCGGGTGATGGCCACGTTAAATCTGTTGCCGCTTGAACGAAGAAAGTTTAGCGCACCGGGTGGCAAGCCGGAGGACACAACCGGCGAAAACAGCATTACATCGCGTTCGTCGCCCTGAAACTTATCGACGGTATCCGCCAGAAATCCTCTTGTGACGACTTCCGCCAGGAGCTCCTTGTCCTGGTTGACGAGCTGGCTAATGGCGTTGGCTTGCGCGCGAAACGGGGTCACAACCCCAACACTGCCACGATAGCTGTTGCGCAAAACGAGGTCTCGGAGCGTTTGGACGACCGCGCGCGCCTCGGTCTGGTTGATCGCGCCGCCGCCGCCGGGGCGGGCTACCAGGCCCTTTACGTCAACCCACCGGATGCCCGGCTCCGCGCGGTTGGGGGATTTCAGATCATCATACCGGGTCGCAACGCGGAGGCGCTCCTCGTAAAATTCCTTGTTTGAAAACGAGATGATGTCCGCGTGCGAGCGGTGGTGGTCCACCAGGCTGACCACACCGGCGCCGGAGACTTGGGTGGCGCCAAGGCCAAACAGGGACTGATGCGAATAGGCCCAGTGCGGGAAGGTATCCAGCAGGTCGTATTTCTCCAAAAGGGCTTGGTCCTGGCCCCTCTGGAGGCCGCTGATATGCGAGAGCTGCTTGGGGTCACCAATGATGACCACGGACTTGGCGCGGTATAGGAGGGGCAGGGCGGAGGCGATGTCGCACTGGCTGGCTTCATCAAACACCACGATGTCAAAATTACCCGGCTCCAGCGGAATGCGGCCCCTGGCCGAGAGCGAGGTCACGGCCCAGCAAGGCAAGAGGTGCGATACCTTCCGGAGCATTTCGCTGTATTTCGCGTAGACCTGCTTGGAGAGCTGCCCCTGGTCTCCGGCTTCCATGACCATCTTGAGCACGGTGGTGTATTTGCCAAGGCTCTCCCGGTCGGCGGCCGAGAGCTTGGAGGGTTGCAAGCGAAGCCAGAGCTGCCATAGCGTTTGCGATTGGCGCGCGATGCGGTCCAGGACCGTCCGCTCATTCTTGGCAATATCCTCCAATGACCGGCTGGATTGGAGCGACCTCAACATTCCAAGGTAGTCGGTGGCCTTGTCCAGATCATCCAGGCGCTGGCCGATGGTCTCAATCGCGCTGTAGAATTGGGCAATGTCCGCGTCTGATTTCGGGGCGGCTGGCATGGGAACGCCGATTGCGCCAAACTGGGGCGCGACCGTTGCCGAACTCGTGGCCAATTCCCGAAACCTGGCGGAGCGGAATAGTGGCCAGAGTATCCTGACAAGCGCAGGCGCGCCGCGTCGATCAGCCTTGCCCACCACCGTTGAGAAATCGGCCAGCAGCGATTGCAGGGCGGCCCGGTCAATAAGTGGGCTGGCGGCGAACAAGTCAGCGCCAAGGCGCTGGCGGCCGATTTCGGCCAATTGTTCGGTTTGGTCGATCTTGTTCCGGAGTGCGATCAGGTGGCCCGTCTCGTCCGCCAGCCGTTTGTATTCCGCCAACAGCCGCTCGTGGATAGTCTTGGCCTCGGCAAATTCCTCCTGCTCAGAGCGGCTGGTGGATGATGACAAGAGGGCGAGGACATACTCAGCCAAGCGGGCCTGGTAGGCCTGCGCGCCCACGCGAAGCAGGATAGGGCGCGAGCCGAGAGCGTTTACGCGGGTCTCGACAACATCAACAGCCTTGTTGTTTTTGCTGGCAAACAGGACGCGCTTACCGGACCAGGCCGCATTGATCAGCAGATTGGTCACAACCTGCGATTTGCCAGTGCCGGGCGGTCCGGTGATGATGGTCACGGGGTTGTTGATGGCATCGGCCACAGCCTGCCGCTGTTCCGAATTCATCGGCAAAACTTGCAGCAGTGGCAGCGCGGCAGCGGTCTCGGGATTTTCGGGGTTCTGGCTCTTTATCCAGCGGCCCAGCGCCGTGTTGGCGTATTTGCTCTCGGGCAGACTGGCGAGGTCACGCAGTTCCTTTTCCAGCCCCTGGGTGAATGGCGACTTTTCGGCCATGAGAATGACGGCGCGATTGTAGATGCCCGGCTCACTGATTTCGGCCATAGGCTGGCGCGCGGTGTCCAGTTCGCCTGGGTCAATCTCTTCGCGCCATGGCCATTCGGGACGCACGGCTTGCAGGCGCATGGCGATTTCATCGACATCAATTCGCCCGTCTGGGCCACCAATCCCCAGCTCCTGCTCCAGTTGCACGAGCTCATTCATGAGCCCGTCCCGTTCAACATTCGTGAAGGCCTGGAACGGCTTCTGGTTGATGATAGGATATGCAAGATCGACCGTCAGCCGCCCACCGGTCTCCTGCTCAATTGGGAAAAGCAGGATGGGCTCTACCAAAAACCCCTGCCAGTCGGATTTCCGGGACCGGATATGGGAAACGTTGGTCGGATAGCCGAAATACAGGCCATATCGCCCTTGTTCCGCACGCTTGCGGCCCAGCATGCGGCGGGCAGCCTCGCTTTCTGCCAGATCATCAGGCGACTGGGGCAAAGTGTGAACTTCAAGATAATCCGGGTCGCCAAACTTGGAGGTCAGAAAGGTTGAAACGCCAGTGTCGTCATAGCCGAGACAGGCGAGGTAATATCGGCATAGTTTCGCAAGGTCGGTATTTGCAAACCCTGTGTCGTCGCCATTCTCTGCGCCAGACGTGGCAACATGTGGGGCCGCCGCGACAAGGGACCAGCGGTAAGCGCGATCTTGCGAAACCTGACCCCTCAAGGCGCCATAGAGGACTTTGTTGACCTCCGCCCGTTCAACTCCAAGTGCGCGTGCCAAGGCGTCAGCTTTTTGGTTCGGCTTGGCCTTGAGCGCAGCGACAATCTGATCTTTGAGCAACGACATCGGAGCCGGGCTCACCCGATATCCAGGGCAGGCAGCGCCAGGACGATTTTTATGGATTCCAGAATCACGTTGCACAAACGTTGGAACATTTTTGGGGTGGTAGGCCGCAAATCCGGAAACTGCGCGAGGACCTGACCATGCAGCGTTTTCATTTTACCCTCAAAAATTATGTGTCACGGAACTTTGGCAGGGCCCGGATTACGCGATTGGGTTGTGCCGCTCGTCCCTCGGAAAATCAACCGTTTGAGGCTTCGAGCCACATCACCGCCTAGCCTTTACTCTAACACCTTGCGTTAATTGGTTTCCAGCCATAACCAGATGCGACCAGGGCGGGGGCAATGGTCCAGTTTTTTGTGCCCGTTCAGCCTGCAAAGCAGCGATGAGGACTTGAACGTGGACAGTCTGCTAAATCCCGCGCTTTACAGGTTTCTTGATTTAATCGGGCTGATGTTCACGCACGAGTGGTTTCCCCCGTTCGTGATCATGCCCGCGATGCTGATCGGGGCAGCGGTCGTGCGCTTCATCGCCGTCGCGCGCACAAAGCCATTCATTGCTGCTGCGAAGGAACGAGTGGACTTTTTGGTCCAGGTTCTGGGTGAGGAGCCGAATGCCGAGGCCGATCGGGTCGGCTTCAGGAGCAAGTTCATCGAAATTTCACGGATTATGTCCGCTGCCGGTCCCCACATCAAGGAGCTCGCTGAAGCGTGGCGTGAATTTCGCGAGACCCTGATCGACGAAACGGCCCCGGTTATCCAAAACACCAGCCGGCCGAGCACCTTTTTCCTGCGTATAATTCCAAAACAGACATCGCTGTCGTTCTGGTCAAACATCTTTGTTGGCTTGGGCCTCATCCTGACTTTCTTGGGGTTGATTGTTGCTCTCAACACCGCCGCCCAGAGCATGAGCGGCTCTGCTTTAGCAGCGCAGGAAGCTCTCAAGGGGTTGCTCGCTGTAGCAGGTGCCAAGTTCTTTTCGTCGATCGCTGGCTTGGTCGCGTCGATCTGGCTTCGAACGGTCGAGCACGATTTGACTCGCAAAGCCACGGCTCCAACCCTTCAAATCTGCTCCCTGCTTGAGCGCGGGCTCCAGTATGTCTCGCCCCAGACGCTGGCTCAGTTTCAGCTTGAAGTGATGAAGGAGCAGCGCGATCAACTCCTGACATTCAACACGGACTTTGCTCTGCAACTTTCCGAGAGGATTGGGGGTGAATTCCAACGCGCAATGACGCCGCTGGCCCAGTCACTTGATGATCTCAATCAGAATATGAGTTCTGTGACGCAGGGCATTGGGGCGGGCGCAGCGGAAGCCATACAAAAGGTGAGCGGCGATCAGCTGCGGGGCCTGTCTGAGACCCTCGCGCGCCTGAACGAAAAGCTCGATGCCATCGGCACCGCTGTGGACAAGTCTGGGGAAGCCGCTGCGGATAAGATCAGGCAAGCGGGTGATCGCTTCGCCGAAGCTGCGCTGGGTATTCAGGCGGCGTTCGACAAGTTGACAACCAACGTCGGCAATCTGGGCACGCGCATGACTGAGCAGGGCGATGCTGCGGCGAAGGCGCAAGACGAAGCTTTGGCCAGGTTGATGGCGGGCTTGCAGCAGGCGCAAGAAAAGTCATCAGAAGCGATTGCCGCTGCAGTACAGGCGCTGTCTGACGCTAGCATAGCTGCCGCTGAAGATGTTCAGAAAGGAGCTGCGAAGGGGTTGTCCGATGCGGCCGATAAAAATCGTGCGCTTATCGAAGGCGCGATCGCCGGCGCGACGCAAGGGATGAGCGATGCTCTCGCAAGTTTCGCATCGTCCATCCAGGCAGCGGTTCGCGATGTCGACAGTGCTGGTGGAAAGTTTGCCCAAAGTGCTGATGGAGCTGGCCGCAGCGCGACAGCCATGGGCAACGTTGCCAGCCAAGCCGAGCGCGTTGCTGCGGCACTGAACGGCACTTCCAATGTGCTGGCGCAGGCATCTGAGCCGATGGTGTCTGCCGCGCGCGACACAGCCAGCTCTGTCAGCAAAATTGCAGGGAGCCTTGATGCCTATAATGCTGCCCAGGCCCAGGCACTTGGCGAGATGAAGGAATTGGCGAGCGGCGTTCGACAAACACATTCCGCGGCAGAAAATGCATGGCGCGATTACCGCGCAAGGTTTGAAGGCGTTGACCAGATGCTGGGGAAGGCCGTTGATACCGTTACCAGTTGTTTGAACGAGTTCCGCAAATTCGCACAGGATACGGATAGCGAGTTGGCCACCGCGATTTCCAAGCTCGGTCAAATCGTTGATCCAATTCAGGAATATGCCGAGAGTCTCGACGACATGGTTGGCGAGATGCGGAAAAGGGGTTGATTTAGGTGATCGCCGATGAGCCCACCGACCATGCCGCCGAGCAGGAAAATTATTTTGTCTCGATGTCAGACATGATGGTTGGTGTATTGTTTATATTTATCATTTTGATGATGTACTATGCGCTCCAAATAAAAAACACTCGCGAAGAGTTGCTCGGGGCTAACGAAACGCGTGCTCGTATTCTACAGCAGATGAAGACCTCGCTTCAAAACAAGGGTGTTCCTGTAACCATAGACACGCAGAACGGTGTTCTCAGATTACCGGATGCTATTCTGTTCGACAGTGCGAGAGCAGACATCAAGCCCGATGGCGTCAAAGCCATGGGACATCTGGCTTCAACCTTGAGTGAGGTCTTGCCCTGCTACACAGATAGCTCCCAACCGAATTGGAAACGGCCCAGGTCGTGCCCCGCCTCACCTCATCGGATCGACTCGTTGTACATCGAGGGGCACACTGACAATGTTCGGCTGGCCCCCACGCTGCAGTTTCAGGACAACTGGGACCTGTCAGTCAAACGGGCGACGAACACCTACCGCGCCTTGATTTCGCAAGCACCGCAATTGCAATCTTTGTGCGCCAAGACCCCAGTGGATTGTGAGCCTGTGCTGAGCGTGAGTGGGTATGCTGACCAACGACCAGTGCCTGACAATAGTGGCACGGAGGAGGACAGGAAGCGTCGTAACCGGCGCATTGAGTTGCGTATTTTGATGGTGACGCCGGATGCCGGAGAGGCGCGTCAGGCTATCAAAGCGGGATTGGAGCACAAATGACGCGGCTTCAAGCCGCCCTGCAAGACCTGTCGGCGACGATCAAGGTTAGCTTGTCAGAACGCCCAAGGCCTGCGGCGCTCACCAAAGCGGCCGACAAACTGACTGGGACTGTGGTGCAGATGCCGGACCAGGCAACGACATATGAATTACAGAAGCGTGTCTCAGATATGGTTCTGGCCGGCCAAACTTCGGCAATAAGCCGTCGTGATCTGAAACTGTCTTGTACGACGATCAACCACCCTCCTCTCCCTCCTGCAAAGTTTGTTCAAATTGGCGATGCGCTGTTGCGCGAAGTTGCCACGAAGCGAAGACGCACCCCTTTTTATCAACTGCTTGGGGCATATCTGGCCTCTTTCGACCCCCAGGATACAGGAACAAGGTGGCTTGCAACCAAGCTCCGTGCGATAGCAGGGCGCTGGGAATGGCGAGATAACGACGCTTGGGAAAAACGGATAAAGCAATTTGATCTGCTGGACGTCGATCAAGCACCTCGGCGTCTGGCCATGGCGATATTAGCCGACCCTTCAACGCTGCATCAGCTGCTTCGTGATGTCGGCCTTGATGGAGGCGTCAACAGCCAGTCTAAGCTCGCCTTGGCCGCGTTCAGGGCAGCTTGCGCAATGGTCTCAACTTTCCCCTCTGACCGGGTCGAGACTGCACAGGCTGCGGTGCTTGCCTGGAACGATAACGGCAAACCCAATGGTCGCTTTCCTGAAGGCTGGGTCGATATTTGCCGTTCATGTTTGGAGCCTTGGAAAGATCGTGAACCCAGCGAGCAACACAAACGATTGATACTGGATAGGCTGCAGGCTTGGGGCGGCGGTGACCCTAGAGTAAATGAGAGTGAGCCAAGATGGTCGATTGTCGAGGATCAGGCACAAGTGGCGCACGGGATCTTGATGCGTTGGCTGACTAGGGCCTCGGTTGTGCAGTTTCTCGAAATCGTCGCGTTGTCCCTTCACGATGAAGATGACCAAAGGATGTGGAGAGAGCGAAGGGCCTTCTGGACCAGTTTCCTCGACCGCAAGAGTGGACCGCGAATTGAGCGTGCTTGGGTTGCGTTTGGTCGGGATGCCGCTGCGAAAGCACGTCAAGTCGCGCGCAATAGTCGTGATCCCTCGTTCGGAAACTTTGGTACTCACAGTGAGACTTCTCGTGGCAGACAGCACTCGGCGCTCATCATGGAAATCGGAGATTTGGTCGTGGTGGAATGGAGTCACGACAGTATGTGCAATTTTTGGAAAAAACGCTCCTTTTCCCAAAAATTATTTCAGACTACCCCTTATGTAAGTGGGACCCTTTATTCAGCGCCATTGAAAAAAATACATCATAAAAATTGGCAAAAACCATTCAATGACATTTTGTTTGGACGAAAATTCTCCTGAAGGACCAACGAGGGATGGCTATCTTCAACTGGCGCAAACAGCGATCGAGTCATGGCCCTCAGTTCCGTTTTGAACTTGACGGTGAAAACGGAAAAATCGAACTCATTGACGGTGGCAAGGCTATCCCGGTCGCCGAGTGGTTATCCATCGTCCCCGATATTGCCAACGCAATGGCCGAACTACGCCTGCTTGCCGAGCCAGACGCACTAGGCGGTGAACCGGCTGTAAGTCTGTCACATGACTATGTCGCACTTACACCGTCTGCGATCGCCAGGATCGACTCACAGTGCGCCGAGAAACTTGGAATGCCGCCGCCAACGCGTCTCGCGTTGGACTTGAAGCCTATTCATCGCATCGATGAAGATAGATTCAGGATTGCGCGCAAATGGGTCCAGCCTGGTGGTTACGCAGCTTTAGTTGAGCCCGTGGGGGCAATCATCCAGACAGAGGCCGGACCGAGGAGAATACCAGAACCGCTTTGGTCGCTCTACAACACGGCGGGACAGCTCGATAGCCCGCTGCCCAAAGCAGAACGCTTTCAGGCGTTGGCGGAATTGCAGCGTGCATGGCCGTCGGACGCCGAGTTGCAAGTCGAAGCCGATGGCTATCTCCGCGACATGCGGGTTCACTACGCCTCCGGACTATCGTTGAAGCTGCGGAGCCTGACGCCTGAGGCAACCGAGTTCGATCCCGTCTTGTTCGGCGCAAATTCGCTCTCGGGCGATGACAGCGTGCTCGACGAAGATGCAGACAGCATCCTCTCGCCGGCTTCCCAGAAGCTATTTGCCAATGACCGCTTCCGCCGAGAGGCTGGCGTCCGGCCCGTCTACGTGCTTCAGAATGGAGAGTACGTCTTTGTAGACCCCAATTTGCGGCCAGCACTGGACGCTGTCCGCAAGCTGCAGGATGCACCGGAGACAGAGCGCCGGGCCTTTGTGCTTAACCCCCGTCGTGTCTTGCGAGAGCGGCTTGGACACGATCAGGCTGAGGCCATCGGGCTCGATCGTCTGTTTGTGGAAACTGAGCAATTTTCGGCTCGGGTTTCCGGCGTCGATGTCTGGCGCACACCTGTTTTGCCATGGCTCGTGCCCAGCGTCACGAACCGTTGGCTCCCTGAAAAATTCGGCCTCCGGGTCGGTGATGAGTACTACGTCGTAAGTCCCGAGGCGCTGCATGATCTCATCGATCGAGTGGATAAGGCGCACTCATCCGGTGTTTCGACAGTCAATATCGACGGCATAGCCAATCGGGTCAAAGAGGATCAGGCGCCTCCGCCGCACTTCATTCCCGTGAACGATCAGACGATCGCGGCAATTGATGCCCTGCGGCCGTATGCTGCGCCGCAGACCCGGGACGAAACCCAAAGCGGGCCAGAGCCAGAGGCGCCACTCCCTTCCGCCGGCAAACTCTTCTTGGTGGTCAAGGACAATTTTGAGGAGGTTGCCTACTCTGCTGAAGCGGAATTGGAACCGGGAGCTGAGAACGGCCCGATCGCGCTCCCCGGCCGCCTAAAGTCTACACTCAAGGCACATCAGATCGATGGCGTGAACTGGTTGGTATCGGCCTATCAACGTGGATTGCCAGGCGTTCTGCTCGCCGATGACATGGGCCTTGGTAAAACATTGCAGGCTATCGCATTCCTCGCGTGGTTGCAGGACAAGGCGGATGCTCAGCAAACTGCGCAGGCTCCCGTCTTGATCGTTGCGCCGACTGGTCTGCTTGGGAACTGGCAGCAAGAGATTGAGTTGCATTTGAATGCGCCTCGGCTTGGCAGAATCGCCCTTGCCTTTGGTGGATCGCTGAAACAGTTACGAGAGCAGGATAGTCTGTCCGCGCGCGACATCGAGACAGGTCGCGCTGCGCTAAACGCTGACTCGTGGCGGGATGCCGGCATTGTGCTCACCACGTACGAGACGATGCGGGACTACCATTTCAGCTTTGCCAAGACTCGTTTCGGGGCAGTCATTTACGACGAAATCCAGAAGCTGAAGAACCCGGCAAGCCAGGTAACGCGCGCGGCGCAGGCGCTCAACGGTCGTTTCGTTTTGGGCATGACCGGCACCCCTGTCGAAAACCGATTGCAGGACTTGTGGTCGATCATGGACGTCATCGCGCCCGGCACGCTTGGTTCGAGCCGGGAGTTTGAGCGTCGGCACCCTCCAGGCGACCGCGATGCGCTGGAACGCCTCAAGGAGCGACTCAGCAGTCCTCAAGGCGCAGTTCCGCCGATGCTTCTGCGCCGGATGAAAAAGGACATTCTGACAGACCTGCCGACCAAGACGATCGTCCCCTTCAAGATCGAGATGCCCCCGCTGCAGGCAAGGGCCTACCGCGAAGTCGTCGTCCAAGCTGCAGCTGCGAGCAGTAGCGGTACAATCGGCAAAGGTGGCATCTTGTCCACACTCTCCAAAATGCGCGGCATATCGTTGCATCCCCTCGATCCAAGGACAGCGCCCGCTGATTTGGACGCTTACGCACAAGACTCGGCGCGCCTGTCATGCCTGCTGGAAGTCATTAAAAAGATTGCAGATAAGGGCGAAAAGGCGCTGATCTTCGTTGAAGACCTGGCCATGCAGGACAAGTTGGCGACCCTCATCCAGAGCCGGTTTAATTTGCCCAACGTGCCAGCCCGCATCAGCGGGGAGGTTCCAGGGGTAAAGCGGCAGCAGATTGTGAATGCGTTCCAATCGCGGCCAGGGCAATTCGACGTCATGATCCTGTCGCCCAAGGCGGGTGGGGTTGGCCTGACCCTGACGGCCGCGAACCACGTCATCCACTTGTCCAGATGGTGGAACCCCGCCGTCGAAGATCAGGCCACAGACCGGGTCTTCCGGATCGGGCAGAAAAAGGAAGTGTTCGTCTACCTGCCGATGGCGGTGCATCCTGATCATGTCATCGGCCCATCCAGCTTCGACCTCCAGCTTGACGCTTTGATCGAACGCAAGCGCCAACTCAGCCAAGACCTGTTTTTCCCGCCGGATGCGAATGAAGGCGATCTCAACGATCTGTTCCGTCACGTGGCCTTTGGTGTCGACGGCCCAGATCAGGCGGAGGATCAAGAGCCAACAAAAGATGAAAGCTCTGCGCCTACGCTCACCGTGCCGGCGACTGAGCCGGTCGTGCCGCAGCTACGGTCAACACTCAGCCTTCCAAAAATCGCGCAAGATGCAGGTGTAAAGATTTGGCGCAGGGGTACTGGTGAGCAACGCCCAACCACAGAAATTCTTGGGCTGTTCAAGGGTAAAGCCATCCAGTGCGTTAGGGTGATCGATCCCTACAGCCTGGGCTCGCACAATGCGCGTGGTGCGCAAATCCAATTTGCGTCTCTGCTGGCCAAGGCCGCAAATTCATTGGAGCAATTGGTCATTGAATATTCCGCGGATGTCGACGGCGATGGTGACGACATGCACTGCCGCCGACAGATCGGGGAGCTATTCGCCCGATCGTTCCAGGGACAACAGACCCGCCTTCACCTGGTTCGGCGCCATCACCGAACCGATCGCACGGACGATTTCCATGATCGCTCTGTTGAGATCGATGAGAACCGACAGGATGACACCACCGTCCAGCATATACTGATGCTGGGACGAGGGCTGGAGGCACTATTTGATCTGCGCCGGGGCTGTACCATCACCTATGTCCCGCCTGTTGAGAAATAGATATCAGAGATAAAGTGACTGATTGGCGATGCCAAGTTCGGACACGAGTTGGCCAGGAGAGAGAACGACAACTGAGGAAATTTGTATCCGATTTTTGTAGGAAATGACTTGTTTGCATCAAGGTTGGTGCAATGTTTCACCTGCAGCCTTGAAGTCATGGTAAGGTTTGTCCCATTCAATTTGCGGAAAAGCCTTTTTGACCTCTGCAAGGAATCCATTGCCCGTGAGGGTTTCATAGGTCAGGTCTTTGTAAAGGACCTCAAGTTGCATCTTTTGAACGAGACTTTCCACCGTTGGAAAAACACGGTCGAGTTCCATACCAAGAAATATGCCAGCCCCATGCTCGTCAATTTTCAAGAATTGCCCATGCATCCTGTCTGGCGGATTGGCCAGGATGAATGGGATATAATAATTGATTATCTGCTCTCTTGAGGTATCCAGTGCTTTCTGCAATTCATGCTTCACATTTTCCAGATGCGCTTTCAACTCTTCTCTAAATGCATCAAGCCGCTGTTCCAATATAAGCTTCTTTGCCTTGAGCACGACACGGCCGTGGCCCTTTCCAAGAGATGGCGTGAAATCCCTCCTAATCTGTTGGAGCCTGTCATCGAGCTTCTTGGACGAGAGATTCCCGTCCTTTTCGATCAAATCGAAAGTGGTCCGCAGCCGCTTTTCAATGTCTTTGCCAGCACCGAGCTGTTGAATCACTGGCGGGATTACAATGCGCTGACGCTGGATCGCCGCACCGGTCAAGCTGAGTTCAACGTATTGCAGATAAGCGCTGAACACATTGACCTGCCTGGTGACGTCAAATCGTGCGGGAGGCGCTTCGGCCAACCGGCGCTCAACATTCTGAAACGCTTCATCTTCGACGGGCTCTGAGGCCATTTCAGGGGCCTGGTCACGAATGCGATCTCGCTCTTTTTCTGTTTTGGCCATGATAAGAGCCATTGCGTTCGCCGCCGGGGAAAGCCGAGCCAGAGCCTCGGATACCTGATCCTTTGACAGACGCATGGCGTTTGGTGCGTCCGTTGCGCGCCCATCAGGCTCAAGGTAAAGTGCGGTTGGTGTGAAAATGTAGCCTTGGTGGTCGACGATCAGCAGACCAGTTCGCAAACCCGGCGTCGAGGTCACGACAATCCCGGCATCCCGTAGTGTCTTGACAGCACCGAGTTCGCCAAAACCCATCCGCATGACGTGCTCATCAAAATCAAGGCAGACTGCGATCGGCGGGGGCGCTTTCCGCGCGGCAACCTCTGCCATGGCATTCGCAAGCTCGGTCTGAATGCCTGGCGCAGCATAGCATACCGAATATTGTGCCTCTCGAATGTGTGCAGCGATGGAGGCGAAATTGAGTGAACAGAAGAGCGTTTCCTTCATTTTTCACTCCCAACCCGAAATTGCGACGGCATTTAGGCCGCATGTAGGACGTTTGACGAAGCGTTTGTCCGGAGACCGCAGTCCAACGGCCGCCCTACGCTTCACTCCGCAACGCCTCATAAAGCTGCCCTGGCCCAAGCAGGATGTCTTTCAACCCCTCGCGTACCTTCTGGCTGTTGAGCGCCTGGCTGCTCATCGTTTCGTGGGCTGTCAGGGCGTCCATGATCGCGTTCAGGATTTCGTTGGCCAGTGCCGGCGATGACGCGAACTGGGCCTTGGAATTGTTCTGGGCCTGAACCCGCAGGACCTCTGATTCCAGCAGCTTGCCCTTCAGAACGTTGTTCACATAAATCAGCTGGTCGTCGTCGGTCAGGTCGCCGTCGAACAGCTCGTTCACTTTCGCGATGATCTCGGCCAGCAGAGCCTTTTGCTTGTCCTGCACGCCCCCGGTGCCCACGTCGCTGATCGGGGCCAGCGTGCCACGGTCAGCCCCAACTTGCAGATCGCGCTTCCCTTCATCCTTCAGGTTGTGATGGGTCAGCCGCACGCCCGACAGATCAACGGTTTCGCGTTCCCGGCCGAATTCCAGCAAGGGTACCAAGCGCTTGTAAAACATGAACCGCTTTTCGATATCGGTGCTGCCGTAGTCAAAAATCTGCGACAGGAAGGTGTACAAACGCACGAACGCCTGCATATCGCCCTTGAACAGCAGCAGGGCGTTGACCTCTTCCCGCGCATCATCGGTTGCCTTCTTATCGTTGCGTGCCAGGGCATCGCGCAACCGGTTGCTTGCGTCTCGGTATTGCACCAGCAACCGCTGCGCGACTGGCTCCAGAGCCCCGATCAGCTGCCCCTGGGTCGCATGGGGGTCTAGCTCGACCCGCACCAGCCGCTCTACCTCGAACGTGTCATAGTGTCCCGATGCGTCGAGCTTGGCGCGCATGTCAAAGATCATATCGGGGTTGGTCGCGGCCTCGATTTCCGCAGTCTCGTAATAGGTGCGGAACGCCTCCAGCACGTCTTCAGAGCTGTTCACGAAATCGAGGACATAAGTCGTGTCTTTGCCGGGATGGGCACGGTTGAGCCGTGACAGCGTCTGCACGGCCTGAATGCCAGCGAGGCGCCGATCGACATACATGCCGCACAGCAACGGCTGGTCGAAGCCGGTCTGGAACTTGTTGGCCACCAGCAACAGCTTGGCGTCATCGTCGGTGAAGGCTTCGCGAATGTCCCGGCCCTTGAGTGTCGGGTTCAGCCTTGCGCTGGTTTCGGTGAACGCCTCGCCATCGCTATCGGGGTCATTCACCTCACCGGAAAAGGCCACCATGGTCGCCATGCGATAGCCCTGCGATTTGATGTATCGGTCAATCGCCAATTGCCAGCGCACCGCCTCAATCCGACTGCCCAGCACCACCATTGCCTTGGCCTGACCATTCAGCAACGGCGCCACGTTTTCACGGAAATGCTCGACGACGATCTGCACCTTTTGCGAGATGTTATAGGGGTGCAGCCGGACCCAGCGCATGATGCCCTTCATGGCAGCGCTTTTTTCGACCTCCAGCTCGTCCCATTCCTCGCCGTCATTGGCCAGCTTGAACGCCAGTTTGTAGGGCGTGTAATTCTTCAGAACGTCGAGGATGAAACCCTCTTCGATCGCCTGCCGCATGGAATAGACATGGAACGGGGCGGGCTTATTCGTGTCGCTCGCCGGCAGGTCGGGATTGGGTCGGCGCCCGAAGAGCTCCATCGTCTTCGTTTTGGGCGTGGCGGTGAATGCCACATAGGTCACGCCATCCTTGGCCGCGCGGGCAGCCATCTGCGCAGCCAGCAAGTCTTCGCTGCTGATTTCACCACCATCGCTGATTTCTGCAATTTCTTCAGGCGTCAGTACGGCTTTCAGATGGGCGGCGGTGGCGCCTGCCTGGCTGCTGTGCGCCTCATCAGCAATCACCGCAAAGCGCTTGTCCTGCGCCGCGGCACGATCGCGCACGGCCTCCAGCGCAAAGGGAAAAGTCTGCATGGTGCAGACAATGATCTTCTTACCGCCATCCAGCGCCTCAGCCAGCGCGGCGCTTTTGCTGCCGCTTTCGCTGGTGATGGTCGCGACCACGCCCTTGGTGCGTTCAAACTCGAACAGCGCTTCCTGCAACTGGGCATCAATCACGTTGCGGTCGGACACGACGATCACGCTGGAAAAAATCTTGGCGTCGGTTGCATCATGCAGATCGGCCAGAAAATGCGCGGTCCATGCGATGCTGTTGGTTTTGCCAGACCCGGCGCTGTGCTGGATCAAAAAACGCCCGCCGGCCCCTTCGGCCTTGACCTGCGCTCGCAGCTTTCGCGTGGCATCAAGCTGATGATATCGAGGGAAGATCACCCCGCTGATCTGTTTCTTCTTGTCCCGCTTGGCGATCATGTATCGGCCGATGATTTCCAGCCAGCTGTCACGCTGCCAGATTTCCTGCCACAGATAGGCGGTCGGATGCCCTGACCCATCGGCAGCATTTCCCGCCCCGCCGTGGTTGCCGCGATTGAACGGCAGGAAACGTGTCGCGCCACCCTCCAACTTTGCGGTCATCATCACGTCGCGGTTGCTCACCGCGAAGTGGACCAGCGCGCCGGTGGCAAAAGTCAGCAGCGGCTCCCCCTTCGGATTGCGGTCAAACCGGTACTGGTCAACCGCATCGCCAACCGTCTGGGTGAAATTGGTTTTCAGTTCGACGGTGGCGACAGGAATGCCGTTGAGGAACAGGACGATGTCGATGCAGTTCTCATTGGCACGGGAATATCGGACCTGGCGCACCACACGCAGCCGATTTGCTTCATAACGTGCGACAATCTGAGGGTTCATGCCAGATGCCGGCGCAAACTGGGCCAGGCTGACCAGGCCCCTCACCCCGATCAGTTCGACACCATAGCGCAGCACATCGAGCGTTCCGCGATCATCCAGCGATTTGCGAATGCGATCGGCCAAGACTTCGATGGCGGCTCCGCCGTGCGATTTGGTCAGGGCTTCCCATGTCTGCGGTTGGGTTGTTTCCAGCCAGGTCTGCAAATCCTCGATGAACAACGCCCGTGCGCGATCGTAACGCGCGGCAGAGCCTGCTTCATAAAGCCAGCCTCCTGCGGCCAGATCGTCGCAGATTTCGTCCTCGAAGCTGATTTCCTTGTGCAGGCTCATGTAAGACCTCAAGATTGCGGCAATGCCATGATGCGCGACCGCAATACCTGATCGAGTCGGATCATTCGATCGACCATCTCATTTTGAATACCGTCAAATTGATCTGCAGAAGACTTATAACCTCCTGGCATCTCGTAATATATGGCTGCCCCGTTTTTCCCCACATTTTCACTCCACCCCAAACTCTCTCCAAACTCGCGCTCTATTTCGTCCTTTTTTACAAAAAGTGCGTCAAAATAATGCTTCTTATTGGTCATCCAAAGGCTGACATTATTGTCGAACGCCCTCAATGAATATCCCAGTTGCATTCCATCCCTGCCAAGTCTGACACTAAGCCATGTTGATTCTCTGGGCATGATGTGCGCGTGAAGAGTTGTTTTTTCAGCAGCGCGTTTGAGAAGACTTTGCCAAAATAGGTATCGCAGCTCGTGCCGCTCTACGCGCCCCTTTATTTCAGCTTGCCGCTTAAAACCTATCTGAGTCTGGAATTCAGCAGCTTCTGGCAAAGGGATAATCTGTTGTACATCTAGCAGCATTCGCCCGTCTGACAGCTTACTTGGGCTTAAACGAATACAAACGATATCAATACCTTGATCGCGCAGCCAAAGGACAGCTGTCGTCAATTCTTTGCCAAATTCTGCGGAAGCTAAGACAACCCGAACTGCCTTTGCGAAATCATCCTCAACAGCTTCATCCCAACGCAGGAATGCAAGTATAGCAGCTTCCGCCTCGTCGCCATCTAAACCGCACCTTCGGCGAAATTCGGCATGCGCGACAACCGCCTCGCTGAATGTCATCCGTGCTACCATAGCGGCATAGCGCAGCGCCTGAAGCTCCATGTGAGCAGAGTCGTCACGCTTCAATTCGACCACCACCAGATTGGCGTCGCTGTCGATGCACAACAGGTCAATGCGACGATTGCTGTCGACCCAGCCGCCATATTCCTCGGCCAGCACAAACAGGTCATCGCCGAGCACAGAGATTTGTTCGCGCAGCATGCGCTGGATATCCTGGCGCTCCCTCAGGCCCTCGGCGTGAAAGTGCGTGGGATTGGCAGCGGAAAGCTTGCCATCGAGCAATTCATAGACCGGCATTGCTCAATCGCCCCCTTGCTCGTTCGGGATTGCTGGAATGGTTCACCTTCGACAAATCCTACCCGGTAAGCTCGTGACCTTCGTCCAAGACGCGCTTTATCTCCCACTGTTTATAGGTTTCGCCAGTGCTTTTCAGTTTCCACTCGATCGTTCCTGCGGCGGGGCGACCAGTGACCACAGCAGCGGCTGCGCTCGGACTCTGAAAAGCATAATTCTCGGCGAAAACGCAGTGATCACCCTCAATCTGTAGCACACCCGACCGCTTCAGCTCGGCGTGAAGGGAGCTATAGCTGTGGGCCATAACCTTACTTTCCCAGTTCAGGCGCGCTGTTGAACCAGCCTCGACAATAAATTCACCAATCTGGAGGATCGCTTGCGCAAGCAATCCGTGCTTCTTGCTTTCCAATACGAAATTTGCGCTGGGTAATTCGGTTGCCGACACGCTCCCTGTGATGGCGGTGACAGGTGAAATCGCTTTTCGGGCCCACTCAATAAACATGTCGACACGCAGCGCGGGCAGGACAATCAGCAGATTGTCCAGGAATGATTCCATCTTGGCGATATCGACTTCGCTCAGCGAAGGAACCGACGGCGCGGCCCCGTTGGCCAGCGGCACGCGCGCAATCTGCTTTGCTTTGGCGTACAGGCGCGCTTCCAGATAGCGGACATGGGCCTTGTTCAGCTTGTTGCCGGCGGTGGTGATGAACACCACGCTGGTCCACCAATCCTTGGTCAAGTCATGACTTTTCAGCCGCTTGCTTATGTCGTCGCCCTCACCGATATACGCTAGCGGCTCGCAATCATGTTCGCCCAGCAGCAGGTAAACGCCGGTACATTTCGGCTCGGCCCGTTTCAGCGCCTCGCTCAATTGTATGCGGGGCGCCATCAGCACATGGCCGGTCCAGTTATCGAGTTCGGCCGTCAGCATGCCATTGGCATGGCCATCGATGTAGAGAAGTTCGAGGCTGCGTCCCGCCGTTTTGGTCATTATGACCTTACCCGAAAGCCAAGCAGTTTGAACGCTTCTACGGCCTCTGGTCGGTTGGCGTATCGCAGCACGCCATCTTCTCCGCGCGTCTTGATCGTCAGCATATCGATGTTAGGCGCCTCTTCGGTTCGCACAGATGGTTCCAGCGGCCAGAGATATTCCTGCCGCCGCGCGCACATTCCGCCATATTGCAGGTCCCATGCATCACCCACCCAGCCATGCAGGTCGGTCAGTTGGGTGGCCGTGCTGCCGGGGTGATCCAGCAGGATTTGAATCATCTTTTCCTCGGCCTGCGTGGCCGGTTCGATCTCAAAGGCCAGGACAATGCGCTCAACTGCCGTCGCGTCTTTCAGATCGGCGACCTTGATGGCGCGCTGTTGGCTGGCCACGTGCCCCTGTTCCTCGTCAAAGACATCGAGCGCTGCCAGTACCCTGGGTGCATCGGCAGCCCACTTGGGGTCGCCTGAGGCCAGTTTGGCCTCGGCATTCGTGCGCAAGACCTTGCGCTGATCCGCTGTCATGGTGGGAATCTTGGCGAGGGTTGGCTCGATGCTCATGCGGTCCTCGGCTTCATGCCAAGTTGGGCGAAGGCGGCGGCGACGTCGGGTTTCATGGTGAAGCGGCTGGTGTTTTCGCCAAACTGCGCCAGGATGCCGGTGTAGAATTGGCCGGTGGCCTGCCCGGCATAGGGCGGCGGGCCAAGATAGACGCCGCGGTTGGCGCACATGGTGCCAAAATGCAGGTGCCAGCTTTGCGCCTTCCACCCCATCTTTTCGGTCAGTTCGGCAGAGGTGGAGTCGGGATGATCCAGCAGCACACGGATCAGCTTTTCCTCCGTGGCGGTCATCGATTCGGCGGTAAAGGCGCGGATGACGCGTTCGGCGGGTTCCAGCCCTGCCACCTCTGCCACCAGCTCGGCATGTTCGGCGCTTTCCTGTGCAGCCAGCGTGGTGAGCAGCCTTTGCGCCGGTTCATGCCAGGCCACATCCGCGCCATCGAGCTTTTCCAGCGCATTGCGGCGCATCTGGTTGCGCTGATCCCGGCTGGCGGAAGGGATCGAGGCAAGGATTTTCTCGATGTTCATGCGGTTTCCAGTTCGGACGCGGAAACAGCGGCGCGCACATCGATCTTGCCGGTGACAGCCGCAGATATCAGCGCAGCGCGGCGTTCTTTCAAGAGTTCTTTGGCCTCAACAGCCGCCGCGCTGAGAGCATTGAAGGTGCTGATAAACTGATCCGATTGTGCGGCTATTGCTGCCTGCTCGTCAACCGGCGGCACGGGAATACGAAAATTCCTTAGCATCTCCAAGGTTATTTCCTTGAAGGTCGAACCTTTTGAAATACGATCAAACTCAGTGGTTGCACCCGCACTGCCCAAAACAAGTTGGGCAAATCGGACACCGACGGCATCTGAGGGGCTAAATTTCGCCGTTCCTTGGGTTAGGTTGGCTCCCGACAGGAAAGTCGGTACGATCAATGGCTTACCGATTGTCGCGCGTATCGCGATGACGAGATCGCCTGGGAACACCCTAGAGCGAGCGTAAGATTCATCAATTTCAACTGAAGTTCGAAGATAACCATGCTCAGGAAGTTCATCGCCACTCATATCTGAAGTGCGAATGTACGGTATGCCTCCTTCAATATCGGGCCCGGCTTGCACAATGCCGTACGTGATTGTCGTGTTTGATTTCGTCAGATTTTTGAGCGGCTTTATCTCCCAATGAGCAGGTACTGCCCCAAGCCACTCGATGCCGCTGTCTTTCATGGGGGCGTTGGGGTTCAGGCCCTTGGTGACGGCGTGGGAGATGACCGCCTGCCGCTTTTCCTTCAGCAGCCCGATCAACCGCTCCTGCTCTGCCACCAACCCATCAATCTTCGCCGTCTCCCGGTCGAGGAAGGTGGCTATGGCAGTCTGTTCGTCTGATGGTGGGAATGGGATACGCAAATTACCAAGTGCGTCGGCGGATAGTCCAGGCTGAGCTGCCGCGACAGAATACTGATTGAGATTCATGGATCGGAGAAGTTCGCCCAGCCATCTCGTTTCCAGAGGTTTGATCGGCGCGACGACAATCGCATGTTCTGATGCCCAAAACTGGCCATTGGCGTAATTGACATTCCCGCAAAGGGCACCCTGACGGCCGATCAGGGCAAAGTCACCCTCATGGGTGTATGACGAGGCATAGCCTCTGTGACCATTCCCGCCAAAGACCGGATAATCGCCATCAACTTCGATTGAATCCGAGGTTATCGCTTCGCCGCTACGTAGAGACACAACTCGCTTGAGAGAGCAGATTGACCAATGGCTCGGCACCGCGCCCAGCCACGGAACCCCACTTTCCTTATACGCAGGGTAAGCAGGCACGCTCACGCAGCCAACTCCGTCAGCATTTTCTGAATCCGCGCCGTCACGCCCGCCAGTTCGGCATCGATCTCGGCCAGCGGCCGGGGCGGCTCGAACACATAGAAATGGCGGTTGAAGGGGATTTCATAGCCGACTTTGGTCTTGTCATGGTCGATCCACGCATCGGCGGCGTGGGGCAGCAACTCGCGCGCGAAATAGGCATCCACATCTTCGGCCAGCGGCACATTTTCGGTATCGCGCAAGGCGCTGTCGGCCTGAGGTTTGCCCTTGGCCTTGCCCTTTTGGCCCAACACCGGCTTGCCATGGTCATCCACTACCGGGCGCTCCACAGTGATGGTGCGATAGCCAAACGCTTCGTTGGCAAAGATGCGCGACAGCGGGGCTAGCTTGACCTTGCCGCCATCTGGCGCGGAGGGCGGGGCTTCGCCCGCACGGACGATCACGCGCGACACGTCCTTGCCGGCAGCATCCAGCACGGTGGCCAATTGCGCCTCGACAAATTCCCCGAACAGCTGGGTCACATCGGCGATATGGTCATCGCGCATCTGTTTGCGTTTGCTGCCCAGCGATTTGCGCATCTTTTGCCAAAAGCTGCTGGCGTCGATCAGTTGCACTTTGCCGGTGCGTGCCTGCGGTTTCTTGTTCGACAGGATCCACACATAGGTGGATATGCCGGTGTTGTAGAACATGTCGGTGGGCAGCGCGATGATCGCCTCCACCAGATCGTTTTCCAGCACATAGCGGCGGATTTCGCTCTCCCCGCTGCCCGCGCCGCCGGTGAACAGCGGCGACCCGTTGAGCACGATGCCGAACCGGCAGCCGCCCTCTGTCCATGGGCGCATCTTGGCCAGCAGGTGCATCAGGAACAGCAGCGATCCATCGGACACGCGCGGAAGACCGGGGCCAAAACGACCGTTGAAGCCCTGGCGTTCATGTTCGCCACGCACCGCCTTTTCGACCTTTTTCCATTCCACGCCGAACGGTGGGTTGGACAGCATATAGTCAAAGGTCTGCGCCGGATGGCCATCGTCGGACAGGGTGTTGCCCTGCACGATGCGTGCGATGTCTTGCCCCTTGATCAGCATGTCGGCCTTGCAGATGGCATAGGATTCGGGGTTCAGTTCCTGCCCCGACATGGTCAGTTGTGCATGGGGGTTGTGTTCGCGCAGGTATTCTTCGGCGACCGACAGCATGCCGCCGGTGCCCGCTGTAGGATCATAGATCGAACGGACCACGCCGGGCTTTGACAGTACGTCATCATCTTCGACAAACAGCAGATTGACCATCAGGCGGATCACTTCGCGCGGGGTGAAGTGTTCCCCGGCGGTTTCGTTGCTGATTTCCGCAAATTTGCGGATCAGCTCCTCAAACGCCAGGCCCATCTGGGTGTTGTCGACCCGGTCGGGATGGAGGTCGATCCCGGCGAACCGTTCCGTCACCTGATAGAGCAAGCCGTTCTTGGCAAGGCGATCGATCTGCGCAGCGAATTCGAACTGTTCGAAAATGTCGCGCACCTCGGGCGAAAAGCCCTGGATATACGACAGCAGATTGGTGCCGATGTTGTCCTGATCGCCAATAAGTTTGCCCAGATCGAGCGGACTGCAGTTGAAAAAGCCCTGCCCTGCAGCGCGGATCAGGAATGGATCAGCCCGACCAGCCTCAGCCTCTTTCAGCACAGCGGCCTTGGTCGGCGCCAGGACGCTGTCCAGCCGCCGCAGCACGGTGAAGGGCAGGATGACCCGCCCATATTCCGACTGCTTGTAATCGCCGCGCAGCAGATCGGCGACCGACCAGATGAAGTTCGAAAGAGTTTGATGGTTCAATGTGTTGGTCCCCCGCCGTCAACATTGCCCGAATGAAGGCTCAGGGGCAACAGGTGTGGGAAAGGCAATCGATCGTATCGGAGCGGCAATCGCTGTGATGGAGCACGTTAGCAGTCCGTGTGCGTGGGCGAACGATAAGGACACACCAGTTGTGGATCAGACGATAGCCGCACGCGCGGTGTCAATGTGAGGCGACGAAATTCCTGGCAGCAAGTTCAGCCTCCCCGGTCCAGCGGTAGGCAACCAGCGGGCCGCCCCTGCCTGCGCTATAATCGACACACGCAACGCGAGGTTCGATCGGCGTCTGCAGCCCTGTCATCCAATAGTGGCCAACAAACACCGGGCTGCCCCCATCGTGACCGGGCACCGCTTGTTTCGGCATGGGCACATCTGGCAAAATGTGCCGATCACTTGCAGGAAGCATGGCGCCGTCGCGATAGCTGACTGGCGACTGTTGCCACCAGCAAGTTCGCACGCTGCTGCGTTCGTGCCCGTCCTTGTCGAAAAAGCTGCGGCCGTGCGGCAGGTCGACTTCGATTCCCTTGAGCAGCGTTTCAATGCCGAGAAAAAGATCGCTTCCAGCTTCGGAGCGTGTGCCATCCGGGGCGAAGCTCGACGTTCCAGCAGCACCAATGCGGCAAGCATCCGGCATGACATCTCGATTGAGCAACGCGCCGCCCAGAATGTTGCGCACCGTAGCAACGGCGGCCGAATCCCAGCAGGCATGGACCACGCGCAGCCCGCCCAGATCGAGCCATAGGGGCAGTGTCAGGAACCATTCGGTCCATTCGGTGTGCAGTTCGCTGTCCTCCCCTACCGCCGCGAGGAAGGCTGCGTGTTGTCGGCGGTTCTTGTCGTTCCTACGACGCAAATGCTGGCCCGGATTAGCTGGATCGATCTGGGACCATGCAATCGCGTTGAACTCGTGATTGCCCATCACGGCGCGCGCGTGCCCGCCATCGATCATGGCGCGAACGATTTCCAGCGTTTCGAGTTGCTGCACGCCGCGATCGATGAAGTCTCCGACGAAGATCGCGGTGCGGTCTGGATGGCGCCATGTTCCGGCCCTGGACTCATACCCCAGCTTGCCCAGCAGCGCCGTAAGCTTATCTGCGTGGCCGTGAATATCACCGATCAGATCGTAAGCCAAAAATCAGTCCTCTTCATTCCTGTCGGCCACTGTCCGAAGCGCCAAACCGATATAATTATCACATTTCATTGGGTTCGATCGCCTTGGCTGCCAAGAGACATGGCGTGTCAGCACACGAATTTGTGCGCTTGGCCTTTCGCATAGTCCCATCCCGAGAATGGAACGGGCGGCATGTCCTTTCCATTTACAACGGAAGGATCATCGCCAAACATCTGGTAGCGCGAAAAAATCACCTCGGCGCTTTGCCCGGGCTCAGCCACAGACTGAAGGCTCTTTTCGACGATTTTCCGACATTTTGCTAAGGCATCGGCCTCGGTCGCGAACCCGATGATGGCGAATTCTTCGTCGGGATCCTGATAGTGATAATTGTCACGAACGATGATGTGATAGCAATCTGGCCTATCCCGTATTTCCTGCCAATTCACAGACATGCCATCTGATCCCATGATCCGTCGCGGTATTTTGTACAGCAAAACAGAAGCCGGCCAATCAAATACAATGGGACAAATGCGACGTTCTTGACCGACGAAGCTTGCCTTGCAAAAGGGAAATATGGCCTCCGAAAAGACCCTGAACGCCAAGAACCTTGCTGCGCTTGGCGCCGAGCGCCTCGCGGAATTGTTGCTGGAACTGGCGACGGGGGATGCGGCCGCGAAGCGTCGCCTGCGGCTTGAACTGGCCAGCCGCAGTGGCGGCAGTGATGTCGCCGCAGAAATCCGGAAACGGCTCGTATCGATTGCCCGGTCGAAGTCGTTCGTGGACTGGCGAAAAATCAAGCCGCTCGCGCAGGATCTCGAAATGCAGCGCGCAGCGATCATGGATCATGTCGCGCAAACAAAGCCCGCCGAAGCGTTTGATCTGCTCTGGCGGATGCTGGAGATGGCGCCTTCGATCTACGAGCGGTGTGACGATAGCAACGGCACGATCAGCAGTGTCATCAGCTCTGCACGAGCCGACCTTGGCGTGGTGGCCGAGGCAAAGGCGCTGGCACCAGCATCGCTCGCCGATCGGGTGCTTCAAGGTGTTTGCGCCAACGACTATGGACAGTTTGATGGTTTGATCGCCCTGATGGCAAAGCCACTTGGCCGGGACGGGCTGGAACTGCTCAAGGCCAAATTCGGTGAACCGCCGGTAGAGCCCCAAGTACGGTCGAGGCAGGATGAACGCCGCGTTATCGGGTATGGCGGCGCCGGCCCCATTTTCGAGGACGAATATGAGAACAGGAATCGGGCACGGACGATCAAGTCTGCCCTGACCGATATCGCTGATGCGCTTGGCGACGTTGATGGATACGCCGCTTGCTTTTCAAAGGTGGAACGCGCCAACCCGACGATCGCCGCGCGGATCGCGGAACGGCTTTTGGTGGCTGGTCGCGCTGCTGAGGCCATGGCGGCACTGACCGCTGCCAAAGATCAATTCGCCAAGGGCGGGAACTGGTCGGAGTGGCGGCGGGTTCGGATTGATACGCTTGAGGCTTTGGGGCGATCGGATGAGGCGCAAAGCGAGCGCTGGACTATCTTTGAAAGCAGTTTGAACGCAACATACCTGCGGGCCTACATCAAACGACTGCCGGATTTTGATGACGAAGAGGCGGAAATCCGGGCGTTGGCCTTTGTTGCGGCGCACCATAACTTCAATCAGGCGCTGGGCTTTTTGATCGATTGGCCGGCGCATGACCTCGCCGCCAAACTTGTCCTGGCCCGTCAGGGCGAGCTGGACGGCAACCACTATGAATTGCTGACCCCGGCGGCCGAGGCGCTGGAAGACCGGCATCCCTTGGCCGCGACATTGATGCTCCGTTCGATGATCGACTATTCACTCATTCACAGCCGGTCCAAGCGTTATGGGCATGCCGCCCGCCATCTTCAGACCTGCGAACATCTCGCTAAACGCGTCGAGAATTTTGGGGATCGCAGGGACCATGCCGCCTATGTCGCACATCTCCGACAGCTTCACGGGCGCAGGAGCGGCTTCTGGAGCGCCTGATCGCACTGGGGTGTCCTAGCCAACCTTGATCAATTTCAAGCTTGCGATCCAGCCATAATCCGGCAACGTGCGATCGCGATATCCGAACCGGGCCCCACGAAAAGTGAGGCCTCGTGCTTACAAAACCCATCAAGTTGACACTTGTGGCCGCAGTCCTGGTCGCGTCCCAGGCTGTTTTTGCCCGGGGCGTCGTACTGCAAGAATTCACGCAGCAGAGCAGCAAGTCCAAAGATTTCGTTCTGGCACCCGCGAGGCAGCAGCAGCAGGTCAGCGAAGTTGCAGATTCCAAAAATTTGGCCGCTGACTTCGCTGACATTGGTGCGGACACTGATCAGTCACTGTCGCGACCAACCAACCGGCTAACCCAACCTGAGCCTTCGGCACGATCCCATCGCAATCACCGGTGGCTCTCGGCGTCTCGTTTTGGCTGTTCGGCAGATGCTTTTCGCCCGAACCCGACACTGCCAGCAATGGCCGAACGGCGGCGGGCCACATGGTATGCCAGCATGGCCGAGGCCGCTTGCGAGGCTGGCGTCCCAGTAAACCTGCTCGACGCGCTGGTGATCGCAGAGAGCCGCTACAATCCTGCCGCGCTGAGCCCCAAGGGGGCGGCGGGGCTTGCGCAACTTATGCCTGACACCGCCCGGCGCATGGGCGTGAGCAACGTCTGGGACCCGAATGCCAACCTGCGGGGCGGCGCCCGCCTTCTGCGCACCCTCCTCGATGAGTTCGGCCGGTTCGACCTGGCGCTCGCCGCCTATAACGCTGGTGCCGGGCGCATCCGCGCGACCGGACAAGTGCCTAAAATCCCGGAAACGGTGCGATATGTCTCGGGGATCCTCGTTACTATGCGCGATCAGTTCCTGCGCAACACGCACGAGTCCCGATAGAGTTGCTCGAGGTCGCGGCCCCGATGCGCTTTAGGGCAATCGCCGCGCTGGCCGACGCACTTCGGGCAAGTCGTGGAAGCTGTCACGTCGGAGGCGGATCTGCTCTTCGTTGGCGATGATGGCTTCGGCCAGCCAGTCCGAAAAGCGCGCCACTGCGGGCTCGGTCAATGGCTCGATCGAAAATTCGGATTGCGCCTCCAGCTTGTCGAGCACGGGCTGGAGCAATTGCAGGACAACACCGAGATTGACATCGGAATACCGTTGCCAGTCGTCGAGCAACCCGATCGCGATCATGGCACGCGGGGGATCGATGCCGAGGACAGCGATCAACGCAATGAGCTCTTCCAAACGGAATGGCTTCTCGCCCGAGAGGATGCGCCCCAATCGCCGGCGGTCGATGCCGATATCGTTGGCAAGACAGGCCCGGGGACGTGCTTGTAGCTGAATATGATGGTTTATCAGGGCGCGATAGGCGTCTTCGATCTTCGCTGCGGGCTTTATTGCATCGGAGAGATCACATACTTTAGTATGGATTTGGTTCGTAAATTCCCCGTCTTTTTCCATCTTTCGTCTTTGCCCCTTCCGCACCTGGGTTAGCAATCCATTCACCAAGCTGGCGATGCTGGCGTCAAGAACAACCGGGCAAAAGTGCAATCAGGTCAATCGCTCCAAATTGGCGACATAACTGCAGGCATAAACTGCCTCTGCGACACTGACTGGCCGACTGAGCCGGCGTTCGGCATGCTCGCGAAACAGGCGCAACTGGTCGTTCACGGCGGAATCGATCCGGACACTGATCTGCAATCTGCCCGCCACAATATTGCTGTCGCACAGACGGCTCAGCAGGGTGCCTTCAAGTTGAAAAATCGGGTTTTCCGGCGCATTGAGTACGACTGTCAGAAGTCGACGCGGCGAACAGATGTCGCGTTCGCGAACGGACACATGATAGATTGCAAGCACCAGCGACCTGAACGCTGCCTCGCTGATATGGAGCCGATGCGTAGCCTGGGGCTCTCTCTGGGTCTCGTGCGCCACCGTCGCGATCACCATTGTTGTGCCGTGAAGCAATTCTAACACGCATGGGCGCATTGCGCACACAAAAGGGCACAAACTGCCCACCTTTGCGCACTTTATGACAACCCGGCGTGCAGGAAATGCGCGTCGCTGGGCCTGACGCGCCCATAGCTGGGCCGAATCAGTACTTACGGCGCCAGCGCAACAGCATTTTTGCCAAGATCGAGGCCAAACCAGCGGCCGTTTGTTGATGCGCGGGTCAATCGGGGGAAGCTTTGGTCCCGGCGTTGAACACAATTACTAGCGCCGTCTCTCAAAAAGAAGGGCATCCCCCCATGTCACTTGCATCTCCACTTGCCTTGCCGCGTTCCCGCGTGTTGACCTTGGCGCGCCAGCGGCCAAACTTGCGCCCGCTGGCCTACCTGATCCCCGCGGTTGTTGCCGCCGCGATCATCGCGCCGGCCGCCTATGCCGGGACCGACACCACCTTCAACACCGCGCTCGCCCAGTTCACCAATTTCCTGTCCGGTTCGGGCGGCAAGGTGATCACCGTGCTCAGCCTCGCCGGTGGTGTGGTCGGCCTGGCTTCGGGCCGCTTCTCGCTCGGCCAGGTTGCCGTGCCGGTCGGCACCGGCGTTGCCGCCGGTACGGGCGTGCCCATCGTCACCGCGATGGTCACCGCAACGATCTGAACAGAAGGCCGGCCGGCACCGCTTTCCCCCCCGGCGATGCCGGACCGGCCCATCCTTCCATCCAACAACCTCATGTGACGGCGGGCAGCGATGGAACGTTATGCCATTCCCAAGCACCTCGATGATCCCGAGCTGATCGGGTTCTGGACGCTTGATGAATTCCTGGTGATGCTCATCCCCTTTTTTTGGGGAATTGTTGCCGGGCATATCGTTCTTGGGCTCGTATTCTCAACCCTGGCCTGGTTCGGTTATCGCAAAGTTCGAGCTGGCCGGTCGATGTCCTGGCTCCTTCACTTTGGGTACTGGCATCTTCCGGGGGAGTTCTTCGCGCTGAAGAGCTTTCCGCCGTCACATCTTCGTGTCCTGGCGGGCTGATCGCGCATGGACATCGATCTCGCCCATGACCGCTCACAGCGTGTGCTGCGCCAGCGCAATGTGCTGGCAGGTGTAGTGTTGGTGCTTGCGATCGGGCTTGCCCTGACTTTCGCCGCCGCACAGAGCAAAGACCGCGAAGTCGTGCTGGTGCCGACACTGCGTTCGCCGATGACGCTCTCGAGTTCGTCGGTTTCGCGGGAATACCTCGAGATGGTCACCCGCGATGTGGCGGCGCTTACGCTCAACCGGTCGCCCGAGACGCTGACCTGGTGGATGACCACCATCCTTGAATTGACCGACGAGCGGGATCGCGGCGAGGTCAAGAAAGGCCTGATGAAGATCGTCACCGAGCAGCAAGGCTCGCAGATTTCGCAATTTTTCACGCCCGACATGATGACCGTCGATCCGGGCAAGCTGACCAGCGAAGTTGGTGGCACGCTGCACACCGTCGTCGCCTCAAAGGATGTGACGAGCGAGCACCGGACCTTCCGCTTTCGGTGGCGCTACAACGGCGTGTCGCTGAAACTCGCTGGTTTCGGGATGGTGACGCACGACGCCACGGCGCCTGGAGCGACGCAATGAAAGCCCTTCCCCCACAGGATCGTTGTCTGATGGCTTCCTTGAAATTGTCGGCGCACACCGCGCTGTTCAGCGTTGGGCTGCTTGGCCTCGCCAACCCTGCGTTCGCCGACCAGAACTTGTTGGCGTCCGACAACGGCACGGTCCGCTGCGAAGCCTCGCTCAAAGATCTGACCCGGATCACGCTGGCGAACGACCAATTCGCGTCGATCTCCAAAGTGCAGGCCGCCAATCCTGCTGAGGACTTCGATGTCGTCAACGAACCGCTCCGGGGAGATATCTATATCTCGGTCGGCCAGGGGTTCTCGAAGCCGGCGATCTCGTTCTTTGCGACCACCCGCAAGGGCTATGTCTACAAGTTCCTTTGCGCGGTTGGCGGCACTGACGCAAAACAGGTATTCGTCGCCAACGCCGATATGGCCGCGCCACACGCCGTCGGTGAGGAACTTCCTGCAGATTTGTCGCCACAGGACGAGGCAACCCGGCTGATTGCCGCACTCTATGCGCAGCGCTCGGTGGCAGGATACGACATCGACTGGCGCCCCCTCGCCCCGGTCGCAACAGGCGACGTCACCGTCCAACGCATCGGCCACTATCAAGGCGCGCGGCTGACCGCATCGCTTCTCAAGCTGACCAACACCAGCACCAAGCCGCTTGCTCTGCGCGAGGATGATATCGGGCCGCCCGATGCCGTCGCCATCAGCGTGACCAATCCCAAACTCAAGCCCGGCGAAGCCACCACTGCGTTCGTTGTGATCGCGCGCAAGGTGCAAGGGGATCGGCCGTGAGCGCGCAGGATACGGCCGCCTCGCCGACCGCCGCTGCAACTGCAGGCGGAGATCTCGCCCACAACGCAGCCGTTCGGCGACGCCAGCATATCGCGCTTTACGCGATCGGCGCCCTGCTGCTGGCAGGGGGTGGCTGGTGGATCATCGGCTCGGGCACTCCCGCTACCTCACCCGAGGCGAAGGCAAGCGATCCTGCGACGGTGCGGATTTCGACGGATGACATGGTCAACCGCTCGATGGCCGACAAGGAATGGATGGCGCTGTCCGAGAACCAGCTGACCACCCAAGGAACCGCGATCAAGACGCTGCAAGGCGACAGCGGGCGGATGGACCAGCTGCAAAAGCAGATCGATGCCTTGCAGGGTCAGAATCAGGCACTCAAGACCGATGGGTCAAAAGTGCTGTCGGCTTACCAGACCGAGAATGAGCAGCTGCGCAGCCAGGTGTCGGCGCTGTCGACGCAAGTTCAGCGCGCAACCGCCGGGCCAACCGCGATGTATGGACCTGGTGCGCCTGCCACCTATCAGCGTGCTGGCACCGCGCCGACGCCTGGCGCCAGCAGCGCGGCCGGAACACCACCTGTCGCGGCACCACGCTCCAGCGAAGTGAAGCTGATGGCGTTCAACAGCGACGCCACCGGCACTGCTGCGCGCATTGTCCCGACCAAGACCACCCAGTTCACAGACAGCGAAAACTACCTGCCGCCCAACTCGATCGCGACGGCGCGCGTGGTGGTCGGGGTCGATGCGACAACCAACACCAAGAGCCAGACCGATCCTCTGCCTGTGGTGTTGCGCATTACCGGCCCCGCGCGCTCGGTCTATGTGGCTGGCAAATTGCTGAAGACCAACCTCAGCGGGTGCATGGTCAACGGCGCGGCGATGGCCGATCTCTCGTCCGAAAAAGTGTACGTCAAATTGCAGCGCATGACTTGCCCACAACCGGGCGGGCGCGTCGCAGTGAGCGATGTCAAAGGTTTCATCGCGTTCGGCGGTAAGACCGGCGTGCGCGGGCGCGTGGTCAACCGTTCGGGCAATCTGGTCGGCCAGGCCTTCCTTGCGGGCGTTCTGGGCGGCTTCGGGCGCGGTTTTTCCACGAACTCGCAGGCGTTCCTGACGGCACCCTCGATCAATACCAGCGGCCAGCCCACCACATTGTCGCCGTCGTCGATCGTTCAAGGCGGGCTTGGCCAGGGTGTAGCCCAGTCAGCCGACACCGTCTCCAAATACCTGATCGAGCGCGCCGAGCAGTACCAGCCTGTCGTCGAGATGCCGACCGGCCTCGATGTCGAGGTGGTGTTCCTCGACGGCGTCTTCATCCGCAACTGAAGGAAGAATCCTCATGCGACATTCCCTCTCCTTGCTCATGGCCTGCACCGCGTGCCTGCCCGCCGCACATATCGAAACTGCCGTGGCCGAGCCGGCCCATCGTGATGCGGTATCCAAACAGTCTGTGACCAAGGCACTTGCTGCGCGCTTGCCGCGCACAAAGGTGACCCACGTCGATTGCGGCGTGCTGTCTGGCTTGTGCGAAGTCCAGGCTGGATCAACGCTGTTCTACACCGATCCCAAGGCGCGCTTCCTGGTCGTCGGCCATGTCTATGACCTAAAGACACACCAGGATCTGACGGCGGCAAAACTGCTTGCGATCAATCCTGACAGCATGGTGCCGGCCCCAACGGCAACCCATGCTGGCAACGATGGCTCGGTGCGCAAAGCGGACGCCGCCCCAGCGGCAGGCAATGTGGCACAGAAGGTGTCGCTTGCCGATCTGCCAGCCAATGGCGCGATCGAATGGGGCGGTAAAGGCCCTCACGTAACCGTCTTCAGTGACTTCCACTGTGGCTACTGTCGCCAGCTCCATCAGGATCTGAAAGCGATGGATGCGCGGGTCACCGAGCGGCCGATTTCTATTCTGGGAACGCGCGCAATCTCTGAAGCCGTGCTCTGCGCACCCGGCCATGCGGGTGCCATCGACATGGCTTATGCCGGCGAGACCATCCCCAAAGGCACCTGCGACACCAGCGGACTCGATGCCAACGAGGCCTTTGCGCGCGCCCACGGGTTTTCCGGCACGCCGGTCATGGTGCGCGACGATGGTGCGGTCGTGCTTGGCTATCGCCCCCGCGAATTCCTCGAAGCCTGGCTCAAGGGAGGCAACTGAGCCATGCGACATTTCTTCCTGCCGCTCCTCGCGCTCGGCCTGACGGGCTGCTCGATGGTCCAGTCAAACGTCAAAGGCGGCTTCTCTTGCGCGGCCCCGCATGGCACGTGCGCGCCCTCGACCGTGATCGATGATGGTGCGCTTCATGCGATCGACACCAACAAGACTGATCCGGTTGCAAATGCGTCTGCCGCACCATCGGTAGAAGATGCCATGCCCCGCGCTGCCTCGGCAGGTCCAGATACTGACCCGGCGCGCGGCGCGCTCAAGGTGGTCTATCCCGCCTGGCACGATTCCAGTGGACATGTGCACAAGCGCACAGTCGCATATGTGAACGTCGATGCGTCGGGTTTGGTCGCGGCCGATGGCGCGACGCTTCACTCAGACAATCCGGCGGGCTCCAATCTCCTGACAATTGCCGAGTCCGCGCCCGATCTCGTCTTGGTCAGCCCTGCTCCCGCAGTGGCACCATCATCCGAAGTGCTAGCTGAACCACGTCCTGCTGCGATCAACGCCGCAACACCACTCGGTACAATCCAGGCGCAAGTCCGCGACATCCTCGCCAAAGCGCCCAAGCCGCCGATCAAGGCAAGCGCGCAAACTTCGCCGTCGCCTGCACAAGCTATACCGGTCGCTCCAACCCCGACGATCCCCGCAACGACCGGCGGCACTTTCCCGCCGCAGGGCGAGTAACGCGTCATGCTCGCCCGCCTCGTTGAACTCGTCACCGGTGACACCGCTGCACCCGAGAACCGCCCCGACGCACAGTCCGTGCCAATGCTCGCGGCTTATCTCGGTTATCGCGCCTTCAGCCCTGCCGAGCAGCTTTTCCACCTGACTCGCTCGAAGGGTTTCGTGCTTGAACTGGCCCCGCTGATTGGCGCCGACGAACGCATTAGCGATATCCTTGGCACGCTGTTTGCTGATGTGCTGCTGCCCGGCTGCCAGTTCCAGATCATCAATTATGCCAGCCCACGGGTCGTCGAGAAATTGCAGGAATGGGCCCTGCCGCGTGTGCGCGCTGGCGCCGTGTTCGACAAGCTCGCGCGCTATCGGCTCGATCTTCTGACGCATGGCGCCTGGACATCGCTGGCAGGCGACGGCCCGTTCCACTTGCGCCAATTCCGCGTGCTCTTCGCCGTTGGCGTGACCGAAGGCGGCCCGATTTCGAATGAACAACTGTTGTCGGTGCGCGACGGGATCGTAGCCGCCTTCGATTCGATCAATGTGCCAACGCGCGTGCTGGGGCCGACCGACCTCATTCGTTTTATCGACGATGTCCTGTGCCCATCGACAGGCGCCGGCGACGATGCGCCGGAGTATAGCCCGTTCGATCCGATCAACGAGCAGTGCCTGCGCCGCGATCTGGTGACGCGGGTCGAGAAGGACCGGCTAATCCTCGAAGCGCCATCGCTGCGCCCGTCCGGCAAAGTGATCGATGGTGCGCCGGACCTCGTCGAAGTCACCCCGCACGCCTTCGACGTGCGCACAATGTCGGTGCGCTATTTCCCTGAACGCTGGGCGCCTTGGGACACGCAAAAAGTCATCGGTGATGTGTTCAACCCCAAACTCTGCCTGCCCTGCCCCGTCCTCCAGTCGATCGCCGGGATCATTCCGGCAACCGACATGTCCGAGGCCAAAGCCAGCTGGAAGTTCACCCGCACCACCACGCTGGCCGATGGCAAAGCGGCCCGGCTTGTGCCCGCGCTCAAGAGCCAGTCGGCCGAATGGACCCATGTTCAGCAGCAGGTGCGGCTCGGGCAAAAGCTGATCCAGATCTATTACAGCGTTACGGTCATTTCCCCGCTCGGCCGCGGCGATCTCAATGAGCGCACCCTGAAGGCGATCTACAAGGCCGCCGGGTGGGATCTGATCGACGAGACTTATCTGCAACTTGGCGGGTTGCTCGCATCGTTCCCGCTGCTACTGGCCGATGGCCTGTCTACCGATTTGCAGCGCATGCGCCGCTTTCGGACAGTCCTCTCGGCCAACGTGGCTTCGCTCAGCCCCCTCCAGGGAGAGTACAACGGCGGGGCAATCCCGCACCTGCTGTTCGTCGGCCGACGCGGACAGCCGCAATTCTGGTCGCCGTTCCAGAACGGCGCCGGCAACCACAATGTCGCGATCGCCGGCAAGTCCGGTTCGGGCAAGTCGGTGCTGCTGCAAGACCTAACCGCCAGTCTCGCCGGGGTCCATGCGCGGGTTATAGTCATCGACGATGGCCGCTCGTTCGAGCACATGGCCAAGGCCTTGGGTGGCACCTTCACCGAGTTCCGGCAGGCGGCGGGAATTTCGCTCAACCCGTTTCGTATGATCGACCCAACACTGGCGGGTGACGATCCCGATTATCTGATCGACTGCCTCGCAATGCTGAAGGCCATCGTATCGCAGATGGCGCGCTTCGAGAACCGGCTCAACGATACCGAGCGTGGGCTGATCGACGCCGCGGTCAATGCGGTTTGGAATGACCAGGGCCGTGACGGGACGATCGATGCCGTTATGGAAGCCTTGCGCGGCGCGGGCCACGCGATGGCCGACGATCTGGCAACCGCGATGCTCCCATTCTCGGAAGCCGGCACGTTCGGCCAGTTTTTCCTCGGCGATACCAATCTCGATCTCTCGGCCGATCTCACCGTGTTCGAACTTTCGGACCTGTCGTCGCGTGAGGAATTGCGCAGTGTGGTGCTGACCTCGATCATGTTCGTCGCCTCGCAGACCATGCGCAAGCTCGATCGGCAGATCCCCAAGGCGCTGATCATCGATGAAGCCTGGTCGATGTTGAAGGGTGGCGCGATGGCCGACTTTGTCGAGACCTATTCGCGCACCTGCCGCAAATATGGCGCCTCGCTCATTACCGCCACCCAGTCGATCAACGATTTCTACAAGTCGGGTGGCTCGAAGGCTGCGCTTGAAAACTCCGACTGGATGTTGGTGCTCCAACAGAAGCCCGAGACGATCGCGGATTTCCGCAAGTCGGACCGCTTCGAGATGGACAATTACACCGACGCCCTGCTCCGCTCGTTGAAGCGGCATGGCACCGACTATTCGGACCTATTGATCCGCGGACCCGATACGCAATGCGTGTGCCGTCTGGTGCTCGATCCGTTTTCCGGGACGCTCTATTCGTCGAGCCCCGCAACATTCGCCAAGATCGAAGCGGCAGTCGCCGAAGGTCGCACGATGGCCGAAGCGATCGAGATGGTCGCCTTTCCCGGCAAAGCCGAGCGCCCCGGCGAGGTGCTGCCATGACAGCGCCGACAAAGGTCGTGTTCTGGGCAAGCATGGTCGTCGCATCGGCTCATATCAGCGGATGGCTTGCGCTCAATGCGCTCGCCGCCGCCGGTTTGATCGCGATGATTGCCTTTGCGATCGGCAGCTTTTCGTTGCCGCTGACGATGCTGCAATTGGCCAACCTGGCCGACCGCTATGTCGCAGCGAACATCGCGCGTCGGGACCAGTTCGACCAGATTGTTGTGATCGGCTTTCTGGCTGCGTTCCTGCTCATCTCTGTCTTCCGCCTTGGCAGCCTTGTCCGTGACGTTTGGAGCGCATTTCATGTCGAGTGATCAACACACGCCGCAGCCCGATGTGCTGCCAAGCGCACCCGAGCCGATAGCGGCGGCCAGAACCCCGATCGAGCCGCGCCTGCCCAGCGTCATGCGCCAGGTTGGCCTCGTCATGGCGGCCAGCGGAGCTTTGCTGTGGGGCGTGTGGGCAACGCATACAATCCTGACACTGCGCAGCACATCGCCGCACCTGGTCAAAGTCGAACTGGCCGATCTCGTGCGCGAATATGTCCAGCGTGAAGCGCGCTCGGGCGAAGCGCCCGAAGAACTCACCGCGCGCACGGCCAATTTCCTGAAGGCGCTCAACAGCGCGGTCAGCGCCCATGCACACAAGGGAGACATCGTCCTGCTCGGCAATGCGGTGGTCGACGGCGATATGCCCGACATCACCGCCACCGTGCGCGCCGAAGTCTATGCGCACCAGCCCCGTGCTGCCGAGCCAGCGCCTGCGCAAGCCGGTCAAAAGTCTGACGATGGAAAACCGCAAGTCAGCGAGGTCGGCCATGGCCAAAGCCATTGAGCTTCCGACCAGCGCATCGATCCCGACGCGCCGCCCGTGGCTTGACCGGCTGCGCTCCGTCGCGCTGCTCGGCATCGCAGCAATGGCCTTCGAGGCGCTCGACGATTGGCACGATAGGCATGCCATCCTGATCAATGCCAGCGAGTCCCTCCCGACCTGGGCATTGCTAGTCGAGACCGGCCGCTTTCCGGCGCGGGGCGATTATGTTGTGTTTGATCCTGGCCACGAGCCGCTGGTGGCGAAGCATTTTGGCGAGCACCCCAAGCCGTTTGCCAAGATCGCCTATGGCGTACCCGGCGACATCGTCGCACGGGATGGCGCAAGGGTGTTGGTCAACGGCGCCGAGATTTCGCGGCTCAAACCAGCAACCCGACAGGGTGAAGCCTTGGCCCCCGGTCCGATCGGTCGGGTGCCGCCCGGGTGCATCTATGCCGGCACGCCGCACAAAGATGGCTTTGACAGCCGCTATGCCGCGATTGGTTTCGTGTGCCGTGACCGGTTGATTGGGACCGGGGAGCCGATCCTGTGAGGCGGGCCGTTTTGCGTGTCAGCCTCGCCGCGGTGTTGGTCAGCTCAACGCCCGCTCTGGCACGCGACTATGGAACGCTCGGAACCACCTGGGCGATTGCCGAACCAGATCTGATCGAGGTTATCCATGCGCGTCTCCATACGCTGGAGGAAAGCGGTGAACTGGCCGCGATCAACCGCAGGTTTGTTGAAACCGCGCGCGCCACGATCGAGCACCCTCATCCCGTCGCGGGCATCAGTCCGGCAACCGCCGACCGGCAATGGATGTTCGATCCGACAGTGACGCTGGCCGACGACATCCGCGATGCGCGCGGCAACTTGCTGGCCGCCAAGGGCCAGCGGTTCAATCCGCTCCACATTGTCGCCATGGCGCATGCCTTCGTCGTGATCGATGGCGACAGCAACGACGAGATCGCCTGGGCAATGAAGCAAGGCGCGCCCGACAAAGTGTGGATTGTGCTGGTCAAGGGCTCGCCAACAGAACGCATGACCGCGCTCAAACGCCGGTTCTGGTTTGACCAGGACGGGGTGATCACGCACCGTTTCGGTATCATGCACACGCCAGCGCTGATCAGCCAGAAGGATGATCTGATCGCGCTCCAAGAAGTCGCGCTGCGGCATGAAGGGGCGCCGCAGTGATCCGCGAGCTAATCAAGAGAGCTGGCGAATGGATCGCTGACCGAATCCCGGCGCCGATGGCCGCGCCGGAAACGTTGGAGCAACGCCATCGACGTTGGCGGCTGATTGGCATGCTCACTGCGATGGCTGTGGTGACCTTGTTCGCGCCGAGCCTGATCATGATTTCACGATGCGGCACTGCGCTGCTCTGGCTTGGCCTTGTGCTTGGAACGCTTATTCAGGGCGCGACATGGCTCACCATAAAACTGCGTACCGATGCGGCGTGGCTTGACGAGCAGCTCGCCAGGGACCGCGAGCCATGATTCGCGCCCTCGCCCTGCCCGCGCTGGTCGCGCTTGGATTGCTGGCTGCAGCACCTGTGGCCGAGGCCCAAATCGCGACGACGTGCCATGGGCATTTCCCCAATCCGTTAACCGATGTGTGCTGGGATTGCTTCTTCCCGCTGTCGATCGGCCCGGCGGAGCTGTGGCCAAGCCAATATCCCGACCCACCCAACCCGTCGCTGCCGGTGTGCCTGTGCGGTTTGCGGCTCGGTTTGTCGTTCGGGTTCTGGGAACCCGTACGGCTGATCGATGTGACGACAAAACCGTTCTGCTTTCCCAATCTTGGCGGGATCACGCTCAACCCGGGCTTGCATCTGGGCACAGGTCACATGTCGTATTCGCAGCAGACCGGCGGCGCGGGCGAGATGACCGCGCATTATCAGGCGCACTATTACATCTACCCGTTGTTCTACCTGCTCGAGCTGCTGGGGGATTTCATCTGCTTCGAGCAGGCTTCGTTCGATCTGGCCTATATGACCGAGCTCGACCCGACCTGGGCTGACGATACGCTCGCTGCCGAAGTCTACCCCGAGACCGTTGTGTTCGATTTTCCACTGGCTCAAGCGGCGTGCGCAGCGGATTGCGTCGCCGCAACCGCCAGCCTGCCGCTCGACCCGCTGTTCTGGTGCGCAGGCTGCAATGGCAGCATGTACCCGATGACCGGTCATGTCGGGAACAACACGACCGTCGACCAGTCGATGCGGCTCGTCGCCGAACGCATGCTGTTCAAGATGCACCGCACTGCGCTCGCCTGGGGCACAATGGGCGACCAGGGTCTGTGTGGCAAATACCTGATGCCGATCCTGAAGAAGTCGCAATACCGGCTGCAGATGGTCAATCCGGTTGCGGCGACATCAGGCCGCTATGCGTGCGAGCCGCCCGGGGGCTCGACCGTCGTCCAGGCTACCTCGCACGTCTATCCGGTGATTGGCGAAGACGTCGGCTACTTGCTGTGGCGCAAACGCAATTGCTGCGCGTTCTGAGGTGGCACCGATGCGCAAACGCTTCATCCTCCTTGTGGGCGTTGCCCTCACCGTCGCCGGTATCAGCACGGTCCTCGCCCAGACCAGCGTGGGAGACCTTGACCTCGAAGCGATCCAATCGCGCGCGCAAAAGGAAGCGGCCGCACTATCAGCGCTCATCAGTAGCGCCATTGCCCGGCAAGCAACCGCCAAAGACACCGAGAAGGCAGCACATGATACGGTCGATCTAGCCAAGGCCCGACTTGGCGATGCGGCCGCCAAGATCACCCCGGGCCCGACGTCACCCAGCAGCATCGATCTCGACACCATGATCGCTGATGTGGCCAAGGTCACGGCGCCGAGCCCACGTCCCGCACCGCAGTTTCTGGCCTTTGCCAGCCTTGCGATGCCAGAGGATTCGCTGCGCCAGATGATTGGCGATGTATCGCGCGCCGGCGGGACAGTCGTGTTCCGAGGGTTTTCACCGCAGGGCGCTGGCGCTTTCATGAAGGGATTGTCGAAGGCGATCCCGCCCGGAACCAAGCCCCGCATCAGCATCGACCCGCGCCTGTTCAAGGCATTCCATGTTGAATCGGTGCCCACATACATCGCCCTGGCAGACGGGTTCGTGCCGTGCTCTGGCGACATGTGCACCGCCAATCCACAGGTTTTCGACAGGTTATCCGGCAATGTAACCACAGCCTTCGCCGCCGAAACCATCGCCGATGGAAATGGCCCGGGAGCGTCGGTTGCTCGCGGCGCCTTCGCGGCGCTGAAGGGGGCACCATGATCCGGCGCCGCACCCTTGGGCACACAAGCGCGATGATCGCGCTTCTCGCTTCGACTGCGCTCCAAGCACAGACCTTGGACCCGAAAGCGGCTGCCAGCCAGGTCGCCCAAAGTTTGCAGGGTCAGGTAACCAGCACAGTCACCAACACCAATGCCCCAAGCTCCGTGCCCGGCTATGGCGGCGCCGATCTGCCGCAATCGAGCTATCTCAAAAATCCCAGCCAGATGAGCGGTGACGGTGCGGTCGCAACCGTCACCAGCCAGCCTTACGCCATCATCACCAATCCAAACCGTGGGTCTTTCGATCCCTCGACGCTCGGTCTTGCGAGCGCGCAAGGTGTCGAGGCCAGTCCCAACAGCTATACAGGCGTCAGCACGAGCAGCACCGCCAGCTCCTGCAAGCCTTTGCCCGCGAGTTCAGGCGGGAGCAGCACCTACTTCGATTCCTGCCAGGTCGGATCCGTCGAGAGCGATTCGAATTTCACCTGCACCATCGCCTGGGCCGCGCCGGTCGTCACCGGCTATCGCTATGCCTGCCATCTGACGAATTGGTACAGCCTCACACGCGGCCTGCCCGATGCCACTGATACGGGGGTGGTAACCGACTGTGGCAGCTTCGAAAGCGAGCCGACCTGCTCATTGGCAAGCACCCAGACCAAGCGGCTGCCGAACTTTTCTGTCGCCGGGTCAAGCGCCAATCTCGCCCTGACCGAGACCGAGAGAATTTATACGTGCTCGGACCAAAAAAATTACGGAACCGGCCCCTGGGGAAGCTCCTGCCTGAGAAACGATTCGGCCTGCTTTGTGCCTCCTGCTCTCATCACCGCATCGGGTGCCGCGGGCTCGACTTATCTCGGCCCGATTGAAACGACGGGTGGCTCCCAGATCGACAACAGCGATTGTCAGTCCAAGCTCGCTGCGGCCACGGGAAGTGGTGCCACATGCCTGCCCCCGACACAGATATGTACCGATACATCGCCCGCCACGCGCACGGTTGGTGGCGTTTCTGTCACACACGATTGCTGGCAATGGCAGGCCACGTACCAATGCGGCGCACTGACGTCGGCCAACAATTGCGCGACGCTCGCGGCCAAAACCAATTGCAGCTTCGACCATACAGTTTGCCTCGACGACCCGCAGGTGGGTGCCTGCCAGGTAACCAGCCAGGTCTACAAATGCACCACGCCCAATCCGACCGAAGCGCCGGGCAGCTATGCCTGCAATGGCAGCGTCTATTGCCTCGATGGCAGTTGCACGACGTTGCCGACGTCACCCATCCCTGACCTCGGCAAAGCACTGGTCGCCATCAATGCCATGGGCGATGCCAAAGGCCAGTTCGATCCCAATGCCCTGACGATCTTCAACGGCAATTCAGCAGGCTGCCACAAGCCGCTGTTTGGGCTCGTCAATTGCTGCGCCGGCAAGGTGTCCGGCATGCTGACCGCCGCTTCGAGCGCGACCGCGCTCGCAGGCATTCTCACTGGCGGCTATGGGTTTCTGCTGTCGATGGTCACCCAGTTCCTGGTCACGTTCCTGTGCTCCCAGCAGGAGATGCTGCTCGATGTTCAGGACCGAATGGGGCTCTGCCACTATGTCGGAGAATATTGCTCCCAGAAGGCTCTCTTCGTCTGCACCAACGAGCGCCTGAGCTACTGCTGCTACCAGTCGGAGCTTGCTCGCGTAATCCAGGAACAGGGCCGCGCGCAGCTAGGGATGGATTTTGGCACTCCCAAAAATCCAAGCTGTGGCGGCTTTACCGTCGCCCAGTTCTCGCAGCTCGACCTCTCCAAGATGGATTTCTCCGAGGTCTACGCGAACTTCACCAGCGCTGTCTCGCTGCCAAGCTCGCTCCAGACCTCCGCGCAAATCCAGGCCCAGGTCCAGCAATTTTATCAGAACGCCGGTGCCACCGGCACCAAAACAGGGTCCACGCCATGATCCACACGTCCACACGCCCACATGTTCACATGCGCGCATTTTTGGGGGCCGCTCTGGTGGTCGCAGGCACTGCGACACCTGCGCTCGCTGCGCCGCCCGTGTCGGAACCTGACCAGACTGTTGCGGCGTCTGTGGCAGCCGCAAACGCCACGGCTACCGAGACCGCCGAGCCAACCGACGGCACCACCGTGTTACCGGGACAGGACCCGTTTTATTGCGGCGAGCGCAAGCTCGGCACCTGGTTTTATTGCGAGCGGCCCAAGGCGGTCGACAAAACCAGCGCGTCGGCAGCGGCCGCAGTCCCCTTCCGCAAGCAATTGGACCAGATCGGCGCGCAGCTTGAGGAACTGAAGGCCAAGGCGATCCTCGAGCCCACGCCCGACAACGTCATCGCCTACGTCCGCTATCAGCGCGAACAGCTCGATCGCGCCTCAACTTTCACCGATGTGTGGGAGCGCGCAATCTGGCAGCATTCCGACCTCGACTACACGCTTCAGCGCCCGGTCGACACGCTGGGCAAGACCGCATGGCTCGCTCAGCGCAAGACCGATCAGGAGGCGGTCATGGCCTCGCTCTCGGAGCGGTATGGGCTGTTCCTGTTCTATTCGGCCTCGTGCGGCGCCTGCGAGGTATTTTCGCCAATCGTCCGCACGCTCGCCGACAAATACAACATTTCCGTGCTCGCGGTGTCGATGGACGGTGGGCCAAACCCGAATTTTCCGCGCTTTGTCGTGAACCACGGTCAATACCAGAAAATGGGCTTGTCCGGTGGTCAGGTGCCTGCACTCGTTCTGTTCGACACGTATCTCAAAAAGCCGATCCCGATCGGCTACGGCGTGATGGCTGAAGACGAAGTGATGAGCCGCATTTTCACCCTGACCAGCGTCAAGCCCGGGAGCGACTTCTGATGCGCAAGTCCCGTCTCTGGAAAGTCGGCATCTGCCTCGCTGCAAGCTGCGTATTGGTTGGCGCCGACACCGCGAGTGCCGATGTCTCGGGCCAGCTCAACTCCTTCTTCACCAGCATGGGTGGCTCGGCCAACGTCACCGGCCCGGTCGCCTATTCCGGTCAGCAGGGCGGCTATTACAGCGGCGGCAATCTATGGGTGCGCTTCCCCGCGCAGCAAACGTTCACGCTGGGCAATCTGCAAATGCCGAGCGTCAAAGCCGGCTGCGGCGGCATCGACATCTTCTCTGGCTCCTTTTCATACATCAACTCCGATCAGATCGTCGCGATGATGAAAGCCGTCGCCAACGGCGCAGAGGCGTTCGTTTTCAATCTTGCGATCGACGCGATCAGTTCCGTGATCGGCGTCAACATCAAGGAAATAAGCCAGAAGCTTCAGCAGTTCCTGCAACATAGCCTCAACGCCTGTCAGGCGGGCGAACAGGTCGCAGCCGGGCTTGCTGGCATGGCTGGCGCGCGCGATTCCCAGTTCTGCAAGCAGATCGGGAACAGCCAGGGCGTGTTTTCTGACTGGGCTGCGGCCGAGCAAGGGTGTGGCACTGGCGGCAGCCAGACTTCGACCCTGTCGGGCAACAAGGACAAGACCATCCCGGCCGGGCCTTACAACTACACCTGGACCATGCTCACGCAGAAATATCCGAGCTTCGATAATGACTTCAAACAATACCTGATGAGCCTCGTCGGGACCGTGATTTATCAGCCGGGCGCCAGCGACAGCCAAGGCCCGACCTACCAGTTCATCGGTCAGGGCGACCCTGCGCTGATCACTGCGCTGCTCGATGGCGGCAGCACGGCGCAAGTCTATGCCTGCGACACCGCCGATCAGTGCCTCAACCCGACGCAGACCACGCTGAACGTCAAAACCAGTGCCGCGCTCAAGAGCCAAGTCTACACTATGCTGATGGACATCGAAGGCCGGATCCAGGGCAATCAGGCGCTGACAACCCAGGAGATTGGCCTGCTCGGCGCCACTACCATCCCCCTCTACAAGATCATGGTGGTGAATTCCGCCGCGAGCTTTGGCGGCATGAACAGCGCGGACCTGACCGAGCTGTCCGAATTAACGGCGGTCGATCTGCTCGAGACCGTGGTCCAACAGTTCTACAAAATGGTCACCGACGGGCAGACCTCGTTCCACAATGCCGATCCGACCACGCTCAAGCAGTGGCAAGAGCAGTTGCGCACCGTCAGCCAGACGCTCGATGGCCAGGTCATGCACAATTCCGCGCGGCTGACGCGCACTGAGCAGATACTCGACCGCACAATCCGCATCGAGGCGACATTGCGCAATTCCATGTCCCCGCAAATGACCGCCGCGCTCCAGTTCGAACGATCACTCGGCCAGCACCCGCTCCAATAAGAGGACTCCATGAACGTCAACGTGATCACCAGCGGGGGCGGTCAGTACATCGTCAACGTACTCAACGCCGTCGCCGCCTGGTGTGGCGGCGGCGGGTTTCGGTCGATGCTCCAGGTCGTTATGGCCATGGGGTTTGGCTACAGCCTGATCGTCATGGCCTTTGCGCTCAACTGGCGCGTGCTGTTTAACTGGTTCCTGTCAGCGACAGCCATGTATCTCGCCATGATTGTGCCAACCGCAACCGTCGTTGTGACCGACACGGTCAACCCCACTGTTGGCAATGGCGCAGTCGCAAATGTTCCGATCGGGCTTGCCGTCGTTGCCGCGTTTTCGAGCCAGGTGAACAACTGGCTGACGCAAACCGCCGAGAGTGTGTTCACGATGCCCGCTAGTCTCGAGTTCACGGCAGGCGGAATGCTCTATCCGACCCGGCTCAATGACCTGACCAGCCAATTCACCATCGCCGATCCGATCATGAAGGCGAATGTTGAAGCCTATCTTCAGCAATGCACCTTTTATGACATCCTGCTTGGGCAGGGAAACGGGTGGTCGACGTTGGCCGGCAGCACTGACCTGCTGACTGCGCTGGGCCCGGGTTCACCGGCACGTTCGACCACCTGGATCCCGGCCGGTGGCGGCACGGCTTCGGTCATCGGCTGCAAGGCTGCTTATACCGCAATCCTTTCTGCATATCCCAATCTTGGAACCGCCGGATTGCAGGCGGCAGCGCCTTCCTTCTACCCGAACCTGCCAGCGGCAAGTGCCGTTACCCAGTTGCAGGCCGATCTGCCGACGATGGCGCAGACCTATTTCGGCGGCAACTCGATGAGCGCGCAGCAGATTTTTCAGCAGCGCTCACTGGTCAACGCGTTCATGGAGGCGCGTGGGAATTTCGGCGCAGGCGGTGGCGACACCTTTGCCGCGCTCCATGCCGATGTGCAGGCGCAGAACTCATACATCTCGGCCGCGCGGCAGGCGATGACCTGGGTGCCAGTGCTGAACCTGGTCCTCACCATCGTGTTTTACGCGATGTTCCCGGTCGTGTTTCCACTGTTTCTGTTTCCGCAGACCGGGCCCGCGCTGCTCAAGGGCTATCTCACTGGGTTCTTCTACCTCGCCTCGTGGGGGCCGCTCTATGCCGTGCTCCACATGTTCATCACCCAGTATTCGGCTGCGCAGCTCACTGCGCTGGCTCCGCAAGGGATGACCATGGCGACGATGGCCGGGATCGACAGCGTCGACCAAAACATGGAGACGCTCGCCGGCTATCTGCTGATGTTCGTACCCGTGATCGCGGCCGGCATGGCCAAGGGCGCCATGTCGATCGCATCGAACACAACAGCCATGCTTGCCCCTGCCATGCAGGCCGCAGAAGCCGCGGCCGTCGAGCGCACCACAGGCAATTATGCCTACGGCAATAGCCAATTCCAGAACACGACCGGCAACCAAGTCAACACTGCGCCGACATGGAATGTGGCCATGTCCACAGTTCCACAAATGAACATGCGCGAGGGCAATGGCACAATAACCACAACAACGGCCGACGGTTCGACCGTCTACAATGCCGCACCCGGGATCAGCCGATTTGGGTTTTCAGCAAGCGAAGTCGCCAGTGTCACCGGCAATCTGCAGGATACTGGTGCGCGGTATCACACCCGCGCCAACCAGCTGCGCGAGAGTTCGAGCCAGCGCTGGAGCGAAGGCCTGCGCACGCTCAATGGAACATCTTCGGGCGTCCGCACTGCCCGCGGCAGCGAAGGGGCAAGTGGCGCGCAGGGCGGCAATGTCGAAACCCAGTTCGACCGGCAGGGCACCGATGCCAAACGCCAGACCGGGTCGAACAGGACTATTGGCGACACGCTGTCTGCTGGCAAATCGCTGGGGCACACCGAAACCAACACCTGGGGTTTGCATGCGGGGCTCAAGGCCGGCGCGGGCGCCAAAATCTTTGGTGGTGAAGTCGGCGGGTCGGGCAGCGGCACATGGGACCATGCTTGGGCCAAGACAACAGGCGACCAGGAATCCCACGGATCGAGCGATAGCCAGAGTCAATCCCGGAGCGCTAACGTCGCGCACTACCATGCCAACGGGCAGGACATCACGCTCACCGATGGCGGCTATTGGCGCGACGGGACATTTCACCGGGTGGAGAATTTCTCGGAAAAGCGCCGTTCCGTCGAACGTGACTTCTCCGAGGCTCAAGCGCTCGAACGTCAGGCATCGCGGTCCGACGACATCGGTACTCGTCTTGAACACATCGCCTCGATATCGCGGAGCAACGGCTACCAAATTTCTGACGACATGAGCCAGGTGATCGCCAGCCGCTATGCGACCATGGCTGCATCGCCCGAATTCCGGGACCTAGGCGCACCTTCGCTCACCAGCACGACACCCTCCCCGCATCAGCGCGAGGTCCGCAACATGATCGTGGCTCGGATTCTGGAGGAATATGCAGCGAATGATCTGGGACGCGTACAAAGTGCGATCAAGGATCCGGTGGACGCGTTGGGCGCGGTGCATGGAGTGGCTCCCGTCTCTGTGGAGCATGGGGGAGCGTCAGGACATACCGCAAACCAGCATCGCGGCCATTCAGGCAAGGGCCCTGCATTGAGTGCGCATGAGCAGCCCAGCGCCGAGCAGCAACCCCACACCGCGCCAGGCGATCAACGCACTCGCGCGGCGATTGATCGCGGTGCGGCCGCCGTGCGGGGTGAGGACGGGAAAGTAGAGGCTGATTTCAACGCAGCCACGCGAGAAGCAAACGGCAGGGACAGCAAAATCAAACATGAAGTCGATCAGTGAGCGAGTTCTTTCTCCACATTCCGTTCAATTGTGTCATTGAATTTCGCCTCGGCCTTTTGACTTTCAATCGCCCGCAGGTGATCCCGATAAGCGTTGATACCGCCCACTAGCGCAACCACTATCAGCATCGCCGGGATAACGAAAAAAAGTGCCGTAGCCACCCTGCGCTGGACGTCGATCGAGCGCGGCGTTTTGAGGAAGGTGGGGATGCGGTCGTATTCGAAGGCCAGCATCGCTTCGGCCTTCGATGCCCGAAAATCCGCTGCACGAAGGGCGCGGTTTTCTTCATCGAGGCTTTCGATCTCGCGCATAAGTTGGTCGATTTCCGGATCATTGGCCATTTCGTTTAGATAAAATCAAAAAGAACAAACAGCAAACAACTTTACGAATTATGGCGCTCAAAATTTATCCGAAATGACCAGGATTGCGGACGAAGGGGACTGACCGGAATCAGGAGAGCAATTGCGCTAAGCTGCCATTCGGAGCGGCACTGCTCGCAAATGAGGACGAGCAGCTGGCGACCACAGCCGACGCTCCGCTCAGCACCACGAATGTCTTCTTCTGACATAACTTGCCGAAGGCCGGGTAGCGATCCGATGTCTGCGCGACTAAATCTCGGCGAACGCAAGCAAGATCTACTGCGCTTGCGGCTTGCGGCACCAACATCAAAGAGCATCATGGCACTGTTCGGAATCGACGGAGCCGCTATAAGAAGAAGATGTTCGGGGAGCATTACGATCTCAGTCGCCGGTTTCGTCCGGCTACCAAGGAAGGGGGCGAGGACCGGCCGTTCCGAGGGCTGTTCGGCGAGGACCTGAAAGGCATGCCGGCGTGGCCCGAACTGCTGGAGAAGCGCCGCACCATCGTCCTGGCCGAGGCGGGCAGCGGCAAGTCCAGCGAATTCGACTATCAATGTTCTGCGCTGCGCCAGGCGAACAAGCTTGCGTTCAAGGTGACTGTGCGCGACGTCGCGGACGCCGGCCTCGAGGCGTCGCTCGTTCCGAGCGACCGCGCTCGATTTGCGCAATGGCGGGCAGACCCGGACGCGCCTTGTTGGCTGTTCGTGGACTCGGTCGACGAAGCCAAGGACCAAGGACATCATTTCGACGCCGCCTGTCGGAAGCTGGCCGATGCAATCGCCGGGCTGGAGGAGCGCGTTCATCTCTACATCTCGAGCCGTTATACCGATTGGGATAAGACGGCTGATCGCATCTCGGTCGAGAAATGGCTCTCGCTCCCCGAGCCGCCCCCTCCGCCGACCGATGTCGCGGACGAGGTTCGCGCGACACTGCAGAACCGGGACAAAAGTCCGCCAAAAGTGCGCGAAGAGATCGGTGTCCTGGTCATGGAGCCGCTCAGCCGCTGGCAGGTCGAGCGCTTCGCGCGCGGCTCGGGCATCGAGACGATCGATGCTCTCCTGGCTGCCGTCGATCATGGCAGCCTCTGGGAATTCGCGGCGCGGCCGATGGACCTCGGTTGGATGGTGGAGTTCTGGCGCGATCATAAGCGCCTCGGCTCGCTTCGGGAGATGATCGAGGCCAGCCTAAAGGCGAGACTGCTCGATCCCGATCCGCTTCGCCGCAAGCGCGATCCGCTCGATCTCGCCAAGGGCGCTCACGCCCTCGACCGGATTGGAGCAGCATTTTTGCTGTGCGGGCGCGATTCCATGCGGGTCCCTGCCGCCGGCCTGGACCTGTCGCCTCCCAAGCGCTCGATGCCGATCGAGGAGATCCTGCCGGACTGGCCCGACGGCGAACGGCTTCTGCTGCTGGGGCGCCCGGTCTTTGATCCGGCGACGCTAGGCCGGGCGCGGCTGCACAACGACAATGAGGCGACGCTGCGATGCTATTTGCTGGCGCGCTGGCTGGGATGGCTTCTTGCTGAGGGGTGTCCCGTGGCGGTGGTGCGCGATCTCCTGTTCGCCGATACCTATGGCTATCGGCTGGTTCGGCCGGAGATGGTCGAGGTGTCGGCATGGCTGGCCGGCGAGAATGATGCGATCGCCGACTCACTCATCGCTCGGTCGCCCTATAATCTTCTGCGTTATGGGGATCCGGGGTCGTTGCCGATACCGGTGCGGGTCAAAGCATTTGCGGCGGCGCTCGCGCAGGTCGAGACGATCGATCCGCAGAAGCTCTGGTTCAGCGAGCAGGGGCTTCGCCGGTTCGCCGATCCCGGTCTCGACGACCATATCGCGGGTTGGTGGGAGATTGCCAAAGGCGATGAGGAAGCGCGGCACCTGCTGCTGCGCCTCGTCGATTTCGGCGGCCTGAAAGGCGGTCTCCGCGTGGTGCGGCAGGTTGCCTATGACCGCAGCACCGACGAGATCACGCAGCTGCTCGCGGGCCGGGCTCTTCTGAAGCTCGGCGAGAAGGCAGATCGCACCGCCTACGCACGGCACGTTGCGGAGCATGGGTCCGATCTCTCACGCTCGATCATTCTCCAGGCCCTGGACGCGCTGTTCACGGAGGAGATCGATGTTGAGGCATTCTTCGCGTTGATCGACAAGGCCGGGGTCACGGGCGAGGACGACACTGCGACCATACTGCCGCTGGGCAGTGAGCTGCCGGCGGGCTTGACGCGCCGGGAAGACTTGCACCGTTTCCTGACCGAAGTCGTCGCTCGGTCCGGCGATTTCAGCGGCGACACGGTCGACGACGACAAGCCGTTTCGCGAGGCCTTCTCGCAGATGGCAGCCAGCGCGGCGCTTCGTCTCCTCGACTATCATCCGTCGGACATCCCCGATGTCGTCACGGATCTCTTCCTACTGCTGCACGAATCGCACCGTCGGATCGGGTCCGAGGCAAGCTTCAAGACGCTGGGCGAGGCATTTGGTGCATCGCCGGGGCGGCGCCGCACGTCGCTCTGGCGGTCGATCGTGCGGCTACGCACGCATCCCTATGCGCGTGACGATGGCGAGCTCAACATCTGGTTCGTCCAGCATCTCGGATGGCCTGTGCTGCTGAGTCTCGCCGACATCGACTGGCTCCTCCTCGATGTGCGCGAGCGAACCGACCGGCAGGATCGGCTGACGGCGCTCCTCGCGGCGCATACGCTCTGGCGGCAGTTTGGGGGCACCGACGGGGACATGCAGCGCATCGTGGACGCTGTCGCCGACGATGCGGAGCTCTCGGCCCAACTTGCGGCCTGGCGGTCGCCGCCGCCTGAGACGCCCGAGATGGTCGAGCGGATGGCTGGGTTCGAGGCGGCGCGGAAGCGCAATGAAGACCAAGCTGAAGCGCGCGACCAGAGCTGGGTCAAGCTCATCAACACACTCCGTGACGATCCGAACTTCTTCGACAGCTTGTCGCCTCAGACCGACGAGACCGTAGACTCGCGTCTCTATCATCTCTGGCAGTTCCTCTCCTGGCGGACCCAGTCCCGCTCGCGCTACTCGATCGACAGCCTCGATGTGGTCGAGCCGGTGTTCGGGCCGGAGATGACAAGACGCTTTGGCGAGGCTTTGATGGCGTTCGCCTATAAGCGCACTCCGGTCGGAACCGTCGAAGAGGCTGCCCAGCGCCGCACGGTCACGAGCTTCGACATCATGGCATTGACAGGCATGTCGCTGGCGGCAGCCACCATCCCCAACTGGGCGGAGCAGCTCGATTCAACCCGCGCCGCGCAGGCCGCGCGGCTGGCCGTGATCGAGCTCAACGGCTTTCCTGACTATCTCGTACCGCTTAGCCAGGCGTATCCCGCGGCCGTCCGCTCGGTGTTGTGGCGGGCGTCGCGCGCGCAGCTTGACCGGCTCGATGAGGTGGACCACGGGATGCTCGACCGGCTGGAATATGCCGATGCCATGCTTGCCCGGCTGCTGGTTCCGGACCTGATCGATTATCTGCGCGACCATGACGATCTGGCGGCCGTGGCGCTCGAGAAGATCATCTCTGTGCTGATCCAGGCGCAGCCTTTCCCGTCCGAGGAGTTGGCGGAGCTGGCTGAAGCGCGCGCCACGGCGGCGAACGACCCCGTGGTCGCAGCCTATTATCTGCTGCTTCTCTTCGCACGGGAGGGTGATCGCGCCGTTGACCGGCTTCGCGAGAAAATGAGCACGCTCGACGGTCAGGAGCAGGCCGCCTTGTGCTGCACCTTGTTGCCGCGGCTGTTCGGTGGCCGGTTCAATCGCACCGTAGCACCGCCACTGCCTCTTTCCGCCGAGCGGCTCGAGCAATTGCTCATCATCGCGTTCGAGGGTGTCCGGCCCACGGACGACATCGTGCGCGCGAACGGCAAGGTCTATTCGCCGGGATTGCGCGATGAGGCGCAGGACGCGCGGCATATGATCTTCGACAGGCTGCTGAAGACACCCGGCGAAGCCACGCAGGCCGCGATCCGGCGCATGGCAGAGATCCCCGATTTTCCGATCGAACCCAAGCATTTGCGCATCCATGCGGAGCGGCATGCCGAAGTGAATTCGGAGCTGGTCGCCTGGCTGCCGTCCGACGTGGTGGTGTTCGAGAAGAGTTTCGATCGCGCGCCGCGCACAACGGAAGATCTGCAGCTGATAGCGCGGCGCAGGCTCGAGGCGATCGAGCATGACCTTCTTCACGGCAAGTTCGCGCAGGCCGATACGCTGCAGGGACTGGCCGATGAGAATGCGGTCCAGCGATGGGTCGCGACCCAGCTCGAGGAGCGGCGCAAGGAAGCCTATACCGTACAGCGCGAGACCCATTTCGCGGATGAAAAGGAACCCGATATCACGCTGACGAGCCGGCATGGCGGTGTCGACTTGCCGGTCGAGATCAAGGTGGCGGATGGCCTCTCGGTCAAGCAGCTGGAAGCGGCGCTCGAAGTTCAACTTTGCGGTCAGTATCTGCGCCACGAGACGGCGCGTCACGGCATCCTGCTCCTCGTCCACCAGCGGTCGCGCCCGGGGGGCTGGGAAATCGCACCGGGCGACCCACTCGTCCCTTTCTCCGTCGTCATGGACCATCTTCATTCGCGCGCACGGGCAATACGCGAAAGCGCCGCGACCGGTCCGCAACCGATTGTGTGCACGATCGACGTCTCCGGGGTGGTGCCGCTCAAGGACAAGCGCGCGGCCGCGCGCGCCAAACGCAAGTCGAGCACAGCGAAGACTAGAAAATCGATCAAGGCACCGTCCAAACGACGCACGGAAGCGGCCCGCCAGGAAGCGACCCATCCCGGTTGTTCGCCAGTTCCGCGTCGCAGTTCGACATAGGCCAAGCCCTGTCGGCGTGGCGGGACCGTGCTGGCGGGTGACCGCGTCTAGCGAGCGTCTTCGGATCCAGCGTCTGGTGGCTCAGGCGCGCCGTCATCTGGCGGAGGGACCGGCCCCCTGGCTGGCCGGCTGACATGGGGCAGAAGGTCGCGCCAGACTTGCGGCGGCACCGGCAGGCGATGTGCGCGGCAAGCGGCCAGCACGATCGGCCAATGGCCGAGCTTCACCGCCGAGAGCTGGTCATAATGCTTGTTGGTCTTCGCCTCGGCGAGGATGAAATCGAGCGTGTCGCGCGTGCCCTCGGTCACGGGAATGCCCGCTAGCGCCGCCCCGTGGCTGTCGCGGTTGAGATAAAGATTGTCCTCGCTGTCCTCGTCGGGAAGCCAGGTCTGGAACGTGCAATGTGCAAGGGCGTCCTCGCTGAACATTGCGATCTCGTCGAACAGCGTCTGCACGCCTCTGGCTGCCGACCAGATCGCCAGTAGCGGATAGAGGATGCTGCCCTCGGTCGATTGGGTACGATACTCGTCGTTGCGCTCGGACGGATGATCGACCAAGTCCCAGTAGGAGCGGCTGGTGATCGGGTAGCGGCCATGCGCTTTGAACGCGAACATCGAGTGCTTGGCGAGTTCCTCGGCCCATTGATCGATCGCGCCATGCGCGCCGGGACGGCAGGCGAGCAGGGTGAAGGCGAGACCAATGTCGATCGCCTGCCAGTCGCCGATCGGCGAGAGCAGCGCGCGATTGTTGCTGACGATCGCCATCATCGCCTCAATCAGTGTGTCGATCCTGGTGACGGTGGCACGGGTGGCGTCGGAGAGGAGCGGCGGCAAGGTGTTGAGATAGTCATTGGTAAGGACGACCGGTCCCGTCGCCGGCGACAATTGCCAGACCAGCCACAGCCCACGCAGCGCAAGACGGCCGATGAGGTCGAAAAGCTTGAGGTTGATGTCGAGCGCGGCGAGGCTTTCGACCGAGGTCGAGATCGCGTGACGGATTTCCGCTGCCGGTAGGATCTTGTCCTCGAACAGCGTGTCCCAGATCGTGAAATGGAGCTCGGCCAGTTCGTTGAGGACGACGCTGGCGGCCTCGCTTGCTCTCGAGGTCCTGGCGATGTCGGTCTTCAGGAGCTGCCATACCTCAAGCAGCGCCAGTTCGCTGGCCCGGTACGGCGCCTCGACATTCTCGGCCTCGCGCGCCCAGACAAACATGATCCACAGACAGATGTTGATCAGCCGCGCCTGGCTGAGCCGGGCTGCGGGCGTCGTGCCGGGCTGGTCGGCGAGTGCGCGCAGCAGTTTCTGGAAATGGTCGAGCGCGATGTCGGGCTCCTCGACCATCGCTACGGCCTTGCGCAAATGACTTCGTTGCGGTGCTGGCAGCAGCTCCTCGCGCAAGATGCCGTCGAGAATGACCTGTGCCAGTCGATCGCCGTTCCACTCCTCGAAGCTGATCTTGGGCGTGGTGTTGCGGGTCATATAACCCGTCACTTCGGCGCGGACCTGCTCGTCGATCGCACCGCCGAAGGTCAGACAGATCGCGATCGGGAGGCTCGCATATTCGGGCGGGATGCGGCTGCCGATATAATGATCGAGAATCTCGTCGAGCGACGGTCTGAGACTTTGCGGGCTCGCCGTATTCCATTCGTGGCGGTCGAGGTCGCCCGACTTGACCGAGAACAGATGCACGCGCCGGATGCCGTCCTGACCGGGGCCGACCGCGGCGACATCGACGCCATATTGGCGCGTGCCACGCGCCGGCCGCGAATAGACCGTGAAGCCCAGTTCGGTCAGTAGGTCGGGTAGAACTGCGTCCAGTTCGTCGCGCTCCTTCAGCGACCCCAAATATTCCCGGATGACGAGTTTCATGGCGCGGTTTTCATCGCGCGAAACACGCGCAGCATATAGTCGAGGTCGAACGGCTCGATGATGTCGAGGCGCGGCGATTCGATGCTGTGGCTGAAGATGTGCATCTTCATCTCGCTGCGCTGCTGCTTGCCGCCCATTCCCTTGAAATAGCTGATCGAGCGCGTGCCGTATAGCAGCACCTGCCGCTTTGCGAGCGACGCGAAGATCGAGGTTTCCTCCGATGCCTTATAGGCCTCGCGCGTCGACTCATGCTGGCGGTGGTTCTCGATCAGCCGTTCGCGCTCGGACGGGCGCAGCTCTTTGATCCGGCTGTGCGCGCGCAGCCCCCCGATATAGGCCTCGAGCCGCGTGACGAGATCGTTGAGGATGGCTTGGGATGGATGACCCGGAGCCTTGGCCTGTTCGGCGATCCAGTCGCCGACCGACCCGGAAAAGTTTATCAGCAAAGGATCGAACAGAAGTACGGCGATCGTGCGCTGCGCAGCGTCGCTGGCGCCATCGAGCAGGCCGACTACCAGCGACGCGGCGGTGACCGGGTGGACGAACAACCAGCCGATCGCCCTGTGGGCAAGCAGGATCCGCTTGGGGTCGTCGAGGCTTGCGGCTGCGGAGCGGGGATCGAGGATGAGCGGCGCATCGCCATGATGGTCGCCAACCAGGGCCATCGTCGCGTGGCCGAGATTGGGGTCGCACGCCAGCAGCCAGCCCATGATGGTCCTGGCCAGCTGGTCGGGCGGAAGCTGTAACAGGCTGTAATTGACGTTGCCGAGCGGGTCGAGCGAGGTCAGTTCCTCATGGGCGGAAATGAGTGGCGTGATCAGCGCCAGCGCTTCGTCTAAACGGTCCTTGCCCGCCAATTTGCCGGCCGCTGCACCGATGTTGCGGATCGTGCCGAGATTGCCGATCGGTACCTTGTGCATGATCGAAGTTATGGGTTTGACAATCTCGGGCGGCAGCTCATCGGCGTGAAACATCAGCTCGCCTGAAAGCTGGTGAATCGCATGGTCGCCCGCGCGGGCGATATTGGCCTCAATCAGCGCGGCGGCATCGGTGTGGGCATCGGGATGCGCCTTGGCGATCTCGCAGATCGCGGTGAGAATATGGCCGAGGCTGTTGTCATCGGCGCTGGCGCCATTGGCGGTGAGCGCGTTTATAGCTTGAGCGCGGCGTTGGGGATCGTTGACATCAAAGGTGCCGATTGCCTTGGCTGCAGCCGACCGCGCCGGACCGGCATTCCCGCCGACATAGAGGATCGCGCGGTCGAGCGCCGCATCGGGCTCGCTCTTGGCCAGCGCCTGCAGCGCCAGAAAAATATAGGCGCTGTCGTCGCCATCCTCCGGGTTGATCGTCTCGAGTGTGTCGCGAGCGCGGCTGCCGTGTTCGGCCCAGCTGCGATAGGCGCCATTGGGCATGCCTGCGGCAAGATCCTCGCCGGCCCTGTTGGACAGCGCCTTCACCGCAGCCAGCATGTCCGTAACGCTAGCATCGAGCGTCGGGATCAGCTCGGTATAAACATGCATCACCGTGAAGAAGTCGTGCTGGTTGATCGGCGACGTCGCGATCTGGCGCGCGGGTTCAAGCACGTCGATCGTGCCGTCATGATGGAGTTTGGTCAGGGTCGCGCGGAACGCCTTCCCCAGCTCGTCCGTCTGGTGACGGCGCAGCCGTTCGACGAACAGTTCGGGCAGCGTGCCCACATTCGCTGCTGCGATGATGTCGTCCCGGTCGCTCAAGAGTCCCACATCGGCACCCGCCCTGGACCGGTCCCTCTTTGCCGGTATAGCGTTTCCACTCGGGTCCGTCACTAGACGATACCGTTGAGCAACGGGCCGTCAGGTTGATAGTTCGGCCGCTGGAAAGCGGCGATCAGCCAGTCGAGGACAGGGTCATCCAGCAGGCCGGCAATGAATACCGAGCGCCAGTTGTTCTTACTGCCATGCGTATCGTCCTGGCGGTCGAGCTCGAGCGTCAGAATGTCTTCGAGATTCTGGCGGGTCGCAGGCGCATTGCGCAGCTCGGCCGCCGCGAGGCTTGGGCGTCGCAGCACGCCCATCCAGCTCGTCTTGAGATAGCGTATGATCGACGTGCGCTCGACGATGTTGGTCATGTGGAACCGCACCGATGTGTAATTGGGATCATGCGGATCGAGCAGCGGCCGTAGCGAGATTCTGGGGACAGGGCCGGGGTCGTCGAACCGCGCGACGAACAGCCGCTCGCCCAGGACGTCGTCATAATAAGGATGGAGAATACGTTCGTCCGGATTGGGTCCGGTGAGGAGCGTGCTGCGCTTGCTGTTACATTTGCAGGCAGGCACGAGATTGCGGCCGAAGATCGCGAAAGCCGGAAAATCGGTCTTGGGCAGCAAATGGTCGAGCGTGCCGCTGTGGAACGATCCGCACATAGGGCAACAATTGGCGTCGCTCTCCGCGCGCATGCGGTTGATGTGCGGCAGCTCGTTGGACGGGCTGGCGTAAAGCGACCTAAGTTGTGCTTTGATTGGGTCAGGCAGGGCCACGTTGAGGATGGCGTGGGCGTTGCCGCTGGCAGCGACATACTGGAGATAGCCGGCCTTGAGCGCGGGGATTTCGGCCGCGAAATCCGGATAGGATTTGAGGCGCGTGTTGAGGCCGAGCGCATCGAGCGCACCGGCATCGTCGAAATCCTCGGACGGATCGAGCCGGTTCATTGTCCGTCGGCCTCCCGATCGGTGCCTTCGACGCGTGCGCGGATCTCGCCGAGCAGGTCGAGCGACACCCGATCCTTATAGGTCTCGAACACCACTTCCCACGACGCGCCCTGCGCCATGATCTTGTCCTCGACATCGAGCGCGAGCCGCGAGGGCTGGTCTTCCCCGAACACAAAATAAGAGATCGCGCCGACATCGGCGCCGAAGGTCTTCAGCGTCGGCGTCTCCGCGGTGATCGCCCGGTCGGCCTCCGAGCGCAGCACGAGAACCTGATCCTCGACCGCCTCGCGCACGAAATAGACTGAATGGGTCGCGAGGATCGCCGCCGACCCGGTCTGCGCGAGCAGCCTGTCGAGCAGCGCCACGAACTGGCTTATGAAATTGGGATGGAGGTGCGTCTCGGGCTCGTCGAACAGCAGCAGCGTGCCGTTCTCGATGTATAGGCCAGCGAGCGCCGCGAACCGAAGGAAGCTGAGCTCGCCGCTGCTGAGCGGATAGGTCCGGCCTTCGGTCATTCGGACCGGCTCCGAGCGTGTATTGATCGACGCATAGCGCCGGATGGTCTCCTGCTCAGCGCCGCGATTGAGGCCGTCAACCGGGACCGGGCCGCGCTCACCGCTCTTGGTGCGCAGCACCAGTTCCCGAAACCCGTCGATTGCGGTGATGGCCTTCAGGAAGATGTCATATCGGCTGGTGGCGCCGATGCCTTCGATGCTGCGTGCGAGCTGGACAATGAGATCGCTGGTCGTCTGGCGCGAGCGCCCGCTCACCATCGAAAAGCGCCGATACCAGACCCGCGCACGCTTGCGCCGGTCGCTCGGGAACACCGAGGTGATGGTCGCCGACGGGTAGAATCCTAGGATGCGGTTGAACAGCGGCCGGTCGCCGCGAATGTCGGTCAGCTTCGGCTTGCCGGCGAGTGCGGCATCGACGATCTGTGCCAGCGTCTGGCTTTTTCCTACGCCATTCTTGCCGATCACGATCGCGAAGCGTTGCGGCAGCACGGCGTCGCCATCGGCGAAGCGAAAGGAGAGGTCATGGTCGTTGGGCCGGCCGGCGAGCCGGAATTTGATATGCAGCCCGTCGGAAATCCGGTCGAGTTCCTCATATTCCACACCGCGCAGGATCGGCGCCGCATTCTTCCACGTGAAATAAGGCTCGCTGTGCCGCAGGAAGGCGTTGAGAAAGATCTGGCTATCGCGTGCTGCGCGTAGCCAGGGACGATTGATCGGCCGGTCGTCAGCCTCGACGATGTCGTTCATCGCACGCAGTGCGAGCCGCGCTTCCTCCGGGCCGAGATCGCCGACGATCCGGCGATAACTCGCCATGTCCGGCAGCATCGTGAAGAAATCAGGGAGTTGGTCGGCCGCCACGGGCAGGTCGGGTGTCTGGTCGACAGCGTCGCGCAAGTGCAGTGTATCGTTCTTGCCAGACTGTTTCTCGACGAAGCCAAAGAAGCCGCGGAAGGTCAGCCGCTCGTGCGAGAATGGGGTTTCGCTGCGGGGTTGGATGGCAATTTCGACGAGGATGCGCTCGCCGAAATCATTCCAGCTGTCCGAACTTGGCGCGACCGTAATCGTGCCCGGTTCACCCTGGCGCGAGATCGCGCGTTCGGTGACGAACTGCACGCGGTAATCCTGTGATGGGTTCTCTTCCACCATACCCCCTGATGCTGATCGATTGCCTTGCGATTCTGCCTGACGTCAGTCGGATACTACGGAGTTTGACGCGGTCGAACGCTTTATGTCCAAAGGGATTCCGCGGCGGTACTGAGGAGCAGAGATTCCCACGGTTCTATACCTCGCGCCGCGGCCAGCACTTCGGTCTTGTCGACAAGTGGCTGGCGCAACTATCGGCCAGCTTTACTCGTTTAATGAGCCAAGGTGGCCTAACCCGAGAATGTCGGCTCGGTTCGGAAGCCGACTTTTGGCAAACTGGGCGGGATGACGGCTTGTCCCAGACCACGTCATTTCGACACGTCAGCCCTGCAATGAACGGATGGCCGCTTTCGACGAACTCGCGGACGCCTGGGAACGGCCGCTATCGCGGCGCAATTGGCCTTTGAATTCCTCGCGTTAGACGGCGCATGGCCTGCGGGGGCTGGCCAAAGGCGCGCAGGAAGGCGCGCCTCATACGCTCGGGATCATGAAAGCCCAGACGGGCCGCGATTTTCTCGATCGGCTCGGGGCTGTTTTCGACACGTTCGCGGGCGACTTCCAGCCGCAAGCGTTCGACGGCCTTAGCCGGGCTCATGCCCATTTCGCGGGTAAAGGCGCGACTGAAATTGCGCGGGCTCATTGCAGATTCGGCAGCCAGGGTCTCAACTGTCAGCTGCTGATCGAGATGCGCACGGATCCAGTCGAGCAAGGGGGCAAATTGCGCACTGTCCCCGCCCAGCTCAGCCAGCGCGGAAAATTGCGATTGCCCGCCGGGGCGCCGGTAAAAGACTACCATCTCCTGCGCCACCCGGCGGGCCAAATCCTCGCCCAGATCTTCTGCAATCAGCGCCAACGCCAGATCTATCCCAGCGGTGATCCCGGCGGAGGTCCAGACATGGCCATCGCGGATATGGATGCGGTCCGGCTCGACGATGACTTTGGGAAAGTGCCGCGACAAAAGCCCCGCCCGCCGCCAATGGGTGGTGGCGCGCCGTCCATCAAGCACCCCAGCGCCCGCCAACAGGAAAGCCCCGGAGCATACGCTGCACAGGCGCCGGACAGTACCGGCAAGTTCGCGCAGACAGGCCAGCACGACCGCATCGCGCATGGCATCGCGGCTGCCATTGCCGCCGACCACGATCAGCGTGTCGATCGCGCCAGCGTCTTGCTGTGCGATGGTCGCCATCTCGACACCAGCGGAACTCCGCACTGGCCCGCCCGAGGCCGAGAGCAGGATCAGGCGATAGGCATCACTCCCCATCCGCCCGCCGATCTCGAAACTGGTGATCGGCCCGCAGGCGTCGAGGATCTGGAAATCGGGATAAAGGAAAAGGCCGATGGTGCGGGGCATGGCGCAAAATGAGGGATCACTGTCATTTCGTCAAGCGGGGGCCTGCGCGATGAAGGGGCGTTCCCATCAGGAGGCCACCATGACCGACCGACCCTTCCGCATCGTCTTTGCCACCTTTCCCGGCATGACCCAGCTTGATTTCACCGGCCCGCATCAGTTCCTCTCGCGCTTGCCCGGCAGCGAAACTATCGTCGCGAGCCGCGATGGCGGCGATGTGGCGGCCGAGGGACTGGTGTTTGCGGGCACGGTCCGTTTGGCGGACATCGAGGCTTGCGACCTGATCTGCGTGCCTGGGGGCGTCACCGCGACACAGGTGGCGCTGGATGCGACGTTCATCGCTCAAGTTCGGCGCCTTGGGCTTGGCGCGCGCTATGTGACGTCGGTTTGCACTGGCTCGCTGATCCTGGGCGCGGCGGGACTGCTTCAGGGCAAGCGCGCCGCTTGCCATTGGGCGTGGCGGCATCTGTTGCCGCTGTTCGGGGCCACGCCGGATGCGGGCCGCGTGGTGCGCGACGGCAATGTCATCACCGGCGGCGGGGTGACGGCGGGGATCGATTTCGCGCTCACGGTGCTGGCGGACCTCGGCGGCGAAGGCTTGGCCCAAACGCTGCAACTGGGGCTGGAATACGCCCCTGCGCCGCCGTTTGATGCTGGCACGCCAGAAACCGCGCCGCCCGCAATCCTTGCCGCCTACAATCAGCGCATGGCCGCCATCCTGCCCATTCGTGAAGCCGAAGCGCGTAAAGCCGCTGCCCAGATGGAGCACGCCCAATGAGCCGCCCGCCGCTGCCGCCTTTCACCCCTGAAACCGCCGCGCAAAAGGCGCGTTTGGCCGAAGACGCATGGAACAGCCGCGATCCGGAACGCGTAGCTCTCGCCTATACGCCCGACAGCCAATGGCGGAACCGCACAGACTTCATCACAGGCTGCGCAGAAATAATCGCTTTCCTATCCGCCAAATGGGCGCGGGAATTGGAATATCGGCTTATCAAGGAAGTCTGGGCATTCCGCGAGAACCGGATAGCCGTGCGCTTTGCCTATGAGTGGCATGATGCGGATAGCCAGTGGTTCCGTTCCTATGGCAACGAGAATTGGGAGTTTGACGAGGGCGGGCTGATGCGCCGCCGCATCGCCAGCATCAATGATCTGGCGATCAAGCCGGACGACCGCCTGTTCCATTGGCCTCAAGGGCGTAGGCCGGAGGATCACCCCGGCCTGTCGGACCTCGGCCTCTAGACGGCTTCGATAAGTATGGTGTCGAGGGTGAAAGACCCATCCTGCTCAATCTCGAAATGGCGGGCGACCTCGCTGCTGGCCAACGCCTGCAAGGTGCGGATGGCTGCGGCGCGGTCCGGCGTGGTGCGCATGCGTCCGGTCCATTCGGCAAAATTCATTCGCAGGCGCCCCTTGGTGATGGCAGTGATGGCAAAGTCGGCCTCTGCCAGCATCGCCCGCCATTCAGCCTCGCTATAGTCGCGCACATGCGATGGGTCGCGCAGCAGTTCGACAGCTTGCAGATGGGTGTCGGCGGCGGCCAACTGCGGGGCGAACACATCGGCAAACACCGCCACGCAGCCCGCCCGCAAAACGCGCCGCGCCTCACGCAGGCCCGCGGGCACATCCTGCCAGTGATGCGCCGAAAAACGGCAGGCCAGCATGTCAAACGCACCATCGGCACAGGGCAGCGACGCTGCGGGCGCGGCAATGGTCTCGACGTTGTTGAGGCCCCGCTGCGCGGCTTCTGCCGCCACAGCCGCTGTCATGTCTGGCGAGAGATCACTGGCGGTCATCTGGGCGGCGTAGGGTGCCATGGCGTAGGCCACATGGCCGCCGCCACAGCCCAGATCGAGCGCGTGAGCGGGCGTGTGCTCCGCCGCGATGGCGGCGATGCGTTGCAGGTCCGCGCCTTGGGCATGGGCGGCGCTGGCGATATAGGCATGGGCTTGCGGGCCAAACTGGCTTTGGGCGATTGTTTCTTGGCTTTGGGTCATAGGCTTTCTCCTTACAACCAAGCGTCTGACCGGTAAATTAGCCTGTTACAATGGATAAACTTATACTGTTATAAACGTTGTCATGATGGATGAGGAACAACGCAAATTGCTGGGCGCCTTCGTGCGCGCGCGCCGCGAGAGCATCGCTCCCGATGCGCCCACCCGCCGCCGCCGCACGCCGGGCCTGCGCCGCGAAGAACTGGCCGCGCGCGCCGGGATCGGCGTCACATGGGTGGCGTGGATCGAGCAAGGGCGCGAAGTGCGCGCCTCGGCCGAGACGCTGGCCCGCCTTGCCGATGGGCTGGGCCTGACGCGGGCCGAGCGCGCCTATCTTTTCACGCTGGCCGCGCGCCATGATCCTGCCGACCCATTCACGCGCGCAGCCACCGAAGCACCGCCCGCCATTGTCGCGCTGGTGCGTGGGCTGGCATGGCCGGCCTATGGGCTGGATGCGGCATGGAATGTGTGCTGCGCCAATGAGGCGGCGCGGCGGCTATTTGTCGGATTGTTCGATGGCCTGCATGATATTGGGGATCAGCCAAATCTGCTGCGGTACATCTTCACCAGCGCGCAGGCCCGCGCCCTGCTGCCCGATTGGGAAACGCGCAGCCAGCGGGTTCTGGCCGAATTCCGCCGCGATTACGGCCGAGTCTTGGGCGACCCGCGTGTGGCGGGCGTGGTAACGTGGCTCCGTGAAAACAGCGCCGTGTTCCGCACGGCTTGGGATCAGCAAAGCGTGTTGGCCCGCGAGGGTGGCCTGCGGTTGTTCCAGCACCCGCAGGATGGCCCGCTGCGCTTCACCCAGCATACCCTGGCCGAGGTAGAACGCGGCGATTTTCGGCTAGTGGTTCTCGAACCGGTCACATGAACAAACGTCCGCAGCCGATAGGCCGATCTCTGCTTGGGAAGGTCAGCTTTGAGGGCGAAACACGCGCATCACAGCCCCAACTCGAGATCAATTTCGGGAACATCGAGTTCCGGTGCTTTGGGTGCGATTGTTGCCTGCAAACGTCCTGCCCTCATGGAAAGCGGGTCCACTGCGAACGGATCCCGTGGCACGGGCTGCTGGTGACGATCCTCCCCCTTGGCCTTCGCGCTCTTAGGACTCTGCTGCTCACTTACCGCCTCGATTGCACTAGCTTTGTCACCTGAATTGGCGCCAATGGTTCGCAGCAGTTGATCCCGATCATTCGTGAAGATGGTGAGATCGTCCCGAACCCGTGTCGCCATGACATGGGCAAGCCGCTGGCTGGACAGATGGCGTTCAGCCGCATGCATCACGCCGATACCCTTGTCAGTGGTCATCCCCTGCGCCTGATGCATATTGATGGCATAGGCGAGCCCAAGGCGCGCCAGCATCCGATCTCCAGGCTCGAGTAACAGCGTCGCTCCGTCTGCTGTCCTGACTTCTACACCTAACTTGCCGATAGAGACGACCTCAGCTTCTGCCGAATTCAGCAGCCCGCGCGCCTTGTCGTTTGCTGTCCAACGAACACGATCACCCTCGTAGAGACGGAAGGTCTCCCGTTCGGAAAGGCTCAGCAGGTCCTGCTTGGAATCAGCCTCGAGCTGGTCCGGCCTGAATTTATGCTGATTTCCCTCGCTATCCCGCAAAGTCACCACACCTTTGCGAGAAACCCGCAACACCTCATAAGACCCGTTCGCCAACCCAGCCGGCTTGTCCCGCGCCACCACCTCGAGCACCTGTCTGGGCTGGTAGTTTTGGGCATACCGCAGATCCTCGCGCGTCAGGTTCACAGATTCCAGGCGGGTCAGGCTGATCCCCTCACCACGCAAGGTGCCCTCAGACCGCAATCCGTCCTGTACGAGCGCGTTGAGAATGGAACGCGTTTCGCGGCCCGACGCATAAAGCGCAGTCCCCTCCCGTTCCTCAGCGGACAACTCCAGCCACTTTTTCGCGGCGGCTTGACGAAATTCTGCACCAGCGCTGACGACACGATCGCCAAGCACCCCGAATGCCGTCGCGAACTCCCCAGCCCGCGTTAGCGCCGCAACGGCCTGCATATGCTCGGTCCGCTGCCGGTGGCTGACCTCCATTCTGGCCATCGCTGGATTATGCGACTGGACCAAAGTGAATGCCTTTCCGGCGTCAATCGGCTGCAACTGCGCCCGATCGCCGATCATAACCAGGCGATCGAGACCAAGCCGATTGGCGATGGTCACCAGGTCGTTCATCGGCTTGCTGGCAACCAGCGATGCTTCGTCGAGCACAAGGATAGTGTCCTTGAGCGCGGCGCGCGACGCCTCGAATGCCTCACCGCCCCCGCTAAGCGCCGCGCGCAAATGGTCGTTCACGAACGACGATACGGTCTGCGCAGAAATGCCCGCCTCATCCTTCAGCATGGCGACCATGGTGTTGGCCTGCGCGAGTCCTAGGACCTGTTTGCTCTCCTGCCGCGCCACATCGGCAATGCTCGAAATGAGCGATGTCTTGCCCGCACCCGCAACGCCCTGAATGACCACGATGCGATCCGAACTCGACAGCGCCAGCACCCCGGCGGCCAGTTGCTCCGAGCCAAGCGGTCGCTCGCGGGACTGTGCCTGCAGGCGGGCGGTTGCGTCAGCAGGCGTAACAATGGCGGCGCCCTTCCCTCGTCCCTCGTCGATACCGGCCAGCAAGTTGCGTTCTTCGGCCAGATGCTCCGGCGTCGTGACATGGGTGATCGTCCCATCCGCCCGCGTAGGTCTGCCGAAAATCAGCTTCCCCTGCTTTGCCAGCGCAGCAATGCGATCTTCTACGGTGGTGATGGTCACACCCTTGACCCCGAGATCGAGCGCGGTGCGCGATACTTCGTGGATGGCGAATGCCGCCTCCCGCTGCCCCAGAATGCGGATCGCCGAAGCCACCGCCATTTCCGCGCCGATCTCAGCCGAACTCATCGACAGGCGGGCCATGCCGCGGCTCAACAGAGGATCGCTCGGCCGCAACCATCCTCGCAAGCGTTCACCCCATTCAGCAGCCTTCGCAGCAACCTTCTGCAAGGCGTTGATCCCTTGGCCATCCTTGCCAGAGCCTGCGACCCGCGCTTCAGCCCCAGACACCGTAGTCGCGCCATCAAACCCCAACCCAGCAGCCCGCTCCCCCCACTCCGCGCGCAGAGCATCACGGTCCTCAAGGTTGATCTTGTCATCCCGGGTGCGTTTGGTGATTTCGCGCATAAGCGCAGGATTGTTGGCTCCCCGACCAAGATCATTCGCCTTTGCCAGGATGTCTTCGCGCCGCTGGCTGAAGGCTGAGAGGACGGCCTTTGGTACGCCGTCGATTTCAAACTGGCCGTGCTTACCGGTCAGGCTGGTTTCGTAGCCCAGCTCTTCGACCAGTGTGCGCAACCCCGCATGATAGACGCTGCCGATGATGGAATTGTTTTTCCAAAGCTGCTCGTTGTGAAGCGCCCGCCAATCTCCGGCGACTTTGGTCAGGTTGGCGATGACAACATGGATGTGCGCCTGCGGGTCAAGCTTGCGGCTCGTGTCGTGCTGGAACATCGCATATGTCAGGTGTTCGGTGCGGACCGGATCACCCTTGCGGTTGGTGTCGTATGTTCGCCCTTCCGCGAACGTCTTTTCGACCCAGTCCATGGTCTGGCGCACCGCGTTCATGTGCGCCGCCAGCAACCGATCATCGCCCGCGACATAGGCCAGGACACTGGCTGACTTGGGCATGGAGAACGTAAGGTCGATCCCGGCCCGCCGCCGCTCGGGATCGCCTATTTGTTGGCCGTCGGGAAGCCGACCAGTGAGGAGGTCCTCAAAGACCTGCTTCCCGACTTCGCCAGTAAGGCCGAGGTCGGCCGCCCCCTGCCCGCCCCAGGCGCTTACTTCGCTGGCGTGTTCACCAGTGTAGTAGTCGTCTTTGGCAAAGTAGGCAGCGGCACCGCCCGCAGAACGGACTGTGGCGACCGACAGCATCGATTAAATCCCAAAATCCATACCGTCATCAGGCGCAAACGATCGCGCAGGCTCGTCGTGGCTTGCGCCATGCCGATTGGGGTGATTTTCGGAAGGGTCCGCCGTGGCCTGACCGGTTCGCACCTCGACGGAGATTTGCTGCTCACGCTTCATTGGCGCAGGTTTGTCGATCGAACGCCGAACCCCAGGATCGGCCGCCTGCGTAACTCGGCCAATTTCGCCATCATCGTCGGGCGAAGACGGCTTCCAGTTGAAGCGCTCCGGGTCCTTGGTGATACCGTTCGCTGGCGGTTGCGCCGACCCTCCCTCGTCCGGCTTAGCAGTCACGTCCTCGTCAGGGCGCGCACTGGTCTCACCCTGAGGGGTTACCGATTCCCCCATGTACGTCAGTTGCAATTGTTCGGGCCTGAGCGCGCCTGACGCGGGCACAGCGCGATCATCCGGCACAAGCTCCGTGGCACCGCCTGACCCGATGATCGGACCAGGACCGCCCCCAACCCGCTTTGCGGGTTCCGGATCATCATCGGGGCGCCGGTAGGAAGCGAGCCGCAATGTCTTCAGGCGCAGGAACGGTTCGGCAATCGCCGGATAGTCTTCCCACACCAGCCTGATCCGCGCCGCGGGAAACCCTTCGGGGAATTTCACATACCCGTTGAGCGACCGCAGGTTCATTATGTCGTCGGCCATGACCAGCGGCTTGACCTCGGTGCGCGGGGTGATCGTTGCCGCATCGCGCGAACGGCTGGCGCCGATCGAATACGCCTCGTCAGACTCGCGCACCTCGCGCGAACCGATGAACTCCGAACAGACATCGGCGGTACTTCTGTCAGCGGTAGTGAGGATCAGCTTGGTCCGCGCCAGAGACGCCAGGTTGATCGCCCCCTGCTCCCCGTAGGTCTCGGCCAATTTGTCGAAGCTGTGCATGCCAAGGACGAATGCCCCGCCAAAGCCGCGCGACGTCTGCAGACCATGCTCGATCGCCGGCAGCCGGTGCAGAGCGTGGACCTCGTCGAAGAGGTACCACATCCGCAAATCGCGGGTTCTGGGCATGCCCATCAGCGCGTTGACCGCAAGATCCATCCACAAGGTGAGCAGCGCACGGTTGAGCGTCAGATCGGTATGGGTCGAGGTGATGAACAGGATTGAGCCGGGCTGTGGATCTTCTTGCACCCACCGACGGATCGAAAACGGCTCCCGCCCGCCCGCAACCGGATCGGGCAGGAAGCGCAGCGCCTGTGCATTGGTGTTGAACACGGCGCGGATCGATTCCGCCATGCGCGCCGCTTCGACCGCCGTGAGGGGGCTGGCGATTGTATCCTCCAGCTTTTGGTGGACCGACTTCAGATCGGCGGACATCAGGTGGTGGGTGATCGCCCCGTTCGATGTCTCACCCAGTTCCTTCAGCTTGACGCACATTTCAACGAAAAGGGTGCGCGCCGCCATGGCCCAGAACGGCTCGGCATTGGCCCCATCGGACGGAATGAGCGCGGCCGCCGCCGCAATGAAATCGGCGTAGTTGTCGCAATCATTGAAGATGGTCCACGGCGGGCAGCGCTCATCCATCGGATTGAGGATCGTATCGATCCCCTCGCGATAGAAGGCCTCGACGAACGCTCCCGTCAGGTCGAAGACCACACAGCGGTGCCCGCGCGCCCGCGCTTCTGCGACCATGCGTCGCAACTGGGTGGTTTTGCCCGAACCAGTCGTGCCGATCAGCATGGCGTGCGTCTGTTCGAGACGCCAGGGATAGGCGATCCCGGCGATAGTATAGGGCGCGTGAACACCGAGCCTGGCGCGCTCCTCTACTGACAGGGCCATTGTTCTTGCGGGGTCCAGAGCCGGATGATTGCGGCCAAGTTCCTCTGCAAATGCGACCCTGTTGTAGGCTGCGATCTCTGCCGCGAGCTCTTCGGCCGACACCAGCGTCGCACCGCGTTCTTGTCGTTCCTTCAGAATGTCGACGCCGATCTTCTGCGACAGCTTGACGAACCACGCCGTCAGCGGCGTGGTCAGGAGCGCGCAACCGCCCAGCGCCACCACGATGCAACGAACGAATTTGGTCCAGGCCCGTGCGACCTCGGGATAGCTGGGCACATCGCCGATCGTGGTTGGCACCATGGTATCGTCGGGCAGCGTCAGGTTGACCATGTGGGTGGGATCGAGATCGACCACATGCCAGAACCAGGCGAAGATGCGCATTTCGACAAGCTGGATCTCGTGTTCCTGCATCAGGAACGTCAGCAACAGGATCAGGATGATGGCAAAGCTCGACAAGCCGGCCAGTACCGGCCAGCGCAAGCCTTCCAACAACATCATGTAGCGCAGCCGCACCAGCTGCGAGCCACGGGTGAAGGAGCCAAAGTTGCGGACGATTTCGCCGCGGGCGGCTTCATGTTGGACCGGGTCAGGACGCCGGCCGCGCCGGTTTGCAAATTCACGAAGCATGGAACTGCCTCGCGTTCTTGATGGCCTCGGCCAGGAGGTGATCGGATGCCTCAGGCATCATTTTTTGCACCAGATGGTCGAGCGCCACGCTGGCGAATTCAACAATCGTAACGATGCGGCCAAAGTTGAGCGAGTGCCCGTTTTCGGCAAACGGCAACGCCGTGCTGACGAGGTTGCGGATCGTTTCGGAGTAGGTCATGCCGAGCTTGTCGGCGAGTGCCCGGATGCTCTGATCCTGGCTTCGGGTCAGGCTCACGCCTGTCTGTACATAGTGTGCCATGATGCTGCTCGTGTTGAACAGCCTGGCTCGATTATCGCCTTAACAATTTACGCGGGCCATCCAAATTTGGCAAGATCTGCCAAGGCGAGTTGCTTCAGCGGGATGCATAACCGGTGCATGGCCATGTACCGAAATAGTCAAACAATTTGATGTATTTGCGGCATTCCTGCAGCAGCATGCACTATATTGGCCATGAATTAGGGTCATATGCAGGCCGATGTACGATAAATATTTTCGTACATTTCGATGCATGAAACACTATGACACTGAAAGAAACGCAGAAACACTCCGGCGAACACTCGAAATAGTGGAGGCCCTGCCGCGTTCGGTGTGCCCTCTTCTTTTAGGAACTGGTGGGGTGAATTCCTGTCTGCCGGTTTTGGGGTGGCTTCTGAGGCGCCGGGCTCTTGCGGGGCAATGCGTCCGCCATCAGGCGGCGTGATAAGGCGCTTCGATCGCGTTACTGGGGGTGACAAGCGTCCGATCTTGAGCCCTTCGATGTGCTCATTACATCACAAAATCGCGATCGATTGTTGCCAGTCGTGCAGCCACCAAACGCAACGATGAACCCACGCCAGCATTGGCTGCGTGCGTCGGCCAATCGGCCACGGCCGCTCTTACGCGGTCGATGGTCGCATCGATCCGGGCCACAGAAAAGCCGTGACGGTGGCCCAGGCGCAGCACATGCGCGCGAGTTGGTTGTCGGCCCTCACCCTCGATGGCCAGCATGTGCTCGCCACCGGCACCTTCAGACCAGGTCAGGTCATAGGCCGGGGCCAATCGCCAATGCCCGGCCGGGTCCATGAGATAGGTATGCTGGCGCGTGTGATCATCGCGATTACAAGCGAGGATGTTGAAGACCATCCGCGTGAAAGCTTCACCGACGTCGCCGTCATGACGGGTGATCGCACGCGTAGCGCGTAGAAAGCCATCGTAATCGAGACTTGGCCGGTCGGGTGGCGCCTCCGTCGCGCCTGCCAGTGAGACCATGTGGCGACGTTGCCCGGGTGCGGGCCGGTCGAAGCGTCTGCTCGCGAAATAGGCGGGGCCTTCGCGCGCAGGAATGAGGCGGGTTTCGGCCATGGTCACACCGGCCGCGCTGGCCATGGTAGCGTAGGCCTGTTCCAGTGGCCCCATGTCCACCGGATCGGTGAGCGCAGGAAATTTGACGATCCAGCTGGTATAGCCGGGTGCCAGCGCGATCTGAGAGGATGGCTCAGCCTCGTCAATGCAAATGCGGCCGTCACCGACAAAGCCGAGATTGATCTTGGGTCGCGCGCCGCCAGAGGCCCCGCCCAAGGTCGCCAGCATATCAGCCAGATGACTGTCTTCGCCCAGCAGGATGGCACGGGCGTCGGCGGCCAAGGCATCGAGATCGAGCGCAGCGGCATCATCAGGCGGTGTTGTTGCAGGTGCATAGACCAGCGCCCCCCGCCCGCCTTCCCCAACCAGCGCAAGCTGCTCGACTGGGCTCAGCATGGCCCAATTCAACCCATGCCGGGCAAGACGGCGCTGCCATAGACGCACGCCCCAGCCTTCGGGCAGACTGTCGGCCAGAAATCCGTGCAGCCCACCAAACAGGCCGCCACGCGCTTCGATCAAGCCGCTCTCCAACGGATAGAACAGGGGCGAAACCGGTAGCGGATCAGCCAGCAATTCCGGGGCCCATTCCAGGGCAGCGCGCTGTCGGGCCATGGCAAGCAGTCCGACGGCGCGATCCGGTGCAGACAGGTCCTGCCGCAAGGACAGACGCAAAGGGGTGCCCGAAGCCAGCCTCATGGCTTTGGCTTGGGGCTGGCACGGCGTCGCACGGGCCTTTGGCGGCGCGCGCTTGCCTCTTGAGCGGCAAGCAATTCAGCCATGCTACGCGCAGCGGGTTGCGGAAACAGCGCGGCAAGATCGGCCTCGCAGGCAAGCGCCAGCGCTGCGCGCACCAGATCATCGATTGATGCGTGCCCGTCTTTCTCCATGCGCCGCCATGTGCGATAGGCCACGCCGGCCCGTTCGGCGGCGGCCGCCTGGGTATGGCCGAGTGCGATCCGCCGCTGGCGAATTCGACCACCTAAGTTGATGGCAATCTCTTGGGGCGATTCCAGCATTGGCCAAATATGGCCATTAAGATGCAATATAGCAAGATAATTGTCCAAATTGCGGCACACTGCACAGCGGGCCCGTGGCATGTGGCGGGCTTGCATTGCCACTACGTCCGCGTGCCTCCAGCCACAGAAGAAAAGGAGGAGGACGCCGCGCGGGGTGCGCGGCGCCCTCCGTTGCGTCAGGCAGCAACGCGTTGATGGCGGATGCCAAAGGCATGGTGGGGCACGTTTGCCTCGCGCACCCGGCTGAGCAAGTTCGACTGGATGCCTGAGCCTTCGCAGACAACCGCATGGACAGGCTTCAGGTTCAGGAGTTGCTCGTTGCGGACGAACCCGGCGCGCTTGCCCAAGGCCCGGTTGAGCGTGAAGCGTACCGTCTTGACCCCGCGCGAGGCTGCCCATGCGTGAGCGATCTGGTCGCAACCCTTGTATTGGGCGGTGGTGGCAAGGACCATGTTCGGGATCCGGGTGTGCGTTTCATCAAGGGCCTGCCAGAGCAGTTCGTGGTCATGCCAATCCGTGCCGCCCGAGAAGATGACGACGGGACCGGTCGGTGCATATTCTTCACGGCGTTGTGCTGACCTGGCAGCCAGGAAGTCCCGGGCATCGATCTGGCTGGCAGTGAGACCCGAGGAAACGCGGCTGCCCTTGATGGTCGAGAACGGCCGGCCGGTTTCGACGCGGTAGATCTCTCCGGCATAGTCGCGCATCGCTTCCATTACTTCGCGGCAGTCCATCAGGGTCTGGCAGATGCGCTGGGCCTCTTCGAGTTCGACGGCGTAGATTTCCGAAGGGTCGAAGGACCGTGCGAGATCTCCAAGCTTCCTGGTGGATTCATCCTCGCGCTTTTCGATGCGCTGGGAAGTGACGTGGAAGCTGTTGACGATGCCCCAGACGATGTCGCGCCCGAATTCCTCCATGCGGGTCGCGCGGAACAGGTCGAAGACTGTGCCGATGATCATTTCCATCGCGGCGCGCGCGGATTGTGGATCGGGCATGTCGGTCGCCATGGGTTCGTCGTGGATGGAGAGCTGGGCCAGATTGCCTTGTTCGACGAAGGCGGCGTCAAAGCCCGGAGCTTCGATCTGCTCGCGGTAGAACGCGCTGAGGGCTTCGAAGCTGGTGAACTGCGTCATGGGTAATCTCCTGTTCGATCCGTCATCTTCGTGATGACTGAAAGTCAGGCGGCAAGCTGTGCGAAGCATGTCAGGGACGTCGGCCGGTCTCCGGTCGACGCCGCGCCAGCGGGGCGTGGGGGAGCCGATTTTGTGTGCCGCTTGCGGTGCGCAAAATTGGGGGAACCGCGCATCCTTGAGATGCGCACGTCCAGCTTGTCATGCTGGGTCTATCAGAGAGTGTTGTTTGTTTTGTGGGACAGAGCAACGCCGGCCCCAGGCACCCCGCGCCATGCGATCGTCACCGCCCCCGGCGGCCGAGACTTCAGGCTCGGTGGAGCCCGGCACGGGCGGAGTAGAGCGCGGTGTCCGCCTTGGTGGGCAGGCGCAAGCTGCTCGTTTCGGTCCGTTTTGCCCTGAAAATTTCTGCTGTGACTGACCAACGCAATGGCGAGTATTGGGCCGATTGCCGACTGGCAGGTTCCGGGTGGCGATGCTGGCTTACCGGACGTTCGGCGGACCAGAAGGCTTATGGCAGCTTCCGACCAACATACGCCGTTCTGGTGCAGAGCTGGAAATGTAGGCTCATGCTGACACCTGCCTTTGTCCGCCGTTCGAACTGTAAATCAGGGTCTGCTCATAAACCGGCCACTTAGCGCCAGCTACTTCCTTGCTAGCAGCCTTTCCACAAAGGAACCTGCTTGCGCCGCGCACGGTAGGCATTATCGTTTTTTCCAAAGGGGAATGGCATGTCCGTTGAGATCATCCGGGTAGAGGAACCTGAGGCTGTAGGATGGGCAGAATGGTTGTGGGAGGGCGCTAAGCATCAAGCCAAGGAACGGCCCTATTTGGCGCTCCCTGCATTAGGCGCCGGGGTTGTAGCAGCACCCTTCATTCCGACCGGAGCAGTGACAGTTGGCGCTGCTGCAGGAATCGGATTCTTGGCGTCCGGTGTATCGGAGTTAGTTTGGGGCCCAGATGCCGCGCCACCGGTCACTTATCTTCCAATGGAAGTGGCTCAAAATACAACCGACATTCATGGTCAGTCGCTCATGCGAGGCGTGACATACATGCGCCATCCTCGGCCCATGCAAGAACAAAGTATCATAAAATCAACAGATTTTCACAACTATATCATAAGCCAGAAAGTTGCTGAGATTATTAATTATTTGAGGGCCGAAACGCGATTAAAATCACTGAGCATTTTTATTCGATCATCGGATAGCAAATATGCTGTTGTTGGGGGAAAGCTCGAAGAAATACCGGTTCAAATGAAAGTTGATTTGAAAAATCAGAGTGAGCGGCGAATGACGCTAACGTATGATGACAGGAGTCGCATACCACACCTTCCAACCTATGTGTGGCTCGATGATTTTCCCGAAGTGGTTGCAGCGACGCGTCATGCGCGAAACGGAACAATGAACTTCTCACAGTCTACGGATATGAGCTTCGGCATGTCGGGGACTGTTGCCAAACTTGCCAAGTTCAGTGCCGCGTGGCTTTCGACCTTCGTGCTTGAAATCGAAGCGACATTTGCCTGATCAGCCAGACCACATGCGTGGTCAACACTTAAAAGATATAGATTGCCTGTCCTTCGCGGCAATAACTGGTTGCGGAGTCACCTCTCGGCCCCCTTTACGACCATGATCACGGCGCAACGGCGCCGTTATTCGGCTCGCACAGAATAATCGGGGCCGGCGCCGCTAGGCGCCGGCCCCGAAGGGCTCGCAGGTCAATGAACCGATACCGCCTCGGTCAGCAGTCCATCGAGGCTGTCGATATCACGCTGGGTGGCGACCATGCTCCAGGCTGCAACCAGATCTTCGAAGTATTCGTGATCGACCAGTGTTTCTGCGCGGGCTTCACCGAACTGGCTTTCCTCCCAGGCGCGGGCATGTGCGGCGTCGGTTGCGCTGGCGATGGCATTGGCGAGATGGGCGGCGATTTCGTAGTCTGACATGGAGGCCGACTGGATCTGTATGCGGGCAACCATGGCCGGGTTGGTGACGGTGATGCCGGTGGTGAGGCAGGCGATGTCGTCGAAGGCCGAGATGATCTGCATGGGGTGTGCTCCCGAATGAAAAGGGCGGCCCGCAGGCCGCCCGTATGGGTCAGATGAACTCGATTTCGTCGGCGACGATTTCGGTGTTGTAGTATGTACGCCCGTCCTTTTCGTTGCGGGTGTAGCGGATTTCGCCGGTAACGATCAGCTTGTCGCCCTTCTTCTTGTGGTTGGCGATCGACTTGCTGAGACCATTGAAAGCCTTGACGGTGTGGAACTGGTCGTAGGTTTCGGTGTAGCCATTCTCGTCTTTCTGGACCTCACCGTCCTTGATGACCGGGCGGCTGGTGACGAGAGTGAAGCTGACGCCGCCTTTGCTGTCGGTGCCGAAGCGGCTGATGTCGGAGGTGATGCGGCCGGACAAGAAAACCTTGTTCATGAGTTGTCTCCAGATCTTACCGGCGAGCCTTTCCCGCCGGGATGAACTGAAGCGCAGCCCGCGGTTGAGGGGGCGCAGCACCGGAGCGCAGCGAAGGGGAACCTGCATTTTTCGAGTGGTGCGGGCGCCGACCGCAGGGCGGTAACTCGGTCGACAAATGGGGGTTGCGGCGCGCCCGCGCGGGCGTAGTGTTCATCCCTCCTCAGGCGGGAAGGCTTGCCGGTCAGATTGCCAGGAGACGTGCACCAACAAGGTTACCCTCGCTGTTTCGGCCGCCCCGAGAGCAGTTTGCGCAACTGCTTGCCAGCAAAGTGGCTCCTTGCGCCGCTAACCGCGCGACGCCGCCTGATGACCGCCAGAGTGCGGGTCTGGAGCATGGCTTCACCTCAACCCAGGACATAGCCCCGGGCAAGAGCTGGTCTTGGTCCCGATCGCCCGCACCACAGGAAGGGCACTGAATTTCACCTGCGATGCAGCACGAGCACGGAGGGCCGGCCCGCATCGTAACAGATCAAACGTAGTGGCAGCGAGCGTTCAGGCCTCGGCGGCGACCTGCTGGTTGATCGGGTTTTCGGGATCAAGGCATTGCAGCGCATGATCGATGTGCGTCGCTGCCAGCAATTCCCCGGCTTGCGAGAGCCGGTTCTTGAATTGGGCGAGTGTGGTGGTGATCGTCTGATGTTCGGCTTGCGAGAGCGCAGTGCTATGCTCGGTCATGCAATTGGGCCTTTAGCGGAATTGTCGGTGATTTGGAGGCTATCGGACAAGGTTGGCAGCATCGCAAAGTGATCCATTGTCCGATATCGCGGGAGTGGGCCAGGATGCGGTAGTTATCGTGCGATGGAGGAGCGGCGTAGCGCCAAAGTCCGGAACGTCATCGAAGGTCATTTACATACTATAGTTGATAAACTCAAAGTGTGTAAATCGCGATCCTTGTGCGCATGGATATGCGCAAACTGGTTGGCCGAAATTTCGCGCGCTTGCGTCGGGACCGAGGTCTGACCCAGGAGCAGGTCGAAGTTCGATCTGGCTTCAGCCAGCAATATCTCAGCAGCCTTGAGCGCGGTCGCCGGAACCCGACCGTGATCACTCTCTATGAACTTTCCCAGGCGCTCGGCGTCAGCCCTGTCGAGCTTGTTCAGCCCGATGCCGAGGTCTAAATGTCAGCGCGCATTAGCAGCTTGCAGCGTTGAATAAGAACAAGCGCCCGGATTGTCGCCGCCAATGCAATCGAGCGCGTGGCTAACGTGAACCGCGGCCAGCGCTTCACCGGCGAGATCGAGCTGGCTCTGGATCTGGGCAAGTCTGGTGACAAGTGTGGCTCGTTCGGCCTCGGTCAGTGCAGTGACACGGTCGGGCATGCGATTGCCCTTTCGCGACAGGCGGCCATTCTAACGATCAACAGTTGAGAAACGTTCACGCTCAAACCTGCTGGAACGCCGGATCAAGGGCGAACCCGAACGCGCGAGCGATGGTGACGGCGGTCGAGATATCCTCGGCTGTTAAATCGAACGTGGCAGCAAGGCTCTCGAGCGTGTCGCCTTTCTTGCCGATGACCGAATGGAGCACGCCGCAAGCGGCGGTTACCGCAATGGGCCATGCCCCCGCGAGCGCGACAACGCCCTCCGACAGGATGATCAGCGTGTGGCCAGTCTCGATCGCCTCGTCGGTTTGGCAGGCGTCGTAAGCATTGCCCGAGCTGGCAAAGGCGTGAATTCGCCGGGGAATGAAGGCAAATCGTTCGGAATCCGTGAGCATAGGCACTCCTGATTGTGAGCATGTGCGCCCGTGAACATGCGCACATGTGAATATGAAAAAGGGCGGCCTGGCATGAAGCCGGACCGCCCAGAGGATCGAACAGGAAGTAAATTGCGGATCAGGCGGCGGCAGAAAGCTCGGCCTTGTCCGACGCGAATGCCGCGCCGAAACCGCCCTCACCCGGATCGAACGTGTCGTTCGCGGGCTCCTGCCCGCCAAGTTCGCCAAAGCCACGACCGATCCGGCGGCGCGGCCGCGACGAGGCGACATTGAGCGAACCATCGTCTTGCGAAAACAGCGCAATCGACAACGGCGCGTCAAAGCTCGGATCGTCGATCTGGCCCTGCAGGAAGGTGCCGGCGCCGTTGTTGGCGGTCTTCTCCCAGAGGCCGCCAATGGGCAGGAACTGTCCGCTGCGGCTGCGCACCATCACATCGAACTTGGGTGCGGCGGGATTGCGCGATTCAACCGCCCGCAGGCCAATGTTGAGATCGAGCGATGCCGTCTGGATCTTGCCGAGGAAAACGCCGGCAGCATTGGGCTTCAATTGACCGATATTCATGGGACACGTGCTCCTTGAAGGACGACACCCGCAAACGGCGGGATGCGCTATGGTTGTTTGTCTTGGCCCCCGGCGTCGACACCTCACTCCACCCACCTCAAGCTCTTCGCCGCGGCCGGAGCGCCGCGAGACTGCTATCGGATTGTCGAATAGTTCGACTGAGCTCGCCCCATGACCGTCAACGTAACGCCGTGGACCGGAGTCTCTGTAGGACCGCTTTTCGCAAAAATGCGTTTGGTGGGCCCGGCAGGAGCCGCAGGCCACCGAAGGTCATCGAACCCGCAACCGAGCCGTTATGAGCGGCCAGCTCTAACCGTTCAGCTACGGGCCCCACCATGGTGCGGACGGCGGGACTCGAACCCGCACGAGCAAAGCTCAAGGGATTTTAAGTCCCTGGCGTCTACCATTCCGCCACGTCCGCAAACTGGCGCAGGCCAGTGCGTGAAGCGCCGCGTTCAGGCAAGCAATTTTCAGCAAATTGGCCGCCAGGCTATTTTAGCGCCGCCCTCTGGGTTGGACAGTAAAGCGCGGTGCGGAGCGCAGAAACATCGGCTCGGCCCGGTACCAAAATCCCGAGTAAGTGGGCGCCGGAGCGTCTTCGCCATCGGCGAATTGCACTTCGAGATCGAGGAATATCCGCATGTCGAGTGAAAGCGCCGAAAACAGGAACGGGGCAAAAGCCGCCTCGTTGTCGATCGCAATGCCGATCTCCAGGCTATCCATGTCGTAGGCCAGCAGATAGGCCTTGGCGGCCCGATAATAGTCGGTGTTCTGAACCACGCGGTCGGATGGTTGGTCGTTATAGTCCTCGACCAGATTGAGATAGTAGGTGACCGGCGCAGTGTTTGTCAGAATTTGCCAGCGCAGGCGGCCTCTGCTGTCCTCGGGGAAAATGGCCTCGAGCGAGTCGGGATCGTCCAGCGACACATATGTGCCTCTGATCGTCAGCCCATCCTGATACCCGCATTCGATTCCATCCAATTCCAATCTGAACCACGGCATAAACAGCACTGCGCCCTCAAAACGAATTGCTCGCTATCTGGTCCATTCCTGCGGCGGCGTCCATTGCGCAGTCGGGCTCGCCACAATGCTGGCTGCTCCATTTCTACGCGACGACCTCCGTGTTGCGCACCGAGCCGTAGTAATATGGAGTGTGCAGCCCGCAGATATTCTCAGGGCCCCAGCGCAAGTGGCCACCGGAAAGGAACCGACCATCATCCAGACCAACGGTAACTGGCCCATTGGCTTTGACGTCGTGAAACGTCCCGTTGATCGGATCGAGGCTGGCAACCCAGCATTTCTCGAAGGTCACCGGCTTGCTCAAATCGAGCCAGATCAGGTCGGGGATCGGCACAATCGCATAGAGACAGAAGAGGAATGAGGTTGAGCAGGCGTTGTCGATGAGCTCGTTCAACTGATCCCAGGTCACGATTGGCTGTCGCCGACGTCGCGCGCTGCGCTGCAGGTATTCGGTTGCAGGATGCCGGTTCCCTGATCGCTTGCGGAATTCCGTGACGGCGTAGCCGAGGTTGGACAACGCCAATTGCAGGTTGAGCGTCACCGACAGGGCAGACGCCTCGGGCCAGGGCTTGCGTGAATGGATCAGACTGTCGTCCAGCCACTGCTCGGTGCTGAAGCGGAACATCAATTCGCAGCGATCATGGGTGGCGAACAGGTCGGCGACCCGACTGTCGTCGCGATCGGCAGCAGCATTTTCCCAGGCTGAGCGGATTGCCTCCCGGATTTCTCCATCTGTGTCGCCGATACCGGCAGCATCGAGTTGGTCTCGAAGCGGGCGTGCGATCTGATAGTGCCAGGTGTCACCGAATTCTGCGGGCGCGAATTCCGTTTCCATCGCGCATTCGGTCTCCTGCCCCTCGTAATGGGCATCGATGATTTTGGCTGCCAAGCCATTGAGCTGTTTCAGCGACCAGCAGTCGCTGCGGTAGCGCCAGTAGCGCGAGTGCGGCACTGCCTCGGCAAGTTGGGCAATCCAGTCGGCACCAGCGTCGCTCGCGAGAAAGGCGTCGATATCGGCAAGATCAGCGTGCTCGGGAAAGGCGGGTATCAAGGTCATGGCGTGAAGCTCCTGTTGTCTCGCCAGGCCCCCTCCCCCTCACCTTTGAGCACGCGAAGCTATTTCCAGGCACAAGGCACAGCGGGGCCATGCGGACGCACTAGTTCGGCCCAATCGCCAGCCTGCGCCGGGCATGGCTCGATGGACACGTCGACGCCCCGCGATTGCCGGATGGAGACGGCATGTTCCGCTTGAGCACTTCCCTCGTCATCGTTGTCAGGCAGCAGGGTGATCGTGTCCTTGCCCTCGGGCACGTCGAAACCGGCGAAGTTCCGAGCGCCGAAGCAGGTCCCGGCCGGACGGCCGGTCACTTGCCAATAGGCGCAGGCGCTTTCGAAGCCCTCGGCAATGGTCATGCCCGGTCCGGTAATCCGCGACGGCCACGTGCCGCCCCGTGAGTTGCCGAGCATCATGCGTGCCGTGCGCTGGCCAGTGTCGCGATCAAGGAACAGCCGCTGGATCGCGATCAGGTTCCCGCGCCGAAAGACCCCGACCATCAAAGCCGGCAGGAACGCGAGGGCATGCCCTTTGCCTTTGGGGCAGCGGGCATGGAACCGGACATCGGGTGGCCGGAATCGGATGCCGCGCACGTCCACGAGATAACGCTCGCCGAGCGTGCCATCGATGGGACCAGCCTCGTCCCAGATCCGCCGAAACGGCGCCCCGGGATCATTAGCCGGAACCGGCAGGTTCAGGGATACGGGAACCCGACCACCAAGCATGCGCGAGATGGCCTGCATGACGTCTGCGCCGTCACAACCGGCAAAGCAATGGACCAGGATTGATCGTTGCCCCTGTCGGATCGAGAGGCTCGGTGTGCGATCGGCATGGGCCGGGCACCGGACCATGGCATAGCCACCCTGCCAGCGGCCGCCGAGCCGCTGGACGATGGCGAGCGTTTCCGCAGTGGGCTGGTAAGTCATGGCAACGCGCCCTTTGCAAAAGTGAGGATCAATAGCCGCGACAGTGCCGGCACCCCGAACCGTCGCAGCAATCGGCGTGGGCTCCGATCTTGAGGACGGACCCGTCACGGAACCTGGCGGTGACGCCGATGGCATATTCAGCCTCGCTGGCATCTGCATCGAGTTCGAAGGACCAGTCGCGCTCCAGCACGTCCCAAACCTGGTAGATGGAGACCGCGTCACCGTCGTGATCAGGGAACGAATGTAGCGCGAGGTCGGCGATGGTCACCGCCGCGCCGAACAATTCGGCACAGCGGTCGACCGCAAGCAGCGCGGCCATCGATCAATAGTCCTCGGGCAAGAGGATGGTCAGGACCCGGGTCGTCACCGACGCATTGGCAGGATCTTCCGAACCGTAGCAAAGCTCGGGGTCATAATAATCGGTCTTGATCCACACCTTCCGGCCCCGGAATTCGATCGTTCCGAAGTCGCGCTCCGGGCTGTCCTCGGCAAACGTGCAGGTGCGGAACGCGGCCAGCAACTGTGACTGGATAACGACGACTTCGATGGCATCCGGATCGCAAAAAGCCGCAAGGCAATTGCGGGTGAAGGTGATCCGCGCTGTCGGATCGAGTCCAAGTCGGGCGCGGTCATTGAGGCGGGCGATCGTTTCGGTGCGATCGAACGTGGGGTTCGTTGACATGGTGCCGCTCCTCAAAACGCGCCAGCGGCAAAGTCTTCGAGCGATGTCACCAGCCCATCGAAATCTTCCTCGGGCCCGAGCACATCGACCAACGTCAGGACCACATCGAATTCAACGCCATGATCGGCGGCCAGACTTTCGAGATAGCCAAAGCGGTCAATCGCTCCGTCTACCTGGTAGCGTTCGAGGGGTATTGTGCGTTCGCGGTTGAGCCGCTCGACCGTGGCAAGCGGCACGCCGCGGATTTCTAGGCAGGTCATGGGGGAAGTCTCCGTTCTTTCGCGAGTCTCATCGCTCGCCAACCGGCTGCTCCCCCCTTTGGCTCTATCCCTGATGCCTACGACGATTGACGTACATGCAACCGAAACACCGCCCTTCGCACTTGCGATACGGGCAGGCGTGACCCATCTGTGAATTGCCTTTCAGGCATCCTCTCCCAAACTTTCCAATGGCTTTCGGGCTGTCCATTTTTTTGGGCTTTTGAGATGCGGCTTGCGGCCTTGCCGAAGGTCTGAATGCATCGCGCCCGGCAAATTGTCCGCACAGGTCCGCGAATTCGACGGTCAAACTCTCGCCAAAATGGAGATAACCCGGTAGGAAGCCGTTCCCCGCAAGATGCAAAGACACATATCCCATGGCTGACGACACACTGCTCGCGCTCGTTGCCGATATCGTTTTGGCCCAAGTCAGCCATAATTCTGTATCAGCCAACGATCTCCCGGCGCTGATCCAGTCTGTGTATGGATCACTGGCCAAACTGGGCGAGGCGCAAGTGCCAATTGCGGAAAAGCGCGAGCCCGCTGTCTCGATCCGGTCGTCGGTAAAGCCTGACGCGGTCACCTGCCTCGAATGCGGCGCCAAGTTCAAGATGCTCAAGCGCCACCTTGCGACCGATCACAACCTGACGCCGGATGCATACCGCAGCTACTGGGGCCTGCCCTCGAGTTATTCGCTGGTTGCCTCGGACTATGCGGCCAAGCGCAAGGAACTGGCGGTCAAGATTGGCCTCGGACGCAAACCGGCTCCCGCGCCAACACCTGAGCCCGTGAAAGCGAAGGCGCCAAGGCGCAAGAAGCTGACCCCGACCTTTGAAGAAGCAATCCCGCCCGTCGAGAGTTGAACATCAGGGACGAGTGACCCGACTACGATACCGGGCGACCGATCCATTCGACCTGGAGCCGGTCCAAACCGGTCAGATTGCCTTCGACGATCACGGAATCGCCATCGAAGCTCGCGAAGTCTTCCGACGTCACCAAGCGCAAGATGCGATTGTCGCTGGTTTCCAGCATCGGGCTGTGACCGGCCATACGAAGCACGCCTGTCAGGCGGCGATAATGTCCGGTTGTGCCGTTGCTCGCCATGTCAAACTATCCTCACGGCAAGGGCCGCCAGGCAATTGTCGCGCCAGGCTACGCAATATGGCTGGACTTTGAGCATGTCGATTCCTTGGCGATTGCCCAAACGCTTGGCAATGGCCGGCGCAAAATTCCGGTGGCTATTGGGATCACCCACCGACTTTGGTGTTCGCAGAACGCGAGGAAATCAGCGCGCTCCGCTCGGACGCCACGAGTGCGATACCGCACCTTATGCCGCAATCTGGAGCGGCACGGCGCTGGCGCCGGCATGCGCGTGGATCCAGTCGGCGCCGGCCTGGGCTTGCGCAGCGGCGGTGAAGATCGCCTTCGGATCGTGCTTGAGGGCAACCAACCAACTCGCAAGGTATGCCGCGTGATCGGCGCGCGGCGTATAAGCCAGCCCCAAATCCGCCATGAGATAGGAAGCGCCGATCTCGGCGGTGAGCTCTTCGCGCGCGCGGATGCTGCGTTCCTTGTGGTAATCGCGCAGCGTTTCCCGGGCCAGTCTGGTCCCGTGGCCGGTGGAATGCAGGATTTCATGCGAGAGTGTTGAGACCAGGTCGAGGTCGCTGTCGAAGGCTTGCCGTTCGGGCATGAACACCTTGTCGAGGTCAGAACGGTAATAAGCATCGTGGAGGCCATATTCGACCGGCACACCAAGCCCTTCCAGGAATGCAAGCGCCTCGGCCACAGTGGTGCTGATCGGCGCGATCTGCTTGTCCGGGGTGTCTTCCGCACCATCGACCTGGTCACGGTTAAAGACGACGAACGATCGGGCAAAGAACCGGGCCCGGCTGTCCCCTTCCCCATCGCCGGTATTGCCAATCGGGGTAGCGCCGTCCTGCCGGTCGATCTTCTTCCAGAGGATGACGTGCGTGCCAGACTCTCCCTTGCGAACTTGCGCATCGATCGAGCGCCACTGCTGGTATGTAGCCCAGGTGCCCGAGGCATAGCCGCAGGCGTCCGCCGTGGCCCAGAGTACGAGGCGGTTTATTCCGGAATAGCGACGGCCAGCCACGCTGGTCGGGCGCATGACCGGCGCACCGCTATGGTGCCATGGCATTTTCCAATCACCAGCACCCGCCTCAATGGCAGCAATGAGTTGGTCGGTGACGGTCGCATAAATGTCGTGGCGGGGTTTCATATTGTGGTCCTCCAATGGTCCAAGCGCTTGCGCGCCCGGCCTCCCCGCTTTGCCTCTGGCGACATGGTGCCTCGTGCGGGAGCGAACTGCGGGGGCCGGCACGCCAACCCCCGCTCGGTTTTGACGGTTTGGGCTACGTCAGGCCGCGTCGGAGACTAGTTCTGACGACTCGTTCTGGTTGGCTGCGTCGCAGGCGGGGTCGTCTGCTTCGGGTGTGAAGTCGGTCGGCTCGATGGTGTCGCCATCGTCAGCGAGACCGCTGTCGTCCACTTCGCCGGCAATGCCGAACCGCATGGCGTCCGGCACCCATGCGAGCGCGCGGGCCTTGACCTCCGGTTCGGTGATCGTGTCACCGGCGCAAAGCCGCGCGGCAGCCGAGGCGAGTTCAGCCTTCTTGGCCGTCGCATACCGCCCGGGAAGCTCGGCATCGAATTGCCCGAGGATGTTCAGGATCTGGCCCTTCTTGATGCGGTCAAAAAAGTTCTCGGCGCCAGGACGCCAGTGGTCGGAGACTGTGACACCCATGAGTTTGCCAAGGCCGGTTTGAAACGCCGATTTGTGCGGTCCACTGGCGAGGCCCGCTGTCAGACTCTGGCTGACCGCATAGGCGAGCCAGCATGCGCGGGTGTCATCGTCGAGTGCGCGGAACGCCAGAAAGGCGGCTAAGCTGTCCTCTTCGCGCGCCCAGTCGTGTGGCAGCGAAGCACGGATCGTTTCGAGTTCCGTGACCGCAAGGCTGACCGGAATGCCGGTGAGGCCCATCGGCTCGTTGCGATCACCGATGCGGATCGTGCAGCCTGTCTTACTGGTGCCGAAGTGCCCAGCCAGATCACGTGCCAACGAGAAGATCGCCAGATCGAACGCAAGCGAATGGTCATATGCGAGATGCAGCGCCAAGACATCGCGGCGATCCTTGGCCATCTGCTCTTCGAGCGAACGTGGCAGCGCGGCTTCGACGGCGGGGGCTTCGTCACCAGCCTCGATTGTGCCTGGATCGTTGCCAGGCACAGCGCCCCGGCGTTCGGGCTTGGCCGTCGTGTAGAAGGTTTCGAGGAGGCGCGGGCTGCCGTCTTTGCCAAGCACCAGGAACGTACCGACATTGGGCCGATCCTCGTCGGGGATCAAATACTCGGTATCCCCGAGCCGCTCGTATTCGGCATCGAGTGCATCATGCTCTGCCTCAAGCGCTGCGACGACATCATCATCCTGCGGGTCGTCGAGCTCTATGCCGATTTCCTCGATGCGCTGAGAAATCTCCAGCATGCGCGCCGCGGCGTCGGCGCTGGGGCCTTCACGGCGTGGCCAGTAGGCATGCAACTCCTTCGTGTCCTCGTAGCTGACATGGGTCGCAAGAAGCGGTTTGACCCAGCCAAGGCGACTGCCCAGCGCTGCAACGTCCGCCTCGAACGTCAGCTTCTTCATCGCCAGTTCCATGGCGAGGTCACCATCGAGCCAGAGCCCCTCCCCTTCCCCGGCGAACAGGTCGCGCTCGATACGCCCGCCGCAGCCGGTGTATTCTGCCTCACCCAGAAAGCGCGCGACGGGATGGCTGGATGCCAACGATTCTTCGGCAATGGCCCGGCGAATCGCCTGCGCATTGTCGCGTTGCCAACTGGTCGACAGCCGCTCCCATGCCACCTGCTGCCGGTCGCGGTCGCCGATCGAGCCATAGGCCATCGCGACATCGAGCGTGATGTCGCCAGTCGCCAGCGCGGAAAAGATCGGCTCGGCCAGATCGGCCAGGCGCAGGCGGCCATGCACGTGGCGCACGGTGACGCCGAACCGCCGGGCGACAGCCTCGGCATCGGTGCCTTCAGCCACGATATCCGCATAGGCGCGAGCTTCGTCAGTTGGCGTCATCGCCTCGCGAATGAGGTTTTCTGCCAGGCTGATTTCGCGGGCGGCGGCGGCGTCGTCACCGCACAGCCGCACATCGACGGCGTAATCCTTCGGCAGGACACCGCGCTCGATCAGCAGGCCGATCGCGCGCCAGCGCCGACCGCCGGCATGGACATCGAAAAGCGTCTTGCGGCCTTTCGCCGGGCTGACAATCAGCGGCTGCAACAGGCCGTGTTCGGCAATGCTGGCGGCAAGCGCCTCAAGGCCAGATTCGGCATTGAGCTTGCGGACATTGCTGTCGGACAGGCGCAGCTTGGCGTGGTGAATCGTGGTGGTCTGCATGAAGGGTCTCCCGGACCAGTTCCGAGGCCCGGATCATGCGAGACACTTTTGTCTCCCAGGGGGCCTCGCCCCCAATGCTTCCCCTTTTCTCTCAGGAGCGCGGCAGACTCGCACAACAGCCAACCTCTGCCCAAGCGGAGAAACTACCCATCGTAGTTCGAGGCAACCCAATCTTCTCGACCATGTCGCACGCGCAGAATAGTCACCTCGTTGCCTCCACCCAGATCGTAAATCACCAGATGGGACTTGTAGCGATGGACACGGACTCGCGGCGAGATTTCTTCGCGGAGGCGTGCCGCATGAGGATAGTCTGCCAGAAACGCGAAGGTTGCGCTCAAGCCTTCATGATATGCATCGGCCTGCGAAAGGCCGAACTGCTCAATGCCATCGAGGAATATCGCTGCAAGATCGTTGGCTGCGGCACGCGTTAAACGAAATCGGCTCATGATCAGGCTTGTGAGGCCTGCTGGTTGATAGCCCGGGCCCGAATGTCTGCCATGGTCTCATCGCTAAGGCCGCTGGCGCGAGCTTCATCGACAAGGCGTTGCATGGCAGCTAGCCTGTCCGCACGCTCTTGGTCACGGCGGATCAGATCGCGCACATAATCACTGGCATTGCTATATCGGCCGGTGTCAGCCTGAGCTTCCACCCAATGCTTCATGGGGTCGGGCAGTGAGATGTTCATAGTCGCCATGGGAACCTCCGAAACCAGAAATTAGCAAAGATTGGCAAAGACTGTCAATCTCGAAGATGCATTCCAAGCAAAGTCAGGCAAAGGTGTGCCCCCTAAGCCGCCAGCTTCGCCACGATCTCGGGCGCATTGCCCAACGGCATAAATAGCCGGGTCTGATAGGCGATGATTTCGGTAAAGCAGCCCTTGGCCTTCCAGGACGCCAGCGCGCGGGGATCAAAGCCCAGCACTTCGAGGCGCTGCTCGCCATTGACGCGCGAACGCTTGATGCTGGCGCCTGACAGCGCATCGATCGGCACGACCTTGCCGCCCAGCGCTGCCTCGACCAGTTGTTCCGGCGACAACACGATGCGATCGCCGAGCCCGAGTTTGTCCAGCAACATGTTGACCCCTTCGGCGGGCACGATGCGCCCAAGCAGCGACCGCCCATCCTGCGTTACGAGGCGACGGACCTGTGCCTCATCGCCCAGCAGGTTCCAGATCGGCAGCAGGCGACCTGTCGCGAGGTAGAACCGCTCTGTATAGGGGCGCGCCGCAAGATCGCTGGCCTCGCCCTGCCAGGCCTCTTCGAATACGCTACGCTCGCAATCATCCCAATGGCTTTCAGCCAATTCGTCGGCCGTGATCCAGCTTCGCCCACCAGGCCGGTGCAATGTGAAACTGGCGACCGGCGTGCCGTCATCCAGCAGACGAGTGCGGTCAGGCATGAGTGCGGCCACGCGCGAGGATCGACCGTTGCGCAAGAGACGGGTCTTGGCTCCGATGCGCTTGGCGATGTCTGCCAGCCGCGTGATCTTCGGCGCCCATTGCGCCTCGATCGTGAGCAACTGAGTCGAGGCACCATTGGGATCCTCACGCAGCACGCGCTCCTCAACGGTGGTCAGCTTGTCGGCCATCAGTGTTTCGACGCCGGCGTCGAATGTGCCCGCCTTGCGCGCGGCGTCGATCCGGGCCTCGACCAGTCCCAGGAATTCATCGAAGACCGCGTTTTGCAATGCAATGGGTAGCGCCAAAATTCGGTTCAACCAGCGCGGGATCGGCGGCAAATTGTCAGTGAGCGCGCCGTCCTGCTCGAGCTTCAGCCCTGTCCGTTCGCAGAAGTCGGCAAAGCCGACGCTTGTGAGCTTGCCCTGATGGAGCAAGTGGTACCAGCGGGTCAGCGCCTCGCGGGCATAATCGCTCTCGAGGTTGTCGGCCGGATCGAACAGGTTCTGCCCGCCGGTCTGCCGTTGGCCGCGTGTCAGCGCGCCAAGGGCATCGAGGCGGCGCGCGATGGTCGAGATAAAGCGGCGCTCCCCGCGGCAATCGGTGGTGACCGGGCGGAACACCGGTGCCGAGGCCTGATGGGTGCGGTTGGTCCGGCCAAGTCCCTGGATCGCCCGGTCGGCACGCCAGCCCGGCTCGAGCAGGAAGTGCATCCGCCGTTGCTGATTTTTGGCATCCAGGCTCGCGTGGTAGGATCGGCCCGTGCCGCCGGCGTCCGAGAAGACCAGTATGCGCTTGGCACCGCCCATAAAGGCGTTGGCATCGGCAAGCGATTGGTTGGCCGTGCGCGATTCAAGACGCTGACTGCCATCCGGCGAAGTCACAAGGCGGCGGGTGCGCCCGGTTATTTCGGCGACGAAATCCGTGCCGAAGCGCGAAATGATGGCATCGAGCGCGGGGACGATTGGCGGCAAGGCACCGAGCAACTCCAGTGTCTCGGCCTTGATGCGGAGCGCTTCTTGCGAGTGGACTGGGTTTCCCGCCTCATCGAACATCGGGCGCGAACGCTCATTGCCGTCCTCGTCCCAATAGCTTTCCATGGCGCGCGTCGGGAAAGCGTTATCAAGGTAATCGGCGACGATCTCCCTTGGCGATAGATCAAGCTGGATCTCTGCGCGGTCTTCAGCGGAGAGGTCGGCCAAGCGCCGATCGAGCAAGGTCTCGGCGGTCGAAACGAGTTGGATGACGATGCTGTGGTCGGTTGCGAGCGCCTCCTCGATCGCCGGGAGCAGCGAGGGCAGTTTCATCGAAAGGAGAAGCTGACCGAAGAAGCGCTGCTTCGAGCTTTCGAAGCGTGAGCGGGCGGCAGATAGGGCCTGGCCGTTGAGGGTCTTGCCCTCCAGCGGATCGGTGACGCCCGACGCGTTTAGCGCCGCTTCAAGGTTGCGGTGGATGATCGCCCAGGCATCGGCATAGGCATCGAAATCGCTGATCTGGCGCGGCGTGAGCGCGTGTTCGAGGATGTCGTATTCGACCCCAACGTAGGACAATGCCCGCGCCGTATAGACGCCCATTGCCTTCAATTCGCGCGCAACGAGTTCCATTGCCGCGATGCCGCCTTCGCGGATGCGGGTGATGAACGAAGTGCGGTCCGGAAAGGCAGTCCCCTCACCCCATAGGCCGAGCCGGACTGCATAGGCCAGATTATTGACGTCAGAGGCGCCGGTGGCCGAAGCGTAGATCACGCGGGCGCGCGGGAGACGGTTCTGCAACTCCACGCCAACAATGCCTTGTTGCGAGCCCTTGGTGGCACCGAACCGGCCTTCACCACCGGCAACACCGCCCATGGCATGGGCCTCGTCAAACAGGATCAGACCGTCAAATTTCGGCGTCAGCCATTCGAGCAATTGCTGGAGGCGGGTCTTATCGCCAGTGCCGCTGCGCAGCGTTGCATAGGAGGCGAAAAGGACACCGTCAGACTGGCGGATCTTAGCCTCGGGCTTGATTTTCGAGAGCGGCTGAATGTCGAGCACCATACCGCCCAGCGCTTGCCAGTCGCGGCGGGCATCTTCGATCAGCGCATTGCTCTCGCTGATCCAGAGATGGCGGCGGCTGCCGCGGAGCCACTGATCCATCAGGATCGAGGCAAGCTGGCGCCCTTTGCCGGCGCCGGTGCCATCGCCGAGGAAAAACCCGCGCCGATAGGTGGCGCCATCCGCGTCGGGCACCAGTTCGAGGCCGCGCTCGGGAATGCGATAGCGGCCGGGCAGATCGGAGGACGTTGCCTCCAGCGCGTGGACCAGTGTTTCCAACTGGGCGCGGCTCAACACCCGGTCGCGGATGACCTTGGCCGGCAGACTGGGCACATAACTAGGCGGCGGAAGTGCCACAGATGCCATCGCGGCGGATTCCACCAATGGTGTCGGATGATCAGCGGCATCGGCAAAGACCAGTCGCTGCGGTCGATAGGCGACATAGACGCCGACGGCCTGCTCGGCATCGGCGATCGTGTCACGCAGCGAGTAAGCCAGAGGAACACTGTCATTCGATGCATTTGCAGGCGCCGATTTCGGGATTTCGACAGCCCTGGAACGCAAGCCGCCGAACAGCGCCGGGGATCTCGCCGGGCATGTCGGGCCGGGCAACCCAGACTGATCATTGCGCTCAATCTGGTGACGGGCTTGCAAATCGTCGAGGAACGGGACGAGTTCAGCAACACTGGCGCGGTTGATTACGGCGGCATTGATTGAGCCTGGTCGCTTGTCCACGACCAGGAGCCGGACCGTGATCGACGTGCCCTGTTTGGCAAAAGCCCGATCGAGGCGCGCGTGAAAGACAATACTTGCGCCCTGAAGCGCGCGCTGGAAAATCTCGGCGCGACGGCCATGTGGGCTGAAATTATCAGGCATGATCGCGACCAGACGGCCGTTTGGGCGCAAAACACCAAGGGCTGACGCGAGGTGCCGGGCGCCGGCGGCGGCATCGTCCTGTCCAGCCGCATTGCGCGCAAACGGCGGGTTCATCAAAACAACGCTGGGTCGTTCCGAAAGATGGGTGCCGATCCGTACTGCATCGACGCCCGTAACCTTGGCCTCTGGAAACAGGCGCTGCAAAATTGTCTGCCGAAGGGGATCTATTTCATTGAGGTTCAACCGCGCAGCCTGTCGCGCCCAGATGGCGAGCATGCCCGTGCCGGCGCTGGGCTCCAGCACTTGATCGCCTCCACGCAAGTCGGCGAGCCGCGCAGTGAACCACGCCAGCGTGGGCGGGGTTGAGAAGTGCTGGAGGCTAACCTGGCCTTCGCTGCGAACAGTTTGGGTCGGCAAGCGATCATCCAGATCGGCAAGGAATTTCAAAGCGACGGCTGGCTCGCTGGGGATGGCCAATTTGGGTAGGGCCATCAGGGTGGCGATTTCCAGCATCTGAAAGCTGTCACGCTGGGACCAAGCGCCATCGGCCGATCCCGTGCCAAAGGCCCGGCCCATCGCTGCATTCAACATGCTGCGAGAGACGTTCCGCCCCTCCAAAATGGCTGGCACTATATAATCAGCTGCTGATATCAACTGGCTAGCAGGAGCATTGAGGCAGGATTTGAGGGCTGTCACCGGCGCGGTCCTTTCGAGTTATCTCAACTTCGAAAGCGTCGCTCCCTCTCTCACTCTGATACTGTTTTATTTTTGAAGATTTTTAGAGAATTATTTGCTTATCTTCATGAAATTACTTGCGGAAATATCTCCGGTTATTGCAGTCCTTTTTAGAGATTCACGCACTTCTGATCAAAATTTCCTGGCACAATAAATATTTATTCCCATTATATTTTCAGTGGTTATTATTTTTCAGCGACGCTGGTGTCGGAAAAATCTTTGTTATGCCGCGTGCCTGTTGCGTCGATGAAAGTATCTCGCGCAATGACACCGACTTTGTTCGTTGTAAAAGCATCGAATGAACCGCCGATAACACCCCCCACCAATGGGACCATTTTCCCAAGATTAATGATACCAGTTTGCCCAAATTTTGTGACAAGCCGCATCCCAACTGCCTGGTTGATGGCAGTTAAAGTTTTTCCCGGGATTGCCTTAACAGCATTTAGTGCGACCCTGTTACCAACAGCGACGCCAATGGATTTAAGAACGTCTTTGGCACTATTCGCAACTAGGCATGAATAAACCATAGTCTTTACCCGATCATCGCGGAGGTCATGCCCACCCATGTGGGCAAGTGCGGCGATCATCCGAATCTGGACATACAATACACTGGTGACATTTGCAGGCACCGCTATGGGCAGTGTCATTATCCCACCCAAACCTGTTACAAAGCCAGAAGTTGCCGCTTTCGAATTTTGCCACCGGATTAGAGAATTGGCCTGATCCAACGGCGAGTTTCCATCTTTCATGTAGCTTGCTGCAAGGTCTTCTGCAGAGTCAAATCCAGGAACTCCATTTAAGGCTTTGTCATATGCCCAATCGAGAGCTTGTCCTATCGCTTCCTGGCTTATCAAATTTTGCACAATAATGCCCTTATTTCTATAAATACCTAGGCGTGAAATTTATTAGTAGAGAACTGTGCTCTCATCGAACCAATTGGTTAGCCAGATGCGCCCACAAAGTCGAGCCTCCCTCATCGGCGTCAAAGCTCATCGCCTGAATACCCATCGGAACGCGCTTGGCAGCTCTCACCGAAACAGTCGCGCAGCAAGATGCGCCCGCAATACCGCGTCATCTTCCTCGGGCGTAAGCCCTGCAGCCTCGAGGTCTTGCTGGGCGCGTTGGCCGAAACCCAGCAGCAGCTTTACCATTTCTTCGACCGTCGCTTTCTTGGCGGCAACCGACGCACCGCGCAGGCGACGCTCGGTGCTGTCGACCAAGGCCTGAAGGTGTTTGCGGATCAGGACGACGGTTTCCCGGATTTCGCCATCGGGAATGCTCTCGTGCTGTTCCACTACGGCCAGCAATTGCGCGCAGCTAGCCTGTGCGTCTGCCAGTTCCTCACCCCGTTCCGGCGCCAGTTTGATGGCCTTTTCCCAGGCGCCAGCAACGCCCTCATATCCGTCGGGCAAGGGTGCAAGCTCCAGCGTATGCGTGCCATCGTCAGGTATGGTTGCCTCCGACACTACCGGTTGGGCGGCATTGGACCCATTCCGGCGGGCCTGCCATTGCCAACCGCGCCAAGCCAACAGCACAAAAAATACCAGAAAAGCGACAAGGGTCGGCATCGTCGCATCGGCGGCTGCGCCATCCGCCGCGAGGGTCGTGATGATCTGCAGCCCGATGCCGACGATGAATGCACCCACAAGTGCTGTGCCGAAAACAAAGATCAGCGCATGCAGCGCGGTCTTGACCAATCCAAGCGCGCCACGGACCGCATTGCCTACAACTTGGACCAACAAGGTCAGCAACAGGAAGCGCAGAAAGCCGAACAGCGCTATGCCGACCAAGCCCATCGAGCCGACCATGAACACCAAAACTATAAGTTTGCCCACGGCCCGCCCTTCTGACTGACTGTCTTACCGCTTACCGCCACGCCGTGAAACTCGTGGGCAAATGAATCCCCGGTCATCGACCGCTCCATAAAAATTGTCACACACGCTCTCTCACCACACAGGTATGACAAAATCGGTCGTGTTGAATCAATCGACCACCGGATAATGGGGCATCCGCCAAAGATGACCGGGGTTGTCCATCATCAAATCGATAAAAATGGGCAGGAGGAAACCAAGCAGAGCACAACCATCGCGGACCTGAGCACGGTTGATGGCGCTGTCGAACGTCGCTCCGCCATGCACCAGTTGATTGCGCAACATGTAAAGTCGGTCGAACAGGATCGACAGGATGGTTGTCGTATCCTGACGGCGTAAAGCGGCGGCAATCGCGACATTGGCGCGATCCAGCCGGTCACGCCAATCGGCATAACCAGGCTCGCCGTTCTGATGTTTCCAGAAAGGGCCGAAAATGTATTGGTTGCCAAGCAGGACACGGATTTCCTGGCTGAACCGCTGCCACACTGCACCGTAGATCCGACGTTCACCATCAAAGCCGCCAAGCGTGTCAAAGAATGCGGCAAAGGCGTCACGCTCATTGCCGGCAGTGTCGATGGCTCGGCCGATATTGTCGGCATAAGCCGCATTGAACCCGATCCACAGCAGGATGAAACGGACGTCTGAATGCTCTTCGTTTTCGGCACGGGTCAGCCAGCTGATCGCGCGATGAACCCTGAGGGCTAGTGCGTCAGGAAATCCGTCGCGCAGGGCGCGCTGTTTGGTCTTCAAGGCGGCGGGGTCGAGCGATGCTGCGTGCGAAGGCATGGTTGGCTTTCATGGTCGAATCGCTTGATTGCGTCGGCTTTAAAGAACTTAGGCCAGATTTTCGGCAAGCCGGACAGGTGCAATTCTGCCCGTCAAGCAGCCCGCAGATCATCCGCACCGCGCTGTCGCTGATCGGGTGCAGAGTGCAGCTGAAAGCCCATGGCAGCGCGTGGAAGAAGCCCGCGCGCCTCAATTTCTTCGGCCAGCCAGCGCAGCAGGACCTGCGGATCGCGCTCGTCAAGCAGTTGCGCGCGGCGGGCGATCACCGCAAAATCACCCGGTGTCTGGCCATCGTGCGGCGCAAGGTGCGATGGCCATTCCTGGCCAAAGCTTGTGCGGAACATCTGGCGCACCTGGTTCGGCGTCATCGCCTCGAACTTCACGCGCAAGGTGAAGCGGCGTTGTGTTGCCGGATCGAGGTTTTCGGCCAAGTTGGTAGTGGCCACGAAAGGCATGCGCAGATGTTCCATCTGCACCAGCATTTCGTTGACCTTGGTGACCTCCCAGCTCCGCTGAGCGCAGTCTCGCCGGTGCAAAAAACTGTCGGCTTCATCGAGCAGCAACAGCGCGCCTCGTTCGGATGCAGCGGCAAAGGCTTCGGCGATATTGCGTTCGGTCTCACCGACAAATGGGCTGATCAGGTCCGAACAACGTCGCTCCTCGATCTCCAGCCCCAGGCGCGCGGCTACGTGACGGGCAAACGCTGACTTGCCCGTACCCGATGGGCCGGACAACAACAGGCTCCAGCCTTTGTTTGGGGTCGCAACGAGGCGGTCAGCTAGGTTTGGTAGATCGGTGTCCGCCCGAGCAAAACCCGGATCGTAATGACCGATGTCGGCTTGGTCGGGCGTGCGCGACTGCCCGAGTGCGCGCATCACGCTATGGATCGCGGTCTTGGCCATTGCTGCGTCGCCATCGATCAACCGTGCGGCCTTCATCCCCGCTGCAATAGTCGCGGCACTCGCTCTCAGACCGCCGATGTCCCGCATTTCGGAGTCATCCACCGCGATGCCAGCCGCATTCGCTGTGCGCCGCACGATACGTTCACGCACCGCGCGTGGTGGGCGCAGGAACTCGATGGCCAGCGTCATCCGCCGCAGAAGCGCGGGATCAAGGTTCGACCGCTCATTCACAATCCAGATGGTCGTTACTTGCGGTGCTTCGACCAGGCGGTTGAGCCACTGCTTGGAGGCGCCATTGCGTTCGCTCATCACCAGAACGTCATCGGCTTCGTCCATGACGAGCAACTTGTCGCTCTGGTGGCGGCAGGCTTCACGCAGAAACATGAGATGTTCAAGCCGTTCGTCCCGGTCGGGTTCCTTGCCGTCATTGTCAGTTAGTCCGGCAAAGATCGCGCCCCGTCCAAGGCGCTGGGCCAGAGCGCGGGCAAATTCGGTCTTGCCCGTGCCCGGCTCACCATAGAACAGCATGCTGACTGGCTCACCCGAAGCAATCAGCCGCTCAGCCATGGTGCCGAGCACGCCGACATGCGCGAAATCATCCCAGTCGAGCGTACCGCCTTCCACATCCGGCATCAGCCAGCGCATCACGTCTTCGCGATTGGCAGGATGAGCCCGCACAAGCCCACGCAGCAAGCGGCCAAGGCTGTATTCGCCATCGTTGTCATCGCGCAGCAGGCGGACCGCCAAAAGTCTGCCTCCGGGCGCCAGCTTTTCCTCGACGAGAGCTTGAGATAGGCCAGAAATGCGCGCGGCCATCGCCGGCGTCAAATTGCTGCAGTAACCCGGCATGCGGCGCACCAGTTCGCGCCAGGTGTCGAATTTGCCCCACCGCGCAAATGTGGCCAGCAGCACGCGTTCGACATCATCAAGCCCGAACAAATCGGCCACCCAGCCAATCACTTTGTCGAGCGATGTCACCTTGCGCCGCTTGCGCGCCAATTGTGCGGCGACAGCTCGGATTTCTGCGAGCGAAGGCAGGCGCTTGTCGCGCACTTTGTCCATCGCCGGGACGAGCACCTGTCGCGAAGCGAGATCCAGCAAGTCCTCGCCTGACCGGGCAAGCTGTTGAGAGGTCAGGCACCTGAACACACTGGCAAGCGCGTGGGCAAAATGCTCCGCCTCTCCCTCGGCAGAAATGCGTGGCGTGCGGCGGGGGACCAGACGTTCCGTCTGGTTCTGTGTTTCGGTGTCGATCGTGGTCATGCAGTTCATAAGCCACGTGCATGCGACAAAATCGGTCGCATTTTATGCGATGACCTGACTGGCCCGCTTGCAAGGATTTCAAGTCCGGGTATCCCAATGCGAATAGCGTATTGGTACGACAGGACTTTCAGCATGCCGGCCCGGATGAATACACTCGACCGCACGCTGCGGCTTGTCTACGCCCTCACCGAGAGCATCGAGGGGCTGACACTCGACGAGATGGCGGAACTGCTTGATGTCAACCGCCGAACTGTCGAGCGGATGCGCAATGTTATCCTGGTACATTTCGATCTGGACGAGATGGTCGATGGGCGGATCAAACGCTTCCGCATCAAGGATAGTCCTGGCAGGGCCTATTCCCGGCCCAAAGCAGGCGAAATCGCCGCGTTGCAAGCGGTCGTCACAGCGGGCAAGCGCGAGGGCACGGCCAATGCCGATATGCTGGAACAACTGCTGTCCAGGATCAAGATCGCGTTTGACAGCAGCGAACGGCGCCGCTTGGACAACGATCTGGAGCTTTTGACCAGGTTGCAGCGTTCGCGGGTTTTGGCTGGGCCGGCTGTCATCGCCTCACCGCAGGATCTGACAGCAATCCAGTCGGCCATCCTGGAGAGTCGCTGTGTGGAATTCGATTATCGGCCGGGGGGCAGCGAGGAACCGGCCTGGCGACGTGTGATCCCGCATGGATTGGTCCATGGGCCGATCACCTATCTTGTCGGCAAAATGCCGGACCGGGATGATCCGCCTTACACGTATCGGCTCGACCGGATGAGCGACGTGCGCGTGAGCGAGGTCATGGGCTGGGCGACGGAAGACTGGGATCTCGACGCATGGCTCGCACGGAGTTTTGGAATATACCATGAAGACGGGCACGACATTGTGCTGCGAGTGAGGCCATGGGCGGTCAAGCGCGCGCACGCCTGGCGATTTCATCCAGACCAGCGCCTTGAAGCCGATGGCGACGAATTGCTGGTGCGGTTCCATTCGGGCGGGCTGCTCGAACTGGCCAATCACCTGTTTGCCTGGGCGGACGACCTTGTGATTGAGGGACCTTCTGCGCTTTGCGAACTGATGGCCGAACGGCTTGATGCGGCACGCACCATGCTACGACCGAATTTGTCATAGCACTGTGTGATTGGGTGCATCATCGAATGCGGGGGAGAATGAGCTTGGCACGACGCACCTATATCTGTCCGCAATGCCGCGAGCGAAGCGGCGTGGACATCATATACGGCTACCCCGGCTTTGATCTGGTGGAGCAGGAAGAACGGGGCGAAATCGTGATTGGCGGATGCGTGATCGACGCTGAGGTGCCCGACCGGCATTGTCGATCGTGTCAGCACGAATGGCAGATCAAAAGGCGTGGGGGCCGCGGCCAGCTTTCCCCATTCGATGATTGCGACATGGCGGAACAACCGGCGGGCTGATCCTCGCGATGATCGGATGATGTACGATGTTTGATGATTGCCATCTTCGGCTAGGGCAAGGCCCGTTTGCACATTGCACACCATTGACGGTGTCTTTGCTGGCCAGCCTCTATGCGCTGCCGGCACGCGACGATGCGTCGCTGCGCGGAGTGCTTGAGACCCAGGCCAGCGAACAGCCCTGGAGCGCCAGCTTGGCGATCGCAGCAGACCAGACCACGGCGGCTGTTGGCGCAATGCTGCGCACAATAATGCTGGCCACGTCGAACCTTGATCCTGAAACGATCGATGTCGATGCGATCCCGGACGAAGGGCGTGCGCGGGCACATTTGGCGGCACTTCGCGATATTTGGCGCGCCCACCCCGAAGTGATTTCTGCTGATCTTGCCCAGCTGAAGGATTTCCTTGGGGCGCAGTCGGACCGGGCATTGCAAAGCATTGCGGTGATCCGCGATCGCGATGATCCGCGCCTCACTCTGCTGGAACGCGCTGTGCTCGAAAGGCTGGAAGCGCATCACGGCACAGTTGCGCCCGATGACCGCGATGTCATTCGCCTGGTCAGCGGACGAAAGGCAGCGGCAGCGCCAGCGACGACCTTGCTGGGTCACGTACAGCGCAATTTGCTCGATGAGAAGGCAGCACCTGCCAACCAGGACGACAGCTTGTGCGTCTTGTCGGTGCGCGACAGCCTGACCGAATCCGAGGCGGCTGCGGCAATGATCCAGCATTGGCTGGACCAACACCCCAGCCTTTCGCCCGCCGAAATCGGTGTAATCCTGCCATCAAATGGCGATCATGCGCTCTACCTTGCCGAAACATTCGATCGGGCTGGGTTGGTCGCATCGAATTTGCCAATGCCAGCGCCGCGCCGCAACATCGGAGCCGAAGCGGTGTTGCATTTCGTGCAATGCAGGCGTCGTCCGGCTCCAGCGATGGCACTGGCTTCACTCTATTGCTCGCCGGTCCTGTGTTGGTCGCCCGAAGATGGCAACGCCATCGCCCATGGCGTGATGAAGGGCGACTTCGTGCCGCGCCACGCGCGCACTCTGGCCGGCAAGTCGGCCTTGTTGTTTGCGCTGATCCGCGCGCCCGCACCCCGCACGACCCGGCAGTTGAAACTGCAACTTCGCGCCTTTCGCCGCTTGCTCAGCGGGGATCCCGATTTGCGCGAAGATGTGCTCGAAGCGAAAGTCCAGATTGTCCGGTTGCTGGCTGCACTCGGCACTGCGCGCGACAGTGCTGAGCCTGACTGGGATTTTGCGGTCCAGTTCGCCGCGGGCTACAATCCCATCCCGGCAGAGCGCGGTGCCTGCTACGCGGGCGGCATTTCCGTCATGCTGGCTCACGAGGCGCCGGTGCGTCGCTTCAAGAAGCTGGTGCTGCTCGGTTTCAACGACGGCGCCTATCCACCGCGCCCCTCGGGCAATCCATTTTTTCTTGATGGCGAAACCTCGCTGATCGTCGACCGCGCTTCATTGGCTCTCCCGTCGCTGGCCAGCCAACTTGACCGCGCCCTCGCGCTGTTTGCCCGCCAACTATGCGCCAGCACTGAACAAGTCATCCTGCTGCTGTCCGAACGGGATCGGAACGGCGCGACTTTGGCACCATCATCAAGCCTGCCTTTGATCGCACGACTGATTGCAGGGTGCCGCGAACCGGACAAACTGATTGTGCCAGTCACGAACGGCCTGGGCACGATCTGGGATCGCCTGATCGCCTGGCAGCCGCGCCCGGTCTATCGCAAGAATGACATCCTCGACATTCCTGTCGCCTATGACCTCGGTCGCGATCTGCTGACTTTGCGCTCGAAAGACGACGGTTCGCTCGCGGCGCAAAGCCCGAGCCGGCTGGAAAAGCTGCTGGTGAGCCCGCTGGCGTGGCTGCTGGCTGAATTGGGCGCAGTCCATGTTCCGTGGTTGCCCGAAGACCTCGACGCTATCCTGCGTGGGTCTTTGGCCCACGCCGTATTTGAGCTGTTGTTCGTGCCCGGCACCGATCATCCCGATGATGCGACGATCGACGAACGCGTGCCCGAGCTGCTGATGGAATCCATCCGCACGCTTGCGCCATTCCTGCAGGGCGGCGCGTGGGTTCTGGAACGCAAGGCGCTCGAAGGCGAAATCCTCAAGGCGGCGAGGCATTGGGCGCGCGTCTTGCGTGCGCTCGATGCCGAAATCGTTGGTAACGAATTCAGGCTGTCAGGCGTCCTGTTTGGCCATCCGGTGCGCGGCATGGCCGATTGCCTTTTGCGTCTGCCTGGCGGCCAACCGCTGGTGATCGACTACAAGAAAAGCAGTTCTGGCACGCGGCGCGAGCGGCTGAAAAAAGGCTGGGATCTGCAAGTCGATCTCTATCGCCGCATGGACGTGCGGGTCGATGAGCGCAGCAGCGAGGATGAGGTCCGGATCGGCCAAACGCTAAGTGCCTGGCAGGGATTGCCGGGCGTTGCCTACCACACGCTGAACGACGGCAATTTGCTGGTGAATGGCGCAGGCAGCTTCGCTTCGGCCGATGTCGAACTTATCGAAGGTGACATTGCCGCCAACGCGCTTTCGCTGATCGAAGCGCGCTTTGCTGACTTGCGCGCAGGCATTCTGGTGACAAACACCACTGCCGATGAAGCATACTTTAGCAAACATGCTTCGCTCGGAACGTATGCGCTGGAAGACAGCCCGCTGATTGCCGCGTTCACCCGCCAAGACATTGAACCCTCCATCACTGTGCCGGAAAACGACGATGACTGACCTGACGATCGTTCCCGCCGGTGCGGGATCGGGCAAGACGCACCGCATCCAGGAAACGCTAACCCAATGGGTCCGCGAGGGCAAAGTGCGCCCCGAACGCATCCTGGCCGTCACGTTTACAGAAGCGGCGGCGGGCGAATTGCGCCAACGCATTCGCGCCGCGCTGATCGCTGATGGCAATCTTGCCGCTGCGCTGGCGGTCGATCGCGCGTATGTCTCGACCATTCACGGGCTAGGACGCCGCTTGCTCGCCGAACATGCCTTTGCCGATGGTGCCTCACCCAGCCAGCGGTTGATTGCCGAAGATGAGCAGGACCTGCTGATCCGCCGCGCAATCGAGGAAGATCCTGCGCTGAACGCACTGGCGGGCGATCTAGGCGCGCATGGATATAAGTCTGCGTTTTGGTCGAACGACACGGCCGAGGACAAGTTTCGGGGCACGCTGTTGGGCGTCATCGCGCATCTGCGCAGCCTTGGTCCACGCGGCCACGACCCGGTGCTGGTCGAGTGCGTGGAGGCATCGGTAAGAGACGGCTATGGCAAACCCTTGGGAGACAGCGCAGCGCTTGCCGATGGGCTGAAACGTGCGGTCGATGCCTTGCTCGCGGAATTTCCCAACTCGCTGGAGGATCGTTTCACCGTCAAGGCGGCGAAGACCGACTTCCATGACAACTTCCGCGAATTGCGCCGCGCGCAACAGGTTTTGGCGGCGGGGCGCAAGGATTGGAAGCAGTGGCAAAAGCTGCGCAGTTTGCGCCTTTCGGTGCGTGGCAGCGCGACTCCGGATGAGTATGACAAACTTGCCAGCACAGTGATGCAGGCCGCGGACAAGTTGGCGCGGCATCCCGGTCCTTTGGAAGACGCGGTTGCCCACGCGCGCGCTTTGGTCAAAGGGGCGCAGACCGCTATGGCCGATTACGAAGCGCGCAAGCGCCAACTCGGCGTGATCGACTACAGCGACATGGTGGCCAACGCCGCAAGATTGTTGCGCGAGCGGCCCGATGTGCTCGCCTCGATCATGACCGAAGTCGACTGTGTGATCGTCGACGAGTTCCAGGACACCAACCCGATCCAGTTCACGTTTCTGTGGACGCTCGCTCAACAGGCACCCCACGCGTTGATCGTGGGCGATACTAAACAGGCCATTATGGGCTTTCAGGGTGCCGATCCGCGCCTGACCACGGCACTGACGAAAAAATACCCGACCAGTCCGCTGACCAGCAACTGGCGTTCCGACCCGCGTATCATGGCATTCGTCAACGCACTGGGCCCGCGACTGTTCGGTAGCGATTACACGCCGCTGGCGGCGCAGAACGCACCTGGCGACAGCACAGCGCTTGAAGTTATCGAACTCGCTGCCAAGCGGAGCGCGCGCAACGAGGGTAAGCCGCAATATTTCGTGGCCGACCGCGTGCTATCCCTTCTGATCGATGAATCCATCAGAATCACCGATCGCCACACCCGCCGGATGCGCACGTTGGAGGCAAAGGACATTGCCGTTCTGTGTCCGACCCACAAACAGTGCGCAGCTTATGCCGCTGCCCTGCGGACCCTGGGCCTGCCGGTGCGGGTTGCCGAAAGCGGTTGGTGGGAAAGCAAAGTGGTTCAAGCCGCTGCGTTTGCTTTGCGCCACGCTGTGGACCCCGATGATACGCACGCAGCCCTGTGCCTCGCCACGCTCGGCCCCGCCGCAATCCCGCTCGATACAGCGCTGAAGGCGCTCACAAACGGCGAACGTCTCGTGAGCCCGGACCTGGCCGCGCTTGCACAGCTCTGGCCGGAATCGCTGGCCATGCCGGTAGACCGTCTTACCCATGCCGCCATCCGCGCGGCGGGCTTGCGTGAATGGTGCGACCGGCTTGACGATCCAGCGCAGATGCGTGCCGATCTGCTGCGCTTCGAAGCCGAAGCAAGCGCATTCATAGACGCACACCGCGACATGCGTGAAGCATCAGGTTTCTATGGCCAGAGCGCCAAAGTCTTCCTTGGCTGGCTGGAAAACAAGATCAGCCTGAAGGATGAGGACAAACGTCCCAATCCTTCCGGCGCCGAGGCGGATGGCATCGAGATCGTCACCTGGCACGGTTCAAAGGGTCGCGAATGGCCGGTAGTGGTCGTCGCCGGACTGGACCAGAAGCTCGACCCGCGAGCAAACGTCTTTTCGACGCAATTCCCCGATTTCGATGACCTCGACCATGTGATTGAGCGCGCAACCCTCTCCTACGCGCCAGATTTCGCAGCGCCCGAAGCGACCGAGCGTTTCCTCGATCCGCTGCGTCCGGAAGCAGAGGAAACTGCTCGCCGCCTGCTTTACGTCGCTTTGACCCGCGCACGCGAACGGCTCGTCATCGAATGGCCACGGCATGACGATGTGAAAGAAATGCCGTTTCCGATCACAGCCCGTCGACTGCTGGACGAGCAAGCTCAATTCCGGATCGCGGAAAACCGGGTTGAAATCGGCGCGCAAACATTCCCGGCGCGCAGGGTGGTCTGCCACAAAGACTTGCCTGGATCATTCGATACGGCGGCTGAACCCATCAACATCGGCTCGGTACGAGAGCCGCGCTTTTCCATTATCCCCCGTGAGGCCCCAGTCCAGATTGCTGTGGTCAGTCCGTCACAAGTGGTGATTACGCAAAGGCCCCTGCCCGCAACTCTCGAAAACCGCGCGATCTGCGCCGGCGTTCAACTTACCAGCCCAGATCTGACGCATCCGGCAGCAAGGGGCACGGCTATTCACGAAGCTCTGCGAATCCTGCTTCAGCGCCCGGACCTCAAGCACCACGTCTCCGCGCACTGCCGCCTCGACGAACAAGACGTCGACGCTTTGGCCATTCAGGCGGACGCTTTGCGCCGAACATTGGCTGAGATCGGTTACGGCACCTTGCACGTCGAACAGCCGCTCGAAGTGCCCCTGTCTGATGGTGGCACTCAGCCGGCGATCATCGACCTTATCGCTGAAGGTCCCGATGGCTACCTGATTGTTGACCACAAGAGCGGCGCGGTCCCCGACCACGCCGACCGGCTGGCAGGATACTGGCCCCAGGTCGCCGCATATGTCGATGCGGTCGAAGCAGTTGCATCGCTACCCGTTAGGGCCGCCGCAATCTTCTGGACCGATACAGGTGAACTGACCGTGGCCAATCTTTCTTACACGATCGCCGACGCATCCTAATCGGCGTGCGACGCTTTGGAATTTTTACAGAAATTTCCTGCTAATGATGCCAGGATCGAAAATGAGGGGTTAAAATGCAGGAAGCGGATTTCAGGGTATGGCTGGGAACCCAAGCCTATGCGCAAAACAGCGTCAATACCTGGCTTACTGATGCGCGACGGGTGGAAAGGTCGATGGGGGATCTCGATACCGCCTTTGATTCGGATCGTTGTGCTGCGCTTCTGGACTCACTTGCCTATTCTACGAAAGACAGAGCCGACGGACGTAAAAATTCAACAGCAATCGTCATCGATCACGACAAGATCTATCATAATTTTGCGAGCTTTCGATCTGCGGTCCGCTGCTACATCCGCTTCAGGGATGCTGAGAATGGAGAGCAAGACGGAACCAACCTGACACGGGAAGCAGTGTTCGCAGAGATAGAGCAGTTTAATGCAGCCGGATCTCTGAATGCGTATCTAAGCAAATTTGAAAATCTGGGTCATCCGCAAAGCTTTTGGTTGGTCCATGAAGGCAAGCTCTATCCATCTAAAGCCATCACACATGGCGCACTCGGCTTGAGACACGTTGAGTTCGGCGGCGCACAGTGTCGAACAATGCTAAGCCGACTAGGATTTCTGGTTATCAACAACAAGGCCTACCAGGACCTTCGCGACACGTTTTTACGCCGAATGTCCCCGTTTTCTAGTTTTAAAGACCAGCACGGTCCCTATTGGGATATCGAGCGCCAGTACAAGAACCAGATTATCGCCGATGTCCGCGAGATTGCCGCGACAGATGCCAGTGATGCAGAGGCTGGTCTCTCAATCCTGAAAAAGCTTGCGCTTGGACAACAAGGGCTACCGATAACCTGGCAACCTGTGGCTACGCTCACAAAGGCGACGCCTGACATCCGAGAACCCGCTTTGGCTGCGCTGGGCCAGCTTGCCCGGTCCGAAGCATCGGACGACGAGGCAATGCTCGAGGCGGCCAAAGCGTTGGAGAACTTGCGCGCGGCTGGCCTGAAGGGCTTTGCTATCGGCAATGTCCTTGGGATTGTGGCCAGTATCCGCGGGTCCGTTAATCCCGAAGCAGCGACATGGTTCAAAATTGAAAAAATGCGCGATGCCGGGCGAAAGCTGTTTGATCGCGAACTGTTTCCTCAGTCCACAGTTCGCCCTGAAGACATTGCCGCCTATGGGCAGATGATGAGGGCTGTTTTCGGGCTGCTTGATCATAATCTCGGTTGGGAACCTGCCGATCTTTTCGACGTTCAAGGCTTCCTGTTTGTGGCGCTGTGCTCGCCTTCAGAATGGAAAGAGGAAACGCTAGACAGTACGGCGACCGCTGAATCTTCACCGACCAACGTTTTGCCGACCGATGGGAATCTTCAGACATATGAAGGCCCATATTGGTTCGTTGGGGCGTCGTTCGGGCGGACTGACGATCAAACCGAACGCTTTCTGGCTCAGGGGATTTGGCAAATCAGCGAGCCATCGGATCGGCATCGGGACATGGTGATGTCCATGCGCCCTGGCGAGAGGATTGCGATCAAGGCGACCTTTGTACAGCGCGACAACCTCCCGTTCGATGCATGGGGTCAAACACAGTCAGTCATGCGACTCAAGGCGCGTGGGACAATCACCACTGCCTCCATTGATGGCGAAACCGTCGGAGTAGAATGGGACAAGACATTCGTCCGCAAAGATTGGTATTTCTATACCTATCAACCGACAATGTGGCGGATCATGCCCAATAAGGAAAATAGTCGCCGGCTGATTGCATTCACTTTCGCAGACCAGGCCCAGGACTATGATTGGTACATGGCGGAATGGGCGTCATGGAAAGGCTGGACCAAACCAGTCGGTAACGAAGTTGAACTGGCCGATCTTCCGTGGTCTCCACCCACCAACCTGATTCTCTATGGCCCGCCCGGAACCGGAAAGACCTGGACGGTAATGGCCGAAGCCGTGCGTTTGGCCGATGACCTTGCTCCGGATGATCCATTGCTAACGGGCGAAAATCGCGAGGCTCTCAAGTTGCGCTACGACGATTTGCTCGCGATTGATCGCATTCGGTTTGTTACATTTCACCAGTCCTATGCTTACGAGGATTTCGTTGAAGGCTTGCGTCCGCCAACGCATGGCGAAGGCGCTTTCCGGCTTGATGTTCACCGCGGCGTTTTTCGCCGTATTGCCGAGGACGCGAAGATCAACCCGGACCCACACGTCCTAATCATCGACGAAATCAACCGCGCGAATATCTCAAAGGTGTTTGGAGAGTTGATCACCTTGCTTGAAGGTGACAAACGGCTCGGCGGCTCCAACGAGGTAATGCTCGAACTCCCATATTCGGGTATCCGGTTCGGCGTACCGTCAAATGTTCACGTGGTCGGCACCATGAACACCGCCGACCGGTCAATCGCCCTGCTTGATACTGCCCTGCGTCGACGCTTTACGTTCCGAGAAATGTCACCGCGAGCCGACCTGCTCAGACAGGTTGCAGGGATCGATCTTGGCACAGTGCTTAAAGTGATCAACGAACGCATCGAGTATCTCGTCGGTCGTGAACATCGCATCGGCCACGCTTTCTTTATGGGTTGTGCAACACGAACCGACATCGATGACGTGATGTGTGACAAGGTCATCCCTCTATTGCAGGAATATTTTTTTGAAGATTGGGGCCGGGTCCATGCAGTGGTTGGCAACGGTTTCATCGGCCAGCGCAAGATCAGTCCGCCGCCTGCGATAAGCGGCGAAGCGATTACAAGCTGGTTTGTTCGCGGTACATTCCGCGCCGATGCCTATGACACGCTCATTTCCGGCAAAGGCGCCGATTTGCAAGAGCCGGGCGCGACGCAGTGACCCACCTTTGCGTGCATGAATGGGGCAGGATCGGCGTTGGCTGCGAGGGTGGCTTCACACGTACGCAAGCCAACGCTCTATTGGGCGCAGCCCGTGCGCACCGTCTCGGCGGTGACGATGGCACGGCAATTCTGACAGACCATCACGGATTTCTGAGAGCACGCCAAGTCGTCGGGGTGATTGCTGCGGCCGGATGCAGCCTAGAGATCCTGCCCAAAGTCGATCCCGATCACCCCGACGAAGACAAGCCGACTGTGCGCGGCCGGCTCGTGCAGATGCTCGATATTGCCCTTGGCCTGGATCTTGATCATGGCAGCGAAACGACCATGGCGCGGCAATCCGACACCTTGCTCGATATCCTTATCCGAGTGTTTGCCGATAGGCTGATTGCCGAAGCGCGACGCGGCCTGCCGCGCGCCTATCTCGCCATGGAGGAGAATTTGCCGGCCTTGCGCGGCCGGCTCAATGTCCAGGCGCAGTTCACCCGCAATGCCGTGCGCCCAGATCGTCTGGCGTGCCGCTATGACCTGCTGTCCAGCGACACGGCGCTGATGCAGGTGATGAAGGCAACCGTCGTGTTTCTGATCTGCCATGCCCGCGCGCCGGAAACCCGCAGGCGACTGGATGAACTACGCTTTGTCATGGCCGACATCCGCGATGTGCCACTGTCCGCCTTGCCATGGAACAGTATCCATATCGACCGGACCAACCGGCACTGGGCTGCACTGCTGAAGCTCGCGCGCCTGTTTCTGCGCCGCGAATGGCAGGCAACCCATCACGACATGCGCCACGATGGCGGCATCACGCTGCTGTTTGCGATGAATGATCTTTTCGAAGCTTATGTCGCAGCACTTTTACGCCGCGCGCTGACGGCGCCTGGCATCGAAGTAATCGCCCAGGGCGGCCTGCGCAATTGCCTAGGTGACTGGCTACCCAATGGCGAATGCCAGGGCACGACATTTCAGACCCGACCCGACATCCAAATCAGGCAGGGCAAAACCGTGCTCGCCATTATCGACACCAAATGGAAAGCACTGGATTTAAACCCGCTCGATCGCAAACGGGGCATGGCCCAGTCCGATGTCTATCAAATGATGGCCTATGCCAGGCTCTATCAATGCAACCGGCTGATGTTGCTCTACCCGGCGTCGTCCGGCAGCAAAGGCAGGATCGAGCATCGTTTCGGCATTGATCGGGGCGCCGAACTGCTGGCGCTTGGCCAGGTCGACATCACGGGCAATACCCGGGCCGTGCAAGATGCGCTGGGGCAAATGGTCGAGGAACTGTGGGCGCAGCCGCAGGATCGCGATTGGCCAAGGGATCTCAATGCGGGATCACTTGGCCTTTTCTAGATTATTTGCCTATGCCGGATCGATTTTTTACGCTTATCAGAATGGTGACAGATGGCCGATATTAACTCCCTGAGCGATAAACAGATCAAGGTCATGATTGCCAACTACCGACGGCTGTCTCGGGTTGATGGTGGGATATTTTCTTTGTCCGAATTGCTCGTCGAACAAAGCAAGCGCATCCCCGCAGAGCAAACTCCGCGCGAAATTGTTGATGCCATTTGCCGAATTTCGAGAGAAAGCATAGACGGACTGACATCTTACAAAGTCATATTTTCCTATTTCTACCCTGAAAGAAACTTTGTCGGCCATGCTTGCCTCAAGCTTGTCGGGAACATGTTGGGCATCGCTTCGGGCTATTGCGCTGCCAACTGCCTGCCAGCGCTTACCACACTGGTGGTACCCGACAAGACAAGGCAACTTACTCAAAAAGCAATGGAAAATATTCACACTGGGTGGCAGGAGTTTGGGCGGACCGTGGAGACGAGCGATGCACGCGCCTTTTGCGAAGCAGAAGTGATCAAGGCCAGGGAGCTGGCAAAAACCTGGCAGACCCTGACGGATTGAGGGTAGACGTCGCGCGCCCTGTCTCAAGGCGGAACCTGCACTGCCTTACTTATAACAGCCGGTAGCTTCCCTCGAAAAAAATTTCCCCGGTGGCATGGAGTTGATCTGTCGCCATCGATGCATCGGAAATCTGCACATCCTGCCAGAATGTGCTGACAGCACTGATCCGTTCCGGGTCGAACAGTTCGGTTTTACGCATCAGCTCTTCGAGCTCTGTGTGCGACGCACAAGGAAGAAACAGCAAAGCTTCTGCACCGCGGGCTGCAAATGGGCGGGAAAACCATTCATTCGGCAGTGCGCGGACAACCAGCTTCTTTAAGCGACCGATATCTTCGTGAAACTTGGCATCTTCGGGCTGTTTCCCAGCGACGATCTGGCAGATGGGCTGTTTTTCAGCCAGTTGCACACGATACACTTCATGAGGGCTGCACCCTGCGCTGTCGGCGGCCTGTTCGCGCCGCGGCGAAGCAAAGGCTGCAAACCGGCGAGAGGGATAGCCGCTCGGGCGCAGCCATTCCCAAATGTTATCCACAAAGAATGGCACATTGCCCGGTGCACGCGGCGTCGTTGCGGCCGGGACGATGTCGGCGGTAAATTTCGCGGTTGCTCGGTAGATCATATCCTACTCCTCGGTCGGTAATTTTGACTGGCTCACCGTTCCTGTCAAATCAGGCGACCAAACGGCAGGTCTGCTCCGGGCCAGGCATTGCGAAGCCGATATTTCGCGATCGTTCGCCTTTGACCGCGCATTCTTCGGCCAGCATCGCGCACAGTGCTTGCGCGTTGTCGCCCAGACCCAGAATAGCGGCCTTGCTTGCAACGACCGAAAAATCACCTGGGGTTAGGACATCCAGGTGGTCCAGTGCTATGGGTGCCGGCATGGCAAACATGTGCTCGAACAGCCCGCGCGCGACCTCCTGCGCGAGGTAACCATAAGCAATCTTGAATGTGAACCGGCGGAGCAGCGCCGGATCGAGACGACCATGGCTTATTTCGGCGTTTGTGCAGCAAGCCATTGGCAGGTCGTGATCCTGAAGCAGTTCAAGCAAGGTGTTGGTGTGTGACACTTCCCACGATCGTGCAGCATGGTTGCGGTTGAAGGCGAAAGAATCAATTTCATCGAAAATGAGAAAACTCCGCTCTGCCCTGGCCTGAGCAAAATATCCGGCGAGCGCCATTTCTGTCTCACCCACATGCGGCCGCATCACCTGCTGCCCACCAACCTGCAAAACCGGCATATGGAGGCGCTCTGCAATATAGCGCGCGGTGGCCGATTTGCCGGTTCCCGGTTTGCCCAAAAGCAACAGGCTCCAGTCCTGTCGGGGAGAAGCGACAAGTTGGCCAGCGAGGTGGACCAGGTCGACATCCGCGCAACTGAAGCGCGGGTGATACTTTTCCGGCGTCGGCGAGGATGCCGGACAGGGGCCATCCAGGGCCTGGGTGACGCCCTTGACGCCATCCAAAAGCGTTTCGATGCCGCCGCCAGACAGCAGCGCCGCATGCGCTGCATTGCTGATGATTGCAGGGGCAATGTTGCCCAGCGCGGCAATCCGGCTGATTTCGGCGTCATTGGCGGCAAGGCCGCGATCCTGCAGCACACGCCGCACCATCGATTGGCGTGCTTTGAGTGGCGGAGCGTGCAGCTCGAGCACGTAGGTCATGCGCCGCTTGACGGCATCCGACAGATCGCCCGCGTCGTTGATCACATAGATCACCGGAACCGGATTGGTTTCCAGCAGTCGGTTCACAAAAATCTTGCCGCGACGGAATGGGACAAGAATATCCTCTGCTTCATCGACCAGGCAGATGGAATCCACCTGTCCCTTCAGCACCTGCTGGGCGACCAGCAAGGCGTGCATACGCTGATCACGTTCAGGCTCTTTGCCGTCACCGTCGGACTGGCCGACGGCGTAAAGAAACATGTCCTTAGCGATAACTTTCGCGATTGTTGTCTTGCCGACGCCGACCCGCCCGTAGAGCAAGATGTTGATGCCAACGACCGCGTCCCTCCGTGCCTTGCCAAGCAATCGTGTTAGGATTGCGGCATCATGCTGGACGTGTGGAAAGTCTTCGAGGCTGAAAGCACAAGAGACCGGTTTGCCGACCAGCGCAGTACGCAATTCCTCCGCAGAATGATGAAAGCCGGTCAGGGCCGCGCGGAGTGAGACATGATGCTCGATCGCGTTGGCAAACCAACGGTGGCCTCGGTCGAACTTGACTATGCCGGATCGGCCCAACTTGCCATTGGGCGCCAGAATCTTGCGCACTTTCCCGTCGGGCAAGCCGAGGCAGGCGCCGACCACTTGTTCAAGCGATTTCGTCCGCGCCAAACACTTGTCGAGAAAACCGTCAACCTGCGAGGCAAGGCCACATGCCATCGACAGCATCAGCACGGCGCATTCTTCTGGTGCCAGTCCAAACACTATCTGCATATGCGCCATATTGCGCTCAATGTCGCCGAACACGCCCGGTATTTCGGTGAAGCAGCCGCAAAATGCATCGACCTGGTCGACCAAACTGGCCAAAACCGCAGCGGATGGACGCACCGGCTGTCGTCCGCGCCCTGATCCCGCACCATGCCTTGTCTTGTGTTCACGCATCAGCCCAGCGGCAGAGCCAATTGCCTTGGCGAGTTCGTTGGCCCCCAAACTCTCGGTGACAGGCACGTCAAGCGTGGCCAGTTCCTCGATCGCCACCGCCACCAGTGCGGGATTGCCTGGAGCGGTGCGAAAGATGTTGCTGCAACAGCGACCGAGGACCACCGTATGCGCATTCAGCAACCCCTTCGTCAGATCAGTGGCAGAATCTTCCCAGAACGCTGTGGTCATACGCATCTCCTTTGCTTCCCCGGGCGTTTGACACAGGCCAGGGACAGAGATTGTCCACGACAGCAGTCGCCATCAGAGCGGTGGATCGTCCAGATCGCAGGCAACCGGGAAATGGCGTCTGGTGATTATCTCTCCCGGCTCGTGTCCACGCAGGAACACGGCATTACGGCGGGCGAATTCCACCCATTCGCATGGCAGCGTCAAACGTCGGCCATCCAGAATGCAGCCATCGGCCCAGGCAACTGCGCGTCCATCCGTCCGAACCATCATTGTCAGGCCCTTTTGACCGAAGCGCCGAACAATTGCGGGCATGACCGAACCGTCCATGACCGACAAGCAGAACAAATGTTCATCGTACCATGCGCCAAGGCCCAGCAGATGGCGATGTTCGTCAAGAAACGCGACCCAACCGCCGGCATAGCGACTATCAATTGCATCTCTGCGCAGGACAAGGCTGACGCACTGAATCTCGATCGCCATTTAAAGGCCATCCGCCGTACCGCGGATGGCCTGCATCAGGGTTTCATAGCGCTGGGGCTGACTCATACCGATCTTGACGCCATCGAAATAGCGACCACTGCCGATCATGTACAAAAGGCGGTCGATTTCCAGCGGCGCGGCGCCTTCCGCTGCGGCCCAGGCATGGACATCGCCAACGCACGTCCACAGCCCGCGTTCGCTGCGTGGACGATAGCTCGATAAGGCCTTGCCAGTGGTGTGAAACCAACCGGCTGAGGCATCGAGTTCGGCATAGTGCTGCGCCGCTTCGACAGGTTTGAGAAAAGTCAGGTCACGGGCGGGCAACCCCGTCCGGCCGTACCGCCCGGATACATGCAGCATCAGGCGCAGCACATGCATATCCGGTTTGACGAACCATGCCAGCGGTTCTGACAGCATGTCGACGAGCTGGGCACTGGAAAAACGCGGGACCTGGCTGTCCTTCATGAAATTTAGACCGGTCGCAACGCCAATCCCGGGCAGGTGATGCAGCTCATTGAGACGGGTTACGACCGCCCGAGCCGGATCGCGGCGGGCGGTGTCGCTTGAAAAGCTGGCGTGATAGCGATCTGCGCGCCCGCCATATTCGGCATTGAGCAGATCGATAAACCCGATGACGCTTTGCAGATGCCGCTGAAACGGCACACTAGGCTGTTGGCCATCGGCCAGTGCGTGCAAGTGCTTCCGATAAAGCGCGTCGTCCTTGCGCACGAGCGGCAGACTGCCGGACGTATCGAGCCACGCCAGGCAGCGCCGCGCCAGATCGGGCAAGTGCAACGGCACGATGCGGTTGTCGTCGATCTGTTCGGCCAGCGCACCAACGACCATGCTACCGAACCGGTGCATGTTGACACCGGGACCGCCGGCATTGCGCAAGTTGGCTGTGTAGACATAGAGCAGGTCTCGCGTTTGCTCATAAGATTGAGGCGCCCCGGCATAGCCCGTCGACAGCACATAGCGATCGAGGTCCGCGAGCGTATGGCTGGCAAAGCGCGGATCATGGGTCACGACTTTCAGCGCAGCGAAGCGCAGGGCATCGATGGTGGGCATGGCTTTCTCCCGCTAGCTTGGTCTAGCGACCTTATCCTTGACTAGAGACAGATTCTGTCCTTGCAAAGCCACTACTGGAAATCGCTTGATGCAGACAGGGTGAACCGTGGATCTGAAATCTTTCGCAGAAGTTCTGGCACATTTTCCCCATTCGCCTGCGACTGCGAAAACGGCCGTAGAAATCGCCGAAGAATGGCCGATCGGAACGACATCGGTGGCGCGGTTGAAAAAAGTGTATCGCTGCATCAGGGAATTGTGCCCTGCCGATCCCGACGATGACCCCGATCAGTACGACGGTCGGGCAACCGATATCCGCGACTTTGTGCGAAAATTGCCCAAACCCTCACATGCCAAACGTGGCGAACCAGATCGGGTCTATCTGGATGTGAATGCAATCGCGAATTTCTTCATGACCGATGCAATTGCCCTTCAGTTGCTGTTGGGCCGCCGGTCAATCAATCCGGCGCTTGCCTCGGCCGCCACCATTGCGGTTGATGGCGTCGAAGACATGGCGCGCCAGCATCTAAAAAAAGCCAAAGGCGGCCTGGGCCCGCTGGCCGACAAAGTCAGGGTCGCTCCTGACGGATTTGAGCGCGTGCTGGCGACGATCGATCCGGAAGTGCTGCGTGTCCTGATCGATGCGCTGGTTCGCAAACGGAAGGTCAGCTTCGATTACATCTCATCGAAAGGCAATTTCTCGCACATGGAGCTTGGCCCACTGGGGCTGGTGGTCAAGGATGGCTCGATCTACCTCGTCGCACTGAATGGGGTCAGTTCTGTTCCGGAAATGCCTCTTCCGCTGCATCGCATGGCCAATGCTCGGCTAAGTCCTCAACCATTCCATTACGCTCCGTTCGATCTCGACGCATGGCTTGAGCTTACAGGACAGATGAACCATCCGCAGGATGGTGTGGAGAAAACCATCAACCTCGAACTTATGGTGCACCCTGCCTCCATCTGGCATTTTCAGGAGCGGCCGCTCGGCAAGGATCAGCGTATCATCGACCCAGGGATGCCGGGGGAATGGTTTAGGCTAACAGTGACCACCAGGCATTGGTACACGCTGACAAGCTTTTTGGCGTCATTTGGCCCACAAATCAAAGTGCTTGGTCCACCTGAGGTGCTTGAAGGCGAGCACGGCATGCTGGCATGGGCCATTGGCATGGCTGCGAACTATGTTCCCTGAACATTCCCGGACTGGCCCCGGGCGGCAGCGCGCGGAGAGACCCGGAGCGTTAAAGGAAACCGAACGAAAAAAAGGTGATGATCGGGTGCAGGATGTGCTGCCAGAATGCCATCGCAAGACCGCAAACAACTGCAATCAAAATGACAATTACCATAATGCCAGCCAAGGTCGCGATAGTGCCCTCGATCAACCCGGTAGAGGTTGAGACTTCTGGCGATGCAATGACAGGTTCACAATAAGGTGTTGCTTCCTGTTGAAAGGCACGTTGAGCCTTTGCTTGTTCTCGCTGCCACTTGAACTGTTTGGCTTGCTGATCCGATATCCGCCTGGCCGCTTTGACTTGCGTGCAAAGTGGACAAACATAACCACGCAGCCAGTGATTGTAGACAGGGCTGGCGCAACGCCAGCATGTGGGAGACGGGAGCATGGCCATATGTTAGTCTCCACAATAATGGGGAACGACAATCAATTGCCCTGGAAACAACCTTATGACCCATGTAACGATACCAAGGGACAAAAACTGTCTTTGCTGGTGCGCTGAGGGGCGAAAATGCTGGTCTGACTTGGGCGATATCATCGAGCAGGTTGTCGAGGCACTATAGGGCGCGGATGCCTATCTTCGCGCGAAGGACGGGTGCGGCGATTGACCTGCCCCCAGAAGGTCCCGCCGTCGTAATAAGAGTCCGCTGGTCAATCAGAACTGATCGCCGTCCCTTTGATACCACCCTCTCAAGGCCTTTAGCTGCTGCTGTTGAGCGCAGATTCCGAATATGAGACTGCAGCAGTCGCCTGCGAGGCCAATGCCGGCATCACTTTTTCGCCGCGTCGAAGGGCCAAAATTGCGAGATTCTCGGCATGACGCGCGCGCGTAATTCTGAACGCGACCACGCAGCTCATCGATGCAAAATTGAGCAGGACAAATGTTCCTATATAGTACTCGCTCAAGTGAGTGATCACTGCGGCCGGCACAGTTCCCGGATTGGCGTGGGCTGGAAAGCCGGCCAGTGCCAGCATGATTGAACTGGAAAACACGCCAAGTCCCGACACGCATTTCTGAACAAAGATGTTCGCCGCAAAAAAGACTCCCTCTTCGCGTTGACCGGTCCGTACTTCGCTCTCTTCAATCACGTCAGCCAACATCGAGGTGAATAGAATACCCTGCACGATCAATAAGGTGGTCGAAATGGCCCCAGTCGTGAACAGCAGCGGGATCAGTTCGTGTGAACTTGCCGAAGGAAACAGTCCCAACAGGCGCAACGCGAGCGCGATGGGTGTCGTCATGACGATGGCAAACGTGATGCCGATCGAAGCGCGGCGTTTGTCGAGCCGCCGCGACAGCCAAGGCGCACAGCCCAGGGCGGCAAACGCAGACAGAAAGCTGGCGCTGAGCAGGAGCGAAATCTGTTGTGGCGTCAGTGCCCAAAAATAGCTGTAGATGTAGGGCGCAATGCCGCCCGCCAATCCCATCGCCAACGAATACAGCATTCCGGCCAGCAGGATCACCACTGCGGATCGGGATGACAAGGCGCGCCGGATATCGCGGAAAGGATTCGAGCGCGCGTCATGCCCTTCTCGCACGGCAGGACGATTGAGCCAGGGAATGGCGCGGTGTGTGCCCAATGACGACGCCATGATCGCGCTAAACATGATGATTGCGGCGGCAACGCCATATGCGTGGTAGTTGGCTGGAATCTGCGTGCCTGAAATCTTCCCGGCGCCGACGCTCAGGAACACGCCAAACGCTGCAACCGACATCGTCAGGCCGCCCATCCAGCCAAAGAAATAACGCCAACTGAGATAGCTGGTGCGTTGATCATATCCTTGGGTCAGTTCCGCAACGAGGGCCGAATTGGGTATTTCATACAGCGCGATGAAAGCCCTGACGCAAATGGCGCTGACAAGCAGATAGGCAAAAAGGCCCGTTTGGCTGAGGCCGGCAGGTGGAGAAAACAGCAAGAGATAGCTCAGCGCGGCCGGCACTGCCGCGGCGTACATGAAGGGGTGCCGTCGCCCCCAGCGCGTATGCAGATGATCCGAAGCATAGCCGATCAATGGGTCAAGAAATGCATCGACGACCAACGCGATAGCGATTGCGAGGCCAGCAAGGCGCGCATCAAGGCCAAGCGCCTGATTATAGAACAGCAGGAGCAGGGCGCCAAAGCCGTTGTCCTTGACGCCAAACGCTACGGCACCGATGCCGTAGAAAAATTTGGTCCCGAATCCATGCGGCGATTTGGCGATTGCAGTTGCCATCCGGCGTCTCTCCCACGTCACCAACCCGTGGGCTTACACCCTCAAGAGCGACCTTGTTTGGTGAGATGGTTTATATCCGGCCTCTTGCAAGTCAACATGCAGGAGATAAAATTTGAGGATTCGGTATGCCAACACGCCGCCCTTCCCGCTTGGCAGGAAATGGTCAATTTGCGAAGAACTGCGTCCCTGGCGAAATTGACTTCGTGGCAACATTGGCCTCGCCCGCGCTACTGAATAGCGCTCATTCCAAGAAATAGCGGTTCGACATAATATTTTAACGCGATGTCAAAATTAAGATCCCTGACAAAATACCGCAATTCATCCGATGTGTTGATCATCCCCAGAAAGACTTCGGCTGCAACAAAACTGTCCAGAGGGCGTACTGATCCATCGACCATGCCGTCGCTGAAAATCGACGCGATACGAACAGCGATACGGTTGTAATCCATCAGCACGCGCGGTTGCAGCGCTTCGGGCAGGGTTGAGGTGGCTGATATCCGCAGCAAAGTGGCCTCGCCCGAAAGCTGGCGATGCACAAGCGTCGCAGACAGCAGGGCAAGCGCGTGGAGTCCGCTCGATGACCGCTGTTCGACGTCCGCGATTGTCGCTTGCAGGATGTCGATTGTCCGGTCAAAACAGGCCGCGATCAGCTCATCCTTGGTTTCCAAGTGATGGTAAAACGAGCCTTTGCTGACACTCAGGCGCGCTGATATCCGTTCGACAGACGCGCCATGGTATCCCTGCTCATTGATAAGCTCGGTTGCGGCCTGCAGAAAGGCGTCCTTGGCCTTCTCTTCGCCGGGCTCGCGCGCCTGAACGGGCTGCGACAACCATTGCCGGTCAAGATGGCACGCGGGATTGGCAATTCCGTTCAGCAACACTTCGCCGACACGTTGCCCCGATCTTGCATAGTCGCAGGGGTACATGTTCTGCCGCCATGCAGCGAACCAGTGCAACTGTGCCAGCAACAAGTGGGTGCGCGCGTTGATACTCTGGTGATGGCCGGGCCCTGCCAGACTTTCGAAAGTCTGTGCACGGATAGACCGGAAAACATCGGCATAGGCCTCCAGAACCTGCGGAGCGTTCAACGCCCGGATATCGTTGGGAGCGATCAGCTCGGCTTCGGATCCGAGGTCCATTCTGGCGATATAGCTAAAATATCGATCAATCAGGCCTAGCATTCTGTCGGCGAAAGATCCTTCGATGCCCGCGCCAATGATGTCCTGAAGTCGCGACAGCCCCGCCAAGAATGATGCGACAGCCAGATCGTCCTTGGTCTTGAAATAATAGGCGATCGCAGTTGGAGTCATATCCAATTCAATAGCAACTTGCGCGAGCGTCATGCCGCTCACGCCACGCCGATTGATCATGCGCGTTGCCACCGTGATTATGCTCGCCTGGCGCTCGGCGTATTTTTTGCTGACGCGGCCTTTCTCCAGACTTTTAGTCCCTTCCAAGTCGAAACTCCCGTTTAACGCGCCAGCGCGCGCGCCAGCGCATTGAGACTGTCCTGCCGCATCCGGTTCGAAACTGCCGCAGTCGGCGAAACATCAAAAGCATGAAAGCAGCCGGGATAGACGTGGAGTTCGACCGGAACACCGGCCCTGATCAGGCGCCTGCCATATTCGATGTTTTCATCGATAAACAGATCGAGCGCGCCCACGGCCAGAAATGTCGGTGGAAGGCCGGACAGGTCTGTGGCACGCGCCGGCGCTGCATAGATTGATACGTCGGGTCCGCCTGGGAGACTGCCCAGAATACTTGCCCAGCCAAAGGTGTTGTTGGCGGGCGTCCAGATATATTCCCCGGCGTAATTGTGCGTCGGCTGATCGACGCAAGTGCGGTCGTCCAGCATCGGATAGATGAGATGCTGGAATTTTAGCGTGAATTCGGCGCGGTCCCGGACGAGTAGGGCGAGCGCGGCAGCAAGGCCACCGCCGGCACTTTCGCCCGCGACGCCGATCGAAGCACCATCCACCCCCAGATTTGCTGCCTGGCTGAACAACCACGCGAGCGCCGCGTAGCAATCTTCGACCTGCCCCGGATACCTGGTTTCGGGTGCCAGGCGGTAGTTCACCGAGGCGATACAGCACTTGAGCCTTGCCGAGATTCGCCGGTGAATCTGCTCAAGGTGTGCGGCATCGCCAAGCACGAAGCCACCACCGTGGATATGAAAGAGGGCAGGCAGGGGTTCTGCAATGCCGTGCGGGCGATAGAACCAGACATCCAGGTTGCCAGACCCGTTCGGGCCATCAACGCTGTGGACAGCGAGATCGGTCTCGGCCTGATCGGCGGGATCAAGCGCATAGGCTGGCGTTATGGCGCGCAAGCCGGGCAAGATGTCGGCGTTGATCTCCACCGTGGGCCATACATCGAGCAGCGACAGCAATTCGGGATCGACGAGATGTCCGCTGTCTATCTTGGGCATACTGGTTGCTTTCCTCTCTTGCGCCGCCTTGCCGGTTCTACAACAACGTTGTTGAAAGAACATACCGAATCATAAAATCGTGTATATTTTTCATTGACGGATATGGATTGACAGATAGACCGATTGGATAAATTTTTCAGATGCGGCGGGTCCGTGTGGCATGCAGAACCTGCCAATCTGTGCCGAATTTTCGTGCGGGTGGCGCGTATGGGGATCGAAGGGATTGCCGACTTTCCACTCCAAAGGCGCCAGCCAAGGCAGGACCAGGTGACTGAATGACGACGGCAACCGCAGAGCAAATTCTCGATCGTGATTTTGGCCTCCTTTCCGATCTCATCGATTGCCACGCGCGCGAGCGTGGCGAGAAACCGGCGCTCATCCATGGAGAGAATATCCTCTCCTACCGGGCGCTGAATGTCATGATCAATCGGATCGCTGTTGCTCTGAAGCGAGAAGGGGTCGCGCCGGGAGACAATATCGTCATCGTTTCCGACACTGACAATGCCAGCGCACTCGCGTTTCTCGGTGCGCTACGGGCCGGGTGTACCCCAACTCCGCTGCCGCCATCGGCCACACCAATGCAGCTTTGGGCGATGATCGAGGATTGCCGCGCCGCAGTTGTGTTCGCCGATCATAATGCCACACTTGCGCTGGCCGAAACCATGGCAAGCATCGTCAGGCTGGGCATCGTCAGGCTGGATCGGCTCGAGGAATGGTTGGGCGCAGGACAAGATGTCCCTGCGCCAGTCACACGCGGTCCGCAGGACACATTCAATATCATTTACTCTTCGGGCACGACCGGAATGCCAAAGGGCATCGTTCACAACAATGCGATGCGGTGGGCCCAGATCCGCAATTTCGCGCCTTTTGGTTATGCGCAAGCCATAACCCTTGTTGCGACCCCGCTCTATTCCAACACCACACTGGTAAGCTTTCTGCCGACACTGGCTTATGGCGGTACTGCTGTTTTGCTAGGCAAGTTCGATGTTCAAACGTTTCTCGAGACGTCGCAACGCTTCGGCATCAATCACACGATGCTGGTACCCATCCAGTACCAACGCATCATGGCCTCGCCGATGTTTGATCGGTTTGACCTGTCATCCTATCGCGTCAAGTTCTGCACCAGCGCCCATTTTCCTAAGGAACTGAAAGCTGACGTTCTCGCAAGGTGGCCGGGGCTGCTGTTCGAGTTCTATGGCATGACCGAAGGCGGTGGCAGTTGCACGTTATTTGCCAATGTATCTCCCGACAAATTGCATACTGTTGGCCAACCGGGGCCGGAGACCGATATCCTGATTATCGATGAGTTCGGCAAGGAAGTGCCCCAAGGCGCGATCGGAGAGATTGTCGGACGGTCCAGAACCATGATGTCTGGCTATTACGGCCGCGCCGATGCCACAAATGCCGCGATCTGGATCAGTCCCGAAGGTCACCGCTACATCCGGCATGGCGATCTGGGAGCATTTGACGAAGACGGCTTTCTGATCCTGATGGGTCGCAAGAAGGACATGATCATCAGCGGTGGTTTCAATGTCTACCCGTCAGACATTGAAGCGGTGCTGCTGGAACACCCGGCTGTTGCCGACTGCGCGGTCATTGGCGTGGCTTGTGCAAAATGGGGCGAGACCCCGTTTGCCTATTTTGTGTCGAATGACGATTCGCAAGCCAGTGACGACATCCTTGCCTGGGTGAATGCCCGTCTCGGCAAAACACAACGCCTGTCAGGCATGGAGGCCGTACCTCAGCTTCCCCGAAGCCAGATCGGCAAAGTCCTGAAACGCGAACTCCACGAACTTTACTTGGCATCGCGTCCATCCGGGCACGCATCGCTGCCCCTGCCCCCAACCAATGGAGCCTGAATCAATGAACCTGAACGGACGCGTCGCCATTGTCACGGGCGCCGGCGGCGGCCTTGGCCGCACCCATGCGCTGATTCTGGCGCGCTACGGGGCCAAAGTCGTCGTTAACGATCTTGGCGATGGCGCCGACACCGTCGCGGCCGAAATTGTGGCAGCAGGCGGCGAAGCCTTTGCCGCGCAAGGATCCGTGACCGACGAGGCGCGGGTAGATGCAATTGTCCAGTCAGCTTTGGCGCGTTTTGGGCAGATAGATATCCTGGTAAACAATGCCGGAATTCTGCGCGACAAGTCCTTTTCCAAGATGAGCCTCGAGGATTTCCGTCTCGTTGTTGACGTCCATCTGATGGGCGCCGCCATCTATACAAAGGCGGTGTGGGAAACGATGCGGGCACGTAATTATGGGCGCATCGTGATGACGACGTCGTCGTCCGGCCTGTATGGCAATTTCGGGCAAGCCAACTATGGCGCGGCGAAAATGGCGCTGGTCGGCTTGATGCAAACGCTCAGCATCGAGGGTGCCAGGAACAATATCCGCGTCAATTGCCTTGCGCCCACCGCGACAACAGCGATGACAGACAACCTGTTTCCTGCCGAAGTGAAGGAACATCTGCGGCCCGCGCTGGTCAGCCCTGGCCTGATCGATCTCGTTGCGGAAGATGCCCCGACCCGAACCATTCTTTGTGCTGGCGCGGGTCACTTCAAGACCGCAAACATTACGCTGACGAAGGGCGCCTACATTGGCAGCTCCGACAATGCTGCTGAAGAAATCGGTCGGCGCTGGTCTGACATCACGGACCGAACAGGCGAAACCGTGCCTGAGAACGCCGGTGCACAGATCAACCAGGAACTGACGGCGGCAGCCCAGGCGATGGGATTGGCCTGACCCGCAAGGGCCCGGCTGTCGGCGTTTTGTTCCACCGACAGCCGGGATAACTGCAGTTACTCAGAACACCTTCAGCACTTTGATCCCATATTGGCGCGGCGGTCCGGCCAGATCAAGATTGGTACCGGCCGGCGCGAAGATGGCGGCGACATAGTGCTGGTTGGTCAGGTTGGTGCCATAGGCCGTCACCGTCCAACTGCCATATTGCAACGCCAGTTGCGCACCCAGCATATTGCGTGCAGCCAGACGGTCGCCGAGCGCTGCATTCTCAAACAGCGACGCCCACTGAGCGGCGACATGGCCAAAGTTGATGCTGGGGATCAACTTGGTCCCATTCCCGAGCGCAAAATCATATTTAGCAGAGGCGTTGAAGGTGAAGGGGGGCGAATACGTCTGCTGCACACCCTTGAGATTGATGCAGGATGCGCTGACCGGCCCGGCGGAGGTGTCGCATGGAGACAGCGCCGGGATGCGCGAGTCCGTTGCATAAAACTGTCCTAGCTCGCTGTGGACCACGCTGACGCCAGCCTCCAGCGTCAATCCGCCGATCCGGTAATCTGCCTCGGCTTCGACCCCGTAAATCTTCGTCGCACTCGGCACGTTCAGTTCGAGACCGAAAGTTGGAAACAGCGGATAGCCGATCGTGACCTGAAAATTCTTGTAGCTGTTGTAAAATCCGTCGATCGTCAGATGGCCATGGCCGCCGCCAAAATTCGATTTCCAGCCCGCCTCGAAGGACTGGACCGTTTCCGGCGCAAACACCGCGGCGTTGCCGGGCGCAACTTGCAAATTGATCCCACCGGGCTTGAAGCCTGTCGCGGTAAACGCGTACAGATAATTGTCGGGATCGACCTTCCAGCCCAAAGATACCTTGTACGAAAATTTATGGCTCGAAGTGGTCTGGTTCTGGGACAACGATGTGCCGAGCAGATTTTCATTGATATAATTGCTCGAACGACTGTCGGTGTAACGCCCGCCCAGGTCGAGTTTCAGGCTGCGCGTGAGCGCAAAACCAATCTCACCGAAAGCCGCAAGCGACCGCATTGGCGTACGGCCATCGAGGTTGTAGTTGAAATACGGGGCATAGGGCCCGGTGACGAGCGAATTGTAGTTGATGTCGAAATTGCTCGCTGGCGCTGGAAAGAAGTAGGTGTTCCAAAGGCCGAATGCGCCCAATAGCCAGGTCACCGGCTTGGTATCGGGCGAGATGACGTTGAATTCCTGACTGAACTGTGTCTCGGTCACTTTGTCATTGAAGGTCTGGTTGCCAGTCGCCGTGCCGTCATAATCTGCGGCGTAAGCAGAATTACCGTTTGAAAAACCGCTGACAGAACGCAGCTTTACGCCGCCGTCAAAAACATAATCGATCTTCAGGATAGAGCGCAGGAACTTGTCGCGCGCCTGTTGCAACGGCGCGTTCGCGGTAATGTGGAACAAATCGGTGTAATTGGGATTGGGCGTGCTTGTTCCGGGGATCGTTTGAAACCGGTCACTGTAGGGATCAGCAGGATAGGCCCCCATGTCGAGATAATCGAAATCGGTTTTTGACAGGATCGTCAGGTTGCCACTTGGCTTCCACAAAAAGCTGATCCGCCCGGCCGCTTCGCGCACATTGCCCGGATTACCGGCATAAGACGCGCCATTGGGCCCGGTGATTGTGTAAAAACTGTCGCGCCGGTCGCCAAAGAACGCCACGCGCGCCGCAAAGGTATCGCTGATCGGTACGTTGATCGCGCCCTGCACGCCGGCGTCGTTGTAGTTGCCGTAGTTCGCATTGAGATAGCCGTGATATCCACCGCTGATGACCGGATCGTTGGAATTGGCAAATACCGCGCCACCGGTGGCATTCTGGCCAACAACAGTTCCTTGCGGACCGCGCAGAACCTGAATGTTGGCCACATCGTAATAGGGCTCTTCCTGGAAATAGCCGGGAAAGCTCGGGACACCGTCACGATAGGTGATCACCCCTGTGGTGGACAGGCTGTTGGTTTCTGCCTTGCCGATGCCGCGGATGTTGAATTCCAGACCCTGTCCGAAATTGTTGACTACCACGCTCGGCATCGCGAATTGCAGTGCATCGGCCGTGAGAACGCCTTTTTCGGCGAGGTCCTTGCCGGACAGCACAGCCGCCGCGATCGGTGTCTGCAAAAGGTTTTCGCGGCGGCGCTGGGCAGTGACGACAATTTCGTTCGACGCCTTGTCCTTGGCATCTTTCGCAGCATCAACGTTCGCCGCGGGCTGTGGAGCCTGCTGCGCCGAAGCTGCAGCTCCGAAACCAAGGCCAAGCGCAGACACGCCCGCCATAAATATGAATGCTCTCATGAACTCTCCCTCCCGTTGCATCATTGTGGCCGGACGCTTCAAGGCGGCTGCTTGATGCATCGCTCGCCAACAGCAGCCTCCCGGCCATGTCTCTCCAGTGCCCCGCAAGCAGTTCAAATGCGGTTGGGGGACAATTATTTATGCTTACGGTTTATCGCGATTTCCATATCCGTCAATATCTGGAAATCATTATTTTATGATACGGTATGCCCTTGCGGCCGCCAAATCAATCGGCGAACCCCTCACGGCAACCCGAGTTAACTACGGGTTTGATGGTCAGGTTTGCAGGCTTGGGCGATGCCAGGTTCTCGTAGAACGCACGCCTTCCTGGCTCCGTCGGCATGGATGGGAACGGCAGGCTGGAAATTCAGGTTCAGAGGTATCGCGCCGTTGCCTTGGCGGCATCTTCCTCGCCCACATAGGGAAATGGGCAAATACCCAGCATGCCGTTTTCGCTCTGCAGCGTTACTGCCATACCGTGCGGAATATGGATTGCCACGAGCGTGGGCATTCCGATGCCAAGGTTCACACGGTATCCGTCTCGCAACTCACGCGCCGCACGATCTGCAATTTGATCTCGAGTCCAGGACATGGTCAGGCCTCACGCAGTCGGGTGGTCCGGAATTCGATTTTTTTGTCGTAGGGCGCACCAAGCACCAGATGGTGGACATAAATGCCTGGCAAATGGATATGGTCGGGATCGAGCGCGCCAACCTCGACGATCTCCTCCACCTCGACCACACAGATCTTGCCACAAGTCGCAGCCGGGACATTGAAATTGCGCGCGGTTTTGCGAAACATGAGGTTGCCGCTGGTATCGGCTTTCCATGCCTTGACCAACGCAATGTCGGCAACAATGGCGCGCTCCAGCAAGTAACAACGACCATTGAATTCCCGGGTCGCCTTGCCTTCAGCGATCAGTGTGCCGACACCTGTCGGGGTATAGAAACCCGGGATCCCTGCACCGCCTGCACGCATGCGTTCAGCCAGCGTTCCTTGCGGTGAAAATTCCACTTCAATCTCACCAGCCAAATATTGCCTTTCGAACTCCTTGTTGTCGCCGACGTAAGAGGAGATCATCTTGCGAACCTGGCGGCTGCGCAGAAGCTTGCCCAACCCTTCGCCGTCTAGCCCAGCATTGTTGCTGGCGATCGTCAGGCCCGTCACGCCACTGTCCCGTACTGCATCGATCAGACGATCAGGGACGCCACAGAGCCCGAAACCGCCGGCTGCGATCAGCATGTTGTTCCGCAGGAGCCCTTCAAGCGCCGTCCGTGCATTGGGAAAAACCTTGTTCATCCCTGGTTCCCGACAAGCGTCCCAAAAATCTGCGTTCGCCCACGGGGGGTGTTCCTGGCGAACGCCCTTTGCCCAGATGGCAAGGGGTCAAAATTTGACCCCAACCGTTCCACCAAAGGTCCGACCTGGCGCGTAGGCGACGACATCGGCGACCGGAACTTGCATGAACAGCTGGCTGGCATACGCCACGTTCCCCAGATTCTTGCCCCAGATCCGCACGGAATACCGATCATGATCGAAGGTAAGCGTGGCCGATGCGTTGACCAGTGAATAGGCCGGCTGGGCAAGGCGGTTTTCAGGGTCGCTGAACCATTGGCTGGAATGGAAATAATCGGCCGAAATTGTCAGGTTCTGGCCCCCGATCGGCACTTTGTACTCAGCGCCAAGATCGACCGTCCAGTCTGGCGTGTTCGGCAGTCGCTTTCCTGCCGCGCTGATATCGGCCAATTGGGTGATGCCCCCTGTGGGAACAAGTCCGGTCTGTGCAGTCGGAAAATCGTCGAACCGGTCGTGAACATAGCCAATGCCTGCAGTCAGCGTGAGGCCGGTCACAGGGATTGCAGTGACATCGACATCGAACCCGTAAAGCTTGGCCGATTTGCCGTTATAAATCGCCGGAAGCCCGTTACGGAAGGTATTGAGCTGAATATTCTTGAAATCGTAGTAGTAGCCGGCGCCGTTGATCCGCAAATGGCGATCAAAAAAATCACTTTTCAGACCGGCTTCGAAAGCATCTAGAACTTCAGGTTGGATGTATGAGGCGGCAGCAATGCTCGTTGGATCATATCCGCCGCTTTTGAAACCGCGGTTGTAGGACGCGTAAACCATCACATCCTTGCTGAAATGATGGTCGATCGCTGTGCGCCAGGTCAACTTGGTCGTATTGCGCGAATCTGCCGTCGGCCCGAGCGGAACATTGAACCCTGATGCCAGCAAGTGGATGGCGCCGCTGGCTGCATACGACTTGCTCTCGGTCGTTTCGCGCAAACCCAGCGTGACATCTGTGGCATCATCAAGCTTGTAAGTAAGCTGGCCATATCCGGCAAAGGATTCGGTGTTCTGAAACGTGCTGAAACCCTCTGTAAATCCCAGCGCCGGTGCATTGAATTGCACACCGCTGTAGCCACTTTTGCGATTGAAATAATAGAGCCCGACGTTCCACTTCAAACGCCCGTTACCGCTTGAAATGAGTTGGAGTTCCTGGCTGATCATCTTGTCAGGCACCACGCCGCTGGCGCTGACGATCGGCAGTGGCAGCGAATCTGAGTCGAAGGCGAATGCCCAATTTTCGTGCCGGTAAGCCGAGATGCTGACCAATTTTACGCCTGCAAAATCATGCTGGATGTTCAGGCTGACGCCGTAATCTTCGTTGTCTGTCATCGGTTGGACATCCGAATTGACATCGAACTTCCCGCCCGCAAATGGCACGCCAGTCAATGGCAGTTCCCCCGGAACCGGACGATAGGCAGGAAACGCGCCTTTCAAGCGGCCATAGTCAAAAATCAGCGTCGCGCTGGTCGCATCGCCAAGCTCCGCCTTCCACTTGCTCCGTGCGGAAAAGTTTTCCGAATTGCCGACGTTTTGGCCGTTCGTCAGGTTCTTTCCAAAGCCATCTTGTTGGTTGCGGTAATCAATCGCCAGGTCGGCGGCGAGACCGGTCCCCAAGCCGGTAGTGATATAGCCGTTCCCGCTGATCGTGTTGAGGTTGCCATAGCCGAGTTGAATATTACCCTGCAAAGCCTGGGCCGGATCGCGCGTGGTGATCTGGAGCAAGCCACCGGTGGCATTGCGTCCGAACAGCGTTCCTTGCGGCCCCTTGAGCACCGCAACTTGTGCAACATTGCTGAGCGCCATAACATCGGCGCCCGCGCCCGGATAATAGACGCCATCGACATAGATCGAGACCGAGTTTTCGTTGCCGCCTTGCGAAATCTGCGTGCCTACGCCGCGGATGCGAGGAGACCCTCCAATCCCTGCCGTGGGGATCACCAGACCGGGCGTTACGTTGCCGAGATCATTGAGCGCTTGCACGCCTTTTTCGGACAGTGATGCCCCCGAAAACGCGCTTACCGCAACAGGCACAGACTGCATGCGTTCTTCGCGCTTTTGCGCAGTGACCACGATGTCGGCCACACCAGCGTCAGCGGAGGTCTGATTGTTTGTTCCGGTTGCTGGCTGGCTGGCCGCGGCCTGGGCGCCAGCGGTTTGGGTGAAGCAGAGTGCCAAAGCCGACAGGCAGGTGCTCGCAGCCATTCTTGCGTACATTTCAGATCCTCCACCGATCATTTTTGGAGGCTTTCGCCCCTTTGCTGTCACGGACTTACGGAGAGTCACGGCTGCGCAAAAATTTTTTATATTTATGTTGCCAATGCGGTGCGGTTATTGCTCGCACACTGGTTGCCAGGCGCGGTCGGGCGTCCGCGACCGACTCGATCGCGGTTGCTTCAGGATTGCTTTTGCGAGTAATTTCGCCACATCAGAATCAAGAGATAGGTCGGACATGCGTGCGGGCGGGGCACCCGAATGCAGACCGCTGGTGATCTTCCTTCAAGCGGCAGGCATGGCGTCAGCTGGTTCAAGTCGATGCGATTGGCCGCCATCTTCCGCGCGGATCATGGCTTGCAAAATCCGCCTGCCCAGCACCGCAGCTTTGTCGGCCTTCAACAGAATTTCCGGTATGCGTCCGTGGCAGGCGGCAATGCTCTGCTCGATCAGGCGCGTTGCGGAGACATCTTCGTCGAGCGCCTTGCTGACCAGCTCGCTCGAACGAAACACTTCAGCGAGGCAGGGCTCGGTATGCGAGAAATCCTGTCCTTCGCCCTGAAAATAATGCGCCGTATTTTTGGTTGCCGGTGTCACGGCATGGATATGGAGCAAGGCGCCCAAAGGTTCGGCCTTGCCGGTTTCGGGATCGAGCTTGCTGATCGAGTCCCATATTACGTGCATGCAGGGCGCGTAAAAATAGCTGATATATTGTCGGGCAACCGGCCCGTCATAGCCCAGCAGTTCGGAAAGAAACGGCGGACAGGCGATGTTCGGTTGGCTGAAGCTGCAGGTGACGATATTTTCGTGAACGGTGACTTCGGGCACCTGGATCGCACCACCGCCATCGCCGCCGAAACTGTCACGATGCAGAAACGGCACATGGTTGAGGTCGAGCAAATTGTCATGCAGCAGCACGTAACGCCCGGGCACCAGATAGTAATTGCCGCCTGCGTTGCGAAAGTCCGTATCGACCAGCTTCGCTTCGACATGGTCGGGTATCAGGGTTTCATCGGCGAGCGCGGGATCACCCATCCAGATCCACAGCCACTGCCAGCGTGCCGCAACCGGATAGCTGCGAAGACGGCAGGCAGCCGGTATGGTGTCCTGCGACGGGATAAGGGTACAGGCCCCGTCCGGCCCAAATCGAAGGCCATGGTAGGGACATTCGATATCATCGCCAATCAGTTTGCCGCTGGCCAAAGGGAAACCACGGTGCGGGCATAAACCCGCCAGCGCCACGATCTCATCGGCCTGCGTCCGGTAAAGGATGACCGGTTCATCCAGGATCATGCGTTCCTTGGGCGTGCGGCTGATTTCCGACAACCAAGCCGCGACATACCATTGGTTGCGAGGCGCAAAGCAGCCATCTTCGAGAGGGTACATGGGGTTTCTCCAGATGCTTGTAGTGCAAGCAGGGCAAATTTTACCAAGCTGCCACGCTTGATCGGGTTTCGGCGGCATCGTGCGAAGCGCAATATGAAGCCATAGTCCGGATGGCTGATCAGGATCGAAGTGCCCGCGAGCCCGTGCGCTCTTCGGACGCCAGCCTGGCCAACAAGCGCAAAACCTGAACCCCGCCAACGTCGCTCGCTATCAACTTTTCGCGGAAACTTGGCCTGTGATCTCGTGCCAGCAAATTTTCGACTTCTTCGAGCGCAACGACGTCCTGCATAAAGGCAGTTTTCGCAAGCTGATAGATATCTTTTTGAATATCTTCGTCGTCAGTCAGAACGTTTCTAACAAGTGCCCAGAAATAATGGGTCGAATGAACAGATTCAGGCGTGATCAAGTGAAGCAAATAGTCTGTATAAAATTCGTTCTCGTTTCCGGGATTTGTGAATTTTAGATGTCCGAAATTTCCCGCTGGCCCCCTGACTTTGGCATATCCCAAGCGATCAACCTCAGATGACCCGCCCACAATACATTGTAGCTTTTGCGAGAAAATCGGAGTGCGTTTGTGTAGTATTTCCAAAACAACTGCGTCACCGTCTATATATATCTTTTGCTTCACTTCTGCATGCTCGGGCTGGGCCAAGGCCGCTCCGTGCACGAACGGAAAATGCGATGTGTCCATCAGGTTTTCGTGAAGGCCAAGGTAATTGGCCTTCATATGCAAATAGCCATGCACCCAGCGCCAGCCCTCACTGAAGTAGGGCTGATCAACGAACAAACTTTCGTCGAGGCACTCGCTGCCCCCCATCCATATCCAGATGAATGGGCCAACTTCTTTCAGAGGATATGATTCGATGCGCAACGCTCCCGGCGCAGTGCCAGTCGATGGAACAAAGGCGCACTTCCCGTCCGAATGAAACTGTATGCCGTGGTAGCCACAGACGATTTTGTCCCCATCGACCTGCCCCAGGGACAGAGGAAAGCTGCGATGCGGACACCGGTTCTGAAGCGCCACAGCCGTTCCGTCCTGCTTGCGATAGAACACGATATCTTCACCCAGAATGGTTCTGGAGATTGGCTTGCGGGAAACTTCCCCGCCCATGGCCGCGACGTACCATTCCTTGCGAATGAAGGGGGTCGAGCGATCTGCGAGTTCCGAGCTTTTGGATGCTGTTGCGATCTCACCTTGCTCTTCAATCATGGCGTAGTCCCCAGCTTGCAAAATAGATGAGTGCTGCCTCAATCCGAAGCTCTCTTCAGTCCATTGGCCTTTGCCCAGCGCATGATCGCGTCACGCGAGGTAGGTGCGGGGCCAAAAAACCGCTCTTGCGTGGCAACATCGGCAACAAACACGCCCCGCCTAAAAAACAGGAACATGCGCATCAGGTCATAGCCCAGCTCGGACATCAGCCTTACTGGCCGGACAAGCACACTGAAAACACCCCAGGGCACGGTCCAGATCGACAGGCGCCGACCCGTGACTTGCGCGATGGTGGCGGCGATTTCCTGCTGGCTTTTGGGACCGTCACGCCAGCCTATGTCGATCGTCTGATTGGCAATGTCTTCGCCTGGCCAGGCGGCGGCCTGGGCGATGTTGGCGGCAAGATCGTCGGTCAGCACATAGGACCACCGCGTGGTCTTGTCGCCCACGGCAAAGAACCGGCCGCCCTTCACCGCATTGGCGATGTAATCCGAACTCTGGTCGAGGAAAGCCGGCGCGCGCACAAAAACGAAGGGCACGCCGGCGGCCTTGATCATCTCCTCGGCCATGATCTTGGCGTGAAAGTGGGGTACCTCGGGTGCTTTTTCACACGCGACAATGCTGAGAAACACGAACCTGCCGACACGGGCTTTTGCGGCAGCCTCGATCAGGTTGCGATTGCCCTGGAAATCGATCTCGATGCTCTCTTTCATATAGCCGTTGGCCGAACTGATCACGATGTCCACGCCTTGCAGCGCGCGGTCGAGCGATGCGGGCTCCATCATGTCGCCGCGCACCCATTCGACCCCTGGTGCCGCATCGACCGGCGGCCCTTTGCGCGACATTGCCCGCACCGACAGATCTGAGTGTCGCAAGAGGTTCCCGACAATCTTCTGGCCGAGAAAACCGGTCGCACCGACAACGAGCACGCACCTTACATGCTTGCGCGGGCTGGATTGTATCTGGTCCAACGTCTTCTTCCCCTCGTTCGATACCAAAATTCAGCATAGGCCAGTGGCATCGGCGCATCATTTGACGACCTCGTCCCCCAAGACGGCTTCGATTGCGCCCAATCGCTCGATCTCGCAGCGCACGATATCGCCTGCCTTCAGAAATTGCGGCGGTTTCATCGCCGCGCCAACTCCGCCGGGCGTCCCCGAAAAAATCAGGTCGCCGACTTCAAGCGTCATCGCCTGCGACAAGTGTTCAATCTGGTCCCACAGATTGAACACCAGATGCCGAGTATTTGATGACTGGCGGACCTCGCCATTGACCATGCATCGCAGGTCCAGCGAGTGCGGGTCGCCCGCTTCGTCTGCGGTAGTGATCCAGGGGCCGATCGGCGCGTGCGTGTCGAACGATTTCCCGAGCGACCATTGCTGGGTGGCGTGCTGCCAGGCCCGTTCGGTCACGTCGTTGCCAACGCAATAGCCGAACACATGACCCGGCGCGTCCTCGCGCCTGATGTGCTTGCCCTGCTTGCCGATCACCGCAACCAGTTCGACTTCGTAATCGACGTGCGGTGCTCCGGCGGCGATCAGCACCGGATCGAACGGTGCATTGATCGAGGTTACCGCCTTGGTGAACCACACCTGTCTTTCGGGCGTGCCCATCGCGCTTTCAGCGATGTGATCGGCATAATTGAGGCCGATAGCGAAAATCTTGCCCGGTCGCGCGACAGGGGCGAGCAGGCGGATGTCGCTCAACGGAATGCCCGGATCGCGCTCAACCTGCGTGGCGACGGTCCCGCTGACTTTGTCCCACTGCGCAATCAGATCGACCATTGCGCCCGCAATGCCGGTAGAATGAATTCGATCACCAATGACCACCCCAGTCTCGGGTCCATCACCGGCATCAAACGAGGCAATTTTCATGGGTGCACTCCAAAATCCACGGTCTCAGTGTGCCTTGCAAGACTGGCAAGGGCTTGCGTGGCATTCCGCATCGGACTTTTCGCGATCACCACTTTTCACCGAATGGACGCAATTCGGTCTGGAAAGACCATGCTGAACGGTCCTGCCGAACCAGGGTGAGCGCGGCCTGCGCCACGGCGGCGGGCTTGATGAAAAATTCGTCGGGCTTGTCGGGCATATAGGCCCGGGTCTTGGGGAGATCGACGACACCATCGAGGATCAGGACGGCGACATGAATGCCCACCGGTCCGAGGCTGCGCGCCATCGATTCGGCAAGAATGCGCTGCGCGGCCTTGCCCGGTGCGACGGCTGCGGTTGTCGGCATCCCGCGCAGGGCTGCGGTCGCACCGATGACAACGATGGCGCCGTGGCCAGCCTGCTTCATCGCCGGAATGACCTGCTGGCTGACAAGCAGGGTGCCGAGCGCGCTGGTTCGCCAGGCGTTCTCGAAATCCGCGGGTGTGATCTGTTCAACCGATCCCCAGGTACCCGTGCCAGCGTTCATGACAAGCACATCGGCCTCACCCAGATCGGCGCGGATGCTGGCGAAGACCGAGGCCACAGCTTCGGCATCGGCGACGTCACAGGCATAGGCGCGCGCACCGTCGATTTGCCCGGCAAGGTCCGCAGCGAAATCGGGGCTGCGTGCAATCATTGCCACGGCATAGCCTGCTTCTGCGAAACAGCGGGACAGCGCCGCGCCGTTTCCGGGACCAACGCCGACTACGACGCAGAGCGGTTTTGTGGTGGATTTTGCCGTCATGCCGGGTGCTCCGCTTGATAGTTATGGACGAAATCGGCGGGCACGGGGGGACCCCAATTGGCCATGGCGTCCTCCATCCCATAGTTGGTCGGCTGCCACAGCGCGTAGTCGTCGATGAAATCCATATCCGAATAATATTCGAACCATGACCCCCAAGGATCTTGAATATACTGGAAAAAATTGGATCCGATGGTGTGCCGGCCAAAGCCCCAGTGGCCCTTGCCCGTCTTTTGGGCCAAGGCATGGCCAGCCCGGCCCACTTCATCCGGATCGGCAACCTGGAAGCTCGCATGGTGCAGGCCCGTGCCGGGCGATTTTGCGAAAGCCAGCACATGGTGGTCGCTGTTGCGCCGTGCGCAGCAGAACGCGACAATCTCTTGCGCGCGATCTGCCAGCCCCATGCCAAATGCCTGGGTCACAAATCGAACGCTGACCATCACATCGGGGGTGAACAACGCAACATGCCCCAGGCGCCGCGGCTTTGCCGGTATAATGCTGCCAACAGGCTGCATGGCTGAGCGTCGGGTGCGGACGATATGCCCGGGGGCATTGATCGCAAAAGGGTGTTCAACGGACTTTTCCGCCGGCTTGTCCGCTTCGACAAGATGAAACAGGACACCGTGAGGGTCCTGTACCCATAACCCTTCGGTTTTCGCGCCGATTGGGGGCGGGACCAGTTTTCCGCCGTGAGCGGGCACCAACAGGGCAATGTCATCCAGTTCATCAGCCCGCAGCACGACATGGTGAAGCCGCATTTGCCCTTCGGATTTCAGCAACGTCACACTCGGCATTGCGCTGCCAGGACAAGACAGGCTCACGCGGTCGGACGCGGTTTCAGCCTCGAGCCCGGCATCGGTGTAGAAACGTGTGCCAACGCCGAGATCCGGGACCTCGAGCGCGATTCCGATCACGCCAGCTACCGCCATTTTCACTCTCCCGTGTCGACAGCTGTTACCAGGCTGTCGTTCCGCCATCGATCCGCATGTCCGCGGCCGTCATGAAGCTGCTTTCGTCCGAAGCCAGGAACAGCGCTGCGGCAGCCACTTCCTCGGGTTGCCCCGGTCGGCCCAGCATGATCTTGTCGATCATCACATCGGCAAATTCGGGCATGGCCAGAAAAGTCCGCGTGGCACCGGTTTCGATCAGACCCGGCGACAGCGAATTGGCGCGAATGCCGTGATGCCGGCCCTCCATCGCCAGATGCCGTGTCATCGACAACACGGCACCTTTGCCCGCCGAATGCGCGAGGCCAGGCAGCGCCTTGTACGTCGACCATGCTGAAACCGACGCCATGTTGATGATTGACCCACCGTTCACTTTCAACGCGGGCCAGGCGGCCTTGGTCAGGTTGAAGACCACGTTCACTTCGGCATCGAGTGTCGCGGCAAACGCCTCGTGGGTAAGATCTTCGATCCAGCCGACGTGGGCATCGGCCGCGTTGTTGAACAGCGCATCGATCCTGCCATAAGTTTCCAGCCCAAGTGCCACGAGCGCCTCGCAGGCAGACCGGTCGCGCAGATCGCAAGGTTCCATGGACACCATTTCGCCACCCGCAGCGCGAACCCGTTCGACGCAGGCGCGTGCCGCTTCCGCATCGATGTCGCAACCGATGATCCGGGCCCCCTCGCGGGCAAACATCTGCGCAGCCGCACCACCCATGCTGCCGCCGGTCCCGGTGATCACGCAGACCTTGCCCTCAAGGCGGCCGGTCACCGGGCACCTACGGTATGGTGTAGGTTGGCGCAGCGTCCGCCCAGATCACAAATAATCACGCGACGAATTCTTCAACACGAACGCTGGAAGGTTCAACTTCGGCGGTCGTATTTAGCCATGACAGCCGATCCTGCGCCCAGCTTTCAATAATGATCGGCGCGGCGTCTACCAGGGACATGGGGCCTGCGATCAGGTGGTGGGCCGCCACTGACGCGTCAACAAGACATTTTCCCAAAGGGCTGGGATTGCGCAGAGCCGATGATACAGAGCCAAAAGCGTAATTGACCACGTCTTTGCAAACGTGGTGGGCCCAGGTCGTAACCTGCCGAATGCGCTGAATTTGCAGGTCGGACAAGCCTTTGCCAGCATCGGCCAATGTGTCTGCTTCAGCAAATACATCAAGTGTGAGTGCGCGAGCGGCTTGAAACAACGCCTCATGTTTCATAAAATCGTTCTGGAAAACCGGCGTGTTTGCGATGCAATCGGCTGAATAGAGTCGTTTTTTCTTCGATGCTGATTTGGCGGCCTCGTGCAGTGCACGCCGCGCTATACCCAGCATGACTGCTGCATGGCCGGCACAGACCACCACCAAAGTGCCAAGATGCGCCGAGTGTGAAACCCGTTGCGGTTCAGTCCAGTGATTGTTGAACGTCCAATCGGCTGGGATATCCTGCTCCGGCACCTCGTAATCAAAACTGCCGGTTGCCTGCAAGCCGACGACATCCCAGTTCCCTGCCAGACGGATCTGATCCTTGCGCAGAAAGGCGCCGACAACTTTGGGGCGGCCATCTGCCTGCATCACCGGCGCGCCGTTTTCATAAACCACGTTCGCACCGGAGACCCAGTCCGCATGCCCTATGCCCGTACCCCAACTATGCGTTCCCCCACCTCGATAATGGCCATCCAAAAATATCACCTTGCCGGTTGGGGCATAAGTCGACGACATGACGGGCAGCCTGCCGCTTTTAAACATCCGCGCAACGTGGGCATCGCTGCAGTAAGTTGCGGCCACCATGGTTGCGACCGAGTTTGACATCATCGACCAGGCGGTCGCCGCGTCTGCACTCGCGATTTCTTCGACCATTTCAACAAACGGGACCGTTGCCGCGTCCGCGCCACCAAGGCCCTCGGGAACAAGAAGCCAGAAGAGGCCCTGTTCGCGAAAGGCTTCAGCGACGACAGGCGACATCGTGCCCGAATTTTCAGGCTTTGCCGCCTCGGCTTCGATCAAATCACGCAAATCACGTGCGCGTTGTGCATATTGATTGGCCATCACCATTCCTCCCACGACGTGCTGTTTCCTGCTGCTGGCGTGCTTGCCCCGGTTTTTCGACCCGCGCCGCTGCCACCAGACATGAACGTTCCGATCCTGTTGCCATCGGTTATCGGTACATGCAGGACCGATGAATGGTCTGCATCGTGATGGATCGTCACCCAAGACGGTCGCTGGTGCAACAAGTGCCCCTGCCCCAGCATATCGAAGAGGTTCGTAGCAGGATCCTGATCAGCGGAACTGATGCGCAGGCCGATGCGGTGACCTTTCTGAAACACGTTGGCTGTTGGTACGAGATTGAAATCAAACCGCTGCGGTGAAGTCGTATCGACCGGCTGGGGATCGGTGAAATCGTGATGCCACAGCCATGGCCGCGACTGATCCTCGTTGACCATGCGCATCGAGCCCTTGAGCCAGCCGCGCGTCAGCAGGCGTCGTCCGCCGTCGGGATCGATGTCCCACAGCGATGCGAACAGCAGCACTTCGGGTTGGCTGGTCGAAATATAGATGGTCGCGGTCAGTGGGCCGATGACTTCGGTGCGTTCAACCATCGGCGGCGTCGCAAAGCCTGCACCACCCCGTGCGTTGTAGCTATTGTCCTCATAGCTTGTTCCGCCTTCGCAAGGCCAGTGTTCGTGCTCGCTGAGCAGGCCACCACCATGCAGAAAGAATGGGTGCCAGACGGTTTGAGGCAGAGGCCATGTGCTGCTGGTTTTCCATGATCCATCGCCACCCATGACGAACAGGCGCACATCGGGCTCGTCCATATACCCCGTGTCATTGCCCTTGAGCCAGTGATCGAACCATCGCAGCGATTCAAAGGCATATTGGTAGACCGGACGATCGAGGTAGATCGGCGGCCCCACGATCATTTTCTTTGGCGCCGAAATTTTTTCCCAGGCCCGGAATTCGCCCGGCAGATGCAGGAAATACATGTCCCATGACGACCCGATCAGGATCGGCACGCGGATATCTTCAAGGCAAGGATTGCGCTCGCGCCAATAGGGACCATCCTCGGGATTCAAGAGCACATCAAGAACCAGCGGATTGGCCCCCTTGTCGGGGGCGGCGATCGCTGCGGCCAATTCAGGCACGGCCAGCACATCGCGATTGGTGCGCAGCGCCGCGAGGCGACGATTGTATTCGCTCTCGCCTAGCCCTTGCTGCGACCAGCCGCGTACACGCACACCGGCAAGGTGCTTCGACCAGTTGGTCAGGAAGCTATGGGCCAGAATTCCGCCGTGATAAAACTTGTCCCGATAGAAGTCGGTATAACCATATGGTGCGAAGACAGCCTTGAGCGCGGGTGGATTTTGCGCGGCGACCTGTTTTGCGCAGACGGCAAAATAGGAGACGCCGAACATGCCGACATTGCCGTCACACCAGTCCTGCTCTGCCATCCACGCGATGACTTCGACAACGTCCTGCACTTCGCGCGGGCTGTAATGGGCATATTCGCCCTCCGATCGCCCCGTGCCGCGCGCGTTGACGATGACATGGGCATAACCGCGCCTGACATAGAACTGCGGATCGCCCGCCTCAGCTTGCGCATTGCGCCCTTGCACGGCTTGCGGGCGCGAAGGCGCATATTGCATGGCGGCATCATAGGCATGGACACCCAACAGCGCGGGGAAGCGGCCGGATGCCACCGGACGAAATATCTGCGCGGCGATATGGACCCCATCCGACATGCAGATCATTACGTCGAGTTCCGACTGGACCACATGGGTGCGCGGCGAAACCTGCCAGTTGACCGAGAACATGCGCGTCAAGCCGTCAGCGCAGCAACAGCAGCTTCTGCAACTTTCAAATCCAGGTCGGCACTGGCGCCGCTAACGCCAATCGCTCCGACACATGCTCCCTCGACCATGACCGGAATGCCGCCTGCAATGACTGAAAAATTGGCCACGTGCGGCATCGAAATCGTCGAACCGTGGTCGCTGGTGACGAAATCCTTGACGAACGCCGTCGGTGCCGAGACCATCGCCGATGTCCATGCCTTCTTGAACGCGACGTCAAGCGTCATGGCGGAGGCCCCGCTCATCCGCGCTGATGCGATAGTGTGACCGGAACGGTCGACCGCGATCAGGCCCATAGGAACGCCCATTTCGCTTGCAGCCGCAATGCCGGCCATCAGTGCGGATTGCGCGGCTTCCAGTGAAAGACTGGCATGCGAAACGGTAATCGGGTGCTCGGAACTCATCGCATTGTCCTCTCATCCGTTGATCCGGGACAACAGCAGCAATTTCACCATGCTGTTTCTTGCGGATCATCGATCGCCTGACTTGCTGCGTGGACGCGCAAGTTTGCTGACGCACGAGAGCTAAAAGGGCCCCATGCGACTGAGAAATGGTTTGTTTTTATGGACGGTATTTTTTGCAGTTATCCGTAGCAACCGGCCGTTTGCGAGCGCGCGAAACCAGCGGGCATCACGCCATGGTCAGCATCTTGGCCTTTGCAAATTCGGACAGGAAGTGACGGAACCATATGTGTCCGGGGTCGTTGTCATATCGCTTGTGCCAGATCATGCTTTGTTCAAGCTGACCGATGGCAAACGGGGGCTCGATGATCTTGAGTCGGTCTTTGAGCGCAGATGCTCTGGCAACGCGGCTGGGAACGATCGCGGTCATTGCGCTGTCGACCACGGCATCGATCGCCAGATTGTAGGTAGGCACGACAATGGGCGTTTTCGGTCGCCTCGGCATATTGCTGAGACTGCGCTCCGGCAGACTGACCAGATTGCCGCCAAACCTGGTTTCGACATGATCAATCTGGCAGAATTCGTCAAAACTCATGCCATCGAACAGACTCTGGTTCGACGCGTCACCGATGAGAACATAGTGGTCTGAAAACAGGACTTCGTGCGAGAAGGTTTGCAAATCGACGACCGGATCCCAGACACCCGGCTGGAAAACCTGAATACACAGATCAATTTCGCCATCTTGCAGTCGGCGCAAGAGGTCCGGCGCGACGAAGACATCGATCTGGCAATGCACGTTGGGTGCAAGGTGACGCAATTCGCGCATCGCCGGAACGCCGAAGATCTGGGCGATCGAACTCGACATCAGCATACGAAAACTGCGGCTGTCACCATCCGGCTCGAACCTCGACCGGCTTTCAACAAGGGTCCGCACCTGATGGAGAAGATCCTTCAAAGGTAGGGCAAGCTCTTGCGCAAAGGGCGTAAGCTCCATCCGCCGCCCGACACGCTCCAGCAACTGGTCCGAGAATTGCACGCGCAGTTTTTGCAAGGCGACGCTGACGGCCGGTTGCGTGACACATAGCCGCGACGCTGCGCGCGTAACGCTCTGCTCGCTCAACAGCGCATCGAGCGCCACCAGCAGATTGAGATCCAGTCCGTCAAAATGCATGACATTCCTCGCCGGGCCGATGCACGCACACTTGCAACTTCAAAGCCCCGTCTTGCAGCGTGTTCCTGCACATCTATCGGTTGGACGAGCAGTCATCGGCCTGGAGCCGACGTACGTCAGACAGCCGACGGTTGCCACCTTTCATGCCACTGACGGTGCGAAAGCGGCATAAATTTCCGAGAAATCAGCATAAATCGCCATTCTGCGGAATTTGCCCTGTTCGCGCGCAACCATGGTCACGCCACGAACGACGAACCGCTTGCCGTCCAACGCAGTGAACGCAATGACAGCCTCCCCCGCCGCACAGGTTTCATCCCCAACAAGCGTAGCATGGCTGTGAACGATAGACTGGAAGTTACTGGTGAATTCACGCAAGAATCCCAGCACGTCCGCTTTCCCAGAAATCAGGGGCGCATTGTTGAATTGCAGCTCGATTTCATCAGCAAACCAGCGGCCATATTTTTCTGGCCGCATCGTATCGACTTCGTCGAAATAATCCGACCACCACTGCATAATACGCCCGCCCAGATTGAAATTGAAAAACTTTTCAGTTCGCCAACGCGCCACCATCAACCGCCAGCGCGGTACCGTTTACAAACGAAGCCCCATCGGACAGCAGCCATTTGGCGGCTTCACCGATCTCGTGCGGCTCTGCAAACCGCTGCATCAGATGGCGCATTTTCAGTTTCTCGATCAGATGGCTGAAACCGGGGTCATCGCTCAGGCGATCGATCATGGGCGTCCGGACGATGCCGGGCAGCAATGCATTGACCCGGATATTCCGCGCCCCGTAGTCGGCAGCGGCAGCGCGCGTTATGCCGATGACGCCATGTTTGGCAGCGACATATTCGGCGGCATTGGGGATGGCAATCTGGCCGAGCCCCGACGCCATGTTCACGATGGACCCGCCGCCATTGGCCAACATCGCGCGCACCTGGTACTTGATGCAAAGGAACACGGCGGTCAGATCGATCCGCATCACGCTGTCCCACTGCGCAAGAGTGATTTCGTCCAGCGCGAGATTATGTTGCTCCTTGCCTGCGTTGTTGAGCGCTCCATCAAGCCGGCCGAAATGAGCCACAGTCTGTGCGATCAGATTTTCGATTGCGCTTTCGGACGAAAGGTCGGCAGCGATGAAAACGGCGTTTCGGCCCTGCCCGGAGAGTGAGTCTGCAACAGCTTGTCCCGCCTCTTCAGCGATATCGCTGATCGCCAGATAAGCACCGGCATCAGCCAGAACTTGACATGCAGCAACGCCAATCCCGCCTGCGCCCCCGGTTACCAGGACAACCTTCCCATCAAGAACTGGCCTCATAACATCCCCTACCCAGCGTTTCGCACGACTTAGGATCATCGAATACGCTGGGAAAATCGTTTCCAGTTATAGCTTGAATGCTGCCTAGTTATAGGATGGCAGCCTGTGACCTGCACACCGATGGTCCCGCAGTCAGAACGAGCGTCTCCCGGCTTCGATCAGAACTTATCCGCCGCTTCTAGCGCGAGGCGAATGGTTGCCAACGGAAGTACGAACTTCAGGGACATATCTGCCATTCGCAACGCGCCGTAACCTTCGTACCATGCGGCGGCCCGATCATTCTTGGCATCGATGACCAATAAAGAACCTCCCGCTTCGGCCGCCACTCGCAGGCATCGCTTACCTGCCGCCAGCAGCAGCTGACCGCCGAGCCCTTTCCTTTGCATTTCGATTGAAGTTGCGATCCGGGCAAGCAAGTAACCGCCGACATCGTGCTGCGGCAGTCCTCTGGCCAAGGGTGCGGGCATTTGGTGAAGGCCGATCGAGACGGGAGCCAGAGTGTAGAATCCAAGCACCCGCTTGGGATCGAGATCGTCAATCGCGCAGAAGGCCTTCGAGCTGCCTGCTTCGTGGTTCTGGCGCGCGTGCTTAGCCAAGAAAGTGTTGAGCTCGACATTACCGCAATCGAAACGCTTGCGATCGTGCGACTTCGCGATCGGCTCTTCGTGCCAATCGGGGATGTTCATACGGAGCGGGGCAAAGCCGCCGCGGCCGCTTTCAGCCTATCATTCGGAGCCGGTGGGTTTTCCAACAGGTCCATGACGCGGGAATAGTCTCGGCTTGAAAGTTCGACCCGCTCAGCCTCGTCAATCACTGCGTCGGCCTCGCGAAGCGCCAACCGGAGGACGAAGTCGGTCAAGTCCGTGTTACGCAGGCTTGCCGCGCGCAGCAGCCGGGCTTTCTGATCTGGTTTCACGCGCAGATTCATGCGCTGGCTGTCCTGGACTGCAATACGGGGCATCGCGGCTTCCTCTTTGTACTCATTTATTGCGTACAATAATGCGAGCCAATCCACAAGCGCCATGCACTTTCAATGCGTACAGTAGCATGCTCCAGAGCCATCTTGCACTGCGCCCTCACCCGCCGATCGGGCTTTCGCCGTACTTGCGCAGAATATCATCGAACGCCTCGGCCATAAGGGCCTGGAGGGAGAGATCGTTCTTCCGAGCGCAGACGTGCATGGCAAGCGACATCTCTGGCGAGAAGTAAGCGGCGATGGCCTTGCGGCCAATACGACTGGGCGCGGTTTGCGTTGCAGTTTCTGCAGGCGCAGCAAGCGGCTGACGTATACCCCCGGCTGCGTCGACTGGACTGCCCAGAGTGCTACCCTTGGGCCTGTCGACGAGATTGGAAAATCGGCTCACGGCTTCACACCTCCTCATGCGCAAAGCTGGACATGTCCACATGTGCGGTGATCCACATGTGAAGAGCGTCGATTTCCGCAGTCGCCTTACCGGCTGGTTCGAATTCCAGAACGGAAGCTCCGGCGGCACTGGCGTGACGGTAAACGGCCCGGTCCGGCAGAAGGTGGGGACACGCTTCGATGCCGAACTCCCGCACCAGATCGATTGCGTCCTGATATATCTTGGGTGCGTTTGGCGGTCCTGCGGTAAACACAACGAAGGCCGGCTTGTCGAACAGCCGGATCAGGCTGATGGTTGTCCGAATGGCCGCGAGGTCAAAGGCACTTGGACGGCAGGGGATCAGGACCAGATCGGCAATTTCTACCGCACGGCTCGCCGCGCTGTCTGCGTGCGGAGGCGTATCGATAATGATGAATGTAGCGCCCTGCGTCTTGGCCTGATCAACCTTGTGCTGGATGCGCGGTGGGGCGCTGTCGATCACTTCCGGCGCGCGGTCGTTTCGCCAAGAGCCCCACTGGCTTGCAGTCGCTTGCGGGTCGGTGTCGATGATGAGGGCAATCTGACCAGCAGCTTCAGCAACTGCTGCCAGGTTGACCGTTAGCGTGGTTTTCCCTGAGCCGCCTTTCTGGCTCACAATCGCGATGGTGGGCATGATCAATCCTTGTCGTGTTCACATGTGAAAGTGTGCGACTGTGCGAAGCCCAACATGTGGGCGTACACTCATGTCTGCGCTGGCTCGGCACTTGGGCCGCCGCGAAACCCCGAACGCCGGCGATCCATCTGCACGCCGACTTTCCGCATGATTTGCGACGCCAGATGCGAAAGTGGTCCGGGAACCGGCGGGGACGCGGAGTCCAGCGGGCTTGAGGTTGGTGGCTCAGTTGGAACTTGCTCAGCCCTTGCCAATTCGTGCTGGCTGGCTCGCAGAAGACCGACGAGATTGACCTCGCCCGATTTCGCCTGACGCACCATGCCAGCGAGGCATCGTCCCGGGACAAGCACCCGGTAGCGGTGTCCGACAGGCAATTCGGCGTTTCGGTCGATCAACAGCACGCAAAGCGCCGCGCGCTCCCTGCCAAAACGATGGCAGGCATTGCCCCAGGTGCTCTGCCCAATCCCGAGCCGCTTGCAACTGCGCCACGAGGCTTCAACGAGGTTGGGCCAAGTTGCTCCGCCCAGCACAGTGACCGTATCCCGGTAAGTCTCGGTCGCCACGCTGACCGCGGCCGCCGGCGTGACCCGATCCAGTGGATCGCCCGGTCGCCCGGTACGGTTTCGTGTTGATTGGTGATTCTGTATTCTTGGTGCGCCGTTTTCTTCCGGCGCGTCGGAAGAAATTGAAGCACGTGGCTCGCTTTCGATCGCATCCAGCATCGCGGAAAGGGCATCACGAATGGCCGTCAGGCGCCGGATATCAGCGATCCGCGCCGTGCGACCGCCGGGCAAAATCCTGGCAGCGTCGTCCCACAACGCTTGGTCACCAATGTCGCGGATGCGCTTGCCCAATTGGCGGATTTCGGCCCGGCATTGCAGGATGGCCATCGTGGCAAGCTCAATCGCTTCGGCCTTCGCTCGAAGCTCCGTGAAGCGATTGACCAGTGGGGCTAGATTGATGCCGGCAGCCCAGGCAATCACGCCGTCGTGGCGGTCCCCGCCCCGCCCGCCATTGATCCCGCCAGTGCGGACAATGAAGCCAGCCTGTTCCAGTTCACGCTCTGCCGAGTTGATCGAACGAGGTGTCAAACCCAGCTTGGCAGCGATGCGACAGGCTTGAGTCCAGACCGCGCAGATCCGACCCGACGCAAAATCTGTGTCCATTGTCTTGAGCACATAATGTCGCACCAGGCACACAGCCGTCGATGACAAGCCGAAGCCAGGTCGAGCCACCTGTTCGAATACGCGAAGCAGTTCGAACCGGCCGATGCCATCGGGCAAGCCATTGTGAGCGAGCGTCGTCGTCATGACTCGACACGCGCTTGGCATCTGTCAGTGCAAACGATACTGGAGAGCCTGACATGGACGTCCCCGCCCCGGCTGATTGCGTGATAAATGGCGGAAATCAGGCCCCGGTGTCGGTCCGGTGTAGCTCCGGTGGAATGTCGAAAAAAACGAGCTTTGTTCTTAAATTGTTCCGCTAGCAAGCTACAACAAAGCTCAATATTTTCAATGCTTAAGAGGCTATTCGTTACCTTCGGGAGGCAGGGGCCGGAGGTTCGAATCCTCTCTCCCCGACCAATTTCGTTTTTATGTTGCGCTGACGAGCACGAGCGGAGCGCCAGCCGGCCCCTGCGAGTCTCCCGTTTGTCGCGCTGTGCGCGACGGGGTGGCCGGAGGTTCGAATCCTCTCTCCCCGACCAATTTCGTTTTTATGCTCGACTGACGGGCACGAGCAGGGCGCCAGCCGGCCTTTGCCTGGCACTCCGCGCAGCGCCTAGCTCTTGGCCGCAGCCGTTGATCCGCGCACGACCAGGCTGCCCGACACATTGATCGGCATTGGCACCGGATCAGCATCATCGCCGCGTTGCTGGCTGATCAGCAGGTCCACCGCGCGCGCCGCGGTTTCAGCAACGGGCTGGTCGATCGCGGTCAGCGATGGGCGGGTGAACCGCGCCATCGGCGTGTTGTCGAACGATACCAGGCTCAGATCGCCTGGAACGTCCAGCCCCAGTGCGCTGGCCACTTCCAGTGTGGCAAAGGCCATCTGGTCGTTGCTGGCGATGATTGCGGTCGGCCGGGGTTCGCATGCCAGCAGCGCGCGCGCCGCGCGGGTGCCGCCCTCAAACGTGAAATCCCCGGTTTCCAGCAGGCTGTCCGCCGCATCGAGCCCGTGCAGCGCCATTTCCGCGCGCCAGCCGTCCACGCGCCAGCCGCTGAGCTGATAATCGGCCGGGCCCGCGATAAACCCGATCTGGCGATGCCCCAATTCCGCCAGATGCCGCACCGCCAGCCGCGCCGAACCCTCATCATCCATGGTCAGCGCAATCCCGCCCAGCCCGTCCGCCCCGGTCGAGCCGATCCGCGCAAAGGGAATGGCGCGCGCCTGCAACAGCGCCAGAATCTGCGGGTTGTCCGAATGCGGCGGGGTGATGATCACGCCATCGGGCTGCAGTGCGGTCAACGCCGCGCCCAGTTCGCGCTCGACATGATCGTTGTGCGTATCGACCAGTTCGATCAGCATGCGGTATCCGTGTTCGGCGCACTTGGTCATGCCGCCCAGCAGCATCTGGTCAACCCAGTCGGTGCCCTGGCGCAATTGCCAGTCGGCAATCGTGCGTTCGCGGTCGTTGATCGCCAGGATGATATAAGACCGCGATCCGCCCATGCGCTGCGCCGCAATCGACGGCACATAGCCCAGCCGGTCGATCGAAGCCTGCACCCGCCGCTTCATTTCGGGGCTGACATTGGGCACATTGTTCATCACGCGGCTGACCGTCTGCAACGACACGCCCGCATCGCGCGCGACGTGCTTGATCGTTACCGCCTGCTTGCGCTGCGCCATCTGTTGTCACACCCCCAACCGCACGCCGCCCGATCCATCCGGCACATGCCATCCGCGATCGGCCGGCGATGCACCGCACTGCAGCGACGTATCAGTCACCGCACATCCTGTGCCAGTCGGGCAAGTTGCCGCCAAATGCAAGATCGCGCTCCGTGCGGGTGCGAAAAGGCTGCGGAAACGCATCGCGCGCAGGGGATCACGCCAGCCGGGCTGCGGCCCCCACGCCTCAGCCGATCAGCCCGATTGCCACGGTCAGCCCGCCAAGCCCCAGCGACAGCCGCCAGCGCAGCGCCATCCACCCTGCCGGAGCAAAGCCGATGGCGCGGTCAACCAGCGGCGATGCGGCGATCAGTGCGCCCAGCAGCACCAATTCCGGCCCCGGCCAGGTTTCGCCCACCATCCATGGAAACCACAGCGCCAGCGCGATCAGGCTGGGCAGCACCGCCGCCGCAAAGATCCAGCGCGGTGTGCGCGGCGCGGCCAGCCCCAGCCCCCACCATACCCCGCCCAGAAAGCTGAAAATCAGCGCGGCATAGCCATAAGACAGCGCCAGCGCGCTCCACCCCGCCGGCCCGCCTTTCAACACGGCGAGCAGCGCGATCGCTTGCGGCAGAATCCCGGCATAGCCGAGCAGGCGGGCATTGTCTGACAGTTTGTCCATCGCGCGGCGATACTCTGCCCGGCGCGCAGATACCCCTGCCCGCACGGGCAATTTAACCGGCCCGGGTAGCCGGCCTGTCCAATCTGCCGCTCGGGCAGTCTTGCGCAGGACGCACCATGCCGCCAAACACTGAATTACATGGTTCAGCGTCTCAGCCCGCCTCTCGATCGGTCCTTTGCCGCGCTGGAGGCGATCATCAGCGAACTGCAACGAGAGGAAACGCCATGACCGGGCCAGAGGACGGCGCGCCCCTTGCGCCAAACCCCGCACCTGTCGCGCGCAAGGGCGATCGTGAACTCGAAGCCACGCGCCTGTTCGATGCGCCGCCCGCCACGGTCTATCGCGCCTGGAGCGAGGCCGATCTGTTCCGCCGCTGGTGGATGCCCGGATCCATGACGGGCGTTGCGCTGGTGGGGTGCGACATGGATGTGCGCACCGGTGGCACGTATCGTCTGGAATTCAGCGCGGGCGGGCAAACCATGGCGTTTCACGGCGCATACCTCGATGTGGTGCCAAACGCGCGCATCGTCTGGACCAATGACGAAGGCGAAGCGGGCGCGATCACCACCGTGACGTTCGAGGATCAGGGCGGAAAGACGTTGCTGCGGTTCCACGAAATCTATCCGACCGCGGCCGCGCTGGACGATGCGATGCAGGGTTCTGCCGCCGGGCTGCCGGAACAACTGGATCAGCTCGGCCAGGTGCTGTCGGACGCCTAGCCCCCGCGCAGCAGTTGCACGCCCCAATCGCGCTCAAACAAATACAGCAGCACGCGCGCCGCCGCGCCGCGTGCGCTGTCCAGCCCGCCATCACGGTCCATCAGCAGGCGCGCATCGTCATGCGCCAGCGGCAGAAGGCGGGCGATCTGATCGAAATCGGCCACGCGAAACGGGGTGTCGCCCGATTGCCGCGTGCCCAGCAGTTCGCCCCCGCCGCGCAGCCGCAGATCCTCTTCGGCCAGGCGAAACCCGTCCTGGGTTTCGCGCATCAGCGCCAGGCGTTCGCGCCCCACCTCTGACAGGCCTTCGCCGCGCAGCAGCAGGCAGGTCGATTTGCCCGTGCCGCGCCCGACCCGGCCGCGCAACTGGTGCAATTGCGCCAGGCCAAAGCGTTCGGCCTGTTCGATCACCATCAGCGTGGCATTGGGCACATCCACGCCCACTTCGATCACCGTCGTCGCCACGAGCAGCCCCGCCTTGCCCGTGGCAAAGCGTTCCATCGCCGCATCCTTTATTTCGGGGCGCAACTGGCCGTGGACCAGTTCCACCCCGCCCCCGATAGTGCCATTTGCAAACCGCTCGCTCAGCAGCGCATGGCGCGCTTCGGCCGCGGCAATGTCCTCGGTTTCCAGTTCGCGCACCATCGGGCACACCCAATAGGCCTGCCCGCCCGCCGCCAGATGCCGCCCGACGCCGGCGATCACTTCGTCCAGCCGGTCGGTCGAGACCACACGCGTATCGATCGGCTGGCGCCCCGGGGGCATTTCATCCAGCCGTGAGACGTCCATTTCGCCATATTGCGCGAGGGTCAGCGTGCGCGGGATCGGCGTGGCTGTCATTGCCAGGCAATGCGCCGTGGTCTTTGCCTTTTGCGTCAGCATCAGCCGCTGCCCCACGCCAAAGCGGTGCTGTTCGTCGATCACCACCAGCGCCAGATGCTTGTAGGCGACCGCATCCTGAAAAATCGCGTGGGTGCCCACCAGAATCTGGATCGAACCATCCAGCAGCCCCATCAGCGTGGCTTCGCGCGCGCGGCCCTTGTCGCGCCCGGTCAGCAGCGCGATCTGCACCCCGGTGCCTGCCACCATGCGGGTCAGCGTTTCGGCATGCTGCCGCGCAAGGATTTCGGTGGGCGCGAGCAGCGCCGCCTGCGCCCCCGATTCCACCGCAATCAGCATGGCGTGCAGCGCCACCGCGGTCTTGCCCGATCCCACATCGCCCTGCAGCAGGCGCAGCATCGGCGCCCCCTGCGCCATGTCGCCCTCGATTTCGGCAATCGAACGCATCTGCGCCCCGGTCAGCGCAAAGGGCAGTTTCAGCGCCGCGCGCAAACTGCCATCGCCCTGCAGCGGCACCCCGCGCCGGCTGCGGTTGCTGGCGCGCACAAGCATCAGCGCCAGGCTGTTGGCGAGCAATTCGTCATAGGCCAGCCGGTCGCGCGCCAGCGCATCGCTGCCCTTGTGCGCGGCCAGCAGTGCCTCGCACCAGCCGGGCCAGCCCTTTTGCGCCAGCAGCCCGGGCTCGATCCATTCGGGCAAAGTGGGCAGGTGTTCCAGCGCCTGCGCCACCAGCGCGGCCACGCGCCCCTGTGTCAGGCCTTCGGACAGGGCATAGACCGGTTCGGCCAGGTGGCCGGCAAGCGCGGCGCTGTCTTCGGCAACATGGTCGGGATGGACGATCTGCCGGGTCTGGCCAAACTGATCGAGCCGCCCGGCGATCCAGCGCTTTTCACCCGGCGGAAACAGCTTTTTCGCGCTGTACGAGGCGCGGCCGAAATAAGTCAGCGCCACCACATCGCCGGCCTGGTCCTCCACCAGCACGCGATAGGGCCCGCGCCCCGCGCTGGCGCGGTGTTCGCGCACGGTCACGCCGATCACGATGTTTTCACCCACCGCCGCATCGTCAAACCGCTGCACCACGCGCCGCGCGACGAACCGGTCGGGCAAATGATAGGCCAGATCGCGCAGCCGCGTCAGCCCCAGCCGCTCCAGCGGGCGCGACAGCGCCGACCCCACGCCCTTCAGCCCGGCGGTTTCGGCAAACAGCGGATTGAGCAAGTCTGGGCGCATCGTCCCTGCCTCATATCCGCCGCGCCGGGCACGCGCCACCCCTGCCCCTGCGATTGCGCCGGTGAATTGATCCAGCGCATGGACCGCGGCGGCCAGGGCGGCTGTGATGCCTGCACAAAACCCGATCGAAACGCCCGGCCACCGGGTAACAAGGAGGCCCCCCGATGCTGATCCCCCATGGAATGCTGGTCGTGATTGCCGACAGCCACGCCTGGCGCCTGCTGCGCAATGCCGGCACCGAAGCGGTGCCCGTGCTGGTGGCGCAGGATACCCCCGCGCTGGCCGTGGCGCACCACGCCGGCGGGCACGGCGGCGCCCATGCGACCGAAGCGGGCCACGCCGCCGCCATCGCCGACTGGCTGGCGCGCGAAGTGACGGCGCACCGCCTGGACAACCTGGCGTTGATCGCCCCGCCGCGCCTGCTGGGCGAATTGCGCCACCATCTGAACCCTGCGGTTGCCCGCATCGTGCGCCACACGCTGGCAAAGGACCTGATCGGCCGGCACGAAGCGGAAATTCTGGCGGTGCTGCGCGGCGAATGACCGCGCACGGCCATTGGGGCAGGCGCGGGCGCCCAGCTTGCGGCGGCGCGGGCTTTGGCCTAGGGGCGCGGGGATATGGACCCCACCGCGCCCGATCAGGCTGATACCGAAAACCGGCTGCGCCGGCTGAAATTCCGCGCCTGGCACCGCGGCACGCGCGAAGCCGACTATATGATCGGCTGCTATTTCGACCGCCATCACGCCACCTGGGACAACGCCGCGATCGCCTGGTTCGAACGGTTGATCGATGAAGAAGATGTCGACATCATGGCCTGGGCGCTGGGCACGCAAACCGTGCCCGCCGAATATGCCGGGCCGCTGATGGACGCGATGGTCCGGCTGGATTACGTGGACATCCCGCGCTAGCGCATACCCACCCCGCCATGCCCGACATTTCCCGCATCCTTTCGGCGACGACGCCGCTCACGCTGGCGCAAGTTGCGCGCGGCAGCCAGCCGCTGGTGCTGGCCGATATCGCGCGCGCCGCGCAGGCAAAGCCCCGGCCGGGGCGCGCGGTGTTCATCGCGGCCGACGATGCGGCCATGCGCAGCATCACCGAAACCGCCGCGTTTTTTGCGCCAGAGCTGGATGTGGTGGAATTTCCGGCGTGGGACTGCCTGCCGTTCGATCGCGCATCGCCGGCATTGTCGGTCAGCGCGCGGCGGCTGGCGGCGCTGGCACGGATTCAGGCGCGGCGCGACGGGCCGCAATTGCTGGTGACCACCGTGGCGGCCGTGCTGCAGCGCGTGCTGACCCCGTTCCGCATCCGCGAATCGACCCGCCTGCTGAAACCCGGCATGGACATCGCGCGCGAAAGCCTGATCATGCTGCTGCAGCGGCTGGGCTATACGCGCACCGATACGGTGGTCGATGCGGGCGAATATGCCTCTCGCGGGGGGGTGTTCGACGTGTTCCCCAGCGGGCTTGATCACGGGCTGCGGCTGGATTTCTTTGGCGACGAGCTGGAAACGCTGCGGCTGTTCGATCCCAATACGCAGCGTTCGGTGCAACCGGTTGACAGCCACCTGCTGATCCCGGCGAGCGAGGCGCTGCTCGATGAAGCCAGCATCAAACGGTTCCGCAGCCGCTATCGCGAAATCTTTGGCGCCGCGGCAACGGGCGATCCGCTGTATCAGGCGGTCAGCGACGGACGCCGGCTGGCCGGGATGGAGCACTGGCTGCCGCTGTTTGAAGACCGCATGGTCACGCTGTTTGACCATCTGGGCGAAGACGACGTGGTGCTGTTTGATGCCGGCGCGGCCAAGGCGGTGGAAACGCGCCTGTCCGACATCGCCGATTATCACCAGTCGCGGCACGACGGGGCGCAGCGCCAGGCGGGGCATTATCGGCCGCTGGCCGCCGATGCGCTCTATCTCGACAGTGCGGAAATCGATCGCGCCATGGCCGGGTGGCCGGTGCACCGCCTGTCGATATTTGCCGAACCGGATTCGCCGCGCACGCTCGATTTCGGCTTTTCCGGCGCGCGCGATTTTGCCCCGGACCGCGCCGCCGGCGCCTCTGGCACGGTCTATGAGGCGGCGGCAAAGCACCTTTCGGCGCTGGCGACGCGCGGGCTGAAACCGATCCTGGCCGCCTATTCCACCGGATCGCGCGCGCGCCTGATCAGCCTGCTGGCCGATGCGGGCAAGGCCAAACCGGTGATTGCCGAAACCTGGCAAGAGGCGCAAGGGATCGCCGCCGGCGGCAAGATCGCCGCGATCGTGCTGCCGCTCGACCATGGCTTTGCCGGCGACACGATCGAGCTGATCACCGAGCAGGACATCCTGGGCGACCGGCTGGTGCGGCGCAAGCGCAAGCGCAAGGATGCCGACGCCTTTCTGGCCGAGCTGTCGGCGCTCAATCCCGGCGATCTGGTCGTGCACATGGAGCACGGCATCGGCCGCTATGACGGGCTGGAGCCGATCCGCGTGGGCGACAGCCCGCACGATTGCGTGCAGCTGACCTATGCCGGCGGCGACAAGCTGTATATTCCGGTCGAAAACCTCGACGTGCTGTCACGCTATGGCAATGACAGCGACGGCATTGCGCTCGACAAGCTGGGTGGTGAGGCATGGCAGCGGCGCAAGGCGCGTCTGCGCACGCGCATTCTGGAAATGGCCGGCCAGCTGATGGCCACCGCCGCGCTGCGCGCCCTGCGTGAGGCCGAACCGCTGGAAGCCGATGCGGCAAGCCTGGGTCCGTTTGTCGACCGCTTTCCCTGGACCGAAACCGAAGACCAGGAACGCGCGATCGAGGATGTGCTGGGCGACATGGCCTCGGGCAAGCCGATGGACCGGCTGGTCTGCGGCGATGTCGGCTTTGGCAAGACCGAGGTTGCGCTGCGTGCCGCGTTCGTGGCGGCGATGGCCGGGCGGCAGGTTGCGGTGATCGCGCCGACCACGCTGCTGGCGCGCCAGCATTATACCTCGTTCATGGAACGGTTTTCGGGCTTTCCGCTGAATATCGGGCGCCTGTCGCGGCTGGTTGCACCCAAGGAAGCGGCCGAAACCCGCGCCGGGCTGGCGCGCGGCACAATCGACGTGGTGATCGGCACGCATGCGCTGCTGTCGAAATCGATCGAATTCCACCGGCTGGGGCTGGTCATCGTCGATGAGGAACAGCGGTTTGGCGTGGGGCACAAGGAACGGCTGAAAGAGCTGAAAACCGACGTCCACGTGCTCACGCTCACCGCAACGCCGATCCCGCGCACGCTGCAGATGGCGATGTCGGGCCTGCGCGAATTGTCGACCATCCAGACCCCGCCGGTCGACCGGCTGGCGGTGCGCACTTATGTCATGCCGTGGGATGACATGGTCATGCGCGAGGCGCTGATGCGCGAACACCAGCGCGGCGGGCAAAGCTTCATCATCGTGCCGCGCATTGCCGACATGCCGGATGTGGAAGACTGGCTGCGGCTGAACGTGCCCGAAATCCGCGCCGTATCCGCGCACGGGCAGATGAGCCCGACCGAAGTCGAAGACCGCATGGGCGCGTTTTACGACCGCAAATACGAAGTGCTGCTATCGACCACGATTGTCGAAAGCGGCATCGACATTCCCAGCGCCAACACCATGATCCTGCACCGCGCCGACCGCTTTGGCCTGGCCCAGCTGTACCAGCTGCGCGGGCGCGTGGGGCGCGGAAAGCTGCGCGCCTATGCCTATCTCACCTGGCCCGAAAACCAGTCGCTGTCGGTGATTGCCGAAAAGCGGCTGAAAGTGCTGAGCGATCTCGATTCGCTGGGCGCCGGGTTCCAGCTCGCCAGCCACGATCTCGATTTGCGCGGGGCGGGCAACCTGCTGGGCGACGAACAGTCGGGCCATGTGAAGGAAGTGGGCTTCGAACTGTACCAATCGATGCTCGAGGATGCGATCCTGGCCGCCAAAGCGGGCGATTTCGGCACGATCCGCGAACGCGGCGCGCTCAATCCACAAATCACCGTGGATGCGCCGATCATGATCCCCGACGATTATGTCCCCGATCTGGCAGTGCGCATGGCGCTTTATCGCCGCATGAACGATGCCGAAGGGCCCGATGCGGTGGAGGCGCTGGCCGCCGAAATGATCGACCGCTTTGGCCCCCTGCCCCCGGCAACGCAAAACCTGCTGCGCCTGATCGAGGTCAAGCGCCAGGCGATCATCGCCGGGATCAGCAAGATCGACGTGGGCGCAAAGGGCGCGCTGGTCAGTTTCCACGGCGATACTTTTGCCGATCCCCTGGGCCTTATTGCCTATGTCGAGCGGCTGGGCGGCGTGGCGAAACTGCGCCCGGACAGCAAGATGGTGATCCAGCGCGTCTGGTCCACGCCAGAGGCGCGGCTGAACGGCCTGGTGCAATTGACGCGCGGCCTTTCGGCGATCGTGCGCAAGGCCGCGAAAAAGGCGGCGTAATCGGATGGCCGCGGATCAGGCCCCCGCCAGCGCCGCAAAATCCTGCGCCGATACCGGGCCAGAGCGCAGGAACCCCTGAAACAGGTCGCAGCCTTCCTCGTCCAGCACGGCCAGCTGCGCCTCGCTTTCGATGCCTTCGGCAATCACTTTCAGATCGAGCGCGCGCGCCATCGCGATCATCGCGGCGACAATCGCACGGTCGCGCGGATCGGCCGCGATATCGCGCACCAGCGACCGGTCGAGCTTCAACGTATCGAGCGGCAGCGCCTTCAGCGTGCGGAAATTGGAAAAGCCGGTGCCGAAATCATCCAGCGCCACGCGCACGCCCAGTTCGGCCAAAGTCTGCAACGCTGCGGCACAGGCCTCGAAATCGCCGATCAGCGACTGTTCGGTAATTTCCAGCGTCAGCCGGTCGGGCGCAAAGCCGGTTTCATCGAGCAGCATGCGCACTGTCGCGGCCACATCGCCCACGGCAAAATCTTCGGCCGTGATGTTCAGCGACAGGCGCAAGGGGCGCGGCCAGCCCGCCGCCAGCGTCAGCGCGCGCCGGGCAATATGATGCGACAATTGCGCGACGTGATCGCCGCGATCGGCCACGGCAAACAGCGTTTCGGCGGCGATCCGGCCAAACCGCGGATGCTGCCAGCGAGCCAGCGCCTCGGCCCCGGCCAGCGCGCCGCTGCGCACATCGAACTGCGGCTGGAACAGCACGGTAATTTCGTCCCGGTGCATCGCGCCGAGCAGATCCGCCTCAAGCAAGGCGGTGCTCGCGCCGGGGATCACCTCGGCCTGATCGCCCCACATCACCCGCCATCCCGGCAGGCGATCGAGCGTATCGGCGGCGCGCGCCAGCCGGTCGATCACGCTTTCACCGCTATCGCCCGCGCAAATCTCGATCAGTGCGATGCGCGGCACCAGATGCAGCGCGTCGCTTTCCACCGTCAGCGTGCGGCCGATCACCCGGCCCAGCGCTTCGGCCAGATATTGCCAGTGTTCGCGATCGCTCGCCGCTGTCGATCCCAGCAGAAACTGCCCGCCGGCCAGCCGCGCCAGCACCATGCCGGCAGGCCCGACCGATTCCCCGCCCGGTTCAGCACCGGATTCGGCAAAATCGCGGATGCGGTTGGCCACATCGACCAGCACCTGGTCGCCCGCCGCCTGGCCATAGGCCAGATTGACCGTCTGCAGCCGCGACAGGCTGATCAGCATGGCCTTGGCCCCGCTTGCTGCGCCCTCAGCCTGTGCTGCCACGGCTTGCGCCGCCGCCGCATCGATCCAGTCGCGCGCGACCGCCGCACCGGCCAGGCCCGTCAGATAATCGGATGGTTCGGGGTAGCCCCGCGTTTTGCCCTGCATCGCAATGCGCTTAATCGATCTTTGCGCGGAAATCATCACGCCCGCGGCAATAATCGTTGCAACACCCGATAAACGTTGCACCACCATGGGGCGGTCCATAAACCGGCACGCAGCCGCACCGTGCCGGCGAAAGCGAATGGGAACCATGCCCGATACCTATACCCGGCTTGCCCTCGTGGCCTCGCCCACCGAGCGCGCGCAAGAGGCAGAGGCCGAACTGCGCGCCAGCCGCGATTGGGTCGATCTGCCCCAGGCCGATGTGGTGGTGGCGCTGGGCGGCGATGGCTTCATGTTGCAGACGCTGCACCACATGCTCGACAGCGGGCGGATCACGCCGGTCTATGGCATCAATCTGGGCACGGTCGGGTTTTTGATGAACCGCCTGAAATCCAGCCGCCCGCTCGAAGAACGCATCGCCCGCGCACGCAGCATCGCGGTTTCGCCGCTGTGGATGGAGGCGACCACCAACGCCGACGAAGTGCTGACATCGTGGGCGATCAACGAAGTTTCGCTGCTGCGCGAAACGCGCCAGACGGCCAAGCTGGAAGTGACGGTGAACGGCAAAGTGCGCATTCCCGAACTGAGCTGCGACGGGGTGCTGGTGGCGACACCCGCCGGATCGACCGCGTATAACCTTTCGGCCAATGGCCCGATCCTGCCGCTGGGGTCGAACATGCTGGCGCTCACCCCGATCAGCCCGTTCCGCCCGCGCCGGTGGCGTGGCGCGATCCTGCCCGAAACTGCCGAGATCCTGTTTCGCGCGCGGGAATCGATCAAGCGCCCGGTGCTGGTCGTGGCCGATCAGAAGGAAGTGCGCGATGTGCGCGAAGTGCGCATCCGCGCCTGGCCCGAACAGCAGCTGACCCTGCTGTTCGACAAAGGCAAAAGCCTGGACGAACGCATTTTCGCTGAACAGTTCATGGTGTGAAATTTGCGCAGCCTTCGCGATTTGGGCGCTTGCCAAACCGGAAACGCCTGTTATTAGCGCCCTCCTGCCCCGGGTAACCGGGGTCGCTCCCTGATAGCTCAGCGGTAGAGCACTCGACTGTTAATCGAGCGGCCGTAGGTTCGAATCCTACTCAGGGAGCCATTTTCCAACCCGAAATTGTCGGCATTCCCGATTTTCAGACCCGATCTTCAGGCCCGATTTTCAGGCCCGATCTTCAGGCCTGGCATTTGGGCCGTGCACTTTGGGTGGTCGCGAAACATAGCGTGGCCAATGCCGTTCCCAAAATCATCAGTTGTCGCGTGTGCTGGTCTGAGTTCCGCATTGCGCTGGCGGATCAGGCTCCGTGCGTACTTTCCAGAAGGTTTCGGCAAGTCCGCTTTGACTCGATCTCTCCATTTTGGTCTAACGAAGGTTAGGCATCATGCCGGTTCGGGGGAAATTCAATGAAGCGACTTGTTATCAGCGTCGGGCTGTTCAGCCTGGCAACGGGCAGCGCAACAATGGCCCAGGCCGGCGCGTCGGCCGCCACCGCACCGATTGCGCCGCAAACCACTGCGACCGCAACCGTGCTGCCATCACAGCCCGACACGATGATCCATGTCGGCACGCCGATTTCGCTGAAATTGATGGAAGAAGTCACCACCAAGGAAAAGCGCGCACGCGTCGGGCAGCGCATCAATCTGCAGGTTTCAGAAGCCATCGAACTGGCCGGCCATGTTGTGATCCCGGTCGGCACACCCGCCGTGGGGGAAGTGACCGAAGTCCGCTACAAGGGCATGTGGGGCAAAAGCGGCCACGTTTCGGCCCAGGTTCTCTATTTGCGGCTTGGCAGCCGCCAGATCCGCATCAGCGGGGCATTTGATGAAAAAGGCACCACCGGCACGGCGGGCGTGGTCGCATCGATCGCGCTTGTTCCGCTGGCAGGCTTTTTCGTTACCGGCACAAGTGCAGATTTGCCTGTTGGCATGCCGGTCAAGGCCTTCATCGATGAGGACCTTCCTGTCGCCTTTACCGGGCCGGCAGCGCCCGCACCCCTGGCCGTGCCCTGACCCCCTGACCAGGGTCATCCAGCGGCAACCGGGCCCTCCGAAAAGGCGGGCCCGGTTGCGCCAATGGCTCCGCTTCAGCCGAACAGGCCCTTGGCCATGCCGAGCAGGCCGGCAACGCCGCCCTGCCCTTCGCCGCCCGCTGCGCTGCCGCCGAACATCGACAGCAGGTTCGATGCTTCGGGGTGGCCCTGGATCAGCTGGCTGATCTGGCCCAGGCCACCTTCGCCGCCCAGGTGCGACACGATCTGGCCCAGCGTGCCACTGTCGATGCCGGTTTGCGCGGCGGCGGTTTCCACCGTGTCACCGGGCTGTGCATGGGCGCCGGCCAGCGCGGAAACCGCCTGCTGCGCCGTGGCCGGATCGATGCCGAATTTCGCAGCGATCCCGGCGATGTCCATATTTCCGCCGACCTGGCCCAGAATCGAATCAAGAATGCTCATGCCATGTTCCCCGATCGCAGAGCACCCCATAGCCCCCCGCGAATCCCGGCGAGTGCTAGCATGGGGCCCGCTGCGGTACAAAACCGAATTGTTAACCAAGCCGGCCAGTTGCTGCAGCGATTTGCAAGCATAGCGCCGGAAAATTGGCATAATTTTGTCACAAACCCTGTCCGTTACGGATTCAGTTGGTACTGGCTTGTTACCTGGCTTTGCCATGCTGCTGATATAATGGGTTCGGGGCCGATGATAGCGGCCTTGTCCGGCCATCCCGCATTAATCTTGACCATGGTTGCATCGCGCCTGTGGAACGGGCATTCTTCGCCCACCATTCGGGAGAGACCACCATGCGCTTTATTGTTGCTTTTGCTGCTGCCACCCTGATCGCAACGTCAGCCTTCGCATCGCCGGCCCTTGCCGCGCCGTGCAAGGATGCCAACGGCAAGTTCGTCAAATGCCCGCCTGCCGCGGCAAAGCCCGCCCCGGCCAAGCCGGCTGCTGCGCCGGCCAAGCCCGCTGCTGCCCCTGCCAAGCCGGCCGCCGCACCCGCCAAGCCCGCTGCTGCACCTGCTGCCAAGGCTGGCCCGTGCAAGGATGCCAACGGCAAGTTCATCAAGTGCCCGGCTGCCGGTGCCCCGGCTGCGGCCCCGGCCAAGCCTGCTGCTGCGCCCGCCGCCAAGCCGGCCAAGACCGCGGCCAAACCCGCCGGTGCCCCGGCGCAGCGTTGCCGCAATGGCAAGGGTCAGTTTGCCAAGTGCGGCACCCCGGGCGCGAAGTAATACCATATGTGCAATGAGCTTGACTTGACGCACATTGGTACAAGCCCGCGCGGCGCTTGAGCGTCACGGTGTGCGATGGGTTCCACTCATCGCACATCCATATGAGCACGCTGCCCGAATGATCGCGGCCCCGGAACCCGTGTTCCGGGGCCGTATTCAGGCCGCCTCCGCAATCGCGCGGTCGATTTCCCGCGCCAGAATCTGCAGCGGCCATTCATTGCGCCCGAATACCAGCCCGGGCAGCGCGCCGGCGGCCAGCGGCGGATGCGCGGTGGTTACGCCATAGGGAAAATCCTGTTTCTGCACCACGGTGTGCGCGCTTTCCCAGATGCGTTCGAACATCACCGCATTGGCGGGCACTGACAGATCCATCCGGCTATAGCAGCCATGGCGCACCACGGTGCGATCCACCCCCTGTGGCACGATCTGGAAAAATTCCAGCACTTGCGGGGTGTTGATCAGGATCGTGCCGGGAAACAGCACATATTTGACGTGGATGTGGTTTTCCGGAACCCATTGGTCCACCGGCTGTTCGGCCAGGTCGGTCAGGATCGTGCGCAGCGAGGTGGCGGTGCGCAAATGGCGGCCCAGCATGTCCACCGTGTTGACATTGCCGTTGTAATACTGCGCCAGATTGTCGCGGTGCGCATAGTTGAAGTGATAGGATTCCAGAAAGGTTTCCAGCACCAGTTTCCAGTTTCCGGCCAGTTCGATCGGGCCGACGCGGCTGGCGGTGACCGTGTCAAAGCCCCAGTGCGGCAATTCGGCATCGAGCGCGTCGCCGATGAATTCGTCCCAATCGATGGTGATGCCGGGGCGCGGGGCAACCAGGATCAGCCCGTGGCGTTCGTGCGCGGCCACTTCGATCAGGCCCAGCGCATCTTTGTCGGGACTGCCGAAACTGGCATTGCAGCTGATCCCCAGCAGCTTGCCATCCAGATCATAGGACCATGCGTGGTAGGGGCAGGAAAAGCCGCCCGCCAGCCGGCCCCGGTCTTCATAAACCAGCGCCGCACCGCGATGGCGGCAGGCATTGACAAAGGCGCGCACCTGCCCCTGCCGGTTGCGCGTGACCACGATCGGCGTGCCGAAATCATCGATGCGCAGATAATCGCCGGGCGCGGCGATATCGCGCGACAGCCCGGCGACAAACGGCATGCGGTCAAAGATCGCGCGGCGCTCTGCCGCATGGACTGCGGGATCGGTATAGCGGCTGGCGGGCACATGCATCACATCCGGCGCCTCGTCGGGCCGCCCGGCGCGGGCCAGCGCGATCAGCCGCGCGGCCAGATCGACCATCGTGCGCCGGTTGGCCAGCGTGTTGCCGGCATTGTCGGGGCTGGCATTCTCGGGGCTGCGATTGTCGGGCGCCCGTTTATCGAGAAGCGCGGCCATGTCGGTCATGATGGTCACGACTTCGGCATCGCTCATCTCGGCGCTCATTTCGGCGCTCAGGCCTGCCGGGCCGGGGCGGTGCGGCGCGGGCGCGTTCGGCTTGTCCATCGTTGTCTCCCGGTGGGGTGCCGTCTGGTGCGGCAATCGGGCGCAACGCTAGCGCGAGCAGGGGGCGGTGGCAACGCCACCCTGCTGACCTGGACTTGCAAACCCTGACGCCGGCCTAAGTGACAATCCGAAGGGCGCGGGCGCACAAATCTTATGCATGGCGCACTACCTCGAACAGCAATCGGTGCCGGCTAGCCAAGGTCTATCGCCTTGCCCAGGCCCGGTTTGCGTTCTGGGAGATTGTGCATGGCGATGGCCGGTGTCGTATCGATCAAACAGCGGTTTTCGCTGTCTCTGGCCGTGCTGATCGTTGTCGCGGTGATCCAGACGGCGGCATTTGCCTATGTGCAATATCTGGCCAATGCGCTGCAGCGGCAGCAGCAATTGATGACCTCGGTCACCGAGCACCAGATGTTTGGCGACATGAAACACGATGGCGTGCAGGGCGATGTGTTCCGCATGATCGATGCGCAACAGCGCGGCGACAACGCAAAATTGCATGAGGCGGCCACCGCCGCCGATCAGGATATCGACGCCCTGATAAAGACGTATGATTTCGTCTTTACCCAGGTCTATTCCGAACCGCTGCAGACCGTATCGCAAAAAACCGTGGGCGATCGCGATGGCTATGTGGCCGCCGCGCGCAACGCAAGCGATCGCATCCAGCACTTTCCGCAGGATTACCACACTGCGCTCGATGGCTTTACCGCCGCGTTCGACCAATTCGAACACAGCCAGGAAACCCTGATCACGGCGATCAGGGACGAACGGGATCGCGAAGCGGCGCGCGGCGAAATGCTGTTCAGGGTATCGATAGCGGTCACGCTGATCAGCGCGCTGGCCATGGCCGTGGCGATGGGCTGGGCCAGCCGGTTTGTGCTGCACCGCGTGGTGCGCCCGATCGAGCAGCTGGCGGCCACGTTGCGCCGCATGGCCGGCGGCGATTATGCGCAAGCCATCCACGGCAACGAAGCCGGCGACGAGGTGGAGCAGATGGCCGCCGCCGCAGGGATTTTCCGCCAGACCGCGCTTGCCATGCAGCAGTCGGAACTCGATCAGCAGGCCGTGGTGCGCGAACTGGCCTGCGGGCTGGAGCAACTGGCCGAGCGCGATCTGGAATACCGCATCGAAACCACCCTGCCCGCGCAATACGAAGGCCTTCGCGAAAATTTCAACCGCGCCGCGCGATCGCTGGCGCAGGCGCTGGGCGCAGTGCGCGTGGGCGCAGCATCGCTTACCCGATCGATCGCCGATATCCGCGGATCGGCCGACGATCTGTCACAGCGCAATTTGCGCCAGGCTGCATCGCTGGAAGAAACCTCTGCGGCCATGAACCAGGTCAACGCCAGTGTGCAGCAGACCGCCTCTGGCGCGGCGGCCGTGCGCGATACCATTGCCCGCGCGCAGCGGGAAGCCAGCGAAGGCGGCGCGGTGGTCACCCGCGCGATCGAGGCCATGGCCGAAATCGAACGATCAACCCAGGAAATCAGCCAGATCATCGGGGTGATCGACGGCATCGCGTTTCAGACCAACTTGCTCGCGCTGAACGCCGGGGTAGAGGCGGCACGCGCCGGCGAAGCGGGCAAGGGCTTTGCCGTGGTCGCCACCGAAGTGCGCGCGCTGGCACAGCGATCGGCCGAGGCAGCCAACCATATCAAGGCGTTGATCACCAGCTCGACCAGCCAGGTGGGCACCGGCGTGGCGCTGGTGGGCGATACCGGTGCGATGCTGGGGGCGATTGTCGAACGCGTGGGCGAAGTCACCACGATGATCAACCGCATTGCCGAAACCGCACAGACCCAGGCCACCCATATCGGCCAGGTGAACGAGGCGGTGGGCGAAATGGACCGCGTGACCCAGCAAAACGCGGCAATGGTGGAAGAAACCACCGCCGCCGCGCGCGCTCTCGCTGAAGAGGCCTCGCAACTGGGCACTTTGGTCAGCCAGTTCCGCACGCGCGATCAGGATACGCGCAGCGAGCGCCCGCAGGCCGACCAGCACCAGCGCCGCACCAGCCTGATCGCAGAAAACAACGCCCCGGCCTTGCCCGTTTCGGCCGGCGCCAATCGCCCTGCCCGTTTCCCCGCCCCGCCGGCGCGTGCCGCAGCGGGCGCCCGCTCTGCCCGCAGATAGTCCGCCATCCGGCACCACCCAGAACACAGGTCTGCCCCATGTCATCCATGCCTGCCCGCTTTGCCAAGCCCGCGCCGCGCCGCATGCTGTCGCTGCTGTGCCTTGGCCTGTCCGCACTGCCCGGCGTTGCCTGTGCCCTGCCCGCCTCGCCCGCCGATCCGGCGCGGCTGATCCTGGCAAACTTTGGCGCCGATGCGCCCGAACCCGCGCCCGATCCGGCCGGCTCATCCGGCTTTCCCGATGGCGCAGGCAGCATTGCCGAGGGCAAGAGCGCCGATGGCAAGGACATTTCCGCGCGCCGCTGGGCGCTGTTTGGCCAGACCACGTTTACCGCGATGACCACCACCGGGTTCCGCCATCCTTATGCCGGTGATCACAGCCTGCCGGTGAACGACTTGCGCGAAACCTGGGATGCCTCGCTCTATCTCGGGGTGCGGCCGTGGCGCGGCGGCGAAATCTGGGCGACGGGCGAAGTGGATCAGGGGTTTGGCGTGGGCAACACGCTGGGCCTGGCCGGCTATGCCAGCGGCGAAGCCTACAAGCTGGGCGCGGCGCATCCCTATACCCGGCTGCAGCGGCTCTATCTGCGCCAGACTTTTGCACTGGGCGGTGACAAGACGGTGGTAGAGGCCGCCGCCAACCAGATGCCCGGCACCCAGACTGCCAACCGGCTGGTGATCACGGTGGGCAAATTCGGCGTGGCCGACGTGTTTGATACCAACCGCTATGCCCACGATCCGCGCGGCGATTTCCTCAACTGGACGCTGATCGATTCGGGCGCGTTCGATTATGCCGGAGACCCCTGGGGGTTCAGCTATGGCGCGGCGGGTGAGCTGGTGCTGGGGCCGTGGACGGTGCGCGCAGGGCTGTTCGACATGACCGACACGCCCGGCGGCATGGCCCCGGTAACCGATTTCAGCTTTTACCAGGTGGTCGGCGAAGTGGAGCATCGCCACAGCCTGCGCGGCCATGCCGGCGCCATTCGCGGCGCGCTGTGGATGAACCACGGGCGTCTGGGCCGCTACACCGATGCCATTGCCTGGGGCGCCGCCAATGCGAGCGTGCCCGATGTGGCGCAGGTGCAGTTTGCAGCGCACACGCGCATCGGCGGCTATATCAATGCCGAACAGGAACTGACCGGCAATCTGGGCGCATTCCTGCGGCTGAGCGCGGCTGATGGCCGCTATGCCGTATTCGATTTCACCGATGTCGACCGCTCGGTTTCGGCCGGGCTGTCGCTGGCGGGCAAAGGCTGGGGCCGCGCCGCCGATACGGTGGCGCTGGGCGTGGTGGCCAATGCCGCATCACGCGCAGCGCGCGCCTATTTCGCCGCGGGCGGGCTGGGCCTGCTGATCGGAGACGGCGCACTGCCGCATGCCGGCACCGAAATGATCGTGGAGGCCAGCTATTCCTGGCACCCGATCACCCCGGTTTCCGTCACGTTCGACGCGCAGGCGATTGCCAACCCGGCCTATAACCGCGACCGCGGCCCGGTCGGCGTCTTGGGCCTGCGCATTCACGCCGCGTTCTGAAAATTACGCGGCAACCCCATGGCAATGCTTGTATTTCTGGCCTGAACCACACGGGCACGGGGCATTGCGGCTGATCCCGTGATCGGCCCAGGGGTCGGTGCCTTCGGGCACCTGGCCGGGGCCTTGTGCGCCGATCATGCCCAGGGCCGAAGCGGGGCTGGGTATCGGGCGGCTGTCATCATCGCCGGTCAACGGGTCGACATGGCTGAACAGCGTGCCCGGCGCGGTCAGGAAATCGGGCAGATCGGGCAGCGCCATCTGCTCGGGCGCCTGCATGCGGAATTCGGCGGTCATCAGGATGCGGGTGACGTCTTCGCGGATCGCGTGGAGCATCTTTTCGAACAGGCCGAACGCTTCCTGCTTGTATTCGTTGATCGGGGTTTTCTGCGCATAGGCGCGCAGGAACACCACCTGGCGCAGCGCATCGAGCGTGGCGAGATGTTCCTTCCAGTGGTGGTCCAGGCGTTCGAGCAGGATCGATTTTTCCACATTGGCCCAGCCGGCGGGTTCGAACCCGGCGGTGCGCGCCTCCATCTGCGCATCGGCCAGCGCGGCAATGCGCGTTTCGATCGCTTCGGGTTCCAGATGGTCTTCGTGCATCCAGTCATCGATCGGCACGGCCATGCCCAGCACATCGGCCACGCGCGCCTTCAGCGCCTCGACATCCCACTGTTCGGGATAGGACCCGGGCGGGCAGGCATCGCCGACAATCGCGTTGACCGTATCCTGGCGCATATCGATCACCACATCGCCCACGGCGTCTGAATCCATGATGTCGGCGCGCTGTTCATAGATGACCTTGCGCTGGTCGTTCATCACGTCATCGTATTCGACCACTTGCTTGCGGATGTCGTAATTGCGCGCTTCGACCTTTTTCTGCGCAATCTCGATCGCCTTTGACAGATAGCGCGATCCGATCGCCTCACCATCGGCCAGGTTGGCGTTCATCATGCGCGAAAACATCGTGTCCGGGCCAAAGATGCGCAGCAGATCGTCTTCGAGGCAAAGGTAGAATTTCGACAGGCCGGGATCGCCCTGGCGCCCCGAACGGCCGCGCAGCTGGTTGTCGATGCGGCGGCTTTCGTGGCGTTCGGTGCCGATCACGCAAAGCCCGCCGGCGGCGAGCACTTTGTCGCGCGCTTCGGCCACTTCCGCCTCGATCCGGGCGATGGCGGCATCGCGCTCGGGCCCTTCGGGCGTGTCGGCCAGTTCGTCCTCGATGCGGAATTCGGCATTGCCGCCCAGCTTGATGTCGGTGCCGCGGCCGGCCATGTTGGTGGCAATCGTTACCGCGCCCGGCGCCCCGGCCTGCGCCACGATGTGCGCTTCCTGTTCGTGGAACCGGGCATTCAGCACCGCGTGCTGCACCCCTTCCTTGTTCAGAAATTCCGACAGCATTTCCGATTTTTCGATCGACACCGTGCCCACCAGCACTGGCTGGCCGATTTCGTGCTTTTCGCGGATCAGGCGCGCAATCGCGCCGAATTTGTCATTGGTGTTCTTGTAGAATTCGTCTTCTTCATCAACCCGCTGCACCGGCACGTTGGTCGGGATGGTCACAACGTTCATCTTGTAGATGTCGAAGAATTCGGGCGCTTCGGTCGCGGCGGTGCCGGTCATCCCCGAAAGCTTGGGATACATGCGGAAATAGTTCTGGAACGTGATCGACGCCATGGTCTGGTTTTCAGGCTCGATCCGCACGCCTTCCTTGGCTTCCACCGCCTGGTGCAGGCCGTTTGACCAGCGGCGGCCATCCATCATGCGCCCGGTGAATTCGTCGATGATGACGATCTTGCCATCCTTGACGATATAATCGATGTCACGCTTGAACATGACATTGGCTTTCAGCGCCTGGTCAAGGTGATGCACGACCATGGTATTGGCCATGTCATACAGGTTCGACCCTTCGAGCAGGCCGTCCTTTTCCAGCTCGCGTTCAGCCCATTCAACACCGTCTTCGGTCAGATTGACGGTCTTCTGCTTTTCATCGGCCTCGTAATACACGGGATCGATACGCTTCACCACGGCATCGACCGAGACATAGAGATCGCTCTTGTCTTCGGTGGGGCCCGAAATGATCAGCGGGGTGCGCGCTTCGTCGATCAGGATCGAATCGACTTCATCGACGATGCCGTAATTGAACGGCCGGTGGACCATCATGCTGCGATCGTGCTTCATGTTGTCGCGCAGATAGTCGAAACCAAGCTCGTTGTTGGTGGCATAGGTGATGTCGGAATTGTACGCGACGCGCCGTTCTTCCTCGTTCAGATTGGGCACGATCACCCCCACCGACAGCCCCAGAAAGCGATAGATCTGCCCCATCCATTCGGCATCGCGGCGGGCCAGATAGTCGTTGACGGTTACGACATGGACGCCTTTGCCCTCGATGGCGTTGAGATAGGTCGCCAGCGTCGCCACCAGCGTCTTGCCCTCGCCCGTGCGCATTTCGGCGATTTCACCGCGATGGAGCACGATCCCGCCGATCATCTGCACATCGAAATGGCGCATGCCGAGCACGCGGCGCGAGGCTTCGCGGCACGTGGCAAAGGCTTCGGGCAGGATATCGTCGAGGCTTTGCCCGCTGGCCAGCTGGTCGCGGAATTTCTGCGTCTGCGCCTTCAGCTCATCATCCGAAAGCGCCTCCATTGCTGGCTCGAATGCGTTGATTTTCTTGACGATCTTGTCGAGCGATTTGACATAGCGATCGTTGGACGAGCCGAACATGGCCTTGGCAAGGCTGGAGAACATGGAGAAATTCCCGAAGATAAGGATGGGTGTGTCGGGCGCGCATCGTGTTGCGCCGCCGTGGAGAATTGCAGGGGGCGACGCGCCGGGCGTGCCGCGGCCGGGATGCTATTCGTGTGGCTGGTCGGCGATGGTCACGCCGCAAGACAGGGCCAGGCCTGCCTCGATCGGGGCAAGCGGCGCGCTGCGGTCGATCCGCACACTGGCCCGCGCCATGCGCGCCCGCACCGGGCACGTGGCCGCCACGGGCGCCATTTCCGCCGCGGCAACTTGCGTGCGCCCGATCACTTCGGCCGGCGATGCCGCATGGGCGACATCGGCCAGCGAAAGGCCGGACAGCATGGCAAGAAGGATCAGCCAGAAACGCATTGCCTGCCAAATAGGCACAAAATGCTTAACCGTCCATGGTCAAAGCGCAAGAACCTGATCCTCCCCGAAACGGAGAGGAATGCGTGTGGTGCGGAAAAAACTGTCTCCCCCGACAAACCGCAATCGTCTAGGGACGCGCCATGTCCGACGCCACCTCTCCACTCGCCCTGCCCTTTCCCGATCTGCCGCCGATTGCCGGCGTGCGGCTGCACACCGTGCGAGCCGGCTACAAGAATTGGGGCCGCTGCGACCTGACGTATGTCGAACTGGCCGAAGGCACGAGCGTGGCGGGGGTGTTCACCCGCAATGTGTGCTGTTCGTCCGAAGTCGAACTTGGGCGGCAGAACGCGGGCCAGGGCCATGCCCGCGCGCTGGTGGTCAATGCCGGCAATGCCAATGCCTTTACCGGCTATCGCGGGCGCGAAGCGGTCGAGGCGATCATGGACCAGGTTTCGGCGCATCTGGGCGCCCCGCGCGAACAGGTGTTCGTTTCGTCCACCGGGGTGATCGGCGTGCCGCTGCCCAAGGACAAGGCGCGCGCCGGCATCGAGGCCGCGCTGGTTGCGCCCGAGGCCACCTGGGAAGAGGCGGCACGCACCATCGGCACCACCGACACCTTCCCCAAGGGCGCAACCGCCACCGCCATCGTGGGCGATACCACGGTCACTTTGTCGGCGATCATCAAGGGTTCGGGGATGATCGCGCCCGACATGGCGACCATGCTCGGCTATATTTTCACCGATGCCGATGTCAGCCCGGCATTCCTGCAGGCGGCGCTGTCGGCGGCGAACATGCGCACGTTTTCGTGCATCACCGTCGACAGCGACACCTCCACCAGCGACACCGTGCTGGCCTTTGCCACCGGCAAGGCAGGCAACGCACGGATCGAGGACGAAAATGCGCCCGGCGCCGATGCCTTTGCCGCCGCGCTGCATGCCGTGTGCCGCGAACTGGCGCATCTGGTGGTGCGCGATGGCGAAGGCGCGCAGAAATTCATCGCGGTTTCGGTTTCGGGCGCAGTCGATGATGCCAGCGCGCGCCGGATCGGCCTTGCCATCGCCAATTCGCCGCTCGTGAAAACCGCGATCGCCGGCGAAGACGCCAATTGGGGCCGCGTGGTCATGGCAGTGGGCAAAGCCGGCGAACCCGCCGACAGGGACCGCCTGTCAATCGGCTTTGGCGGCACCTGGGCCGCGCGCGACGGGCAACCACTCGCCGATTATAATGAAGCGCCGGTGGCCGCGCATCTGAAAGGGCGCGAAATCTCGATCGAGGTCGATATCGGGCTGGGCCAGGGCCGCGCCACGGTGTGGACTTGCGACCTGACGCATGGGTACATCGCGATCAACGCCGATTACCGATCATGACCCGCGGGCTCGATGCGTCGGTGGGCGCAGTAATGGCGCGCGTGGCGCAGGCCGCGATCCTGCCGCGATACCAACGCCTTGCCGCCAGCGAAGTGACCGCCAAGGCCGCCGATGACATGGTGACCATTGCCGATACCGATGCCGAAGCCTTGCTGAGCGAGGCGCTCGCCAAAATCCTGCCCGAGGCGGCGATTGTAGGCGAAGAGGCGGCGCATGCCGACCCCACCGTGCTCGACCGGCTGGGCGACGGGTTGTGCTGGATCATCGATCCGATCGATGGCACCAACAATTTTGCCGCCGGAAAACCGCCGTTCGGCATCCTGATCGCGCTGGCCGAACAGGGCGAAACCGTGGTCGGGTGGATCTATGACGTGCTGAGCGGCCGGCTGTGCAGCGCGCATCGCGGCGCCGGCGCCTGGGTGAATGGCGAACGCATTGCGGCGCGCACCACCGGGGCCAGCCCGCCGATTGCCGCGATTTCGCTGGTGTTTCTCGATCCCGATCGCCGCGCCGCGATGAAGGCGCTGGTGGCGCCGCATTACACGCTGGTCGATATCCCGCGCTGCGCGGCCGAGCAATATCCGCGCATCGTGCTGGGGGTGAACGACGTTTCGATTTTTGAACGCACGCTGGCCTGGGACCATGCGGCGGGCGTGCTGTTCGTCAACGAGGCGGGCGGCCGCGCGGCGCGGCCCGATGGCAGCCCCTATCGCGTGGACCGCCATCTGGACCCCGGCCTGATCGCCGCCGCCACCCCGGCCCTGTTCGACGCAATGGCCGAACGGCTGGCGCAAATGTGATCCTCCCCGTGCCGGGGAGGACCGAAGCGGTCAGAGCGCGCCTTCGAGCCAGGCCTTGAGCTGGCTTTTGGGAGCGGCGCCCAGTTTCTGCGCCACCGGCTTGCCATCCTTGAACAGCACCAGCAGCGGGATCGACTGCACGCCGATATCGCCGGGCACTTGCGTGTTTTCCATGATGTCCATCTTCACGATCGACACTTTGTCGGCCAGTTCGTCCGAAATTTCTTCCAGCGCGGGGCCGATCATCTTGCACGGGCCGCACCAGTCCGCCCAGAAATCGACCAGCACGGGCTTGTCTGCCCCCAGGACATCGGCGGCGAAGCTGGCATCGGTAACGGCTTTGGTGGACATGATCGAACTCCGGTAAATGATTGGTGCCAATCTAGGGACGCGCGCGGCGCATGCAACCTGCCGCGCTCAAAAGGTTTCCTCTGCGGGCTCAAGGTTCAGCTTTTGCGCCGCAAGCAGATCGTCGGGCAGCGTGAACAGGCGCGGGCCCGCGGTATAAAGCAGCGCGGCATCGATCCGCCGATCCGGGTGGATCACGCGCAGCGCCGCCACATAGGCCGCCATCTGCCGCAGATAGGCGCCGGGAATGGCGCCAATCACATCGGGCGGGCGGCGGTCGGTCTTGAAATCGATGATCCGCACCGCCTCGGGCGTGATCAGCAGGCGATCGATCGTGCCGCTGACCAGCCGCGCGCCAACCAGCGCGGCAATCGGCACTTCGGCGAGCGATCCCGGCCCGAACACCGCCTGCCACTGCGGTTCATCCAGCACGGCGAGCGCGGCCGCAGCAATCGCGTCACGCGCGTCAGGCTCCAGATCGCCGGCCATCCGCGCCAGCCAGGCTTGCGCCGCGCCCGCGCGCGCCGGCCCTGCCACATCGGGCAGGCGTTCGAGCAGCCGGTGCAGCAGCGTGCCGCGCCGGGCCGCCGCGCGTGCGCCCGGCCCGGGG
>CAILBC010000035.1 GCA_903832325.1 uncultured Sphingomonadales bacterium | reverse complement strand
TGGCGCGCCCGTACATCTGGCGTTTGATGGCCTTGAGGCGGTTGACCTTGCCCTCGACTTGACCGCTAGACCATGGCGTCGAGATCGCGGCGGCAACGGCATCCTTGTCAGCCTCGACGCCGGCGGCGAAACCAGCAAGCTGGACGCCTCGAATAACCGGTTGATTTCGGCGTATTTGCGTCGGTGCGGACCGCGAAGGAGCGGCAGGGCTGATGTTGCCCTGTATTCTTCGGTGATTTACAAGTCTCCGGTACCGCTTGGGGCCGGTTTTGGTATCAAGCAGGCACAGTTCGCCCCTCAAGCCAGGCGAGGCGCTGGAGATTGTAGACCAGGTTGGCCATGCCGATCTTGATAGTGGCGCGCGCAATGCCGATGGTGCGCACGACAAGCCCCATGCGGTGCTTTTGCCCGGCGAACACGTGCTCGACCTGAGCGCGGATCTTCGAGCGCCGGGTATTGGCCCTGGCGATGTGTTCGGGCAGTGGCCGCCGCGGCTTTCGCTTCTGATGGATGTGGCTGGTGAACATGCCACCCGCCAGGAACGCCTCGTTCTTCTTAGAGCGATAGGCGGTGTCCGCCCAGACGCCTGAGCCGGTATTCGACTTGCTGATCAGAACGGGCAGCCGCGCGCCGTCATGGGCATTCGCAGCGCTGGCATCCCAGGTGCGGATCAGTCCGTGGGCCCTGTCGATGCCGATGTGATTCTTGTAGCCGAACATCGGAATGGCAAGGTCGACCGGCTTGGCTGCCTTGGGATCGACACCTTCCCGCACCTTGGCCTTGCTGTACTTGATCGACCAGCGGGCATCGCGATCCTTTTGCCGAGCCTTCGCTGGTTTCCAGTCCTCGGGCACGCGCCCTTCCTTGATCGCGGTCTTCTCGGCCTCGGTATTGCGCTGCTTCGGCGCTGGCACGACGGTGGCATCGATGATCTGCCCGCCCATCGCGAGATAGCCGCGGTCAGTCAGCGCGGCATCGAAGCGCGCGAAGAGCTTGTCGATTGCTTTTGCCTGCACCAGGCGCTCGCGAAACAGCCACACCGTGGTTGCGTCCGGCACCTTGCCATCGAGCCCAAGGCCCAGGAACCGCTGGAACGAGAGCCGGTCCTTGATCTGAAATTCCGTTGCCTCGTCCGACAGCGCATAGAGTGCCTGCAGCACCAGGATCTTGAACATCAGTACCGGGTCGAACGGCGGCCGGCCGCCCTTGCCACGAATACTCCGGCGCAAAGCGGCAATCAACGGACCGCGGAAAACCTCGAAGTCGACAACTCCGGATAACCGCTCCAGCGGATCACCCGCTGCGCTCAGTGCGTCATATCTGTCCGAAAGATCAAAGAAACCGGCCTGTGCCGCCATCGTCGCCTCCGCTTTCACGCAGCGACATTGAATCAAAATCGGCCTTCAAACGCCAGAGTTTTTCGAGACATCCAGCTTGGTGCGGTCCCGGCCGCCATGGCGATCCACGGATCGAGCCGTGCCTTGTCCTTTGAGCGCATCATGGCATGGAAGCGATCGAGAGCCTCGCGTGCACTGATCAGAGCTGGCACGGCCTTTTCGATCACCGCGTTAATCAGGGCGGTCTGTGCTGATCCGGTGTCGCGCTCGGTAGTCATGCTGCGTGCGATAGTCCGTGCACTCAGCCCCGCACCGCCGGTGTGGCCAAGTTTTTCGTCGCGACGACGGCGGGTCGCCCATTCGCTGACCACGCGCAACGAACCGCCAAAACCGGAAGCCTTCAGCCGCCGCCACAGTTCAGCGCCGATCCGGCAGCCTGCATTCCATTCCGCCTCGAGGGTCAGCGACCAGGCATCGAGCGAACTCTGGCGCGTGCGGAAGGTGTCGTGACGCTGACCGCGCAGGACCTTGCGGATGGTCTTGCGCGACACGCCGGTCGTGCGTGCCATGACCCTGATCGGCACGCCTTGCCCGGCCAGATCGATAATCTGGCGGTTGAGGGCCTCGCGCAATTGGTAGCCATCCCACTGGATGCGCTCGGCACGGGTCAGGGTCGCCGGATCGACCGGCCCCGTTGGCGCCAGCGCGCGCCGCAAACATGGCATTTCCGAACGCACCGCCGCCAGAAATGCTGCCGAGGCGTTCTCGAACAGGTGCCAGCGGTCGGCCACCTGCTGCGCCTGCGGCGCCGCCTCGCTTGCGGCCGCACCATAACCCGGACCACGGTCGCGGCAGATGATTTCAACTTGTGGGTTCTGGCGCAGCCAGGCGATGACCGTGTCGCGCTGACGATCGGGAAGCAGGTCGATCACCTCGCGTCGTTCGAGATCGACCACGATGCTCCCGTAGCTGTGGCCGCGGCGCCAGGCGAAGTCGTCGATGCCAACCACCCGCGCAGGTGGCGGCGGCACGGCGGCAGGGTCGCTGCGTCTCAGAACCCGAAGCATCGTGTCGCGCGACCAAGGCGCCGACAGACGCGCCATCATGCGCGAACCCGGCCTGCCACCCAGAGCGACCGCCACCGCGCGCACCAGCGCGTCGCAACGACCCACCCTGCGGCCATATCGCCGGCCAACCGGCGGCGCCAACGGCTCGCTGAACGTCCGCCTTGGGCAAGGCGTGTGCGTGCACCGGAACCGTCGAACCGACAGTCGCAGCCTGACGGTGCTGCCGCTGACCGGCAAATCCGAAAGCGTGCGCTCGTATCGGCTGTGGAGGGACGTTGAGAGCGCCGCGCAATCGGGGCAGTTCGCCCCCACGGCGGCCAAACGGCCCGACATCTCGACAATACCGTCGATTACGGTCCGCCTTTCTAAGATCAATCCCGGTAGCCGCAGGCTACTGTCCCATGCTTTCAAGGCCATTGACGTGAGCTCCTTGCTGACCCCCACTGGAATTGGCCGGGCACAGCGCGGAAATGTCAAATCTGCACGGAATTTGAGTCAGACCCCTTTTTGCACGCCGATCCACACTCCCGCCCTACAGTCCCGACTTCAACCCGATCGAAAAGGCCTTCTCCCGGCTCAAGGCCATGCTCAGAAAAATCGGTGAGCGAACCGTGAGTGGCCTCTGGGACCTGATCGGACGGCTCGTCGATATCTTCCAGCCAGCCGAATGTGCCAACTACTTCAGTTCGAGCGGGTATGAACCAGATTGATCGAAAACCGCTCTAATATTAGCGCGTAGCATCGCAATATCGAATTCAGGCGGCGAGGTCCGCCACTTTGAAACGCCAGTTCCAAGGGAGGAGCTCACCGAGCTGGCAGCCCGCCTCCAGAATCAGGCACGCGCAGCGGTCAGCAGCATAAAGCTCGCCATAGCCGGCAAAGGCATCGGCCTGCAGGATGCCGGACCAGGTCGCCAAATGCGCCTGCGGATGCTCGCCGCGCCGATCACGCGAATAGCGGAACGCGACTGCCGGCGGATCGGCCCCGCCGATCGGGCGATCCTCGCGCACATAGTTCCACAATTGGCCGGTATCGGTCTTGCCCTTGGCCATGACCGGCACGGTGGTGTCATCATCGTGCAGGCGCTGGGCGGGACGCGTTCACGCGAGAAGCGCTCGGCCTGCCGGTTGAGGGGCTGGTGTTGACCGTGTCTCTCGAAAAACATAATGGCGAGGAAGCTGGGGCCAGCCCAGTCACGCGGCACGACATGGATCGGCACCGGCGGTTGCGTGATGGTCTTGCAAACACGGCCAAAGAATTTCTCCCGGACCGTCTGGATGACCTTCCATGCACGCGGGATCACCTCCAGCGTTTCGGTCATGGCCTTGCACAGCTTCGACAGTCGGTCGCCGCCGCACGCTGGGCTTGCGCATGGTGCCGGGATTACGACGCGCCGATGCGGCAAATGCTCGGGCAATGTCAGCTACGCAAGCCCTTCGCCCTGCGGCCTCCGCCAAAATCCGCAGCCGTTCCTCGGCGGTCCATCGCTGCCGGCGACAGCGTGGCTTCACCCAGGCGCGAGGGTCCAGCGTCTTGGCCTGGTGTTCACTGTTGAGCGAACAGGATGACGCGCCTTGCGAAGACAGGACAGGCCTGTCGGCGTGCCGATAACTGGGTGCGCAGTAAACATTGGCGTTTGCCGCGCCGGTTCCGGAGCAGATCCATGGCCAGCATTTGGTGGCCGCAGGTGGCGGCGTGCACACGGCGTCCTGTTCCTCTGCTGGGAACTGCCTTGGCAAATTCTGCTCGGACGACATCCCAAGCACCAAAACACCCATACCCATTCCATTGGATGGAGGCTCCGCGGGTGCGGCCGGCCATCAGAATGCACGCAACGCCATGCACGAAGTGTCATCGCTGCCCAGGGGGACATCAATGGCCTCGGGCCATGGGGCAGTGCGTCGTTCTCGAACGGAGGCTGCTGGAACCAGGCCGAGCGTCTGTCGAAGGCCTGCTGCTGCCCAGCAAGGCGCACAATTTCCAATGCTGGCAGACCTGGTTTGCCGCCGATCGGGCGGCTGCGGCATTGTTTGACCCGACGCCTGGTCCCGGGGCCTGATTCTGCGGGGCGGCGGGTGGTCGAGAATCGGCTGAACCTGGCAAAAGCGATTCTCATAGCGGAACAAAGCCGGAAATTTCGGCGATTCGAGCTGCGTTGATCGTGGTTTTTGGTCTAAAAACTGGCGGAAAAGGGTGATATTTGGTGTGTGTTTCAAAAAAAATGCAAAATCTCGTTGACCGTGTGGAGGAGCGTCCATATATGCGGCTTCACCGAGACGGAGTGGCCGGG
>CAILBC010000034.1 GCA_903832325.1 uncultured Sphingomonadales bacterium | reverse complement strand
TGCGCTCTTCTCTCGCCCGCAGATTGGGCATGGATATCAGCGGTCTGGTGCCCGCCGATCGCAATGTCGAAGGTGTTGTCGAAATGATGCTCGACGCCACCCAGAAGTTCGATCAGCCTCTGACCGAAGATCGCCTTTATGCCTGGCACGCCGCGCTTTTCCCGACCGGTCGCAGCGGTATGAACCGCATCACCGTTGGCGCGTGGCGCAAAGACGATGCGGGCCCGATGCAGGTTGTCTCCGGCCCCTACGGCCGTGAAAGGGTGCATTATGAAGCTCCCTGTGCCGAACGCCTTCGTACCGAAGTGGCAACGTTCCTCACATGGTTCGAAACGCCTTCGGCGCATGATCCAGTCCTGAGAGCTGCGCTGGCGCACCTTTGGTTTGTGACCATCCACCCCTTTGACGACGGCAATGGGCGCATTGCGCGCGCCATCGCCGACATGGCGCTGGCGCGTTCCGAGTCCAGCCCGCAGCGCTTCTATTCGATGTCCACTGAAATCCTGCAGCGGCGCCAAAGCTACTACGATGTTCTGGAAACCATCCAGAAGGGCGACCTTGACATAACCGGTTGGCTGCTTTGGTTCTTTGAATGCCTCGATGGTGCAATCCAGCACTCCGAAGACGTTTTGCAGCACGTCTTCACCAAATCGCGATTCTGGGAAACGCACCGGGACGCGCCGCTCAATGACCGGCAACGCCTGATGCTCAATCGCTTGCTCGACGGATTCGAAGGCAAACTGAACTCGTCGAAATGGGCCAAGATCACCAAATGCTCGACCGACACCGCCCTGCGCGACATAGATGCGCTGATCGGGCTCGGCATACTTGCGAAAGAATCCGCGGGCGGACGCAGCACCAGCTATACTCTGGTTGGTGGACACAATGCCTGACAAAGCTCCGAACGCGCCTGGCTGGCCGCCTGGCGACGCGTATTCGGCGAGCAATGAAAATATCGGCGGTTCAGGGGCAATCGAAAGCAAGATCTCGACCATTCGCGCACGTTTGCTTGAATTGAAGGCAGAGCAGACGAGTCTTGAAGCAACACTTGCCAACCATCAGCGGGAGTTGTCCGCTCTCGATAGGACCAGGCCAAAACCCGACCTCTCGCAGGCTTCGGTCACCAACAATTCTCCGGCCTCAGCGAAAGTGGCCCTGTTCCGTCGCCTGTTCCAAGGCCGCACCGATGTCTTCCCGGTGCGATGGGAGAACCTGAAGGCCTCGCGTGCCGGGTACTCGCCAGCCTGCGCAAATGAATGGCGGCGCGGAATTTGCGCCAAACCCGCCGTGAAGTGCGGCGAATGCCCGAATCAAGCCTTCATCCCGGTCTCAGACGAAGTCGTCAGCCGGCATTTGCGCGGAGGCGGTGTCGGCGGCGGCGATTATGTCGCTGGCGTTTATCCGCTGCTTCCCGACGGGACCTGCTGGTTCCTGGCTGCCGATTTCGACAAGGCAGATTGGGTTGAGGATGCGTCAGCGTTTCTGGAGACATGTCTCCAACGTGGGATTGCAGCCGCGCTTGAGCGCTCCCGCTCCGGCAACGGCGGGCATGTCTGGATATTTTTCGATGCGCCGATCCCGGCCGCTGTTGCACGGCAGATGGGTGCCGCGCTGTTGACTGAAACTATGGAGCGCCGTCCGGAAATCGGATTTGCGTCCTATGATCGCTTTTTCCCCAACCAGGACACGATGCCGCTGGGTGGGTTCGGCAATCTGATCGCGTTGCCCTTGCAATGGCGCGCGCGACAAGTTGCCAACAGCGTGTTTGTGGATGAAAGCCTCACACCGTTTGGGGATCAATGGGCTTTCCTATCGACACTGAAGCGCAACCCCGCCGAGACAATCCTACGCATCGCTGGCGAAGCTGAGGTCTCGGGCCGGATCCTTGGCGTACGTATGCCAGTTGACGATGAATTCGCGACAGAGCCTTGGAAAATGTCCCCCTCGCGCCGCCCCAAAGCGTTGCAGATTGAAGGAAATCTACCGCTAACAGTGGACGTGGTTCTTGCCGATCAGATCTATCTTGAGCGCAAGGCGCTTCCCCCTGGTCTGGTTGCTCAGGTCATCCGCCTCGCAGCATTCCAAAATCCGGAGTTTTATCGTGCCCAGGCCATGCGGTTTGCGACCTTCGGCAAGCCGCGCATCGTGTCATGTGCCGAACTGCACGCGCACCATATCGCTTTGCCACGTGGCTGCCTTGATGAATTAACTTCACTGATGGGCGGCCACGGAATCACGATGGTTGTGCAGGATCATCGCGAAGCCGGTCAACCGCTTCCGGATACGGTGCGGTTCCAAGGCGAATTGCTCCCGTCACAGATGAAGGCCTTTGCAGACCTGGCCTCCCATGACCACGGTGTCCTCGCCGCAACCACAGCGTTCGGCAAGACTGTCGTAGCCGCAGCGCTGATCGCCGAGCGACAACGCAACACCCTGGTATTGGTCCATCGCCGTGAACTACTTGACCAATGGGTGGCTCGTTTACGGTCGTTCCTTGACATTGATCCCAAGCAGATCGGCACAATCGGTGGAGGCAAACGAAAGCCGACTGGCGTAATTGACGTGGCGTTGATTCAGAGCCTCGTCAAAAAAGGCGAGGTTGCCGATCTGGTTGCCGGGTACGGACATCTGGTGGTTGATGAATGCCATCACCTTTCCGCATCAAGTTTCGAGCAAGTCGCGCGTCGTGCCAAAGCCCGCCATGTTCTGGGGCTCTCGGCGACGGTTGCGCGCAAGGATGGCCATCATCCGATCATCTTCATGCAGTGCGGCCCTGTTCGGCATCGGGTGGATGCACGCACCCAGGCGACCGAACGCGGAATAAGTCACAAAGTTCGCGAACGGCTCACTCGCTTTGCGCTGCCGATCGCTCTTGCTGCGGCCGAGCGGCCCGCGATGCCGGCTGTCTATGCTGCGTTGGCGCAGGACGAGGGCCGAAATGACCTGATCTTCGACGACGTGCTGCAAGCTCTCGAGGCCAAGCGCTCCCCGATCGTCCTGACCGAACGCAAGGATCATCTGCTATATCTCGAGCAGCGCTTTGCGGGATTTGTCAAAAACATCGCCGTTATGCGGGGCGGCATGTCAGCCGGGGAAAGGCGCCAGTGCGATATCGCCCTTGGCGTTCCCGACACTGAAGAGCGCCTTATCCTGGCAACGGGCCGATATGTCGGTGAGGGCTTCGACGATGCCAGGCTCGACACGCTGTTTTTAACAATGCCGGTCTCGTGGAAAGGCACATTGGCACAGTATGTCGGCCGCTTGCACCGTCAGCGCGTGGGCAAGACCAACGTTCTCGTCGTCGACTATGTTGATGGCGCAGTTCCTGTTCTGGGGCGTATGGCGGCAAGGCGGCGGGCGGGATACCGAGGGCTCGGTTATTTGTTCGAATAGTCTGCCCGCCAGGCGGGATCAGGCATGCGCGCGATGCATTCTATTTTGGCACGGGCTTCAAATGATCGGGCACGAGAATGGCGTCAATTTTGGCACGTCACACCCAGCGCTTCGTCTTCGGCGGCAAGCTCGATCAGCTTTTCGCCCATCGCCGCCCACTGGCGCATGAATGCGGGCGTGCCGGCGTCTGCACCGCTGGCTGCGGCATCCTTGATCGGCTGGCACATATCGACGATTTCGCCGATCTGGCCGCCCGATTGCATGGCGATCGCAACCGACAGGTTCCAGATATAATTCGGAAAGTATTCGAACAGCGCCATGGTTCAGGCCTCGATCGCGACAAACAGGCCCGGATTGGGATGCGGATGCGGCAGAGTCTGCGGGCCGCCGGTGCCGATGCCCCACTGGTCCATCACTTGCGGGGCGGGCACGTGCACGGTCGCTTCGCGCGTCTCGAAATCGACCTCTTCCAGTTCGCTGGTGTATTCGGCGACAAAGCCGGCCGGCGTGACAAAATAGCTGAACGTGTTATTGCCCGCGGTGTGGCGCCCGGGGCCCCAGCCGATGTCGATGCCTTTCAGCTTGAGCCGGTGCGCGCCGCGCATCATGTCATCCAGCGTCAGCATGTCATAGGCGACATGGTTGAGGCACGGCGGCCCGGGCAGGATGGCAAAGCGATGGTGCGCCGAATTGCAGCGCAAAAAGCACATGAAATCGCCCAGCCAGTCCGACACTTTGAACCCGAGCACATCGCAGAACCACGTCACCAGCGCTTGGTGATTGGGCGAATGCAGCACGATATGGCTGATTTTTTTCGGGCACGCCCTCCCACTGCGAAAGCTGCCGGCTGGAGCCGCGCGCCACGCCTGCGCTGATTTCAAATTGCAGGCCGTCGGGCGAAAAAAAGCGAAAGCCATAGCCGCCGCCCGGCGTCGTGAGATCCTGCGGATCATGGACGATCTTGCCACCGGCGGCCCTTTGCCGATCTGGCCGTTGCAGATGGCCAGGCTTTTTTCGACGATGTAGCGGCACCGTTCAAACCGGCGGTTGCGAAACGCGGTGAAGGCGGTTTCGGGATCGGCAGCGCGCGCGATTTCTTCGGCCAGCACCACGCTGTCTTCGATCGCCATGCCCGCACCCTGGCCCAGATGCGGCGTAGTGGCGTGCACCGCATCGCCCAGCAATACGACGCGGCCCTGGTGCCACGGCCCACGCACCAGCATGACTTCGAGCGGGCGATAGACAACGCCGTGATCATCGGTGGATCTGTTCGGCCAGCGCCTGGATCGCGGGCGCCGTGCCTGCCAGCTTGTCACGCATCAGCGCGGCCAGCCCTTCGGTCGGATAGCGCGGATTGTCCGGTTCGGGCGTGGTGACATACATGTACATCAATGTTTCGCTGATCGGCACAAGGCCCACCCCGGTGCGCCCGTTATAGACTTGCAAGGCATCGAGATCGGCCGGACGCGGGAAGTTATAGCGCCACACCGCCTGTCCGGTGAATTCGGGCTTTTCCGCGTCGGGCAGGACTTGCGCGCGGGTGGTCGAATAAACCCCGTCGGCGGCGATCACCAGATCCCAGGTTCCGCTGCTGCCGTCGGAGAACGTGACTGCAACCGCATCGCTGCTATCGTCGATCGCAGCTGCGGTGATGCCCAGCCGCACTTCTGCGCCCAACCCGATCGCGGTGTCACCCAGCAATTTGTGCAGGGCAGGGCGGCCAATGCCGAGATTGGTGGGTAACCCCGGCGCGACTGCATGGCCGGGTACGCGGGCGATCTTTTGCCCGCTCGGCATAAAGATTTCGACTGCATCAAACCCGACGCCAGCGGCGAGATAACCTTCAAGAATGCCCAGCGACTGCGCCGCGCGCAGCACATTGGATTGCTGGATGATGCCGACACCATAAACCGACCATGTCGGATCGCGTTCGATCACCGTAACGGTATGGCCATCGCGGTGCAGCGCAATCGCGCTGGTCAGCCCGCCAATGCCACCGCCGATGATCAGAATCTGCAAATTTTCCACCGCTGCTCGCCCGCGGCGCATCGCGTGCGCCTGTGGGATCAGACTAGTCCCATCACCAACGATATGTAAAAATCATTATACTTATAGCTATGCATCAATGCGGTTCATGCAGTGGTCAGTGCCGCCTGCCGCAATTGCTCGCGCAGCCACGCCAGGCCTTGATCTTCGCGCCGGGATTCATGGAATTGCACCATTTCGCGTAACCGCGGGAAGGGAAAGGGCATCGGCACAAAGGCCAGATCGAATTGCGGCATCATCGCGCGCACCAGCCGTTTGTGCAGCACGGCCAGCCGATCGGTACCTTGCAGAAACCACGGCACGCTCGCAAACGAGGCCACTTCGATCTCGATCCGCCGCTGCCGCCCCATGCGGGCCAGTTGCGTATCGGCAAACGTTGCGGCGCGCTGCGCGCCCAGCGCCACACCGACATGTCCGGCGGCATAGAAGGCATCTTCGGTCAGGCCGCTGGCCAGCACCGGATTGCCGTTCCACCCGACCACGACTTGTTCTTCTTCATACAGAAAGTCCGACGGGTGCCATGGTGCAAGCAATTGTTCGGGCGCGATAAGCAGATCGATCCGGCCGTTTTCCAGGCTTTCGGCATTGGTTTCCGAGGGCAGTTGCACTTCCAGCTGAATACCCGGTGCATGGCTGCGCAGCCGCGCGGCCAGTTCCACCAGCACCGCGACCATCACATAGTCCGATGCGTTGATGCGGAACCGGCGCGAACTGGTCGCCGGATCAAATCCTGCCGGCGTGGCGATGGCATGCTGTACCTGGGTCAGCGCGCGCTGGATCTGTGGATAGAGCGCCTCGGCAAACGGCGTGGGGTGCATCCGCTTGCCCACTTGCACCAGCATCGGGTCGCCAAAATACGCGCGTAACCGGCGCAGCGCGGCGCTGGCGGCAGGCTGCGTCAGGCTGAGCCGTTCGCCGGTGCGCGTGACGCTCCGTGTTTCCATCAGCGTGGCGAACACGATCAGCAAGTTGAGATCGAGTTCCTTGAAGCGCATAATCAACGATCCCGTTTATGGATGACGGGCCAGATCATAGCTCAGGATTGCACCATGGCAAACGCTGCTATCGCCCGGTCCGCGATCGGACCGGGCATCCATGCTGGTCAGATGCGCGTTCAGAACCGGTTGAGCAGGTTTTCCAGCCATTCCTGCCGGCCCGAAACCGGGCGCGGCGCCAGATCCTGCGCTACTGCCAGATCGGCTATCGCGGCAAGGTCGTGGGTGCGCACTGTCTGGCCGAATTCGCCGACCCAGCCGGAATAGCGTTCGGCGCGGAACCGGTCGAGCTGGCCATCTTTCGTGATCGCCTCGGCCCGCAGCAAGGCGCGCGCGATCACATCGACCCCGCCGATGTGGCCGTGAAACAGATCGGCCGCATCGATCGACTGGCGCCGCACTTTGGCATCGAAATTAAAACCGCCGGTGGTGAACCCGCCCGCGCGTTCGATCTCGATGACCGCCAGTGTCAGATCTTCGACCGAATTGGGGAACTGATCGGTGTCCCAGCCATTTTGCGGATCGCCGCGATTGGCGTCGATCGAGCCGAAAATGCCGAGAGCGCGCGCCATCGCGATTTCATGTTCGAACGTGTGGCCCGACAGCGTGGCGTGGTTGGCCTCGATATTGACACGCACTTCGCCTTCCAGCCCGAAACGCTTGAGGAAGCCATAGACTGTCTGCGTGTCGAAATCGTACTGGTGCTTGGTTGGCTCATGTGGCTTGGGTTCGATCAGGATCGTGCCCGTAAAACCGATCTTGTGCTTGTGTTCGACCACCAGAGCCAGGAAACGGCCGAAGTTTTCCTGCTCTGTGGCAAGATTGGTGTTGAGCAGAGTGTCGTAACCTTCGCGACCGCCCCACAGCACATAGTTGGCCCCGCCGAGCCGAAGTGTCGCTTCCAGCGCATCGCGCACCTGGCTGGCGGCCCAGGCATAGACTTGCGGGTCGGGGCTGGTGGCGGCGCCCGCCATATAGCGCGGATGGCCAAACAGGTTGGCGGTACCCCACAGCAATCTTCGGCCATACCGGCCTTGCAATTCTTCCAGATGATCGACGGCGCGGGCAAAGCTGTCGCGGAATCCGCCGATGCGGTCGGCCGGGGCCATCACATCGACATCGTGAAAGCAGTAAAACGGTAGATCGAGCTTTGCTACGAACGAAAGCGCCGCTTCGCGCTTGGCACGGGCGGCAGCCTCGTCCTGCGGTGCGGCCAGCCACGGGCGTTCGAACGATCCAGCGCCGAACACATCGCTGCCGGGCCAGCAGAAGGTGTGCCAGAAGCACACGGCAAAGCGCAGATAGTCTTCCATGCGTTTGCCGAACACCACCCGGTCCTTGTCGTACCAGCGATAGGCAAAGTCATTGGTGGATTCCGGACCTTCGAAGCGGACCGTATCGAATGGCGCAAAATAGCTGGCGGACATGAGCGATTACTCCTGAATCTGGCGGATGAGCGGATAGGCGCGGGCAAACCGGGCGCGTTTGGGGGCAAGCTGTTCGCAAAGCGCGGGATCGGGCTCGATCACCTGACTGATCGGTGGCATTGCGCACACTTGCGCGGCATCGGCGCCCGTCACCCCGACTTGCGCCAGTTTTGCCGCACCCAGCGCGGGGCCGACTTCGCCGCCGTCGAGATAGACCAGCCGGACCCCGAGTGCGGCGGCAATGATCTGGCCCCACCATGGCGAGCGCGATCCACCGCCGATCACCGACAGCTGGTCGATCGCGGTGCCTGCACTGCGCAAGGCGTCGCACCCGTCGGCCAGCGCAAAAGCCACGCCTTCGAGCACCGCCTGGGCCAGCCGGTCGCCATCGCTTTCGTGGCTCAGGCCGATAAAGGCACCGCGCACATGCGGATCGTTATGAGGAGTGCGTTCGCCGGAAAGATAGGGCAGGAACAATTCGGAGCCGATCGTGCCGCCCGTTGCCTGCGCGCGCGCAAACAGCGTGGCCGGATCCGGGCTGCCGGTGGCTTTGGCGGCCCAGTCGATGCACGACGCGGCGGACAAGTGCACGCTCATCTGATGCCACAGCTGCGGCAAGCAATGGCTGAACGCGTGCACCGCACCCGCCGGGTTAGGGCGGAAATCGCCGGTTGCGACGAAAATGACCCCCGATGTTCCCAGCGAAAGCAGGCCATCGCCATCGCGCACCACTCCGACACCGGCAGCGCCCGCGGCATTGTCGCCACCGCCGGCAATGACCGGAACGCGCGCCATGCCCCAGCGCCGCGCTATATTGGCGCGCAAGGTCCCGGTTACGGCGGTTCCTTCGTAAAGGCGCGGCATGTGCCCGACGCCCAGCCCGGTTGCCGTGAGCATCGCTGCGCTCCAGCCGCGTGCTGCCACATCGAGCCACAACGTGCCCGCGCTATCCGACATGTCCGACGCTTTTTCGCCAGTCATGCACAGGCGCACGTAATCCTTGGGCAGCAGCACTGTACGGATATGGGCAAACAGCGCCGGCTCGTGCTTGCGCAACCAGGCGAGTTTTGGCGCGGTGAAGCCGGGCATGGCCAGATTGCCGGTAATGTCGCGCGATGCGGGCACGGCGGCTTCGAGCTCGGCGCACTCGGCAAAGCTGCGTCCGTCGTTCCACAGGATCGCCGGCCGCAAGGGGCGGTCATCGTCCCCCAGCACGGTGGCGCCATGCATTTGCCCGGCCAGACCGACGCCCGCGATGCGCGCGCGCAAGCCGGCATCTAGCCGGCACACGGCGGCATCGGTCGCCGCCCACCACGCATCAGGGTCCTGTTCTGACCATAACGGGTTTGGACGATCGACAGCCAGCGGCGCCTGCGCCTGCTGATACAATTGGCCACGGTCGTCCAGCAGGACGGCCTTTACCCCGGATGTGCCGATATCGATGCCCAGAAACATCGTCATCCTCTCAGCGGCTAGGCCAGATTCAGTGTCTGGCGTCTTGCAAAATCAGTTCTGCGGCGCGGTTGGCCACAGCCATGGTGGGGCCACTGGTATTGCCCGACACCGGGGTAGGGAAAATCGAACTGTCGACCACGCGCAGTGACGCGATGCCGTGCACGCGGCAGCGCGCATCGGTGACCGAGGTGGCCGGGTCGGTGCCCATCGCGCACGTGCCCATGCCGTGCAGGCCGGGTTCGACCATCTGGCGCACCGCGTCGATCACATCGACCTCGCGCTGCACATTGGCGCCGGGCGCGCGTTCCGCACCGACAAAGCGCGACAACGCGGGCGCGGCGGCAAAGTTGCGCAGCAGATGGAACAGTTCGATTGCCTTTTCCTGATCGTAAGGATCGGCCCAGATCGCCGGATCGACCAGCGGCGGGGTGCGCACATCGGGCGCGGTCAGCGTGATCCGGCCCCGGCTGCGCGGACGCAAGTGATAGGCGGAGAAGGTAATGCCAGGCCGGTCACTGATCGGGCTGCCCGGTTTTTCGGTCATTTCCTGCACCGTGCGCATGGCAAAGGCGGCGGCGGCAAGTTGAAAGTCGGGCCATTCCGGCGCAACCCCGGCACTTGGCACCATGACCGTCAGCGGCATGCCGACGCGCGCCAGCGGCCCGCTGCGCGTCAGGAAATAGCGCAGCGCATTGGCATAGAGCCGCGGCGAAACGAATTCGCGATTGGTGCCCGGATCGTTGTGCAGATCGAACGAGATGCCCATTTTCTGATGGTCGACCAGATTGGCGCCGACCGTCGGCAAGTCTGCCAGCACGGGGATGCCGAGCCGCTGCAAGTCTGCACCCGGTCCGATGCCAGACAGCTGCAACATTTGCGGCGACCCGAACACGCCTGCACAAAGGATCACTTCGCGCGCGGCGTCGATCCGCTGTTCGGCACCTGCGCGTTCGACCACGATACCCGTCGCGCGTCCATGTTCGATGATGATGCGCTTGACTTCGGCATGGGTCATCACGGTCAGGTTGCGGCGGTTGCGGATCGGCGCAACAAACGATTCATAGCTCGATGCGCGTTGCCCGCGGCGATCGACGGTATACTGGCTGCGCCCGGCGGCCGGCGCACCGGGGGTGGTGATGTCGTCGGTCCACGGTGCGCCGATCGTGGCCGCCGCGTCCACCAGCGCATCGAACACCGGCGAGCGATACGTCGAAGGCGTAATCTGCTGTTCGCCATTGCGTCCGCGACCCGACCAGGCGCCGGGCGCGCGATAGTTTTCGATGTCGGCAATGCAGCGCCCCATTTCGTCCCAGCCCCAGCCGGGCAGGCCGCACGCAACCCAGTCGTCGTAATCGCCGGGCAAGCCGGGCAAATACCACGTGCCGTTGATCGCCGATGAACCGCCCAAGCCGCGGCCATAGGCCTGCATTTCCTTGCGCCGTCCGGGCTGCTGCACCACCGGATAGGCACGGAAATAGGCCGGTTTGCCCATGATCTTGATAAAGCCGCCCGCCATCTTGATGAACGGATGCTGGTTGTCTCCGCCTTCCTCAATCAGCGCCACGCGCGTTCCAGGATCTGCGCTCAGCCGGTTGGCGAGTACGCAGCCGGCCGATCCAGCCCCGATGATGATGTAATCGAATCCGGACATCCGTTTCCCGCCTTTGATCTTGTAATAGGAATAGAACTTTTATTCCTATTTATCCAGCACGACGCTTGACCGCTTGTCAAGGGTCAATTAGAAGACAAATTCCAATTGTGCCAGACCATTGGTGCAGCGAAGGGAGAGTGCATGATGTTGCCTGTCGAACGGATAATCGGAGAGGAAGGGCTGACGGTAACGCCGCGCGGGCTGCGCCTGGCGATGCGCCTGCCGTGGTATCGTTCATTGCCGTTTTCGGTTGTCGAAGTGGCAAGCCTCGCGATCGACGGCGCGCCGGTCGATCTTACCGATGCACGGGTTGAATACGACGACCACAGCTGGACGCTGGCCGAACTCGGCGAAGCCACCAATGCATTCTGGTTCGTGCGCGACAGCGCGTTTCTGGTGGTGCCGACGCATGGCGTCGCGCCGGGCAGCGAGCACAGCGTCTCGCTCATCCTCAAGATCGCGCCGCCCTATATCCCGGGCATGATGCGCACCAATCCGCAGACCGCCACCTTGGTGGCCGGCTGAACCGTGAAAGGCCCCGACATGACCAAGACCACCGGCCCGGAAGTGGGCGTGACGCTTTATTCCTTCACCAACGAATGGCTGAACCGGCAATTCGATCTCGACATGCTGATGCGCGAAGTGGCGCGGCGCGGGCTGGGGCCGAATATCGAGATCATCGGGTTCCAGAGCTTTAAGGAATTTCCCGATGTCAGCGATGATTTCGCAAGCAGGTTCAAGGATCTGATTGTCGAAACCGGGCTCAATCCGGTGTCTCTGGCGATCAATTCGGATCGCTTTCTCAAGCCGGGGCAGCAGCCGATCGACGATGCGACGCTGGTCGAATATCACAAGCGACAGCTGCGCTCGGCGAAAAAACTGGGCTTTTCGCTGGTGCGCTATCAGTTTGCGCTACCGGTGCATCTGTTGCCCGACATTGCGCCTTATGCCGAAGAACTTGGCGTGCGGATGGGTGTTGAAGTCCACGCGCCGATGTGGGCGGGGCATCCGGCTGTGATCGCCTATCGCGAAATGTATGACAAGTTGCAGTCGCCGGTGCTGGGCTGGATTCCCGATTTCGGCGGCACTGCCACTGCGATCCCGCCTAGTCTGCTCGATGCGGCGCGCGCCGCTGGCGCGAAGGAAAGCCTGATCGAACTCGTTCAGCAGATCTGGCCCGAACCGGGGATGAGCCATGAAAAGGCCGGCAAGCTGCGCGAGATCGCGATCAGAGAAGGCCACGATCCGCTGCACATACAGGCGGTGAACCTGGCGTTCTTCATTTTGGCCAACCACGATCCCAAAAGCTGGGCCGAACTGGTCGATCGCACCATCCACATCCACGGCAAATTCTATGGCGTCAACGATGCCGGGGTGGAAGAAGCGATCCCGTACGAGACGATCCTGCCGCTGTTCCGCGATGGCGGCTTTACCGGCACGATTGTCAGTGAATGGGAAGGCCATGCCTATTGCGCGGACGATGCCTTTGAACAAGTGCGCCGCCATCAGGCGATGTGTCGCCGCATTCTGGCCGGTGAAGCTGTCGCAGCATGACAACCCGGCGCGCGGGGGGATCCGCAGTCCCCCCGCGCGCATGTCATGACTGGTAACGCAGATAGGCGAGGCACATCCGGCTCAGTTCGCGCTTCAACAGGTCCCAATCGTAGACCGTTACCGATTCGCTGGTCGATCCGAGGCTGAGCTGGCGCGCCAGTGTTGCAAAGATAATGTGATGGGCTGAACTGGCTCGCAGTTCATGGTCGGAGCCGCCGAATTCGTCGACGTAGCGCAACAGTGCCGAGGTTGACTGGCGAACGGCTATTTCGGCGGCCTCTTTGCCCGGGCTCGACACCAGCGGATCGATTTCGGCGCGCGCCATCGCCAGCCGCAGCAGCGGCGCGTTGATCCGCAGCACTTCGGCATACGCTTCGACGTAGCGGGGGACGAATTCGGACAGATTGCGGCATTGCCGGCCGAGATCCGTGATCATTGCGGATTCGTTGTCCGAAAGCGCCTGCAAGCCGTTGGCAAGCACCGCGCGAACCAGATTGTCCTTGCTTTCAAAACGCAGATAGATTGACCCGATCGAGACCTGCCCGCGCTGGCTAACTTCCTGCAACGTGAAATCTTCGTTGCCGCGTTCGATCATCAGTTCGCGCGCGGCAGCGAGCATGCGTTCAAGCGATGCCTTGCTGCGCCCCTGCAACGGGGTTCGGCTTACTGATTCAATTGTAAGGGCGGGGGCAAGTGCAGGGGTCGAGGGAGCAGACGCGCGAGCGGACGATTTGGACATAAGGGGCACCATTGATCGAAGGAATACGAACCAAAATATGCGTTATTGCACTTCGCCATAGCGAGAATACAACCTTTCGCCAAATCCCGACGACACCCTTTCAGTGCAAAGATCGCCGCGAGGCCAGACCCGCGCCCATCGCGGCGGCGAGGCCGGCCACACAACCGGTGATGACAAATGCCGCCTGCATCGAGCCGGCGCTCCGGGCAATCGCGCCGACGACGATCGGTGACACTGCTTGGCCGAGAAAAAACGCCGCCGTCCAGATACCCATGCCGCGTCCGCGGTGGTGAAAGGCAAATTTGGTCTGCGACCACGCAATCATCGCGGGTACGGCCATGCCGGCGCCGGTTTGCTGGATCGCCAGCGCCAGTTGCATCGTCCACATGCTATGCGCAAGGCCGATCCCGCCCAGCCCAAGCGCAAACAGCGCAAGAAACGTCGCGATCTGCACGGCGTTGGAATAGCGCGACACCACCCGAAACAGCACTGAACCGGCAAGGATGAAGAAGCTTGGAACAAACGTGGCCTTGCTGACCGCCATCGGATCGACAACCCCCAGTTCGTGCCAGACGATGCTGCCATTGACGATGAACACGTAATAGAGAATCGAGGCGAACAGCGTCAGCGCGCCGACCGCGACGGCACTGCTCAGCGGAAAGGTGCCGGGGTCTTCGTCTGCCTCGACCGCGCGTTCGTTGCCCTGCGGCTGCTGTGGCTCGAACAGATAGACATACATCGCCAGAAAGATCGGAAAGGCGATCAGATAGACAAGAAACCCGCCATTCCAGCGCACGGCGGCAACTGCGGCGACCGCAATGAACACCATCGGTTGAAACGCCGGACCGACCAGCCCTTGCAGCATCAGCCAGTTGCGGCGCCCGTTGTCGTCCCAGTAATCAGCGATCAGCGTGTTGACGATGGTCAGAATGCCGGCCTCGCACACCCCCAGCAGCAGGCGTGAAGCGATGATCGCGTTCAGGCTTTCGAGAAAAAACGGCGCGCAGCCGACGATTCCATAGAAAAACGTACATGCCAGCAGCAGCGGGCGCCGGCCGAAGCGATCGGCAAACAGCCCGGCAAACGGCGCGAGCACGGCAATGGCATAGCCCGGCGCGGTGACCATTGCCGGGACTTTGATTGCGGAATCGGGGTCGGTGTGAAAATGTCCGATGATCGAGGCCACCACCGGAAACATCGCGATGATCGCAAACACCGGCAGGAACCCCGCCACGATCATCGTGAAGCCCTGCGGCTTGAGCGTCAGGTTGTCATAAAAACTGCGCAGAAACCCCATCGTCCTCTCCCACGCCACGGCCATTGTTTCTGACGCTGTGGCAGCCATTCTTGCTTGACGCCCGGGTTGTTATCAAATTAGAATTATTATTACAAATGAAACATGCGCGGAGAGGGTGATGCGGCGTTTGCGAATGGGCATGATCGGTGGCGGACCAGGGGCGTTTATCGGCCCGGTGCACCGGTTGGCGGCCGAAATGGACCGCGAGATCGAACTGGTGGCGGGCGTGTTCTCCAGCGACGCGTCGCGCGGCGCGGCTGCGGCCGACGCCTATCGCATCGAACCCGCGCGTGCTTATGCCTCGCTCGATGCGATGTTCACAGCTGAGCGCGCGCGCGAAGATGGCATCGATTTCGTGTCGATCGTGTCGCCCAACCATCATCACTTGCCCGCAGCGCGCGCGGCGCTGGCGGCAGGGGTCGCGGTAATGTCGGACAAGCCGCTGACTGCAACGCTGGCCGAGGCGCATGAACTGGCCGCGCTGGTTCACGCCGCTGCGCTGCCGTTTGGCGTGACGTATACTTATTCGGGTTATCCGCTGGTGCGCGAGGCGCGCGCGCGGGTGGCTGCTGGCGCGTTGGGCAAGATTCGCAAAGTGGTCGTCGAATATCCCCAAGGCTGGCTGGCGGGCGAAGCGGTGGGCAAACAGGCCGAATGGCGGGTCGATCCGGCGCGCGCTGGCCTGGGTGGATGCATTGGCGATATCGGCGTGCATGCTTTTCACCTGGCCGAATTCATAACCGGGTTGTCAGTGGTCGAATTGCTGGCCGATCTCGGCGCAGTCGTGCCCGGCCGCGCTCTCGACGACGATTGCACGGTTCTGCTGCGCTTTGACAATAACGCGCGCGGCGTGCTGCTCGCCAGCCAGATCGAGGTGGGCGAACTGAATGGGCTGCGCATCCGGCTTTATGGCGAAACCGGCGGGCTGGTGTGGTATCAGGAGCGGCCCAACACGCTAACCTGGCACACGCTCGACGGCCGGACCGAAGTCATCCATGCCGGCGGCTCGCAATTGGGGCCAGACGCGGCATCGCACACGCGCACGCCTGCGGGCCATCCCGAAGGTTATCTCGAAGCGTTCGCCAATCTCTACCGCGATTTTGCGGCTTTGCTGCGCGGTGAACCGGCCCCGCTGTTGCCGGGTATCGCTGCGGGTGTGCGCGGGATCGAATTTATCGCCACCGCTGTTGCGGCCAGCCGCGAACAGGCAGGCTGGGTCAAGCTTTAAGGGAGAATCAGGATGCGTACTATCAAGGGACCGGGCATTTTCCTCGCCCAATTTGCGGGCGATACCGCCCCGTTCAATTCGCTGCCGGCGATCGCCGATTATATGGCCGGGCATGGCTACAAGGGCCTTCAGATCCCCAGCTGGGATGATCGTCTGTTCGATCTGGCGCTGGCTGCCGAGAGCCAGGGCTATTGCGACGACTTGACCGGGATGCTGGCCGACAAGGGTCTTGCGATCACCGAACTCAGCACGCATCTGCAAGGCCAGCTGGTTGCGGTACACCCCGCCTATGATGCGCAGTTCGACGGTTTTACGATTCCCCAGATGCGGGGCAATCCGGCCGCGCGGCAGGCATGGGCGGTCGAGCAGATGAAGCTGGCCGCCGTTGCTTCGCGCCGGTTGGGGCTCAATGCGCATGCCTCATTTCCGGGCGCGCTGGCCTGGCCTTATATGTACCCTTGGCCTCAGCGTCCGGCGGGGCTGGTCGAGGATGCCTTCGACGAACTGGCGCGGCGGTGGAAACCGATACTCGACATATTCGATGAGAATGGCGTCGATGTGGCTTATGAAATCCACCCCGGCGAAGACTTGCACGATGGCGTGACGTTCGAGATGTTCCTCGAGCGCGTGGGCAATCATCCGCGCGCCAACATTCTTTATGATCCCAGCCACTTCGTGCTGCAATGCCTTGATTATCTGCAGTTCATCGACATCTATCGCGATCGTATCAAGTGCTTCCATGTCAAAGACGCCGAATTCCGTCCGAATGGCCGCAGCGGTGTCTATGGTGGCTATCAGAGTTGGGTCGACCGGCCCGGACGCTTCCGCTCACTGGGTGACGGGCAAGTCGATTTTTCGCAGATCTTCAGCAAGATGGCGGCCAACGATTTCGCCGGCTGGGCCGTGCTCGAATGGGAATGCGCGTTGAAACACCCCGAACAGGGCGCCGCCGAAGGTGCGCCGTTCATTGCGCGGCATATCATCCGCGTAACCGAACATGCGTTCGACGATTTTGCAGCGGGCATTGCCGACCGGGCGCTCAATCGCAAGCTGATGGGGCTGGACTGAACGATGGAAACATCGCGGCGCGAGGCAATCCGGCTTTCGCTTGGCAGCGGCGCGGCGCTGGCGCTGGGCGCCGGACGGGGTCAGGCGCAACCGGCGCCCGCGCCGCAATGGACAGCGGGCTCCAAAGACGTGCGGCGGGCGGATCTGGGTGCGCAATCCAGTGATCGCGGGCGACTATCCTGATCCCGCTGCGCAAACCTGGACGGATAGCGGTCTAGCTACGTCGAATTCCTGCATGTCAAAGCTTAGGCGCCAATGGTTCGCTGGTGAGCCACGGCACGTAGAAGGTGCTTGCCGACGAAGACAGCGCGATCTGGAACTAACGGGATATCCACGATACGCCGAACCCTTGCTACCACGAATGCGCAATCCGCATCTTGTGACACCCTAAGCCGCGACGACTGCCCACTATCTCTGCACGCACCAGCCCCCGGCGCACTTGGAACCGGGCCGTCTTGTTCAGGTCGAGTTGGCGCTCAGCCGGCCAGTGCCAGGTCTTTGGCGTCTTTGGTGGTCGGCACGAAGGGGAGGTACGACACACGCATGCGCACCGCGAATTCAAGGCGGTGCTTGCCCGCGCTGAGCCCGCCCGGCTTCAGACCGATGATCTTTGCCTTTTCGCCAAAATTCCAGCGGTCGTCATAGACTGTTTCCATCTGGTCGAGCGAATAGGTCTTGCCGCGAACCGCAAAGCGGATGTCTTCGCGCGCCAGCTTTTCGCCATCGACGCTGACGGCAATGTCTTCGATCATCGACAGGCCCAGACCGCGATAATAAGGCAGGCGCCCGAGAAAGGCGAAACCGCCATCGATCTGTTCAAGGCTGTCCTCGACGATCATCTTGTTGTCCATCATGACCGGGGTTCCTTATGCTGCAAGCGAAGCGTTGAGAGTGGGGGAAGTGGTGATGGTCGGCACTTCGGTTTCGCCGAGCAGGCGCGCGAGCATGACCTGCTGACGGCGCACCTGTTCGACTGAATCCGGTTCCTGGAAATCCTCGACCCAGCGATTGCCTTCATATTCCGAGCAGATGTAGCCATGATAGCCACCCTGCTTCAGCACAGCGACGATGGTGTCATAGGGAATCGAGGGTTCGACGTAGTCGGCATCCATCTGGTAGAACTTGCCGTGGATGTTGTGGATGCGGTGCATGTAATCGAGCATCCGCTTCGGCTCGAACGCGGCATTGTGGCGCAGCGTTTCGGCCATGCCGATCGCCGGGCCGGTGCCGCCCATGTTCTGGACGTTTAGGATCACATATTCTGACAGCACGCGGTCTTCATAGGCTTTGACGATATAGTCGGCGATGGTCTGCGGCACGCCGATGCGCAGGAACTTTTCCTTCCACACCGGCGGGAACGCGAACAGGAACATGCCCATATCGGGCAGGAATCCCAGCGCATCCGAACCGGACTTTTCGAACGCTTCGGCGTGACGGATGATCCACGGGTGGTCGAAATGCAGCGGGGCATGCACTTCGATCAGGATCTTGATGCCTTTTTCCTCGGCATAGGGTGCGGCGGCGACCAGCACTTCGGGCGCGATCGACACCAACGCGCGGATGAATTTGACCCCCAGCCGGGCACCGAAATCGATGTCGTTCTTCACGCTGGCGACTTGTTCGTCAAAGGGCATTTCGCGGCCTTTGTAACGCTTGTAGTCGAGCATGAAGTCGTGGCTTACGGCAGTGCAATCGTACTTGGCAATCATCTGGTGCCAATGGTCGACATCGGCTTGCGCCACGCCCGCTTCGGGCCAACCCCAGAAAGTCTGTTCGCCGATAATTTCGATGCCCTTGGCGCCGAGTTCGGCGCTGGTGCGGATGCAATCCTCAAGGGTCATTTTGCCCTGGAAGGTCTCGTTCTGATAGGAATAGAGGCTGACACCCCGTTTGATGGCATGGCTCATAATACCTGTTCGCTCCTGCGGTTTTTATAGGCGGGGCGTTAAAGCGGTTGGACCTCGGGCGAACACCGCAACGCGGGTCGTCGTCAGTTGCTCCCTCCCCTGGGGCTGAAGCCCTAATTAGAACTGATATTCTCATAAATTAACCTGATCGTCAAGCTCGCATCAAAGCGGCTGCCCGGATTTGATCGCGGCGAGAGCTGCGCCTTTAAGCGGGCGGATATTCACGTTGCGAAACCATATCTCGGCCGCTTCGAATTCCAACGCGATGCGTCCGCCGGTCAGCGGCGGGCTGGTGCCATCGGCCCTGGTGCGACCGACCATCCCGAACAACGTCTGTACGATCCGGCCATTGACCAGATGCGCGGCGCAATCGTCGAACGCGATCAGATCGAGCGTGTTCCATCCTTCCAGACGTTCGAATTGCCCCGCGTGGCGGAACCATTGGCGCGCGATGCCGCCTGCCGAAAGCGGCGCTTCATAGGTGCGCGGCATTCCGGGAATCCAGCCTGGCCACAGCGGCGTGCCGCCGAGCAGCGGCCCGGCCAGTGCGCGGTTGTTGATGGTGATGGCATCGCCGACGTCGGTCTCCTCAACCTGGAATTCGATGCCGTCGGGGAACAGAATGTCGCGATCAGGCGCGAGGTGATAGAGAATGCCGCTGTTGCGGCGCTGCAATCCGCGCGGTGCGATGCGGCGCTCGCCCCACCGGTAATCGACCCGCAAATGGTAGTTCGACCAGGGTTGCAGCGTGGCGATATGGCCCATCGCGGCCTCATCCGGACCGTGAAACTTCGGCCCGAGGAAATGCAGCATGCCCTGTTCGACCATCACCGCGTCATAACGATCGTGCTCGCCACTGCCGAGCTGGAACAGGCTCCAGCCGTCTAGGCTGCGCCCGTCGAACAGGTTTTGCCACACCGGCTGCGTGTCGCCTGCGCCTAGCACACGCCCGGGCATGGCCGCAGCCGCTGCAGCGCAGGCGGCGGAACGGATCAGGCTGCGTCGGTCAAGCATCGCGTTTCCCCCAGTGACCATCGATTATATTGGAACAAAAATTCGCATAAGCGCGTGATGGCGTCAACCCGACACAAACCGATTGACATTTTTTAGAATTAACATATTACTTTTCAAAATAACAGAAGGATGGGAGAGGGATGTGACGGTCATCCTGAACGAACACGCAGGCCCCCAGTTGCCTGTGCCTAAGTCCTTGCCTGCGCCTGAGTCACTGCCTGTGCCTGAAGGGGACCGGTCGGTGCCGCTCGGCTTGCTGGCGCATATCCTGCTCGCGCTTCCGCTCGCGACCTTTTTCCTGTTTGTCGGCTGGCACAAGACCTATTCACCGCTGCCCGATCTGGTCCGGTATCATGCCTGGACCGTGTGGTTGCCTGCGACCTTCGGGCGGCTGGTGGGGATCAGCGAAATGGTCAGCGCGGCCGGTCTGCTCGCGGGCCTGTTGCCCTCATGGCGCAAGGCAGGATGGTGGAGCGGCCTTGCGCTGCTGGCCAACCAGGCTGTCGCTGTGCTGGTTCATCTCACCCACCATGAAGTGGCTTCGCTGCCGCAAAACGGCATTCTGATCGCGTGGCTCGCTGTCCATTCGGCAGCGCTGCGCGTGCTGGTCAACCGCAATCTATCAGGGAGAACATTGTCATGATCACGCGTTGCAAACCGGTTTTGGCGATACTGATCGCCTGCGGCGTCCTTTCGCTTGCCCCGCAACCCGCAGCCGCGGACGATGCGCCGCCGCGCGATCAGGAAATTGCCGCATTGCGGGCCGAAGTCGCGGGATTGCGCCATATGGCCGAGGCAGGTCGCGACCGCGGCGAAATAGAAAACCTGTTTTCGCGCTACATGTACCTGCACAACGCGTTTCACGACCCCGAGATCATTGCGCTGTGGGTCAGTAAGGGCACGCCCGATGTGCACGCCCAATATTCCAATAATGGTATCTATACCGATTGGGACAAAGTCGTGGCCTATCACGCGCAGCGACCCAATCCCAAAGGCAAGCTGACGTTTCACTATGTGACCACGCCGCTGATCGAGGTCGCCGGGGATGGCTGGACGGCCAAAGGGCTGTGGATCATGTCAGGCGTCGAATCCGGCCTGACCGATCCGCAAGCTGCCAAAATGGCGCCCGATTTCATGTACGAAAAAACCATGATCGACGGCAAACGGGTGTGGATGCACACTGTCCTGGTCAAATACGGCATCGATTTTCTCAAACAGGATGGTCAGTGGAAAATCTGGCATTTCCATTGCTTTGAAGTGGCGCGTTCGCCCCACGGCATCGGCTGGATTCCGTTCGCGGCGCAATCAGAAAACAACCCGTTCAGCGACGACTTGATGTATTTTGGCGAAAACGGCCGCCCGGTGCTGATGCCCAAGCCCGATGCGCCGGTGACGATGCGCAACAACCCCTATCGCACCGACACCGGGCAGACGCTCGATGCCCCGCCGCCCGTGCCGTACCGCACGTTTGCCGACACTTTCACCTATTGAGCGAGGTCACCATGTTGCTTGTCCAAAACCAATTGCTCCAATTTGTCGCTCTGCTGCTGATGATCTTGTCATTGGACGAGCAGGCGGCCGCAGCCCCGGCGGGCGATGGTGCGCAGGTGGTTGAGATCAGTACGTCGTCGGGGACAGTCAGGGGCAGTGTGGTCAGACCTGGGACCAGGCAGTTCCTGGGGATTCCCTATGCCGCACCGCCGGTCGGCGATCTGCGCTGGCGCGACCCGCGGCCGGTCGCGACTTGGTCGGGCATACGCGATGCAACCCGGTTCGGACCATCCTGCGAGCAGGCGACGCCAAAGCCCTGGGGACCCTACACCGAAGAATTCATTGCAACGGGGCAACACAGCGAAGATTGCCTGACGCTCAATGTCTGGGCGCCGCCTCGCGCGCGGCGTGGCGTGCCGGTGTTCGTCTATGTGCACGGCGGCGGGTTCGGCGGCGGGGCCGGCAGCCTGCCGATCTACAACGGCACCGCGCTGGCGCGGCGTGGGGTGGTGGTAATCACTATCAATTACCGCGTTGGCGTGTTCGGCTTTCTGGCGCATCCCGAACTCAGCGCCGAAGCCGGCGGGCGGTCCTCGGGCAATTATGGCCTGCTCGATCAGATCGCGGCGCTCAAATGGGTGCGCGCCAATATCGCCGCGTTTGGCGGGGACCCCGACAACGTGACATTGGCCGGTGAATCCGCCGGGGCGGCATCGGTCAACGATCTCATGGTGTCGGAGTTGGCAAAGGGCCTGTTCCAGCGCGCGGTGGCGTTCAGCGGGGCGAGCATGGCGGTCGGCATGCCCTCGCTTGCCGACGGCGAGAAGCAGGGATTGGCGCTTGCCACCAGGCTGGGTGCGGTGAATCTGGCGCAATTGCGCGCCATGCCGGCCGACCAGCTGATCGAGGCAACCCGCTATCAGCCGGTTCCGGGCGGCAATCCGCCGCCGCTGATCTATGTGCCGCATCTTGATGGCGTAGTGATTGCGCACGACCCGGCGCTGGCGAAGCTGCCAGTGGTCAATGCCGTGCCGCTGATGACCGGTTTCAATGCGGCCGAAATGATCGATACCGCGATCACCGCACCCGCACAGTTCGAACAGGCGGTCAGGATGCGATATGGCAATTTCGCCGATCGTCTGCTGGCGCTTTATCCGCACGCTGATGCGACGGAGGTGGCGCAATCGCGCGTTTCGATCGCGCGCGACCGCTACATGTCCGGACTGGTGCTGTGGGCACACGACCGCACCACAGTCAGCAACGTGCCGATTTACCTTTACCTTTATGACCACCCCTATCCGCCGGTGCGCGGCAGCGTCACCAGCGGGGCATTCCACACCTCGGAGATGCCCTATGTGTTCGGCGCTTTGAGGATTGGCGATCGGTCGTTCGGTGCGGTCGACTCGGCGGTGTCCGACCAATGGCAGTCGCGACTGACTGGATTTATGCGCACAGGCAACCCGACACTGCCTGGCCGGGCATGGCAGCGGGCCGCCGAGGCCGCAGCGGTAATGCACATCGGCGACACGAACGGCATGGGTCCTGCGGTGTCGTCACGCGCACGGTTCGATGCGTTTCGCGAATTCGCGGCATCTGGCGGTGCGCTGGGGCTGCTGTGATTGCTCGGTTTGACGCTGCGGCGCTTGACAAGATAAAACAACAATAATACTAATTCCAATATGAAGCTGAAGCGGCGCCAATACCGCTGCTTTGCATGTTGGGTAAGAAGCCCATCTACCTTGGGAGGGGAATATGAAGATGAAGCCTGCTTTGACGCTGTCGGCCGCCACCGGTGTGCTTGCCGCGCTGATGGTTACCGGAACGGCGTATGCGCAAGCCGCGGCGACGACCGCTGCCGCAGTTCCATCCACGCCAGAAATCATCGTCACCGCACAGAACCGCAAGGAAAACGTGCAGAATGTGCCAATTGCGATTTCGGTCATTTCGGCAAAGGCGCTGGCAGAGGCTGGCATTACTGATTTCACCTCGGTTTCGCGCGTTGCCCCCGTGCTCGACATTACCACTGACACCAACAACACGCGCGTCACACTGCGCGGTGTCGGGACGCTCTCGAACAACGAGGCGCAGGATCAGTCGATCGTGGTCAACATCGACGGCGAATATATCAACCGCCCGACCATACTGAATGCTGCGCTGTTCGATCTGGACCGGGTCGAAGTACTGCGCGGTCCACAAGGCACGCTCTATGGGCGCAATTCTACCGGCGGCGCGGTCAATTTCATCACGCGAAAGCCTGGTGACGTGTTCGAGGTGGACGGATCGGCTTCGTATGGCAATTACAATCAGGTCAAACTCAATGCCGGGGTCGACGTGCCCTTGGGCAACAACGCGGCAATCCGCGTGACCGGTTTCTACAACGCGCACGATGGTTATACGTTCCACCCCAATACGCCGTTCAGCCCGACCTCTTCGTTCACCCCCAGCGCGAACAACCGCAGTGACAGCGACAACACTGGCGGCGGCCGTGTGTCGTTCCGCTTCAACCCGACCGGCAACGTGAAAATCAATGTGTCGGCGGAACATGTCGAATCCAACTTCATCCCGCAAGATGAAGCATATGCCGATCTCACCACGGCTGCCAACAATCCCGGGACCACGCCGGGTGTTTGCGGCAATGGCTGGGGTTCGGTGGGCACCGACCCGGGCGGCAATACCGAATGCGTTCCCAAGAACACCAACGCGCTCGCCAGCATCAATCGGCAGAGCTATGTTTCGCCGACCACCGGCGTCGGCCACGAGCACCAGATCAGCACGGCGTTGCGCGGTCGCATTGCCTGGGATTTCGGGCTGGCCACGCTGACCTATACTGGCGGGTATCGCTATACTGATGACACCAACCTCATCACGCTGTCCCCATCCTACGTGTTCACCCATTTCGGTGAAACTGTCAAAACACAGAGCCACGAACTGCGCCTGAACGGTGAAATCAGCGGTGTGAAGTGGCAAGCCGGGGTGTTCTATTTCCGCGAAATTCAGACCAGTAATGGCGGTCTGTGGAACCCGTTCCTGTTCCAGAATGGTTTCTACATCAATTATTTCCAGCACCCGACAGACTCGCAGAGCATTTCGGGCTTTGGCCAGGTCGAAATTCCGGTCACAGACAAATTCACCTTTGTCGGGGGTGGCCGCTATACGAATGACGTCCGCAACGGGCAGTGGAACAACTATTCGAACGCCATCGGACTCGGTGCAGTGGGGATCGGTCCCGTCAACCTGTCTACTGCCAATTTTGTCAGCCCCTATTGCACTGGTGCACTGGCGAACCCGTTCCACGCCCCGGATTTTCTGTTCTGCCAGTCGCCCAATCCCGAAACGCTGCATTATTCGGGCGGCAAGTTCACCTGGATGGCCGACATCAATTACAAGCCGGACAATCGTACGCTGATCTATGCCAAAGTGTCGACTGGCTACAAAGCCGGCGGCTTCGACGGAACCGGTCACACGTTCGCGCCGGAAAACAACACCGCCTACGAAGGTGGTACCAAGCTGAGCCTGGGCGATCGCGGTCAGCACACGCTGAACGTCGCCGGATTCTATTATAACTACAAAGATTTGCAGAACGATGTGCTGCTTAACCCGCAACTGGGTGCGCAGACCTTCACTGCCGGCGGGGCGAAACTCTATGGTGTCGAGGTCGAAGCCAATCTGCGGCCGACGCACGACGATACCATCACCGCTTCGGTGAACTGGCTCCATGCCACCTATTCGTCGTTCCTTGCCAGCGTGAACTATTACGGAGAAAGCGGCACTTATGCTCCGACCGTCAATCTGTCCGGAAACCGCCTGCCGCAGGCGCCGGGCTGGTTGCTGACGCTGGGGTATGACCACACGTTTCAGCTTGGCGACGCTGGAACGCTGACGACCTCGTTGTACGAACGGTACAAGGGCGATTATTACCTTGATTTCTACAATTACAATGACTCGCACCAGGGCGGGCATACCTGGACCGAGCTGAGCGCCGAGTACAAAACGGCCAACAAGCACCTGACGATCCAGGCCTATGTGCGGAACCTCGAGAATTATCGCTCGCTGGTCTACGCCGGCAACACCGTGGTCCCCGGACAGGCCAATATCTACAACTGGGGCTTCAGCGCACCGCGCACTTTCGGGCTGCGGTTAGGCTATAACTTCTGAGTCCAGCAGGATCCAGATTGGCGTTTGAATGACAAACGGCCCGCAGACTTGGTCTGCGGGCCGTTTCTGTTTGTCATAGCGTCAGCTTTTAGTGCAGCGTGCAAAAAAGTGGGTGCCGGTTTTTGGAGATAAACGACGCGAAAACGAAAACTCGTAAGAAGACTCGTAAAGCGTGATGCGTTTCAGATTTAACGCATCACGCTTGGCTTATGACATCCCCGTCCGTTTGGGTCATGATGGATTGCCCGGGCCGGGGTGGCCACCCCGGCCCGGGCGGAAGGGGAGGTGCTTACTTGGTCGGATAGTCCTTGGCCTCTTCCAGCACTGGCAATGTTACTGCGCCACTGGCTGCCCATTCGGTCCCGCGCAGCATCAGCGTTTGCAGCGGCTGGAAATGCAGCGACACTTCGTCGTGGCCGAATGTGATCGAAAACACCCGGCCTTTGCCATATTCGGAAGTCCAGATCAGCGGATGATCGGCATCCATGCCTTTCATGGCCTTGAGTTTTTCTGGCGTGTAGGCGCCCAGCGGATATTTGGGGCCGGTCAGCCTGGGGTCATAGCTGGCCGAGGAATCGTGGCCGGTCGCCAGCACATGGATCTTGGTTTCAGGATCGAAGTCCATGTTGGTGTACATGTCGTCGTTGTACGTCCAAACGAATTCGCGCATGCCTGCGGTGATTGGATCGTTGCGATCGATGATATGGACGGGAAACGCGCCCGGCGGCGAGCGGCGGCTGGTACCCGGCTGCATCACCGCACCGATCAGGTGCTTGTATTCGGGAATCTCCCGACCCCAGGTGAACGATGAGTGATAGGCGACCAGCCCGCCGCCTTCGCGAACATATTGGTAGAGCGCCTTGAATGCGTCGTCGGACCAGATGTGCTGCACCGGATCGGCATAGTTCCACCGGCTGGAATAGTTCAGCAGCACGACATCATAGGCCTTGAGCATGGCCAGTGAGCCATGATCGAAGTCTTCGGTCACGCGCACGTCAAACCGTTGGGTATCCTGCATCAGCGTGCGCAACATATTGTTGACGCCGGTCCAGTCGTGTTCATAGCTGTTCTGGCCTGAAATGATCAGGACTTTGAGGCGTTTCTCCTTGGGATTGACCGGAATGGCGACCCGCTGGACCGTTTCGGGCGGACGGTAGTCGATCGTCACGATCACCTGGGCCGAGGCCGGTAGCGCCGAGGCGCCCAGCAGCCCGGCCATCACCAATTGCTTCATACGCTTCATCTGCATTCTCCCTCGGTTGTGAATGGTCAGGTGGTCCCGAGACGCGCGCGGGCCACATCATCGCGGATGCGTTGGTGCAGGCCATCCATCGGCCACAGCAGCACCACACCGGCTTGTGCGACCATCAGCAGGATCGCGCTGCCATAATACGACCATCGGATTGCGCTGCGCGCGACGTCGCTGACGGTTTCGGGGGAATAGCCCACTGCGCCGAGCAGAAAGGCAAAGCCGGCGGTGCCGAGCGCCATGCCCAGCTTGGTGGCAAGGCTGAGCCCTGCCGACAACAGGCCTTCGCGCCGCACGCCGAACTGCCATTCGTGATAATCGACCGTGCCTGCGATCATGGTGAAAGCGGCCGTGATCGTGATCGACGTGGCGAGGCAGGCGACAATGTAGATCGCGATAAACAGCGGGAGTATGGTTTCGGTCAGCGGGAGGACGGCGAACAGCGCGGAGGCAACGGCCAGCACCGCGAAACAGCCCTTGCGGATGCCGGTGCGCGCCAGGATCGGCGGCGCCACAAACGATGACAGCAGCAACATGCCCGCCACCGCGGGCAGCATGACCGAGATCATCCACGGCCGGCGCAACACTTCGATCGCAAAATAGGGCGTCGCCGCCATCATCAGCGCAAAGCGTACGAAATAGATCAGGCACGAGGCAAAGCACACCAGCCAGGCCCGGTTCTGCAGCATTTTGCCGATCGCCGGCAGCAGGGGGAAACGCGCCGGAGCACTGTCGTTGATCCGTTCACGGCAATTGCGGAACAGCGCAATGCTGGCGATCAGTCCGATTCCGGCAAACAGGATCGATACCGCCGTAAAGCCGCGCTGAAGATCGTTGCCGCCGAACAGCCCCACCAGCGGCATTGTTGCAGCGGTGCCGAGCACCACCGACGTCGAGGTGCCGATCGAGCGCGTGCCGCTCAGCCGCAGCCGCTCGGTGGTGTCGCCGGTCATCATCGGCATCAGCGCGGTATAGGGAATGCCTTGGGTCGAACTGAGGATACCCAGCACCTTGAACGTGACAAAGGCATAGATCAGCTGCGCCCATTGCGACCACGCCGGAACATTGAACAGCAGCACGGTGACCGCGGCATATGGCACCATCGTGAACAGGAACCATGGCCGGGTGCGGCCCCAGCGTGTGCGGGTACGGTCGATCGACACACCTACCACCATGTCGATCACCGCATCGAGCAGCCGCGCAACCAGAAACACCACACCGATTGCGGCCGCCGGCAGGTGCACGACATTGGTGTAATAGAACAGCAGGAACCCGCTGGCCGTATTATAGGCAAGGCTGGTGCCCATGTCGCCAAAGCCATAGCTCAGGCGTTCGGTCAGGCTCAGTTTCGTGTTTGCCACGATTATCTCTCCCAGCTTGCCTCTGCGCGTTTTCGCGATGGCGCGGTTACAGCCCCAATGCCGTTCGCGTGTGCGCGAGGGATTGGTCGATCGGCATGGTCGGGCGGTATTCCAGCCCGATCGCGCCCTGATAGCCGAGCGCGCGCAGCAACGAGATTTTCGCTGGCCAGTCGATCGTCCCGGTGCCGGGTTCGTTGCGGCCCGGGAAATCTGCAACTTGCACGTGGTGCACCAGATGCGCGCGACCTTGCAGCACGTGTTCCATGTCTTCGCCCATCACCGTCGAGTGATAGACATCGTAAAGCAGACCGAGCGCGGGACTGTTGACCGCCGCGACCAGATCGAGGCCAAGCGTGGTGCTGACCAGATACATACCGGGGTGGTCGATACGATCGTTGAGCGGTTCGAGCAACAACTGCGCGCCTTCGGCTTCGGCGTGCGCTGCAAGGCGGCGCAACGCGGACACAGCGTCGGTAAAGTGGTCCTCTGCGCCCACCCCTTCGCGGATAAAACCCGATGCGACGATGATCGGCGGCGATCCGATCGTCCGGGCCGCCACGATCGTGTCGTGCACTGCTTCGAACAGTTCATCGTGCTGCGCCGGATCGACCAGAGCACGGCGCGGATCGGCGCAAATGCCGGTCAGGCGTACGCCGGTTTCGTCAAGCGCTGCGGCGATTGCCGGCAGGTCCTTGTCGCGCCACAAGTGAAACTCGGCAGTGGCGAATCCGGCTGCATGCGCCGCGCGGATGCGCGCGGCCAGATCGCCATGTTCGGCAAAATGCCATTCGATGCAGGGGGACAGCAGCATGTCAGGTCTCTCCACGGACATTTATTAGAATGAATATTCGTGTTATCGGAAGTCCGCAGCGATGGCAATACCCATTCGTGCGCTGCGTGCGCATCTTGGTGCTTGACAGCGGACAAAATCATATAGAAATAATCATTCTAATTTATGGACTCGCCGATGCGTGACAGGTCTGAAAACCAAGCAAAAAGGGCTGGGAGAGCGATGATCGCCAAAGCGCCAAGCGACCCGACAGAGCTGCGCGACCATCTGGCGCGGCGCGATGTACTGCGCGGCGCGGCGCTGCTGACGCTGGTGCTTGGCGTGCCGGCGCATGCCCTGGTTGCGAACCCGACAGGTGTTTCAGGCCACCAAATGGCGCTGCTGCGGCAGGTGTGCAAGCTGGTCATCCCGCGGACCGACACGCCGGGTGCTGGTGACGTGGGTGTTTCCGAATTCGTGGTGCTGGCGCTCGATCACGGGCTGCTGGGCGATGGGCAGGCCGACCATCTTGTCTGGCTGGAGCACGTGCTGGGCGCCAATTTCGCCACTATCGGCGCTGCGCAACAGGTCGACCGGCTTGGCGCGATCGATCGTGCCGCGTTTCCCGCCGGGCCGCCGCCGGCAACGCCGTCGCCCTGGCGGCGGATCAAGGGACTGATCCTGACCGGATACTACACCAGCGAGGCCGGGGCTTCGCGCGAATTGCAATACGAACTGGTACCCGGCCGGTTCGATCCCGACTTGCCGCTGCATCCTGGCGACCGGGCCTGGTCGAGCGACTGGACCGCAGTGGATTTTGGATAAGACCATGGCACATGAATTCGATGCGATCGTTGTTGGCTCGGGCATTACTGGCGGCTGGGCAGCCAAGGAACTGACCGAGGCCGGGCTCAAGGTGCTGATGATCGAGCGCGGCCGCGACATCCAGCACGGCGATTATCCGCGCGAAACCAAGGCGCCATGGGACCTGCCGTTTCGGGGCGAGGGCGACCAGACGCTCTATACCAGCGATTACGCCGTTCAGCGGCTCAACCGCCATTTCACCGAATTTACCCAGGATCACTTCGTCAACGACCGTGAAAATCCGTATGTGACCGCCGACGACACCCGATTCACGTGGTTCCGGTCGTATCAGCTGGGCGGCCGCTCGCTGACCTGGGGGCGCCAGTGCTATCGTTGGTCCGACTATGATTTCGGCGCCAATGCGCGCGACGGGCGCGGCACCGACTGGCCGATCCGTTATGCCGATCTGGCCCCGTGGTACGACAAAGTGGAAAGCTTCGTCGGCGTATCGGGCGCACACGAAGGCCTGGCGCAATTGCCCGATGGGAAATTTCAGCCGGCGATGGCGCTGAATGTGGTGGAACTCGCGATGCGCGAACGCATCCGCGCCAAATGGCCCGAACGCGTGCTGACGATCGGGCGCACCGCCAACATGACCGAGGCAAAGCCCGACGAGGGCCGCGCCAACTGCCAGTACCGTTCGATCTGCGCGCGCGGCTGCTCGTATGGGGCCTATTTCTCGACCCAGTCTTCGACTTTGCCGGCTGCGACCAAGACCGGGCGGCTGACGGTGATGACCGACAAAGTTGTCGAAGCGATCGATTACGACCCGGCGACCCGCCGTGTGACCGGGGTCCGTTTTATCGATACCAAGACCAAAGCGCGCGGCATGGCCACTGCGCGGCTGGTGTTCCTTAACGCGGGCGCGTTCAATTCGGTGCACGTCCTGCTCAATTCGGCAAATGCGGCGATGCCCCACGGGCTGGGCAACAGCTCGGGCGTGCTTGGCACGCATATCATGGACCATGCCAACACGTTGTCGGGGCTGGCCGAAGTGCCGGGGTTCGAAGCCCACACGACATTCGGCAACCGTCCGACCGGCATCGTCATTCCGCGCTTTCGCAATATGGATCGGCTCGACGGGCGCGGCCACACGCGCGGCTTTTCCTACCAGGGCGGCGCGCTGCAATCGGGCTGGACGCGCGGCAAACGAGAGGCCGGGTTCGGTACCGATTTCAAGCATGACCTGCGCGAAGCCGGTGCTTGGCGGATGGTGCTGGTCGGGTTCGTCGAATGTATGCCGCGCGCGACCAACCGGCTTACACTTGATCGCACGCGCACCGATGCCAATGGCCTGCCGCTGCTCAAAGTCGATTTCGCGTTTGGCGCCGAAGAACACGCTGGCATGGTCGAGGCGCATGAGACCGCCAAGGAAATGCTCGAAGCGGCAGGCGGGCGCTTTCTGTTCGGTTCGACCGAGCCGGGTGCGGGCGGTACCGCGATCCACGAAATGGGTGGCGCGCGGATGGGGCATGATCCGGCCACCAGCGTGCTGAACAAGTGGAGCCAGGCGCACGATGTCGCCAACTTGTTCGTGACCGACGGCGCGCAAATGTCTTCGAGTGCGTGCCAGAACCCCTCGCTTACTTATATGGCACTGACTGCGCGTGCGGCCCATGCCGCAGTCGGGATGCTGCGCGAAGGGCTGATCTGAGGTGAACGATCCGCGCCACCTCACCCCGCGTCGCAAGACGCTGGCGTTGCTGACGGTCATCATCGCGCTGGTGCTGGAAATCGTCGACATGACGATCGTCAACACCGCGCTGCCCGCGATCAAGGCCAGCCTCGGCACAGATGCGCGCGGCTCGCAATGGATCGTAGCCGGCTATTCGCTGGCCTTTGCGGTGCTGTTGATGGCCGGCGGGCGGCTGGGCGACAGCTATGGCTATCGCCGCATGTTCGTGGGCGGCATCATCGGTTTCACACTGGCGTCGGCCGCTTGCGGGTTGTCGGCGACCGCCGGGCAACTGGTGGCGGCGCGGATGCTGCAAGGGGCGACCGGCGCGATCATGGCGCCGCAGGCGATGGCGCTGGTGCAAGTGATTTTCGAACCGGTCGAGCGTATCGCGCGGATGGCGATGTTTGGCGTGATCGGGGGGCTGGCAGCGATTGCCGGGCCGATTTTGGGCGGTTTGCTGATTTCTGCGAACCTGTTTCATCTGGGCTGGCGGATCATTTTCCTGATCAATCTGCCGGTGGGCACGCTGGCGGTAATCGCCGGCCTGCTGTTTCTGCCAAAGACCCGCTCGGGGCGTCCGGCGGGGTTTGATCTGGTGGGGATTGCCCTGTTCGGCACGGCGATGGCGGCGTTGTTCTGGCCACTGATCGGCGCAGGCGAGGGGGGTATCCGCCCGGGGGCGGCGCTGTGCCTGCTGGCGGTCGTGCCGCTGGTCTGGGCCGGAATGCGCCATGTCACAGGCCGCGTGCGAGATCTGCGCCCTGCGCTGTTCGACCCCGAACTGTTCGCGATCGCGACGTTTCGCAAAGGGCTGCTGATTTCGATCGCGTTTGCCGCCTCGGGCGCCGGATTTCTGCTGGTATTTGCCTTTTCGATGCAGGCCGAACGGGGGGCGTCACCGCTGTTCACCGGTTTGTTGCATATGCCCTATGGCTTTGGCGCGATGTTCGGCATCGGCTTTGTCAGCCGCAGCCTGTTGCCTCGGCTGGGGCGACGGGTGCTGGTCATCGGCGCGTGCACGATGCTGCCTGCGGTTGGCCTGATCCTTGGCGGTATCACCGTCTGGCACTGGCCCTGGGTGCTGGTCGGGTTGCTGCTGGTGCTGTGCGGCACCGGGATGGGCATGACCAGCGGGTGCATCGGGCCGATCGTGGTGTCGCGGGTCGATCGCGATCACGCAGGCGCGGCCAGTGCCATGCTCAAGACGGCGCAACAATTCGGCAGCGCGCTGGGCGTGACGCTGATCGGCGGCATGTATTTCGCCTGGGGCGACGCGCACCGGGCGTGGCCGGCCATCGCCGCAGCCGGGGTGATCGCGGCGCTGCTGACTGTGTGCATCGGCCTCGCGCTGCGCCTGCCCGACCGTATTTTCGACAAATGATTGTGCCAATTGCCCGCAAAGGATCGCGCCATGGCGTTCGATATTTCAGTCAACCTTGAATACATGTTCCACGAAGCCGGCGACCGGCTGGAAGACCGCATCGCCACTGCGGCGCAGGCCGGTTTCACCAAAGTCGAAATGTTCACCACCGCTGGCCGCGATGTGCCGTCGCTGGCCCGGGCGCTGGCTGATAATGGCGCCGAAATGCTGACCATGGTGGTCGACCCGCGCACGCGCCTGATCGATCCTGAAACCCATGCCGGGTTCCGCGATTTGTTCACCAAGGCCGCGCAAGATGCCGTGGCACTGGGCTGCCGCAGGCTGGTGGTCGGTTCGGGCCCGGGCGCCCCTTACATGAAACGCGCGGTGCAATTGCGGATCGTCGCCGATGCGGTGGCCGGCGTGGTGTCGATCGCCGAAGACCACGGCCTGACGATCATTCTGGAGGCGGTCAACACCCGCGTCGATCATCCCGGCGTACTGTTCAGCCAGACGGTCGATGCGGTGGACGTGATCCGCCATGTCGGATCGCCGCGCGTGCGGCTGCTCTACGATATCTACCATTCGATCGCCGAGGGCGAGGATGTGCAACAAATGCTGGCGCAATACGCACCGCTGATCGAACACGTGCAAGTGGCCGATCTGCCGGGGCGTGGTGAACCGGGTTCGGGCACGGTCGACTGGGCGGCCATGCTCACTTTGCTGCGCCAGGTCGGTTATGTCGGAGCGATCGGTGTCGAATGCAGCCCGACGTGTGCGCCGACGGCCGAGGCATTGCGGCATTTCTCCGGTCTTTGCCGGCTTTGAGGTTTCGCGCACTTGACGGCGTGCCGGTAATATTGGTACCATAGTTTTAATTTGAATTTGTGCCGGATATGGCAACGGTGGCCGTTGACCGGTTTGTCGCGGCGACCTCGCCAAGCGCATGCCAGACACGAACCATGACCGCTATTTTGCGTAAACCCGGCCGCCCCAGGAGCCTGAGTCCAGCCATGAATACAGCAGCGATCGCGATAAGCCTCGATCTGATCAATCGTCACTTTCAGGAGCCCAACCGGAACCGGTATGAAAGTCGGTACTTCTGGGAGGAGCTTTACCCGCTGATCGCCGCATCCGGTTTCTCGTCGATCGAGATCCCCTATGAGCCGGTCTGGCAATTCGGCGGCCGCAGCGGCGTGCCGTTCAACCGGTATTGCGTAAACACCAAGTACGGCAGCGCGGCGCAATATCGCAAGGTGCTGAGCGGCAGCGGGATCGACCGGGTTACCGGCATCACCTTCGACCCCAACTTGTTTATGCGTAACGCCAATCTGGATTTCTATTTCGGCGCGACCGGCCACTTTGCCAACGAAGCGCTGGCGCATGCTGCGGACATGGGGGCGCAATATTTCGCCATCAGCCCGTCGCCATTCTACGGGCGCATCGCGCAGTATCATCCTGATCTGGAAAGCATGCAGCAGGCATTCACCGATCGCACGATCGATCTGCTGGGCGGGCTTGCCGCCAAGGCAGGCGAACTCGGGGTCACCCTCGTACTGCGCAACGAATACTGGAGCCTGTTCGGTGGCGAACGCATCCTGCCGCTGGCCGATGCGCTGCCTGACACGGTGAAGCTTGATCTGGATGTCGCGAGCCTGTTCGTCGCCGGCGTGTCGGCAACGGCGTTTCTCGAGGCGCAGATCGACCGGATCGGCTGTGTCCACCTGACCGATACAGATTTTGTCGACACGCACGAGGTCTGGAAAACCCCCAACCCCGAGTTCCCTGGCCACCATGCGACGCAGATTTTCCGGGATCCCGGGACCGGATCAGTCGATCTGGTGCAAATCACTGCCCTGCTCGACACGTTGAACTTTCAAGGGCCGGTTATCTGCAGCGCGCGCCAGACGAGAGATCCGTTTCGTGCACTGCTGAGAACCCGTGCCATGCTCAACCAATTGCAGAAATAAGACGGACGGAGTCGCCGCGATGCCGAATATTCGCTATGCCAACATGTCCCACTGGAAAACAATCCCGTATAAGAAGATCGATAATTTTCGAGATTTCTATTACGAAGACAAAACCAACAGTGCCTATTATTCCGATTGGGATAATATTCTGAAATATCAATCTGCGCTTGGTTTTGATGGAATCGAAATCGCGCCATGGGATCTGGCTGACATCCTGCCCTTGTTCGGTTCGCCCGAGAATTTCACCGCGTTCGCAAAGGATCGCGGCGTAACCGTGATCGGCATGTTTCATGGCGCGCACGCGTCCCATGCGCTGGATCATTTCGACGAGGCCGTTCGGTCCGGGCGCGAGGCGGTCGACACGATCGTGCAGTTCGGCGGAACTTATATGAACACCTGCCCGACTCAAAACTATTACGGGACGGGGCCGCTGAGCAGAGAAGAGGTGCAGCAATGCGCCAAAGTAATGAACGAGATCGGGAGTTATGCGACCGACCACGGGGTGAAGGTCGGGCTGCACAACGAGTTTTTCTGCGCGATCAACATGCCCAACCACCGCGAACTGATCGAACTGACCGATCCAAAATTGGTGCATTATTGCATTGACACCGCGCAGATTTCGATCCTGGGTGAAGACCTGCTGAAGTTCTATGATGACTATCACGAGCGTATCAGCACGTTCCATCTCAAAGATACGGCCTCTGCAAATCTGCCCGACAGCGTGCGCTATGCACAGGACCCTGAGATCACCGATGACGGGACCCGCTGGTTCTGGGAGCCTGGCCAGGGCGAGCTTGACCTGAAAGGCCTCTATCGCCTGCTCAAGCAGCACGAGTTCAAGGGCTGGATGTCGATCGAATACGACGGCTCGCCTGACATGCTCGCATCGATGGCGATGACTCGCTTTTACCTCGATAACGAACTGCGGCCGATCTACGATTAAACGATCGTTCCTGTTGAGTTGCGCTGAGAATTGACCCGGGATTTTCATCGAGAATTGACCCGGGTGGGTATGGGATATGTGCGGCCGGTGACGGCCATGGTCAAGGTCTGGGTTTATCCCTTTCTGGGTCTGGGGTCGGCAGAGCTGGCC
>CAILBC010000033.1 GCA_903832325.1 uncultured Sphingomonadales bacterium | reverse complement strand
CCCGACCACCCAATACCGTACAATTACGTGGGTGGTCGGGTGGGGGAGTGGGCCGGTACCGACTTCGAAACTCGCCCTTTCGCGCGTTTCGAAGTCAGACTCTCAGACCGGGCGGAAATTGCGCACATAAGGCTCAAGGTCCTCGGGCCCGTCGTTTTCGTCCGGATGGATGACCATATGGCTGGGCAGGTTCTGGTGAAAGGCGATGCCCACGCGCTCCGCACTGGCCCACACAACCATGCCAAACGCTTCGTGGTCGCTCCAGCGCACCACCACGTCACGCCCCTCGCGCGGCGGCTTGGCGCGCAGGAGGATGCGCGCACCCGATACCGAAATATCTTCCAGCACACCATCGAACCGGCTGGCAATTGTCATCAGCAGCGCCGGCGCGCCCACTTCGGCACGCCGATGCATGCGCCGCTGCACCTTGCCCATACCGGGCCTCGAAAATCGTGTTCGATCCATATCGCCGCCCCCCGGAACGGCACCTGAACGGCTTTGGCAAAGGCCTGGCCGCCTTGCCGAACCGCTTGAACGCCCCAAGCCATAAACCATGCGCCGTACGCCCCACCCGCAGCCGGCCCGTTTCGGCAAGTACTGACAGCCGGTTAACCTTCGGCGGAGAAGTTCCTAAGTACTTCGACGTAATACCCATGTGCAGAGAGCTTTACTTGACGCACATTGACATCAGCCCCCGCGACGCTTGAGCTTCACGTTGTGCGACGGGTTCCACGCATCGCACATCCGCATAACAACGCGACGCTGCCGCGGGTCCGCCACCGCCCTGCCGCCTGGCGATGACATACGAATACACCCGATGCCTGCGTTGCGGCGGCCGGCCGGGCAATGATACGCTCCGCTCAGGCAATAGCGTCTGCACCCGGCCGAGCCCGATCATCCGGTCGATATGGCGAGTGCCAGGCCCTGCAAAGGCGCAGGCGACACAGGGGGGATGATCATCAAACAGTCTGCATCACGCACGGCCTTGCTCGCGCTGCTTGCCCTCGCCGCATCGTCCCCGTCCGCCATCGCGCAAGCCCCTGCCCGATTTGTTGCCGAAACACCCGTCGCGCGGGTCGATTACTGGCAAAAACGCGCCGCCGACATCGCCCAATCGCTGGCCGGCGCGCAAAGCCTGAAACCGGTGCAGATCGTGTTCGTCGGCGATTCGATCACCGATTTCTGGCATCTCGACGCCAATCCCTGGGCCCCCGGCAAATTTTGCGGGCGGGCGATCTGGGATGAAACCTTTGGCGGCACTGTGCCGGCGCTCGCGGCGCTCAATCTCGGGGTTTCGGGCGATCGTATCGAACATGTGCTCCACCGCCTGCTGCCCGCCGCGCAAGGCGGAGAAGGCTGGCTCGATCGCCCCGATCTGGAGCCGGCACGTGTATTCCTGATGCTGGGCATCAACAATTCGTTCGATAGCGAAACCCCCGCCGCCGAAAGCATCATCCGCGGTGTGCGCGCGGTGATCGCCCGCATCCACGAACGCAAACCCGGCGCACAGATCGTGGTCCAGTCGCTGCTGCCCACCGACGACGATGCCAAAAACCGCGATCTGGTCGTGCCGGTCAACGCCGCGCTGCGCAGCTTTGCCGAAACCACGCCCGGCCTGCGCTACCTCGATCTCTACCCCGCGTTCGTCGATGCCCGCGGCGCCCAGCGGCATGACCTGTTCAACGATGCCCTGCACCCCAGCCGCGAAGGCTATCGCCTGTGGCGCGACCGGCTGGTCGCCTGGCTGGCCAAAGGCTGACACAGGGTCTGCGCAGATCAGGGGAAATTCACGGCTCAGGTAATCAGTTTGCGCTGTCCCATCGGGTTACGGCGTTCCAGTTCCACGCGCTTGGCCAATTGCTGGTTCAGCACCGTCGGCTGTTCGGCAAATGTGGCAGGGGTCATCCCGGTGAAATGTTTCATTTCGCGGATCAGGTGTGACTGGTCGTAAAACCCTTCGGCCAGAATCGTATCGAGATCGGGGTCCTTGTGCGTCATCGCGATCGCGGTGCGCAGCGCGCGATATTTGCGCGCCAGCAGCTTTGGCGGTGATCCGAAATAGCGTTTGCAGCGCCGTTCGACCTGGCTCAGCGACAGCCCGGTCTGTTCCAGCAGGTCGGGCAGTTGCGGCGCAACACTGCCCGACAGCCAGGCATTGACCTGATGGACAAAGCGGTGAAAATCGGGGCTGGTCTGCGCCATCAGACTGGTCAGCAGGTCCTCGAAAATCGCCACCCGCGCATCGAAATCGGGCGCGGTCAGCAGCCGGCCGCGCGCCTCCAGCACTGCCGGCCCCAACAGATCCACCGCATCGAACAGGCGATTGGCCGCGGCCGAGGCATCCATCGGCACCAGCGCCACCCAACCTTCGGGCATCAAACCGGCACCGATCACATCGATCCTGCCCTCGCCAGACAGCTGCGAACTGCCCGTGGTCGGCCCCTGAACATACGTCGCCGGCATGTCTTGCACCGTGCCGTCAACGAATTCGACCCGCGCCTTTTTGCCTTCCAGAATGAAGCGAAGCTGCGCAAAATCCGCCCGATCAACCGCGCTGAACTGGCCTTCGTCCTGCTGCACCTGATAGAAAAATGAAACGTGCTCGGCAAGTTCCGGGCCGGGCTGGCGATATTCGACGGTCAGGTTCGACATCGGCACTGCTCCGGAATAAATGCGTCCCGGGTGCGGGGTATGCCGGGATTGCCCACCCTGACAAGACCAATCACCATCCACCAGGCCTCCAGGCCGCCATCACCCGACATTTTTGCGCGCCATGCTGATTTTGTGCAATACCAGAACCCAACTACCACATCAGTCGTTCGCGCATGACCGCGTTTCCAGCCATCGAACCCGATCAGAACTTTTCTGACGGCCTTGGCACCGCCAGGCAATTTCTGCCTAAATCCGGCAAAGCTTAGCGCAATTCAGGCCGGTGTGAAATCTTGCGTCCACTTGGGCGAAAGAGCAATATTTTCGCAATAATTTCGCGACTGCCACGTCCGATTAGTGGTCCCTGGCCGCATGCGATCCAGCAATCAGCCGGCGAATTTTGCGCGATTTGCGGCAAACGTCTGCGCTCAATTTCCGCCAATTTCGCGGAACAATTCTGGTCCTGTTCGCACCGTTCCGGCTCGCCGAATCACCATTTCCAAAGACCGGTCGGCGCGCCGGCCCGAATCGGCGCAACGTACAATCACGCAGTGCGCAAGGCCGCCGGGCGTGGCACAGTCTGGCCCACAGCCAGCCCGCGTGGCGGAAAGGAATTCTTGACCATGTTTGGGCAATGATGCGCCGATGGCCGACACCGCACTTTGTCCGCGCCGCGATCCGCGCCCGCCCTGCCGGATTCGCCAGCGCCGCTTCACCGGCCCGGTTCTGGTGCTGGCCGCGTTGACCGGGCTTGGGCTGACCGGGCTTGGCGGCTGCGTCGGCGCTCCGTCGCGCCAGGCCGCACCCCCATCACCCGTCACCGCGCAGATCGCGCCGGCCCCGGCAGAGCGCCAGTGCCTTGCCAGTCTGGGACAAACCCAGGCCAATTTCACACCGCTGCCCGATCAGTATTTCGGCGCCGGCTGCGCCACTTTGGGCACTGTGCGGCTCTCCTGGCTTCGTAGCGACAGCGCGCACCTGCAATTGGCCAACCTTGGCCCGGTCACGTGTCCGCTGGCCGCGTCGCTGCAGGGCTGGGCCCGGTTCGGGGTCGATCGCGCCGCGCAGCAAATGCTCGGCAGTCCGCTGGTCCGGATCGAAACCTTTGGCAGCTACAATTGCCGCAATGTCGCCGGAACCGATCACCGCAGTGGCCACGCGACCGCAAACGCCGTCGATGTGGCCGGCTTTGTCCTCGCCGACGGCCACCATATCACGGTAAAGAACAACTGGTCCGAAGGCTCTGCGGCAGAGCGCGATTTCCTGCGGGTGATTCGCACCAGCGCCTGCAAACGGTTCGCCGTCGTGCTCACACCCGATTACAACCCCGCACACCGCGATCATTTCCATTTGGAAGTCGGCGCCGCCCACGGCATCTGCCACTGATCATGCCGGCCGCGTCACCCACGCAGCAGTGACCGCGCCCTTCAGCCACGCACGGAATGCCCCGCGATCACGCCGCGTCCAGCCCCGTCGCCTCGATCCGCAGACGCACCGCCTCGGCAGCATGGCGCGCGCCCAGCTTGCCCATCATTTTCATGCGATGGATCTCCACGGTGCGCGGGCTGATTTCCAGATCGCGCGCAATCGCCTTGTTGCTGCACCCTTCGGCCAGCCGATCCAGAACTTCGCGTTCGCGCAGGCTCAGCCGGGCAATGCGCTGCCGTGCCTCGGCGGCGCGGGCGCGCTGGGCGCGGTGCGTTTCCGCCTCGCGCGCGGCGCGGGTAATCGCTTCGTTCAGTGGGCCGATCTGCTGCGGCACCGCCAGATAGTCGAGCGCGCCGGATTTGATCGCACTCACCACGGCCACGGTTTCGGGCGCCTCGGCAATGGCGATCACGGGCAACCACTGGCCCGCGCGCATCATCGCCGCGATCAGCCGCGGCACCCCTTCGCCGGGCGGATCATCATGCGCCAGCACCAGGCCCGATGTCGGCGCATGCGCCAGCAGCTCGTCCGTGTTGGCATAGATTTCGGCATGGTGCCCTGCCGCGAAGGCAAGGCGGGCGAGTTGCGCGCGACGGGCGGAGTCCCCATCGAGAATGTGCAAGGTGACGCGGTCAATCATGAAAAGCATGAACCACCGATTGATGGCCCGACGCCAATGGGGTTAGTTTCATTACGAACCCAACCTGTCGCCCTAAGGAGACATACCCTATCACTTTCCTTAGGGAATTCTCGTCCGGAACGGAGATGTCTGCAAAGACATTGGCTTTCCGCAACGCTTCACGCCCGCCTTGCGCCAGCCCGCCATGCCCTCCGTGATCGGCCGCCAGCCACACCCACGGGCATCGCTTAACCAATCTGGATAGGTATTCGCCCTAGGGATCTACCCCAAGAATCCGGCCAAGGCTATGGTGCAGCGTCCGCACCGGCCAGATCATAAGCCGGCAGCGACTGGAACGCCCGGCGCAAGGCCTCGCTCCATCCGCGCGAAATCGACCGGAAATAGACGTCGTCGGCAGCGATCCGCCGCTGGTGCAGCTGCGCAAAGCCATCGCGCGCAATCACCATCAGATCCAGCGGCAGCCCCACCGACAGATTGGCCGCCAGCGTCGAATCAAACGACACCATCAGCAGCTTCACCGCTTCTTCAAATCCCATCGCGCGGTCATAGCCGCGCAGCAGGATCGGCCGGCCATATTTGGTCTCGCCAATCTGGAAAAACGGCGTGTCAAAGCTCGCCTCGATGAAATTGCCCTCGGGATAGATCAGGAACAGGCGCGGCTCCATCCCTGCGATCTGCCCGGCCACGATCATCGATGCGGTAAACCGGGCGCCTTCGGCTTCGGGCCCTTCGGCCGGATCGGGAAATTCGCCCGGCCCTTCCACCACCCGGCGCAGCATCCGCCCCACTTCACCCGCCACCTGGAACATCGTCGGCGCTTCCAGGATCGAAGGATGCCGGTCGCCCGGCACTTTGTTGCGTTCTTCCAGCTGGCTGATCACCGATTGCGTCGTCGCCAGATTGCCCGCAGTCATCAGCGTGATGATCCGTTCACCCGGCACGTGCCAGCTGAACATCTTGCGAAAGGTCGAAATGTTGTCGACGCCGGAATTGGTGCGGGTGTCGCTCATCAGCACCAGCCCCGCATCCAGCAACATGCCCACGCAATATGTCATCAATCGGTCCCGTCCGGGCGATCGGCATTCGGCCGGCCCCGCGCCGAACCGGTCAAATCCGATGTGTCGTCTGTTCAGATCACTGCCGCACGATCCGGCACCCGCCGTCATCCGCATGCAGTCCTGACCGCGCCGCTCTTACCCATACCGGACGATTCGCAAAACCGGAGTTAAGGGGCGAAAGGTAACTCTCCGCCGGTCAGGCGCCGGATACCGCCGTGACGCTCAGTGCAATGGCCATGCGGTCACGCGCGGCCGCAGTGCGATCCTTCGGTGAAACCGCAGTGGTCAGCCCCTTCACCGGCGCCGCATCCAGATAATCGCGCCCCACGGCCAGCCGCACATAGCGATCATCGGGGCAGATCGCATTGGCCACATCAAACCCGACCCAGCCCAGCCCGTCAACATGGCCCTCGGCCCAGCCGTGCCCGGCCTCCTGCGTTTCGCGCCCGTCGATCAGCAGATAGCCGCTGACATAGCGCGCCGGAATGCCCAGCGCGCGCGCCGCGGCAATAAGCACATGCGCCTGATCCTGGCACACCCCGCGCCCGGCGCTCAGCGCCGCCTCGGCCGTGGTCGCCACATCGGTATGCCCCGGGGCATACGTCACCGCCGCCGCTACCCGATCGCTCAGCACATGCAGCGTAGCCAGCCTGTCGTGCGCCGCCCCCTCGGCCAATCCCGCAATCAGCGCGCCAACCCCCACGCCCGGCGCGGTCAGCGCGGTTTCGCGCGCAAAATGCCACAACGGCAGATATCCGGCATGGCGGCCGGTCACACCCGCCTCGTCGCGCGTTTCGACCAGGCCCTGCGCGCGGATCGTCACCGCCTCGGCGCCGGGCGTCAGGCTGACCAGCGTCACGCGGTTGCCATATTCGTCGTCAAAGCCCACTTCGACCACTGCGCCATCGCATGCGATGTCCCAGGCGATTACCGTCTGCCCGCGCGCGGTTGCCGGCGTCAGCCGCAGCCGCTGCAGACCCTGCCGCACCGGGCCGGCAAACTGGTACGTCGTGGCATGATCTATCGAAAGGCGCATCGGTCTGGTCCGGTCATTCGACAAAGCGGTAATCGCGCTGGATCTGCTGCGCGAGCCGGTGATTGCAGGCAAGGAATTCGCCAATGAACTGGTGCAGGCCCTGTTCGAAGATCGCCTCGATCGTCAGCCTGGCCAGCCACTCCTGCCCTTGCCGCTGAATCGCATGCGCCTCGGTCTCAAACCCGTATTCGCGCGCCAGCAGCGCCATGTTGGTCGAAAGTTCATCGTAACAGAACGCCAGCGCCCGCGGAAACCGTTCGTCCAGAATCAGGAACCGGGCAATGCCGCGCGGGTCCATCTGCCCGGCATTGAGCCAGCGATAGGCGCGCTCCCCCGCCACCGCGCGCAGCACATTGTCCCACTGCACATTGTCCAGGCTTGATCCCACCGCCGACAGGCTGGGCAGCAGCACGTAATATTTGACATCGAGTATCCGCGCGGTGTTGTCGGCGCGTTCCACCGCCGTGCCGATCCGCGCAAAATAATAGATGTCGTTGCGCAGCATCGTGCCTTCCATCGCGCCGCGCACTTGCGTCGCCTGGCGGCGCACCGCATCCAGCACATCGCGCAGCCGCGCCTCGGTCACCGGGCGGGCCAGCATGTCCTTCAGCTTCATCCAGCTTTCATTGACCGCTTCCCACACTTCGCGGGTGATCCCGGTGCGCACCATGCGCGCATTGGTGCGCGCCATCTCGATCATCGCCAGCACGCTCGCCGGGTTGTCGCGATCGCGCAGCACAAAATTGAACACTTGCGCGCCGGTCACATCCTCGCCGTGGCGCGCGGCAAAGGCCGCGTGCAGCCCCAGCGTCACCAGCACGCTGCGCCATTCCTCGCTCGCCGCGCCGCTGTCCCGGGTCAGCGCCATGCGAAACCCCGCCTCGATCAGGCGCGCCGTGTTTTCGGCCCGTTCGAGATAGCGGAACAGCCAGAAAATGCCGTTTGCCGACCTGCCTAGCATGCCTCATTCCTGCCCCAACCGGTCCTGCCCCAACCGGTCCTGCCCCAACCTGTCTTGCCCAATGCGTTCCCGCCTGCCCTGATTGCGTCGGGGATTGCGTCGGGGATTGCGTCGCGCTCCCGGCGTCTGTGTCGGATCTTCATGCTCAATCGTCCAGCACCCAGCTGTCTTTGGTCCCGCCGCCTTGCGACGAATTGACCACCAGCGATCCCTTTTTCAGCGCCACCCGCGTCAGGCCACCGGGCGTGATGTCGATGCCATGCGGGCTGACCAGCACAAACGGCCGCAGATCGACATGGCGCGGCGCCAGCCCGGCACGGGTAAAGATCGGCACGGTCGATAGCGACAGCGTCGGCTGTGCGATGTAATTGTCCGGCCTTGCCCGCAGCTTGGCCGAAAAGGCCGCAATCTCGCGCTTCGACGATGTCGGCCCGATCAGCATGCCATATCCGCCCGATCCGTGCACTTCCTTGACCACCAGATCGGCCAGATTGTCGAGCACATAGGCCAGCGCATCAGGTTCGGAACAGCGCCAGGTCGGCACATTGGGCAGGATCGGCTTTTCGCCGGTATAGAATTCGACGATTTCGGGCATGAAACTGTAAATCGCCTTGTCATCCGAAATCCCCGTGCCCGGGGCATTGGCAATCGTGATGCCCCCGGCGCGATAGACATCCATGATCCCGGCCACGCCCAGCACGCTCGACGGATTGAACGACAGCGGATCGAGGAAATCATCGTCCACCCGGCGATAGATCACGTCGACCGGTTGCCAGCCGCGCGTCGTGCGCATCGCCACGCGCCCGCCTTCCACTTTCAGGTCGCTGCCTTCGACCAGTTCGGCACCCATCTGGTCGGCCAGAAAGGCATGCTCGAAATAGGCCGAATTGTAGATCCCCGGGGTCAGCACCGCCACGGTCGGCTTGTCTCCGGCAAAGGCCGCCGGCGCACAGGCAGCCAGGCTGCGCGCCAGCCGGCGGGGATAGTCCGATACTTCCCGCACCCGCACCCGGGTAAACAGTTCGGGAAACATCGCCATCATCGTTTCGCGGTTTTCCAGCATGTACGACACGCCGGACGGGGTGCGCGCATTGTCTTCCAGCACCATGAAATCGTCTTCGCCGGTGCGCACCAGGTCGATCCCGACAATATGGGTATAGACCCCGCCCGGCGGGGTAAATCCCGCCATCTGCGGCAGATAGGCGGCATTGTCGCGCAGCAGGCGTTCGGGCACGCGGCCGGCACGCACGATTTCCTGGCGATGATACAAATCGTGCAGAAACGCGTTGATCGCACGCACCCGCTGATCGATCCCGCGTGACAACTTGCGCCACTGGGTGGCGGTAATGATGCGCGGCACCGGGTCAAACGGGATCAGCCGCTCTTCCGCATCGGCCGCGCCATAAACATTGAACGTGATCCCGGTGCGGCGAAAAAACGCCTCTGCCTCCACGCCCTTGCGCCGCAGGTGGCCGGCCGGCTGCGCCTCCAGCCAGCGGCGATAGCCTTCATAGGCCGGACGCACCGTGCCATCGGGTTCCAGCATCTCGTCATACGAGGGCTCGGCGGGCAGTTCACTGGTCATCGGCTTGTCCCGTCTGGAGCATCATGCCGTCATGGCACCCTTGCTTGCACAGGCGCCCATGGCGGGCAAGCCGGATTGCCGCGATAAAGACACGATCAGAACCGTTCCCCCCTTTGGCGCCGGGCACGATCCCGCCGCACATATCCTCCCGCGTCTCTTTCAGCCCGGCCCGGCATGGGCAACGCCCTTTTTGGCAAATTTCATCGCGCGCCCATCGCCAGCTTGCGCCGATACCGCACCAGCGCGCCCACAAACACCAGCGCCAGCGCCTGCGCCACCGCCAGCCCGACAAACCCGGTGTGAAAGCTGCCGGTGGCATCACGCGCCACGCCCCAGGCAATCGGGCCAAAGAACGCGCCGGTCTGGCTCATCGTGTTGACCATCGCGGTCGCCACCGCCATGTCCCCGGGCGCGACCAGATCGGTGCACAGCATCCACACCGACAGCGTGACCGATCCCCAGCACGCCACATAGATCGCATAGGCGATCAACCCGGTCACCCGCCCGCCATCCAGCGCAAACAGGGCATAGGCCATCAGCACCAGCGCGGTGCTGCCGATCATGAACGGCACGCGCGTGCCCGTACGGTCCGACATCCACCCGGTAAACAGCATGCCCGCCGCCCCCGCCAGCCCGCCCACGCTCACCAGATAGCCCACAGAGACGACCGACCACCCGGTCATCTGCGCCAGGATCTGCGGCTCAGACAATGTGAACGTGTAATAGGCGCAAGTCGTCAACAGCCCGACCATGCCCAGCAGCAGCACCGCCGGCAGCCGCAGCGCGGCCAGCGGGGAATGCCGCCGCGCCGGCCCGGCGCCGTCTTCGGCCAACCGCGCCGCCAGCCAGTCCTTTTCCGCCTGGCTCAGCCAGCCCACCGCCTGCGGCCGGTCGGGCAGCAGCCACAGCACCAGCAACCCGGCCAGCACCGCGGGCAGGCCTTCGACCAGAAACAGCCATTGCCACCCCTTCAGCCCGCCGCTGCCGTTCAGCGCCAGAAGCCAGACCGACAGCACCCCCATCACCACGCGCGTCAGCGGCCCGGAAATGTAAAACCGGCTGATTGCGCGCCCGCGCGCCTCTCGCGGAAACCACAGCGACAGGTAAAAGATCACGCCGGGGAAAAATCCGGCCTCGGCCATGCCCAGCGCAAACCGCAGCGCATAAAATTGCCAGGCGCTGTGCACCAGCATCATTGCCGCCGCGATCAGCCCCCAGCTGATCATGATCCGCGCAATCCAGCGCCGCGCGCCCACACGTTCCAGCAGGATGTTCGACGGAATTTCGAACAAGGCGTACGAGGCAAAGAACACCCCGCCGCCAATGCCATAGATCGTTGCCGAAAATCCCAGATCGGCGTTCATCGTCCTGGCGGCAAAGCTGATGTTTGACCGGTCCATGAACGCGATCATATAGGCCAGACCCAGCAACGGGATGATCCGCCATCCCGCCCGGCGCAGCACGCTTGCGCCGTCAACCCCATCCGCCTCGGTCATGCCATCCCCGTTTCCCGCGCCAACGCATCCGACGCAGGCGGGACTATGGCGCCCCATCACCCCACCTGCCAAGCGGCAAAAACGGCAGGATCAGATCCGGTCCTGCTCCAGCGTGGCAATCAGCATGACCAGCATGCGCGCCACATCGGGGTGCCCGGCAAAACCCAGATGCGTGCAGCGCATCGCCACGGCCCGGTCGCGCTCGCCCGGCCGGCCGCACGAACTGCGCGGCGATACGATCCCGTCGCGCGGGCTCCACAGCGCGATTGTCGGCACAGACGGCTTTGCACCAAACGCGCGTTCGCCCACCGGCGGCGCATCGACCGCATGCCCGGTGATCGCCTGATAGGCGCGCCAGGCGTTGTTGGCGCGCCGGTCGCCCGAAAACGGCGATCCCATGGTAATCACCATCGCCACCGCCTCGGGATGACGATGCGCAATCTCGCGCGCAAACAACCCGCCCAGGCTCCACCCCACCAGCACCAGCGGCTGGCCTTCGCGCCGCGCCATCGTCACCACACGCTCGCACAACCGGTCAAACCGGTCGGCATCGGGCCCGAAATTGAACCCGAGCCCCCAATCGGCCACACGATGCCCGGCGCGTTCCAGCACCAGCCCCAGCCGCCGCATGCGCGAGGGATGCGTGCCAAATCCAGGCAGCAGCATCACCGGTCGCGACGGCCCGGCGGGGTGCATCACCCCGGGATCGCGCTGTTCCGCGCGCGCCGCGCTCCACAATTCATACGGCGTCTTCAGTTCGCTCAGCAGGCGCAACAGCGCGGGCCCGCGCGCATCGCTGGGGCGCGGCTGAAACGCGAGCGCCCCGCGCCGGGCAACCGCCTGCTGCCAATCGCTGATCCGGTCACGGGCCGTGCGCAGCCGATGCCCGAAATCGCTCCGGGATACGGCCGCGACTCGCGGCATTTTCAGGGTAAGTCTCTGTGTCATCGCCATAGGCTGCCCCTTGTGGGGATAACCGGCGATGAACGCGAGGAAATTGGGATTGTTTCAAATTGATGTCAAAAACCACCCCATTGCCAATTTTCAGGGCACTTTGTCATCCGCTTTGCAATCGCCCACGCGGTGCGATGTGACAGCAATATGCATCGACATCGCCTGGCCCTTCTGCCCCCCGGCCATCACCATGTCCATGGTATAGCTGTCAGAGGTATAGGTGCCGTTCATCGTCATCGTCGACGCCGCCTGGCGCGGATCGTCGCACGTCATCGATCCCGAAATCTTGCCATCACCCATCGTGAACGATTTGTAGGTGCAATGTCCGTCGCCTTTGCCGAAAAAGGTCGAATCCGGCTTGGCCGCCTTGTCCGGGGTCAGGCAGGTACGGGTCACGCGCGGCTTGCCGGCCTGGTCCTGGCTCATCGCCTGCTTCATCGCGGCCGCCATTTCGGGCGCCATGCCCGCCACCGAAAGATCGGTCATCTTCACCGTGGTTTCCCAGGCCCCGGGCAGGAAATGCAGCCCCGCCTCGCCCACTTTGCCCGCCACTTCGCTCGCGGTCGCGTTTTTCACGTCAACCTGCTTCTTGTCGCCGCATCCGGCCAGCAGCGTCAACCCGGCCAGCAGCGTCATCCCGGCCAACAGGCCAATCGTCGTCGTGCGCATCACCCATCCCCCCGTCTGATGCCGCCAGCGCGGCGCCGTTTGGCAAAGCTATCAGCAAATCGATTGCACACCAAATCGCACCCGTCAGGCATCACGGGCAATTGCAGTTCCCCCCTTGTTCCCCCATATTGGCACGATCATGGCCGAACTCGTCATCCGCAGGGGCCTTGCAGAGCCCGATACGTCCGGCACGTTCGTTCCGCACAAGCCGCAGCGCCCGGAAAAGGCCGAAGGCGGCCGGCCGTTCAAGGTCGTTTCGGAATACCAGCCCGCCGGCGACCAGCCGACCGCGATTGCCGATCTGGTGGCCGCCGCGCGCGATGGTGATCGCACCCAGGTGCTGCTGGGCGTAACCGGGTCGGGCAAGACTTTCACGATGGCCAAAGTGATCGAGGAATTGCAGCGTCCGGCGCTGATCCTGGCCCCCAACAAAATCCTTGCCGCGCAGCTATACGGCGAATTCAAAAGCTTTTTTCCCGAAAACGCGGTCGAATATTTCGTGTCGTACTACGACTATTATCAGCCCGAAGCCTATGTGCCGCGGTCCGACACCTATATCGAAAAAGAAAGCTCGGTGAACGAGGCGATCGACCGCATGCGCCATTCGGCGACGCGCTCGCTGCTCGAACGCGATGACGTGATCATCGTCGCCTCGGTCAGCTGCATTTACGGCATCGGCTCGGTCGAAACGTATTCGGCGATGATCTTCGACCTCAAAAAGGGCGAAACCGTCGACAATCGCGAAGTGATCCGCAAACTCGTCGCGCTGCAATACAAACGCAACGACCAGGCGTTTACCCGCGGCACGTTCCGCGTGCGCGGCGACAGCCTGGAAATCTTCCCCTCGCATTACGAAGACATGGCCTGGCGGATCAGCTTTTTCGGCGATGACATCGAAGAAATCGCCGAATTCGACCCCTTGACCGGCAAGGCCGGCGCGCGGCTCGACAAAGTGCGCGTCTATGCCAATTCGCACTATGTCACCCCCGGGCCGACAATGAAGCAGGCCGCCGACGCGATCCGCTTCGAACTGTCCGAACGGCTGAAGGAACTGGCCGAAGAGGGCAAGCTGCTCGAGGCGCAGCGGCTGGAACAGCGCACCAATTTCGATCTGGAAATGATCGCCGCCACCGGATCGTGCGCCGGAATCGAAAACTACAGCCGTTTCCTCACCGGGCGCCTGCCCGGCGAACCACCGCCAACGCTGTTCGAATACCTGCCCGAAAACGCGCTGCTGTTTCTCGATGAAAGCCACCAGACCGTGCCGCAAGTCGGCGCGATGGCGCGCGGCGACCACCGGCGCAAGCTCACGCTGGCCGAATATGGCTTTCGCCTGCCCAGTTGCATCGACAACCGCCCCTTGCGTTTCAACGAATGGGACGCGATGCGCCCGCAGACGGTGGCGGTATCGGCCACTCCCGCCAGCTGGGAAATGGAACAGGCCGGCGGGGTCTTTGCCGAACAGGTGATCCGCCCCACCGGGCTGATCGATCCGCCGGTGCTGATCCGCCCGGTCGAAGACCAGGTGCAGGATTGCATCAACGAATGCCGCGCCGTCGCCGCGGTCGGCTATCGCACGCTGGTCACCACGCTGACCAAGCGCATGGCCGAAGATCTGACCGAATTCATGCACGAGGCGGGCCTGCGCGTGCGCTACATGCATTCCGATGTCGAAACGCTGGAACGCATCGAACTGATCCGCGATCTGCGGCTCGGCGTTTATGACGTGCTGGTCGGGATCAACCTGCTGCGCGAAGGGCTCGACATTCCCGAATGCGGCCTGGTCTGCATTCTCGATGCCGACAAGGAAGGGTTCCTGCGCAGCGAAACCAGCCTGATCCAAACGATCGGCCGCGCCGCGCGCAACATCGATGGCCGCGTGATCCTCTATGCCGACCGCATGACCGGATCGATGGAGCGCGCCATTGCCGAAACCGACCGCCGCCGCGCCAAACAGCAGGCCTATAACGTCGAACACAATATCACCCCGGCGTCGATCAAGCGCGGGATTGCCGATATCATCGCCGATACCGCCAGCCGCGACGGGGTGATCATCGATATCGAAGATCACGGCACCAACAATCTGGTTGGCCACAATCTGCGCGGCCACATCGAGGATCTGGAAAAGCGCATGCGCGCCGCCGCCGCCGATCTGGAATTTGAAGAAGCGGGCCGCCTGCGTGATGAAATCCGCCGGCTCGAAGCGACCGAACTCGGCCTGCCCGATGCCGATCGCAAGGCACCGATCGTCGGCCGCAGCAACGAAGGCAAACCCGGCACGCGCAAGACCCGCTATGGCAAAACCCAGCGCAAATGGGGCCAATAATACCAATGTGCAGTGATCTGGACTCTCTGCACATTGGTATAAGCCCGCGCGGCGCTTGAGCGTCACGTTGCGCGATGCGTTCCACTCATCGAACATCGGTATAAGCAGGCAGCCCGGCTTGCCCGACGCCACTTGCCAGGCCTATAGCCGCCGCGTGACAAAAACACGCCGGGTCTCCGTTGTTGCCGCCAGCGCTGCGCTGTGCCTCGTCGCCGCCTGCGCGCGCCCCGCACCCCAGCCGGCGCCTGATGCGGCCGAAACCGCCCCCGGTGATGTCCGGCGCATCGCCCTGCCCGAACCCGATCCCGTTCCGGCCAATGCCGATGGCAAGGCGGTGTGGACGCTCGCGGCCGAAACCGCGCGCTTTGGCGTCGATGGCGCCGATCCGCTGCTCACGCTCGCCTGCCACGATCACCGCCTGGTGATCACCCGCCCGATCCCTGCCGAAGTGGGCGCCGGCGCGCTGTTTGCGATCGAAGGGCCCAAACGCATCGTGCGCATCGCGGTCGATGCCACCGCATTGCCCGGCCGGCGCGGCTATGTCTGGCAGGGCAGCATGGATGGCGGCGATATCGATACCGATGTCTTTGCCGGCCCGTTCACCGGCACGCTGCCCGGCGGCGGCCTGATCAAAGTCTCCGCCGGCGACCCGCCGCGCGAGATCGTCCGCCGCTGCCGTCAGGGCGCCAAACCCTGAAACCGGATCACAGTTTCCCGAATTTCGCCTCATAAGCCGCCGCATCGCCGGAAACCAGCAACCGCGCCTGCTCCACCCAGGCATCGCGCGTCGGCCGCCCGGCAAACGCCCCCAGCTGCGCATCGATTTCGGCAATATCGGCATCGGTCCACGCCGCAATCTGGTCAAACCGGGTCACCCCCAGGTCGGCCAGCAACCGCGACAGCTTTGGCCCCAGCCCCTTGATCCGCGTCAGGTCATCGCCCCCGTCCGCCACGGCGGCGGCCGCCACCGGTGCTTCCGCCGCAACCGGCACCACGATTGCCGCCGCCGGCGGCGCATCGATCAGCGCGGTGTTGCGCTGCGCCGGGCCCGCCCCTTCGGACAGGACATCGCGATATTCCCGCTTTGGCGCAGGCCGCCGCCGCCGCATCATCAGCAGCCAGGCCAGGCCCAGCAGCACCAGCACCGCGCCGGCGGCCAGCACCGTGTTCGCTTCGATCCATGCCATCATCAATCAGGCTCCCTCATCAAACCGGATGCCCATCAAACCGGATGCCATCAAACCGGGTGTTTGCGAAACAGCACGCGGTCTTCCGGGCCAAAGCCGAACCGCCAGATCATCAGGCAATAGATGCCGATGATCGCCGGAATTCCAAACAGCAGCTCGGCCCATTCCGGCAAAAGATGCGACAGCGCCCCCACCAGCGACGCCGGGATCGCCGCCCAGACCAGCCCCCAGCGCCAGTTGTTGATCGGCTCGCCCACGATCCGCGCCAGCAGGTGCGCCTTGACCAGCGAACTTGTCGCCAGCGAAATCGCCATGGCCAGCGCCGCCAGTGCCGCCTGCCACACCGCGGGCACGCCATAGCGCTGCCCCGCCAGAATGAAGCCCAATGTCAACGAACCCTGCAGCACGATCGTGCCCAGGCTGAGCCACAGATTGCGCATCCGCGCCAAATAGATCAGCGCGGCTTCGCTCACCACGCCGGTCGCCGCGACCACTTCGGCCAGCAGCAGAAACACCAGCGCCCATATCCCCGGAACAAAGGCCGGCCCGCCCAGCCCCATCAACCCGGCACCGGGAATTGCCAGCGCCAGCGCGATGCCGATCTGCGCCGCCGTAATCCAGAAACCCACCTGGCACACTTGCGCGGCAATCGCCGCCATATTGCCGTTGCGCACATTGCGCGTGATCACCGGGCCCAGCACGGGCTCGAAACTGGTCTTCAGCTTTTGCGGCAGCGATGAAAACTGCTGAGCGAAGAAATAGATCCCGAGGTCGGCAGGGCCGATGAACGAGCGCAAAATGAACACGTCGATCTTGCGCGTGCCCCATTCCACCGCGTCCGCCCCGGCCAGCGGCATATTGCGCAGCGCCAGCCGCAACAGCGCCAGCGGCCGCGGGCGCCAGCGCCGGGGCAGGCCATAGGCGCGCACCAGCGCCACCAGCGCCACAACCGTCGCCGCCCCCACCGAGGCAAGATAGGCCAGCGCCAGCCCGCCTTCGGGATAGACGAAAAAGGCAAGCCCGGCCGTGATCGACAGCGTCCACGGCTCCACCACCGCGCGTGCGCGCACCGTGGTTGCCACGTCAAACCGGAATGCCAGCGCCGCCAGCGCAATATCGCCCACCGCCATGATCCACACCGCCAGCACCAGCAGGCGTTCGGCCATGCTGAAATTGCCGTGCGGATACATCGATTGCGGAAACCACCAGATCAACAGCGACATGGCGCCGGCCAGCAAGGTCGTCACCAGCAGCGCATCGGCCACGGCATGCGTGGCCGCATCGGGATCATAGTCCTGGCCCAGGCTTTGCTTGCGCCCGGACCAGCCGGTTTCATCCAGCCGCTGTGCCAGGCCCCGGGTCTGCCCCAGCGTGGCCAGCAGCCCGGCAAATTCCACCATCACCAGCGCCGAGGCCAGCCGCCCCATCGCGCTTGCCCCGTAAAGCCGGCTGGCGATGAACAGGAACGGCACCCGGGCAACCAGACGCACCAGAAAGCCCAGGATATTGGTGCGCCCACCTTTGGCCAGCGCGGCAATGTCGCCGCTGGCCGCGTCAGCATCGTCCAGCAGTGCTGCAGGCGCAATTCCGCTCGCGCCCAAAGGCGCGGCCGCGTCATCAGAACCGGCAATCGCCTTAGCCAAGCCCGGGTTCCCCCATATTCACACCGTGCCGGCCCTCTGCCGTGGCCATTGTGGCCGCATCCATTTCGGAACGCAACGGCCGCGCCAGCAAGGCTTCGGCCATCGCCCGCGCCGGCATTGCCCCCGATACCAGCGCCGCGACCGCTTCGGCAATCGGCATGGCAATCGCCCGCGCCCGGGCCAGTTCCACCAGCACCGGCGCGGTAAACGCCCCTTCGGCCACGGTGTGCCGGTCAGTCAGCAGCCCGGCGGCCTCCGCCCCTTCGCCCAGCGCCCGGCCCAGCGCGAAATTGCGGCTGGCCATCGAATTGCACGTCAGCACCAGATCGCCCAGCCCCGAAAGCCCTGTCAGCGTTTCGGCCTCGGCGCCAAAGGCCAGGCCAAAGCGCAGCATTTCGGCATAGCCCCGGCTGATCAGCGCGGCGCGCGCGTTCTGCCCCAGCCCCAGCCCGTCAACCACGCCGCAGGCCACCGCCAGCACGTTTTTCACCGCCCCGCCAATTTCCGCGCCAATCACGTCGTGCGAATAATAGGGGCGAAAGGCCGGCCGCGCGATGACCGGGGCCAGCCGCTGCCACTGTTCCGGCCCGCCGGCACAGGCCAGCGTGACCGCCGTGGGCAATCGGGCAGCCACTTCGTGCGCAAATGTCGGGCCAGACAGCACGGCCAGGCAGGCTTGCGGCTGCACCGCACGCGCCACGTCCACCATCAACCGCCCGGTGCAGCGCTCGATGCCTTTGGCACAGACCACCAGATCGCCCGCAAAACCCGGCATCTGCGCCAGAACCGTGGCCATCGCCTGCGCCGGGGTCACCACCATGATCGTGCCCAGCCCGGCCAGATCATGCGGATCGGCAGTCACCCGGATACTGTCGTGCAGCCGCGTGCCGGGCAAATAGACCGCATTGCAGCGCGCCTGCGCGATCGCTGCAGCAGTCTGCGGCGAACGCGCCCACAGCACCACCGTGCGCCCGTCGCTTGCCAGCACTTGCGCCAGCGCAGTGCCCCAGGCCCCGGCGCCGATCACCCCCACGGCGCGATCCGCCGGCCCGTTCACGCCTTCACCCCGGCGCCGCGAACGGGGGCGGCCGTGGCATCCAGCGGCCAGCGCGGCCGCGCAACCACGTCGAGCGCATCATGCAGCCCGCGCGCATGGCGTTCGGCCCCGGCCCAGCCGATCATCGCCGCATTGTCGGTGCACAATGCCGGCGGCGGCGCCACCAGCCGCAGCCCGGCCTCTGCGCCCAGCGTCTCCAGCGCACCCCGCAGCGCGCGGTTTGCCGCAACGCCGCCGGCCACCACCAGCGCGGTTGCCGGACCCGTCACGCGCAGTGCCATGCGGGTGCGATCGATCACGCAGTCGATCGCCGCCTGCTGAAACGCGGCGGCCAGGTCTGCGGCATCGTGGCGCCCGGTGTCATGCGCGCGCAAAACCGCGCTTTTCAGCCCGGCGAACGAAAAATGCGGCTCGGCGCTGCCCAGCAATGGCCGCGGCAATGGCACCGCGCGCGGATCGCCTGCGCGCGCCATGCGCTCCACCGCCGGGCCGCCGGGATAGCCCAGCCCCAGGATCTTGGCCGTCTTGTCAAACGCTTCGCCCAGTGCATCGTCGATCGTCGTTGCCAGCCGGCGATAATCGCCCAGCCCGCGCACTTCCAGAATCTGGCAATGCCCGCCCGAAACCAGCAGCAGCAGATAGGGATAGGCCAGCGACGGATCGGCCAGGCGCGGTGACAACGCGTGCCCTTCCAGATGGTTCACCGCGATCAGCGGCTTGCCCGCGGCCATCGCCAGCGCCTTGCCCGTGACCAGCCCGACCATCACCCCGCCGATCAGCCCGGGACCGGCCGTGGCGGCAATCGCATCCAGCCCGTCGAGCGTCAGCCCGGCATCGCGCAGCGTATCGGCCACCATCGGCGCCAACACTTCGGCATGCGCACGCGCCGCAATTTCGGGCACAACTCCGCCATATGGACGGTGCGCGGCATCCTGCGAAGCGATACGCTGGGCCACCACGCGCGTATCCAGCGTCGTGCCGTGATCGTCGATAACCGCCACTGCGGTTTCGTCGCACGAAGATTCGATGCCGAGGATCAAAGCCATGGGGAGCTTCCCCTTAGAGATAATCACAGGTACGGCAAGCGGCGCATGAACGAGCCCGTCACACTCCTGTCGCCCGATTCCCATTCCACAGCGCCGCTGCGCGCGATTCGGCTGGGCACCCGCCAATCGCCGCTGGCCATGGCCCAGGCCATCGAAACCCGCGCCCGATTGTGCGCCGCGCACGGCTGGCCCGAAAGCGCGGTCGAACTCGTGCCGGTGGTGGCCAGCGGCGATCGCGTGCTTGATCGCCCGCTTGCCGAAATCGGCGGCAAGGCGCTGTGGACCAAGGAACTCGATCTCTGGCTGGCCGATGGCACGATCGATGCCGCGGTCCATTCGATGAAAGATGTCGAAACGCTGCGCCCGCACACACTCACCATTGCCGCGGTGCTGCCGCGCGCCGATGTGCGCGATGTGTTGATCGGCGCTGACAGCATTGCCGCCATTCCCGCCGGCGCGCGCGTCGGCACCAGCGCGCCGCGCCGCGCCGCGCAGATGCTCCATGCCCGCCCCGATGTCACGGTGGTGTCGTTTCGCGGCAATGTCGCGACACGGCTGGGCCGGCTGGAACGCGGGGAGGCCGATGTCACGCTGCTGGCGGCCGCCGGGCTCGAACGGCTGGGCGGCGATCCGGTTGGCACGCCGCTCGATGCCCAAACCTGGCTTCCCGCACCGGCCCAAGGGGCCATCGGCATCGAATGCCTGGCCGCGCGCACCGATCTGGTCGCGCTGCTGGCGGCGATCGACCACGCGCCCAGCCATGCCGCAATCCGCGCCGAACGCGCGCTGCTGGCCGGGCTTGGCGGCACCTGCCACAGCCCGATCGCGGTGCTGACCCGCCACGATGGCGCCCGGCTGAACCTTACTGCCGCGCTCTACAGCCCTGATGGCACCGACCGCATCGGCGCCACCTGCGAAGTGCCGGTTGACCGGCCCGAAGCCGCCGCCGCGCTCGCCGACACGCTGCTGGCCATGGCGCCGCCGTCAATCCGCGCCCATTTCACGGGCGCAGGCACCGGCACCTGATCCGGGCGATGGCATCACGGCCGGCGCTGGTGCTGCGCCCGCAACCGGGCAATGACGCCACCTGCGCCGCGGCCCGCGCGCGCGGGATCGATGCCAGTGCCGCGCCGCTGTTTGCCTATCGCCCGCTCGACTGGGCGCTGCCTGAGGGCGCATGGGATGGCCTGCTGGTGGGCAGCGCCGCGGTCTTTGCTCATGGCGGCCCGTCCCTTGCCACCTTGCGCGCAATCCCGGTCCATGCCGTCGGCGCCGCCACCGCGCGCGCCGCGCAGCAGGCGGGGTTTGCCGTCGGCGCGATCGGCCAGGGCGGACTGCAAGGCGTGGTCACACAGCTGGCCCCCGGCCGCTATCTGCGGCTCGCGGGGCAGGCCCATGTGCCGCTTGCCCCGCCCTCGGGCGTCACCATTGACGATGTCGTGGTCTATGCGGCGGCGGCATTGCCGCTTGACCCGGCTGCGGCGGATCTGGTGCGGCAGGGCCCGGTGCTGGTGCTGCTCCATTCGGCCGAGGCGGCGCGCCATTGGGCACTGGCCTGCACCCGCCACGATCTGCCGCGCACGCGCGTTGCGCTGGCCTGCCTTGCCCCGCGAATCGCCCAGGCAGTCGGCCCGAACTGGGAAAAAGTCGGGATTGCCGCCAGTCCCGACGACGAAGCACTACTTTCCTTGGCGCAGCAAATGTGTCAGACAGTGTGACTTCGGGGCCACGGATAAAGTGAAAAATCACGCATGCAGGACATGACGTTCCGTCCATTGGTCGATTCGCGCGCGGCCCGGCCGGCGGGCAGGCGCGGGTTGGCAGTCGTGCTGGCCACACTGATCCTCGCCGGGCTGGGCGGGGGCGCGTGGTACGGCTGGCACACCGGCTGGTTGCGCACTGCCCTCCCGATGATCACCGACCCTGCAACCAATCCGCCGTCAGCCTCGGCCAGCGCCGCCCCGTCCGCCGCAAGCGCAACGATCGTCGCGCAGGGCAACCTGATCGCCACCAATGCCGCGCTCGCCGATGCCACCGCGCGCCTTACCGCGCTGCAACAGCGCCTGGCCGAACTGGGCCAGCAGGCCGCCGCGGCGTCGGGCCAGGCCACCCGCGCCGAATCGCTGCTTGTCGCGCTCGCCGCACGGCGCGCGATCGATCGGGGGCAACCGCTCGGTTATCTGGAAACCGCGCTGCGCATCCGCTTTGGCGAAGGCCAGCCCACCGCCGTCGACCAGATTGTCGCCGCCGCGCAAAAACCGGTGACAATGGGCGGGTTGACCGAAGAATTCACGCTGATCACGCCCAAACTGGTCAACGGCCCGGCCAACGAAGGCAGCTGGGACTGGCTGTCGCGCCAATTCGCAGGCCTCTTCGTGATCCGCCACGACGATATGCCCTCGCCCGCGCCCGAAAGCCGGATCAACCGCGCACGCATCGCACTCGCCGGCCAACGCGTCGATCTGGCCATGGCCGAAATCCAGCGCATGCCGGGCAAGGATGCCGCCACCGACTGGATCGCCCACGCCCGCGAATGGCAGGCCACGCAGCACGCGCTCGATCAGCTGGAAAGTGCCGCACTGGCCCCAGCGCCCGCACCGGCATCCCCGGCAACACCTGCGGCCGCACCGGCTTCAGCGACACCGGCAAAGGCAACCAAACCGGATTGACCGATCAGGCCTGCAACAGGACGCTCAGGCCTGCAACAGGGCGTTCAGGCCTGCAACAGAGCTGGCAATTTCCCGCTCATCCCGCGCGCTTCGTCCATGAAAAAGCGCTTCAGCGCCGGGCTGCGTTGCACGCCGGCCATGCCCAGCCGCCGCACCGCCGAAGGCAGCCGCCCGGGAATGCCAAACAGGCGCGTCAGCACGTCGGTCGCGCCCGCCACCATAAAGCTGTCGAGCGCGCGCCAGCGTTCATAGCGGTGCAGCAGTTGCGCATCGCCCGGGTCCAGCCCCATGCGCATGCCTTCGGCCAGCACTTCGACCAGCGCGGCCACATCGCGCAACCCCAGGTTCAGCCCCTGCCCGGCAATCGGATGCATGCCGTGCGCCGCATCGCCCACCAGCACCAGCCGCTGTTCGACCACTTTGGCGGTGTGGTGGAAATCCAGCGGATAGGATGTCCGCGCGCTGGCCAGTTCGATCGTGCCGAACAAATCGCCCATGCGCCGCGCCACTTCGCCCAGAAACGCCGCTTCGGGCAACGCCAGAACCCCGGCGGCATCGTCTTCGGCCACAGTCCAGACCAGCGCACTGCGATGGCGCCCGGCTTCGTCATCCAACAGCGGCAACAGCGCAAACGGCCCCGCCGGATAGAAAATTTCCCAGGCCACATTGTCGTGGCTGCGTTCATGCACCAGCCCGGCGATGATCGCACGGTGGTGATAGCTCCAGCGCGCTGGCGTAAACCCGGCCTCGTCGCGTGTGGGGGACCGGCGCCCTTCGGCCGCAACCAGCAGCCGCCCTTCCAGCACCCGGCTATCGGCCAGCGTCACTGCAACCCCGTGCGCATCACGGTGCCGGGTTGCGACATGGGCATTGGGCAGAAAGGTGATCAGCTGTTCGCGGGCGGCGACCTGGTACATCACCAGCCGCAGATCGCGGTTGGCAAACATCCGCCCCAGCGATCCTTCATCGCCCCCGGGCCGGAAATCGATCCGCCCCGGCTTCATCGCGTCGGTCACCGCGATCGCCGCAATCGGGCAGCCGCGCGGTTCCAGATCGGCAGCCATGCCCAGATTGGTATAGAGGTTCCAGCTTGCCGTCGAAATCGCCGAGGCGCGGCCATCAAACCCCGTCGCAGTCTGCGTTGCGGGGTCGGATTGATCGACCACCACGCTGGAAACCCCTTCGCGCGCCAGCCCGATCGCCAGCGTCATCCCCACCAGGCCACCGCCCAGAATGATCACATCGGCCGAAAGCCGCGCCGTGCCCAGCGATCCGGTCATTGCGGCGCTCCGCATGTCGTGCCCGGCCCGGCATCGAGATCGAGGCAACGCCCGTCAAACGTACCGGCGGGCAGCTTCAGCCCGACCCACGCGGCCAGGGTTGGCGCGATGTCCACCGTTTCCACCGGGCTGGCCTGTTCGAACCCGGTCATCCCTTTGCGCCAGAACAGGATCGGCACGCGCCGGTCATAATCCCACGGGCTGCCATGCGTTGCCACATAGCCCGGCCCTGGCATCGGCATGGCCATCACGCCACGTTTCAGCAACGTCACGAAATCCCCCGACACCGGCGCATAGTAGGAAGCCCGCGCGCGCTGAATCGGGGTCCAGGTTTCCGGCGATCCCGTCGGCATGGGCGTTGCGGCCAGTTCGGCGGCGCTGAACACCGCGGCCACTTGCGGACGTGCCAGCAGATCGTCACGCGCGGCGGCAATCGCGGCGGTCTTTTGCGCAGGCGTCAGATCGGTGCGCACCCACACGTCGCCCGATGCGCCCTCACCCACAAACAGCCCCTTGGGATCAAGCCCCAGCTTAGCGCCCACACGCTCTGACAGCGCCTTGGGCAGCAGCGCCACATCGGCGCGCTGCGCCTGCGGCATGGCCTGCTCGTTCTGGCGCTCGGGCATGTCAAACCCGCCGTGGTCGGCGGTCAGTACCACGCCATAATCGATCCCGCGGGTATCGAGCGCGGCAAAGAACGCGCCCAGCGCCGCATCGATCTGGTGCACCTGGATGCACATTTCGGTGCCTTGTGTGCCATAGCCGTGGCCGATGTAATCGGTCGCCGACAGACTGATCGCCAGCACGTCGGGCGTCGCCGCGCGGCCCAGCCGGTCGGCATCGACCAGCCGCAGCGCCAGTTCCAGCACCGCGCGATCGATCCGCGGCGAAACGCGAAACGCAGTCGCATCCCCGGGGTTGAGCGCAAATCTTCCGGTCCCGACAGTGACCGGGCCCGCCGTCACCGCGCGTTCGTGCGCCGCGCAATCCCCGGGCAAGTCGAACGCCGGCGCCCCTGACGCGATCAGCGCCGCCGCCGCCGCGTTGGCCTCTCCCACCGATGGCGATGCGGTCTGCCCGTCCAGCGTGACAAAGCTCTTGCCCTTCCACCAATAGACTTCGTCGATCTTGTGCCCGCCCATCATCAGCGCGGCACGGTCCTTGCCCGAAACCGCAATATTGCGGCTGGTCGGCCAGACCGCCTTGATCCGCTCGCCCAAAGTCGGCACTTTCAGATGCCCGACAGAGGCCACATAGTCGCCCGGCGCCGCGGCGGTCTTCGTTTCGTCCTCGGCGCAGTAAACCGCCTTGTTGGCGCGTGCCACCGACAGGTCAAACCAGGTGTTGGCGATGATCCCGGTGTGCGCCGGGCGCATGCCGGTCAGAATGGTCGAATGGCCGGGACACGTCTCGGTCGCGGCATGCGACTGGAACCCTGCGGGAAACACCCCGCCACCTGCCAGCCGCGCCAGCCCGCCGGTCATGTGCGACCGGTATTGCGCAAACAGGTCGGCCGAAAACTGGTCCACCGCAATCGCGATAACCAGCTTTGGCGCGTCGGCTGCGGGCGCCGGAGCGGCTGCCGGCGCTGCCGCCTTCGCCTGGTCGCGCGCCATCGCCACCGGCATGCAGGGCAGGGTCAAGGAGGCCAGCAACAGCAAGGCTTTGTGGGCAAAGGTCACGGTTCTTGATGCTCCTGGGCAGACCTGTCCGGCTGGGCGCTGGACTCGGCCGGGCGGGGTTCGTATCTTCGGCCCTGATGGCCTTCCCCAGCGCGCGGTGCAAGGGGGCCTGCACCATTGTCACGCCGCAACGGAATTGCCCATTCGTACGCCTCAGCCCCTGGCCCGGTTTCCGCACTTCGCAGCCTTGCGCCGACTGTTTGCAACACTTTGCGCGGCAATTCTGGCCATGGCCTGCGCCCCGGCCATGGCCGATAGCCTGGGCCCGAACACACTGGGCCCCAACAATCTGGGCAACAGCGGCCCCACGCATATCCACGCCGCACTCGTGCCCGAACGCGCCGGCGCGCCCGGCGAAACAATCACGCTCGCGCTGACCATGCAGCCAGACAAGGATTGGCACGGCTATTGGTCGAACCCGGGCGATGCCGGACTTGCCCCCACGCTTGACTGGACTCTGCCCAAAGGGGCGGTGGCCGGCGCGATGCAATTCCCCGTGCCGCAGACCCTGCTCGTCGCGGGGCTGATGAACCATGTCTATGACCATGATTTTGCGATCCTGATCCCGTTCACACTGCCACGCGACGCCGCGCCCGGCGCGGTTCTGCCGCTGCGGGCAAAGGCGCAGTGGCTTGCCTGCACCGCAGCGATCTGCGTGCCCGAAGATGCCGTGCTCACCGCATCGATCACGGTGGCCGCGCCCGGCGCCACCCCGGCAGCCGATGCCCGCTTTGCCGCCTGGCGTGCGGCCCTGCCCGCCCCGCTCGATCAACCGGCGCGGTTTGCACCGCAGGGCAAGGTCTTTCGCCTCGCGGTTCCCTTTCCCGCCAGCACGCCGCTGTCCGATCCGCATGTGTTCATCGCCAGCGACGGCGTGATCGATTATGCCGCCCCGCAGGCATTCAGCCGCAATGGCGACACGCTGATTGTCGAATTGGCCGCGTCGAAAACGGCCACTGGCACAGCGCCGGCCGCGCTGTCAGGCGTGCTGGCGCTGGGCCATGATGCGGCCGGCAAGGATCGCGGCGGGATCACCTTTGCCGCCAGCGCCGGGCCCGTCCCTGCGGCCGGCACGCCCCTGCGCGGGGCAGCCGCCCCGGCCGCATTTTCCTGGGCTCTGCTCGGCCTGTCGGTGCTCGGCGCGCTGGCCGGCGGGCTGGTGCTCAATGTCATGCCTTGCGTGTTCCCGATTCTCAGCCTCAAGGCGCTGGCGCTGGCGCGCGGCAACAGCCAGCACGCCCATGCCGAGGCGCTGGCCTATACCGCCGGCGTCACGCTCGCCTGCCTCGCGCTGGGCGGGGTGATGCTCGCGCTGCGTGCCGCGGGCAGCGAAGTCGGCTGGGCATTCCAGCTGCAGGAACCCGGCGTGGTCGCGGTGCTGCTGTTGCTGGCCATGGCGATCACTGCCAATTTTGCCGGGCTTTACGAATTGCCCGGCCTTTCGCTGTCTGGCGGCGCGCCGGGCAAGGGCGGGCTGTGGGGCGCCTTTGGCACCGGCCTGCTGGCCGCATTTGTCGCCACACCCTGCACCGGTCCGTTCATGGCCGCCGCCATGGGCGCGGCGCTGGTGCTGCCCACCGTGGCTGCGCTCGCCGTGTTCGGCGCGCTGGGGCTTGGCCTTGCCCTGCCGTTCCTGGCGATCGGGTTCATTCCGGCGCTGCGCCGCGTGCTGCCGCGCCCGGGCGCATGGATGGTGTGGTTCCGCCACGCCATGGCCGTGCCGATGGGCCTGACCGTTCTCGCGCTCGCCTGGCTGGCCTGGCGGCTGGGCGGCACCGCCTTTGCCCTTGCGACGATTGCGGTCTGCGCCGGTGGGCTGGTGCTGCTCGTCGTTGCCGGGCGCGGCCAGCGCACGGGCCGTCCTGTTGCGCGCTGGCTCGCCCCCGCGCTCATCGTGCTCGCGCTGCTCGCCGGCGCCGGCGTGCCACGCCTTGCCAGCGCCGAACGCCACGACGATGCCAGCCTGATCGGTGCGCAACCGTTCAGCGAGGCCGCGCTGAATGCCGCACGTGCTGCGCACAAACCGGTGTTCGCCTATTTCACTGCCGACTGGTGCCTGTCGTGCAAAGTGAATGAAAACGTCTCGATCGAAACCGCCGCCACCGCCGCCGCCTTTCGCAAGGCGGGCGTGGTCGTGCTGGTGGGCGACTGGACGCGGCGCGATCCTGTGATCTCCCGCTTCCTCAACAGCGCCGGCGCTGCCGGCGTGCCGCTCTACTTGTGGTATCCCGCCAACGGCGAACCGCAGAAACTGCCGCAAGTCATGACGCCGTCAACCCTGCCCGATCTCGCCAAATCCTGAATCGCGCCAAATCCTGGATCCTGACCAGCCCTGCAATGGCCCTACAATGATTGGCCGTCATCAACCGTGATATGGGCGCCAGTCACATAAGCCGAAGCATCCGAGGCAAAAAACAGCATCGGATCATCCAGTGCGGCAATCCCGGTCAGCCGCCGGCGCGGCCAGGTGGCAACTTGCGCCCGGCCACCGTCGGTCGCAAACCAGTCGGCATCGATTTCGGTCAGGATATAGCCGGGCTGCACGGTGTTCACATTGATCCCCTGCCGCGCCCATTCGCGCGCCAGTTGGCGCCCCAGGTGCACCACGGCCGCCTTGCTCGCGGCATAGGCCGAATCGCCCTGTCCGGTCATTTCGGCAGTGATAGAACCGGTCAGCACGATGCGGCCGCGCCCGGTTTCCTTTGATCCAGCCGCGATCATCCGCCGCGCCGCCTCACGCGCGGTAAGATAGACCGCTGTAAAATTGGTATCGATCACCCGCCGCACCTGATCCGCAGACAAAGCGATCGCGCGCCCCGCCTCGGCAATTCCGGCATTGGCCAGCACCGTGTCGGGCGTGCCGAAATGCGCCTCTGCCGCATCGAACGCGGCCACGATCGACGCCTCATCGGTCACATCCATCGCCACTGGCAGCGCATTGGCGCCAATCTCGCCTGCCAGCGCCGCAATCCGGTCCACCCGCCGCGCGCCCAGCACCACTTTGGCCCCCGCCGCCGCAAACAACCGCGCCAGATGCGCGCCAATCCCCGAGCTGGCACCGGTAATCAGCGCAACACGGCCATCAAGCGAATAACGGGGCTGGGTCATCAGGCTTCTCTCTGTCCTTGGGGGCCGGCAACACCGTCAAACCGCCCCCCTCACGCAAACTTGTTGTCGCGCGGAAACCCGTTGGGCGGCAGGCGCCCGGCCGCGCCGCGCGCGACTTTCCACGGCAGCAGGTCCTTTTCGGTGCGGGTGCGGCCGCTGTCGCCGCCCATCGGCCATGACAAGCCGTCCTCGATGCGCAGCGTAACCGCATCGGCCAGGCCGCCATCGCGATAGCGTTGCAGCGCAACCCCCTGTCCTTTGGCCAGGACCGGCACTTCGTTCAGCGCAAAGATCACCAGCTTGCGGTTGTCGCCGATCACCGCCACGTGGTCGTGTTCGGGGGCGATTTCGCGCACCACGCTCAGCTTTACCCCCGGCTTGGTTGCCACCACGCCGCGCCCTTTGCGCGTTTCGGCCAACAGCTCGTCCATTTCCGCCGCAAACCCGCGCCCGGTGTTCGATGCCAGCAGCAATTGCCCTCCCGCCCGCCAGATCACGATTGCAACGATCTGCGCGTCGGGGTCGATATCGAGCATCGTGCGGATCGGTTCGCCAAACCCGCGCGCGCCCGGCAGCTTGTCCGATCCGATCGTATAGAACCGCCCGTTGTCCAGCGCGATCAACAGCTTGTCGGTGGTCTGCGCATGAAAGGCAAAGGCTGGGCCATCGCCTTCCTTGAACTTGAAATCTTCGCCCTTGCTGTCGGTGCCGAGCGGCAGGTGGCCTTTCGCCGCGCGTATCCAGCTGCGCTGCGACACGATCACCGTCACCGGTTCCTTTTCGATCATCGCGTCCAGGCTGAATTCGCGCGTCGGTGCGGCCTCGGCAATCGTCGTGCGGCGGCGCCCCAGCGGGGTATCGGGCCCGTATTCCTTGCGCAGCGCGGCCAGTTCGCGCTTCAGCCGGGTGCGCTGGCGCGCCGGGCTGTCCAGCAGCGCAGTCAATTCGGCCTGTTCGGCCAGCAGCCCATCGCGTTCGCGGCGCAATTCCATTTCTTCCAGCTTGCGCAAACTGCGCAGCCGCATGTTCAGGATTGCTTCGGCCTGGCGGTCGGTCAGTTCGAATTCGGCAATCATCACCGGCTTGGGCTCATCCTCGCCGCGGATGATTTCGATGATCCGGTCAAGATTGAGATAGGCGATGATATAGCCGCCCAGCAGTTCCAGCCGGTTGGCGATCTTGTCCAGCCGGTGCCGGGTGCGGCGCAGCATGATGTCGATCTGCGCGATCACCCATTCCTGCAGCAACAGTTTCAGCCCCAGCACGCCCGGGGTGCGCCGCGAATCGAGCACGTTGAGATTAAGCGAAAACCGCGATTCCAGCTCGGTCAGACGGTACAGCGATTCCTTCAGCAGCTCGGGATCGACATTGCGGCTTTTCGGCACGATGATCAGGCGGATCGCCTCATCGGATTCATCGCGCACGTCTTCCAGGATCGGCAGCTTCTTGTCCGCGATCAGGCTGGCGATCTGTTCGATCAGCTTTCCCTTGGCGACCATGTAGGGGATTTCGGAAATGACCAGCTGCCACTGCCCGCCGCCCAGCTTTTCAATGCCGGTGTCTTCCCACACGCCGTTTTCATCGCGCCCGGTCGAAAACCGCGCGCGCTGGCGGATCGCCCCTTTGCCGCTGGCATAGGCCGCGCTGATCGCCGCGGGGCTGTCCACGACGATGCCGCCGGTGGCGAAATCGGGCCCGTGAAACACCTCCATCAACTGCGCATGTTCGACATTCGGGTTGTCGATCAGCAGCAGCGTCGCGTCGACGATTTCGGCAACATTGTGGCTGGGGATCGAGGTCGCCATGCCCACCGCAATGCCGGTGGCGCCGTTCGCCAGCAGATTGGGGAACAAGCCGGGAAAGATTTCCGGCTCTTCTTCTTCGCCGTTGTACGTCGGGTGGAAATCGACCGTGCCTTCTTCCAGCCCGGCCATCAGCCGCACCGCCGTCGCAGTCAGCCGCGCCTCGGTATAGCGATAGGCCGCCGCATTATCGCCATCGATATTGCCGAAATTGCCCTGCCCTTCGACCAGCGGATAACGCAGCGCGAAATCCTGCGCGAGCCGAACCATCGCGTCATAGACGCTGGCATCGCCATGGGGGTGATACTTGCCGATCACATCGCCCACCACGCGCGCCGATTTCTTGAACGCGTCGGTCGGGTTCAGCTTCAATTGCCGCATCGCCCACAGCAGCCGGCGGTGCACCGGTTTCAACCCGTCGCGCAGATCGGGCAGACTGCGCGCGGTGATCGTCGACAGCGCATAGACCAGATACCGCTCCGACAGCGCCGAATCGAAGGGCGCGTCAACAATCAGGTCAAACGGATCGGGCGCATCGGGGGTCGGGGTATCGCTGGGCATAGGCTGCGTGTCCTACCACCCGTGGCCGCGTTGACAACCGGGCGCCGCGCGTGCGCCGGCGCAAGGCAGGGGAAAACGCGCGGGTTCAGCGCCCCTGCATGTCGCGCGCTTCGTCGGGAATACGCACTTCGATCCCGTCGAGTTCGGCGCTCAGCGCGATCTGGCACGACAGGCGGCTGGTGCGCGTAACCCCGGCGGCCAGATCGAGCATGTCCTCTTCATCGTCGCTGGCGGCGGGCAGACGATCAAACCAGTCGGGCGCGATGATCACGTGGCAGGTCGAACACGCCATCTGGCCTTCGCAAGTGCCTTCCAGCGGCATGCCGTGCGCCTGGCCCAGTTCCAGCAGGCGCTGCCCGGGTTCGCCGTTCACATCAACCCGGCGCCCATCGGTGGTGACGAAGCAGACTTTGACCATCCGTCGCATTCTCCCCTGCGCGCGTGACCAGCCACCGCCCTGCCGCCTGTCAGGCGGGCAGACCTTGCGCGCGCACCGCGGCAAAGATTGCCGCAATCGCCCTGTCCAGCTCCTCTTCCCCGGTATATCGCCCGAACCCTATTCTGAGCGCGGTTTTCGCATCTCTGTCGCAAAGTCCGATCGCGCGCAAGACATGGCTGGTGCGGCCCGATCCGCTGGCACAGGCCGACCCCGCCGAAATCGCCACCCCGCGACAGTCCGACAGCACCCGCGCCACATCCAGCCCATCCATCCGCACGTTCAGATTGCCGCGCCAGCGTGCATCGGCGCTGCCGTTCAGCGTCCATCCGGCAAAGCCCGCACGCGCCCTTGTCCACAGCCGCTCCACATGCGCCGCATCGCCTGTGCCCGGCTTTGTACACAGCCTTGTGCACAGCTGCGCCGCCGCGCCAAACCCGGCGATCAGCGCCGGGCTGAGCGTGCCCGATCGCAGCCCGGCCTCCTGCCCGCCGCCGGTCATCTGCGGAGCCAGCGCCACACCATCGCGCACCCACAACGCGCCAATCCCCTTGGGCCCATACAGCTTGTGCGCCGAAACCGTGATCAGGTCGCAGCCTTCGGGCGCGGCCAGCTTGCCCGCCCCCTGCACCGCATCGCACAGCATCAGTGCGCCCGCAGCCCGTGCCCGCGCGCCGATCTGCGCCACGGGCTGCACCGTGCCGATCTCGTTGTTGACCTGCATCACCGCGACAAGCCCGGTGCCCGCGGGGATCGCGACGTCAGGATCGACCAGTCCATCCGGCCCCACCGGCAACACGGCACAATCCGGATCGATCGCCCGCGCGGTATCCAGCACCGCCGCATGCTCGATCGCCGAAACCGCCAGCCGGCGCGCGCCGCTGCCGCGCAGCGCCAGATTGATCGCCTCGGTCGCGCCCGAGGTAAAAATCACCCGCCCGCCCGGCGGCAGCAACGCGGCCACCGCCTCACGCGCCAGTTCGATCGCGGCGGCGGCGGCGCGCCCGGCACGGTTGGGGCTGTGCGGATTGGCAAAGCCGTCGGTTTCCGGCCCGCCCAGCCAGGGCAGCATCGCCTCGCGCGCTTCGGGCGCCAGCGGCGTGGTCGCCTGGTAATCGAGATAGATCATGCGTGAAGCTGCTCCCACGCCTGCGCAAAGGCATCAAGCTCGTCCGGGGTCGTGCTCCAGCCAAGCGACACGCGGATCGTGCGCCTGGCCGCATCGGGATCGACGCCAAACCCGGCAAGCACCCGGCTGGGCTTGAGCGAGCCTGACGAACAGGCCGAACCCGCCGATACCCCGAAACCCATGGCATCCACCCGGATCAGCAGGGCATTGGCCGAATGGCGATCGCTCGTCAGCGCGAAGATATGCACGCACTGCACGCCGGCCGTGATGAGGTCCGACGTACTCCGCAAACGGTCCCTGAAGTCCGAACGCTGCTGGCGCGTCGTTCGCCATGGCGCTTCACCTGCTTCCAGCGCGGCCGCAAGGCCCAGCGCGCCGGGCAGGTTTTCGGTGCCCTGGCGATAGCCCCGCTCCTGCCCGCCGCTGGCGGCAAGCATGGCAAAATCGCGCACCAGCAAGGCCCCGATGCCGATCGGCCCGCCGATCTTGTGGCCGGAAATCACCGCCATATCAACGCCCCGGGGCAGGCTCCGCCCGAAACCGATTTGCGATGCGTCACACAGGACCAGGCCGCCCGCAGCGTGAATCTGTTCGATCTCGGGATTGTTCGACACCGGCAGAAACGCGGTGCCGGTTTCGGAATTGATCAACTGGATTGCCACGATCGCCCGCCCCGGCTGGCCAAGCGCCGCCTCCAGTGCAGCAGGATCGAGCGCCCGGATCGACGCCTGGTCGCTTTCCATCGGCAACACGTGCGCATCCGGGGCTGCGCGAAACACCGCGTCATGCTCCACCGCCGAAATGATCCGCCGATCGACCGTCGCCTGTCGCAGCGCCAGGGCCAGCGCCTCGCTCGCCCCGCTGGTCAGGATCACTTCGCCGGTCCAGCCGAGCGCCGCGGCAATCCGCGCGCGTGCATCCTCGATAGCGGCGCGCGCCGCGCGGCCGGCACGGTGCGGGCTCGACGGATTGGCCCAGATCGCGAACCCGCGCGCCATCGCCTCGGCCGCGGCGGGCAGCAACGGAGTGGTGGCCGCATGGTCAAGATACACGAAATCGGGCTTTGCGGGGTTCGACAAGACGGTTCCTGCTAGAAAGATTGCTTTCGCGAAGGCGGTTTCTATATAGCCATTGCTCCCATTCAGGCGCGTTCAATTTTTTTGGACCGCAACGGCCCCGCGCCGCCCGTCCATCCGGCTGCGCGGTGCCGCAACCGGTTTCGTCAGGAACAGCAATGCCCGCAGTCATTTTTCCCGGTCCCGAAGGTCGCCTTGAGGGCCGGTTTCAGCCCGCCGCACGCAGCCGGGCGCCGATCGCCATGATCCTTCATCCCCATCCGCAGGCCGGTGGCACGATGAACGACCGGATTACCCAGGCGCTCTATCGCGCCTTTGTCGCGCGCGGCTTTGCCACGTTGCGCTTCAATTTTCGCGGTGTCGGGCGCAGCCAGGGCAGCTTTGACAACGGCATCGGCGAATTGTCCGATGCCGCCGCTGCGCTCGACTGGGTGCAGCAGATCCATCCCGAAGCTTCGAGCACGTGGATCGCCGGCTATTCGTTCGGCGCGCTGATCGGCATGCAATTGCTGATGCGCCGCCCCGAAGTGCGCGGCTTCATTTCGGTCTCGCCGCCCGCAAACATGTACGATTTCAGCTTTCTGGCGCCATGCCCGGCCTCTGGCATCATCATCCAGGGTGTTGCCGATACCGTGGTCACGCCCAATGCCGTGCAAAAGCTGGTAGACAAGCTGCGCACGCAAAAGCACATCACCATTCACCACGACGAAATCCCGCGCGCCAACCATTTCTATGAAAACGAGCTGGATGACATGATGCGCGCGGTCGATACCTACCTCGACATGCGCCTGTCGCCCGATTGCCCTATCAAATAGGGGCCCATCAAGTAGGCGCAGGCGCAGGCGCCGGAACCGTTCCGGCCGGGGTTGGCCCGGCCGGCACCGGTATCAGCGATATCGCCACATTGCCGGCGATCACCAGCGCGGCCACCGCCATCAGCACGCCCTTGCGCCGCTCGCCACGCCGCCACAGCGCGGCTGCGCCCAGCAACAGTGCAATCACCGCCAGCATTGCGATCGACAGGAACCAGTCAGCCATGCGCGCCTGATGCGGGCCCAGGCCGCGCGCGTCAATCACCCGCCGCGTCAAGGGTCCGGTTTCTATTGCTGTTGCTGTTGCTGCCTCTGGCCCGCCTGCTGGTCGCGCGGGTGTGTGCCGCCCGTGATCATCTCTTCGCGCGGCGGCAGATCGGGATAGATCGGCGTGTGCGGGGCCGGCGACAACGGATCGGGCATGCGTGGGGTCCTTCGTGCGATGAAACCGGGCTGATTCGGCGCACCGCGCCGCGATGCCCGGACTTTGCGCACAATTGCCCCCAATGCCACGCCCCGGAACACGCCGATCATGCGTTTTTCCGCACCCTTTTGCGCATCAATGGCATTGCAGCCGCGCGCCGGCCCGTCTAGTCGAACGCGTGATGACCGACACGACTGCCAGCACTGTGCTCGCCGCCCCCGATACCACGATCGACGTCCGCGCGACGTTCGGGATCGACATCGCCATGACCGTGCCCGCGTTCAGCGCGGCCGACGAACGCGTGCCCGATATCGACACCAATTACGTGTTCGATCCGGATACCACGCTGGCCATTCTCGCCGGCTTTGCGTTCAACCGCCGCGTCATGGTCCAGGGCTATCACGGCACGGGCAAATCAACTCACATCGAACAGATCGCGGCGCGGCTGAACTGGCCCTGCGTGCGCATCAACCTTGATGCCCATATCAGCCGTATCGACCTGATCGGGCGCGATGCAATCGTGCTGCGCGACGGGTTGCAGGTTACCGAATTCCGCGAAGGCCTGCTGCCCTGGGCCTTGCAGACCCCCACCGCGCTGGTGTTCGACGAATATGACGCCGGCCGGCCCGACGTGATGTTCGTGATTCAGCGCGTGCTGGAAACCGAAGGCAAGCTGACCCTGCTCGATCAGAACCGGGTGATCCGGCCCAGCCCGTGGTTCCGCCTGTTCGCCACGGCCAACACCGTAGGCCTGGGCGATACTTCGGGCCTCTATCATGGCACCCAGGCGATCAACCAGGGCCAGATGGACCGCTGGAACATGGTCGTCGCACTCAACTATCTGCCCGCCGCGACCGAAATCGACGTGGTCACCAAAAAAGTCGCCGGGCTGGATGAAAAGACCGCGGGCGACATGGTGCGCGTGGCCGATCTGACTCGCAAGGGCTTCATCGGCGGCGATATTTCCACGGTGATGAGCCCGCGCACGGTGATCAGCTGGGCGCAGAACGCGGCCATTTTCAACGATGTCGGCTTTGCCTTCCGCCTGTCGTTCCTCAACAAATGCGACGAGACCGAGCGCGTGCTGGTGGCCGAATATTATCAACGCGTGTTCGGCAAGGACTTGCCCGAAAGCATCGCGCATAAGGCCTGACCGTTTGGGGGCCTGACCGTTGGGAGGCCCCCGGGGGCCCGGAGAGCAGGCGCGTTCAGGTTCCGGACCGTCGCTCCGCCCCGATGTCCACGTCCACGCTGTGGCTGTCCTGCAGCGCCGCCGGCCGCGCATGCACCGATGGCTGCGGCCGCCGGCTGCCCGTGCGCACGATCGGCAGATCGCACGCCGGCATGGCCCGCCCGGTCAGCCAGCCCTGCACTTGCCCGCAGCCTTGCGCGCGCAGCCGGTCAAGCTGGCTCTGATCCTCCACCCCTTCGGCAATCGTCGCCATGTGCAGTTTGCCCGCCAGATCGAGCACCGCGCCGACAATCGCCGCACTGTCCCCTGGATCGGTCGACTGGTCGGACAAGTCGGTCACGAAACAGCGATCGATCTTGATCTTGTCGAACGGAAAACTGCGCAAATAGTTCAATGACGAATACCCGGTGCCGAAATCATCGAGCGCGATGCGCACGCCCAGGCTGCGCAGCCGGTGCAGCACATCCAGACATTGCACCTCGTTCTCGATCAGCATGGTTTCGGTGATTTCCAGTTCCAGCCGGGCCGGGTCAAACCCGCTGGCCGACAGCGCGGCAATCACCTGGCGCAGGATTTCACCCCCGCGCAATTGCACCGCCGAAACGTTTACCGCCACCGACAGGTCCGTCGGCCAGGTCGCTGATTCGGCCAGTGCCTCGCGCAGAACCCATTCGCCGATCGGCACGATCAGCCCGGTTTCCTCGGCCAAGGGGATGAATTGCGGCGGCAGGATCATCCCCCGCTGCGGATGGTGCCACCGCAACAGCGCCTCAAATCCGACAATCGCGCCCGATGCCAGATCGACAAAGGGCTGATAATGCAGGGCGAATTCCCCGGTGGCGAGCGCCAGGCGCAATTCGATTTCCATCGCCTGGCGATCGGCCAGGCTGCGCAGCAGGTCCGAACTGTACACCACGACACAGCCGCGCCCGCTCGATTTGGCATCATATTGCGCCAGGTCGGCGGCGCGCAGCAATTCATCGCCGCTGCTGCCGTGCAACCCGCCCAGCGCAACCCCGATGCTGGCCCCCACATTGACCACGCGCGTATCCAGCTGGATCGGCGCAGACAGCACGGCAATCACCGCCTCGGCCGTGGCGATCACCGCCGCCACCGATGCAGGTTCATGCAGCAGCACGGCAAATTCATCGCCGCCCAGCCGCGCCACCAGCCCCTTGTCGCCGATCACCTGGGTCAGCCGCGATGCGGTTTCCACCAGCACCCGGTCACCCGCGCCGTGCCCATGCGAATCGTTGATCAGCTTGAACCGGTCAAGATCGAGAAACATCACCGCAAAGCCGATGCGTTCGGCCGGTGCCGGTTCCCGCCAGGCAATCTGTTGGCGCAGCACCGCCGCATCCAGCCCCGCGTGGAACGCGGCCCGATTGGCAATCCGCGTCAACGCATCGTGATCGGCCAGAAAGCGCACGCGCGTTTCGGCATGGTGGCGGTCGGTCACATCGCGGATGAACCCGCGAAACCCGGCATGGCACCCGGCCGAATCAAACACCGCACAGCCCGAAAGCAGCCACCAGCGCCGGCCATAAGGGGTGGTGATCGGCGCCACGAGTTCACGAAACGGCTTCAGCCGGTGCGCCGCGCGGCGGATCGCCTCTTGCTCGGGGCCTTCATCATACAGCGCTACCAGCTTGCGCCCGTTGATCTGGTCAGGCGCCAGCCCGGCCATGCGGCACAGCCGTTCCGATGCGGTGCGCACGCGGCCCTGCACATCGGTTTCCACCAGGCAGTCGCTGCCGTGTTCGTCATACTGGTTGAGCAGCAACTGGATCGTTTCGTTGGCATTGCTCAGCTTGCGCGTGCGCAACCGCCGCGTGGCAAACAGGTAATAGAAATTGAAAATGCGCACATACGCGCTGATCACGCCAAGCACCATCAGCACGATCAATGCCATCGGCGTGGCGCCGGGGCGGGTCAGCAGGCCCGCGATAATCGCCGCCATGCCCATGGACTGCACCGCCACGGCCGAAATCGGCAGAGGAAACTGCGCATAGGCCTCTACACCAAACGCCATCAGCAGCACGATCACCAGCGGCACCAGGCACGCTTCGGGCGCCAGCATCATTGCCGCCCCGGCCAGCACAGCCAGCGCCACCCCCCGGCCCAGGATATACCAGCGCCAGCGATCGACCAGCGCCTGCCGGCTGATAGTGGCGCGCGCCAGCGCAAACAGCGCCAGCGTCAGCGCCCCTGCCACCGCCAGATTGGCCGCCCAGTACCAGGCCGCACCGATCCCGCCCAGCCACAGCACCAGCGCCGCGCGCAGCATTTCATAGGGCTGGCCGGGCAGGCTGGACAAATGATTGAGCTTGCACCCGGCAAACCATTCGGCGTCGTGGCTATCCACGTCCTGGGCGATCAAATCGCCCAGAAACAGCCGGTTTTTCAACAGGGCCTGGCGCAGCGCGAACACCAACGGCAACCTTTCCCGCCGGCAGGGACGGTGCCTTGGACCATTCGGGTCCCCTGCCAGACCGGGGGAGCCTAATCACCGTTCGTTAACAGAGCGTTACGCCCCGGCGCCGTATGGCCAGCGCCGCATGGCCGGCGGCGCATGGCGCAGCCCCCGGCACGGTACCGGGGGCTGCTGCACCACGGTTCAGCCGTTGGGCACGATCAGGTATTTCTCCCCCGTGGCGCGCGCGTTGTAGGCTAGCGCAACATCGCGCGTCAGCGCTTCGTCCAGGCTGATCCGCGCCTTGAAATGGCTGGCAAATGTGGTGGTCAGTTCATCGCGCACGCGCTGGCGCAGGCCCTCGACCGCCTCTGCGCCGATCTGCGCCATATAGGGCGTGAGCAAAAACCCGCTGAGCGACCACGAAAAGCCGAATGTGCGGTTGAGCACGGTCGGCCCGGTATCAAGCATGCCGTATGTATAGACTTTCTTGAACGCATCCGAGCCATAGCGGCTGAACGCGGCGCCCTTGCTGGCCACTTGCTCCATCGCGTGGAGAATCTGCCCGGCAATCTTGCCCCCGCCAATCGCGTCAAATGCCAAAGTCGCGCCGGTCGCTTCGATCGCGGCGACCAGATCGGCGGCAAATGTGTCAGCCGACGAATCGACCACATATTCGGCACCCATGCCCTGCAACAGCGCGACTTGCGCCGGCGACCGCACGATATTGACCAGCGGCACGCCATCGGCCTGGCAAATGCGCACCAGCATCTGGCCCAGGTTCGACGCCGCCGCGGTGTGCACCAGCGCCTTGTGCCCTTCACGCTTCAACGCATCGACAAAGCACAGCGCTGTCAACGGATTGACAAACGCGGCCGCGCCCTGTTCGGCCGTGGCGCCATCGGGCAGAACCATGCAGGCGCGCGCATCGACGATGCGATATTGCGCATACATCGCGCCCGGAATCACCGCGACCACTTTGCCCAGCAGCGCCTGCGCCGCGGGCGCATCGCCGGCAGCAATCACCGTGCCCGCGCCTTCGTTGCCCACCGGCAGCACCTGGCCCAGCCGCGCCTGCATCGCGCGCACCGCGCCTTCGGGCATTTTCGCCACGATCTTGCCCGGACTGAATTGCGCGTTTTCCAGATCGGCCGGGCCAAACAGCAGCCCCAGATCCGAAGGGTTGATCGGCGCGCCCTCGATCCGGATCAGCACTTCGTGGCCGACCGGATCGGCCAGCGTTTCGTCGCGCAGCGTCACGGTCAGCAGACCGTCGGCCTCAAGCGTCGATACCAGTTGCCTGTTGGAAACCATGGTCACTCTCTCCCGGATATGTCGCGTGCATGAAATAGAGCCCATCGGGTGGCGCATTAAGTCCCAGTTTGCAACGGTCTTTGGCGGCCAGTGCCGCAACAAGATCATCGCGGCACCATTGCCCCTGCCCGACCAGCGCCAGGCAGCCGACCATCGATCGCACCTGGTGATGCAGAAAACTGCGCGCCGCGGCCATGACCAGCACTTCATCGCCTTCGCGCCGCACGTCCAGCCGGTCCAGCGTCTTGACCGGGCTGGCCGACTGGCAATGCACCGACCGGAACGTGGTGAAATCGTGGCATCCCACCAGCACTTGCGCGGCATGGTGCATCGCATCGGCATCCAGCGGCTTCATGATGCGCCAGGCCCGCCGCGCCTCCAGCGTCAGCGGCGCGCGGCGGTTGATGATGCGGTATTCATAAGCGCGCCCGGTGCACGAAAACCGCGCATGCCAGTCATCGGCCACTGCGCGGCAATCGAGCACGGCAATCGGCTGCGGCTTTACCAGCGCGTTGATCGCCTCACCCAGGCGGAACGCATCAAACGGCCGCGTCAGATCGAAATGGGCCCGCATCGCGCGTGCATGCACGCCGGTATCGGTCCGCCCCGCCGCATGGAGCGCCACCGTTTCCTGCGTCACCGCGCCCAACGCGGCCTCGATCGCCGCCTGCACCGACGGTCCGTGCGGCTGGCGCTGAAACCCCATGAACGGGGTGCCATCCCATTCCAGAGTCAGGGCAAAACGCGGCACGCGCTAGATCCTCGTGCCGGCGGGAACGGGATAACCGCGCAACAGCGCCTCCACCGCCATCGCCGGGCGCCCGGCGCGCTGCACCAGCGTGGGGCGCAGCGCGCCGCTGCCACAGGCAATTGTCAGGCGGTCATCGATCACCGTGCCGGGCTCGGCATCCTGGCCATGATCGGCCACTTGCGCCGCCAGAACGCGGTACCGCTCCCCCGCCATCTCGAAAAAGGCCCCCGGCGCAGGCGCAAAGGCGCGCACCTGGCGTTCCAGCATGGGCGCAGGCCGCGCGAAATCCAGCCGGCTTTCGGCCTTGTCGATCTTGGCCGCATACGTCACGCCATCATCGGGCTGCGGCACGGGCGGATGCGCGGCCATGTCGGAAAGCACCGCCACCATCGCCCGCGCGCCCAGTTCGGCCAGTTCGGCGGTCAATTCGCCGGTGGTCTTGCCCGCCACGGGGGTCCGCACGATCAGGCGCATCGGGCCGGTATCCAGCCCCGCCTCCATCTGCATGATCGTCACCCCGGTTGCTTCATCGCCCGCCAGAATCGCGCGCTGCACCGGCGCCGCCCCGCGCCAGCGCGGCAGGATCGACCCGTGCACGTTCAGGCACCCGTGCCCGGGCGCATCCAGCACCGCGCGCGGCAGGATCAGGCCATAGGCGGCAACCACCGCCACATCGGCGCGATGCGCGGCAAAGGCGGCCTGTTCCTCCGCACTTTTCAGGCTGGCCGGGGTCAGCACCGCAATCCCTGCCGCTTGCGCCGCGCGATGCACCGGCGATGGTTGCAGCTTGTGCCCGCGCCCCGCCGGACGCGGCGGCTGGCTGTAAACCGCGACAACCTCGTGCCCGGCGGCAATCAGCGCGTGCAACGTCGGCACCGCAAAATCCGGGGTACCCATGAAGACCAGCCGCATCTTTGCCCTTTCGTTTTCGGGGATCGGCAAAGCATTATTGTCGCATCGCGAAAAGCAAAAAACCGGTTCCCACTTTTTTGCGCAATGCTCTATCGCTGCCACCATGGCATCACAAGAGATCGAGGCATTGGCCGGCGCGCTGGCCCGGCTGCCGGGGCTGGGCCCGCGTTCGGCGCGGCGCGCGGTGCTGTGGCTGATCAAACGGCGCGAATCCGCGCTGACCGGGCTGGTAGAGGCGCTTGTCCACGTGCGCGATCATCTGGTCGAATGCCCGGTCTGCGGCAATGTCGATACCACCAGCCCGTGCAGCATCTGCGCCGATCCGCGCCGCGATGCCCGCGCGCTGTGCGTGGTGGAGGATGTGGCAGATCTGTGGGCGCTCGACCGCGCGCGGCTGTTCACCGGGCGCTATCACGTGCTCGGCGGGCGGCTTTCGGCCCTCGATGGCGTGCGACCCGAAGACCTGAACATTGCCCGCCTGATCGACCGGGTGGCAAAAGGCGGCATCGATGAAGTCGTGCTGGCCATGAATGCCACGCTGGAGGGGCAGACCACCGCGCATTACCTTGCCGAACGGCTGGAGGGCCATGCCGTGCGCCTGACCCAGCTCGCGCATGGCCTGCCGGTGGGGGGCGAGCTCGATTATCTGGATGAAGGCACACTGGCGCAGGCGCTGCGTGCGCGCCGCCCGGTGGGCTGATCGGTGGGCTGATCGGTGGGCTGATCGGTGGGCTGATCGGTGGGCTGATCGGGAACAGGTTCACCGTTTGCGGCCCTTGCGTCGGGGCAACGGGCCGATTATCTTGGGCCGATGGCTATCCGCGAAATCATCGAAGTTCCCGACGCCCGGCTGAAGCAGGTGTCGAAACCGGTTGAAACCTTTGACCAGGCGCTGCGCGATCTGGTGACCGACATGTTCGACACCATGTACGATGCCCCCGGCATCGGCCTGGCGGCGATCCAGATCGGCGTGCCGCTGCGCGTGCTGGTGATCGATCTGCAACCCGAAGATCCCGATGCCGAACCCGAAGAGTGCACCGCGCACGGCGGCCACAGCCACAGCCACCAGCCGGTCAAGAAAGAACCCCGGGTGTTCATCAACCCGGTGCTGACTCCCCGATCGGAAGAGCTTTCGGTCTATAGCGAAGGGTGCCTGTCGGTCCCCGAAATCTATGCCGATGTCACCCGCCCCGCCGCGATCCATGCGCGCTGGCAGGATCTCGACGGCACCGTGCACGAAGCCGATATCGACGATCTGCTCGCCACCTGCCTGCAGCACGAGATGGACCATCTCGAAGGCATCCTGTTCATCGACCATCTGTCGCGGCTGAAACGCGGCATGGTGCTCAAGAAGCTGGAAAAGATCCGCCGCGCGGCTTGATCGCGGGCAACACACCCGATAAGTTCACGGTTCGTTCCGTGATTGAAAGGGTGCCCTGAGTGGATTCGCTGATGCTTGCCGTGCTCGCCGTGGCGGCGCTGGGTCTGGGCCTGGTTCTCGGCGGGGTGCTCGGCTGGGTTCTGGGCAACCGCCCCGCCGCGGAATGGCGCAGCCGCGCCGACGCGCATGAGGCCACGCTCAAATCGATGACGATCGACCTCGCCGGCATGTCCGAGCGAGCAAAGCAGGTCGACACGCTGACCGCCGAACTCGCCAACGTGCGCCGCGATCGCGATTCGCTCGCCCCGCGTCTTGCCGGCGCAGAGGCGCGCGCGGCAGAGGCCGATCGCCTGCGCGCCGAACTGGCCGAAACGCGCGGCGCGCGTGAAGCATTGGCGGCCGATCTCGCCCGGTTGAAGGCCGATGCTGCCAATTTTGACGAGCAAAAGCGCCTGCTGCTGACCGCGCAAGTCGAACTGCGCAAGGAATTCGAAAACGCCGGCAGCAAAGTGCTCGCCCAGGCGCAGGACGCCTTCCTCACCCGCGCCAACGCCCGCTTCGAAGAAAGCGAAAAGACCCAGGCCGAACGGCTCAACACCCTGCTCGCACCGGTAGGCGAGCGGCTGAAAGCCTATGAGGATCAGGTCGGCAAACTGGAAAAAGACCGCGTCGATGCCTTTGGCAACCTGACCGGGCTGATCCAGTCGATGCGCGACGGGCAAGAAGCGGTGCGCAGTGCCGCCGCGCAACTGGGCAATTCGCTGCGCAACGGGCCCAAGACGCGCGGCCGCTGGGGCGAACTGCAACTGCGCAACGTGCTCGAACAATGCGGCCTGTCCGAACACACCGATTTCGTGACCGAACAGTCGGTCAACACCGAAGAAGGCCGCCTGCGCCCCGATGCCATCGTGCGCATTCCCGGCAACAAGCTGCTGGTGATCGATGCCAAAGTCTCGCTCAACGCCTATCAGGACGCGTTCGAGGCGACCGACGAAAAGACGCGCCTCGAGCACCTTGAAAAACATCTCGCTTCGATGCGCACACATATTCAAGCACTCAGCGCAAAAGGCTACCAAAGCCAGTTCGAAAATGCTCCAGACTATGTTCTCATGTTCGTTCCGGGTGAACACTTCATCGCTGCCGCACTGGAATATGACCCCACTCTATGGGATTTCGCGTTTGAACGCCGCGTGTTGCTGGCCAGCCCCACGAACCTTGTCGCAATCGCACGCACTGTAGCGCAGGTTTGGCAGCAGGAAGGATTGACCAAGGAGGCTCAGGAAATCGGCAAACTTGCTGCCGATCTGTACGACAGCCTTGCAAAGACGCAGGACGACCTAATGAAGACTGGTGTCCATCTGGGCCGTGCAGTCAACAGCTTTAACGATTTTTCGCGCACCTACGACGGCAATGTAATGAGCAGGGCACGCAGATTGAGTGAAAAGCACATCAAAATTGGCAAGCGCGCAGTATCCGAGGATATCCCGCAAGTTGAAATGTTGCCGCGATATTCTGACCGCATCGCTGATGAATAACCTTACCACCATGCCGTCGCCCCGGGCCTGACCCGGGGTCCCGCTTGTTTGCTTTTTATGCAGCACAAGTCGGCCAAAAAGACCTAGCCAATCCGGGTTGATTTTCTCAAAAAACGCAAACGTCCATTCTCGCCGTCACCGTTTTATCCGTTTTTCATGCGCAATGCAGGCATCTGTAGTATCGCCGCGCTGCGCTCATATCAGTCGATGCCAACCGAGCCGTCGCCGCACAAATCGCGGTCCGTCTCAGAAAAGGAAAAAAGCGGGACCCCGGGTCAAGCCCGGGGTGACGGCGCAGGCAATTTCAACGAAACGTCATCGCAGTCTTGCGCACAAGCAATCTGTTAAGCATTCAACAAGGGTCGGGGCTGCATGGTCCCAGGTATGACTCCGCGTTTCCGCATCGCCCGCTCTGTCGGCATTTCCATCGGGTTGACGCTTGTCTGCCTCGAATGCGTCACGCTCGTTTCGGGCATTCCGGTGCCGCTGGTTTATTGGTGCGTGGCGACAATGTGCCCGCTGATTCTCAGCGCGGCGATTTCCGGGCATCTCGTCCGTCAAAGTGACCGCCTGCACCAACTCTATACCGAATTGCAGCAGACCCACGCCCAGCTCAAGATCGCGGCCGAGCACGATCCGATGACCGGCGTGCTGAACCGCGGAGCGTTTCTGGGGCGAATCGGCGAATTGCGCGCAGCCGGCACGGCGGGCTGGCTGGTGCTGATCGATGTCGACCATTTCAAAGGGATCAACGATCGCCACGGGCACGAAACCGGTGACGAAGCGCTGCGCCAGATCGCGCGCCTGCTGCGCGAGGCGGTCCGCGCCGATGATCTGCTGGGCCGGATCGGGGGCGAGGAATTCGGGCTCTATCTGCCACGCACCAGCGCGGCCGATGCCCTCGCACTCACCGAACGTGTAAGGTCGCACGTGGCGCGATCAACCGCTTATGTCGTCGATGGCCGGGCCCATGGCGTAACCGTCAGCCTGGGCCTGGCGATCGAACGGACCCCGGCCGAAAACCTGAAGGACATCCTGCACCGCGCCGACATGGCAATGTATCGCGCCAAGGATGAAGGCCGCAACCGCATCGCCGCCGCGGCCTGAGCCAGATCCCAGCCTATTTGATTCCAGCCTATTTGATCCCCGCCTATTCGATTCCCGCCAGCACTTCATAGGCCAGCACGGCTGCTGCCACCGCGGCATTCAGGCTGTCAGCACGGCCCTTCATCGGCATGGTCACGCGCAAATCACACGCCATTTCATACTCTTCGGGAAGGCCGCGCGATTCGTTGCCAACCAGCACAAAGCACGGCGCAGCATAAGCCGCCGCGCGATAAGGCACCGCATCGCGCAATGACGCCGCCACCAGTTGGCCCGGCCCGGCGCGCAGCCAGGGCAGGAAATCGCCCCAGCGCGCCTGCGCCAGCCGCTGCGTAAACACTGCGCCCATGCTCGCGCGCACGGCCTCCACACTGAACGGATCGACGCAATCATCGATCAGGATCACCCCGCCCGCACCCACCGCATCGGCCGTGCGCAGCAGCGTGCCCAGATTGCCCGGATCACGCATCGCCTGCGCCACCAGCCAGATTGGCGCGGCGGCGGCATCGATGGCGGCAAGCCCCGTATCCCATTCGGCAAAGACGCCGCAAACACTCTGCGGATTGTCCTTGCCGGTCACTTTGGCCAGAATGTCGAGCGGCACCTCGATCACCTCGCCGCCGGCCGCAACAACCGCCAATTCCAGATCATCAAGCAAAGGATGCGCGTCACGGCCCGTGGCCATCAGCAGCAATTCGGGAATGCGCCCGCTTTCGCGCGCATCGGTCAGCAGCCGCAGCCCTTCGGCCAGAAACCGGGCCTCGCGCCGCCGATGCTTTTTGTCGCGCAAACTGCGCACGAATTTGATCGTGGGGTTGGAAAACCCGGTGATGGTCTTGCGCGTCATGGCGTCACCGAAAAATCAGTCTTCGCCAAAGCCGTCCTTGATCAGCCCCGCCAGCTTCATCAGGATCGCATCAGCCTCGCCCGCTTCGCCCGCCACCGCCAGATCGACGCTGTCACCTTTGGCCGCGCCCAGCATCATCAGGCCCAGAATCGATCCGCCATTGGCGCTGGTCCCGTCCTTGGACACGGTCACGTCAAACCCTTCGGGCAGTTTCGCCACGGCGTTGACGAATTTCGCGCTGGCGCGCGCGTGCAGCCCGCGCTGGTTTACGATCGTCACCCGTTCGCGCGCAACATAGGCCTGTTCATTCATCGATCACGCATCCTGACCCAGAAATTCGGAAGCGATCGTGATGTAATTGCGCCCCGCATCGCGTGCGGCGGCGGTCGCTTCGCGCACCCCCATGCAATTGCGCGCCTTGGCGAGGCGAATCAGCATGGGCAGATTGATCCCCGCAATCACTTCAACTTTGCCCGCCTGCATCAGCGAAATCGCCAGATTCGACGGCGTGCCGCCAAACAGGTCGGTCAGCACGATCACCCCTTCACCGCTATCGACACGGCGAATCGCATCGGCGATTTCGCGGCGACGCTTTTCCATGTCATCATTGGGGCCGATGCACACACCGATCACATCGGATTGGCGCCCGACAACATGTTCCATCGCATGGATGAACTCTTCTGCAAGGGCACCGTGGGTGACGAGAATAAGACCGATCATGGGGTAACAAGGCTCCGAAGGGCGACGCGCACCCGGCCCGGTCGCGGCTCGTCACCTCCCGTGGTACCGGCGCAATGGCATTTGCCATCGGCCACGGGGTCGGCAACAGGCACAACATCGCCGTATCGCGAATCTACAGGCTTCAGGATCGATCCTTCCCCGATCGGCATTTTCGTTATCGGCTTCGCCTAAAAACCTGAAGTATCATAATTTTGCATATCGTTACCGGGTGCGCCCGCCGCCAAGTTCAACCAGATCGGCGGCACGCGAACCCAGGTTGCGATGCAGCAATGTGGGAGAAAAACCCGCTTCGCGCAAGGCGGAAGCGATCTGTTCGGCCATGAATACCGAACGGTGTTTCCCTCCGGTACAGCCAAAGGCAATGTTCACATAGGCCTTGCCTTGCGCTTCAAACCGCGGAAGCAGCAGCAGCAGCAGATCGCGAATCCGCGCAAAGGCTTCATCAAACGCGGCATCGCGGCGGATATAGTCCCCCACCACCGCATCGCGCCCGGTCATCGGGCGCAAGGTTTCATCCCAATAGGGGTTGGCCAGAAACCGCATGTCAAACACCAGATCGGCCAGCGGCGGGGTGCCGCGTGAAAAGCCGAAGCTGCTCACGGTGATCACCGCGCGCGGCGGCGTATCCTGGCGGAAATGGTCGCGGATCGCCTGTTGCAGATCGTTGGTGGTGAAATCGGTGGTGGTCAGCACCACGTCCGCCCAACGGCGCAGCGGTTCCAGCAATTCGCGTTCGGCGGCAATGCCGCTTTCCGCCGGCTTGTCCTCGCTCATCGGGTGGGGCCGGCGCGTTTCGTTGTACCGCCGTTGCAGTTCGGCGCCGCCACAATCGAGAAACAGCGTGGTCACGGTCAGATCCGGCCGCGCCGACAGCAGCTTTACCCGATCGATGATCGTGCGCGGATCAAACCCCCTGGTGCGCGTATCAAACCCGATCGCGATCGGCGCCCCGGCATCGAGCCGGGCATGGGTCGGCGCGGTTTCGAGCAGCCGATCGAGCAGGCGGATCGGAAAATTATCGATCGCTTCCCAGCCCAGATCCTCCAGCGCGCGCATCGCGGTGGTCTTCCCGGCGCCCAGCACACCGGTCACCAGCAGGATACGTTGCGGAGGAACGGCGTGGGCGGGCACTGCCTCAGCCGGCGAGTCGTCGGTCATGGACACGATGTGCGCCTGTGTGCCGGCAATGGGAAGCCCCCTGCCCGTGCGATTGCCCGCAATACCGGAGTATTACAGCCCGCCCAGGCCATACCGCGCCAGCGCCAGCTCTGCGCGCAGGGCCAGCACCGGGCTGTCGGGCCACAACCGCAACATCGGCACCGCCATGCCGCCACGCCGGGCCTGCCCGGCCGCCTCGACATGGCGCGGCGCCGCGTGATCGAGCAGCAGAACCAGCGCCAGCGGCACCGCCGCCACCACCGGCAGCGTCAACAGCCCCACATTGCGCACTTCGATGAGACCCGCCACGCGCGGGTGCGGGCTGACCAGCAGGCCGTCCGCAGCCGGCTCGATCATCACTGCATCATCGCCGATCAGCACCGCCCCGCGGTCGATCAGCGCCAGCGCCAGGCTCGATTTGCCGCTGCCCGGCGCGCCTTCGATCAGCAGCGCGCGGCCGTTGATGGCCACTGCCGTGGCCTGGTGCGCCAGCGCGGTCAATCTTCGTCCTCTTCGCTCAGCGGCGGCAATTCCAACACCAGGCAGGCGCCCGCGCTGCCATCAGGTTTGTCGACAATCGTCAGCGTGCCGTCATGCGCCTTGGCAATCGAGCGCGCGATGGCCAGGCCCAGCCCGCTGTGCGCGCCAAACGCCTCTTCATCGGGGCGCACCGAGTGGAACCGGTCAAACACCTTTTCGCGTTCCTGCGCGGCGATGCCCGGGCCATCATCGCTGACCGACAGGTGCACGCGCCCCTCTCCCGCCCAGATGCGCACTTCGACTTCGCCCCCTTGCGGGGAAAACGACACTGCATTGTCCAGCAGGTTGTCCAGCACGCGCTCAAGCTGCAGCGCGTCGCCCACCACGCGGGTATCGCCTTCGTCGCGGCGAAACCGGATCGGGCAGCCCATGGTCCCCGGCCGCACCCCGCGCGCGCCCACCAGATGCGCCGCCAGCAGCGCCAGATCAACCGGCGCAAACGTTGCGCGGCTAAGCGCAGCATCAATCCGGCTGGCCTCGGCAATTTCCGAAATCAGCCGGTCCAACCGCTGCACATCATGCGTGGCAATCGCCGAAAGCTGGCGGCGCAGCGCCGGATCATCGACTTTGTCCATCGCCTCGACCGCGCTCGCCAGCGAGGCCAACGGGTTCTTCAATTCGTGCGCCACATCGGCGGCAAAGCTTTCCACCGCATCGATCTGCTGGCGCAGGGCGTGGGTCATGTCGGAAAAGGCGCGCGCCAGCAGGCCGATCTCGTCACCGCGATCGGGCAGACGCGGCACCACCACGGCGCGATCGCGCCCCAGCCGCACGCGCACCGCGGCGCGCACCAGCGCGCGCAAGGGCTGGACAATCGTGCGCGCCAGAAACAGCGACAATTGCACCGACAGCAGCAGCGCCAGTCCGATGATGATCACCAGCGTCTGCCGCGCATCGCGCACGGCCTGCGTCACATCCAGCGCATTGCGCATCGACAACAGCATTTCGCCGCCCGTGCCCACCGGGGTGGCCGCGGTGATCACCGGAGTGCGATCGGGCGCATAGCGCAAAAACACTTCGGTGCGCCCGGATTCGCGCGCGCGGGCAATTTCGGGCCAATTAGCCGGCCCGGGCCGTGCCGGCTCGCGATAATTCTCGATCGCCGGCGCGCCGACAATCGCATCGACCCCGCGATCGAGCGCGCGCGCCGCGGTTTCGTACCAGGGTTCACCCGAAGGATCGACAAACGCAAAGGCCGGCCGCGCCAGCCGGAAACTGTCGGCCTCCAGCGTGCCATCGGGGCCATAGAGCCGCAATTGCAGCACCTGCCCGGTGCCGATTGCCACGATCAGCCGGCGCCGATCCTCCCCGCGCGCACCGGTCAGCGCGGTGGCGGCAATTTCGACTTCGGCACGGGCCAGGCGAAACCGTTCGTTGATCAGCTGGGTGCGATAGGAATCGAGATAGAAAAACCCGCCCGCCAGCAGCGCCAGCGCAATCACGTTCACCGCCAGAATGCGAGTGGTCAACGAAACCCCGCGCGTGCGCCACAGCCGCCGGCGCGTCGGGCGCACGCGGTCTTTGCTATCGGCCCTGCTGTCGGCACGGCTCTCGGCACGCTGGTCCGGCCGGCTCATGCCCAAAGTCCCGGGTGAACAGGGGCCATATCAGGGATCGGCAAAGCTGTAGCCGGCGCCATACAGCGTCTCGATCGCCGAAAACTGCGGATCGACCAGCCGGAATTTGCCGCGCAGCCGCTTGATATGGCTGTCAATCGTGCGATCATCGACAAACACGTCGTCCTGGTATGCCGCATCCATCAGGCTGCTGCGCGACCGCACCACCCCCGGGCGCATCGCCAGCGCCTCCAGAATCAGGAATTCGGTCACGGTCAGCGATACCGGCTGCCCGGTCCAGGTGACATGGTGCCGCGCCGGGTCCATCGCCAGCCGGCCGCGCCGGATCACATCGGGCAAAGGCTCGGCCGGTTCGTCGGGCGGGCGCAGCGCGGCGCGCCGGGCCGCCTCACCGCGCCGCAGGATCGCCCGGATGCGGGCGATCAGCAGGCGCTGGCTGAACGGTTTGGCAATGTAATCGTCGGCGCCCATGGCCAGGCCCGCCGCCTCGTCCGCTTCATCATCCTTGCTGGTCAGGAATATCACCGGCAGCTCGCTTTTTTCGCGCAGCCGGCGCAACAGGTCAAATCCGTCCATCCGCGGCATCTTGATGTCGCACACCACCAGATCGGGCGGATTGTCGATCAGCGCGGGCAAGGCCGCGGCGCCATCGTAATAGACCCGCGTGGCAAAGCCTTCGGCCTGAAGCGCAATCGACACCGTGGTCAGGATATTGCGGTCATCATCCACCAGCGCAATCACCTGCGGCGCGGCGGAAGGATCGGAAGCGGTGGCATCGGGCCTGGTCGTCATGATCGCATCACTGGTCCGCCGCCCGCATTGTCGGTCGGGATTAACCGGTAAACGCGCAACAGGCAACCGTGGCCGGGACCCTGCACCTGCGGCGGCGTTAATAGTTGCAGAAAACGCAATTTTGTGCGCAAAAATCTTGTTTGCCGCGTGCCGTTTGACGCAGCATTTTTCCTTGCGTATGCGCCACTCGCGAGTCAGTGCATTCGTATTCGGCGCATCGTATTTGGTGCATCGTATTCCATGCCTGGCGGTGAAGCGCCGTTTCACCGCCCGAACCAGACATGCGCAGCCGCCTTTTCCGCGGCCGCCCATCGGGAGAATTGCCCAGTGTCCGCTACCAGCCTCAACGTGTCGCTTGCCGCGCAGGGTTTTCCGGAACCGGCCGCGCTCTTTGCCAATCTTGGCACGGCACTGCTGGTCGAGCACGCCGTGCGCAATGGCGAGGGCATGCTGGCCAAGGATGGCCCCTTCGTGGTTGCCACCGGCAAGCACACCGGCCGTTCGGCCAGGGACAAGTTCATCGTGCGCGATGCCGAAACCGAATCGACGGTGTGGTGGGGCAAGACCAACGTGGCGATGACGCCCGACCATTTCGCCGCGCTGAAGGCCGATTTTCTGGCCGCGCTGGCTGAAAAGGATCAGCTTTATGTGGCCGACCTGTTCGGCGGAAGCCAGCCCGAACACCGCGTCAACGTGCGCGTGATCAACGAATTTGCCTGGCACAACCTGTTCATCCGCACGCTCCTGGTGCGCCCCTCGGCCGAACAGCTGGCCGCGTTCGTGCCCGAATACACGATCATCGATCTGCCCGGTTTCCGCGCCGATCCGGCGCGCCACGGCTGTCGCAGCGAAACCGTGGTGGCGGTCAATTTCACCGAAAAGCTGATTCTGATCGGCGGCACCGCCTATGCCGGTGAAATGAAGAAATCGGTGTTCGGCATCCTCAACTACCTGCTGCCGGTGCGCGGGGTCATGCCGATGCACTGTTCGGCCAATATCGGCCCCGATGGCGATACTGCGGTGTTTTTCGGCCTGTCGGGCACCGGCAAGACGACCCTGTCGGCTGATGCCAGCCGCACGCTGATCGGCGATGACGAACATGGCTGGTCCGATACCGCCGTGTTCAATTTCGAAGGTGGCTGCTATGCCAAGATGATCCGTCTTTCGGCCGAAGCCGAACCGGAAATCTTTGCCACCACCAAACGGTTCGGCACCGTGCTGGAAAACGTGGTGATCGATCCCGCCACGCGCGAGATTGATCTCGATGATGCCAGCCTCGCGGAAAACAGCCGCGGGTCCTATCCGATCGATTTCATCCCCAATGCCAGCGCCGACAATCTGGGGCCGGTGCCGCAGAACATCATCTTTCTTACCGCCGATGCCTATGGCGTGCTGCCGCCGATCGCGCGGCTGACCCCGGAACAGGCGATGTACCATTTCCTGTCGGGCTATACCGCGCGCGTGGCCGGCACCGAAATCGGCGTGACCGAGCCCGAAGCCACTTTTTCGACCTGTTTCGGCGCGCCATTCATGCCGCGTCACCCCTCGGTCTATGGCAACCTGCTGAAAGAACGCATCAACAAGGGCGGGGTGAAGTGCTGGCTGGTCAACACCGGCTGGTCGGGCGGCAAGGCCACCGATCCGGGCATCCGCCGCATGCCGATCAAGGCCACACGCGCGCTGCTCAATGCGGCGCTCGATGGCAGCCTGAATGCGGCCGAATTCCGCGAAGACCCCTGGTTCGGATTCGAAGTACCAGTGGAAGTGGCCGGTGTGGATAGCCGCCTGCTCGATCCGCGCGGGGCCTGGGCCGATGGTGCTGCCTATGATCGCACCGCGCACGATCTGGTGCGCAAGTTCATCGACAATTTCGAACAGTTTGCCGAACATGTCGATGAAAGCGTGCGGCAGGCGGCACCGGTCATCGCCTGATCCGCGCCACCTGGTTTTGCCCTGGAAATCCCCGAGGCTGGAAATCCTCGCCCCCGGAAATCCCCGAGGCTGGAAATCCCCACCCCCGGCTTGTAAATCCGAAGTGAAGCCAACCGCCATTGCCGGCGGGCGCAAATTCGGCCGTGATCCGCACCGGCGCGGGGCCCATGGGGTGCCCTGCCAAGGGTGCGGATCATGGCAAGGACAGTACGCTACGGCAATCTCGATACCCTCGTCGGGCTGACGTTCGGCGCCGATGCGCTGGTCAATGTCAACGCGTTGGCAGTGGTCGGCACGATCACCAACAGTGCGTCATCGCCAAACCAGGTCCTGTCGTATCAGGGCCTGACCGGCACGCTGGGCAACGTCTTCATCGCCATGAACAGCGTCTCGTTCAAAGTGACCGCAGTGTCCGACGCCAGCGACAGCCTGACGATCGATACTTTCGTCGGCCAGACGCTGGTCGGCGAATTGAACTTTACCATCTGCGGGTTCAGCGCCGCGGGCATCGCGCTGGCGGCAATGCCGCTCGATTCGCTGGTATCGCAAAGCGGCAATCTGCCGGGCCTGGCCGGATCGCTGTTCATGCTGGGGGTCAATGCCGCCCGGGCCCAATCGCACGCGTTCGATTTCGGCATCGGCAGTGCCTATGCCTTCATTTGCGGGGCCTCGGTGCATTATGCCACCACGGCCAATCCGGTCATTCAGGGCGGAACCGGGCCACAGATGCTGATCGGCCTGTCGGGTGATGACCAGATCACCGCCGGCCCGGCCAAGACGGTGATCCAGGCCGGCCCGGGCAACGACACGATCCAGGCCGGTGCCGGCGCCGACACGATCTATGCCGGCAGCGGCCATGACACGATCTTTGGCGGATCAGGCGGGATGACGCTGATCGGCGGATCGGGCGCGATGACGGTGCATCCGGGCACCGGCCAGGCCATCATGGCCGCCGGAGAGGGGGTCGACAGCTTTGTCTTTGCCCCCGGCCATACCGGAGGGATGACTCTCGCCACTGCCGACGTGATCCAGAAATTCCACGCCAATCCGTCCAATACCATCGATCTGTCGGCGTTCGACGCGCTGCTCCCCGCCGGCGGCCCGGCGCATTTGTCGTTTATCGGTACCGCAGCCTTTGATCATCAGCCGGGCGAAGTGCGCTATGCCGTCACCACCACGGGAGTGCGCGTGTTTGGCGACGTGAATGGCGATGGTCTGGCCGATTTCACGCTGACGCTGACCAAACTGACCAGCATTGCCGCGCAGGACTTCGTGCTGTGACGGGAACCGGCATTCCCTGCGTGTGATCGGCCGCCGCACAGCCAGCGGGGGCCCGAACTTGTCGCATTGTGTCGCAAGGGCCCGTCGCGGCGCCATGATCAGCCTCTGTTCACCTCGGCGGGCCCAGGCCGCAGGTTCTGTCCGGACGATGCCAGCGGTTGAACGCGGGGCGCGGCCGTTCCGCAAGAGGAATTGCATGATGCCATCGCCCCCCGCTCGCCCATCGCGCCTGACGCTGGCCGCCGTTCTGGCGGCCGCGCTGGTCACCGGCCCGGTAGCCGCCTCTGCGCAAGGGCAGCAGCAGCCACCCGATGCACCGCAGCAAGGCTATGACCCGAACCAGCCGCCGCCCCCTCCACCCCCGCCGCCGCAAAGCAATGGGCAGCAGGGTTATGGACAGCAGGGTTATGGGCAGCCGCAGGGTTACGGCCAGCCGCAGGGTTACGGCCAACCGCAGGGTTATGGGCAGCCGCAGGGTTATGGGCAGCCGCAGGCCGAACCCGGGCCGCCACAGGGCTATGCGCCCGGGCAGATGCCGCCGCCGCCGCCGGGCTATGCCCCGCCGCCCGATTATGACGCGCAACGCGCTGCCGATGCGCGCTATGCCGCCGATGCGCAGGCCTGGGCTCAGGTCAATTGCGTAAAATCGCATGGCGATGTCGCCGCCGGCGCCGTGATCGGCGGCGTGCTTGGCGCGATTGTCGGTGGCGCCGCGGGCGGCCGCCATTCGGGCGATTCGGCCGCATTCGGCGCCTTGCTCGGCGCCGGCACCGGCGCGGCAATCGCCTCGTCGCAAGACAACGCGACCAGCCCCGGGTGCCCGCCGGGCTATGTCGTGCGCGCCGGATCAGGGCCTTATCCTTATGCTTATCCGGGGTACTATTACGCCGCACCGGGCTGGTACCGGCCCTGGGTGTTCATCGGCGGGGCCTGGGTCTATCGCCCCTATCCCTATCACACCTGGTACTGGCGCACCTATCGTGGCCCCGGTTGGCACGGGGGTGACGGCTGGCATCGTGAAGGCGGCTGGCATCGTGAAGGCGGCTGGCATCGTGAAGGCGGCTGGCGCGGGGGCCCCGGCTGGCGCCGCCCCTGAAGCGTGATCTGCGGGGATTGCCCGCCGGGCGTCCTACGGGCGTGCGATGAGTGGAACTCATCACCCGTCGTGACGCTCAAGCGCCGCGCGGGCTTGTACCGCTGTGCAGTGAGTCCGACTCACTGCACATCAGTATCAGTCGCAGGGGTCAGAGGCTTCGATGCTGACGCTCGGCTGTGTCTGGCGCACCCGGCTCATCGGTGGCACAGACCGGGTCAGCCAGACATTGCCGCCAATCACCGATCCCTTGCCAATGGTCACCCGCCCCAGCACGGTGGCCCCGGCATAGATCGTCACATCATCTTCGATGATCGGATGGCGCGGTTCGTTGACCAGCCGGCCATCGTCACCCGTGGCAAAGCTGCGCGCGCCCAGTGTGACCGCCTGATAGATGCGCACACCGCGCCCGATGATCGCGGTCTGGCCAATCACCACCCCGGTGCCATGGTCGATGAAAAACCGTTCGCCGATCTGTGCGCCCGGATGAATGTCGATCCCGGTGCGTGAATGCGCGATTTCGGCGATGATCCGCGCCACCAGCGGCGCGCCGAGCCCATAAAGTTCATGCGCGATGCGGTGGTGGATCAGCGCGACAATGCACGGATAGCACAGCAGCACTTCATCCACGCTGTGCGCCGCCGGATCACCGTCATAGGCGGCCTGCAGGTCGGTATCGAGCAGGCGGCGGATCGTCGGCAGGCGCATCGCCAGCTCTTCCACTATCGCGGTCACTGCCCGCTCGATCGCATCGGCACCGCGTGTATGGCGGCGATAATGCAATTCCATGCGGATCTGCGCCGCCAGCTGCAACAGCACCGATTCGAGGCTGGCGCGGACAAAGCAATCCTCACTGGCGGCGCGCAGGTCGGGCGGGCCCAGCCGCAGCGGAAACAGCGCCGAGGCCAGCACATCTATGATCCGCCCCAGTTCGTGGCGCGACGGGAAACCCGCCTCGCCAAATTCGGCGTGATGCCCCTGCGATGCGCGCCAGCTTTCCCGCACGCTGCGCAATTGCGCAACGACCCTGTCTATATCGAACGGGGCCGGGGCGGCCGGTTCCGGGGCGGGCGGTTGCGGGGCGGGCAGTTCCGGGTGCGGCGCCTGCGGATCATTCATGCGTTTCAACCCTTATGCCCCGCGCCGGCTGCGGACGCCCGTCAGGCCACCGCGCGAACAACAATCACTTGTCCGTCGTCGGCAAATGTCACCGCGTCAAGCCCTTGGGTCACTGCACAGTCGCCCGGATGCAGCATGTCGCCATCCACCGCAACCGGCCCCACCCGGGGCAGCACCAGCACCGGGCCGGCATAGCACGCGCGCAGCGCCGCGTCGGGCACGCCGGCCACGCGGTGCGCCTGGAAATAGCGGCCATTGGCCAGTTCCACCGTGCCTGAGGCCGGCACATGCCGACGCAGCGCGGGATCGTGCGGGCGCCCTTGCGCAACCTTGATCCCGGCATCCAGATGCAGTTCGCGCGGGCGGCCATAATCGTACAGCCGATACGTAATGTCGGAATTCTGCTGAATTTCGATCAGGCTCACCCCGGCGCCGATCGCGTGCACCGTGCCGGCGGGAATGTAGAAGAAATCGCCCGGCTCCACCGGATACCAATCGAGCAAGTGTTCGATGCTGCCATCCAGCGCGGCGGCGCGCATCGCTTCGGCATCGATCGCCTGGTTAAACCCCACGCCCAGCGTTGCCCCGGGTTCGGCCGCGATCACCAGCCAGCATTCCTCCTTGCCCGAATCGCGCTCGCCGGCGGCAGCGGCCTGCGCATCGTCCGGGTGCACCTGCACCGAAAGCCGTTCGCTGGTGAAAATATACTTGATCAGGATCGAAGGCAGCGCGGCCGGCGGTTCAAACCAGATTTCGCCAATGCGCCGCCCGGGACCACCCGTGAAAGCACCAGAATTGAAGGGTTCTGAATTGAAGGGGGCTGAATTGAAGGGTTCTGGCAGCACCTCCCTGCCCCACGGTTTGTCGACTGCGCGGGTCAGCAGGCGCGTCATTGGTTGGCCGCGCCGTGCAATTTGCCCACCAGTTGCGCACCATCGGGCGTGGTCACCAGAATGTCGTTGCCGTCGACCACGATGATCAGGTTTTCCACCCCCACCACCGATACGCGCGGCCCGTCGCTGTGCACCAGCACGTTGCGGCAATTCTTCAATTCGGCCTTCAATTCCGCCTGCAGCGAGGCCGCCCCGGTCACCACATTGCCGTCGGCATCGCACGGCAGGGCCTGGTGCAGCGCCTGCCAGTTGCCGATATCCGACCAATCCATCGCCACCGGCACCATGGCCGCGCGCGCGGTCTTTTCCATCACCGCATAATCGACCGATTCCCCGGCAATCCCGGCAAACAGCGCCGCATCGGGGTGAAACAGCGTGCCCTCTTCGTGCCCGGCGGCCACGGCGGCGCGCACCGCGTCGGCGATATCGGGCCGATGCTGCGCCAGTTCGTCCAGAAAGGCGCCGGCGCGAAAGGCAAAGATGCCGCCATTCCACGAATAGCCGCCATCGGCAAGAAAGCCGCGCGCACGCTCAAGATCGGGCTTTTCGACAAAGCGGGCGACCTGCATCCCCTGCGAACCGGGAATGGTCGCGCCCTGCTTGAGATAGCCAAATCCGGTTTCGGGCGCGGTCGCCTCGATTCCGAATGACACCAGCCAATCCTGCGCGGCCAGTGCCGCCGCGGCATGCGCCGCCGCACGAAAGGCCGCGGCATTGCCGATATGGTGGTCGCTGGGGCACACCAGCATGATCGCATCAGCCGGCAGCCGCGCCGCGGCCAGCGCAATCGCCGCCGCGGTGTTTTTTGCTTCGGGTTCGACGATGATCTGCGCCGCGGCGGGATCGGGCAATTGCGCCTGCACCAGCGGCACATGCGCCGCGCCGGCCACCACCACCGGATCGGCAAACCCGTCCTGCCTGTCACAGCGCAGCACGGTCGCGGCAAACAGCGTGGTTTCGCCCACCAGCGGCAGAAACGGCTTTGGCATGGTCTTGCGCGATCGCGGCCACAGCCGGGTTCCGCTGCCACCGCACAGGATCACGGGTACAATCTTGTTCATGCCGCAAAAACTTTCTTCGCAACGGCAACACCAGCCCGCATGCGCCGGCCGCTAAGCCCCGCCCCTTATCCCAAGCACCCGGCAGTGTCATTGGCGAATAGGCGCGAGTTGGAGCGAATAGGGGCGAATAGGGGCGAATTGGCCCATAATCCGTCCAATCCCGTCGGCCGGCAGAACCCGATGCACCAGCCGCCGCACCCGCCCGATCGATCGCCCCCAAACCGGTCAAAATTCTGTCCGATGGCAATTGACATCGATGTCAGACATGATATCCAGACCTCGAAGGCACACACAGGCGGACTTGCGCTGATTTTGCGCGAACAACGGGTTCGTGAACTGGCGTGCCGAAAACCGGAGGGGAACACCATGAAACGCCATCATCTGGCGAGCGCCCTTGTGCGCTCTGCGTCTGCATCCGCGATGATCATTGCCGCCATGTCCGCGCCCGTTGCGCATGCGCAGACTGCGCCCGCCGCGGCCCCGGCCGGCGATGCCGCAAAGGCCGCGCCCGATGCCGCCGCGCCCGAAATCCTCGTCACCGGGTTTCGCGCCTCGCTGAACAGCGCGCTGTCGAACAAGCGCAACGCCACCCTGGCGATCGAATCGATCGTGCCCGAAGACATCGGCAAATTCCCCGATCAGAACGTGGCGGAATCGCTGCAACGCCTGCCCGGCGTGCAGATCGACCGGTCGGGCGGCCAGGGCACCGCGGTGCTGATCGACGGCTTGCGCCAGAACCTGACCACGCTGAACGGCGAAGTGTTCCTGACAGGGCGCGAATTCTATGTTTCGGGTGAAGCATCGGGCGGCGGCGCCGGCGGCAATTCGCAATATGGCTCACTCGAAGGCGTGCCGAGCGAAGAAATCGGCGGGATCGACGTTTACAAGAACCCGCAAGGGTCAATGGTCGAAGGCGGCATCGGCGGCACGATCAATCTGAAATCGATCGATCCTTTGCTGCAAAAGCGCGGGCTGACCGTGGCCGGCAGCATTCGTGGCACCATCTCCACCGGCGCCAAGTCGGTTACCCCGGTCGGCACATTGCTGGTGTCGTACAAGTTCGCCAACGACATCGCGGTGTTTGCCGCGCTGTCCTATGATGACGAAAAGACGCAGACCAACGAATACCAGGCGCAAAACCGCAACCAGTGGCTGATCACCGATTACCTGACCACGCCGACTTATGGCGCGGGCACTTTTCCCACCGCCGCCGGCCCGGTGACCAGCCAGGGCCTCGCATCGACCAGCTTTGCCCATGGCGGCACGTTCTACAACATTCCGCAGTTGGGCTATTTCACCACCAACAACGATCATCGCAAGGTTTTCGGCGCCACATTCGGCATCAGCGCGCGGCTTGACGATCATCTCAAGACCAGTCTCGTGTGGTTCCATTCACACGAACGCGATGAAAGCCTGTCCTATTCCGACAAAGTCTGGTTCAACGGCCAGGGCGCACCGGCCGGCACCCCCACATCGCCGGGCACCGCGCTGCCCTCGCTGGTCGCCGGTGCCAACAATGCAATCGATGGCAACGGCATTGTTACCAGCGGCACGTTCTATGCCAACGGCGCCGAAACCGCGACGCTGTATCAGGGCACCAGCACCCATGCCGACAATCTGCAGTGGAAGCTGAATTTCGATAACGATGCCGGGCTGAAAATGTCCTGGGCGGCGGCCTATGCCCATGCCGGTTCCGATCTTCAGGCGGCGCAGGCCGACGTCGAACACGGGCTTTATGGTGCCTATGGCATCGGCGCGACCAATCCGACCGCGCCCGGCTGCAACAATGGCGCATCCACCTGCCCCGGCGCGGGCAATCCCGGCTATACCTTCAACTGGACCAACGGCGGCAATTCGGGCCTGCCTTCGGTCACCTACAACGCGCCTTATGCCGATATCCTCAACAACCCGGCCTATACGCTGTTCAAATCGAACTGGGCCTGGGCCAACCTCAGCAGCCAGACGCAATGGTCGACCCGTTTTGACGCCAGCTATGACGTGAAGCCGGGCGTGACGCTGTCGGCCGGCGCGCGCTATGCCGGCCGCACTGTCGATCAGACGTTTGGCCGCTATCTGATCACATCACCCGATGGCAGCACAATTGCCAATTGCTGCCAGGCACCGACCGGCGGCAACTATGTCTATTACGTCGATCCCGGCTATGCCACGATCCCCTATTCCACCGCGACCTCGAACCCGGGCCTGGCCATGCAGGTCAATGGCTTTGGCGTGGGATCGATGCTGGTCAAAAACCCCTGGACCGGCGGCATGACCGACCCGTCGACCTATCTCAACACGATCTGGACCCAATCCGGGCATGGCGGCGCGCAAAACACCACAGAGAAGTTCTTCAAGGACACGCTGAGCTCGTTCCGGGTCAGCGAAAAGGTGCTGGCCGGGTATCTGATGACCGATATCGGCGAACGGTCAGACCCCTATCACCTCAATCTCGGCCTGCGCTTTACTTCGACCATGCTGGGGATCGACAACGCGCAGACCGCGCCAGTGCCCAGCTTTTATGGCTCGGCATCGTGGAACGGGGTCAATTCGAACAACGTGCCTGTTGAAACCAACCGCCATTACGACAGCGTGCTGCCTTCGCTGAATTTCACCTACAAACCGTCGGACCACGAAGTGATCCGCGTGGGCGGCGCCCGCGTGGTCGCCCCGCAGGATCTGTTTTCGCTGGGCCTGGGCAATTCGTACAATTTCACCCGCCAGACCAATGCCCGCACCAATGTGAACACCGGGGTGAAGGACGGCTTTGCCTTTGCCGGCGGGTCTTCGGGCAACCCCAACCTCGATCCCTACAAGGCGTGGCAGTTCGTTGCCGGTTATGAAAACTATTTCAGCCGCGGCGCGCTGGCGAGCGTTTCGGCCTTTTACAAAAAGGTCGACAACTTCGTCGAACAGGCAAACATCGCAACCAAAGTCATGGACGATTTCGGCGGCACCACTGCCAACGTTGCCGAACCGATCAACGCCGGCAAAGGCTGGATCTATGGCCTGGAACTGGGCGCGCAATACCAGGTCAACCAGGGCGCGCTCAGCGGCTTCGGGTTTGCCGCAAACTACACCTATTCCAAATCGAAGCAGGACCAGCCCACCGCATTTTCCGACCATTCGGAAATCCCCGGCGTGTCGAAGCATGCGCTGACCGGCACCGCGTTCTACGAAGCGCATGGCCTGTCGGCCCGCCTGTCCTATTCGTGGCGCAGCAAGGCGGTGAACGATTCGCTGGTCGGTTCGACGTTCTCGTTCCCCGATCAGTTCGGCAATCCCAAAGTCTATCAGGTCTATTCGGCCGCCTATGGCCAGCTTGACGGCCAGATCGGCTATGATTTCGACAAGCGCTTTGGCCTGACCCTGTCGGCGCAGAACATTACCAAGGCATCGCAGCACACTTATCTGCAATGGCCGAACCAGCCGTTCACCCATGACAATTCGGGCCGCCGCATCTTCTTTGGCGGCAAGTTCAAGTTCTGATCGGCCGGTTATACGGATGTGCGATGAGTCAAGCTCACTGCACATTGGTATCAAACACCTCCCTCGAAGATGGCCGCCGGGTTCCCTCACCCGGCGGCCACGTCATGAAAGACACAGCCGGCCCGTGCAGAGTCCCCCGCGCCCTTCCAATGCCGAATCCGGCCATAAACCGGACCAGCATCCGATCCGTTCGATCGCGATTGTCGGCGGCGGCACGGCCGGCTGGATCAGCGCGGCCATTCTGGCGCGCGCGCTCACTGGCACCGGCACGCGGATCACCCTGATCGAAAGCGCCCAGATCGGCATCATCGGCGTGGGCGAGGCAACAATCCCGCCGTTTGTCGACATGCTGCAGTTTCTCGACATCAATCTGGCCGATTTCATCCACCGCACCGAAGCGACGATGAAACTGGCGATCCGCTTTGACGGCTGGAACGGGTCCGGCAGCAGCTATTGGCACCCGTTCGGCACGTTCGGCGCCGGTATTGCACGGCGCCCGTTCCACCACGCGCTGCTCCATGCCCGGGCAGGAACCGATCGGCCCGGCGTTACCGATTTCAACCTTTGCGCTGCGCTGGCCGAACGTGATCTGGCGTTCGCGCCTGACTCCCCACCGCCAGGGGGGGCGCGGTTTGCGCTGCATCTCGATGCCACGCTGGTTGCCGGCTATTTGCGCAACTATGCCGAAACGCTGGGCGTCAGCCGGATCGAGGCGACCGTTGCCGGCGTGCACCGCGATGACCGGGGGCTGCTTGCTGCGGTTTCGCTGTCTGACGGACGGCGCGTGCCCGCCGATCTGTTCATCGATGCCTCGGGCTTTTCGGGCGTGCTGATCAACGGCGAACTGGGCACCGGATATATCGATTGGCGCGCGCACCTGCCCTGCGACCGGGCGCTCGCCCTGCCAACCGCGCGGGGGGCCACGCTGCCGCCTTGTACCGTGGCCCACGCGATGGACGCCGGCTGGCGCTGGCGCATCCCGTTGCAGCACCGCACCGGCAATGGCTATGTCTATTCCTCGGCGCACCTGTCCGACGATGCCGCCGCTGCCGAATTGCTGGCCGCGCTGGGGCAACCGCAAGGGTCGCAACCGCGCCAGCTTCGCTTTGTGCCCGGGCGCCGCACACAGGCCTGGGTCGGCAATTGCGTTGCAATCGGGCTGGCCTCGGGCTTTCTCGAACCGCTGGAATCGACCAGCATCCACCTGGTCACCGCCGGCGTGTTCAATCTGCTCGATCATTTCCCTGATCGCAGCTTCAGCCCGGCGCTCGCCGCCAGCTACAACGCCGAACTGGCGCAGGAACTGGAACGCATCCGCGATTTCCTGATCCTGCATTATGCCCTGACCACGCGGCGCGACACGCCGTTCTGGGCCGATATGGCCGGCGCCGCCTTGCCCGACAGCTTGCGCGAACGGATCGCGCTTTTTGCCGATGCCGGGATCATCCGCCCTGCCCCGCGCGAACTCTTTACCGATGCCAGCTGGTTCTATGTGCTCGATGGCATGGGGCTGGTGCCGCGCCGGTCCGACCCGCTGATCGCCGCAATCGATCCCGCGGTGCTGCGCACGATGCTCAGCCGGATCAGCCACGATACCGTGGCCGCCGCCGCGCGGGTGCGGCCCCATGCCGCGCTGTTTCCCGCGCGAGGTGCCATTCCCCCAGTTTTCGCCCCAGCTTTTACCCCCGCCTTCAAAACGTCCGGATGAGCCCCCTTTCCATGCGCCTTTCAATCAGGACGTTGCCCCATCCCGTTCATGCTGCGCGCATCGCGCTGGCCGCGCTGGCCGCGCTGGCCGCGCCGATGGCCCGCGCCGATGCGCCTGGCACCGCGCATCCCGCGCTGTGGCCGGTGCACCACTATCCGGCCGGGCGCGATACCGCCGACGAAGCGCGGATTGCCGATCTGGTCCAACGCATGACGCTGGAGGAAAAGATCGGCCAGCTGGTGCAGGGTGATATCTGCTGCACCACCCCCGATGATGTGCGCCGCTATCACCTGGGCGCAGTGCTCAATGGCGGCAACAGCGGCCCCGGCGGCAATGACAAGGCCCCGGCGCCCGATTGGCTGAACCTCGCCGATGCCTATTGGGCGGCATCGACCGACCGGTCGCAGGGCGGGGTGGGCATTCCGGTGATCTGGGGCACCGATGCGGTGCACGGCCATTCCAACATCATCGGCGCGACGCTGTTTCCCCACAATATCGGGCTGGGCGCCACGCGCGATCCTGCGCTGATCGAACGCATCGGCGCCGCGACCGCCACCGAAATCCGCGTGACCGGGCTCGACTGGACTTTCGCCCCCACGGTGACTGTGCCGCAGGATTATCGCTGGGGCCGCGCCTATGAAGGCTATTCGTCGGATCCCGGGCTGGTGTCTGGCTATGTCGGGGCGATGCTGCGCGGGTTGCAGGGGCCGCCCGACGGCCGCAACCTGATTGCGCAGGGCAAAGTGATCGCCTCGACCAAACATTTCCTGGGCGATGGCGCCACCACCAACGGCACCGATCAGGGCGACGCCGCCATTGCCGAAACCACACTGCGCGATATCCACGGCGCGCCTTATGGCCCGGCGATCGATGGCGGCGTGGCCACGGTCATGGCCAGCTTTTCCAGCTGGCAGGGCCGCAAGATGACCGGCAACGCCGGACTGCTGACCGGGGTGCTGAAACACCGCATGGGCTTTGGCGGCTTTGTCGTGTCCGATTGGAACGCCCACGGCCAGGTGGAAGGCTGCACCAATGCCAGCTGCCCCGCCGCGATCCTGGCCGGGATCGACATGATCATGGCGCCCGACAGCTGGAAGGACATGGTCACCAGCCTCACCGCGCAGGCCCGCGCCGGGGTGATCCCGATGGCGCGGATCGATGAGGCGGTAACGCGCATCCTGCGGGTGAAGGCGCGGCTGGGCCTGTTTGCCGCCGGCGCACCCTCAACCCGCCCCTTCGCCGGGCAATGGGCACAACTGGGTTCGCCCGCGCACCGCGCCCTGGCGCGAGAGGCGGTGCGCAAATCGCTGGTCCTGCTGAAAAACGATGGCGTCCTGCCCTTGCGATCGGGCGCGCACCTGCTGGTGGCCGGCGATGGCGCCGATGATATTGCCCGCGCCGCGGGCGGCTGGACAATCAGCTGGCAGGGCACCGGGCTGGCCCGCGCCGATTTCCCCGGCGCAACCTCGTTATGGCAGGGGCTGCATGACGCGATGGTCGCCGGCGGCGGCAGTGCCGAACTTGTCCCGGACGGGCATTTCACGCAGCGCCCCGATGCCGCCGTGGTCGTGTTCGGCGAACGGCCCTATGCCGAATTCCAGGGCGATCTCAAATCGCTGCAATTGACGCCGGACCTGACCGCGCCGTGGGACACCATGCGCGCGCTGCGCGCGCAGCATATCCCGGTGATCGCGGTCATGCTGACCGGGCGACCCTTGTTCGTAAATCCCGCGCTCAACGCCGCCGATGCCTTTGTCGTGGCCTGGCTGCCGGGCAGCGAGGGCGCAGGGCTTGCCGATGTGGTGGTCGGCGATGCACAAGGCCGCCCGCGCTTCCCCATGTCGGGCAAGCTCCCCACCGCCTGGCCACGCACCGCGCGCGCCGCCGATGGCGCGCTGTTTCCGCTGGGTTTTGGCCTTACGTGGCGCGATCGCACGCGCGGCCGGGCCGCTTTGCCCGAAGACCCCGGTGTGCCGCCCGCCGCCGATCTGCGGCGCTGGATGACCAACGGCCAGGTATCGAGTGGCTGGTCCCTGCGCGTGGCCGCGCGCGACGGCACCGGGTCCACCCGCGTTACCACCCTGCCCGCACTGGCGCTGGACGGGCGCGCAACTGTCACTGCGGTCAACACCGCCGTGCAGGAAGGCGCGCGCCGCTTTGCCATCACGCAGGGCGATGCGATGATCGCGCTGGCCCCGCCGGCGCCGATCGACCTGTCGCGCGAAACCAATGGTGATGTGCTGCTGCTGCTGACCGCGCGCGTGACCCGGGCGCCGGCGCACATTGTGGTGGGCATGGGCTGCGGCAATGCGGCCTGCCACGCCGAAGTGCCGGTGGCCCTGCCCGGCAATGACCGGTGGGTGCGCTATGGCCTGCCGCTCAAATGCTTTGCCGCGCATGGCGCCGACATGGCGCGGATCAGCGATGCCCTGCACCTGACCACCGATGGCCCCGCCGATATCGCCATTGCCGAAGTGCGCCTGGGCAACGATGCAGAGGAGGTTCTTCCATGCCCGTAAACCGTCGCCACGTGCTGACCGGCCTTGCCGGATCGGCGATCATCACCGCGGCACCGGGCCACGCCCTGCCGCCCGGTACTGCGCATGCCGCGCGCGGCTTCATTACCCGCAAGGGTACGCATTTTGAACGCAATGGCCGCCCCTGGCGCCACACCGGGGCCAATGCCTGGTATCTGGCCTGGCTGGGTGCCGATCCCGAGGGCCGCGCCCGGCTCGGCCGCGAACTCGACCGGTTGAAAGCGCTGGGCGTCACCAACGTGCGCCTGCTGGCCGGCGCCGAAGAAGGCCCCTTGCGCGCCAGCGTGACCCCGGGCTTCATCGACAAGCAGGGGCGGCTCAATCACCGGCTGCTCGCGGGGCTCGATCACGCCATGGCCGCGCTTGCGGCGCGCGGGATGACCGCGGTGCTCTATCTGACCAACAACTGGGAATGGTCGGGCGGGATGATGACCCTGCTGTGGTACGAAACCGGGCAATACCTTGATAACAACGACCCGGCGCACCCCTGGCCCGAATTTCCCGATGCGGGATCGGCATTCTATGCCAATGCGCCCGCGGTGCACCGCTTTTTCGCTTATGTCCGCACGCTGGTCGGGCGGGTCAACACCGTAACGGGGCGCGCCTATCGCGATGATCCCGCGCTGATGGCCTGGCAATTGTGCAACGAACCGCGCCCCGGGGTCAGCCCCGAAGTCATGGCGCGCGCGCTGCCATCCCATTACGCGTGGATCGATGCCAGCGCCCGCCTGATCCGCCAGATCGACCCGCACCACATGGTTTCGCTGGGGATGGAAGGCACCATCGCGACCAACGGCAGCGAAGACATCGTGCTGCGCGCGCATCGCTCGATCGATTACCTGACCGCGCATGTCTGGCCGCTCAACTGGGGCTGGGTCGACGGCAAGAACCTGGCCGGCACCTGGGATGCGGGCAAGGCCAAAGTGGAGGCCTATCTCGCCACCCACATCCGCCTCGCCACGCAGATGAACAAACCGCTGGTGATCGAGGAATTCGGCTTTCCGCGCGATGGCGAACTGTATGACCCGGCCGTACCGACCACGTTCCGCCAGCAGTATTACCGCCTGATTTATGCCGCCGCCGAAGACAGCCTGGCCCGGGGCGGGCCGGTATCAGGCACCAATTTCTGGGGCTGGAACGGCGAAGCCCGCACCACGCGCCCCGATCACCGCTGGCACGCGGGCGATCCGCTGATGGGTGATCCACCGCACGAACCGCAAGGCTGGTACGGCAATTTCGACAGCGACGCACCGATGCTGGCGCTGATCCGCGACCATGCAGCAAAATTCGCCACTGCCTGAGCCTCTACCCCCGCGGTGCAGCGGTTGACTGGCGGATCAGCAATTCGTGCGCGTGCAGCACCGGCGCGGGCGCGGGTTCGCCGGCGAGCAATTTCAGCAGGCCATCGGTTGCGGTCAACGCCATGTCGAACACCGGCTGGCGCACGGTGGTCAGCTTTGGCATGATCAGGCGCGAAATGTCGGAATCGTCGAACCCCACCACCGACAGGTCATCGGGTATCGCCAGCCCGGCCTCGCGCGCAACGGTGATCGCACCCACCGCCATGTCATCGTTCTGCGCCAGCACGGCGGTGGGGCGCGGGCCCGATCGCGCCAGAATCCGCGCCATCGCTGCTTCGCCGCTGGCAAAGGTGAAATCGCCGGGTTCGACAATCACGCTGTCCATCGCCACCCCGTGCGCGGCAAAGGCCTGGGCATAGCCCTGGCTGCGCGCGGTGCTGGCGGCGTGGGTCGCATCGCCCAGGATCACCGCCAGCCGGCGATGCCCCAGCCCCAGCAGGTGTTCGGCCACTTCACGCGCGGCCGCAATATCGTCGAGCAGCGAACAGGCGCCACGCGCCGGTTCGCTTTGCGGCGCGATCCGGCCATAGGGCATGCCAACGGCATCGAGCTGGTCCAGCACGTCGGTCTGGTCGCTCGCCGGCGGCGCGAGCACCACGCCATCAAGCGCGGCGGCGCGCAGAAACGCCACAAAATCATCGATCCGCGCGGTCACATCGCTGAACGGCAGGATGACCATGCGAAAGCGTTCATCGGCCAGCCGTTCGAGCACGCCGCGCTGCAATTCGACGACATAGCTGGGGCTGGGCCGTTCATATGTCAGCCCGATCATATAGCTGCGCCGCGTGATCAGCCCCTTGGCAGTAATGTTCGGCTGATACTTCAGGTCCTTGGCAACGGCCTTCACCTTTTCGCGCAAGGCATCCTTGACGAACGGTTCGTCATTCAGGACCCGCGACACGGTCTTGGGCGAAACCCCGGCGGCTTTCGCAATTTCATAGATCGTGGCGCGGCGCGAAATGGTGGCTCTCCAGGACTGAGAGGCCGTTACTTGCGCGAAACGCCCGTGCTTGACAAGCCGGGGCCTGCGCAGGTCGTTATGGCAGCGCGATTACCATAACTTGCGCATCGGCGCGCGGGCTGCCGACGATCTGCAGCGTATACGTGCCCGGTGTCAGCGCGAAATCGACCATCTTGCGAATGCCGGTGCAGGCCGGCCCTTTGGCATGTGCCACCGATACGACCGCGCCGCCCCTGGCCGAAACCAGATCGAGCCAGGCATGCGTGCCCAGCACCACGCGATAGGTTGCCGCGCGCGGAACCGCGATCTGCACCATGCCGCCAAAGCCGCCGGGCTCACCCGGTTTTTCCGGGGTGCGCGCATAAGTGACCGAGGCGCCGGGCGCCAGCCGCGCCAGAACCGCCTCACCCACCGAAACATGCGCCGCCGCCAGCCCGGCCGGCGCCGTGGCCGCAGTGCGAAAACCCAGCATCGACCAGCCGAACAGATCGGGTGTCAGCGCGCCGGGCGCGGTGCAGGCGGGCGCATCCTCGGCCGCGCGCGATGAATGGGGCAGGGCCAGCGCGATCGCCATTGCCGCCACGAATGCCAATCTTGCCATCATCATGCCCCGATCCGGTTGCTGTCGCGGCCAGCATACCATCGCCCCGGCCCGGGCAACAGCCATCGCCCATCAGCCCTTTGGGCCATGCCGCCGGGTCAGGCGAAGGCGGCTGCGCCTTTGTGCGTGCCGCGATCGCGCGCAAACAGCGCCAGCGCGGCGGGCATCCACCAGATCATGTAATCATCGTGCGCGGTCGATCCGGTGATGATCAGCAACAGCACGGCAACCACAAACAGCATCATCCGCCGGTCGAGCCGGGCAAGATCGGCCAGCGCCGGCAAACGGGGCGCCGCCAGCACCAGCAACGATGATCCCAGCCAGAACGCCAGCGCGGCCAGGCTTGCCACGCGCCCCACCCAGCCCGGCGCCAGCATGCGCCACGAGGTCGAATCCGGCAGGCGGACAAAATTGAACAGCAGCACATTGCGCACAAACGGCAAAGGCGCCCAGGCCAGCACCACCATGTCAGGCACCAGCCCGGCCAGCAGCCCCAGCATATAGGGTTTCCAGCGCTGCGCCGGAAACAGCAGCGTCATCGCCACCAGCCCGGGCATCAGCTTGCACGACAGGCTGAACCCGATCAGCAGGCCCGCAAGCCCGGCCGATCGGCGCCAGCAGACCATCGCCGCCAGCACCAGTGCCATGCCCAGCGCATCGTTATACCCCATCGCCAGGCTGGTTTCGGCCAGTTCCGGGGTGGCCAGCAGCACCGCAATCGCGATCAGCCCCATGCCCGCCTGCGGCACCCCTTGCGCATCGCGCCGCGCCAGCATCCACACCAGCACAGCCATCGCCGCCACGATGGCCGCATCCACCCACAACACCGCACTGGCCCCGAACGGCAGGACAAACGGCAGATAGGCGACGATCATCAGCGGCAGATACTTGTACCCGCCATAGGCTGCGCCATGCCCGTTGATCGCGCCATAGGCATCGATCTGCGCAGCCCAGGGATTGGCCCCGTGCCACAACACGTGCGCCGCATCGACCGTGGTCGTCGCCACATCCGACAGTTTATAGACCGACAGCCCGCTGACCAGATTGAGCAACGGCACGGCAAGCGCAAGCAGCAGCAGCACGAGTGGGGGCAGCACGAGCGAAGGCGGCACCTTGCGCCCCTGCCACCTTTCCGCCAGCACGTCGCCGCAGGCCAGCCATCCTGCCAGCACGATGATCACGCCGGCCTCGACCACGCGCACTTTGTGCGGCGAATGGAACGAAGCCGCCAGCACGCCCAGCGGCACGGCCACGGCCGCGATCAACCGGATCGGCCAGGCCTGGCGGAACAGCCACGCCTCTGCCGCAGCAAGCCCTGTGCGCCACACGCACCAGACCAGCAGGAATCCCAGAAACACCAGCAGCATCGCCAGACGGCCAAAGCCATACTGGAACGCATCGGTTGGCAGGATCAGCGCAAAAGCCAGATAGGCCAGCAGCGACAGGCGCGCGGTGCCGCTGGCCGGCGCCCCCGCCTGGTCAAACTGATGATCGATCATGCCACGCCCTTTTTGCACCCCGACTTTTGCACCCCGACTTTTGCGCCACGACTTTTGCGCCACGACAGGGCGCGAAGCGGCCGAATCGCCCGTCCGCATGGGAGGACCCTGCACGAAAACCCTTAGCGTATCGCAAACCCGGCGCCGAACCGGGCCCCCTACCAGCCGCCACCGGGCCAAAGGTTTCTTCCTGCAGCACTGCCATGTCGCGCGTGGGGTTCACGATCACCGTGGGTGGATGGAACATGCCCTGTTCGCTGCCGAACTGGTGGACGATGGCCCCCTTTGCACGCGCATCATCCACTCCCGCGCTTCTGCCGACAGGCACTGGCGCAAGCACCGGACGATGCCGCGATCCAAAAATATTTTTGCAAATGTCATGATAATGCAATATATAACATTCCCGAGTTATTCGGGGGTTGGCATCCGTGCCGGTCGCCATCGTGGTATCAGGGTCGTTGCGTGGCCCGATCCGCCCGGCGCACCGGTGCCGCAGCCGGAGCGAGGACCCACCATGGCACCATCACCCACCCGCACCCCCCGCCACCGCAAAGTGTCCGAGGCAGAGGCCATGGCCATGGCCAGAGTAGCGCTGGAAACCGCACGGCTGTCGCTGCACACCGGCTTTGCGAACCGCCAACAGTCATCGCAATCACCGCGCAGCACGACCCCGTGGCCGGAAATGCTGGTTATTGGCACGATGCTGTGCGCCTGTACCATTGCGGTGCTCTACGCGGCGCTGGGCCACTGAACTGGCCTGGCGGGCAGGATTTTATTGCAGGTATTCGCGCCGCAACCGGGCAAGCTCTGCCGGGCCCACACCTGCTTCCTGCGCCAGATAGGCATCGATCGAGCCCCATTTGTCCCTGATCGCGTCGAAAGCGCCGCGCAGGAACGGGTGACCATCGGCATCTTTCAGCGGCTGCGGTGTTTTCCAGTCGGGTCGCGCGCGATAGCCGGCAAAGATCTGCAGCCCGGGGTTGGTCGCCACCAGCGCGGGATCGATCGGCGGCATTTCGAATTCGGGCCGGCGATAGGCGGTGGACAAATGATAGTCGGCGATGATCGTGTCGCGATCAACCCCAAGCGCGGTCAGAATCATCGCGGTAACAAACCCGGTGCGATCCTGCCCCGCCGAACAGTTATAGGCGATCGGCGTTCCTTCGTGCAGCAGGTGGGCAAACACCAGCTTCACTTGCGGCGCGAGCAATGTCGGAAAATTGCGATAGAGATCGGCACCATTGCGCATCGGCGCGCTGCCCGCACCTTTCATGATGTCCATCATGCCATAGCCGACCGCCGAATAGGCCACGCCGTTGATGCGCGTGGGCGCCACCAGCCGTTCCTCGTTTGACCGCAGATCGACCAGCTGGCCAATGCCCAGCGCGTGCACCATCGCCACGTCATCCGCTGTCAGCATCGGCTGCGCGCCCGATCGATAGATCCGCCCCCAGCGCACCTGTTTGCCACCGGCGCCGACATAGCCGCCGATATCGCGAAAATTCGATCCCTGGGTCAGCGGGATCAGCCGTTCCGCCACATCAAACCGGCGATGATCGCGCAGATCGACGAGTGCAAAATAATGGCGCACCAGCCCGGCCTTTGCCACCGGAACATGGCCGCTGCGGTCTGCCTTTGCGATCCGCTGCGCCGCTTTCAGCGCGAAACCGGGATGATCGGCCTCGTAGACGTCGACCGGATCGGGATCGCTCCACGCAACCGTCACCGTATCGGAATCGTCCCTGTGAACATCGGCATTGAGGACCCGTGCGGACGCATCGCCGGCCAGCAGGCAGGCCGCAAGCGCCAGGGCAAGTGTTTTGGTCCGCACGGGTATCCCCTTCAGGTCATGAAATGTGCAATGATCAGAACTTGATATTCACTTCGCCGCCAAAGGTGCGCGGATCGTTGAAGAAGCCGACCACACCGCTGGTCGGTGCGCCGCTCTTGTAAAACAGGTGCTGTTCATTGAGCAGATTGCGCGACCACACGGCAACGGTCATCTTGCCGCCAGAGTTGCCCAGCCCGATGTCGGCGATCGCGAGCCGACCGTTGACAACGAAAGACTTGTCACCCTTGGGCTGAAGGTATGTCGGCAAGTGCGTTACCGGGTCAAAGGCCGAGTCCGTGTAGTTCACATAGAACCCCGAATCGTAGTTGGCATCGAGGTGCATGCGCAATGTCAGCCCGTTCACCGGAGTCTCATAGTCGATCGCGCCGCTGGCCGAATTTTCCGGCGTATAGACCTGATAGATCGGCACCGGCACAGTGACCAGCAATCCGTTTGACGCCGGGAAGGGGTTGACCGTCGCCGGGATCTTGACCTGGTTGTAGGCATAGCTGGCTGAAAGCGACAGGCCCGGCATCGGCGCCAGGACAAATTCGGCTTCCACCCCCTTCAGGCGGCCGGCACCCGGCGCATTCACCGTGTTGGTGGTCGTGCGCGTGGTGTTGACCAGCACACCGTTTACCAGCTGCTGGTAAAGCCCGCTGAAATCGAGCTGGATGTTCTTGTAGGCGCCTGTGTAGGCCGCCAGGTTGAAGCGGGCGTGATGATCGAGGAATTCGGTCTTTGCCCCCAGTTCAAACATCGAAACGGTTTCGGAATTGAACGAGGCATACGTCAGCGATCGCGAATTGGCCCCGCCCGAACGATAGCCCGTGCTCCACTTGCCATAGAGGTGGACATCGCGCGAAGCGTCGATCGCCAGATTGATCAGCGGATCGACCCGCGATTTCGAATACGCCAGCGGGATCGGCGTGTTTGCCGGATAGCCCGGAGGCGAAGGCGCCACGCCGTTGACGATGAACAGGCTGCCGTCCTTCTTGTCATTGGTATAGCGCAGCCCGACTGTCAAATGCGCGATATCGGCAGCAAAGTCAGGAGTATACGTCGCCTGGCCATAGGCGCCCGTGCTGGTGGTTTTCACATAACTTGCGCGCTGATAGACCTGCGCATTGGGATCAAGGTTCAAAACCGTGTAGGCGCTGCCGGCCGCGTCGGTAAATTTGGCATCAAAGAACGCAACCGCGTTATCCTGCACCCGCTCCTGGTAATACAGCGCGCCAAAGGCATATTTCAGGCGCGGCAATTCGCCAATCGCCTGCAGCTCCTCGCTGAACTGGTTCTGCCGGAACCCGGCCAGGCTGTAGCGCTGAAACGGCACATTGACGAACGATGCACCCGCCGGCACCGAAATGAATGACGCCGCAATGCTGCCATTGTCATACTGGCTCTGGGTCAGTTCGCCATAGGCGGTGATCGACTTCAGCGTCAGGTTCGGCAATACTGACCATTGCATGTTGAACCGATGGCTGAACGTCTTGCCAACGCTGGGCTGTTCAGGTCCGCCCACAGCGGCAACATCAACCCGGTCGGGCTGAAGCGGGGTGGCAGCGGCGAGCGTATAGGCGCCGGCCGAAATCGCCTGCTGATACAGCGACGTCGTGGCGTCATAAGTCAGCGCATAGGAATAGTCTGCGCTGAAAGTGGGCGAAGGTTTCCACAGCACTTCACCATGGAATCCGCGCCGATCATAGGAATTGAAGCCGTCCGCGCCGGCCTGCGGGTTGCGCACCGTGCCATCGCGGCGCGTGATGACCCCATCCAGCTTGACGCTCAGATTGGCAAATTCGGGAAGGTCGATATGGGTTTCGGCCTTGTAGCTGCCAAAGTTGCCCCCACCGAAAGTGCTGTTCATGTGGAACTGGCCACTGGGCTTCCTGGTCACGATATTGACCGCGCCGCCCTCGGTGTTGCGGCCAAACAGCGTGCCCTGCGGCCCTTTCAGCACCTCGATGTTTTCAATATCGAACAAGGCCGCGCCGAGCGCCTGCGGGCGCCCCTGATAGACGCCGTCGATATAGACACCCACGCCCTGGTCACGCGCGGGCTGGTTGCTGTCTTAAAGCACGCCGATGCCGCGAATGTTGATGATAAGCGCCGATTGACGCGAAAAGAACGGCGCCACGCGAAGCGACGGGATTGCGCCGTCACCCAGGTCCAGCAGCGATTGCGCGTGGCGATTGGTCAGGTCGTTGCCTTTGAGCACCGAAATCGAGATCGGCGTTTTTTGCAGGCTTTCGGGGCGCTTTTGCGCCGTCACCACGATTTCGGTCAAAGCCCCTTTTGCATCCTGCTCCACCGCTGCCGGCGCTGCCGGCGCGGCATCGGCGGCATGGGCCGGAAGGGCGGCCAGGCTGGCGCAAAGCGCGGTGGTCGCAAAAGCCAGGCGGGCTTGAAACGGATTGAAAGGCATGATTGTCGCTCCCTGTTACGAGGGGGGGGCTAGCAATGGTTTGCTGCAACTGCGTTACTACGAAATTTTACGTAAAGCCCGATTTTTTACATAAAACCGTCACAAATTCCGTCTCCCGCGAGCAGAATTTGTGCACCGCAACAGTATTCGTCACACCCGACGAGGCGGCCTAAACTTCTGCCGGTCCATGACAATTCTGCCGACCATCCGGCATGCGACGGTTGCCCGGCCCCCGCTGTCAAACGGCCCATTCGCGACTGGACCTATTCGTGACTGGGCCCATTCGCGAAAGGACCGGCCGTTTCAACAGGCGGCCGCTCCTGCCCCCAAGGGCAGGAACCACCAATTTCGACGTGGTTTTGTCCCGCAGTCCCGCCGCCCCGCAACAGGGGAATTCACCGGCAGGGCGCTGAACGTTCCGCCTCAGGCGAAGCTGGCCTTGGTCAGGACTTTGGTGCCGCCATAAAGGGTGATCTGCGCCGCGCTTTGCGACAGCGCGATGCTTTCCCACGCGGTCGAGGTTTCTGCCGAAATCACCCCGCCGGACGAGACAAACACCGGCATGCCGATATCGCCCAGAACCGCATCGCGCAGGAATTCGCGCGTGGCACCATTGCCGTTGCCATATCCGCCGCCGGTGTACTTGGTCGACCAATCCGCGCCGGCCACATCGCCCAGCATCCCGTAATAGCGCGACCCCTGCGCCGCGCCGGCCGCGCCATAGCCCTGCAGCACGAATTCGCTCAGCACCCAGTTGGTGCTCATCGTCCGATCGAGCTTTTCGATAGTGCCGGCGGTCAGGACAGTCGCAGTGCCGATGCCACCATAGACTTCGGCCTGGGCAAAGGCGTCGATCACGCGTTGCACGTCTTCGCGCGCTGATTGCTGCTGCGCGGCCCCGCCCGATTTGCTGGACCAGCCGGCAATCGCGGTGTTGAGGAACACCGCCTCGGCATTGGCTTCGAGCATTTGTACGGTTGTCAGCTTGGCGCCGGCCTGCGCCTGATTGTACAGCGATAGCCACTCGGCAGACAGATCGCCGGTGTGGAACAGGCCATCGCTGCCCGCGATCCAGGTGTGCCCGTTCAGCGTCTGGGTCGATGCAATCGTCACCCCTTGGGCGGTTACGATCGAATTGGCCCTGCCGGTGGCGGTGGCCAGCGGTGCGGCAGACAGCCCCGCCGGAACATTGGCCATCAACACAAAGGCGCCCACGGTATTGGCGTGGGTCGAAAAATCGGATGCCACGAGAATCTGGCGGAACATCAGATTGTTCAGCGAAGTGGTCTGCGCCTGAAGCGTGCCCGACAAGCCCCCGTTGTTGTTCAGCGCATAAAGCGTGCCGTTCTGCATCATGGTACCATAGGACAAGTCGTTGATCAGCATGTCGTCGACAAACTGGGCCAGCGCCGCCTTGCCACTGTCGGCCCCGCCGCCAACGTAATATTTGGAATTGCCCGCGGCCCAGCGAAAATCGCTGTCATACCCGTTATAGCGCACCGGGCCTCCGTTTGCGGCATTGTTCCACTGGCCGGTGCCCTGCAACGCGAGTTCACCAAGCGCTTCATCGGCAACAGTTGTGCCGCGCAGCACGCTTTCAATGGCAATCGCGCCGCTGGTGCTCAGCGGACCGGCCATGTTCAGCCCGGCGGCGCTGGCTGCGGCTGCTTCGGCATCGATCACGCGCTGCACATCCGCGCGCGCGCGTTGCAGGCGAACCTGGCCGAAATAGGCGGCATCGGTGTTTTCGAACACGGCCTCGGCATTGGCCTCCAGCCGCTGCCACGCGGTCATCCCCACGCCGCCGGTGCTCAGCAATTGCTGATAAAGCGATCGCCATTCCATTTCGAGGTTGCCCGTCACGTACAGCCCATTGGCGTCGACCGTCCAGACATGCCCGTTGGCAGTGATCGTGCCCGGCAGCATGGTGCCATCGCGCGATGTGCCGTTCGCGGCGGGCGCCGCCACCATCGGCGTTGCCACACCGCCCGGAACGAAGACATTGGCCGCCGTCAGCACCAGCGTATAGTCGGCATTGAACGTCGCCACTGCGGCAATCAGCGTCTGGCCCTTGCCAGTGCCATCGCTACGCATCTCGGGCACGCCATTGACCACAGTCGTGCCGAAAATCAGGTTGCCGCCGATAATGTCGTTAAGCACGGTGGCAATCGCGCTGCGCCCGTCATCGGGCAATCCGGCGCTGACCAGATAGCGGTTGTCGGTCCATCGGAAATCATTTTGATAGCCGCTTTCGCGCGTGTTCCAGGCGCCGTCCAGACCGCGTCCCTGGGTCGCCAGTTCAAGCAGCGTCGGGCTGGCGCGCAAGATGTTGCTTACGGTTACAAAATCCTGCGTGGTCAGTGCGGTCTTGGCCCGCAGGCCGGCGGTGCCCATCGCGCCCCAGATCGCATCGATTTCGCGCTGGATATCGGCACGATATTGCGCCTGTTGCGCTTCGCCCAGGCTGGTCAGGCCGCTGCCTTCGAACAACGCTTCGGCATTGGCCTCGGCGCGCTGCTGCCAGGTCATGCCCGCCGGATTGGTCTGCAGTTGCTGATAGGCGTTGTACCATTCCAGCGTCAGATCGGTGGTGCTCTGGAACACGCCGCGGCTATCGGCTTTCCACACATGCGCCAGGCCCGTGATCGTGTCGGCGATCACCGCGCCGTCGGCCGTCACGATCTGCCCGGCCCCGGCGGTCGGCTCTGCGCCCAGCCCCGGTGTCGATCCGGCAATGGTGGTAACCGTGCCCACCGTAGTGGCCGTTTTGGAAAAATCAGCCGCCACATAGACCTGGTCGAACAGCGTCTGATTCAGATTGGCCGCAACTTTCGCCACAGCCCCCACCGAAGACATGCCCGAACCGAGCTGATAAATCGTGCCGTTTTGCGAATACGTGGGGTCGGCCAGATAGCCGACGATAAAATCGGTTCCAAAATCGGTCAGGATACTTTTGCCGTTATCGCTGCCACCCCCAACGAAATAGAGCCCCGCATTGTGGCTGTATTGAAATTGATTAACAAAGCCAAAATATTTCACCAAGGCCGGATTGGTCACCCCTTCGCCTTGCAGAACAAATTCATCCAGCAAGGGCGTCGCCTGAATCGCATTCGACAATCCGACATAGTCCGCCGCCGACAGTGGCGCGGCGCCAAGGCCAAGCGTGGTCATCGCCTGCGATGTGGCATCGACGATACGCTGGATATCCATGCGGAAATTGGTGGCATTGGCGCCGGTCAGGCCCGCCGCCTCAAGCACGCTCTCGGCATTGCCTTCCCAGCGCTGCATCGCTGTCAGCGTTGCGCCCTTGCCCCCGGTCATGGCGGTGTAATAGCCGGTCCATTCGGTCGCCAGATCAGCGCTGGTGACATAAAGGCCGTTCGAATCCGCGGCCCACACATGGCTGACCCCTGCGCCCAGCAAGGCATTGGCGAATGTGGCCGTTGCCGGCAGGCTGATCCCGCCCACCGTCTGGTTGCCAACCACCGCCTTGCCAAATGCGCCGGCGCCATATTGCAGCGCGGTCATCGCGGCATTCACACCATTGATCGCCGCCCCAAGCGTCAGGCCTGTGCTGCCATCCTGGTTCAGTTGATAGAGCACGCCGTTTTGCGTAGCCTGGGCAAACATTTCCAGCGTCAGGTCGTTCAACAGGGTCGGCACCGCCTTTTCGCCCGAATCAAACCCGGCCCCGACATACAGCGTGCGGTTGTCGGTCTGCGTCTGGCTGGCCCACTGGATGTCGGAGGCATAGCCGGCATAGCGCGAAAGCCCGGTGCCATTCAGCCCGTGCCCCTGCAACGCAAGTTCATCCAGATCGGCATTGCCCTGCAGCGCAAGGCTGGTGGCGTGATAGCTTGCTTCGGTAAACTGCGCCTGGGGCCCCACGCCCGCGATGATCATCGCCGCCGACAGCGCATCGATCTGGCGCTGGATATCCATGCGGTCGATGGCGAGTTGCGTTGCCGACAGATTGCCAAGGCCGGTGTTGACGAAAATGCCCTCGATATTGCCTTCCAGCCGCTGCACATTGGTCAGGGCGGCCTGCTGCGCCGCGGTGCCCTTGGTCAGCACCATATAATCCGCCCACCATTCGCTGGCGAGGCTGGTCGATGCGGTCAGGACATAAAGCCCCGCGCCATTGGCCTGCCAGGTATGGGTGATCCCGGCCCCCAGATCGGCATTGGCCACGGTGATCGTGCGATCGACCGGCGTGTTGTAAAACCCCAGCATCTGGGTCGGGCCATACGTCGCCGATGAAGCAGGCGGCGGGTTGACCGTGCTGGATGCCGTGCCCGATGTCTGGCTGAAATCGCTGGCGGTATAGACCCGGTTGAACATCGCATCATTGAACGCGCTGGTCGCTTCACCCACCCAGTCTTCGTTGTTGGCATTCTGGTTCAGCTGTTCCAGCCTGCCCCATTCGGGCACGGTGGGAAACGGCTCGTGCGAAATCACCACATCGTCGAAAAAATCGGTCAGCGCGTTCTGGTTGTTGTCCAGCCCGCCGCCGATATACAACGTGGTGGTATCCACATTGTGCTGGAAATCCTGCGTATAGCCATTGTATTTTGCCGAAGGCGGCGAATTCTGCCCATGGCCCTGAATCGCCAGTTCCTGCAGCACCGGGTCAGACCGGATCTGCAGCGAAATCGCCAGATAATCGTTCACGGTCAATTGCGTGGCATTGGACAGGCCAAGCCGGTCCATCGCCACGGCAATCGCATCATATTCGCGCTGCACATCTTCGCGGTCGCGTTCCTGCGTCGCCGCGTCCAGCGTATTGATCTTGGTGTTCAGAAACACCGCCTCTGCCGACGCCTCAAGATGCTGCAACGGGTTGAGCGCCTTGCCGGCAACGGCCTCCTGGTAATACGTCGCCCATTCCTGGCTGAGGTCGGTCGGCGTCTGGAACAGGCCATTGGCATCCGCCACCCAGATATGCGGCGTTATCAGGATTGTCGCCGAAACCGTGCTGCCAAACAGGGTTTGCTCGGTGCCCGCGGCAAGCACTTTGCCGCCCGCGGTCAGCAGGTCCTGCAACTGCGCGTTCGAACCATTGGGCGCGGCAACGGCGGCGGCCCAGTTGGCCGTCGTGAACAGGCCAGGCGCAGTGATCGTCGTATACGGATCGTTCATGACACACCCCGGAATGGTGACGCGACCCGATCGGTGCACTGCATGCCGTGCGGCCCCAACCGCGCTACGCTATCGATTGCCAGCCCGAAAATCGGGACCCCGGATCGGGGGTGACGGGAAATTCCTTACAAATCCTTACAGCGGCCGAAGAATTTGTTAAGATGTGTGCGGAACCGGACGGACAGAGCGAAAATTGGCGACAATGTTCACGGCAATGGCCGAAAACTGCGCCATTTCAGCACACCCGCGCGCGCAGTCCGGTCTGTCAATGCGCCGCATCATGCCCGGGCAGCCGCCAATCCGCGCGCCGTGGGTAAAGATGGTGAGCCCAGCTGGATTCGAACCAGCGACCTACTGATTAAAAGTCAGTTGCTCTACCGACTGAGCTATGGGCCCGGCGCAGTTGCGTGCGGTTTGCGCGCCTTAGGCAGGCGCGCGCGGCGGGTCAAGCGTGCCCTTGCCTGTTTCACGTAAAGGCCAGTTTCAGGATCACGCCAATCGGGCGCGATGTGGCAGGCCGGGTCCAGCACAAAGCTGCGGTGGCGATATTCGGGGTGGGGGATGGTCAGGCGCCGATCGTGCCATGTGCCGCCCGACCACAGCACCACATCCAGATCGAGCGTGCGCGCGCGCCAGCGACTGCCCCGACGCACCCGGCCAAACTGCGCCTCCAGCGCCTGCAACCGGTCAAGCAGCGCCAGCGGGGGCAGCGCGCTGTCAACCAGCGCCGCGCCATTGGCATAACGGCGGCGCGATGGCCCGAGCGGCGCGCTGGCGATGATCGGCGATGCGGCCATCACCCGGCAATCGGGCGCATCGATCGCCGCCAGCGCGGCGCGCAGCACGTGCGGCGGGGGCCCGTGCCGGGGATGCGGCACGTTCGATCCCAGCGCGATCAGATAGCGCCAGCCGCCCCCGGCAGGCGGTGCCGGTTTCACGTGTCCTCTGCCAACCGCCCATAAAGCTGCGGCCGGCGATCGCGGAAAAAGCCCATGCCCGCGCGGTGCGTGCGCGCCAGCGCCAGATCAAGCGTGGCCACCAGCACCCCGGTTTCGGCCGCGCCATAGTCAACCACCAGATCGCCATATTCGTTGCTGATAAAGCTGTGGCCGTAAAACGCCTGGCCATTTTCTTCGACGCCGATGCGGTTGGCCGCGATCACCGGCATGCAGTTTGACGCGGCATGGCCCTGCATCGCGCGGCGCCACACGCGGCTGGTATCGATCGACGCATCATAAGGTTCCGTCCCGATCGCGGTGGGATAAAACAGCAGTTCGGCCCCCATCAACGCCATTGCCCGCGCGCATTCCGGGTACCACTGATCCCAGCACACACCCACGCCGATGGTCGCGCCAAACACGTTCCACACCTTGAACCCGGTGTTGCCAGGGCGGAAATAATACTTTTCCTCGTACCCCGGCCCGTCGGGAATGTGGCTTTTGCGATAGATGCCCATGATCTCGCCCTCGGCATCGATCATTGCCATCGTGTTGTAGTAATGGTGCCCTTCGCGTTCGAAAAAGCTGGTCGGGATGGCCACGCCCAGCGCTTTGGCCAGCCGCCGCATCGCCGCGACCGACGGATCGGCATCCAGCGTGTGCGCCAGGGCAAAGCGCGCCTCATCCTCCTGCTGGCAGAAATAGGCGCCGGCAAACAGTTCGGGCGGCAGGATCACTTGCGCGCCATGGCTGGCCGCCTGTTCGACAAGGCCCGACACCGCAGCGATGTTGTCGGCAGGATCGGGATCGTTGAGCGCAAGCTGCAGCGCGGCGACGGTGATTTCGGTCATGCCACCGGCTTAAGGGCAAGCGGCCGGCATTTCAACGGCAGGACGATGACATCTGCCCCATCCGCCCCTATCTGTGGGCGGCAACGAACGAGGAAAGGATCCGTTCATGGCTCACGTGATTTTGGCCGGCGGCTGTTTCTGGTGCACCGAGGCGGTGTTCCGCGACGTGATCGGGGTTACCGGTGTGGAAAGCGGCTATATCGGCGGCAGCGTGCCCAACCCGACATACAAGCAGGTCTGTTCGGGCACGACCGGCCATGCCGAAGGCATCCGCGTATCGTTCGATCCCGATGCCATCGACCTGGCATCGGTGCTCGACATCTTTTTCGTGATTCACGACCCGACCACGCTCAACCGCCAGGGCAACGACGTGGGCACGCAATACCGGTCGGCGATGTTCCCGCTGGACGAAGCGCAGCGCGAAGCCTTTGAGGCGGCGATCACCCGCGCCGCCGCGCATTGGCCCAAGCCGATCGTAACCACGATCGAAGGCCCCGCCACCTGGTACCCGGCCGAAGATTACCACCAGGAATATTGGGAAGGCGAAGGCCAGCGCAACCCCTATTGCATCGCGGTGATCCCGCCAAAGCTGGCCAAATTGCGCAAGAGCTTTGCCGACAAGGCGAAAGTTTGACCCTTGGGGTATGAGAAGAAACTCGCGAAAGGGCGAGTTTCGAAGTCGGTACCGGCCCGCTCCCCCACCCGACCACCCAATACCGTACAATTACATGGGTGGTCGGGTGG
>CAILBC010000032.1 GCA_903832325.1 uncultured Sphingomonadales bacterium | reverse complement strand
GCCGTTGCCGGCGCCAGGGCGGCCGGGCGCGGCGCTGCGGGGCGGTCGGCCGGCGGGCGCGGCGCCGCGGTCGGGCGTGGACGCGGCGCGGGATGATCGTCAAACCCCGGCGGCAGCAGTGATTCCTGCGCGGCGAGCACGCCGGTCAGCCCGGCGCCCAGCGCCAGGCCCAGCACAGCAAGCGCCAGATGCGATGTGCGCCGCATCAATGCGCCGCCCCTGCCGATGGCAGCTGCACCGGTATCTCCACCATGCGGGCCGGCCCCACGCCACCCCTGATCCAGGCCACGGCGCCGATTGCCATCGTCAGAACGATCGCCACGCCGGCGGCCAATGCGAGCCAAACCTTCACTTGTCGCCTTTTCGTTCACCACACACGTGCTGTTACGCCACGCGCGGCCGGCACGGCCGTAACGTGGGCAGCTTGCACTTGGCTCTAGCGCAAGTATAGGCAACCCGGCAATGGAGCACGAACCACTCTCGCACGCCGATATGCAACGGATTGCCGCGCGGCTTGACCGTTCGGTGGTGCTGGTGGGCATGATGGGCGTGGGCAAGACCACGGTCGGGCGAAAGCTGGCGGGCCAGCTGTCGCTGCCGTTTGTCGATGCGGACGAGGAAATCGAACGCGCCGCGCAGATGACCATTCCCGAAATCTTTGCCCAATTCGGCGAACCCTATTTTCGCGCGGGAGAGCGCCGGGTGATCGCGCGGCTGGTCGGCGATGGCGCCACACGCAAAATTCTGGCCACCGGCGGCGGCGCCTTTGTCGATCCCGATACGCGCCGGCTGATACTCGATCGCGCGATTGCGGTGTGGATAGACAGCGATATCGATACGCTGGTCGAACGCGTCGGGCGCAAGGACAACCGCCCGCTGCTGCGCCAGGGCAATCCGCGCGAAATCCTGACGCGGCTGCGCGACGATCGCCAGCCGATGTACAGCCAGGCGCAGATTCACGTGCAAAGCGGCCACCATCCGCACACCCAGACCGCGCAAAAGATCCTGAAGGCAATCGACGCATGGCTTTGACCGAAACCACGATCCGCGTCGATGTCGCCGGCGCGCCCTATGACGTGCGGATCGAAGCGGGCGCGATCGATCGGCTGGGCGCGCATGTGCGCGATTTCGTGCGCAAGCCGGTCGTGCCGATCGTGACCGATGCGCATGTTGCCGCGCATTGGCAGGCCCGGGTTGATGCGGCGCTGGGTGCAGCGGGGTTGGCCGGGCGCTGGCTGGTGCTGCCGCCGGGCGAAGCGACCAAATCCTGGGCCCATCTGGCGCAAGTGGTCGATTTCCTGATCGCCTGCGATATCGAACGTCGCGACCGGGTGATTGCGCTGGGCGGCGGGGTGATCGGCGATCTGGTCGGCTTTGCCGCATCGATGGTAAAGCGCGGCTGCGGCTTTATCCAGGTGCCGACGACGCTGCTGGCGCAAGTCGATTCCTCGGTGGGCGGAAAAACCGCGATCAACACCGCTGCGGGCAAAAATCTGGTCGGCGCGTTTCATCAGCCGGTGCTCGTCCTGGCCGATCCCGCCGCGCTCGATACGCTGCCACTGCGTGAAGCGCGTGCGGGTTATGCCGAAGTGGTCAAATATGGCCTGATCGACGATCCGGATTTCTTTGCCTGGTGCGAAGCCAACGGGGCGCAAGTTCTGGCCGGGGACATGGCCGCGCGCACCACCGCGATTGCGCACAGCGTGGCGGCCAAGGCGCGGATTGTCGCCGCCGACGAAAAAGAAACCACCGGGGTGCGCGCGCTGCTCAATCTGGGGCACACCTTTGGCCATGCGCTGGAGGCCGAAACCGGATTTTCCGACCGGCTGATCCATGGCGAAGGCGTGGCGCTGGGCATGGTGCTGGCCGCGCGGTTTTCGGTGCGCCAGGGGCTGATGCGCGGGCAGGATGCCGAACGTGTGGCGGCCCATCTGCACGGTATCGGCCTGCCCGCATCGCTGCCTGCACTCGGGCTCGGTTGTGATGGCCGGCGCCTTGCCGATCACATGCTGCACGACAAGAAAATGGATGCGGGCACCCTGCCCTTCCTGCTGATGCGCGGCATCGGCCAGACGTTTCTGGCGCGCGATGTCGATCTGGGCGATGTGGCGGCGTTTCTGGATGCAGAATTGGCAAATTAGAGGTTCAGAAACGATCAAGCGACAGATTGCTGCCAGCATCGATCCGCTTTGAGCGGTGCGTTTGCATTGAATCTCAACAAGGAACCTCAACAAGCCCTAAAACAGGCGCGATCCGTTCGGCACCGCGCGGTCGGGGGCAAACAGCACGACCTGCCCGGCTTCGTCGGCAAATCCCACGGTCAGCACTTCGGACATGACTTTGCCGATCTGGCGCGGCGGAAAGTTGACCACGGCCGCGACTTGCCGGCCGATCAAATCCTCGGGCGCATAAAGCACGGCAATCTGCGCGCTGGATTTCTTTTCACCGATGCCGGGCCCGAAATCGATGCGCAGCTTCAGGCTGGGCTTGCGCGCTTCGGGATAGGGTTCGGCCGCGATGATCGTGCCAATGCGGATATCGACTTTCAGAAAATCATCAAAGCCGATGGTATCGGCCGGCGGCGCGGCGGGATCATGATCAAGATGCATGGCCCATCCCACCACGCCAAATCGGCCGATGCAAGTGGTCCTCCCCGATCCGGGGGAGGATATTCACTTCCCCTGGAAATCGGGTTTGCGCTTTTGCAGAAAGGCGGCAATGCCCTCGGCGGCGTCGGCGCTGTCGCCGGCTTTGGACTGGCCTTCGGCTTCGGTCAGCAGCGCAGTGGCGAAATCGGCATCGAGCGCGCGCGCCACGTTCTGGCGCAACGTGCCCAGCGCGACGGTCGGCCCGTTGGCCAGCCGCATGGCCAGCGCCAGCGCCTCATCGGCCAGCGCCGCATCATCCACCGCCTTGTAGATCATGCCCCAATCCTGGGCCTGTTCGGCGCCCACGCGTTCGCCCAGCATCATCATCTGCATGGCGCGCGCCTTGCCGATCAGCCGCGGCAGGATCCAGCTTGACCCGCCATCGGGCACCAGCCCGATATTGACGAAGGCCTGGAGGAAATAGGCGCTTTTGGCCGCGAGCGTGAAATCCCCGGCCAGCGCGAGCGAGCAGCCCACGCCCGCCGCCGGGCCGTTGACCGCAATAACCACCGGCACCGGCACACGCGACAGTTTCAGGATCATCGGGTTGTACGATTCGGTCAGCGCCTTGTAACTGCCCGCGCCGCCGGCAATGCTGCGCCCGCCGGTTACCGCCAGATCGGCCCCCGAACAGAATGCCCGGCCTTCCCCGGTCAGCAGCACCGCGCGCGCATCGCCCAGCATGGCCAGCGCATCGGAAATTTCGACCGCCATGTGCGGCGGGCAGGCGTTGAGCCGCTCCGGCCGGTTCAGCACGATTTTCGCAACCGGCCCGATGCGTTCCAGGCGAATGGTTTCGAAGCTCACGACATCGTCTCCCGTTTTAATCACTCGATTAAGACCGGGCTAACGTGGCTCTGGCGGTTTGGCAAGCAGGTTCACAAGCAGGTTCAGGCGTCGCGATGGGCTTGTGCAAAGGCCGCAGCGGCGCCGAACAGGCCGGGCTGGGGATGGGTGATCAGCTTCACCGGCATTGCCGCCATCAATCCTTCGAACCGGCCCTTTGTGCGGAACCGGTCGGCAAAGCCCGAGGCGACAAGACTGTCGCGGATGCGATAGCCCAGCCCGCCTGCCAGCACGAGCGCCTTTGACCCGTGCGCCAGCGCCAGATCGCCCGCAACGCTGCCCAGCGACAGGCAGAACCGGTCGACCGCAGCCGCAGCCAGCGGATCGCTGCCATCGGTGCCGGCGGCCCACAGCGCCTTGTCATCATGCGGCGCAATCGAACGGCCCTCGATCCCGGCGAGCGTTTCGTAGATATCGACAATCCCCGGCCCCGCCACCACGCGCTCCACCGAAACGCGGCGGTGGCGGCGGCGCAGACGCGCCAGAATCTGGTCTTCGATGCCATCGAGCGGGGCATAATCGATATGGCCGCCCTCGGTCGGCTGAACATGATAGCTGCCCTGGCTGCGCAGCAGCAACGCCACGCCAAGCCCGGTGCCCGGCCCCACCACGCTGATGCCGCCTTCATCGGGCAAAGGTTCATCCGGACCGCAGACATGGATGAAATGGGCATCATCCGCTTGCGCCACGGAATGCGCGACGGCCGCAAAATCGTTTACCACGACGTATTTGTCCGCGCCCAGCCGTTCGGGAATCAGCGCCGGGCGGATGATCCACGGGTTGTTGGTAAAGCGGATGATGTCATCGCCCACCGGCCCTGCCACCGCGATCGCCGCGGCGGGCGGCAGCGTTCCGCCGCTCAGCCGTTCGAATTCCTGCCAGGCGAGCTGAAAACTGCCATGCTCGGCGGTCTTGAGAGTAACCGCCTCACCCAGCGCGACCACTTTGCCCTGCGCCACTTCGGCAATGGCAAAGCGCGCATGGGTTCCCCCGATATCCACTGCAACCAGCCGCATCCCCATTCCCCCGTCTTGTCGTTTCTGTTTCCTGCCGGACTTTGGCCTGTTTGACCTAAAGCCCCGCCGCCGCCAACATTGCCGATCCGCCGCGTTCGGCCGGATCGGCATGCGCGCGCATCAGCGCAAACAGTTCGCGGCCCACGCCCATCGTTTCCGCCGGTGCCAGTGCCGGCACGCGCTGCGCCCATTCCGCCGGATCGACCAGCGCCGACAATTCGCCAGCCACCGCACAAACCCGCACAATATCGCCATCGCGCAACAATGCCAGTGGCCCGTTGTGCCCTGCTTCGGGAGTGACATGAATGGCCGCAGGCACTTTGCCCGACGCGCCAGACATGCGCCCGTCGGTCACCAGAGCGACGCGAAACCCGCGATCCTGCAGCACGCCGAGCGACGGGGTCAGTTTGTGCAGTTCGGGCATGCCATTGGCTGCCGGGCCCTGGAACCGCACCACCACCACCACGTCCTGTTCCAGCTCGCCCGCCTTGAACGCACGGATCACCGCATCCTGGTCGGAAAACACCCGCGCCGGCGCCTCGATGGTCCAGCGCGCGCGATCAACCGCGCTGATCTTGATCGTCGCGCGGCCCAGATTGCCTTTCAGCAGCGCAAACCCGCCTTCGGCCTGGAACGGCGCGGCCACCGGGCGCAGCATCACGGTATCACCGCTCACTTCGGGCGCCGGTGTCCAGCCCAGGGCATCACCTTCGAGCGCCGGCTCCTGCGCGCCTTCGGCCAGCGATGCGCCATAGACGGTGCGGATATCGGCATGGGCAAGCCCCGCCCCGATCAGTTCACGGATCACGAACGGCATGCCGCCGGCCGCGGCAAAGGCGTTCACATCGCCCGCGCCATTGGGATAGACGCTGGCAATCAGCGGCACCGCGCGCGACAGATCATTCATGTCGTCCCAATCGATCTGGATGCCCGCCGCGCGCGCGATGGCCGGCAGATGGATCACGTGATTGGTCGACCCGCCGGTGGCCAGCAGGCCGACAATCGCGTTCACGATCGCCTTTTCATCCACACAGTGCCCCAGCGGGCGGTAATCATCGCCATCCCAGCCGATCTGCGTGACGCGATGCGTGGCGGCCCGGGTCAATTCCTGGCGCAGCTTGGTGCCGGGGGTGACAAAGCTGGCACCCGGCAGGTGCAGCCCCATCATGTCCATCATCATCTGGTTCGAATTGGCCGTGCCATAGAACGTGCAGGTGCCGGGCGAATGATAGCTGGCGCTTTCGCTGTCGAGCAGTTCATCGCGCCCCACTTTGCCTTCGGCATAGAGCTGGCGGATGCGCACCTTTTCCTTGTTGGGCAGGCCCGACGGCATCGGCCCGGCCGGGATCAGGATCGTCGGCAGATGGCCAAAGCGCAGCGCGCCGATCAGCAAACCGGGCACGATCTTGTCACAAATGCCCAGCAACAGCGTGCTTTCGAACATGCCGTGGCTCAGCGCGACCGCCGTGCCCATGGCAATCGTGTCGCGGCTGAACAGCGACAGCTCCATCGATGCCTGGCCTTGGGTTACCCCGTCGCACATCGCAGGGACACCGCCGGCAACTTGCGCAGTGGCGCCGACTTCACGCGCGAACACCTTGATCTGTTCGGGATAGCGGCCATAGGGCTGATGCGCCGACAGCATGTCGTTATACGCGGTGACAATGCCGATGTTCATCGCCTTGCCCGCGCGGATCGTGCCCTTGTCCTCACCCGCGGCGGCAAAACCATGCGCCAGATTGCCACACGACAGCCGCGGCCGGTCAAGCCCTTCGTGGCGGGCGCGGTCGATCAGATCGAGGTAGGCGGCGCGGGTTTGCGCCGAACGCGCGACGATCCGGTCGGTAACCCGGGCGACAACAGGATGAAGGGCCATCATTCGCTCCAGTAAATGGTCACCTGCGGGCCAGCGCCGCGCAGGAACACAGACACGGGCCACGCGCCCGCAACGGCGTCGGACCCGGCAATCGCGCGCTCGATCAGCGCGCGCTTGGATGCTCCGGTCACGACCAGAATGATTTCGCGCGTTGCCTTCAGCGCCGCTTCGTTGAGTGTCAGGCGGTCAAACGGCGCTTCGGGCGGCAGCGGCACCGGCGTGGTGGCGATGACAGTGGCGCCAGGGCGAACCAGCGCCTGCATCGTGGGAAACAGAGACGCGACATGCCCGTCTTCGCCCATGCCCAGCCAAACCAGATCGAACCGCGCCACGGGCGCGCCCTCTTCCAGCCGCTCGAATTGCGCGCCACTGGTGCCCAGCGCCGCGAAAATCCTGCCGAAATTCGATGCCGGATGATCATCGGGCACGCGGCGATCATCGGTCAGCGCGATTGTCGTGCCGGTCCAGTCAAGTTCGCGCTCTGCCAGCAACGCCAGGACCTTCAGCGGGGTCGATCCGCCGGTAAAGGCAATCCGTTTGGGCCCTTCGCGGCGTACTTCGGCCTCTATCCTCGCGGCAACCGCGGCCGCATCACCGGGATCGGCCCAGCGAACGCGCGGCTCAGTCATTCCAGCTTCTCCCGTCGCGCTCGGTCAGCGCGATGGCCGCGTTGGGGCCCCAACCGCCGGCGGCATAAGGCTTGATATCATCGTCGCCCGCCGCCCAGACGGCGCGGAGCGCATCGATCCAGCGCCATTGCGCCTCCACTTCATCGCGGCGGACAAACAGCGTCTGTTCGCCCTCGATCAGATCGAGCAGCAGCCGTTCATAGGCGATGCGGCGGCGCGCCTTGGCAAAGGCAGTGGTCAGCGACAGATCGAGATTGACTTCGCGCAGCACGATCCCCCCGCGATCGAGCCCGGGCTCCTTGGCCATGACCTGCAGGCGCACATATTCTTCAGGCTGCAGCCGGATCACCAGCCGGTTTGCACGCGGCCGGCCGCCGCGGCCTGCAAAGATGTTGTGCGGCACGTCCTTGAACTGCACCACGATTTCGCTGCGCCGTTCGGCCAGGCGCTTGCCATGGCGCAGATAGAACGGCACGCCCTGCCAGCGCCAGTTATCAACATGGGCCTTGATCGCGACAAACGTTTCGGTTTCGGATTCGCCGCCCAGATCGTCGGGATAGCCCGCCACCGCCTGGCCGAGCACCGCGCCGGCGCGATACTGCCCGCGCACCATTTCATCGCCGCGCACCGGCCGCAGCGCGCGCAGCACTTTGACCTTTTCATCGCGGATCGATGTCGCATCATAATTGCCGGGCGGTTCCATCGCGGTCATCGCCAGCAATTGCAGCATGTGGTTCTGCACCATGTCGCGCAGCGCACCGGTATCGTCGTAGAACCCCTTGCGCCCTTCCAGCCCCACGGTTTCGCTCACCGTGATCTGCACATGGTCGATATGCGCGGCATTCCACAAGGGCTCGAACAGCACATTGCCAAACCGCAGCGCCATCAGGTTCTGCACCGTTTCCTTGCCCAGGTAATGGTCGATGCGGAAAATCTGCTGCTCCGAAAAGCCGGCGGCTACGGCATCGTTGATCCGCGCGCTCGATTCCAGATCATGCCCCAGCGGCTTTTCCAGCCCGATCCGCACATTGTCATGCGCAAGCCCGGCATGGCGCAGCCCTTCGATCGTCGCTTCGAACAGCGCGGGCGCGGTCGACAGGAAAATCGCCAGCCCGCACGAAGTATCGCCCAGCTTTTCAGCCAGCGCGGCAAAGCCTGTAATGTTCGACGCATCGAGCGGCTGGTAATGCAGCCGATCCAGAAAACCCGCCATCCGCGCCGGGTCCTTGCGGTCTTCGGGCAGGAATTCGTCAAGCGCGGTGAGGGCAAAGGCCCGAAAACCGGCGTCATCCAGATCAGACCGCGCCGTGCCGACAATGCGCAGATCGGGCCGGATCAGATCATCTTCGTGCAGCGCAAACAGCGAAGGCAGCAGCATGCGCCGCGACAAGTCCCCCGTTGCGCCGAACAGCAGCAGGGCGGAACAGCTTGTCAAAGCCATGAACGCAAAACTCCCAAATCATCCAGGCAAAACATCTACGCGTCGGGGCGAGCCTATACCCGACCTCGTGGCGAAACCCTTGCGCATAAAACACGCATAAGTATGCGAATTGGGCAAAACGCCCGGCGACAGCGCCCCTGCAGCGCCCCGCCGGGCGCCGCAATCACCGTTTTCGGCGCGGCGCCACGGGGGCGTCAAAATCCGCCGCCTTGTCGGTTACCCATCCCAGAAACCGTTCAATTTCAGGGTGTTCGATCAGTTTTTCGCGATTTCCGGCATTGCGCGCCAGTTCGGCATTGGTGAACACCGCCTCTACCGTGCGGCGGCAGATCGGGTGCACCGGCACGGTTGTCTTGTCATCGCGGCTTTTCGCGCGGCTTTTGGGGATCAGGTGATAGCGGTCGATCTGATCGCCCAGCGGGCGCAGGCACAGCCAGCAGCATTCGGCCGGTCCCGGCGTGTCATCATCATCGGAGTCGCGGGCCTGTTGGCGCCGGTCTTGTCTGCCCATGGCCTTGCGCCGATCCTGAAGTCATCCCGGGCCGCGCCCGATGCGGACCGCCCTACCGGACAGAACGACCTTGCGGCAAGCACCGATGCGGGCAAGGCCCAAAAAACCCCCGGAAAATACCGGGAAAGCATCGGTGTCTTAAGCGGCCCTTTACCATTAGGCGGCATGGTTTGATGCGGAAATTCGAGCGGGTGGCCTTGGTGAATTCTTCGACAATCCTCAGCGATCGCGCCGGCATCCTGGGCCGGATCGATTGGCAGGCACGCGCTGCCGCGCTGCCGCGGTGGTGGCCCTATGCGCTGATCGCGCTGGTGGTTTTCCTGATCCGCCTGCCGACTTTCGGCAATCCCATGCTCGAATTCGACGAACAGCTTTATCTGCTGGTGGGCGATCGGCTGCTCCACGGGCAATTGCCTTATGTCGATCTGTGGGATCGCAAACCGATCGGCCTGTTCGTGTTCTATGCGCTGATCCGCATGCTCGGCGGCAGCGGGGTGATCCAGTACCAGATCGTCGCGGCGATCTGCGTCACGATCACCGCCTCGTTCATCTGGACAATCGCGCGGCGGTCTGCGGGCATGATGCCTGCGTTCATCGTTGCGCTGTCCTATGTGCTGTTCATCAATGTGCTGGCGGGCACGGGCGGCCAGGCTTCGGTGATGTACAATCCGTTCACCGCCTGCGCGGCCTGGGCGGCGTTCCGGTCAAACGACACGCAAAGCCCGGCGCGGATCTTTGGCCTGGCCCTGCTGTCGATGGCGATGATGGGCATTGCCATCCAGTTCAAATATACGCCGATGGTCGAAGGCGCCTGCTTTGGCTGCTGGTTCCTGCTGCGTTTTTGGCAAGTGCGCCTGCCGGTGCTGAAAATCGCCGCCGCCGCCTGGGCGATGGTCGCGCTGGCGGTGCTGCCCACGCTCGCCGCGATCGGCTATTACGCGTGGATCGGGCATCTGGATGCGATGGTCCAGGCCAGCTTTGTCTCGGTGTTCCATCGCGCGCCGTTTCCGGCGGAAACGCACTGGAAACAGCTGCGTTTCGTGATTGCCAAGCCGATCGGGCTGATCGCGGCCACGCCGATTGCGCTCGGACTGCACTGGTTGCGCCGCAAGGACGGCCCGCCGGGCGATTTCTGGCTGCTGACCGGCTGGACCATCAGCGCGGTGGTCGCCTTTGCCATGCTGGGCGATTTCTACGATTTCTATTTCATCACCGTGATCCTGCCGCTGTGCATTGTCGTGGCGCCGCTGGTGCGCCCGGGCCGTATCGGGTTTCTGGTGGTGTGCATGCTGGTCCTGTGGCCGGCGATCCTGACCCCGCGCTATATCTTCCGCACCGGGCCCTATCTGCAGGCCGAGGCCGCGCTGACGGCGGCAGTCTCACCCTATCTGCACCACCGCTGCCTTTATATCTATGACGGGCCGACGGTGCTCTATCTCGCCACCAACGCCTGCGCGCCGACGCGCTTCATCTATCCCGATCACCTCAACAACCCGACAGAGGCGCCCGCGCTCGGGGTTGATCCGGTGGCCGAAATGACGCGCGTGCTCGCCTCTCGCCCCGGGGCGATCATCACCGCCGACCGGCCGGTGATCCCCCGCGTCAATCCCGCCACGCAAGTGCTGGTGCGCGATGCGCTGGCGCGCGATTATGTGCTGGTGGCGCGGGTGATCGCCAATGATCGGGTGATCTATGCCTGGGCGCTGAAATCGCTGCACCCGGCGCCATCGACCATCGACGATCCGCGCGCGGCCATACCGGAATAAGCGCGCCGCAGGGGCGGGCCCAGGGTGAAGCGGGCTTGGAGTCAGGCGGGCTTGGGGTCAGGCCGCTTTGGCCACGCCGATCGCAAAGGTATAAGGCAGCCGCGACAGCCGGTTGCGCACATGCAGCGTCACATCGGGAAAGGCGGCTTCGAGCAGCGTGCGATAGGCCTCGGCCGAACGCACATGCACGCCGCGATCATTGTCGAGCAGCCATTTTTCCAGCCGGCCCTGCCCTGGCGCATAACAGCCATCGAGCGTGAACAGCACCCCGCCCGGCTTCAACGCGCCGTGGACCAGCCGCAGCGTGGCCACCAGATCATCATCGGCGATATGGTGCATCACCCCGTTCATCATCACCACATCGGCCGGGCCCAGTTCGCGCGCCGCGGCTTCATCGAAATAGCGCGCTTCAAACCGCGCCCGGGTGCCGAATTTGGCCCGCGCAAAGGCAATGCTGGGCTCATCGATATCCAGCCCGACATAATCGATGTCGGCGGGCAAATGGCGCAGGATATAGCCCGGCCCGCAGCCGATATCGATGACCCGCGCACCGGCGCGCAGATCGAGATAATCGCGGATTGCGGTCACGCGGGCGCCGAAAAAGCCGCCGATTTCCTGATAGGCCTGATAGAGCGCAGGCAGTTCGAGCACGTGTTTCATCAGACAAGTTTCTCACGCTTGGTCGCATCGCTGCGAAAGACCCAGAGATTGAGGCAGGCAAAATTGGCCAGCGGCACCAGCACCACCGCCGCCACGATGCCCCACAAATAGGATATGCCCAGCCACCCGGTGGCGCCGTGCATGGCACCCGCGGTGATCGCGATGTTGGTCGCCTGGATCACGCAGAACCGGATCGCCTCGGCGCTCCAATGGCCGTCTGACCGGAACGAAAAACGCCGATGCCCGACAAAACCCAGCGGCACCGATGCGCAATAGCCGATCACGCTCGCCAAAGTGGGGTCCGCTGCAAACTGCCGCACCAGCAATGCCGTCACGCCGGCATAGACCAGCCCGTTGGCCACGCCAACCAGCCCGAAACGGCCGGCCCGCAGCGCCAGCGCATCACTTTCCACCAGCGCCCGCAGCCGTGTCGTCATCACGCCGCCCACATCACGAGGCCCACATCAGGCAACCGTGCCATGGGCGATATATTGCGCGCCCAGCGACAAGTGCCCGAGCGCCAGATCGACGCGGCGGCTGACCGGCCCGACCGGCGGGATCGACAGGATCGCGCGCGATTGCACATTCACCAGCCCCGCATCGCGCAACAGCGCGCGGGTGCGGCGCTGCGACAACAGCACCGCATCATCATCAAACGGGCAGGTGTTGACGGCGCGCCTGGTCAGGGGATTGAACGGATTGTGCTCGAACACCGTAACCAGCCCGCCCGGGCGCACCACGCGCGCCAGTTCGGCGGCAAACTGCGGCCATTGCGCAGGCGGCACATGGTGCATCACGCATGTCGTCATCACCGCGTCGAACCGGTTGTCATCCCAGGGCAGGCGCGTGCCGTCATAGGCCTGATAGGCCACACCCGGATTGCGCGCGGCGGCGCGATCCAGACAGGGCGCCGAAACATCGGTGCCCGTGAGCGAACCCAGCCGGGGCGCATAGAGCGGATGGCTTTGCCCCACGCCGCAGCCGACATCGAGCATGGCCACACGATCGCTGCCGCCGAAATGGGTGTCGAGCAGATCGATCATGTAATCGACCTTTACCCGCGTGAAATAGTCGACCTTGACGCCGAGGAACCCTATCGACTGGTTGACCGCTTCGGCATAGCTGTCCGCGTAGGAATCGAACTGTGCCGCCTGATCCGCAGGAGTTTGTCCGATGCTCACGTCAACCCCGCTCCTGTTGCGCGACCCTGCGCATGCCTGCATAGGCTATGGCCCGTATAGGGTAAACAACTGGTGAAGGTTTTGCATTCGGGAAACAATTGTTAACCTTGTTGTCCTAATCCTGCCACCGCATTACGGGGAACGCGCGTGTACCAAAGTCCGCTACGGCAGGTTGCAACGGAACCCGGGGCTGCGACGGTATCCGGGGTTGCATCGGTATCCGGTCTGGCCGGAACCGCAATGACGCCGCCGCCCCGCCCCCGGCTGTCGATCGTGGCGCCCTGCCACAACGAAGAAGCCTGCCTTGATGCGCTGTATGATCGGGTAAGCGCAGCGGCGCTCGCAGCCGTGGGCAGCAGCTTTGAAATCGTCCTGATCGATGATGGTTCGCGCGATCGCACGTGGGACATGATCACTGCGCTGGCCGATCGCGATGCGCGCGTGCTGGGCCTGCGCCTGTCGCGCAACCACGGGCACCAGCTTGCGCTGTCGGCGGGGCTGGACATGTGCACCGGCGAACTGATCCTGATCATCGATGCCGATCTGCAGGACCCGCCCGAATTGCTTTCTCCGATGATGGCGCTGATGGCCGAGCAGCAGGCCGATGTGGTCTATGCCCAGCGCAGCGCGCGCCAGGGTGAAACCTGGGTGAAGCGGATGACGGCCAAGGCGTTTTACCGCCTGCTCTCGCTGGCCTCCGACGGGGTCGCCATTCCGCTTGATACCGGCGATTTCCGGCTGATGTCGCGCCGCGCGCTCGATGTGCTGTGCGCCATGCCCGAACGCGCACGGTTCATCCGCGGCATGGTCGCCTGGGTCGGGTTCCGGCAGGTGCCGCTGCGGTATGATCGCGATGAACGCTTTGCGGGCAAAACCAGCTATCCGTTTTTCAAGATGGCGCGGCTGGCGCTCGATGCCTTGACCGGGTTTTCATCGGCGCCGCTGCGGCTGGCGATTTATGGCGGGGTGCTGTTCACCCTGCTGGCGGCGCTGCTGATCGTCTATTCGGTTGCCGAATGGTTTGCCGGGCGAACCATCCCGGGCTGGACTTCGCTGATCGTGGTGGTGCTGGTCATCGGGTCGGTGCAGATGTTCGTGCTGGGGCTGATGGGCGAATATATCGCCCGGCTGTATAACCAGTCGAAAAACCGCCCGCTCTATGTGGTCAGCGATATCGCCGGCGAAGCGCACAGCGTGCCGACGCTGGGCATTGTGGCGCAGACCAGGCCCTTCCCTGCGCCAGCCCCTTCCCCAGCCTCTGCGCCAGCCCCTGCCCCACTCAAAAACTCCCCGCCGAAAGCCGACGATCCGGCATGATTGCGGACGCGAAGCGGGCCTTGTCCGGCCCATGGCCCGGTAGAGCCCGGCTGGCGGCGGTGGGGCTGTTCCTGCTGTCGCTGGTCGCCGGCCTGCTCGTGCCGGTCTATACCGACGAAATCGGCTGGCGGTTTCAGGAACGGGCCGCGGTCGATCACGGTATCGACGTGATGTACAACGATCTGTGCGGGCCCAATTCGCTGGGTCATCCGCCGTGGTTCATGATGCCCGCGCGCTGGTATTCGGCGCTGGCCAACCAGGCTTTTGCCGATCCGTGGTTCGTGCGGGTGGAGGGCGTGCTGTGCGCGTTGATCTGGGCGCTGCTGCTGCTGGTGCTGATCGCCCGGCTTGAGGCTGATCGCGATCGCCGGACGCGGCTGCAGGCGCTGGCCTTTGTGCTGCTTTCGCTGGGGGTGCAGCCGTTCCTGATGGTGATGAGCCGGCCCGAACAGCCGATCATGCTGGCCTTTACAATCAGCATCCTGCTGTGCCTGACGCGCTGGCGACCGGCCGGATGGGGCGAGCAGGCCATGGCCTGGATCACCTGCGCGGCAATCGTGGTGCTGGTGTCGATCGCGCAAAGCTATCATCTCAAAGGCGTGCTCTATGCCCCGGTGGCGCTGGTGTGCCTGGCGCTGTGTGCCGACGGGCGGCGCACTCTCATACCGCGCGGCGCCGGCATTGTCGCGCTGCTGGCAATCACGCTGGGCTCGGCCCGATATTGGGTCGGGCATCTCAAATGCGTGGCCGGCGATCCGCAGCTGGCGGCGCACTATGCGCGCGAAAACGTTGCCTCGGTGCTGACCGGTTCACACCCCGGAGGCGGGCTGGCGCTGCAACTGGTGCACGGGCTCAATCCGTTCGAATATGTCGTGCTGGCGATGGCCAACAACCGGCCGATGTCCGAATGGTTGCCGCCTTATCTGTTTTCGCCGGCGGTGCTGGTGCCGGTCGATATCGGCATGTTGCTGGTCTGGCTGCTGGCGATGTGGTTTGGCCTGCGCGAACTGGCGCGGTTTGTCCGGGCCGAAGGCTGGCGCGCGGTGATGCAGCCCCGCGTGCCGATCGCGCTGGCGATCATCGGCTGCATCATGGCCTGGGGCGCCAGCCAGTTGAAACGCAACGATTATGAGGCGGCGCACGTGCTGCCGATGCTGGTGCTGTTCTGCGTGCTGTGCCTGTCATTGCCGCGCCGCGCAGGTGCCGGCGGGGATCACCCGCTGACCGGCCGGTTTGTCGGCGGGTTTGTCAGTTGGGCGGTGGGGTTCATGGTGATCGGGCAGATCACCGTGCTTGCCCATGTGCTGCCTCCGCTGGTGGCGGCGGCGCAGGTGCCGGGCTATCTCGATGCGCAGCGGTTTTCGGTATCGATTGGCGGGTATGGCAAAGTGCGCCGCGATATCGCGCAGGCCATGCGGCAAAGCGGGATCAGCGCCGAACCGGCGCTCCACCGCGTGCTGATCGATGATGTGACTTATCTGGCGCTGCAAAAATCGACCCTGCCGCTGCACCGGCTGGGCGTGCTCGAAGCATGGAATGACGGAATTGACGATCCCGTGGCCTATCTGATCAGCCGCGATTCCAGCGGGGTGGTGGTCGGCTGCCGCTATTTGCCGCCGCGCATGCGCGCCGCCGCCACCCGCGTCGGCGAAATCTGTGCGCTGTCACGCGCCGGGCTCGAACGGATCGATGCCCCAGATTGACTGGGCAGTTTGACTGGGCAGAACGCCTGGCTGGGCCCCCGGCCCGCTGCACGCGGGTCAACCGCCGCGACGCATGCAGATCACGGCAAATTCGCGTTTTCCCCGGCCTGTGCCGATACCGGCAGACCGATAATCAAGGCAATTTTGTTGCGTTTAGCAATTTCTAAGCATTTTTCGGTCTATTGAGCATCATTGAGACAGGGGTCCATTCGCATGGGCATCGAACAGACGGGATACGGGGCATGAGCGCATTTGGTCGCAAGGCTGGTACGGGTGGGGGAAGCGCGGCGATGCGCCCCTCGTTCGGCGTTGCGCGCCCCATGAAAGGCAACGAGCCTGCATCACCGGCCAATCCGGCCAGTGCAGCGGCGCCGGTGCCGGGCAACGAAGGGCGCAGCAGCAATTTTGATTCCGGTGATCAGAAGTCCGACGCGCTGGCGCGGCTGGCCGACCGGGTCAACCAGGTTGTAGACAACCAGTATCACGCCGAAGGCTTCGAAGCCTCGGTGCACAAGATCAAGGAACAGGTGCTGCCGCACCTGCTGGAACGCGTCGATCCCGAAGCAGCGGCCACGCTGACCAAGGAAGAGCTGTCCGAAGAATTCCGCCCGATCATCATGGAAGTGCTGGCCGAACTGAAAGTCACGCTGAACCGGCGCGAACAGTTCGCGCTGGAAAAAGTGCTGATCGACGAACTGCTCGGTTTCGGCCCGCTGGAAGAGCTGCTGAACGATCCCGACGTGACCGACATCATGGTCAACGGGCCCGACCAGACGTATATCGAAAAGAAGGGCAAGCTGACCATCGCGCCGATCCGGTTCCGCGATGAAAGCCACTTGTTCCAGATTGCCCAGCGCATCGTCAACCAGGTCGGCCGCCGCGTCGACCAGACCACCCCGCTGGCCGACGCCCGCCTGAAGGACGGCAGCCGCGTCAACGTGATCGTGCCGCCGCTGTCGTTGCGCGGCACCGCGATCTCGATTCGTAAATTTTCCGAAAAGCCGATCACGCTCGACATGCTGCGCGATTTCGGTTCGATGAGCGACAAGATGTGCACCGCGCTGAAAATCGCGGGCGCCTGCCGCATGAACGTGGTCATTTCGGGCGGTACCGGCTCGGGCAAGACGACCATGCTCAATGCGCTGTCGAAAATGATCGATCCGGGCGAACGCGTGCTGACCATCGAAGACGCGGCCGAACTGCGCCTGCAACAGCCGCACTGGCTGCCGCTGGAAACCCGCCCGCCAAACCTGGAAGGCCAGGGCGCGATCACCATCGGCGATCTGGTCAAGAACGCGCTGCGTATGCGGCCTGACCGGATCATCCTGGGGGAAATCCGTGGCGCGGAATGTTTCGATCTGCTCGCCGCGATGAACACCGGCCACGATGGATCGATGTGTACGCTCCACGCCAACAGCCCGCGTGAATGCCTGGGCCGTATGGAAAACATGATCCTGATGGGCGACATCAAGATCCCCAAGGAAGCGATCAGCCGGCAGATTGCCGAATCGGTCGATCTGATCGTGCAGGTAAAGCGTCTGCGCGACGGTTCGCGCCGCACCACCAACATCACCGAAGTGATCGGGATGGAAGGCGATGTGATCGTGACGCAGGAACTGTTCAAGTTCGAATATCTGGACGAATCCGACGATGGCAAGATCATCGGCGAATTCCGCCCGGCGGGCCTGCGCCCCTATACGCTGGAAAAGGCACGCCAGTTCGGGTTTGACCAGGCCTATCTCGAAGCCTGCCTCTGATCCTTTTGCCACTCGCTTGAAACTCGCGAAAGGGCGAGTTTCAAAGTCGGCACCAAAACAACCTAACACTTGATCCGCATGGCCGCACGCCCCAAGGGCGTTGCGGCCATGGCTTCGCATAACGCCCATCACCTCCGCTCGTTCCACCCGGCATCGCCGGTGCCGCAGCGCCCTATGCTGGCGCTGGGCATGCGGCTGGCATCGGCATTCCTGTTTTCGCTGTTGCTGCTGCTGGTAAAGTTGACGTCTGATCGCGGGCTGTGGCTGCCCGAAACGCTGGTCTGGCGGCAGATCGTGCCGGGCGTGGTGCTGTTCGGCTGGCTGGGCGCGCGCGGGCAATGGCACCGGCTGCGCACCGCGCGGCCCTGGCTTCATGCGCAGCGTGCGGTGATCGGGGCCGTGGCGATGACGCTGGTGCTGGGCGTGGTGCTGCTGCTGCCGCTGGCCGAAGCGACCGTGCTGGGCTTTACCGCGCCGATCTTTGCGGTGATCCTGTCGGTGACGGTGCTGCACGAAAAGGTGGGCGTCTGGCGGATCGGCGCGGTGCTGCTGGGGCTGGCCGGGGTGTTGATCATGGCCAATCCGCACAATTCCCATCTGCCGATTGCCGGCCTTGCCGTGGGCATCAGCGCGGCGTTCATGGTGGCGATCGTATCGATTCAGCTGCGCGATCTGGGCCGCACCGAGGAACCGGTGACAATCGTGTTCTATTTTTCGGCGATGAGCGTGCCGCTGCTGGCGCTGCTGCTGCCGTTCGTGCCCGCCGGGTACGACCGCCCGTTTCACCACGACGAAACAAGCTGGCTGATGATCGCGGGGATCGGCGCGCTGGGGCTGGTCTCGCAATTGTTGCAGACTGCATCGCTGCGTTATGGCCGGGTATCGAGCGTGATCGTGATGGATTACGCGCAATTCGGCTGGTCCACGCTGTGGGGCTGGCTGGTGTTTGCCCACTTGCCCCCGGCCAGCACCTGGTTCGGCGCGCCGGCCATCATCGCCTCGGGCGTGATTATCGCCTGGCGCGAACACGTGCGCTCCGCCCGGATCGCGGCCGCCGCCGCCTCGGACGCCTGGGCCGGATGAGCTGCCGGATGACTTGATGCCCTGATTTGACGTTCGCCGGCAAATCTCCCAGACTGGGGCATACCCATTCACCGGTCCGGGGGCCAAACCAAGATGCCGATACCTTTGCTTGCCCTCGCGCTGGCCGCAGTTCAGGCTCCCGCAGCCCAGGCTAATCCCGCCACCCCTGCGCCGCTGGTGTCATCCGGCCCGGCGCGCCGGATCTTTGCCGGGCTGACCTTGGCGCCTGCGGGGGACCGCCTTGCGGTGATCGAATCCGACCAGGCCGACACCGACACTGCCGAACCGCACAAGCGCGTGGTGATCCGGTCGGCCGCCACCGGCGCGGTGCTGTCCACGCTCGATCCTTGCGCAACGTGCGACTATGCGGACCCGGCGTTTTCCCCCGATGGCGCCCGGATTGCCTTTCTGGCGCATGATCGCAAGGCCGCAACGACCACGCTCTGGCTGGCGGGCGCCGGCGCGCCGGCCGCGCGCGCCACGATCCATGGCGTCGCGCAACGGCCCCGGTTTTCCCCCGATGGCAAAACGCTGGCCATTCTCGCGGTAGAGGGCGCGCACAAGGACCTGGGCGCAACCCAGGCCGCGGCGCCGCAAGTGGGCGAAATCGGCGCAGAGTTCGATGAACAGCGGATCACCGTGATCGCGACCGAGGGCGATGCCGGCCCGATGCGCGCCATCTCGCCCGCCGATACGTTCGTTTATGAATATGACTGGACACCTGATGGCCGCGGCTTTGTCGCCACGGCGGCCAAGGGCGATGGGGACAACAACTGGTGGATTGCCGAGCTGGACCGGATCGATCTGGCCAGCGGCGCGCTCAGCCGGATTGCCACGCCAAAGGATCAGGCAAACTTTCCGCGCATGGCCCCCGATGGGTCAGTGGTTGCCTATATCGGCGGCATCATGAGCGATTTCGGCTCGGTCGGCGGCGATATCTGGCTTGCCCCGGCAGCCGGCGGCCCCGCGCGCAATATCACGCCCGGTTTTGCCGGATCGTTCACCTCGCTGCAATGGCAGGGCAAGCGCATGGTCGCCACCGCGCTGGTGGGTGATCGCATGGCGGTCCTTTCGGTCGATCCGGCCAGCGGCGCAACGCGCACGCTGTGGTCGGCGGCGGCGACAATCCATGCCGGCGATGCCGATGTGGCGCTCGATGCACACGGCACCCGCGCAGCAGCACTGATCGAAGATTTTGCCCATGCGCAGGACATTACCGCAGGGCCGCTGGCAAAACTGGGCGTGGACAACGGACTGACCCGCGCCAACGCCGCACTGGTCGCCGCCGGAACCGCCCGCAGCCTGACCTGGACCAGCGAAGGGCACAGCGTACAGGGCTGGCTGGTCGCACCGAGCGGGTTTGATCCGGCCAGGACTTATCCCATGATCACCATAGTCCATGGCGGACCGAGCGCGGCCGTAACCCCCACCTTTTTCGCCAACAGCTTTCGCGGCGGGCTGCCACGCCATTTGCTGGAACACGGCTATTTCGTGTTTTTCCCCAATGCGCGCGGCAGCTATGGCCAGGGCGAAGCGTTTACGCGCGCCAATGTGCGCGATTTCGGCGGCGGTGATCTGCGCGACATCCTTGCCGGGATCGATGCGGTTGAAAAGATCGCCCCGGTGGATGAGCGCAGGCTGGGCCTGTTCGGCCATTCCTATGGCGGGTTCATGGCAATGTGGACTGTCACCCACAGCCAGCGGTTTCACGCCGTGGCGGCCGGCGCCGGCATTGCCAACTGGATCAGCTATTACGGGGAAAACGGCATCGATCGCTGGATGATCCCGTTTTTCGGCGCCTCGGCCTATGACGATCCGGCAATCTATCGCCAGCTATCCCCGCTCGAAACGATCAAGCAGGCCAAAACGCCCACGTTCCTTTACGTCGGCGAACGCGATGTCGAATGCCCCTCACCCCAATCGGTGGAATTCTGGCACGGCCTGACCACGATGGGCGTCAAGACCAGGCTGCTGATCCTGGAAGGCGAAGGCCACGGCATCCGCAAGCCGGAACATGTCAAACAAGTCAACGACGGCATGCTGGGCTGGTTTGATACGTATTTGAAGGGGGATTAATTGACCCGCCGCTCCATCCCCGCCCAATAAGGCTCTCGCAGCGTCCGGCGCATGATCTTGCCGGTGGGATTGCGCGGCAGGGCGTCGATCACGTCGATCGATTTGGGCACTTTGAACCCGGCGATGCGCGCGCGCGCCCAGGCGATCACGCTGTCGGGGTCGATCACATGGCCCGGCTTTGGCACGCAGCACGCCTTGACTGCTTCGCCCCAGCGCGCATCGGGCACGCCGATCACGGCGACTTCGGCAATATCGGGGTGGCCATAGATCGCGCTTTCCACTTCGGCCGGATAGACGTTTTCACCGCCCGAAATGATCATGTCCTTGATCCGGTCCTGGAGAAAGACATAGCCATCGTCGTCCATATAGGCCGCATCGCCGGTGCGCACCCAGCCCGCCGCATTCATCGTTTTTGCGGTTGCTTCGGGCAGGTTCCAGTATCCCAGCATATTGTTCGAACTGCGCGTTTCAATCTCGCCCACGGTGCCGCGCGGCACTTCATCGCCCGCACCATCGACAATGCGGATTTCCACCCCCGGCACGGCGCACCCGGCCGACCGCATGCGCGCATTGCCCGCCATGTCGTGATCCCACGGCGGCAGCACGCAGACCGTGCCGGTGGTTTCGGTCATGCCATAGCATTGCATGAACTGCGCATTGGGGATGGTCATGACCGCTTCGCGCAGCAAATCGAGCGGGATCGGCGCGGCGCCATAAAGCACAAAGCGCAGGCGCGAAAAATCGGTGTCGCGCGCCAGCGGATGCTGGATCAGCATCTGCAACGCGGCGGGCACGATGAAGAACCGGGTAATGCCCTGCGCCACGCCGCGCAGCGCGCCTTCGGCACTGAATTCGGCCTGGATGATCGCGCGCACGCCGCCGCTGAACGCCATCACGCCCAGCCCCGTGCCGCCGATATGCGCGCAGGGCATGCACACCAGAATCGCCTCATCCGCGTCCCATTCGGCCCAGGGCAGCCCGGCCTCAAGCCCCGGTTTGCGCAAGCCGAAAAAATTGCGCTGGCACAGCACCGCGCCCTTGGGATTGCCGGTGGTGCCCGACGTATAAAGCTGCAACGCGGCGTCTTCGGGGCCGGCGGGCACAATGTCGATCACGGGCATGGCCTCGATCCGTGTCCACAACTCGGCCTCATCGAGCACGTGGGTGATTGACGGGATGGTCTGTGCCAAATCGCGCGCAATATCGCCGAAACCGGCCCCGGCAAACACTGCCTTTGCGCCGGTATCGCGCAGGATATAGCCCATTTCCGGCGGGGCGAGCCGCCACCCGATCGGCGCCATCACCACCCCGATCCGCGCCGCGGCATAGAAAATCTGGAAATAGAGATCGGCATTCTTGCCGATCCACGCCACCCGATCCCCTTTCACCACGCCCAGTTCGGCGAGCAGCGCGGCAATCCGGCGCGACCGCACATCCATTTCGGCAAATGTGGTCAGCCGGTCGCCATCCTGATGCGCGATGGCATCACCGCGCACAGCCGCCCAGTGCCGGAAAAAGGCATCGAATGTCAGGAATTCGGCGGTTTCGCGCATGGTCTCTCCCGTAATCCGGCGCGGCCGGGCATTGTTGCCCGTGGCGCATCCGGCATGGCATGCAGGTTCAAGGCAAATCGGCAAAAGCGCAAGCCGGTTTGTGCGCTATAGCCTGCCCGCCTTTGCCAGACGGCGGATATCGGGCGTGCCATGCACATGGCGGCCCAGCCCCGGCAGCCCGGCCAGCGACAGGATCGCCAAGGCCATGTCGCGCGCGTGGACCGATCCGAACGCAGCCAGCCTGCCCCACAGCAGGCGGTCGATCACCGGCGCCACGATCTGCCCGAACCGTTCCGCCGGACGCGGGGCGCCGCCGCGTGCACCGCGCAGCAGGCCAGGGCGCAGAATATCCAGCCTGGGGAAATTCAATCGCGCCAGTGCCGCTTCGGCCTCACCCTTCACCGCCAGGTAGAAATTGCGTGAGGCCGCATCCGCCCCCACCGAAGACACCACGATCACCTGGCGCGTGCCCGCCGCGCGCGCCGCCTGCGCCACGGCGATGACAAGATCGTGATCGACGCCGCGAAACGCCTGCCGGTCACCGCCCACCGCCGCCATGGTCGTGCCCAGCGCCACCACCAGCACATCGGGCCGTGCGCGCGCGATCGCCGCGGGCCATTGCGCGGGATCGGCCACCATCATTTCCAGCCGGGCCCCCGCCGGCAAGACCACCGCCCGCCGCGCCAGCGCGGCCAGCGTGGGCGCGCCGGGCCGGGCCGTGGCCGCAAGCAACGCCGTGCCGACAAGCCCCGTCGCCCCGACCAGCAGCAGTGGCAGGCGGCCGTCAGACATTGCGCAACCCCTGCGGCGGTGTGCCGGTCAGCCGGGTATAGTGCTCGATGGCAAAGCGATCGGTCATCCCGGCGATATAATCGGCAATCGTGCGCGCACGTGCCGGGTTTTCCGCGGGCAACCGGTCACGCCACCCCTCCGGCATCAGCGCGGGATCGGCGGCATAGGCGGCAAACAGCCGGGCAATGATCGCACGCCCCACTTCGGCGGCGGCGACTTGTTCGGGATGGAGATAGAGCCTGGCATACATGAACTGTTTCAGCACGCGCTCTTCGCGCTGCATGCCTTCGGAAAATCCGCAGAGCGTGCGGCCGGCGGCGCGCACCGCGTCGGCGCTGTCCACCCCGCTTTGCGCGATGCGCGCGCGCGTTTCATCCAGCACATCGTTGACCATGCGCCCGATCTGCCCGCGCACCAGTTCGCGCAGCAGCCGGTCGCGCGGAGCGTCAGGAAATCGCGCCTCGATCGCGTGCCACTGGTCCGCCAGCGAGGGCAGTTCGAGCAAGTGATCAAGTGTCAGGAACCCGGCGCGAAGGCCATCATCGATATCGTGGTTGTCATAGGCGATGTCGTCGGAAATCGCCGCAACTTGCGCCTCGAGCGAGGCATGGCTGGCCAGATCGAGCGGAAAGGCGGCATCAAGCTCGCGCAGCGCCCAGGTCGGCCGCCGGACCGGGCCGTTGTGCTTGGCCAGGCCCTCCAGCATGTCCCACGTCAGGTTCAGCCCGTCATGTTCGACATAGGGGCTTTCCAGCCGCATCAGCACGCGCAAGGTGTTGGCGTTGTGATCAAACCCGCCGTGATCGGCCAGCGCCTCCTGCAGCGCATCCTCGCCCGCATGGCCAAACGGCGGGTGGCCGATATCGTGCGCCAGGCACAGCGCCTCGGTCAGATCTTCATCCAGCCCCAGCGCGCGCGCAATCACCCGGCCGATCTGCGCGACTTCCAGGCTGTGAGTCAGGCGGACGCGATAATGATCGCCATCGGGCGCGACAAACACTTGCGTCTTGTGGCGCAGCCGGCGGAACGCGATCGAATGGACAATGCGATCGCGGTCGCGCTGAAACGCGCTGCGCGGCCCCCGCGCGCTGGCGGACTCAAGACCGAATTCCCGCCCGCGCGACCGTTGCGGATCGCTGGCATAGTTAGCCCTGACAAACACGCCGGCCGTTCAGTGCGCAAACATCAGTGCGCCAGCGCCTTGACGATGTCTTCCACCATCTTCTTCGCATCGGCGAGCAGCATCATGGTCTGGTCCATATAGAACACATCGTTGTCGACCCCGGCATAGCCGACGCCGCCCATGCTGCGCTTGATGAAAAAGATCGTCTTGGCCTTGTCCACATCGAACACCGGCATGCCATAGATCGGCGAGGATTTGTCGGTCTTGGCCGCCGGATTGACCACATCGTTGGCGCCGATGATGAAGGCCACATCGGCCTGCGCAAATTCGCCGTTGATGTCTTCCAGTTCGAACACTTCGTCATAGGGCACGTTGGCTTCGGCCAGCAGCACGTTCATATGCCCGGGCATGCGGCCCGCCACCGGGTGGATCGCATATTTCACACTCACCCCGTGCGCCTTCAACTGGTCACCCATTTCGCGCAAGGCATGCTGCGCCTGGCTGACCGCCATGCCGTAGCCCGGGATGATGATGACGGTTTCGGCCTCTTTCATGATATAGGCCGCGTCTTCGGCGCTGCCGCGTTTCCACGGCCGCTGCTCCTTGGCCGGGCCGCCCGCGCCGCCACCGGCATCGGCGCCAAAGCCACCCGCGATCACCGAAAGGAACGACCGGTTCATCGCCTTGCACATGATATACGACAAGATGGCGCCCGATGATCCGACCAGCGCGCCGGTGATGATCATTGCGGTGTTGTTGAGCGTAAAGCCCATCGCCGCCGCCGCCCAGCCCGAATAGCTGTTGAGCATCGACACCACCACCGGCATGTCCGCCCCGCCGATCGGGATGATCAGCAGAAAGCCGATGATGAACGACAGCGCGGTGATCACCGCGATAACCCACAAGTCATCGACCTGGGTAAAGCACCCGACCAGACCGATGATCAGCAGCAGCGTGCCCAGATTGAGCACATGGCGGCCGGGCAGCAGAATCGGTGAACCGCTCATCTTTCCGGCAAGTTTCAGAAACGCGATGATCGATCCCGAAAAGGTGATCGCGCCGATCGCAATGCCCAGGCCCATTTCAACCCGGCTGTGCGAGGCGATATGCGCGCCTTCCAGAATGCCGAACGCCTGCGGGTTGAGATAGGCCGCCCAGCCCACCAGCACCGCGGCAAGGCCGACCAGCGAATGGAACGCGGCGACAAGCTGCGGCATGTCGGTCATCTTGATCCGCCGCGCGGTAACAAAGCCGACGACGCCGCCAATGCCGACAGCCCCCAGAATTTCGGGCAAGCTGGCAATGCCGTGCGTGATCAGCGTGGTGACCATCGCAATGGTCATACCGATCATGCCATAGCGGTTGCCGCTGCGCGACGTGGCCGGGCTGGAAAGCCCGCGCAAGGCCATGATGAACAGGACACCGGCAACCAGATAGGCCAGCGCAACCCAGGGGGATGAAGCGGACAATTCCATCACTTCTTGTCCTTCTTCTTGTACATCGCCAGCATCCGCTCGGTCACGGCAAACCCGCCGAAAATGTTCACACTCGCCAGCACCACCGCCGCAAGCCCCAGCCATTTCGAAACGGCCGACCCCTGCGCCGCGCCCGCAATCAGCGCGCCCACCACGATCACCGAGGAAATCGCATTGGTCACCGCCATCAGCGGCGTGTGCAAAGCCGGGGTCACCGACCACACCACGTAATAGCCCACAAAACAGGCCATCACGAAAATCGACAGGATACTCACAAAATCCATGGCTCAATCCTCCCCGGCACGGGGAGGGGGACCGCCCGCAGGGCGGTGGAGGGGTTTCGCCCCACACCCCGCGATCGCCTCAGCCGTACCCACGGTATCCGCCAGCACTTGCGCAGCAGAAATCCGTATAACTGTGTACCCGTTGTTTTCCAGAAACCGTGTTCTCGCAGTATCGCGTGCGGGACGGTTGCCAGTGTTATGCGCGAACCCGTCAATTTCGACAACGAGCCGCGCGGACATGCAGCAGAAATCCACGACATAAGGGGCGATGGGATGCTGACGACGAAATTTCAGCCCATTAGGCCGCAAACGCAATTGGCGCCACAACTGCACTTCGGGCAAAGACATCGCCTTGCGCAATTCGCGCGCGCGCTTCACGACCGGACCTGAAATTTCATGGCCTGGCGCTTGGGGCATTACCCCTCCACCATGCTGCGCATGGTCCCCCTCCCCGGTCCGGGGAGGATGTTCCAGTCCTTCCCGGACCGGGGAGGGGGACCGCCCAAAGGGTGGTGGAGGGGTTTGCCCCCTCACCCCAAAAGCCTTTCGTGCACCACTTTGCCGCCCTGGGTCAGGCGGATGGCATTGCCGATTTCCTCATCCAGCACCGGGCGGCCCGCTTCCTTGTCCCAGAAGGCATTGAGGAAATTGTAGAGGTTGCGCGCAAACAGCGCCGAAGCATCAGCCGGAAGCTGCGCGGGGGTGTTGGCATAGCCGACCACTTTCACCCCGTGGATTTCGACCACCTGATCGGGCACCGATCCTTCGACATTGCCGCCCTGGGCCACGGCCAGGTCATAAATCACGCTGCCCGGCTTCATCGTCGCGATCTGCGCATCGCTGATCAGGCGCGGCGCAGCGCGGCCGGGGATCAGCGCGGTGGTGATCACGATATCCTGCTTGGCGATATGGCTGGATACCAGTTCGGCCTGCGCCGCCTGGTATTCGGCGCTCATTTCGGTGGCATAGCCGCCCGCGCCTTCGCCTTCGATGCCCTTCACGTTTTCGACGAAAATCGGCTTTGCGCCCAGCGACTGGATCTGTTCCCTGGTGGCTGATCGCACATCGGTCGCCGATACTTGCGCGCCCAGGCGGCGTGCCGTGGCAATCGCCTGAAGCCCGGCCACGCCCACGCCCATCACAAAGGCCTTGGCCGCGCTGACCGTGCCGGCCGCGGTCATCATCATCGGAAAGGCGCGGCCATAAAGGTTCGCCGCGATCAGCACCGCCTTGTATCCCGACAGATTGGCCTGGCTCGACAGAATATCCATCGATTGCGCGCGCGTGATGCGCGGCATGAATTCCATCGCCAGCGCCTCAAACCCGGCGCCGGCATAGGCATCGACCCGGTCGCGCCGGCCAAACGGATCAAGACCCGCCACGATCCACGCGCCGGAATTGGCCCCGGCCAGCATGTCCGCCTCGGGCCCCTGAACCGCCAGCACGATATCGGCACCTTGCGCCGCATCGGCCTGGGCAATCTTTGCGCCGGCGGCGGCATAATCATCGTCAGACAGCGATGCGGCAGCGCCCGCCCCCGCCTCGACCGTAACTGCGGCACCCAGCGCGATCAGCTTCCTGACCGTTTCCGGGGTTGCCGCAACGCGCGTTTCGCCCGGTGCGCGCTCGCGCAGCACCACGATGTCGAGGGGCTTTGCCACAGTCAGCGATCAGTGGATGAGGTAGACGACAAAGGCGACGATCACCACGATCACCGGGACGGAAATCTTGATCAGATTGACAAACCCTTCGTACGTCGCGCGTGCGGCCTTGATGTCGTTTGCCGGAGCCATGTCGTCACCTTCGAAATGCGTTGAACCCTGCACAGACCCCATTTCGGCCTGCGCCTGCCGCATCCTCTATCGTTCCAACCCCGCAGGCTCAAGCGACAACAGTCAATTCCAGCCTTAATCCGGTTTTTACCCCCTTTGGCGTAGAAGCATCCGGCAAGCCCCCTGCCTGCGCGCGAATTGTCGTTTTCGCAGTGTGGCCAGGGGACACGGGAAATCGGACCGGATGACGAATGTCTGACATCGAAGATCGTCTGCTGATGCTGATCGATGACGAACCGGCCCAGATCCGGCTCGTTTCCGCGCTGGCCGCGCGCGAAGGCTGGCGCACGATCGTGGCGCGCGATTCGGAAACCGCGATTGCCACGCTGGGCACGCGCCAGGGCATGCGGCTGGGCGCAATCATTCTGGATCAATGGGTTCCGGGCGAAAGCGCCTGCGATCTGATTGCCGAGCTGAAGGCGCGGCGCCCTGCCCTGCCGATCCTGATGATCACCACCAGTTCTTCGCCGCTGCTGGCGGTGGAGGCGATGCGCGCCGGGGCCACCGATTATCTGATCAAGCCGGTTTCGCCCGATCGCCTGGTCCAGGCGCTGCGCGCGGCCACCGCGCCCGAAGTGCAAAGTTCCGAACTGCATCCGCTGACCGAAAAGCTGGGCGCGGCGCTCGATTTCGATTCGATGATCGGCGCGGCATCTTCGTTTCGCACGGCGCTGGCCGTGGCGGCAAAGGCCGCGCGCACCCATGCGCATGTGCTGATCGAAGGCGAAAGCGGCACGGGCAAGGAAATGCTGGTGCGCGCAATTCACGCCGCTTCGCCGCGGTCAAAGCTGCCGCTGCGCATTATCAACGCCGGCGGGATTCCGCCCAACCAGATCGAATCGGTGATGTTCGGCCACGAAAAGGGTGCCTTTGCCGGCGCCTTTGAACGGCTGGTCGGCGCGTTGCAGCACGCCGATGGCGGCACGCTGGTGATTGACGAGATCGACCGCCTGCCAATGGCGGTGCAGCAGCGGCTGGGGCAATTCATCGCGCGCGGCGATGTGCAGCCGATCGGCGCGCACCATTCGTTCCGGCTGGATGTGCGCCTGTTCGTGTGCAGCAATGCGCCGTTGCGCGATCTGGTCGAGGCCGGCCTGTTCGACGCCGATCTGCTGACCCGCCTGTCGACCACGCAAGTGCGCCTGCCCACCCTTCGCGAACGGTCGGGCGACATTCCGGCGCTGGCCCGCCATTTCCTGGCGCGGATCGGCGAACAGCCGGGGCTGCGTCCGCTGGGCATTACCGATGGCGCGCTGTCGCTGCTCGCCGCCTATGACTGGCCGGGCAATGTGCGCCAGTTGCAGGCAACGCTGTTCCGCGCGGCCGTGTTCTGCGATGGCGAAGCGCTGACCGCGCAGGATTTTCCGCGCCTTGCCAATCTGCTTGGCGAAACCGCGCGCGTGCATCAGCCGATCAGCGATGGCGCCGGGGTGACCCTGTTTGGCCCCGATGGCAATCTGCGCCCGCTCGAAGAAATCGAGGCCGATGTGATCCGCCTGGCCATCGGCCACTATCGCGGCCGCATGACCGAAGTCGCGCGCCGGCTGGGCATTGGCCGTTCGACGCTTTACCGCAAACTGTCGGAACTGGGCATAGACAACGCTGCATAATTCGGCTGCTTGATCCGGCTGCGTGATCTGGGGGCTAATCACCCATCTGGCTGAAATCGGTCACTGCCGCATCGCGCAGGCCGCGCCAGATATGCAGCGCCTGCACCGTTTCGGCCACATCGTGCACGCGCAGCACTTGCGCGCCTGAATCGGCTGCCCGCAGCGCCACCGCGAGCGAGCCCGGCATGCGTTGGTGCGCCGGGGCCTCACCCGCCAGCGCGCCGATCATGCGTTTGCGGCTGGCACCAAACAGGATCGGCTGGCCCAGCCCGTGCAGCATCGGCAAAGCGTTGATCAACGCCAGGTTTTCCGCCAGCGTCTTGCCAAAGCCGATGCCCGGATCAATCAGGATACGATCGCGCGCGATCCCCGCCGCCAGCGCCGCATCGCGCCGTTCGCGCAAGGCATCGAACACATCGAGCACGACATCGCGATAATTCCCGTCGGCGTGCAGATCGCTGGCATCGCCCGGCGCATGCATCAGCACCACCGGCGCGCCGCTTTCGGCCACCAGCGCCGCCGTGCGCGGATCATGGCGCATTGCCGACACATCGTTGACGATATGCGCGCCGGCCGAAAGCGCCGCACCGATCACGCTGGCCCGCCGGCTGTCGATCGATATGGCTGCCCCGGCGCGCGCCAGGTTTTCAATCACCGGCACCACGCGGCGCGCTTCATCGCCTTCCCACACCGCGGCTGCGCCCGGGCGGGTGGATTCGCCGCCCACATCGATGATCGCGGCGCCCGCCTCCAGCATGGCATGCGCGTGTTCCAGCGCCGCATCAGGTTTGTCGAGAAACTTGCCGCCATCGGAAAAGCTGTCGGGCGTGACATTCAGGATGCCCATCACCAGCGGCTGATCCAGCCGCAACATGCGCGCGCCGCAAGCGATCGGCGGATGGCTGCGCGCCAGATCGCGCCATTGCGCCTGCGCCTCGGCGGCCAGGGCATCGGGCAGCGCGGCAATCGCTTCGGCCATGTCGGCCACGCCGCATTGCCGGCGCGACACGATCCTGCCCTGGTTGCGGCGGATCAGCGCAAAGCGGCTGGCCCAAACCAGGCCCCCGCCCAGCCGCACCACCGCGCCGCCTTCGCTTTGCGGGCTTTCGGCCAGCGCGATCGGCCGGATGTAAACGCGTTCGGTCATGCCATGATCCCGCTTGCAAAACCCGATTTACAAACCAGGCCTGTTCGTCCTGCGCCTGTCGATTTACGCGCACCAAGGCCCGCCCGGAATTGTGCCCGGAAAAACCGCTGCGCGCGTCCTTCGACAGGCCCAGGACGAGCGGTGTTGGTGGAATTCGGCATGGAGCCCATCAGTCTTGGCTATCAATCCGGGCCATCAATCTGGCCCATCAATCTTCTGTGGCCAGCAGATACAATTGCCGCAGCGCATCCAGGGGTTTGACTTCGCCTTCGTGCTCGACATGCCAGAATGTCCAGCCGTTGCACGATGGCGCGCCCTGCACCGCGGCACCGATACCGTGGATCGATCCCGGCCCTGCCCCGGCCTCCACCGATCCGTCGGCGCGCACCGTGGCGCTGAACCGGCGCTTGCGATCCCACAGCACTGCGCCCGGGCGGATCCAGCCGGCCTCGACGAGTTGGCCAAAGGCCACGCGCGGGGCGGTGCGCCGGCTCTGCATGGTTTTCAGCGCGGTTTCATCCAGCGGCAGCGCCAGGGCGATGCGTTCTTGGGCGACCGCAATATAATCCGCCTCGCGCTCGCAGCCGATCCATTGCCGGCCAAGCCGCTTGGCCACGGCGCCGGTCGTGCCGGTGCCGAAAAACGGATCGAGCACGACATCGCCCGGGTTGGTCGTGGCCAGCAACACGCGATAAAGCAGCGCCTCCGGCTTTTGCGTGGGATGCGCCTTGGTGCCGTCCTTGCGGATGCGTTCCGCGCCCGAACAGATCGGCAGCACCCAGTCAGACCGCATCTGCAATTCATCGTTCAGCGTCTTCATCGCGCGATAGTTGAAGGTGTATTTCGACTTTTCGCTTTTCGACGCCCAGATCAGCGTTTCGTGCGCATTGGTGAACCGCGTGCCTTTGAAATTGGGCATCGGGTTGGCCTTGCGCCACACGATGTCGTTCAAAATCCAGAACCCCATGTCCTGCAGCATCGCGCCGACGCGAAAGATGTTGTGATAGCTGCCGATCACCCAGATCGACCCGTCGGGTTTGAGCAGGCGGTGCGCCTCGGTCAGCCATTCGCGGGTAAACCGGTCATATGTCGCAAAGCTGGTAAACTTGTCCCAGTCGTTGGTCACCGCATCGACATGGCTGCCATCGGGGCGCGCGAGATCACCGCCCAGTTGCAGGTTATAGGGCGGATCGGCAAAGATCATGTCGATCGAGGCAGCAGGCAGCGCGCGCATCGCCTCGATGCAATCGCCGCGCAGGATGCTGTTGACCGGCAGCACGGGCGCGATGGCTGGCACGCGGGCCGACCCGGGGACCGGAGCAGCCTTTGCCCGCATGCGCTCTTTGACGAGGACTGCCATGATCGATGCCTTATCGTTGGGATGAGCCCTGATTCTGAATCATCCGGGACTCGCCGTCAAGGCACGACTCGGCAGAAAAGCACGAGTCGCATTGAATCCAAAGCGGGAACGAAACGAGTCCGGCGGGCATATCTTGAGTCCCGCCCCGGCGCGCAACGCCACATCTTGTGGTAAGGGCGGAACAAAAAATATTCGCTCGTCTGGTGATCAGTCTCTCGCCGCCGCCGCCACCGGGCGAAAACTGCGGCGGTGCAGCGGGCACGGGCCGTGGCGACGCAGGGCATCGAGATGGTCCGGCGTGCCATAGCCGGCGTTGCGGTCCCAGCCATAGTGCGGCCATTCACGCGCCGCCGCCTGCATGATCGCATCGCGATGCTGTTTGGCCAGGATCGAGGCGGCGGAAATTGCCGGCTCGGTGGCGTCGCCGCCAACAATCGCGCGCGCCGGCCAGCACCATTCGGGCACGCGGCCGGCAGGGGTCTTGTTGCCATCGATCAGCACCAGCGCGATGATAGCGTCCGGACCGGCCCCTTCCCGAGCAGCCTCTTCCGTGTCAACCAACGCCGCGACGGCGAGCGTCATCGCCTTCATCGTGGCGGCAAAGATGTTGATGCGGTCGATCTCGTCGGCCTCCACCACGCCGATGCCCCAGCGGCAGGTGGCGCGGATCAGCGGATCGAGCACGGCGCGGCGTTTGGCCGACAACACCTTGGAATCGGCCAGGCCATGGGGCGCATCGGGGCCCAGAACAACCGCGGCGGCCACCACCGGCCCGGCCAGCGGCCCGCGCCCGGCTTCATCAACGCCGATCAACAGGCCACTTTCGGGCAAGAGCGATGGACAGGACATGCCACAAGCCCCTATCGCGCAGGCACGCCCTCCAGCAAGCAAAGATCCCCCGCACCATGCCGTTTGATCCCGCCCGCGTCGATTGCTGGATTTTCGATCTGGACAACACGCTCTACCCCTCCAGCGTCAATCTGTTCAGCCAGATCGATGTGCTGATGGGCCGGTTCATCAGCGAATTGCTGGGATGCGATCTGGCCGAAGCGCGGCGCGTGCAGAAAATGTATTTTCACGATCACGGCACCACGCTGGCCGGGCTGATGCATTACCACGCGGTCAATCCGCGCGAATTTCTCGATTATGTCCATGCTGTCGACATGACCGTGCTCGATCGTGCGCCGCGCCTGGGCGACCGGTTGCGCGCGCTGCCGGGGCGCCGGCTGATCTTTACCAATGCCGATGCCGATTATGCCGCGCGCGCCCTTGCGGCGCTGGGCATAGCCGATTGCTTCGAAGGGATCTGGGACATCCACGCGATGACGTATCGCCCGAAACCGGAAATGAGCGCCTATCACGGGCTGATCGAGGCGTTTTCGATCGATCCCGCGCGCGCGGTGTTCATCGAGGATACGGCACGCAATCTGCCCCCGGCCAAAAATTTGGGCATGCAGACAGTGTGGATCGACATGGCCACCGAATGGGGTGACCGCGCCAAGGACGACACCGCGATCGACGTGATGATCGACGACATGGCCGGCTGGCTGGATGCTGTTCTGGCCGACCTTGCCCCCGGCGCGCCGCTCGGCTAGTCGCCTTTGCAGTCCGAATTGCTGCCGAAAGACCCTGCCATGACCGACCAGCTTGCCGCCGCCATCGAAAGTGCCTGGGAAAACCGCGCCACTGTCACCCCGGCCAGCAGCGACGTGCGCGATGTGGTCGAGGCCGCGCTGGACCTGCTCGATTCCGGCAAGGCGCGCGTGGCCGAACCGGTCGATGGCGCCTGGCAGGTCAACCAGTGGCTGAAAAAGGCGGTGCTGCTGTCGTTCCGACTGAATGACAATGCCATCGTCGAAGGCGCCGCGGGCGGTGCCCCGGCGTTTGACAAAGTGCCGTCGAAATTTGCCGGCTGGGGCGAAAACCGCTTTCGCGAGGCCGGCTTTCGCGTCGTGCCGGGCGCCGTGGCGCGGCGCGGTGCGCACATCGCGCGCAACGTCGTGCTGATGCCCAGCTTCGTCAACATCGGCGCCTTTGTCGATGAAGGCACGATGGTCGATACCTGGGCCACGGTCGGGTCCTGCGCGCAGATCGGCAAGAACGTGCACATTTCGGGCGGCGTCGGCATTGGCGGCGTGCTCGAACCGCTTCAGGCCGGCCCGGTGATCATCGAAGACGGCGCGTTCATCGGCGCGCGGTCGGAAGTGGCCGAGGGCGTGATCGTCGGCACCGGCGCGGTGCTGTCGATGGGCGTATTCCTCGGCGCATCGACCAAGATCATCGATCGCGCCACGGGCGGAGTGCATATCGGCCGCGTGCCGCCTTATGCCGTGGTCGTGCCCGGATCGCTGCCCGGCAGGCCGCTGCCCGATGGCACCCCCGGCCCCTCGCTCTATTGCGCGGTGATCGTCAAGACGGTCGACGCACAGACCCGCAGCAAGACCGGGATCAACGACCTGCTGCGCGATTGAGCGGGGCCATGCCGGCAACGAGCGCGCGCGATCTGATCAACCGGCTTGGGCTGGCCCCCCACCCCGAAGGCGGCTGGTTTCGCCAGACCTGGTGCGCGCCCGCGCCCGAAGGCCAGCGCCCGGCCGGCACGCTGATCCATTTCCTGCTCGAAACCGGGCAACGGTCGCACTGGCACCGCGTCGATGCCGAAGAACTGTGGCTGTGGCAGGGCGGTGACGCGATCGAACTGGCGATCAGCGTCGATGATACGGGCCCGGTCAGCACGCTGCGGCTGGGGCCCGATCCGCTGTCCGGCGATCTGCTGCAAGGGGTGGTGCCGACAGGACACTGGCAGGCGGCAACCCCGTGCGGCGGCGAACACGGCTATGCCCTGGTCTCGTGCGCGGTGATGCCCGGCTTTACCTTTGACGGGTTCGAACTGGCCCCCGAAGGCTGGGCGCCAGGGGGCTGATCCCGGGCGGATTGCGCGTTGCATCCTGACGCAACGCGGCAAAAGCGGGCAAAATGGCCCCCATTTTCATCACCAAAGGGCAATAGGTTGCATTTTGCATCCTATTAAACCCATGAAATCTATAACACGTGCATTTCCTGCAACCGGGCTTGCGTGCAAAGCATTTGCGACTTCGCAGGCGCAGCATAAATTGATTTTCGAGCCAGCACGCAGCCGGGGGGCACTTTCCCGACTTCGAGGGCTGATCCTTTCCGGTTCAGGAGATTGCCATGTTCAAGACTTCGCTGATTGCCGCCACGCTGATCGCCGCCGTTGCTCCTGCCCTGGCGCTTGCCGCCACCGACGCGCCGGCGAAGTTTTCGCACAAGGGCGTGGACTACAAGTACACGACCGTTGACCAGGCTGGCGAAAAGGTTGTGCGCGGCACCGCCTATGCCGGCACCGTGCCCTTTGAACTGCACATCCACAAAAAGACCGTGACCGGCACGTTCAACAACCATCCGGTTGAATTCGACCTGGCCGAAGTGAAGGCCATGGGCATCGACACCACCAACTGATCGTTGGCGCAGTGATGAAAAAAGGCCCCGGCGCTGGTCGCCGGGGCCTTTTTTGTTGCCCACCCGAAAGGCCCCAGGTTGGCCGCATTCAGCCTGGCAGGGTCTCAAACCCCGGAATTCCCGGCAGTTCGACCCAGGGCTGCTTGCTTTTCAGGTAATATTGCGCCCCCGGCACAAAATCAGACGTATCGTCGAGCGTGCCGGCCTTGATGAACACCATGCCCGGCATTGCCTCGGGCAGCGAAAACAGCGGCGATCCGCACGTGCCGCAAAACTGGCGCCGCACCGTGCCGCCGCTGTCGCCGTGATCGACGTAAGTCTTTGGCTCGCCCGCATGGGTCAGCGCGTCGGCCGGCACGCCGATCAGCATCGACCACGCGCTGCCCGCCTGTTTCTGGCAATTGCGGCAATGGCAGATCCCGCTCATCGCCGGATCACCCTGAAATTCGTAACGCACGGCGCCGCACAGGCAGCCGCCGGTTCGTGTTTCGGCCATGGCATTCCCCTTCCCTTCCGATCGGTGCCGAATTTGCGCCGACCGGAACGGGGGCGCAAGTCAATCCGCGGCCGGCACGTAAAGATCACCGCCGTCGCGGTACTTGTCGCGCATCTGCGCCATGCCCGCTTCCACTTCTTCGGCGGCGAGGAACGTTTCGGGCGCGCTGTTCTGCTTCGCAGCGAAATCGCGCACTTCCTGCGTGATTTTCATCGAGCAGAATTTCGGCCCGCACATGCTGCAGAAATGCGCGGTCTTGGCGCCTTCGGCAGGCAGCGTCTGATCGTGGTATTGCTCGGCAGTATCGGGATCGAGGCTGAGGTTGAACTGGTCGCGCCAGCGGAATTCGAACCGCGCCCGGCTCAACGCATCGTCGCGCAGCTTTGCCGCCGGGTGCCCTTTGGCAAGATCGGCGGCATGCGCGGCCAGCTTGTACGTCACCACCCCGGTCTTGACGTCATCGCGGTCGGGCAGGCCCAGGTGCTCCTTTGGCGTGACATAGCAAAGCATCGCCGTGCCGAACCAGCCGATCATCGCCGCACCGATCCCGCTGGTGATATGATCGTATCCCGGCGCAATATCGGTCACCAGCGGCCCCAAAGTATAGAACGGCGCTTCACCGCAGACGGCCAGCTGCTTGTCCATGTTTTCCTTGATCTTGTGCATCGGCACGTGGCCGGGGCCTTCGATCATGACCTGGACATCCTGCGCCCAGGCGCGCTTGGTCAATTCGCCCAGGGTATAGAGCTCGGCAAACTGCGCCTCGTCATTGGCATCGGCAATCGATCCGGGGCGCAGGCCATCGCCCAGCGAATAGGCGATGTCATAGGCTTTCATGATTTCGCTGATCTCGTCGAAATGTTCGTAGAGAAAGCTTTCCTTGTGGTGCGACAGGCACCATTTGGCCATGATCGAGCCGCCCCGGCTGACAATCCCGGTCACGCGCCTGGCGGTGAGCGGAATATAGGCCAGCCGCACCCCGGCGTGGATGGTGAAATAGTCCACGCCCTGTTCGGCCTGTTCGATCAGCGTATCGCGAAAGATTTCCCAGGTCAGGTCTTCGGCCACGCCGCCCACTTTTTCCAGCGCCTGATAGATCGGCACCGTGCCGATCGGCACCGGCGAATTGCGCAGGATCCATTCGCGGGTATCGTGGATGTTGCGCCCCGTGGACAAGTCCATCACGGTGTCGGCGCCCCAGCGGATCGCCCAGACCATCTTGTCCACTTCGTTGGCAACATCCGATGCCACCGCCGAATTGCCGATATTGGCGTTGATCTTCACCAGGAAATTGCGCCCGATCGCCATCGGCTCGCTTTCGGGGTGGTTGATATTGTTGGGGATGATGGCGCGGCCGCGGGCCACTTCGTCGCGCACGAATTCGGCAGTGACATAGTCGGGAATTGCCGCGCCCCAGTCCTGCCCGTCACGCGACAGCGCCTCTATCAGCGCGCGGCGCCCCATGTTTTCACGGATTGCGACATATTCCATTTCCGCGGTGATGATCCCCCGGCGGGCATAATGCATCTGTGTCACATTGGCGCCGGCGCGCGCGCGCAGCGGGGTCTTGGCCGCGGCCGGAAACGGCGGCACGCCGCCCGACCGGTCGGGGCCAAGCTGGCCATTGTCTTCGGGGCGGATATTGCGCCCGGCATAGGCTTCCACATCGCCGCGCGCCATGATCCAGTCGCGCCGCAAGGGCGACAGGCCGGCGGCAATGTCGATACTGGTGGCAGTGTCGGTATAGGGGCCCGAAGTGTCGTAAACCCGCACTGGCGGTTCGCCCGATGTCGGCTCCAGCGTGATTTCGCGCATCGCCACGCGCAAATCGCGAAAACGCGCCGATTCGATATGGATCTTGCGGCTGCCCCGGATCGGCCCGGTGGTAACGCCAATGTCCAGCCTGCTGTTGATATCCGCCATGGGAGGTCCTTCTCGCAAATGGGACGAAGGACAGATAGCTGACGCACACAGGTTCGCCGGCCCTCCCTCCGCCCGTGCTAACGGGTTCAGGTTCGACGGGTCGGGCCGCGTGACCGGCCCCTCTCAGCCATCACAGGCTCCCCGGGGTTCGTGCGCAGACTGTTAGGCGTCTGCGCGGGCGCTGTCCAGCCGCCCTGCCCCTCCGCCCCCCACCGTTTCCCCTCCCGTTCCCAATGCCCCAGGGGCGCCCGTGCGAAGGACTGGACATTAATCGCACGATTAAGGATAAAGCCGCCAAAGGCCCCGCGTCAGACGATGGAGCCGCTGGAAGGGAATGCCATGGCCACTGCACCGGCTGATGCCGCACGCGCGATCACCCCGTTCGATGTCAGCGCCAACGCGCTCTATACCGAAGACACCTGGCGCGAACCTTTTGCCCGGTTGCGTGCCGAAATGCCGCTCAGCTGGCGGCAGGAAAGCCCGTTCGGCGCCTATTGGTCGGCTGTCTCACACGCGGCAATCAGCGAAATCGAGCTGAACCCGCAGTTATTTTCCAGCTCGCACGAACTGGGCAACATCACCATCGCCGATTCGCCGCCCGAAACCAGCCTGGCCAATTTCATCGCGATGGACGCCCCGCGCCACACCGAACAGCGCAAAGTGGTGGCCCCCGCCTTTGGCCCCGGCCAGATGCAGCAGCAGGAGGCGCTGGTGCGCCAGCGCACGCGTGATCTGATTGACCGGTTGCCGATTGACGAACCGTTCTGCTGGGTGGAGCAGGTGGCGATCCCGCTGACCATCGGCATGTTGTGCGTGATGTTCGATTTCCCGTTCGAGGAACGCGCCGATCTGAAACTGTGGTCTGATTGGGCGAGCAATGTGCAGCCTGGCCGCGATGCCGAATACAATGCGCGGTTCCTTGCCGAAATGCAGCGCATGCTGGCGCGGTTTGATGCCCTGATGGAAGAACGGCGCCAATTGCCCCCCAGCGACGATCTGCTGTCGCGCATGGTGCACAGCGCGGCGATGGGCCAGCTCAACCCGTTCGAACGGATCAGCAATCTGGCGCTGCTGGTGGTGGCGGGCAACGACACCACGCGCAATTCGATGAGCGGGCTGATCGAGGCGCTGCACCGCTATCCCGATCAATTGGACGTGCTGCGCGCCGATCCGTCGCTGATCCCCAATGCGGCGCAGGAAATCGTGCGCTGGCAAACCCCGGTCACCCATATGCGGCGCACCGCCACGGCCGATTGCACCGTGGCCGGGCAAACCATCCGCAAAGGCGAAAAGGTGGTGATGTGGTATATTTCGGCCAATCGCGATGAAGCCGTGTTTGCCGATGCCGAACGGTTTGACGTCACGCGCGACAATGCCCGGCGCCACCTCGGCTTTGGCCACGGCATTCACCGCTGTGTCGGCGCGCGGCTGGCGGAGGTCCAGCTTGCCGCGCTGATTGCGGAAATCGCCGACCGCAAGATCCGGGTGGTGCCGCAGGGCGCGCCTACGCGGCTGGGCAGTTCGTTCCTTCACGGCTTTACCGCCATGCCGGTGCGCGTGGTGCGACAATAAACCCGATGTCGGGCGGGGGCGCCCCCGCCCCCGCTGATCCCGCCGCTCCCGACGCCCCCGCCGCTCCCGACGCCCCCGCCGCTCCCGACGCCCCCGCCGCGTTTCCCTATTCGGCGGCCTGCAGACTGCGCGCGCTGGCGCGCTGCCCGTCATAGAGAAATTCGGCGCCATCAAGATCGATCGCCGGGATCTCCTCGCGTTCCAGCCAGTAATCCTGGTTGTGCCGCCATTCGGGTTTGTCGCCGCGCCGGGGCATCTGGTCGATGCCGCGCATCAGATAGCCGGGGTTGAAATTGTCCGCCTCTATCCACGGCAGCACTGCCATGTCGCGGTCTTCGGGCCGGGTGGTCACTTCCACTTTCGACACTGCAAGAGCATCCATGTGGTGCAGCAACTTGCACACGAAATCGCCCAGCATGTCGACACGCAAAGTCCAGCTGGCGCGGAAATAGCCCATCACCCACACCAGATTGGGCACACCGGTGAACATCATCCCGCGATAATTCAGCGTATCGTTCCACGCGACCCGGGTGCCATCGACGGTGAACGGGATGTCGCCCATCACCGACAGGCGGAAACCCGTGCAGGCCAGCACGATGTCGGCATCGATCAGGGTGCCCGATGATGTGATCACCCCGGTTTCGGCAAACCGGTCGATCGTGTCGGTTACCACCGTAACGTTACCGGCCGCGGCGTGGCGGAACAGATCGCCATCGGGGCAGAACGCCAGGCGCTGCTGCCACGGGCGGTATTTCGGGGTGAAATGCGGTTCAAACTGGAAATCATCGCCGGCATAGGCGCGCACCGCCATTTTCAGCTCTTCAAACACCGCGTCGGGCTCTTCGACGCAACGGCGGTTGATCACATCCTGATCGTACATGATCTGCGCCCGCACCACGCGGTGCACGGTTTCCTCGTCGATGCCGATCTGGCGCAGGCGGTCGGCCAGCTCGTTCTGGTTGGGGTGGCAATAGAAATACGTCGGCGATCGCTGCAGCATCGTCACCACCGCGCCGGCGTCACACAGCGCCGGCACCACCGTGGCCGCGGTTGCGCCCGATCCGATCACCAGCACGCGCTTGCCCTTGACCTCGGTAGCCGGGTCCCACAACTGCGCATGAACGAACTGGCCCTTGTAATCCGACAGGCCCTGCCAATCGGGCACATAGGGGCGTTCGTGATCGTAATAGCCCTGGCACATCCACAGGAACCGGCTGGTATACGTCTGTTCCGCGCCATCGTTTTCGCGGCGTGTGGTAACGGTCCACAGGTTTTCCGCGCTCGACCAGGCGCATGACGTGATGCGCGTGCCGTAACGGATGTGGCGATCGATGCCGTTTTCGCTGATCACCTCGCCCATGTATTTCAGGATTTCGGCGCCGCTGGCAATCGGTGCGCCGATCCACGGCTTGAACCGGTAGCCAAAGGTGTAAAGGTCCGAATCCGATCGCACCCCGGGGTATTTGTGGGTGACCCAGGTGCCGCCAAAAGTCTCTTTGGCTTCAAGCACGGCATAAGTCTTGTCAGGGCACTGGTCCTGCAGGTGATAGGCCGATCCGATCCCGGAAATGCCGGCCCCGATAATCAGGACGTCAAAATGCAGGACGTCGAAATGGTCATGTGTCATCGCGCGTTTTGTCCTCTCATCCCGCCCCGTCGTGCCGTTATGCGCGCAAACGTAACGATTCGCCTGCGCAGATGGCACTGCCATTGTTGGCCTGGTGTGCGGCATTGCACACAGGAAACCTTGATGCGGCGCAATTGGCAACCCATTTTCGGGCCAAATTCGGCGCCGATATCGTCTGGCCCCGTGCGCCCGGCAACAAAGCGCCTGCGATCCGCGTTTTCCCGAAAGGGGTTGTTGCGCAGGCACGGCCTTGTCCCTAACCACCTTGCCGCATGGGCGCAGCGCAGTCAGACATCGCAATCCTCGGTGGCGGGCTGGCAGGCGGCCTCGCTGCGCTGGCGCTGGCGCGGTTCCGGCCCGATCTTTCGGTCGTGCTGATCGAACGCGATGCCGCGCTTGGCGGCAACCATGTCTGGTCATTTTTCGCGACCGACCTGCCAGCGGGAGGCGGCGAACTCATCGAACCGCTGATCGAGGCCAGGTGGCATGGCTATGACGTGCGCTTTCCCGGTTTTTCGCGCACGTTGACCACGCCTTATTGCGCGACCACCTCGGCCCGGCTCGATGCCGCGGTGCGCGCCGCGCTACCCGCCGATGCGATTCTGACCGGGGTGTCGGTGACCGGTTGCACCGCCATCGGGGTCACGCTCAGCGATGGGCGAGACATCACCGCAAAAGCAATCATCGATGCGCGTGGTGAAACAGATTTTTCCCATATGACAGGCGGTTGGCAAAAGTTCTTCGGACAGCATCTGAAGCTGGCGCAGCCCCATGGCCTGTCACGCCCGATTGTCATGGATGCCGATGTGCCGCAGGACGATGGCTATCGCTTTGTCTATGCGCTGCCCTTTGCTCCCGACGAGGTCTTTGTCGAAGATACCTATTACACCGATGATCCAGCGCTGGACCGCGACCGGCTGACCCACAACATTGCCGCCTATGCCAATGCCAGGGGCTGGCAGGTGCTGGGTGTGCTGGCCGAAGAACACGGCGTGCTGCCGGTGGTTTCGGGCGGGCGGATCGAGGACCTGCTGGCGCGGCCCGGGCACCACGGCGCTCTGGCCGGAACGCGCGCCGGGTTGTTTCATCCGATGACCAGCTATTCGCTGCCCGATGCCCTGCGCTTTGCGCTGGCGCTGGCGCGGCAGCCCGATCTGCGCCCGTTTGAATTTCCGGCTTTCGCTGCACGCCATGCGCGAAATCACTGGAAAAATTCGTGGTATTATCGCGTGATGACCGCGCTTTTGTTCGATGCGGCGCGGCCTGACCGGCGGTATCGGGTGCTGCGGCGGTTTTACGGGCTGAACCAGCGACTGATCGAACGGTTCTATGCCGGCAAATCGACCTGGAAGGATCGCGCGCGCATTCTGGCGGGGCGCCCGCCGCTGCCGATATCAAGCGCGCTGCGCGTGCTGACCGGTCTGGGCGCCCGGCCCCGGCCGCTTGTTTCTGACCGGCAGCCGCAAGGATGAAGCGCGCCTGGCCCGATTTGTTTCCGGCACAACACACCACAATTTTGACCCCAAGTTTGACAGGGATACCCCAGCAATGAAACGAGCATGTGTGATCGGGTCCGGGTTTGGCGGCATGGCGCTGGCCATCCGCCTGCAATCGGCCGGGATCGCCACAACCGTGGTAGAAGCGCGCGACCGCCCGGGCGGTCGCGCCTATTACTGGGAAAAGGACGGATTTACGTTCGACGCCGGCCCGACGGTGATCACCGACCCGCCCTGCCTTGAGGAATTGTGGGCGCTGACCGGGCACAAACTGTCCGAAGATGTCGAACTGATGCCGGTCATGCCGTTCTATCGCCTGAACTGGCCCGACGGCACCAATTTCGACTATTCCAACGACGAAACCACGCTGCGCGCGGAAATCGCCAAGATCAATCCGCGCGATGTGGCCGGCTATGACGAATTCCTGGAATATTCCGCCGGGGTGTTCCACGAAGGCTATGTCAAGCTTGGCGCGGTGCCGTTTCTGGATTTCGCATCGATGATCAAGGCCGCGCCGGCGCTGATGCGCTATCAGGCGTGGCGCTCGGTCTATTCGATCGTGTCGAAATACGTCGAAAGCGACAAGCTGCGCGAAGCGTTCAGCTTTCACTCGCTGCTGGTCGGCGGCAATCCGATGACCACCAGCGCGGTCTATGCCCTGATCCACAAGCTGGAAAAGGATGGCGGGGTGTGGTGGGCCAAAGGCGGCACCAACCGCCTGATCGCCGGCATGGTGCGCCATTTCGAACGCATCGGCGGCACGATGCGCGTGGGCGATGCCGTTACGCGCATCGAAACGCTGGGCAACCGGGTAACCGGGGTGACCGCGGCCAGCGGCTGGACCGCCAATTTTGACGCGGTCGCTTCGAATGGCGACATTGTCCATTCCTACCGCGATCTGCTGGGTGATAACCACTATGCCCGGCGCCAGGCCAAATCGTTGCAGCGCAAGAAATACTCGCCCAGCCTGTTTGTCGTCCATTTCGGCATCAACGGCACATGGCCGGGGATTGCGCACCACATGATCCTGTTCGGGCCGCGCTACAAAGGGCTGCTCGATGATATCTACAAATATGGCGTGCTGCCGGAAGATTTCTCGATCTACCTGCACCACCCGACCGTGACCGACCCGAGCATGGCGCCCGAAGGGATGAGCACGTTCTATGCCCTGGTGCCGGTCGCCAACATGGGCAAGCTGCCGGTCGACTGGGCAGAAATCGGGCCCATTCTGGAAAAGCGCGTGCTCGATGAAGTGGGCCGGCGCCTGATTCCCGATATCCACAGCCGTATCGTCACGAAGTTCCACTATACTCCGGCCGATTTCAGCCATGACCTGTCGGCGCATCTCGGCAGTGCCTTCAGCCTGGAGCCGCTCTTGACGCAAAGTGCCTATTTCCGTGCGCACAACCGGGATGATGCCATTTCCAACCTCTATCTGGTGGGCGCCGGCACGCATCCGGGCGCGGGCATTCCGGGTGTGGTGGGCAGCGCCAAGGCCACGGCCAAACTGATGGTGGAGGATCTTGCTTGAAACGGCTTGCCGTCTACTGCGGATCGGCCAGCCCCGCTGATGCCCGTTACGTTGCGCTGGCGCAGGACGTCGGCGCAACGCTGGCGCAGCGGGGCATCGGCGTGGTGTATGGCGGCGGGCGGCGCGGGCTGATGGGCGCAGTGGCCGATGGCGCGATTGCGGCCGGCGGCGAAGTGATCGGTGTGATCCCCGAGGCGCTGGCCAGCGCCGAAATCGCCAATCCGCACTGCACCAGCCTGCACGTGGTCAGCGGCATGCATGCGCGCAAGCAGGCGTTTACCGATCTGTCCGACGGATTTCTGACCCTGCCCGGCGGGGTCGGCACGATGGACGAATTGTGGGAAGCGGTCAGCTGGGCGCAACTGGGCTATCACGCCAAACCGGTCGGGCTGTTGAACGCGTTCGGCTTTTTCGACCACTTGCTGGCGTTCAACCGGCACATGACGGAAACCGGCTTTATCCGCCCCGCGCATGCCGGCATCATCCTGGCCGAGCCCGACCTTGATCTTCTGCTGGCGCGCATGGCCGCGCACGAACCGCACGTGCCGATCTTTGCGATGAAGCCGGCGGATCTGTAACGCGACGATGAATTCTGCAATCCTTCAGCCCCGCGCCCGTCTCGTAACGCTGGCAGCGGCCATGATCGGCAAAGGATCGAAAAGCTTTGCCGCGGCCAGTCGCCTGTTTGATCGCACCACGCGCGAACGCGTCTGGCTGCTTTATGCCTGGTGCCGGCGCTGCGATGATCTGATCGACGGGCAGGACCTTGGCGGCGAACTGGGCGATCAGAGCGCTGTTACGGCACGGCTGGCGCAAGTGCGTGCGATGACCGCGCTGGCGCTGGCAGGCCAGCCCAGCGGCGATCCGGCATTTGATTGCCTGGGGCTGGTTGCGGCCGAAACCGGGCTGACTGCGGCGATGGCCGATGCGGTGATTGCCGGATTTGCGCTGGATGCGCGCGGCTGGCGGCCGCAGACCGAGGCCGATCTGATGCAGTATTGCTGGCACGTTGCCGGCGCGGTCGGGGTGATGATGGCGGTGGTCATGGGGGTCGATCCGGCCGATGACGCCACGCTGGAACGCGCCTGCGATCTGGGGCTGGCATTTCAGCTGGCCAATATCGCGCGCGATCTGGCCGAAGACCACGCCGCCGGGCGCTGTTACCTGCCCGCGCAATGGCTGGCCGAAGCGGGTATTCCCGATGGGCAGGCGCTTGATCCGCGTTACCGTAACGCGCTCGCGGGCGTTGCCCGCCGGCTGTGCGACCTGGCGCTGGCGCACGAGGCCTCGGCACGGATCGGCGCCAGGCGGCTGCACTGGCGCCAGCGCTGGGCGATCCTGGCGGCTGCGGGCATTTATGGCGATATTGCCCGCATCGTCGCGCGGCGCGGTACGGCGGCGTGGGATACCCGCGCTGTCGTGCGTAACGGACGCAAGATGGCGTGGATCGGCCGCGCGCTGATCCAGACCGCGCTGCCCGTTACGGCACAGATGCAGGATCAGGCCACGGCACGGCACCACACCCGTAATGATCTTGCCTTGCGCGTGGTGTAACCTTCTGGCTCTTTCGTGCGAAGTGGTGGATACCGATCCACCGCCACGATGGGTGAAAGCGCCACGATGCCAAAATCCAGTCCACAAACCGATCTTGTCTATCGCACCCGCCTGCCCGTGCGGCTGTGGCACTGGACCAATGCCCTGACCATTTTCATCATGCTGATGACCGGGATGATGATCTTCAATGCGCATCCCCGGCTGTACTGGGGCGCGTTTGGCGCCAATCTCGATCACGCCTGGCTGGAAATCGGCAATCGCGGCCCGCATGGCTATCTGACCCTGTTCGGGTTCGAAGTGCCCACCACCGGCGTGCTCGGCTATGCCATGCACACCGAACAGGCGTTTCCCCCGCTGGTCACCTTGCCCGGGCAATACAATGTGCCGGTGGCGCGCATCTGGCATTTCTTCTTTGCCTGGGTGCTGGTTATCGGGTGGCTGGCTTTTGCACTTTATTCGCTGTTTTCCCGTCATTTGAAGAACGATCTTCTGTTGAAATGGGAAGAAGCGCGGCCGGCATCGCTGTGGCGCGATATCAAGGCCCACGCCCGGCTGCATTTGCCCAGGGGCGAGGCGGCGCGGCATTACAATCCCTTGCAGAAACTGGCCTATCTGGGCGTGCTGCTGGCGGGCGTGCCGCTGATGGTGCTGACCGGGCTGACGATGTCACCCGCCATGGATGCGGCCTGGCCCTGGCTGCTGGTGCTGTTCCACGGGCGCCAATCGGCCCGATCGATCCACTTCATCGTGGCCGCGGGGCTGGCGCTGTTCATCGTGGTGCATCTGGCCATGGTCCTCCTCGCCGGGCCGATCAACGAACTGCGCTCGATGATCACCGGATGGTACCGCCTGCCCCCCGATGATGCCGCAACGCAACCTGTGACCACGGAGGAAGGCGCATGACCGGCTTTATTTCCCGCCGCGGCCTGCTGGCCGGATCGGGCAGCCTGCTGCTGGCCGGCTGCGACAAATGGACCACCGCACCGCAGACGCTCGATGTGCTGTCGCTGGGCGAAAAGGCTTCGCGCAGTGCGCAGCGGCTGCTTGTGGCCGATCGCCAGGCGCTGGCGCCGGAATTCACCCGCGCCGAAATGTCGCCGGTGTTCCGCGTCAACGGATCGACCAATCCGCGCTCGGCCGACTATGTGCGCCATGCCACCGAAGGGTTTGCCAACTGGCGGCTGGCGATCGACGGGCTGGTCAACCAGCCCCTCGCGCTCACCCTGCCGCAGCTGCGCGCCGCGCCGTCGCGCACGCAGATTACCCGGCACGACTGTGTGGAAGGGTGGAGCGCGATCGGCGAATGGACCGGGGTGCCGCTGGGCCTGTTGCTGCGCCGCGCCGGGTTGCAGGCGCGCGCGCGCTATCTGGTGTTCCATTGCGCGGACACGCTTCTGGGCAAACCCTATTACGAAAGCATCGATCTGGTTGATGGGTTCCACCCGCAGACGATCCTGGCGCACACGATGAACGGCGCGCCACTGTCGATCGGCCATGGCGCCCCGCTGCGCCTGCGGGTCGAACGCCAGCTTGGCTACAAACAGGCCAAATATGTCATGCGCATCGAAGCGGTGGAAAGCCTGAACCCGATCCACGGCGGCAAAGGCGGATTCTGGGAAGATAACCACAATTACCAGTGGTACGCGGGGATTTAGGCGCCTCCCCGCTTCAAATACCCCGGACAGCAACGACCCCAGGCCGCAAAACCCCGCGTCATGGCGGATAAGGCCCGGCCTGGCGCCGGTTTCCGGTGTCAGACTTTGACGATACCGCGCTCGATCAGGCTGCGGGCGCAATCGACGATGGAATCCTCCACCGGGCGGGTCTGCCAGCCCAGCACCGCCAGCGCATGGCCGGCATCGGCATCGCGCACATTGCCGAGTTCGCCGACGATCTGGCGGATCATCGGGTTGAACCGCGCCGCCACGCGCACCAGCCAATCGGGCAGGCGCCGGGTCGGCACTTTGCGCGCAGCATCGGGCATGCGTGCCTTCAGCACGCGGGCCACGTCGATCAGCTTGCAAAACGGGCCCGACGCGATGAAGCGTTCGCCGGCAATGCCCGGCGCGGTCAGCGCGCGCACATGCAGATCGGCCACATCGCGCACATCGACAATGCCAAAGCCCAGATCGGGGCAGCCGGGCAGCAGCCCCGCCAGCAATTGGCGCACAACCTCGATCGAGGGGGAAAAATCGTCGTTCCACACCGGGCCAAGGACCGCCGCGGGGTTGATCGAGACGAATTCCAGACAGCCCCCTTCGGCCGCGACCCAGTCGCGCGCAGCGCGTTCGGCCAGGGTCTTGGACTTCACATAGGCATAGACATCCGCGCCTGCGAGATCGGTCCAGTCCGCCTCGGTAAAGCGGTGCACGCCCTTGCCGTGGCCATAGGCAATCGCCGCCACCGACGATGTCTGCACAAACCGCGTCACCCCGGCCTGCCGCGCGAAGCGCAGCGCGCGCAGCACACCTTCGCGTGCGGGCACGATCAGATCATCTTCGTGCCGGGGCGCGCTGGTGCTGAAGGGTGAGGCAACGTGCGCCACATGGGTGCACCCCGCCATTGCCTCGGCCCAGCCGGCATCGGCGGTCAGATCGGCGGTGAAAAAACGCAAGCTTTCGCCATCGCCGCCCAGCAGCGGGCGCAGCACCGCCTCGCGCGCGGGGTGGCGCAGCGTGGTGCGCACTTGCCAGCCCGCATCGAGCAGCTGCCGGATCGCAAATCCGGCGATATAGCCGCTGCCGCCCGTTACCAGAACCGTGCCCGTCATCGTGCGCCCCCGTGCCCGGACCCGGCGCGCGGGTGCGCGTGGGTCAGAATCCGATCATGATACGCCGCACCAGCCACGGCGCAATCTGGTTCACCGCTTTCAGCATGCGCACCATGCCGACATTGGCTTCATCGGCGTTCGATCGCATCGCCTCGACAATTTGCGCCGCGCACGCCTGGGCCGACAGCTTGCGCCCGCCCCGGCTGGTGGTCATCGCGGTGTCGACCAGCGGCGGCAGCGCCTCCAGCACATGGATCGATGTGCCTTTGAGCTGCGCGCGCAACGATTGGGTATAGCTGCGCAAGGCCGCCTTGGTCGCGCAATAGACCGGCGCGCCGGCGCTGGGCGCAATCGCCAGCCCCGATGTCACGTTCACGATCATCGCCTCTGGCCGGGTCTGCAATGTGGCCATCAGCGCGGTAATCAGCCGGATCGGCGCATGGAGGTTGAGCCAGATCGTGCGTTCGTCCTGCGCCGGATCGGGCATGGCCACGCGAAAATCGTGCTCGGCGCCCATGCCGGCATTGTTGACCAGGATATCGATCGATCGCACCGCCAGCCCGCGCAGCACCGCCTCGATCCCGTCCGGGCCGGTCAGATCTGCGGCAATCGCCTCAAACCCGTCACTGCGTGCGCGGGCCATTCGTTCGGCATTGCGCCCGGTCACGATCACTTCTGCACCAAGATCACGCAATTGCAGCGCAATCTGTCGGCCAATACCGTCCGTACCCCCGGTGACCAGCACCAGTTTGCCCGCGATCTGCATGTCAGGTTTCTCTTTTTTCCTGGTGCCGTAACAAGTGATAACGCTTGCCGGCAACTTGGCAACCTGTTCAACGCATCAGAACGAGTTCTTCAGCCATCGACGGATGCAGCGCGACCGTGTCATCGAAATCGGCCTTGGTCAGCCCGGCTTTTACCGCGATAGCTGCGACCTGAAGGATTTCAGGGGCTTCGGGCCCGATCATGTGGATGCCCAGGATCCGGCCGCTCTGCGCTTCTGTTATCAGCTTGTAGAAACCGCGTTCAATCCGCTGGCTGAAAATGTTTTTCATCGGGCGGAAATCAGAGGTGAAGACCTTGATATCGCCGTGGCGTTCGCGGGCTTCGGCCTCGGTCAGGCCAACGGCGGCAAGCGGCGGCTGCGAAAACACCGCGCTGGGAATCGCATCATAGGAAACGGTGCGATGTGTTCCGGCAAATTGCGCATCGGCAAAGGCATGGCCTTCGCGGATGGCGACCGGAGTCAGTTGTACCCGGTCGGTTACATCACCCGCCGCAAACACGCTGGGGCAGGCTGTACGGCCATCGCCATCCACCGGAATTTCGCCGCGTTCACCCAGTGTGATGCCCGCGGTTTCCAGCCCCAGCCCCACGGTATTGGCACGCCGCCCGGTGGCCACCAGCACGACATCGGCGGGCACCGGATCAGCGCCATCGCGCGTGTGGACCAGCAGGCTGCCATCGGCCAGCTTTTCCACCTGGCGGAACGGCGCGTTGAAACGATAGGCAATGCCGCGTGCGCAGGTCATCGCCAGCAGGCGGTCGCGCAGATCGATGTCATAGCTGCGCAGGATCGCATCGCTGCGGTTGATTACCGTAACTTCGCTGCCCAGCGCGTTGAAAATTCCGGCAAATTCCAATGCGATATAGCCGGCGCCGGCGACCACTACGCGCTTTGGCAGATGCGGCAGGTCAAACACCTCGTTCGAGGTGATGCAATGATGGTTGCCATCGAATTCGGGCATGATCGGCCAGGCGCCGGTGGCAATCAGGATGGTTTTGGCCGTAATCGTGCGGCCGCTGTGCTTCAACCGCACGGCATGGGGCCCGGTCACTTCGGCGCGATCGAGAAAATGCGCGACGTCATTGCTGTCAAGCGTGCGGGTATAGGCGGCGTTGAGCCGGTCGACATCGCGCGCCACGGCATCGCGCAAAGTGGGCCAATCAAACGACGCGCCCTCAATCGTCCAGCCGTAATCGCCGGCGTGCGACAAATCGTCGGCAAATTGCGCGGCATAGACCATCAGCTTTTTGGGCACGCAGCCGCGGATGACACAAGTGCCGCCAATACGGAACTCCTCCGCCACGGCCACGCGCGCGCCATGCCCGGCGGCGATCCGCGCCGCGCGCACCCCGCCCGACCCTGCACCGATCACGAACAGATCATAATCAAATTGCGATTGGGGCATGGGTGATCCTTAAATCCGGCAGCAGCAGGGCACGATGCATATGGCAATCCGGGGCCGCCTGTACCAGCCCTGGCGCCGCGCGTCAGGGCTCAGCCGCCGATGCCCGCGGCCGCCAGGAGCGCCTCGGTTGACGGATCGAACCCTTCTCCGCCGCCGGCATCGATCTGTTTGGCAATCGCCTTGCCCAGTTCGACGCCAAACTGGTCAAACGGATTGATCCCCAGCATCATTGCCGAAACGAACGTGCGATGTTCGTGAAACGCGATCAGCGCGCCCAGCGTTGCAGGGTTGAGATCGTCGGCCAGCATCGTTGCCGATGGCCGGTTGCCGGGATAGGCCCGCGCGCCATCATCCGAGGCCTTGCCCGCCATCAGCGCGGCACCCTGGGCAAAGCAGTTCGACAGCAGGATCTGGTGATGCGCCGGATCAAGATCGTGCCCGGGAATTTTCACGGCAAGGAAATCGACCGGGATCAGATGCGTGCCCTGGTGCAGCAACTGGAACACTGCATGCTGCGCATCGGTGCCCACCCCACCCCAGGTGACCGGCGCGCTGGGCCGGCCGAGCGGTTTGCCGTCGGCGGTCACACTTTTGCCGTTCGATTCCATTTCCAGCTGTTGCAGATAATCGGGAAACAGCGCCAGCCGTTCGTCATAGGCAAACACCGCGCGCGATTGGCAGCCCAGCGCCTGCGTATAGATCAGATCGGCAAAGGCGGCGCGCACCACCAGGTTGGATTCGATCGGGGTTTCGACAAAATGATGGTCGATCGCGGCCGCGCCCGCCAGGAATTCGGCAAACCCGCCAAAGCCCAGCGCCATCGCAATGGGAAAGCCGATGGACGACCACAGCGAATAGCGCCCGCCCACGCTTTCGCCAAAAGGCAGCACGCGCGTATCATCCACGCCCCATTCCACCGCCTTTTCGGGTGCGGCGGTCAGCGCGATCACCCGGCCATAGGGATCTTCCACCCCGCCCGCACGCAGCCAGTCGAGCGCAGAGGCGGCATTGACCATGGTTTCGGTGGTGGTGAAGGTTTTCGACGCAATCGCGATCATCGTGGTGGCCGGATCGCAGGCGCGGCACGCCGCCTCCAGCGCGCAGCCATCGATGTTTGATACCACATGCACTGCCACGCGCGCGCCATCGCGGGTGAGCGCGTCGATCGCCAGCGCCGGGCCCAGCGCCGATCCGCCGATGCCGATGTGGATCAGCGATCGCACTTCGCCAAAAAGCCCTTCATGAATCGCTTCGACCAGCGCCTCCATCCGCGCGTGCAGCGCTTCGGCCTCGACCACGCTGGCGGCCGAACCCACGCCGCGCTGTGCGGTGTGTTCGGCGGCGCGCCCTTCGGTGTTGTTGATCGGTTCGCCCTCGATCAGCTGGCGGCGCTTTTCGGCAAAGCCCTGCGCCTCGGCAATCCGCACCAGGATCGCTTCGGCAGCGGGGTGCAGATGGGTCTTTGACCAATCGAACCGGATCGCCCCGCCGGGCAGGCCCAGCGTGGTGGCATAGCGCGTCAGCCGGTCGGGATCGGCAAACAGGTCGGCCAGCGCCGGATAGTCAACCGCTTCGAGTTCGGCCCAGAGCGCCGCCAGAGGTTCGGTCATCATTCACTCCATAATCGGTTGCTTCGGGCGGGGTCCGGCTCCGCGCGGGGTCGCTTAGCACAGTCTCGTCACGGTACGATGATCAAGATTCGTTTGCAGTTTCAGGACAGCAGGCGCCAGCCCCCGTTCCCAGCCGCCGTTCCCAGCCGCCCTTCCCCGCCTTTTGCCCGCTGGCGCCTGTTCCGCCAAGCGTTCCCGGCATTCGACCAACGACATGCGCATTGCTATGCATGGGTGACACAGGCAGCTAGAGCCGGAAACAGCCCCGTGCGGGGACGGTTTTGCGCAAAACCCCGCCGCGGCGCTGATGATCCTGCTTGACGGAAAGCGACCGGCCCAACATGACCGCGACGATGAACGACACACCCGAACCGGCGCCGAACCTGCCCGAAAGCCCGACAGGAAGCGCCCCTGGCAGCGCCGATCCGGTTGCCGCCATTGCCGCGAAGATCGCGCGGGGCGACGATCCGCACAGCCCGGCGCCGAAAAAGCCCAAGGAAGAGGAAAACTTTTTCATCTTCCTGATCAAGCTGGTGCTGATTGTCGGCATTTTCCGCAGCTTCATCTTTTCGCCGTTCAACATTCCGTCCGAATCGATGCTGCCACGGCTGGAAAACGGCGATTATCTGCTCGCCGCCAAGTGGCCCTATGGCTTTTCCAAATATTCGATGCCGTTCAGCCTGCCGCTGATCCCCGGGCGCATCCTGCCGCATCAGCCGGCGCGCGGCGATGTGGTGATCTTCAAGGCGCCGCCGGGCAACGATGTGGATTATATCAAGCGCGTGATCGGCCTGCCCGGAGACACGGTCCAATTGAAAGGCGGCGTGCTGTTCATCAATGGCACCGCCGTTCCCAAAGTGCGGCAGGACGATTTCGTGATTCGCATTTCGGCCAACACGTCATGCGTTTCGCCCGAATTCGAAGTGCTGGAAAAGGATGGCACACCCACCTGCCATTATCCGCAGTTCAAGGAAACGCTGCCCGAAGGCAAAAGCTATAACGTGCTCGATCTCGGCTATCGCCCGCAGGATGATACCCCGCCGGTGGTGGTGCCTGCCGATCGGCTGTTCCTGATGGGGGACAACCGCGACAATTCGATGGACAGCCGTTTCCCCGCGATGGAAGGCGGCGGCATTGGCCTGGTGCCGCAGGAAAACCTGGTCGGCCGCGCCACGATCGTGATGTGGTCCACCGATGGCGGCGCCAACTGGTTCCTGCCGTGGACCTGGTTCACCGCGGCGCGGTGGAACCGCATCGGGGGCACGTTCTGACCGGGCTGCTCGATCCTGCCGCCAAAGGCTTTCTCACCGCGCTGATCGGCAGCGCCCCGCAGCGCGAGGCGCTTTGGCGCGAGGCGCTGACGCATGGATCGCTGGGCGAAGCGCCGGATTACCAGCGGCTGGAATTCCTGGGTGACCGCGTGCTGGGGCTGGCGATTGCCGAATGGCTTCATGCCGAAGGCGGCAGCAGCGAAGGCAAGCTGTCGCAGCGGCTGAACGTGCTCGTCAGCCGCGAAACCTGCGCCGAAATCGCCCGCGCCATCGCGCTGGCGCCGCATATCCGGCTGGGCAAGCAGGCGCGCGACGATGGCGGGGCCAACAGCGACAACATTCTGGGCGATGTGGTGGAATCGCTGATCGGCGCGCTGTTTGTCGAACGCGGGTTTGAAACGGCACGCGATTTCGTGCGCCGGCTGTGGGCCGCGCCGATGGCCGCCGGCGCGGGCCAGCGCAAGCATCCCAAGGCGGCCTTGCAGGAATGGGCCGCGGGCAACCGGCGCAAACCGCCGGTCTATACGCTGGTCACGCGCGAAGGGCCCGACCATGCCGCCACCTTCACCGTTTCGGTGGCGGTGGGCGGCGTGGGCGAAGCCAGCGCCCGCGGATCGAGCAAGCAGGATGCCGAAACCGCCGCCGCGCGCGAATTCATGCACCGTTTCGGCTGACCCGTTCTCATGCCGTGCCCGCTGTGGCACACTGGCCCCATTCCCGTTTGCACAAGATTGGTTTTGCGATGTCTGATACCCCTGCCCCTTCCGATCTGCCGCCGCGCTGCGGCCTTGTCGCGGTGATCGGCGCGCCCAATGCGGGCAAATCGACGCTGGTCAATGCGCTGGTCGGGCAGAAAGTGGCAATCGTGTCGAACAAGGCGCAGACCACGCGCGCGCGGCTGATGGGCATTGCCATCGATCCGCCGGCGCAGATCATTCTGGTCGATACGCCGGGCCTGTTCGAACCGCGCCGCCGGCTTGATCGTGCGATGGTCCATGCCGCCTGGGGCGGGGCCGAAGCCGCCGATGCCATCGTGCTGGTGGTTGATGCGCGCAAGAAACGGCGTGATTATCTCGAACCGATCCTCACCACGCTGAAAAGTCGCAGCGAACGGCGCATTCTGGTGCTCAACAAAGTCGATGCCACGCCCAAGGAGCCGCTGCTGGTCGCGGCCGAGGAACTGGTCGCCGCCGGCGGGTTTGATGAAGTGTTTTTCATTTCCGCATTAACCGGCGACGGCGTGCCCGAATTCAAGGCGCGGTTGAGCGCGCTGATGCCCGAAAGCCCCTGGCACTATCCCGAAGACCAGGTTTCCGACGCATCGGAACGCCTGCTCGCCACCGAAATCACGCGCGAACAGCTTTATCGGCAATTGCACGACGAATTGCCCTATGACAGCGCGGTCCGCCCCGAAAGCTATGCCACGCGGTCCGATGGATCGATCGAGATCCACCAGCAGATCGTGATCGCGCGCGACAGCCAGCGCCCGATCGTGCTGGGCAAAGGCGGCACAAAGCTCAAAGCCATCGGCGAAGCGGCGCGCAAGGAACTGGCCGAGATTCTGGGCACCAAAGTGCACTTGTTCCTGCACGTCAAAGTCGAGGAAAAATGGGCGGACAGCCGCGATCTTTATGAAGAGATCGGGCTCGACTGGGTTCCATAAAAGGCGCTTGACCGTCGCGGCCGCAACCGGCCTTGTGGGGCAAGAGAGCATAACGCCCAAGCCCGACACCAAAACCCTTTGGTCGCATCAATCACAGGTTCATCTGCGATTTCCAGAGTAACCCGCGCGCGCCGGAAGGTTGCGTCAAAGGATCGCGTGCGACCCTGGCGTTATGGGTCAAATGAAGCAATTGCGGAGCCGCTGAATGAACGATGCCGCAGGCGTGATTTTCATACCCGCCGCAGATGGGGCTCCGGCGCGGCTGCGCATCGGATCGCTGGCGCCTTCGGGGGTGTGGCTGGCCTTTTTGCAATATGCGGCAATTGCGCTCGCCTTTCGGCTGATCCTGTTCGGCAACCCATTGGTCCATGTGGACGAACAGTTCTATCTGCTGGTGGCCGACCGCTGGAATGCCGGCGCGCTGCCCTATGTCGATGTGTGGGATCGCAAGCCGGTCGGCCTGTTTCTGCTTTATCGCCTGTTCACGCTGGTGCCCGGCGATCCGGTGGTGGCCTATCAGCTGTTTGGCGTGGCCGCGGCCGCCGCCACCGCAATCGTGATCCAGCGGCTGGCGCGCGAGATTGCCCCGCCGGCCGCGGCCTGGCAGGCCGGGATTATCTACATCTTTGCAATGCCTGCCTTTTCCTGCGCGTTCGGGCAGGCGCCGGTGTTTTACAACCTGTTGATGGCGACCGCGGTGCTGATGCTGGTCAATCGCTGGAATAACCCATTGGCGCCGCACCCGGTGGCGCGCGGCGTGGCGATCCTGACGCTGGTCGGGCTGGCGCTGCAAATCAAATATTCGGTCCTGTTTGAAGGCGTGGCCATCGGCCTGATGCTGCTGGTGCGCGGCCGGGCCGATGGCTGGCATTGGCCGCGGCTGGCGCTGTCCGGGGTGTTGTGGGCGGGTGCCGCGCTGGCCCCTACGCTGGTCGCCTGGGCCGCCTATGCCGCCACCGGGCACGGCGCGGCATTTGTGCAGGCCAATTTCCTGTCAATCATGCTGCGCCTGCCCGATGGCAATGCCTCATGGTTTCGGCTGGGCACGCATATCGTCGCGCTGACCCCGTTCTGGCTGGCGATCGTGGCGGCGCCGCGTTTCATGACGATGCCGCGGCCACGCCACCCGGCGGCGCAGGCAGTGCTGCGCACCTGGGCGCTGGCGGCGGTGGTCGGCTATCTGGTGTTTGGCACCTGGTATGATCACTATGTCGGGCCGATGCTGGCGCCGCTGTCGGTGCTGTCAGCGCCGGCGCTGGCGCGCGTGGTTCCCGCCGAACGCTGGTTTGGCCGGTTCGTGGTGCTGGCAAGCGCCATCGGCGGCCTGTCGGTCATGGGCATCCAGTTCCGCAATCACGGTACCGCATCGCAATTTGCCGAACTGACCCGGCTGATCCGGCAGGAGATGCACGGCGGCTGTTTCTATCAGTTCGATGGCGAACCCGGGCTTTATCGCAGCGTGGGCGCATGCATCCCCACCCGCTATGCCTTTTCCAGCCACCTCAACACCTGGACCGAGGCACCCGCGATCGGCGTCGATCCGTCGCGCGAAGTCGCGCGGATCATGCTGAGCCACCCCGATGTCGTGCTGATCGGCGAATGGAAGGCGATCTATCTGCCCAACCATATCAGCCGCGCGGTCGCCGCCGATTTCCTGGCGCGCGATTATGAACGCTATGCCGGGTTTGTGCTCGGCACGCACCATTTCGGGCTCTACCGGCTGAAACGGCGCTGAACCTGCGCGCCGTTCCGGCCGGATCAGGTCGCCTTGGCCTTTGCCGGCCCCTCGGCTGCCGGCTTTTTGCCAGCAGTTTTTTTGACGGCAGTTTTTTTGGCGGCGGGCTTTTTGGCAGCAGCTTTTTTCGCCGGGGCCTTTTTCGCCGGGGCCTCTTTGGCCGGGGCTTTTGCAGCGGCATCCTTCTTTGCCGGGGCCTTTTTCGCACCGGCGGCTCTGGATGGCGCCTTCTTGCGCCCCTTGGCCGGTGCGGCGGCGGCGCGGGTGTCGATCAGCGCGGTCGCCTCTTCCAGCGTCAGGGCATCGCCCGCCTTGTCCTTGGGCAAAGTGGCGTTGGTCGTGCCGTCGGTCACATAGGCGCCATAGCGCCCGGCCATCAGGCGGATATCCGCGCCTGACACCGGATGCGGCCCCAGCACTTTCAGCGGCTCGGTCGCCTGGCGCCCACCGCGCGCGCCTGCACCGGCGGCCGCTTCGGCCAGGCGCACCACGGCCGCGTTCATGCCGGTTTCAAACACTTCGGCGGTGCTGCGCAGCCGGCCATATTTGCCGTCGTGCGCCAGATAGGGGCCATAGCGGCCAATCGACGCGGTGATCGGCTTGCCCGTTTCCGGATGAGCCCCGATCTCGCGCGGGAGTGACAGCAGCTTCAGCGCCCAATCGAGATCGAGCTCGGCAATGTCCTTGGGAATCGAGGCGCGTTTGGCATCCTTGCCATCGCCCAGTTGCACATAGGGTCCGAACCGCCCGGTGCGCCGCACCACGTCCTGCCCGGTGACCGGGTCCTGCCCCAGCACCGCATCGTCGCTGGCGCCGGCCTCACCGTTTTCGGCCCCTTGCGCGAATTTGCGGGTATATTTGCATTCGGGATAGTTCGAACAGGCGACAAACGCGCCATAGCGCCCGCCGCGCAGCGACAGCCGCCCTTCGCCGCATTTGGGGCACAGCCGCGCATCGCTGCCATCTTCGCGCGGCGGAAACAGGTAATCCGAAAGAAATATGTCAAGCTCTGCGGTCACTTCGCTGGGCTTGCGCTCCATCACTTCGTCGGACTTCGGCTTGAAATCGCGCCAGAACGCGGCAAGCACGTCTTTCCACATGGCGCGCCCGCCCGACACGTCGTCCAGTTCCTCCTCCATGCCGGCGGTGAACTGATAGGCGACATAGCGATCGAAAAAGCGTTCCAGAAACGCTGTCAGGAGCCGGCCCGATTCCTCTGCAAAGAAACGGTTTTTTTCTACCCGCACATAATTGCGGTCTTTCAGCACCTGCAACGTGGAGGCATAAGTCGATGGACGGCCAATGCCCAGTTCTTCCAGCCGCTTGACCAACGACGCTTCGGAATAGCGCGGCGGCGGCTGGGTGAAATGCTGGCTGGCCTCAACCGCGTGCTTCACCGGCTGATCGCCGCTGCGCATCGCCGGCAGCAGCGCGCTGTCTTCGTCTTCGCCATCGGGTTTCTGGTCGCGGCCTTCTTCATAGACCGCGAGAAAGCCGGGGAAACGCACGACCTGGCCGGTGGCGCGCAATTCGTGGCGGCCGGTGCCTTCGCGCAAGGTGACCGTGGTGCGCTCAAGATTGGCCGAGGCCATCTGGCTGGCCAGCGCGCGTTTCCAGATCAGATCATACAGCCGCGCCTCGTCGCCCGAACCGTGATGCGTGCGCACGAATTCGGTGGGGCGGATCGCCTCGTGCGCTTCTTGCGCGTTTTTGGCCTTGGTTTCGTAATGACGCGGCTTTTCGGGCAGGTAATGCCCGTCATAACGGTCGGAAATCACGCGGCGCGCCTCGGAAATTGCCGAGGAATCCATCTGCACGCCATCGGTCCGCATATAAGTGATGGCGCCCGCTTCATACAGTGTCTGCGCCACGCGCATCGTGTGGCTGGCCGAAAAGCCAAGCTTTCGCGCGGCTTCCTGTTGCAGGGTGGACGTGGTGAACGGCGGTTGCGGGTGGCGGCGGGTGGGCCGGGTATCCACATCTTCCACGCGGAACGTGGCGCTTTCCACCACGGCGCGGGCGCGTTCGGCGGTGCCGGCATCGCCGATCGACAGCCGTTCCAGCTTTTCCCCGTCAAACCGCACCAGTCGCGCGACAAAGGCCGATCCGGCATGCTCCATCCGCGCCAGCACAGACCAGTATTCCTGCGCGCGAAAGGCTTCGATTTCGCGGTCGCGTTCCACAATCAGGCGCAGTGATACCGATTGCACGCGGCCCGCCGATTTGGCGCCCGGCAGCTTGCGCCACAGCACCGGCGACAGCGTAAAGCCGAACAGGTAATCAAGCGCGCGGCGCGCCAGATAGGCATCGATCAGATCCTGATCGAGCGCGCGCGGTGCGGCCATCGCCGCCAGCACGGTCGCCTTGGTGATGGCGTTGAACGTGACGCGCTGCACATCCTTGGGCAGGGCGCGCCGCTTGGCCAGCAATTCGCGCACGTGCCAGGAAATGGCTTCGCCTTCGCGATCGGGGTCGGTCGCGAGAATCAGGCGGTCTGCGCCTTTGGCGGCATCGGTGATGGCCTTAACCCGCGCCGCCTTGTCCCCATAAAGTTCCCAATCCATGGCGAAGTCTTCGTCGGGGCGCACCGACCCGTCCTTCACCGGCAGATCGCGCACGTGGCCATATGAGGCCAGCACCTTGAAACCGGGACCAAGGTATTTCTCGATGGTCTTGGCTTTGGCGGGGGATTCTACGATGACCAACTGCATGGCGGGCGCCAACTGTCCTTGTACGTGTGTGTACGCGCGAGGGTGGGGAATGCTTGGGGGCACCGTCAAGCAGGTATGGGCCGCAAAGGCAACACCGGGAAAAACAAGGCGGATCGCGATCAGGCGATCAGGCTGACCCGCCCGCCGGCATGGCGCTGCAACCGCCCGGCCAGTTCCAGATCGATCAGCGCATCCTGAACCGCGCCCGCCGGGGCGCCGCTCTGGCGGATCAGTTCGTCCACGGTGACCGGCGCGCTGCCCAGCAGGGCGGCGATCTGCGGCACCAGGCCGGCCTGCGCCGCATCATCGTCTTCGGGCCCGGCATAGTCTGAAAGCGCGCTGTCGCGGAACGTGGAGCGCGCGGTTCCGGCAAACGTATCGACCAGTTCGGCAATGTCGTCGGCGCTTTGCACCAGGATCGCGCCTTCGCGAATCAGGCGGTTGCAGCCGTGGGCGCGGGCATCGAGCGGCGATCCGGGCACGGCCATGACTTCGCGGCCATATTCGCCGGCAAGCCGCGCGGTAATCAGCGATCCCGATTTGGGCGCGGCCTCCACCACCACCGTGCCCGCAGCCAGCCCGGCAATGATGCGGTTGCGCGAAGGGAAATGGCGCGCCTGCGGCTCGGTGCCCGGCGGCATCTGCGCCACCACCAGGCCCTGTTCGGCAATGCGATCCTGCAGCGCGGCGTGTTCGGGCGGATAGACCACATCGATGCCGCCTGCGATCACCGCGATTGTGCCGCCATCGCCGTGTTCCACCGCGAGCGCGCCCAGATGCGCGGCGGCATCGATCCCGCGCGCCAGCCCGGAAATGACGGCAAAGCCGCGCCCGGCCAGATCAACCGCGAAATCGCGCGCCAGCCGCACGGCCGCGGCCGAGGCATTGCGCGCACCGACAATGGCCACGCCCGGCTGATCAAACAGCGCGCCGCGCCCGCGCACGCAAAGAATTGGCGGTGGCTGGTCAATCGCCAGCAGGGCCAGCGGATAGGCATCATCATCGTGAAACAGCAGCCGCGCGCCGGCTTTTGCCACGGCATCGATTTCCGCCGCGATGCGATCGGCCGGTGCCAACCGATAGCCCGCCCCGCCGCGCGCCGCCAGATCGGGCAGCGCGGGCAGCGCCGCCTCGGCAGAACCAAACCGCGCCAGCAGGTGATGGAATGTCACCGGGCCGACATTGGGCGACCGCAGCAGCCGCAACCGGGCAAACTGTTCGGCTTCGCCCGGGGCGCCGGTCACTTGGTGCCGCCTATGCGCGGCTCGGTGCCGGCGCGCAGCCGCGCGATATTGGAACGGTGCAGCCACAGCACCAGAACGGCAAGCGGCGCCAGCGTGCGCGCATCGGCCAGGTGCCCCAGCGCCAGCGCAGCCATCGGCGCCGAAACTGCCGCGCTCATCCCGCTGAGCGAGGACAGGCGCGTGGCATAGAGCAGGCCCAGCCAGACCAGCGCATAGACCAGCCCGATCGGCCAGGCGAGCGCCAGCGACACCCCCATCAGCGTTGCCACCCCTTTGCCGCCACGAAACCGCAGCCACACCGGATAGCAATGGCCGACCACCACCGCGCCCGCCGCCACGTGTTCGAACCCGGGCGCGATCATCCGCGCCAGGCACACCGCCGCCGCCCCTTTGCCCAGATCAAGCAGCAGTGTGGCCGCCGCGAGCCCTTTGCGCCCGGTGCGCAGCACGTTGGTTGCCCCGATATTGCCCGATCCGATCGCGCGCAGATCCCCCGCCCCGCCCAGACGGGCCAGGATCAGGCCAAACGGGATCGATCCCAGCAGATACCCCAGGGCCACGACCGCCGCGACAATCCGGAACGGTTCACCAATCACGCATGTTTCTCCTGCTGCTTGCGGGCGGGGTTCTAACCGCCGCGGTGGGTAAAAGGGAGGGGGCATCTCGACGTTTTTGGCAAGACCCACCATATCGGCGGTCAATCATGCCCGATCGCGCCACCCAACCTGTGCTGATGTTCGATTCCGGAGTGGGCGGCCTGTCGGTGCTGGCCGCGCTGCGCCGGTTGCTGCCACAGGCGCCGGTGATCTATGTGGCCGACAATGCCGGGCTGCCCTATGGCGGAAAGACCGAGGCGGAAATTGCCGCGCGCGTGTCGGGCCTGCTCGGGCGGATGACCGAACGGCTGCGCCCGCGGCTGGTATGCATTGCCTGCAACACAGCATCGACGATTGCGCTGGCCGCGGTGCGCGATGTGCTGGAGGTGCCGATTGTCGGCACCGTGCCGGCAATCAAGCCTGCCGCTGCCATGACGCAAACCGGCGTGATCGGCCTGCTGGGCACGGCGGCAACGATCCGCCAGGGCTATGTCGACCGGCTGGAGGCCGAATTTGCCGCCGACAAGACGCTGCTGCGCCATGGCGCGCCCGATCTTGTGACCATGGCCGAGGCGCGGCTGCGCGGAGTTCCGGTGGCACACCCGGCAGCTTCCGATGCCGCGCTGGCGGCTGCGGCGGCCTTGCGCGCGATGCCCGGCGGCGATGCGATCGATACGGTGGTGCTGGCCTGCACCCATTTCCCGCTGATCATCGATGATCTGGCCGCCGCATTCGGCCCCGGGGTGCGTTTCATCGACGGGGCAGACGGGATTGCGCGGCGCATCGCGTTCCTTACCCAGGGGCAGGACTTTGTGCGCACGGCGCCCGATCTGGCGCTGTTCACCCGCGATGATCCGGGGCTGGATGCGCTGAAACCGGCGCTGTCGGCGCTGGGGCTGGACCGTACCGGCGTGTTTTGATGTCTTTTTTGGGGACATGGTGGGGGCGGCCTGCCCCAAAAGCCGATTGGCAAAACCGTTTGGCAATGCGCAAGGAAGCAAGCTAAGGCCCCGCGATGTGGTCCTTGCGCTGCGGCCAGGGTCAACGAGGGGTAAAGGAGCCTCGGGTGAACTACGAGCAGGTTTTCGATTCCGCGATTGACCGGTTGCATTCCGAAGGGCGGTATCGGGTGTTCATCGATATCCTGCGCAACAAGGGCGCCTATCCCAATGCGCGCTGCTTTGCCGGGCACAACGGGCCCAAGCCGATCACGGTGTGGTGTTCCAACGATTATCTGGGCATGGGCCAGCATCCCAAAGTGATCGCCGCGATGGAAGAGGCGCTGCACGATGTCGGCGCCGGATCGGGCGGCACGCGCAACATTGGCGGCAACACGCATTATCACATCGATCTTGAGCGCGAACTGGCCGATCTGCACGGCAAAGAGGCCGCGCTGCTGTTCACCTCGGGCTATGTGTCCAACGATGCCACGCTGTCGACTTTGGCGCGCATCCTGCCTGGCTGCGTGATCTTTTCCGACGAATTGAACCACGCCAGCATGATTGCCGGCATTCGCAATTCGGGCGCGGAAAAGCGCGTGTTCCGGCACAACGATGTTGCCCATCTGGAAGAGTTGCTGGCCGAAGCAGACCCTGCTGTGCCAAAGCTGATCGCGTTTGAAAGCGTCTATTCGATGGATGCCGACATCGCGCCGATCCACGCGATCTGCGACCTGGCAGACAAATACAACGCGCTGACCTATATCGACGAAGTGCATGCGGTGGGCATGTATGGTGCGCGCGGCGGCGGCATATCCGAACGCGATGATGCCGCATCGCGCATCGACATCATCGAAGGCACGCTGGGCAAGGCATTTGGCGTGATGGGCGGCTATATTGCGGCCGACCAGCGGATCATCGATGTGATCCGGTCTTATGCCCCGGGGTTCATTTTCACCACTTCGCTGTCGCCGGTGCTGGTGGCGGGCGTGCTGGCGGCCGTGCGCCACCTGAAGGCATCGAGCGAAGAGCGCGAGGCCCAGGCCGAAGCCGCCGCCACGCTGAAAACGCTGTTTGCCGAAGCCGGCCTGCCGGTGATGCCGTCGACCACGCATATCGTGCCGCTGATGGTGGGCGACCCGGTGCGCGCCAAGAAAGTCAGCGACATCCTGCTGGCCGAATATGGCGTCTATGTGCAGCCGATCAATTTCCCCACTGTGCCGCGCGGCACCGAGCGGCTGCGCTTTACCCCCGGGCCCACGCACACCCGCGCGATGATGGAAAACCTGACTGCGGCGCTGGTTGAAATCTGGCACCGGCTGGAACTGGAAAAACGCAAGGCGGCCTGACACCGGGTGCGTTTTTCTGCGCAGGTATGACAAGCCTGCAACACTCTGAAATTGCAGGATTCGCGGCTTTGCGCCGGTTTCTCCGCCTTTGCCGGTGCAAAGGCGTGCCCTTGAACCAAAGGGCATAACCGATTTGCGACAAATCTGTTGCGCATCGATGCAAGTGGCTGTCTTCTGCTTCGCAACAAAGTTCAAGGGGGACCACCATGCCATCTTTTGAAGACCGCCGCGCCGCGCGTCGTTTCGGGTTGAAGCTTGCCGCATCGGGCCTTGCGATGTTCGCGCTGGCCCCCGGCCTCGCCCGTGCCGACAGCCCCGCACCGGCGCCTGCCCCCGATGGTGCCAGCAGCAAGCCGACGCCCAGCGACATCGTCGTGACCGGCACGCGCATCCGCCGGCAGGATTACAGCACGTCGAGCCCGATCGTGTCGTTCAGCAGTGCGCTGCTGCAGCAATCAGGCACGGTGAACTTCACCGATTTCCTGACCTCGATGCCGGCGCTGCTCAATTCGCAAACCGCCTATCAAAATTCGGGCGACCGCGCGAACATCGGCACGACCGGGCTCAACCTGCTGAACTTGCGCAATCTCGGCACCGATCGCACGCTGGTGCTGGTTGACGGCCGCCGCCATGTTTCCGGGCTGGAAGGATCGCAGTCGGTCGATATCAACACGATCCCCGAAGACCTGGTGGAACGTACCGACATCCTGACCGGTGGCGCCTCGGCCATCTATGGCGCCGATGGCGTGACCGGCGTCGTGAACTTCGTGATGAAGAAGAATTTCGACGGCTTTACCGCGCGCGCGCAGTCCGGGATCAGCAAATATGGTGACAGCGGCAGCCGCCTGATCGCGTTGACCTGGGGCAAGAACTTTGCCGGCGGGCGCGGCAATATCGCGCTCGCTTATGAATATGGCAGCGAAGACGAACTGACCAGCCACCAGCGCCCGGAATTCACCGGCAGCAACCAGGTCGGTTTCTTCCGCAACCCGGCCTACAAGGCCGGAACGGCCGGATCGTACCTGTATATCCCGCTCGACAACGTCGCCTATGGCCAGACCTCACGCAAGGGCGCGGTGAACATCCAGCCCTATGACCTCCCGTCGTTCAACGGCCTGGGCCAGCCCTATAACCTGGGCACGATTCTCCCCGGCGGCTATTCGCGAAACAGCGAAGACACGCTGGTTTCGGACTATGCCAACGATCTGCGGCCAAAGGTTGATCGCCATGTGTTCAACCTGATCGGCCACTACGACGTGTCGCCGGCGTTCAACCTTTACGTTGAAGCCAAATATGCCAACATCAAGTCTTTCTCGCTGGCGCAGCCGACTTTCGACTATTACCTGCCCGTAACCCCGGACAATCCGTTTATGCCGGCCTCGATCCGCAATGCGATCGATCCCACGGTGGGCTATGCGCAGGTCACGCGCGACAACTTCGATCTGGGCCAGCGCGGCGAAAGCATCAAGCGCGAAACATTCCGCACGGTGATCGGTGCCAAGGGCGACATCGGCGGCGGTCTGCATTATGATGTCAGCTATGTCTTTGGCCAGACCAACGTGGTCAATCACTTCATCAATGACCGCTACAGCGACCGCTGGACCGCCGCGATCGATGCGGTGACCGACCCCGCCACCGGGAAGCCAACCTGCCGCGTAAATATCGATCCCGCCGATGCCGCCGCGGCGGTTACGTTCAAGCCGGGCGAGTGCGTGCCGTTCAACCTGTTTGGCGAAGGCGTTGCCAGCAAGGCCTCGGTCGATTTCATCCGCGCCAGCACCACCGAACACAGTCGCCTGGTGCAGCATGTGGCCAGCGGTTCGATCACCGGCGATACCCACGGGTTTTTCACCCTGCCCGGCGGCCCGGTCAGCTTTGCCGTGGGCAGCGAATTCCGCTGGGAATCTTCGACCTACATCCCCGATGTGCTGGAACAGCAGGGCCTGACTTTCAGCAACAAGCTGGCGCCCAGCCATGGTTCCTATGCCGTCAAGGAAGCGTTTGGCGAACTGGACGTGCCGCTGGTCCGTAACAAGCCGTTGATGGAAATTCTGGATGTATCGGGCGCAGTGCGTGTGGCGAATTACACCAGCAGCGGCACCAACACGACCTGGAAAGTCGACGGCACCTGGGGCCCGGTGCGCGACATCAAGTTCCGCGGCACGCTGTCACGTTCGGTTCGCGCGCCCAACATCGGTGAACTTTATGGCGCATCGTCGCAGACTTATTATTTCTTCGACGACCCGTGCCAGGCGGTCAACCTTAACCTCGGCAAACCGCCGCGCGCGGCAAACTGCGCTGCGCTGCTGACCGCGGCCGGCGTTCCGGCGCATGGCGTGACCAACCCGGACGGGTCGATTGCATCCAACGGCATCGACAATTTCACCGATCCGCGCACGGTCAACATTGCCGGCGTGCAAAGCGGCAACACCGCGCTGTCACCCGAAGTGGCCAACACCTGGACTGCGGGCGTGGTGATCCAGCCGCAGTTCCTGCCCGGATTTTCGGCCGCGTTCGATTGGTACAACATCAAGATCAAGCAGGCGATCAACACGGTTGACCCGCAGCAGCTGGCTGATCTTTGCGTCGATCAGCCGACGATCAACAATGCCTTCTGCGCCAATATCGTCCGCGCGCAAGGCACCGGCTTCATCAGCGGCTATTCGCTGAAGCCGCAGAATGTTGCCGGCTTCCAGACCGCCGGGCTTGACGCCAACATCGAATACCATGTCGCGGTGAAAAAGCTTGGCATCATCTCGGCCAAGATCATCGGAAACTATCTGAACAAGCTGACCGAGGTTGGCACCCCGGGCGCAGCGCCGACCGACCAGCTGGGCCAATACAAATACACTTCGCCCAAATTCCAGTTCTATTCGAACCTCAGCCTGACCACCGGCAAACTTACACTGGATTACAGCTGGTCCTGGTATGACAAGACGCTGCGCTATGTTCCCGACAAGCTTGCCGGCAATCCGAACTATGTCGCGCCGCAATATGTGAACGTCAAAGCGCATTCGGTGCACAACATCTATGCCAGCGTGGATGTGGTCAAAAACTTCGAATTCTACGGCGGCGTGACCAATATCTTCAACCAGAAGCCGGATCTGGGTTACAACGCCTATCCGACCGAGGCTGTCGGCACCTCGTTCTTCATTGGCGTCAAAGTCAAATATTGATGCGGCGGGCCCCGGCCGCGCGGCTTGCGCGCGCCGGGGCCACCTTTTTTGCGCTTTCCCACCCTTGAACTCGACCACAATCCCTTTAATCACCTGATTAAATCAGGGAGATCGTGATGCCGAATGACCAAGCCACCATCGCGCCCGCCTATGATGACGTCGTGCTCGGCCGGCGCAGCATCCGGGGCTTTCTTGACAAGGCGGTGCCGCGCGCGCTGATCGAAGACGTGCTGGCGCTCGCCATGCGCGCGCCATCGTCGCTGAATACGCAGCCGTGGAATTTCAGCGTGGTGACCGGGGCTCCGCTCGATGCGATCCGTGCCGAAAACACGCGCCGCAACCTCGCCGGGGTGCCGGAATCGCGCGAATTCCGCAAATTCGAAGTCTATGCCGGGGCGCACCGCGAACGGCAGGTGGAAATTGCCAAGCAATTGTTTGCCGTGATGGGCATTGCGCGCGAAGACAAGGATGCGCGGCTGGATTGGGTGCTGCGCGGGTTCCGCCAGTTCGATGCGCCGGTTTCGATCGTGGTGACGTATGACCGCGCGCTGTTTGGCGGCGATATCGCCCCATTCGACTGCGGCGCGGTGACCACCGCGCTGGTCAACGCGGCCTGGTCACGCGGGCTGGGCTGCGTGATCAACAGCCAGGGCATCATGCAAAGCCCGGTGGTGCGCGAACACGCGCAAATCCCAGACGACCAGGTGATCATGATCTGCGTGGCGATGGGCTGGCCGGACGAGACCTTTCCGGCCAACAGCGTGGTGTCAAACCGCAAGTCGGTGGCCGAGGCGGCGCGCTTTGTGGGGTTTGCGGACTGACTGGCGCCCCTCACCCGGATTGACCCCTCAACTGCCTTGCATGCGTGCTGAGCCTGTCGGAGCATGCGCGCCACGCCTTGACCCAAAAACCTTGGGGCCGATGTTGTGCGTGTGCTTCGACAGGCTCAGCACGAACGGATCTGGTTTGGGTTAGGTCCGGTTAGATCCGGTTGGATTGGGTTGGGTTTGGCCGGGCTTGGCCGGGCTTGGCCTTGCTGGGCCGCGCTTGCCGGAAAACCCATTGCCCCGGCATCGTTGATGCCGGGGCAATGCGGTATCAACGCAGCGAAACCACGTTGTCGCTGATGCGCGGATCGCGGCGCGTGCCCAGGTATTGGCTGGCCATCGGTTCGTCCGACACATCGTAGATCACATTGGCTTCAAAGCCGTTGAACGCGGTCTTCATGGCCGCGCCATAGGCGCCGAGCATGCCGATCTCGATGTAATCGCCCGCGCCGATGTCCGATGGCAGCTCGAACGGCCCCGCCATGTGGTCCATGTCGTCGCAAGTCGGGCCATAGAAGCTGAATGCGGTCATGTCGCCGGCGGCCGCGCCATCGCGCAGCAGCCGCACCGGAAAGCGCCAGCCGACATGCGCCGCATCGAACAGCGCACCATAGGCACCATCGTTGATATACAGTTCATCATCGCGGCGGCGTTCCACCCGCACCACGATCGAATTGTATTCCGCCGACAGCGCGCGGCCCGGTTCGCACCACAGTTCGGCCGAATAGGACACCGGCAGCGATTCATAGGTGCGATCGATCAGCGCGAAGAAATCTTCGAGCGGGGGCGGTTCCATGCCCGGATAGATCGAGGGGAACCCGCCGCCGACATCGATGATATCGACCGTGACCGAGGCATCGACAATTGCCGCGCGCACCTTTTCCAGCGCCGTGACATAGGCAAACGGGGTCATCGCCTGGCTGCCCACGTGGAAACAGATGCCCAGGCAATCGGCCAGTTGGCGCGTGGCCTGCAACAGATCGCGCGCATCGGCCAGTTCGCAGCCGAATTTGGACGCAAGGCTGAGCTCGGAATATTCCGAAGACACGCGCAGCCGCACGCACAGCGTCAGGTCGGTCGGTTCGACACCGCCGTTGGCCTCTGTCGTGGCGGCGCGGATCTTGTCCAGTTCCTCGACCGAATCGAGGCTGAACGTGCGCACGCCGTGGTCCCGATAGGCCTCGACAATGGCCCGGATCGCCTTGACCGGATGCATGAAGCACAGCACCGCATCGGGCAGCAGCCCGCGCACGAGGCGGACTTCGCCGATCGAGGCAACGTCATAGTGGGTGACACCCGAGGCCCACAGCACCTTTATCAGGTCGGGCGACGGGTTGGCCTTTACCGCATAGAGCGTCTTGCCCGGAAACTTCTCAACAAAGAAGCGGGCAGCGCGCGCAGCAGCATGCGGGCGATTGAGAATGGCGGGTTGGTCCGGCGCGGTGGCGCGGACTACGGCCAAAGCATCGAGATAATGGTGCAACTCAAGGGACCCCCAAAACAAAATGTTGAACAAGGCTGCCTTGCGGTTTGGAAGTCCCCATGGGGCAGCGAGGAGGCTAAATAGCCCCCCCGCCCCGAACATCAAGGGGATTTTTAGGGCAATCGCACGATTGTCAAAAAAATGAAATATTTCGACATGCCAGCGATCAACCGCCGATTCTGGCCATTCAGCGCAGCGCGCGCCCGATCGCCTGCCACATCGGGATCGAAATTGGATCGTTGCCGGCGTTGCCCGCCACCGGGTGCGACCCAAACCGTGCGATGACCAGATCGGCTGCGGGCGCGATCCACAGCAACTGGCCATGGATGCCGCGCGCGGTGAAGCCCCCATCTTCACCGTGGCTGTGCCACCACTGGCTGCCATAGCTCCATCCGGGCAGTGAGGGATAATGCGGGGTGTCGAACTGGTCGGGCCGGCCACCCTGGCGAATCGAGGCGATGGCCGCCGCCGGGACAAGCTGCGCGCCATCGGGCCCCTGCCCGCCCAGCCGGATCATTTCGCCAAACTTTGCCAGATCCTCCAGCCGCAGGCACAGCCCGCCACCGGCAAAGGGCGTGCCGATCGAATCGACCATCACATCGGCATCATGCAGCCCGAGCGGCCCCCAGAACCGTTCGGCCAGATTGGTCTGAAACGGCTTGCCGGTAATGCGCGTGACAATCCAGTTGAGCACGTCGGTGTTGCAGGTGCGATAGGTAAAGGCCTGACCATGGTCGCCATTCGTGCCCAGCCCGCCCAGAAACGACCACATGTCGCGCGGACCGTCATAATCGGGCGACGGCGGCACAAAGCCCACGGCCGCGCTATAGGCCCCGATGCCGGAGCGCGGATCGGTATATTCCTCGCTGAAATCGATCGCCGTGGTCATGTCCATGACCTGGCGCACGGTCGCCGAACCAAACCCGCTGTGCGCCAGTTCGGGCAGATAGGCCGAAACCGGTGCCGCCGGATCAAGCCGTCCTTCGGCAATCAGCGAGGCGGCCAGCGTGCCGACAAAGCTTTTCGTCACCGAAAACGCGATATGGCGGGTTTCAGGCCCGGTGACGCCAAACCAGCGTTCGAAAATCACCTGCCCTTTGTGCACGACCAGAATGCCGTCGGCATAAGTGCCGAGCAGGCCCTGTTCGACGGTGATCGGCGCATCGCTGCCCAGCGGGGTGAATGTCAGGCCGCCCAGCGCATCATCGATGGCGCGCGGCAGCGGCGCGGCCTGCCCGCCGCCCACGCGCACGGTGGGGATAAGTTCGCGATAGTGCGAAAACGCCCAGCGCGTCTTGGGAAAGCGCCAATGATCGGTATTGCGCCACAGCACCTGCTTTTCGGGCGGCACCGGATGCCCCTGCATCCAACCCATCGTCACCGGATCGCTGGCAATGGCATCAAGCTGTGGTGGGGGCATCCGAGTCTCTCCTGTGGTCTGGTCTTGTCCGTTGCCGCACTGTGGCGTGCAGTGCGGACAAGGCAAGTCCCCTCAGGCGATGCGGATCAGGACAGGGGGGATGCGGATCAGGACAGGGGTGATGCGGATCAGGAGAGGCGGTCGCGGAAATCCTCGTAGGCAAAGCTGCGGACGCGTTCCAGCGCATCGGTTTCGCTGTCCCACAGCCAGATCGAGGGCAGCGGCACACCGTTGAACGTGGTTGTCTTCACCATCGAATAGTGCGCCTGATCCAGAAAGGCAAAGCGCGCGCCGGGTTCGCACGCCACCGGCAGGCGATAATCGCCGATCACGTCGCCCGCCAGGCACGATGGCCCGCCCAGGCGCACCGCGGCATCCGTGCTGTCTTCGCCGCGTTCCCCCAGCATGGCCGGGCGATAGGGCGCCTCGATCACATCGGGCATGTGGCATGTGGCGGAAATGTCGACCACCGCCACCGGCATGCCGTTGGTGGTGGCATCGAGCACCGTGCCGACCAGGATTCCGGCATCGAGCGCCACCGCTTCGCCTGGTTCCAGATAGATTTCGCACCCCGTTTCGGCCTTTACCGCTTTCAGGAAAGCAACCAGATCGTCGCGCTGGTAATCGGCGCGGGTGATATGGTGCCCGCCGCCGAAATTGAGCCATTGCAACTGGCCAAAATACGGCGCCAGATGCGGGCGCAGCGCGGCCCAGGTTTCCTGAAGCGGCACGAAATCCTGTTCGCAGAGCGAATGGAAATGGATGCCTGAAACCCCGGACAGATCGGCCGCGGTCAATTGCTCGATCGGATGACCCAGCCGCGAATGCGGCGCGCAAGGGTCATAGCGCGGCACTTCGCCGGTGGCATGCTGCGGATTGATGCGCAGGCCCACATCAAACACATCGCCGCGCACCCGCGCCGCCGCCAGCACATCGGCAAACCGCGCGATCTGGCCCGGCGAATTGAAAATCACATGGTCCGACAGGCGGCAGATTTCGGGCAGGTCTTCGGCCTTGTACCCGGCGCAATAGGTCGCGATTTCGCCGGCATAGTGTTCATCGGCCAGCCGCGCTTCCCACAGGCCCGAGGTGCACACCCCATCAAGATAGCGCCCGACCAGCGGCGCAACCCGCCACATGCTGAACGCCTTCATCGCGGCAAGCATGCGGATGCCCGCGCGATCGCGCACATCGGCCAGCACGCGCAAATTGCGCCGCAGCGCGGCCGCATCCACCACGAATGCGGGGCTGTCGACCCGCGACAGGTCAAACCGGGCAAAGGCCCCGGGATCGCCGGCGCGCGTTTCCATCAGAAGGCAACGGGGCCATCAAGTTCCTTGACCTGCCACGGCAGGCCATGGGCATTGAGCATGTCCATGAACGGATCGGGGTCCATCTGTTCGATGTTGAACACTCCTGCCCCGCCCCACAGGCCCTGCACCAGCAGCGCCGCGCCGATCATCGCCGGCACTCCGGTGGTATAGCTGATCGCCTGGTTGCCGGTTTCGGCATAGGCGTCTTCGTGATCGCAGATGTTGTAGATGTAGAACGTCTTTTCCACGCCATCCCTGGTGCCGGTGGCAATATCGCCGATATTGGTCTTGCCCTTGGTGGTTGCGCCCAGCGAGGCCGGTTCTGGCAGCACGGCCTTCAGGAATTGCAGCGGCACCACTTCCTGGCCGTTGTACATCACCGGATCGATCCGCGTCATGCCGACATTCTGCAACACGGTCAGGTGGGTGATATAGGCATCGCCAAACGTCATCCAGAACCGCGCCCGCTCCATTTCGGGGATGAACCGCGCCAGGCTTTCCAACTCTTCGTGGTACATCAGGTACATGTTTTTGGGGCCGACCGCTTCAAAATCGAACGCGGTCCTGATGGTCAGCGCCGGGGTTTCCACCCATTCGCCATTGGCCCAGTGGCGCGCCGGGGCGGTCACTTCGCGGATGTTGATTTCCGGATTGAAATTGGTGGCAAAGGCCTGGCCGTGGTCGCCGCCGTTGCAATCGAGAATGTCGAGCGTGCGGATCGTATCGAGCTTGTGCTTTTTCAGCCACATTGCAAACACGCTTGTCACGCCCGGATCGAAACCAGACCCCAGCAGCGCGGTCAGGCCCGCCTGTTCAAAGCGTTCCTGATAGGCCCATTGCCAACTGTATTCGAACTTTGCCTGGTCGCGCGGTTCGTAATTGGCGGTGTCCATATAATTGACGCCGGCGGCAAGGCAGGCGTCCATGATCGCCAGATCCTGATAGGGCAGCGCCAGATTGACCACCAGCACCGGGCGCACCGCGTTCAGCAGCGCGGTTGTCGCGGCCACATCGTCGGCATCGATCTGATAGGTCGCGACGGTCACCCCGGTGCGGTCCTTCACCGATGCGGCAATCGCCTCGCATTTCGACAGGGTGCGGCTGGCCAGCGCGATTTCGGTGAAAATGCCCGGATTCATCGCCATCTTGTGAACAGCAACCGAGCCGACACCACCGGCGCCGATGACAAGGACCTTGGCCATGGAAATTCTCCAGCTTACGCAGACAGGGCTTCGCGCTAAACGCACGAGCGGCAATGGAGCGGGCGTTTAGGATATCACGATGACAAACCCAAGTCCCCTTTCGTCCTCATCACAATTGGCAGGCCCATCACAGTCGGCAGGATCCGGCACGCGAGCGCCAAGCCATGCCGGCGTGCTGCGCGCGGCGGGCAAGATGGCCGCGCTGCTGCCCCCGACACCGCTGCTGCCGCTGGAACTGCCATCGGGAGAGATGATCTGGTGCAAGGCGGAAAGCCTGCAACCGGTGGGCGCGTTCAAGATCAGGGGCGCCTGGCACCGCCTGTCGGACATGACCGCCGAAGAACGCGCGCGCGGCGTGGTGGCGGTTTCCAGCGGCAACCATGCACAAGGCGTGGCCTGGTCGGCGGCGCGGCTGGGAATTGCGGCCACGATCGTGATGCCGTCCAACGCGCCGCGGGTGAAGCTGGATGCAACGCGCGCGATGGGTGCCGAAATCGTGCTGTATGATCGCGCCCGCGAATCGCGCGATGCCATTGCCGCCGGCCTGATCGCGCAATCGGGCGCAATCCTGGTCCATGCCTATGGCGACCCGTGGGTGATCGAAGGCCAGGGCAGCGCCGGCATCGAACTGGCCGCACAAATGGAACTGGCTGCACAAATGGCCGGGCGCGCCGGCGGTGCGCCGTCGCGAATCGTGTGCCCTTGCGGGGGTGGTGGCCTTGCCGCCGGGCTGGCGATTGCCGTGCCCGGCGCCCAGGTCGTGCCGGTGGAGCCCGAACATTGGGACGATGTGACGCGCAGCCTGGCCAGCGGCACGATCGAGGGCGTGGCGCGCGATGCGCCCGCCACTGCCTGCGACGCGCTGCAGACCCCGGCGACGTTCCCCATCAATTTCGCCGTGCTGCGCGCGCATGGCATGGCCGGCGTGGTGGTGACCGAGGCCGAAACCCGCGCCGCGCAGCGCCTCGCGTTTGACCGGCTGCACCTGGTGATCGAACCGGGCGGCGCGGTGGCGCTGGCGGCGGTGATGACGGGCAAAGTGCCGGCCGATGGGCGCACCGCAGTGATCCTGTCGGGCGGCAATGTCGATCGCGCCGCCTTTGCCCGGGTGATCGCCGGCGACGACTGAAAAATTGCCATAAATGCGCAACATCACTGTCTTACACCGCCCATGACTTTTTGATATAGGGTTATTTGAGATGGTCATGAAACGCTCCGCCAAACGCGCCCGGCCCGCCGATCACCCCGTGTCCGGGCGCCCGCCGATTGCCGGTGCGGTGGTGCGCCGGACGGCCGGCCTGGGCGGCCGGATGCTCGATCACGCTTTTGCTTTCGCGTTTCGCGGGCTGGTCTATGCCCAGATCTGGGAAGACCCCGAAATCGACATGGAGGCGCTGGATATCCGGCCCGACAGCCGCATCGTCGCCATCGCCAGCGGGGGCTGCAACGTGCTGTCGTATCTGGTGGCCGACCCCGCGCAGATCACCGCGGTCGATCTGAACACCGCGCATGTCGCGCTGGGCAAGCTGAAGCTCGCATCGGCGCAGCACTTGCCCGATTATGGCCATTTCCGGCGGTTTTTTGCCGATGCAGACCGCCCGACCAACCTTGTTGCCTATCGCGCCTATGTCGCGCCCTATCTCGATGAGCCGACCCGCCGGTATTGGGAAGGCCGCGATCTGACGCTGCGCCGCCGCATCGGCGGGTTTCGCAAGGGTATCTACAAGCGCGGGCTGCTGGGCGGTTTCATCGGCATGGCGCACCTGCTGGCGCGGATCTATCGCATCGATCTTAAGGCGATTCTCGATGCGCCCGACCAGGCCGGACAGCGGCGCGTGTTTGAAACCCAGTTGGCCCCGCTGTTCGATCGCAAATTCGTCCGCTGGCTGACCGATCAGCCCGCTGCGCTGTTTGGTCTGGGCATTCCCCCGGCGCAGTTCGATGCGCTGGCCGGTGATGAAAAGATGGCCGAAGTGCTGCGCCGCCGGCTGGAAAAGCTGGCCTGCGACTTTGCCGTGGAGGACAACTATTTCGCGTGGCAGGCGTTTTCGCGCGGTTATGGCCGGGGCGCCGGGGCCTCGCTGCCGCCCTACCTGCAGGAATCGAACTGGCCAGCGGTGCGCAACCGCGTCGGCCGGGTTACGGTGCGCCATGCCAATCTGACCGATCACCTGGCCGGGCAGGATGACAGATCGATCGATCGCTATGTCCTGCTCGATGCGCAGGACTGGATGAACGATGGACAGTTGAACGCGCTGTGGGCGCAGATCACCCGCACCGCCAGACCGGGTGCGCGCGTCTTGTTTCGCACTGCGGCCGAACCCAGCCTTTTGCCCGGGCGCGTCGCCGATGCCGTGCTGGCGCGCTGGACATATCACGCCGATGCCTCGGCCGATTACACCCGCCGCGACCGGTCCGCGATTTATGGCGGAGTCCACCTCTACGAGTTTGCGGGATGACCGGCAGCCACGGCCAATTGATGGACCAGGTCTATCGCCGGCAGAAACACATCTATGACCTGACGCGCAAATATTACCTGTTCGGCCGCGACCGGTTGATCGCCGGGCTGAATGTGCGACCCGGCGCGCGCGTGCTTGAACTGGGCTGTGGCACCGGGCGCAATCTGGCATGCATTGCGCGCGCCTGGCCCGGCACGGCGCTGTTCGGGCTTGATATTTCGCACGAAATGCTTGTACTGGCGGCGCGCAAGCTGGGTCATCCAAAATCGGGCCGGCCTGCGGTTCTGGCCGCGGGCGATGCCACCGCGTTCGATCCGCAGCGGCTGTTTGGCACCGACGGGTTCGATCGGGTGGTGCTGTCCTATACGCTGTCGATGATCCCCGCCTGGCAGCGCGCCATTGCCCAGGGTGCCAGCGTGCTGGCACCGGGCGGGCAGCTGCACATTGTCGATTTCGGTGATTTTTCCGGTCTGCCGGACCCGGTCGCAGCCTTGCTGCGGCTGTGGCTGGGGTGGTTTCACGTCAGCCCGCGCGAAGACCTGATCGGCGTTACGGCACAAATCGCCAGCCAGCGCGGGCTGACCATGCGTTGCGACCGTGGCCCCCTGCATTATTACCGGATCATCACCCTGACCCGCGCCTGATGCCGGTTGGCCGGTTTGCGGTATGCCGGTTTGCGGTTTAGCGGTTTGACAGGTGCCATCGCCCCTGCGCATACTTGGCCAAAGTCAGGATAAAGGGGATCGAGGATGCATGGAGCGGGACATGCCGCAATTCTGGCACCGGCCGCGGTGCTGGTGCTGTGGACACTGGTGATGATGTTCTGGATGCTGTTCACGCGCATTCCGGCAATGGCCAAAGTGCCCGGGCTTGATCAGGCCCCGCCGGGTGGTCGCGGGCAGGATCTGGAGAAAGTGCTGCCGCCAAAGGTCAACTGGAAGGCGCACAATTACATCCATCTGCATGAACAGCCGACAGTGTTTTATGCCACGATCATGATTTTGGCGCTGACCGGCGCGGGGCCGATCGATGTTGGCCTCGCCTGGGGCTATGTCGGGTTTCGCGTGGCCCATTCGCTGTGGCAGGCGACAGTCAATCTCGTGCCGGTCCGGTTCCTGCTGTTCTTTCCGTCCAGCCTGTGCCTGACCGTGCTGGCAATCCGCGCTGCAATCGGGTGCTTTGCCGGATAATATTCAGCGCGTGACGGCAAAAAGGGGGAACCGGTTTTTGCCAAAAATCACGCGACAACAAAAACCTAAACTGTGATGATGTTGCGACGAAACATCATCACAGTTTAATCGCGCAGAAACAGGCTGGCCAGTTCCACATGGGTTGACCAGCGGAACTGGCCCACGGCGCGCAAATCCGCCAGGCGATAGCCGCCCGCGATCAGCGTGGCGGCATCGCGCGCCCAGCTTGCCGGGTTGCAACTGATATAAACCACCCGCGCCACGCGCGAAGCGGCAATCTGCGCCACTTGTTCGCGCGCGCCGGCGCGCGGCGGATCGAGCAGCACCGCGGCAAAGCGGTCCAGTTCTTCGGTCTGCAACGGATTGCGGAACAGATCGCGGTGCATCGCGTGGACCGGGCGGCCCCAGGTGCGCGCCGCCGCCTGGCAGGAAAGATGCGCATCGCGCGCCGCCTCCACCGCCAGCACTTTGGCCCCGCCGCGCGCCAGCGCAAAGGCAAACGTGCCCAGCCCCGAAAACAGATCGGCCACGGTGGCCGCGCCCGCCAGCCATTCGCATGCGGCGCTGCCCAGCGCCGCTTCGCCATCGGCCGTGGCCTGCAAAAACGCGCCCGGCGGCAGCGAAACCGGGGTGCCGCCCCCTTGTTGGCCACCAAGCGTGATCGTCACCGGCTCCGGCTCCCACACGGTTTCGGGGCCATAGCCGCTATCGATGGTCAGCCGCGCCAGCGCATGATCGCGTGCGAAATCGAGCATGGCCTCGGTGGCGGCCAGCCCTTCGGTCACGAGGCCCGACAGATCGAGCGTTACCCCCTGATCGGCGCGCGTCATCGCGATATCCACCACCAGCTTGCGGTCGGCGCGCCGGGTCAGCAGATCGCGCAAGGGCGCCACCAGCGCAAACAGTTCGGGCAGCATGACCGCGCAGGCCTTCAGATCGACCACGCGGTGCGATCCGCCTTCGCGAAAGCCCACGACCACGCGTTTGCCGATTGCCTGCGCGTGCAGGGTGGCGCGGCGGCGGGTCTGCGGCGGCGAAACATGCGCGGGCGGCATCGTGCCGGGATCAATCCCCTGCCCGCGCGCCGCACCGGCCACGCGATCACCCACATAGGCGGCCAATGCGCGATCAGTCAGATGCTGCAACTGGCACGATCCGCACGCCGGAAAATGGCGACAGACCGGCTCTGCATGATCCGGGCCGTGGATCAGGCTGCCATCCGGCGCGATCACGTCACCCGGCGCTGCCATCGGCACGTGCCGGCCATCGGCGGTGGCGCCATCGCCCTTGGCGGCGACACGGATAATCAGATCAGGGTTGGAGTTCAGATCTGGGCTGGAGTTCAGATCAGGGCTGGAGTTCAGATCAGGATTGTCGGTCATGGTGTCAGGTCCAAAGCGCGGCCCCTACCGCGTCTTGCACCCATCCGGCAAGGTCGGCCGCCGCAAAAGCCGGCCCGGCCCGCCGCACCGCCTCACCATGAAGCCAGACCCCCTCACCCGCCGCGCGCCAGGCATCGCGATGCACCGCCAACCGGCTGGCGATCAGCCCGGCCAGCACATCACCGGTGCCCGCAACCGACAGCCAGGATGGCGCACGCGGCACAACCAGCACGCGCCCATCAGGCGCGGCGATCACCGTATCGGCGCCCTTGGCCACGACAACCGCACCGCTTGCCCGGGCCATCGCGAGCGCGCGGTCCCGCTTGATTGCACAGGTGCCGCCGCCAAGGCCAAAGGCGCGTTCCAGCGCGGCCAGTTCGCCCTCATGCGGGGTCAGCACCAGCGGCCAGGTCGCTCCATGCCCGGGGCGCAGCAGCATCAGCGCATCGGCATCGACCACCGTGGGCCGCCCCGCCGCCAGCGCCACCGCCAGCCGTTCGCGCGCCGCGCCGTCGCGCCCAAGCCCGGGACCGACCAGCACCGCAGCGATGCGCGGATCGGCCAGTGCGGCCTGCGGCGCGCCACGCACCACGACAAGATCGGGCGGGATTGCGCCGGGCTCTGCGCCGGCAATCAGCCGCAGATAGCCGGCCCCGGCATGGCGCGCGGCCATCGCCGCCAGCACCGCCGCCCCCGGCATGGCCCCGCCGACAATCGCCAGCAGCCCGCGCGTGTATTTGTGCGCCGTGGCCGGCGGCGCATGCAGCGCCGGCCGAGGCAAGACTTCGGCTGCACCGGGCGTGGCCGTTACGCCGATATCCACCAGCCGCAGCGCGCCCATCCGTGCCGCTGCGGGCATCGCAAAATGCGCGTGTTTCCAGGCGCCGAGCGCCAAAGTCAGGCCATATTCGCCAAATTCGGGATTCAGCACCGCGCCACTGTCCGCGTCGATGCCGCTGGGCAGATCAATGGCGATGCGCAAGCCGTGGCACGCCCAAAGCGCGGTGAGCAGCGCCGCCAGCCGGGCATCCACCGCGCGGGTCAGGCCACTGCCAAACAGGCAATCGACAAACACGCCCCCCTGCGGCAGCGCACCAGAGCCATCACCGACAACCCCGGCAAAGGCCCCCCGCGCGGCCATCGCCGCCGGCGTGCGCGGCGGCAGCGGCGCGACCACCTGCACCGGCCCGCCGCGTGCAGCAAGGTGGCGCGCGATCACATAGCCATCGCCGCCATTGTTTCCCGGCCCGCACAGCACCGTGACCGGCCGGCCGGCGGCAAGGCGGTGAACCCAATCGCCCGCACCGTTTCCGGCGCGCTCCATCAGGCTGCCGACGCTGTCTCCGGCATCGATCAGCGCGTGTTCGGCCGCGCGCATCTGCGCAACGGTCAGGACCTGTTGCGGTGCGGGGGCGGCCTGCGGGTGCATGGCGGCTATTTCGGATCCGGCCTGACTTTGGCGGGAAAGCGATAGCGATCCTGCCCCACGGTCACTTCCAGCCGGCCATCGGCAATCCACGCCACTTGCGCCTGCTCGATCCCGTCGGCCGCCACCACGCCGCGCCCGTCATCCACTTTGCGCAAGCGGCGAAAGCCGCCGCCGGGGTGGTGGACAATCAGCAGCCCTGCCGCCTGTTCCACCTGGCACTGCGGCACAAACGCGCCCGCCCCGGCCAGCGCGCAATCGATCGTGCGCATGTCCGGCTCGGGATCGCCAGCGGGCCGGCCGCAGGCGGCCAGCATCAGCAACGGAAACAGGATCAAGACCTTGCGCATGATCGATCCATCCGGCGGATTGCCGCTGCGGTCAACCCCCCTGCCACGGCCCGGTCCGGCGTTACGTCTTCAGGCGGGACAGATCACGCACCGCGCCACGTGCCGCGCTGGTGGTCATCGCGGCATAGGCACGCAGCGCCACCGAAACCTTGCGCGGGCGCGGCTTGACCGGGGTCCAGGCTTCGGCCCCGCGCGCCTCTTGCGCGGCGCGCCGTTCGGCCAGCACAGCATCGGCCACATCGAGCCGGATCGTGCGCGCGTGGATGTCGATCTGGATCAGGTCGCCGTTTTCGACCAGGCCGATTGTGCCGCCTTCGGCCGCTTCGGGCGAAACATGCCCGATCGACAGGCCCGAGGTGCCGCCCGAAAAGCGGCCATCGGTGACCAGCGCGCAGGCCTTGCCCAGCCCCTTCGATTTGATGTAGCTGGTGGGATAAAGCATTTCCTGCATGCCCGGCCCGCCACGCGGCCCTTCATAGCGGATCACCACGACATCGCCGGCTTTCACTTGCCCGGTCAGGATGCCGGTCACCGCCGCGTCCTGGCTTTCAAACACGACTGCGGGGCCGCTGAATGTCAGGATGCTTTCATCGACCCCGGCGGTTTTCACGATGCACCCATCGATGGCAATGTTGCCGGACAGCACGGCAAGCCCGCCATCCCTGGAAAAGGCGTGTTCGACATTGCGGATCACGCCGGTTTCGCGATCAAGATCGAGCGCGGCCCAGCGGCGGTTCTGGCTGAACGCCACTTGCGTTGGCACCCCGCCCGGCGCCGCGCGGAAAAATTCGGCGGTCGCTTCGGACGTGGAGCGCCCGATATCCCATTGCGCCAGCGCATCGGCCATCGTGCGGCTGTGCACGGTCGGCAGGCCGGTGTTGATCAACCCGCCGCGCTCCAGTTCACCCAGCAGCGCCATGATCCCGCCGGCGCGGTGCACATCTTCCATATGCACGTCGGATTTGGCCGGGGCCACTTTCGACAGGCACGGCACCCGGCGCGACAGGCGGTCGATATCGGCCATGGTGAACGGCACTTCGCCCTCGTGCGCGGCAGCGAGCAGGTGGAGCACGGTGTTTGTCGATCCACCCATCGCGATATCCAGGCTCATCGCGTTTTCGAACGCGGCAAAGCCGGCAATCGTGCGCGGCAGCGCGGTCGCATCGTCCTGTTCATACCAGCGGCGCGCCAGATCGACCACCAGGCGCCCGGCCTCTCGGAACAGGCGTTCGCGGTCGGCATGAGTCGCCAGCACCGAGCCATTGCCCGGCAACGACAGGCCCAGCGCCTCGGTCAGGCAGTTCATCGAATTGGCGGTGAACATCCCGCTGCACGATCCGCACGTGGGGCAGGCCGACCGCTCGATCGATTGCACTTCTTCGTCGGTGTAGGATTCGTCGGCGGCCGCAACCATGGCATCCACCAGATCGAGCGCGGTTTCCTTGCCGCGCAGCACGACTTTGCCGGCCTCCATCGGCCCGCCCGACACGAACACCACCGGAATGTTGATGCGCAGCGCCGCCATCAGCATGCCCGGGGTGATCTTGTCGCAATTGGAAATGCACACCATCGCATCGGCGCAATGGGCATTGACCATGTATTCCACACTGTCGGCGATCAGATCGCGGCTGGGCAGCGAATAGAGCATGCCGTCATGCCCCATGGCGATGCCATCATCCACCGCGATCGTATTGAATTCCTTGGCCACGCCGCCGGCCGCCTCGATCTCGCGCGCGACAAGCTGGCCCAGATCCTTCAGATGGACATGGCCGGGCACGAACTGCGTGAACGAATTGACCACCGCGATGATCGGCTTGCCGAAATCGCTGTCTTTCATCCCCGTGGCACGCCACAGGCCGCGCGCGCCGGCCATGTTGCGGCCATGGGTGGTGGTGCGGGAACGATAGGGTGGCATTGCGGGCGACTCCGGGGCCGCGTGGGCCCATTGGCGGGATGATCGCGTCCACTAGCCGGGTGCGGCCCGCGTCGAAAGCCCAATTTGCGCGTCACGGGTCAGCGCTTTTTGAACGGCGCGCGTCAGACGCTCCATCCGCTCGGCCCATTCGGCCTGGCCCCCGGCATGGCCGATCAGATCCTGGCGGATTTCCACCCCGACATAGGGCAGCCCGCGCGCTTCGGCATGGCGGTCCATCGTCGCGTTGAGCAATTCGCCCGAATAGGGCTGCTGATCACCCACCACCAGCGCCGGGTCCTGCCGCAAATGATCGAGCGCCAGCGCCGCACCCCGGCGATCGCGATTATAAAGGATGCCGATGTGCCAGGGTCGCGCTTCGTCGGGGCGGCTGGCCAGTTGCGGCGTGAAACTGTGCAGCGACAGGATCAGCGAGGGCTGCATGCGGTCGATCAGATCGGCAAGCGCTGCATGATAAGGGCGATAGAACCGCGCCAGCCGCGCCTCGTGCCCGGCATGATCGAGCGCATTGCCGGGAATGGCATGGCCATCGCTGGCAATCGGCGCCACGGCGGGGCCATGTTCGTCGCGGTTGAAATCGCAGACCAGCCGGCTGACATTGCCCATAAACGCGGCAAAGCCGCGGCGCTGCACCAGCAATTCGGCAATCGCCGCCACGCCGATGTCGATCGCGACATGGTCGCGCAGCAGCGCCGGATCGATCCCCAGATCAATATCGTCGGGCACCCGGGCAGAGGCGTGATCGGCCTCGATCAGGATGCCGCCCGGCGTGGTGTCACCAATCAGGCAAAAGGGCTCGCTCATCGCAATGCTCCGCAAAGGCTCCACCAGGCGGGATGGTCGGCCGCAATCACCTGCGCCGCCCGGTCGCGCGCCGGGGCATAATCGTATAGCGCAAAACACGTCGCGCCAGAGCCCGACATGCGCACCAGTCGCGCGCCGGTATGGCGCAGGGCCGCCAGCACATCGCCGATCACGGGGACCAGGGCAATGGCCGGTGCCTCAAGATCGTTGCGGGCATCGCGCCACTCCACCGGATCGAGAGGCCCCCTGTCGATGCCGTCCCATTGCCGGAATACCGGGCCCGTCGGGCAGGCAACCAGCGGATTGACCAGCAGGACCGGTGCCCCGGCCAGGCCAGCAATGTCGCAATCCACCAGCCGGTCACCCACGCCGCTGCCAAAGCGTGTGCGCGATACGCAGCACGCCGGGACATCGGCCCCCAGGTCAGCACAATATTCGGACGCGCGCACCGTGACCCGCTGCGGCCCCCAGATCCGGTCTGCCAGGCGCAGCGCCGCCGCGGCATCGGCAGAGCCGCCACCGATGCCCGATGCGATCGGCAGGTGTTTGTCGAGCGTAAAGGCCAATCCGGTGGTGATGCCGTTGTGCCGGGCCATCAGGCGCGCGGCGCGCAGCACCAGATTGTCGGGCTCGTCAGCCAGATCGGCGGCAAAGGGCCCGGTTATGGTCAGCGAAAACGCATCAGCCTCGCGCGCGGTGATCGTGTCGCCCGCATCGACAAAGGCAAACAGCGTTTCCAGATCATGATAGCCATCGGCCCGCCGCCCGCGCACATGCAGCGCCAGATTGATCTTGGCATAGGCAATCTCGACATCCTCCCCGTTTCCGGGAGGGGGACCAGCAAAGCTGGCGGAGGGGGTTCGCCTCATCATGTGACCTTTCGAACCTGGTCATGCGGGGCCATACCCCTCCACCACCCTGCGGGCGGTCCCCCTCCCCGTATCGGGGAGGATCTGGATGGTCACATGTTCGGGTAGTTGGGGCCGCCGCCGCCTTCGGGGGTGACCCAGGTGATGTTCTGGGTCTTGTCCTTGATATCGCAAGTCTTGCAGTGGACGCAGTTTTGCGCGTTGATCTGCAATCGCGGGTTGCCTTCGGCCACGCCGACGAATTCATAGACCCCGGCGGGGCAATAGCGCGCCTCTGGCCCGGCATAGAGTTTCAGGTTCACATCCACCGGCACCGACGGATCGGCCAGTTGCAGATGGCACGGCTGGTCTTCTTCGTGGTTGGTGTAGGAATAGGCGACATTGGTCAGGCGGTCGAAGGTGATCACCCCGTCGGCCTTGGGATAGACGATCGGGCGATAGAGATCGGCGCGATTGGTCGCTTCGGCATCGGTGTGGTGGCGCATCGCGCCAAACGGATTAACCCGCAGCACGCGTGCCCACATGTCGGCACCGGCCAGTACGGTGCCCAGCGATCCGCCGAATTTGGCCACCAGCGGCTGCGCATTCTGCACCATTTTCAGCTCTTTGGCGATCCAGCTTTCGCGCACCGCAGCGTCATAGTCGTTCAGCGCATCGTGTTCGCGCCCCGCGCCGATGGCGGCGGCAATCGCCTCTGCCGCGAGCATGCCCGATTTCATCGCGGTGTGGCTGCCCTTGATCCGCGGCACGTTGACGAAGCCCGCCGAACACCCGATCAGCGCCCCGCCCGGAAACGCCAGGTGCGGCACCGATTGCCAGCCGCCTTCGTTGATCGCGCGTGCGCCATAGGACACGCGGCGCCCGCCTTCGAGGATTTCGCGGATCGCCGGATGCTGCTTCCAGCGCTGGAATTCCTCATAGGGATAGACATAAGGGTTCGCGTAATCGAGCGCGGTAACAAACCCCAGCGCGACCTGGTTGTTGGCCTGGTGATACAGAAACCCGCCACCCCAAGAATCGGATTCCGACAGCGGCCAGCCCTGCGTGTGCAGCACCCGGCCGGGCACATGCTTTTCGGGATCGATATCCCACAGTTCCTTGATGCCGATGCCATAGCATTGCGGCTGGCAATCGCGCTCCAGATCGTATCGCGCCTTGACCTGCTTGGTCAGGTGGCCGCGCGCGCCTTCGGCAAACAGCGTGTATTTGGCGTGCAGTTCCATGCCCGGCTGGTAATCGGGCTTTTTCGAGCCGTCTTTGGCAATGCCCATGTCGCCGGTGGCCACGCCGATCACCGCGCCGCTGTCGTCATACAGCACTTCGGCCGCGGGGAAGCCCGGAAAGATTTCGACGCCGAGTTCGGTCGCCTGTTCGCCCAGCCAGCGGCACAGATTGCCCAGCGATCCGGTGTAGTTGCCGTGGTTCGACATGAACGGAGGCATCGGCCAGTGCGGCAGCGCGACTTTGCCGGTGCGGGTCAGCACCCAGTGCCAGTTGTCGGTTACCGGGGTTTCCGCGAGCGAACAGCCCGTCGTGCGCCATTCGGGCAGCAATTCATCGAGCGCGCGCGGATCGACGACCGCGCCCGACAGGATATGCGCGCCGATTTCCGACCCTTTTTCCAGAATGCACACGCTGATATCGGGGTTGACCTGTTTCAGCCGGATCGCTGCCCCCAGCCCGGCCGGGCCGCCGCCGACAATGACCACGTCATAGGGCATCGATTCCCGCTCGCTCATTCCCCGTTCCGTCCTCGCGCAGTGCGATCTGCCGCCCGTCTTGCGGTTAATCGCGTGATTGATGTGCCGGTTCGCCTTGAAAGCTGTCTCGACCAAGGTCAATAGCGTTACATGGTTCCGCCCCATTCGCAAATCACCCAAGGGAGCAACCCTGACGCAGTTCCGCCTGCGCCGGGCTCTATGGCATCCGGTTCTCTGCCGCTGGGTGATGCAATCGCGGCGGCGCTGGCCTGGTGGCGCGATGCCGGGGTCGATGGCGATTTTGCCGATGATCCGCGCAACTGGCTGGAACAGGCGGCCCCGCCCTCGTTGCCCCCTCTGACATGTTGGGCTCTGGGTGTGCCCTACAGCACGTCGTGGGGGCTTGTGCGGGCGCGAAGCGGGTCGCCAGACGGAGCTCCTCCT